>NZ_JBWZNF010000001.1:0-1349430 GCF_056945715.1 Rhodococcus sp. MurmanLake-1 | reverse complement strand
CGGATCGGTTTGTGGCGTCGCCGTTCGGTTCGGGTGGGGAGCGGATGTATCGGACGGGTGATTTGGTCCGTTGGAACTCGATTGGTGAGTTGGAGTACATCGGTCGTACTGATTTTCAGGTGAAGTTCCGTGGTCAGCGGATCGAGTTGGGGGAGATCGAGGCGGCGTTGGTGTCGCATGGGTCGGTGTTGTCGGCTGCGGTGGTGGTGCGTGGGTCGGCGATGGGTGATCAGTTGGTGGGGTATGTGGTGCCGGCGGTGGGGTCGGTTGTGGATGTGAGTGTGTTGCGGGGGTTTGTGGGGGATCGGGTTCCGGGTTATATGGTTCCGGCTGCTGTGGTGGTGTTGGATGCGTTCCCACTTAATTCGTCGGGGAAGTTGGATCGGGCGTTGTTGCCGGAGCCGGTGTTCGAGGCTCGGGTGTTTCGGGCTCCGGTGTCGTCGGTGGAGTTGGTGGTGGCGTCGGCGTTTGTGGGTGTGTTGGGTGTTGATCGGGTGGGGTTGGATGATGATTTCTTCGAGTTGGGTGGCAACTCCCTCATCGCGATGAAGTTGGCGTCCGAACTGAGTGCATCTGTTGGTGCCGACGTCCCCGTGCGCATGCTGTTCGGTGCATCGACAGTTGAATCCCTCTCTGCCCGAATCGAAGACACACTTCGTGGCAGCGCGCCGTCGTCGAGTCAGGCGCTCGATGTTCTATTGCCGATCCGGGATGCTGGATCGTCGGTACCGGTATTCTTCATCCACCCGATGAGCGGGCTGGCATGGAAAGCCTCCGGCCTGGTTCCTCACCTCGACGCGCAGACGCCGCTCTACGGACTGCAGGCACCGGTGATGACGGAATCGTGGCATCTGCCCACATCAGTCGACGCATTAGCCGAGCGGTACGTTCGCGAGATGCTGAGTGTGAATGCGAGCGGCCCGTTCCACATCGTCGGCTACTCGCTCGGCGGGTTCATCGGACACGCGTGTGCAGTTCTATTGCGCTCGAAGGGGTTCGACGTGAAGCTGGCAATGATCGATCCTCGCGGCACTACCGAAGTCGGGGAAAACCAGGCCCGGGACAACGTCTCCGAACTGGCCGCGGGATGGGGGGTCGACGTCGGGGACACCCTGGATCTCAGTGCGTTGGGTCGGGAAGAGATCCTCGCTCTCGGTCGGTCACTCGATTCCCTGTCGTTCCTCTCCGACGATCAACTCGGATCTCTGTACGATTTTGCGATCTCAGCGGCCTCGATGATCGACGGATACGAGCCGAGCGTCTTCGACGGTGACGCTGTACTTCTCAGCGCCACCGTGGGAGTCGGTTCGATAATCGAACTTGCCGCGGCCTGGAAGCCTTACGTCAACGGAACCCTGGCTGAGACAACGGTCGAGAGTTCGCATCACTCGATGATGGAAACCGATCAGCTCGAGCTGATCGGTCCGCGATTGTCGGCGTTCTTCAGGAGCTGATCGGACCGTTAGAGGACGTCGGGACGAATCTGAGCGAGAAGCCGACGTTCTGCGTGTTTGTCGGGTCAGGTCCCGGGCCAGGGCGGGCAATAACCGACGTCGGTATATGCCTAGATCCGGATACATGAACCGATTCCGCTGTCGTACTCATGACTGTGTGTCAGGCATGCGTCGAGGCGTCGAACGAATCGGCGCAGCCGCAGGTTGTGCAGCAATACATGTTTAACTTCGTGCGCTCGGTAAGTGAAACAGCACACTACGACGAAGGCCACCTGTACGGACACGCTGCGTCGGGCGTGTAGCGATCAGGTGGCCTTCGAGGCAGATCAGGAGTTGATCAGATTCCGAGCGACCCGGCGATGAACGGCCACGATTTGTGCAGCTGATCCTGCCAGTAGCCCCACGAGTGGGTCCCTACCGGCTGGAAATCGACAACTGCCGGAATATTCAATTCATACAGGCGCTTGGCCATGTTCGAAGTGCAAAGGTTGGTCGCTGCTTCGATTGGGCCGCCGATGATGATCTGGTTCTCGGTGTACGCGCGACCATCGCTCAGGCGTGGGTTGAGAAAGGTGTCGTTCGGAATTCCAGGAAGTCCGTTGCCCGTGCTCATGTAGATCGGTGTCCCACGCAGCTTCTCGGCGTTGACGAGCGGATCGTGTTCGACCCATCCCGGTCCGTCCAATGGTCCCCACATATTGGTGATGTCGTCGACTCCGCCGATCCATTCCGTGGTCGTCCGGACGAATGCTTGTCCGAGGGGATCGCTGGTCTGTGCGCAGCCACTGTAAGCGGCAACAGAACTGTAGAAACCGGGGTACTCGATCGCCAGGTTCAGTACCGATGTACCGGACATCGAGATGGCGGAGATGGCTTGCTTGCCGTTGCTCCCCAACTCTTCGTTCAACAACGGAGGCAATTCTTTGCCCAGGAAGGTCGACCACTTATTGCGTCCAGCCTTGGGGTCGTCTTTCTCCCAGTCCGTGTAGTACGAGAGTCGACCGCCGACAGGAGTGGCGACGTTCACGTTCTTGTCGGCAAAGAACTCGACTACGTCGGTTTGCCTCTCCCACGTAGCAGCGTCTTCCCCGCCGCCGGCACCGTTCAGTAGATACACGATCGGGCGAGGCTCGGAATTGTCAGCGGGAGTGATGACCTGGATCGGAATGACCTTGTCCATCGACGCCGCATAAACATTGACTACGAGTTGACGGTCATTGACCTTCTCGACGGACTTGACGTAAGAGCCCGTCGACGCTGTTTCGGATGAGTCGCCACCGACGCGCGCGGGGACGGCCTGCGCGATACCTGCAGTGAACAGTGAACCGGCGACAGCCAACACGCCGATCTGCACGGTGCGTCGCCAGGTCGTAGAGTTTCGCGTCAAGACTTCTTACCTCTCGGTTGAAACGGTTCTCGGAAAAGCGACTGTCTATAGCTTCCCGATTGGATATGTCGACCGGATCGTCGGATACGTTACGGAGCGACCGATTCGGTAGGTCGAGATTTGGACACAGGCGTTAGTCCGAGGCGGCCCGCCGGTATCCCTTAATCGCCGGATACAGGAATACAGCGATCATTCCGAAGGACCATGCAAATGTTTTGAGCACGGGTACGAGAACTGGCCCACCGAGCGACATTCCTCGCATCGCTTCGACGGCCACCGACATCGGCTGCGCGGCGATCACCGGCTGCAACCAAACGGGATACGCCATCGTGGGCACAAAACCACTGTTGAAGAACATCAGCAGCGTGCAGCCGATGGAGACGATTTCTACGAGTGGAAGATTGTCGGACACCGTAGCCAGGGCCGTCACCATCACCGCAAAGCCGATACCGAACACAATCGGCAGAAGAAGCATTCCGATCGCGGCAACCGGGCCTTGGTTGAAACGGAATCCGGCGATGAAACCGACTCCGATGATCACGATCGTCGTCACGAGGACACGGACGGCTTCGGCGATCATTCGCCCGACCAACCCCGACGCGCGGTGGGCTGGAAGCGTCCAGAATCGGCTGAGCAGTCCGCTGGTCTTCTCCGTCCGAAGCCCGACAGCACTCGCAATGGAACCGAACATCGCGCCGACCAGAATGATCAGCGGAACAGTGCCGTAGATACTCGGCTGACCGGTGGCTGCACTGATCGAGTTCCCGAGTACAACTCGGAACATGATGAGAGTCAGGGCCGGGTACAACAACGCTTGGATTGCGGTGGACGGATCACGAGCCCAACTGACTAGTAGACGCCGAGCTTGAATCAGGCTGTGCGTCCACAGAGCTTTTGCAGAGTTTTCCGGAAGCGCGGCGTTAGGTTCCGGGAAGTTCAGCGTCCGGCCCCGTCGTAGCTCGTTCTGGTCGAGTGACTTGTCAGTGCTTGTCATCATGCCCGCCTTGTACTTGCCCAGTAGGCAAGGGGAGCGCAGACGACAAGCAGTCCCAACGACCACATCACAACCGGGAACATCGTGTGCGACGTGACACCGCCGTGCGCGAGATCGCGCATCGCGAAGGAGAATTGTGAGACTGGCTGATTACGCACGAAGGGGCGGATCCACTCGGGAAAGCCCGTCTCGGGAACGAAGCCGCACGAAAGCATGCCCAAGATCAGCTGGGGAAGGGTAAGGGCCTGGCTGGTTGCCTGCGGGCTCTTCGAGAGTGAGCCGATAGCGTCGGCGCCCAGCGACAAGCAGGTGCTGAACACCAAGGCCAAGCCGCAGAAGAGCGCTGCCTGGCCAACACCTTCGGTGAATCGAAAGCCGATCGCGTGTCCGTAGACGAGTGCGGCCGTCAACGACACCACTGAACGGACGAATCCGCTGCTCATCCGGGACAACAAGGGGACGGGCCCATAGACCGGCATGGTCTGCATGCGCGAGCTGAACCCGGTGATTTTCTCCCTTGCCGACATCTGCGCGGCTGAAATCGACGTGAAGGCCATGGCCTGCAACACGATGATCGGCATCAGGAACTGCGCGTAGTCGATGCCTTGGAGCTGCATCACGAACTTCAACGGCAAGTAGAAGCCCACTGTGAATATCAACGGAGCGATGACGGCTATGACCAGTTCGTAGCGTCGGATCATCGCCCGCAACGTGCGACCCGTGAGAACCCACCACTGCATTATCGCCGACGGATTCGGGCGACGGTGACGTCCTACTCGAGTGGCCGCAGGAACCGAGATTTCGCGGCGACCGGTCTTCTGCAGCGTCAGGTTCGGGGTTTGGTACTTGGTCGTAGTGGTCACGCAGGCTCACCGACCTCACCGGGTTCGGCAGCCTGAGGGCGTCCAGTCAACGAGAGGAAGACATCGTCGAGAGACGGGCGCCGCAGCGCGATGTCGGCAAGCGGAATTCTCGCGTGGTCGAGGCGGCGCAAGGCCTCGGCAAGCGTCGCGGATCCACGGGGTGCCGGGATCGCGATCTTTCCGTTGTCCTTGGCAATATCGAAACGAAAGTCCGGCGGAAGTAGGTTGCCCAGAGCGTTGGCTGCCGGACCGAGCAACTCGGAGGACATCGGAACGATTTCGCAGAAGCTAGCTCCGGTACGGGCCTTGAGCTGATCTGCGGTTCCTTCGGCGATGACCGATCCCTTGTCGATCACAATGATGTTGTCGCTGAGAAGGTCGGCTTCCTCGAGGTACTGCGTGGTCAGCAGAACCGTGATGCCTTGTTCTTTCAGGGTTTGGACGAGATTCCACACGCTCTGACGGCTGCGCGGATCCAATCCGGTGGTCGGTTCGTCGAGAAACACGACTTCGGGGCGAACGACGAGCCCGCACGCGATGTCGATGCGACGACGCATACCGCCCGAGTAGTTTGCCACGGTGCGAGCGCCGGCCTCGACTAGGTCGAACTCTTCCAGGAGGTCAACGGCCCGTTGCTTCGCCGATGCACGATCCAAGCCCATCAACTGTGCAAAAAGTTCGATGTTCTCGCGGCCGGTCAGTGCGTTGTCGAGTGCAGCGAACTGCCCCGTCATCATGATCGAACGACGAACCTCCGGGGCATTTCGTACCGCGTCGTATCCGGCGATCATCGCGCGTCCGCTGTCGGGACGGATCAGCGTCGACAGCACCTTGACCGTGGTGGTCTTGCCTGCCCCGTTGGGTCCCAGAATGCCGAGAACCGAACCTTTGGGGGCCTGAAAGTTGATACCGCGCAGAGCGTGCACATCCTTGAAGGACTTGTGAACGTCCTCCACGACTACCGCCGCGTCCGTCGATAAGGGCATCAATTCTCCGCTGTCTACATGGATGTTCGGGCCGAGCTGTGCTTGGACACGGCTTCTCGGCCGTGTCCTTTCTCGAGCAAGTCGTAGCCCGAGCCGGAGTCACTGGTAAGGACCCCAGTGGTTGCGGGAACCTTGTACGTCTATCTCCGGATGCACAGTGGATGTTACCGGAGGGACAACCTCGGTCCGGCCTTCGCGCGGTGCGGAGCAATGCAAATGTGCAGCTTGGCGAGAAGCCGAGGTCAGGTCGACCGACGGGAATGTGCGATATCGCACAGTGTCCGGTACCGGGCCTGATTTCGGGTCACCGACAGGTGTGAACCGTATTCGCGAGTGCTGAATGCTCGTCGAATACTACGAGTTCGTACTCGATCGACGGGTACCCCTGACTCGATCATCAAGTCGACTCCCTCTGGCGAGGTAACCTACTCCTCATGGATATCGGCACGTTGTCAGTGGTGGTTCCCGTGTACAACGAGGAGGACTACATCGCCGGGTGTTTGGAGTCCCTCGCTCGTCAAGGGGACGAAATCCTCGAGATAATTGTTATCGACAACAATTCCACCGACCGCACCCCTGAAATCGCGCGTTCTTTCGAGCAGCGGGATTCTCGAATTCGATATCTTGTAGAACCGCGTCAAGGCGTTGTTCATGCACGTAATGCCGGGTTCGACATCGCAGTGGGTGAATTCATCGGCAGGGTCGATGCGGATTCGCGTGTCGCACCAGGGTGGGCGCGAGCGGTTCGAAGTTCCTTCGCTTCTCATGATCTTGATGCCGTTACCGGTTTCTCGTTGTTTTACGAGTCACCGTTTTCAGGTCTTCAGCGAGCAGCGGTGAAGAAAGCCGAGGCCCGTGGCGATTTCCACGGAATCAAACCGGCGCACGCACTGACTGGTTCGAATATGGCGATTCGGGCGACGTCGTGGCGCTCGATCCGCGACAAGGTCAGTGATCGCACCGACATTCACGAAGACGTGGATCTGTCGCTGTGCCTGGTGAAGGCAGGGATGCAGTTCGGCACTGACCTGGACATGCGGAGCGAAATCTCCGGTCGAAGGGGAGAGACTGGACCCATCGAGTTTCTGTCATACAACAAGGCTTCGGTGACAACGCTCGAGTATCACCAGGCTATGACTACACGACTTCGTTTGATGATTCTCAAGACGTCAATTCTGCATGCTCTGTTGTGGCCGGCGTACCGAATGTACGACCGGCAAACCGATCGGTTGTCATGGCGGAAACTGCTGTCAGGTTCCGGAGCCCGCACTATGCCCGTGGATTCGTGAGAGTCGGCTACATCCTGTCCAGATTCAAGGTTTTGTACAACCTCTCGATACCGCTGTAGTCCTGGACGAACAGGTTGTTGCGCCGTCCCGATTCGATGTCGTCGAGCATCTTCTGTCCGCCGGTTACGGCTTCGATCTCCATGATTGCGCGCCAAGCGCCGAAGTCGGTTCCGCTGAAAGCGCGCATGGCGCCCTCGAAGCCTTCCAATAGATAGCTGCGATCTCCACGATCCAGGGAATCCCAGACCGACACGGCCAGTTCCCCGGCAATCGAGGCATGGCAGTACTCGTCGCGAGCGTGCAACCGGATCGTCGCGCGGTTGATCGACTGCACGCCCGGATCGTCCGAGATCAGGTCGAGGTATGCGGTGATCGACACCTCGGCGACGGTCATGAACGCCAACTGTGTCAGGGCAATCTTGCGAGACCCCTCGGCTGCGTCGAGGGCTTGCGCCCGCGTGTGGACCGTCAGGACGTCTGGCAGTGCCTTGGCCGGAAGCGCCCAGCCCCTGCCTCGACGGGTCGCTGAACTGGCATTGAAGTGCATGAGCGTGTGATATTGCTCGTCGACCATCGCCTGATTGACGGCCACTGCAGCCCAATCTCCGAGTCCGACGCCGAGTCGGTCTTCGGCGAGAACGTCGAAGCCGGGATTGACGACATACTTCTCGATGTCCATGACGTTCTTGTTGAACGCGATCCATGCCCAGGCTTGCAGGCGTTGCTTCTGCTCGGGACTCAATGCCAGGTAGGTCGGATGCTCCGCGAACGGGAGAAGTGCTTCGGGGTAGTCGGACAACGACGAATCGAAGAGATCGTCCAGTTCCGGCTCCGCCTTCTTCACGGTTGCCCGGCGCGCCCAATTGCTCGCAAGCCGACTGACGATTGCACTCTCGACCGGATCCGAGGCGTCGTACTCCGGGAGGCTGGGCGGACTCACTCCAGGTCTCATCGTGCCCTACTCTCTGTGCCCTTCGGCGATTTCTCTGTGCCCCTCGGCAATGCGATCGAACAAGCTCTGGCACTCCGCGTTCAATTCGCCGGAGCGATCGTCGAGCGCTGCCTCGGCGGTTTTCATCAGCGTCGTGAAGTCGCCGAGCGTCTCGGCCGCCGTGTCCACCTGTGAGGTGGCATCAAACAGTGCTTTTCGTGTCGCACCTGCATACGGATTGCCCGCTTGTACGTCCCAGTACACCTCCGGTTCGCCGCCGGCTACACGCGCCAGGAGCGCGAGCAAGGTCCGATGTGGGGGAGGGGCTACCGCGAGGAGATCGTCCGCGGAAACTCCGAGTTCGGCCAGGGCAACGCCGAAAGCCAGCACCGACGCGTGTGTCAGAACCTGGGTAGCTGCGGCCAACCGGTCGTGACGATCGGCGTCCATCACCGCGACCGACGCGCCCCACGAGCGCACGACGTCGAGGAATCCGGCGGACTGCGGACCGTCGACGTACGGCACTGCGATGACGGCCCGACCGCGTGGGCCGAGCGACGGACGGAACATGGGGTTGAGTCCGAGGAACTCCCCTTCTCGGCCGGCGTCGGCGATTGCCGCGTCCATCCGCGATTTGACCGACAGCGTGTCCACAACGAGAGCGCCGGATGTTCGAAGGCTCGGTAGTGCGGCTAGAGCGACCTGTTCGGGAACGGCGAGCACGATGACGCTCGAGGACTCCACGTGTGCGAGGACCCGGTCACTGGGTTTCGTGATGTCTCCGACGACTACATCTCCGTCAGGATCGCTGCCTGCTGGGTCGACGACGGTGACCGTCGACCCCCCGGCGCGAAGCAGTTCGACGAACATGGATCCGACGGCACCCAGCCCGCCGACAACCGTCGCGGTGCCTGATGCCGGCGTCATGGCTGGATCTACCCGCCGTACTCGAGGACCCGCGAGGACACCGCATCGAGTGCACGGAGCAGAGTGGACGCCTTGACCGTGGTCTCGTCGAATTCTTCTTCCGGGTCGGACAACGCTGTAATGGCACCACCGATTCCGAAGGTCACGCCGCTCTCGGTGCAGACCAGCGACCGGATCACGATCGAGAGGTCTGCGGCGCCACCGAGGGCGAAGTACCCGATCGATCCCGAGTAGACCCCACGTGGGCCTGATTCGAGGCGGTCGATGATCTCCATCGTCCGTACCTTCGGGGCGCCGGTCATCGATCCGCCGGGGAACGCGGCGCGGACACAGTCCACCGCCGACGACCCCGGGCTCAGATGTCCACGCACCGTCGACACCATTTGGTGAACGGACGAGTACGACTCGATCGCGAACAGCCTCGGAACGTGGACACTTCCCGGAACGCAGACCTTGGTGAGGTCGTTGCGAGTGAGGTCCACGATCATCAGGTTCTCGGCGCGGTCCTTCTCGCTATCGAGCAGGTCCTGCCGTAGCGCAGCATCACGCGCTCGGGTGACGCCGCGCGGACGGGTCCCTTTGATCGGCTTGGACTCGACGTTGCCGTCCGAGTCGACACGAAGGAACCGCTCAGGCGAGGCCGAGACCACCGAGATGCCGGTGAAGTCGAGAAGTGCGCTGTACGGCGTCGGATTGATCGAGCGCAGATACTCGAACGCCTGCTGTGCATCGATCGTCTCGTCGACGCTCGCCATGTTGGTCAGACACACCTCGTAGGACTCACCTGCCCGGATCTCCGAGAGGGCCGTTCCGATCAACGACAGGTACTGATCGCGATCATGCCGCAGGCGAGCCTGCGTCCAGACGGTGTCACTGATCAGCGGAACCGGGGTGCGTTCCGGAAGGTCCGCGCCGATCCGCGCCAAGGTGTCGACGGTCGATTCGAGCCAATCGTCATAGCCGGCGTCCCGGACTTTCTCGCGCAACCTCAAAACGTGAGTGCGGCCCGCGGTGTGATCGATGACGACGGCGCGGTCGGCAAACACCAGAGCGGCATCAGGAGTGGGTGCCGGATGGACTGCCCTTCCTCCGGTCTGTGCTTTCAGTTCGTAGCCGAGGTAGCCCACGTAGCCGAGGTTGAAGTCGAGTTCCGGATGTGAGGGCACGAAGCGCGTCGCGAGCTGTGCGTCCAAGTAATCGAAGAACGGGACTCGAATGTGCTCGTCGGACAAGCCTTTTCGGCTGACAGTCAGTACCTCGGCTTGCACGTCGTACGTGATGAACTCGGCCAGCGGCCCCGACGAATCGCCGAGTATCGAAAAGCGCGCACTCGGCTCTGCGGTTGCCGCGCGGTCCAGCCAGAACGCGTTCGGACCGTCGGCGAACAGTGCTGCATAGGCCGCCGACGGGTCCACTGCAAAATCGAGAATCACGTCGTCGACGTCGTAGTTGATCGCCGGCCGCAGGTCGGGTGTTTGCGAAGTCGGTTCGGGTCGGATCACCGAATCCAGAGTGCGTCCGACGGACAGATCGCGGAAGTTCGCGAGCAAATCTATGCCGAACTCGGTACTGATGGACTCCGGATGGAACTGAACGCCCCACATCGGCTTGGTCCGGTGCCGGACACCCATGAGCAGTCCGTCGGACGTCCACGCGGTGCGAACGAAGGCGTTCGGCAGATTCTCGACGGTCAACGAGTGGTAGCGAACAGCTCGGAACGGCGACGGAAGTCCGGCAAAGATGCCCGAGCCGTCGTGATCGATCAGTGAAATTCGGCCGTGCATCGGTACGGGCGCAACGACCACGTCCGCGCCGAACAACTCGCACAGGCCCTGGTGGCCGAGACAGACACCGAGAAGTGGGAGAGGCGCTTCTTCGATGAAACGGCGGCTGATTCCGAAATCACGGTCGCGATCCGGCCGGCCGGGACCTGGGGAGATGACCACGTTGTCGTACGACGCGAGATCGAGGGAATCCCAATCCGCGTCGTTGCGGACCACGGTCGGCACAACCCCGTTGACCTCGGTCAACAGGGTGAACAGGTTGTAGGTGAACGAGTCGTAATTGTCCACCAGAAGGGTGCGGGAACTCATGTCGATGATCCTGATCTCGGTCCGACGGATTCCCGAACAGTGTCCTCCTCCTCAACAGGTGCGTTGATCACCAGGTCTTCGAGTCGACAGGTCTCGGCAATCATCAGCTCGTACAGGGCGTTGAAGAAGTCAGGAGAGAGGTCGTGTCTACGAGCGAATTCACGCGCCCGCTCCTTCACGACGCGCACGCGGCCGGGTTGCATCATCGGAACCTCGCGGGAGCGCTTCCACTCACCGATACGCAGGCAGAGTTCCAGCCGCTGCCGCACCGTCTCGAGAAGTAGAGCGTCGATGGCGTCGAGGTCGCGCCGGAAGCTGTCCAATCCCTCGGCCTCGTCCGGATACGACGAGGTCTGCGTGCCTGCTTCGGAACTCGTTGTGGTCAAGAACTCTTCCACGAGGCCTCCCGGTGCTCGGCGTGACGCGAGGTCGACAACTCTTCCACGAGGCCTCCCGGTGCTCGGCGTGACGCGAGGTCGACAATGTGGTGCCCGGAACGCAACCCACCTCCGGACACCGGCACCCCGACCGACCATCGCCGTTCGGGGAGGTGTTCCACGATCGTCATTCGCCGAAACCTGCGGTGGTGCCTAATTCTGCGAAACCTGATTGGCGGGCGAATCAGGTTGCGATGCAGGCGGGTTCGTGAGTGCCTACTTGGGGGAGACCCAGGTGGTGATTTCGGCGTGGACTACTTCCTTGCCGCCCCGGTCGAAGATCGAGATGGGAACGAGAAGTTCCGTGCCACTCTCGATCGCCGCGAAGTCCGGCAAAGTCTCGAGTCGGGCGACCGCCCGCAGGCCGGTCTCGGCCTTGGCGAGGTAGTCGACCTTCATCGACTTGGGGATCCAGCGGTGCGAGTTCGGAACCGTCGCTTCGCTCAGCATGCCCATCGCGACCTCCGCGAGGTTGCAGGCTGCGATCGCGTGAAAAGTGCCGAGATGGTTTTGGACGCCCCACCATTTGGGGGAGCGGACCTCGCAGAGCCCTGGTTCCAAATTGGTCACCTGGGGGAGAACGGAGGCGAAGTAGGGCACGCGAATGGACATCGCCGCCGAGAAAACTGCATGTCCGAGGGCGTTGTCCGGCAATTTCTGCCATCCGCGATAGGTGGGGCTGGAAGTAGTCATCGGCCTATCTTACTTCTGAGTAAGGTTGTTGTCGCGCAGCTCACTCGGAAAGGCTGGTTCGGGGGAGTTGAGGAATCGGGCCAGGTACGGCATACTGGTCGGGTTGCCTTGTCCGGGACGCGGTCGTTTGCGGCCGTGATCGGGTAAGGGTAAGACGTCACAGACGATCGATCGCAGATCCCGTCAGGGTAATCGGGTCAACGACTGTGACCATGCAAGACATGCAAGACGAGAAGTAATGCAGGACGGAAGCAGTACCTACTTTGTGTTCGACATCGAACACGTCCGGTACGCATCACGCGCCAGATGATCGAAAGATTGTCCGGCGCAGGATGAGTGAGAAGGCGACACGCCCGACCGCGTGTACCGGAGAACAATGACAAACGAACAGCGGCAGCAGATCCTGATCTGATCCGATGCTCGGTTTACCGCTAACACGGTCTTCCGAACTTTCGGACTTGGTCCCGATCGCTTCAGTGTTCGTCGTGTCATCGTCCAGGCAAGGACTGTGCAGACGAGGTAGCTCGAGCCTGACCAGGCGGGCTACGAAACGCGGCAAGAAAAGGACACTAAGCGTGGCGGGACAAAAGATCCGCATCAGGCTCAAGGCCTACGACCACGAGGCGATCGACGCGTCAGCGCGCAAGATCGTCGAGACGGTAACCCGTACGGGTGCCCGCGTCGTTGGACCTGTGCCGTTGCCGACCGAGAAGAACGTATATTGCGTCATCCGCTCGCCGCACAAGTACAAGGACTCGCGCGAGCACTTCGAGATGCGTACTCACAAGCGGCTGATCGACATTCTCGACCCGACGCCGAAGACGGTTGACGCGCTCATGCGCATCGACCTTCCGGCCAGTGTCGACGTGAACATTCAGTGACGGCGGAGACAAAAACAATGACTGATACCAAGATCAAGGGAATCCTGGGCACCAAGCTCGGCATGACCCAGGTCTTCGACGAGAACAACCGGGTTGTCCCGGTCACCGTCGTGAAGGCTGGGCCGAACGTCGTAACCCAGATCCGTACCGAAGAGCGTGACGGCTACAGCGCCGTTCAGCTCGCGTTCGGCGCCATCGACCCGCGCAAGGTGAACAAGCCGACTTCCGGCCAGTTCACCAAGGCTGGTGTGACCCCGCGTCGCCACGTAGTGGAGCTCCGCGTTGCGGACACCTCCGACTACGAGGTCGGCCAGGAGCTCACCGCCGAGGTCTTCGAGGACGGCGCATACGTCGACGTCACCGGAACCAGCAAGGGCAAGGGCTTCGCCGGAACCATGAAGCGTCACGGCTTCAAGGGACAGGGCGCGTCGCACGGTACCCAGGCTGTTCACCGCCGCCCGGGCTCCATCGGTGGCTGTGCAACTCCCGGCCGCGTGTTCAAGGGCATGCGCATGTCCGGACGCATGGGTAGCGACCGCATCACGACGCAGAACCTCTCGGTCCACAAGGTGGATGCCGAGAACGGCCTGCTGCTGATCAAGGGTGCGATCCCCGGCCGCAAGGGCGGCCTCGTGATCGTCAAGAGTGCAGTGAAGGGTGGTGCACGGGCATGACCAGCACCGAGACCAAGTTGACCCTGGACGTCAAGGTCGCCGGCGGCAAGACCAACGGCACCGTCGATCTCCCCGCTGAGATCTTCGACGCTCCGGCCAACATCGCGCTTCTCCATCAGGTTGTCGTCGCGCAGCTCGCAGCTGCTCGTCAGGGAACCCACTCCACCAAGACCCGCGGCGACGTCCGCGGCGGTGGCAAGAAGCCGTACCGCCAGAAGGGCACCGGCCGCGCACGCCAGGGCTCGACTCGCGCACCGCAGTTCGTCGGCGGCGGAACCGTTCACGGCCCGCAGCCGCGTGACTACAGCCAGCGCACCCCCAAGAAGATGAAGGCAGCCGCTCTTCGCGGAGCCCTCTCTGACCGCGCACGCAACGAGCGCATCCACGTCATCACCGAACTGGTTGCAGGGCAGACGCCTTCGACCAAGGGCGCAATCGCGTTCCTCGGTGAGATTTCGGATCGCAAGAAGCTGCTGCTCGTCGTGGGTCGCCAGGATGTAGCCGCTTGGAAGAGCGTGCAGAACCTGGAAGGCGTGCATCCCATTGCACCCGACCAGCTCAACACCTACGACGTGCTCAATGCAGACGATGTCGTGTTCAGCGTCGAGGCACTCAACGCGTTCATCCACGGGCCCGCAGAGAGCGCTCAGAACAAGGAGGACGCCAAGTGAGCACCATCGCTGACCCCCGCGACATCCTGCTCGCTCCGGTCATCTCCGAGAAGTCCTACGGACTGATCGAGGAAGGCACCTACACCTTCCTGGTGCACCCGGACTCGAACAAGACGCAGATCAAGATTGCCGTCGAGAAGGTCTTCGGCGTCAAGGTGACCAGCGTCAACACCGCCAACCGTCAGGGCAAGCGTAAGCGGACCCGATTCGGTTACGGCAAGCGCAAGGACACCAAGCGCGCGCTCGTGACCCTGTCCGCTGACAGCAAGCCCATCGAGATCTTCGGAGGACCGGTCGCGTAAGCGCCGGGACTTGACGAGACATAGAGGACGAGAAGACTCATGGCAATCCGTAAGTACAAGCCGACAACACCGGGCCGTCGTGGCTCGAGCGTCTCGGACTTCGCCGAGATCACTCGGTCAACCCCCGAGAAGTCGCTGGTTCGCCCGCTGCACGGTCGCGGTGGACGTAACGCACACGGTCGTATCACCACCCGTCACAAGGGTGGCGGACACAAGCGTGCATACCGACTGATCGATTTCCGTCGCAACGACAAGGACGGCATCCCGGCAAAGGTCGCTCACATCGAGTACGACCCCAACCGCACAGCAAACATCGCACTCCTGCATTACGCAGACGGTGAGAAGCGCTACATCATCGCCCCCAAGGGCCTGGTGCAGGGTTCACCGGTCGAGTCCGGTGCAGGCGCCGACATCAAGCCGGGCAACAACCTGCCGCTGCGCAACATCCCGACTGGTACCACCATCCACGGTGTGGAACTGCGTCCCGGCGGCGGAGCCAAGATGGCTCGTTCCGCAGGCGCCAGCATCCAGCTCCTCGGTAAGGAAGGCAGCTACGCCACGCTGCGTATGCCTTCCGGTGAAATCCGTCGCGTCGACGTGCGCTGCCGCGCATCCGTCGGCGAGGTCGGCAACGCCGAGCAGTCGAACATCAACTGGGGCAAGGCCGGCCGTATGCGTTGGAAGGGCAAGCGCCCGACCGTTCGTGGTGTCGTGATGAACCCGGTCGACCACCCGCACGGTGGCGGCGAGGGCAAGACCTCAGGTGGACGCCACCCGGTCAGCCCGTGGGGTAAGCCTGAAGGCCGTACCCGCAAGAACAAGGCAAGCGACAAGATGATCGTCCGTCGCCGCCGCACCGGCAAGAACAAGCGCTAGGAGGGAGTGAAGGATGCCACGCAGCCTTAAGAAGGGCCCGTTCGTCGATGACCACCTCCTCGCGAAGGTGGATGTACAGAACGAAAAGGGAACCAAGCAGGTCATCAAGACCTGGTCCCGTCGTTCGACAATCATCCCGGACTTCATCGGCCACACGTTTGCAGTTCACGACGGCCGCAAGCACGTCCCCGTGTTCGTTTCCGACTCCATGGTCGGACACAAGCTCGGAGAGTTTGCACCGACCCGCACGTTCAAGGGTCACATCAAGGATGATCGGAAGGCGAAGAGGCGATGAGCAACACCGAAACCGCCAACCCGACTGCCAAGGCTGTAGCGAAGCACGTTCGCGTTACGCCGATGAAGGCACGTCGAGTTGTGGACCTGGTCCGCGGGCGCTCGGTTGAAGACGCCCTGAACATCCTGAAGTTCGCGCCGCAGGCAGCGAGCGAGCCGGTCGCCAAGGTGATCGCCTCCGCAGCAGCCAACGCCGAGAACAACCTCGACCTCGACCCCAGCACGCTTGTCGTTGCTACGGCGTTCGTGGACGAGGGCGCGACCCTCAAGCGGTTCCAGCCGCGTGCACAGGGACGTGCGTTCCGTATTCGCAAGCGCACCAGTCACATCACCGTGATCGTGGAGAGCCTGCCGAAGACCGGAACATCGACCCGTAATCGCCGGAAGGGAAGTGCTCAGTAGTGGGCCAGAAAATCAACCCGCACGGCTTCCGTCTCGGCATCACCACCGACTGGAAGTCTCGCTGGTACGCAGACAAGCAGTACGCGGAGTACGTCAAGGAAGACGTCGCGATCCGTAAGCTCCTCGCCACCGGCATGGAGCGCGCAGGAATCGCGAAGGTCGAAATCGAGCGCACCCGTGACCGTGTTCGCGTGGACATCCACACTGCACGTCCGGGCATCGTCATCGGCCGCCGCGGCGCCGAAGCCGATCGCATCCGCTCCGAGCTCGAGAAGCTGACCGGCAAGCAGGTTCAGCTGAACATCCTCGAGGTCAAGAACGCAGAAGCTGAAGCACAGCTCGTCGCACAGGGTGTGGCCGAGCAGCTCTCGAACCGCGTTGCCTTCCGTCGTGCAATGCGCAAGGCCATCCAGTCGGCCATGCGTCAGCCCAACGTCAAGGGAATCCGCGTTCAGTGCTCCGGTCGTCTCGGCGGCGCCGAGATGTCCCGGTCGGAGTTCTACCGCGAAGGCCGTGTGCCGCTGCACACGCTTCGTGCGGACATCGACTACGGCCTCTACGAGGCCAAGACCACCTTCGGTCGCATCGGCGTCAAGGTCTGGATCTACAAGGGCGACATCGTCGGTGGCAAGCGTGAGCTCGCCGCCAACACGGCCGCACCGGCCGGGGATCGCCCGCGTCGTGAGCGTCCGAGCCGTCCGCGTCGTTCCGGTGCCACCGGTACCACTGCGACCAGCACCGAGGCCGGCCGCGCAGCGACCGCAACCGCCGATGCTCCCGCAACTGAACAGAATCAGGAGGGCTGACGCATGTTGATCCCACGGCGGGTCAAGCACCGCAAGCAGCACCACCCGAGCCGTTCGGGTGCCGCCAAGGGCGGTACCCAGGTGACCTTCGGTGACTACGGCATCCAGGCTCTCGAGCCTGCCTACATCACCAACCGGCAGATCGAGTCCGCTCGTATCGCCATGACTCGGCACATCAAGCGTGGCGGCAAGATCTGGATCAACATCTTCCCGGATCGCCCCCTCACGAAGAAGCCGGCCGAAACCCGAATGGGTTCCGGTAAGGGTTCGCCCGAGTGGTGGATTGCCAACGTCAAGCCCGGACGCGTTCTGTTCGAGATGACATACCCCAACGAGGAGATTGCTCGTGAGGCCCTGCGCCGCGCGATGCACAAGCTCCCGTGCAAGTGCCGGATCGTGACCAGAGAGGAGCAGTTCTGATGGCTACTGGAACCCCAGCAGCAGAGCTCCGCGAGCTCAGTGAAGACGAGCTGGTCACCCGGCTCCGTGAGTCGAAGGAAGAGCTTTTCAACCTTCGTTTCCAGATGGCTACCGGCCAGATGGACAACAACCGACGACTGCGCACCGTTCGTCACGAGATCGCGCGCATCTACACCGTCCTGCGTGAGCGTGAGCTCGGACTCGCTGTGGGTCCGGATGCAGGTGACGCGGCATGAGTGAGGAAAAAGCAGTGAGCACAGAAGAGCGCGCGAGCCGTAAGGTCCGTGTCGGATACGTAGTGTCCGACAAGATGGAAAAGACGATCGTGGTCGAGCTCGAAGACCGCGTCAAGCACAAGCTCTACGGCAAGATCATCCGCCGTACGACCAAGGTGAAGGCGCACGACGAGAACGGCGTTGCCGGCGTCGGCGACCGCGTTCAGCTGATGGAAACCCGTCCGCTGTCCGCGACGAAGCACTGGCGTCTGGTCGAGGTCCTCGAAAAGGCCAAGTAAGCCTGATCGAATCCTCGAGCTGATCGAGTATCACCGAATGGCCCGCTTCCCCTTGGGGGAGTGGGCCATTCGGCTTTCCAGGGGCTTTCCAGGGGCTTTCCGGGCGAAGGGTTCGAGTTGCGTCGAGTACGGCTGATTTGGTATTCGGTGAACCCTTCCCTACAATAGAACGGTTGCCTGTGGCAGAGGTGTGTCTTCACGTGCGCAGCTCGAACGGTGCTTGCAGTGATCGTCTCCCGACGTCAGTCGGTGGGACTGCAGCTCAGACACGACGCAGGTGGCAACAATGACCGCGCGCACCGGGTCGGTAATCCGTTGCGCACGAAATTCCAGGTCTAGGGAGATCAAGTGATTCAGCAGGAGTCGCGAGTTCGCGTCGCTGATAACACGGGTGCCAAGGAAATCCTTTGCATCCGCGTTCTCGGCGGTTCGTCACGTCGCTACGCCGGGATCGGTGACGTCATCGTCGCCACCGTCAAGGACGCAATCCCCGGTGGAAACATCAAGAAGGGTGAGGTCGTCAAGGCCGTCATCGTTCGCACGACCAAGGAGCGCCGTCGTCCGGACGGTTCCTACATCAAGTTCGACGAGAACGCTGCAGTGCTCATCAAGGCTGACAGTGATCCCCGTGGAACCCGCATCTTCGGACCCGTCGGCCGTGAGCTGCGCGAGAAGAAGTTCATGAAGATCGTTTCGCTTGCCCCGGAGGTGCTGTGATGAAGGTGCACAAGGGTGACACCGTTCTGGTCATCGCCGGCAAGGACAAGGGCGCGAAGGGCAAGGTCATTCAGGCCTACCCCGCGACCGACAAGGTCCTCGTCGAAGGCGTGAACCGAATCAAGAAGCACACCGCGGTTTCCGCGAACGAGCGCGGAGCATCCTCCGGCGGCATCGTCACGCAGGAAGCCCCGATCCACGTTTCCAACGTTGCAGTCGTCGACTCGGACGGAAACCCCACCCGCGTGGGCTACCGCACCGACGAAGAGTCCGGCAAGCGCGTTCGGATTTCCCGGAAGAACGGGAAGGACATCTGACATGACCTCCACCGAAAACAAGGTCCAGCCGCGCCTCAAGGCACGCTACCGCGCTGAGATCAAGGACGCGCTCAACAGCGAGTTCGACTACTCGAACGTCATGCAGATCCCCGGCGTGGTCAAGGTTGTCGTCAACATGGGCGTCGGCGACGCTGCCCGTGACGCCAAGCTGATCAACGGCGCTGTCCATGACCTGTCGCTGATCACGGGCCAGAAGCCCGAGATCCGCAAGGCACGTAAGTCCATCGCGCAGTTCAAGCTCCGCGAAGGTATGCCCATCGGCGCACGCGTCACCCTCCGTGGTGACCGCATGTGGGAGTTCCTGGACCGCCTCGTGTCTGTCGCTCTGCCCCGTATCCGCGACTTCCGCGGTCTCTCGGGCAACCAGTTCGACGGCAACGGCAACTACACGTTCGGCCTCAACGAGCAGTCGATGTTCCACGAGATCGACGTGGACAAGATCGATCGCCCCCGCGGTATGGACATCACCGTCGTGACCACCGCAACCAACAACGAAGAAGGCCGTGCACTGCTCAAGCACCTCGGCTTCCCGTTCAAGGAGAACTGAGCGCATGGCTAAGAAGGCATTGGTCAACAAGGCCAACAAGAAGCCCAAGTTCGCGGTTCGCGCCTACACCCGCTGCCAGCGGTGCGGTCGCCCGCACTCGGTGTTCCGCAAGTTCGGCTTGTGCCGTATCTGCGTTCGCGAGATGGCTCACGCCGGCGAGCTTCCCGGAGTTCGCAAGAGCTCTTGGTGATCTGAGGCCCTCGGGCTTCGTCACACCACGCATGTGAATGGACGTGGGTTCCTTTGGAACCCACGTCCATTCGTGGTTTCCATCGAGTTGTGTATCGCGCCGATCCTGAAAAGAACTGTCGCGCTGCGACTCTGGTTGAAAGCGATCATCGTTCGTCGATGTCGTTCTTCGGTGACGAACGAGCAGTTCAGATTTCGGGGTGCGTCGATACCTTCCCGATCAGCGACCTTCGGGTGGCGGTGGGGGAGCCGACGTGGCATCCCGGTGGACACCTGCGCCAAAGTTCCCTACACTAGAGCGGTTGCCGTGGCTGACGCATGCGTTCAGCTCGGTGCGGTAACTTACGCCGTCTGACACAAGTCGGACGGCCCAGCCGAATTGCTGGAGGCCCACGATCGGATTCGTCCGGTGTTGCATGGGAACCACAGCGAGAAAGGTGTCGAGGTCGACCTATGACCATGACTGACCCCATCGCAGACTTCTTGACGCGTCTGCGCAACGCCAACACGGCGTACCACGATGAGGTGAAGCTTCCCCACTCGAAGATCAAGGCGAACATCGCCGAGATCCTCAAGCGCGAGGGCTACATCTCCGATTTCCGTACCGAAGACGCAGAGGTCGGCAAGACCCTCATCGTCGATCTGAAGTACGGTCCCAGCCGCGAGCGTAGCCTCGCCGGCGTGCGTCGCGTTTCCAAGCCCGGTCTCCGGGTTTACGCGAAGTCCACCAACCTGCCCAAGGTCCTCGGAGGCCTCGGCGTGGCCATCATCTCCACGTCGTCCGGTCTGCTCACCGATCGCCAGGCGGCCAATCAAGGAGTAGGCGGGGAAGTCCTCGCCTACGTCTGGTAAGGGAGGCCACCACAATGTCGCGTATTGGAAAGATTCCGGTCACCGTCCCCGCGGGCGTTGACGTCACGATCAGCGGCCAGGATGTCACCGTCAAGGGTCCCAAGGGCACCCTCGCGCTGACCATCTCCGAGCCCATCGCAATCGAAAAGGCAGAGGACGGCTCGCTGAGCGTCACGCGCCCCGACGACGAGCGTCGTAGCCGCGCGCTGCACGGTCTGTCGCGGACCCTGGTTGCGAACATCATCACCGGTGTCACCGAGGGTTACACGAAGAAGATGGAGATCCACGGTGTTGGTTACCGTGTGGCACTGAAGGGCAAGGACCTCGAGTTCGCGCTCGGCTTCAGCCACCCGGTGCCGATCGAGGCTCCTGAAGGCATCACCTTCGTCGTCGAGTCGCCCACCCGGTTCTCGGTGTCCGGCATCGACAAGCAGAAGGTCGGGCAGATCTCGGCCAACATCCGTCGTCTCCGTCGTCCGGACCCGTACAAGGGTAAGGGCGTGCGTTACGAGGGTGAGCAGATCCGCCGCAAGGTCGGAAAGACGGGTAAGTGATATGAGCCAGACTGCAAACCAGAAAGCCAAGCGGATTCCGCTGGGCAAGGATGCGTCCACCAAGCGTCGTCTCTCGAAGACGCGTCGTCACTTCCGTCTCCGCAAGAAGGTCTCCGGCACGCCCGAGCGTCCCCGCTTGGTCGTCAACCGGTCCTCGCGCCACATCCACGTCCAGCTCGTGGACGACCTGGCCGGCCACACCCTGGCCTCCGCGTCGACCATCGAAGCAGACGTGCGCGTGGCAGAAGGCGACAAGAAGGCTGCGAGCGCGAAGGTCGGTCAGCTGATCGCCGAGCGCGCCAAGGCTGCCGGCGTGGAAGCAGTTGTCTTCGACCACGGCGGACACGGCTACCACGGTCGCATCGCGGCCCTGGCAGACGCGGCTCGCGAAGGCGGGTTGAAGTTCTGATGACCAACATTTTCAACGGAAGGACAGCCTGATGCCGGGACGTCAAAGGCGTGACGGCGGAAGCGGACCCGCCGGACAGAATGGCCCCAACAGCGGTGACAACAGCAACGCTCGTGGGGACAACCGTGGTGGCGGCCGTGACCGTCGCGACGGTGGCCGTGGCGGAAACGCTGCGGAGAAGTCACAGTTCATCGAGCGCGTTGTCACGATCAACCGCGTTTCCAAGGTCGTCAAGGGTGGTCGTCGCTTCAGCTTCACCGCTCTGGTGATCGTCGGAGACGGCAACGGACTGGTCGGCGTCGGCTACGGAAAGGCCAAGGAAGTTCCCGCGGCCATCCAGAAGGGTGTCGAGGAGGCTCGCAAGAGCTTCTTCCGCGTCCCGATGATCGCCAACACCATCACTCACCCCGTTCAGGGTGAGGCTGCTGCCGGCATCGTCATGCTTCGCCCGGCAAGCCCCGGTACCGGTGTTATCGCCGGTGGCGCTGTGCGCGCCGTGCTGGAGTGCGCTGGTATCGCGGACATCCTGTCGAAGTCGCTCGGTAGCGACAACGCCATCAACGTCGTGCATGCGACCGTTGCTGCGCTCAAGGGTCTGCAGCGTCCCGAGGAAGTTGCGGCTCGCCGCGGCCTCACCCTCGAAGAGGTTGCACCCGCCGGCATGCTTCGCGCTCGCGCACAGGCTGCTGGGAGTGTGAAGTAATGGCAGATCTCAAGGTCACTCAGATCAAGAGCATCATCGGGACCAAGCAGAACCAGAAGGATTCTCTGCGCACGCTCGGTCTCAAGGGCATCCGTCAGGCCGTTGTTCGTGAGGACAACGCACAGAACCGCGGTCTGATCAACGTGGTGCGCCACCTCGTAACAGTTGAGGAGGTCTAACCATGACCATCAAACTGCACCACCTGCGCCCCGCTCCGGGATCCAAGTCCAACAAGATTCGTGTTGGACGCGGTGAGGGCGGCAAGCGTGGTAAGACCGCAGGTCGCGGTACCAAGGGCACCAAGGCACGTAACACCGTGCGCGTGGGCTTCGAGGGTGGACAGATGCCGCTTCACATGCGTCTGCCCAAGCTCAAGGGCTTCACGAACCCGTTCCGCACCGAGTACCAGGTCGTCAATGTCGGCGACATCGCCCGTCTGTTCCCCGAAGGTGGAGCAATCACGGTCGAGGATCTCGTTGCCAAGGGCGCAGTCCGCAAGAACCAGCTCGTCAAGGTTCTGGGCGACGGCGAACTGACAGTTGCCGTTCAGGTGACCGTCGACAAGTTCACCGGTTCCGCCAAGGAAAAGATTGCTGCTGCCGGTGGTTCCGCCACCGAGCTGTGAGTAATCACGCGTAGCTAGTCCGATGGCCGCAGCGCAGCGTTTGCTGCGCTGCGGCCATCGGCGTCTACCAGGTCTTGTCACAGATTGGTCGTGCATGCCTCGGATGGGCCAGTATTCTGGTCACCGAGTGGCAAATGTATCTTCGGCTTACCCGGTTTTCGTGGTCTGCCCGCTTAGTTCCCAAATGCTCACTGTTAGAGTTCAAAAGTTCGACAGGTCAAACGATCTGTCTCCCTACCGTCGTGCCAGGAGGATCTTTGCTTTCCGCCTTCGTCTCGGCCCTCAGGACCCCAGACCTGAGGCGGAAGATCCTCTTCACCCTCGGCTTGGTGGCTCTGTATCGGGTCGGCGCTCTCATTCCGTCCCCAGGTGTCGACTACGGCCGCGTGCGTCAGTGCATCGATATCGCCAACTCCGGTGACTCAGCAGGTATCTACTCGCTGATCAACCTGTTCTCCGGTGGCGCTCTGCTGCAGATGTCGATCTTTGCGATCGGCATCATGCCGTACATCACGGCAAGCATCATCGTGCAGCTGCTGACCGTGGTGATCCCGAAGTTCGAGGAACTTCGAAAAGAAGGCCAGTCCGGTCAGGCCAAGATGACGCAGTACACGCGTTACCTGTCCATCGCTCTGGCAATCCTGCAGTCGACCGGCATCGTCGCTCTTGCGGCACGCGGACAGTTGCTCCAGGGCTGTGACGACATCATCGCCGACAAGTCGATCTTCGGTCTTGCCATCATCGTGCTGGTCATGACTGCCGGTGCTGCCATGGTCATGTGGTTCGGCGAGGTCATCACCGAACGTGGCGTGGGTAACGGTATGTCGCTCCTCATCTTCGCCGGTATCGCATCGCGTATCCCGAGCGAGGGCAAGTCGATTCTCGACAGCCGCGGTCCACTGGTCTTCGCCTTCGTCTGCCTCGCAGCGCTGTTGATCATCGCCGGTGTCGTCTTCGTCGAGCAGGGTCAGCGCCGGATCCCGGTTCAGTACGCAAAGCGGATGGTCGGACGCAAGATGTACGGCGGATCCTCGACGTACCTGCCTCTGAAGGTGAACCAGGCCGGCGTCATCCCGGTGATCTTCGCGTCTTCACTGCTGTACCTCCCGAACTTGATCGCACAGCTGACTTCGGCCAGTACAGCGGTCGACCCCAGTTGGTGGCAGCGCCTCATCAACACCTACCTGGTGAACCCGGCCAACCCGGTGTACATCGCGATCTACTTCGGCCTGATCGTCTTCTTCACGTACTTCTACGTCGCCATCACCTTCAATCCCGAAGAGCGCGCCGACGAGATGAAGAAGTTCGGCGGCTTCATCCCCGGTATCCGACCAGGTCAGCCGACCGCGGACTACCTCAACTACGTGCTGAGTCGCATCACCCTTCCGGGTGCGATTTACCTCGGCACCATTGCTGTTCTGCCCAACCTGTTCCTCGACATCGGGAATGGCGGCGGCGCGCAGAACCTGCCGTTCGGTGGCACCGCGGTGCTGATCATGGTCAGCGTCGGCCTGGACACCGTGAAGCAGATCGAGAGTCAGCTAATGCAGCGTAACTATGAAGGGTTCCTCAAGTGAGACTTGTCCTCCTTGGTCCTCCCGGTGCCGGCAAGGGCACCCAGGCCGCTATCTTGTCCGAGAAGTTCGGCGTTCCCCATATCTCCACGGGTGATCTCTTCCGCGCGAACATCGGTCAGGCCACCGCTCTCGGTGTGGAAGCAAAGAAGTACATCGACGCCGGCGAACTCGTACCGAGTTCGATCACCAACGACATGGTGAAGGCTCGCGTCGCAGAACCGGACGCAGCAAACGGTTTCCTTCTCGACGGATTTCCGCGCTCGGTCGAACAGGCTCAGGCACTCGAGGGAATCTTGAAGGATCTCGACACCAAGCTCGACGGTGTTCTCTCTTTTGTCGTCGACGAGGACATCGTGGTCGAGCGCATGCTCGCCCGCGGTCGTGCAGACGACACCGAGGACGTCATTCGCAACCGACTCCGGGTCTACCGCGACGAGACGTCACCGCTGTTCGATTACTACAAGGACAGCATCGTCTCCGTCGACGCGATCGGCGAGGTCGAAGAAGTCAACGCACGCGCACTGGCAGCGTTGGGTAAGTAATGGTCTTCGGGCGTAAACGCAAGGTTGTTCCGTTCCGCTCCGCGGGCGAACTCGACGCGATGGCTGCTGCCGGTGCGATCGTGGGTTCGGCCCTGGTGGCGGTGCGCGCTGCGGCAAAGCCCGGTGTCAGCACTTTGGAATTGAACGCGGTCGCAGAATCGGTCATTCGTGACGCCGGCGCCGTGCCCTCGTTCCTCGGGTACCACGGCTTCACCGGTTCGATCTGCTCTTCGGTCAACGATCGCGTCGTTCACGGGATCCCCTCAGCCCAGGACATCCTGGCTGAAGGCGACCTCGTTTCCATCGACTGTGGCGCGATCCTCGACGGTTGGCACGGTGACTCTGCCTGGACGTTCGGTGTCGGTGAGATCAGCGTCGCCGATCAGGAACTCAGCGAAGCCACTCGGCTTTCGATGGAAGCCGGGATCGCGGCGATGATCGCCGGTAACCGTCTGACGGATGTTTCGCACGCGATCGAGGTCGGTACTCATGCCGCCGAGAAGTTGCACGGTCGTTCCTACGGCATCGTCGACGGATACGGTGGACACGGAATCGGTCGGGAAATGCACATGGATCCGTTCCTCGCCAATGAAGGTGCCCCGGGTAAGGGTCCTGAACTGGTTGTCGGATCGTGCCTCGCGATCGAGCCGATGCTGACGCTCGGCACCACCGACACGGTGATTCTCGACGATGACTGGACCGTTGTGACGACTGACGGGTCCCGTGCGGCGCACTGGGAACACACTGTCGCTGTGACCGAGGACGGTCCGCGGATTCTCACACTCCGGCCGGAGTAGTTGACGCCGTTGCTGACAAGTGTTGGCAGCGAGCATGATTCACGTTCGAGAAGTCCCAGCCTCATGTCGAGGCTGGGACTTTTTCGATGGGGGAGCGGTGTGCGTCGTCACCCTGACCGGAGGCGCATTTGGCCTGGTCGTTTACATCGCGTAACATGGCTAGGCGGTGCGCTATGCGCGTCGATAGTTCGTGTGCTTACGCCCGGATCGCTCCGGGATCGGGCCCCCGAAGTGCCGACGATCTTTCCATTGCGTGCCAATGTAACGGAAGCCGATGCACGAAGCATGCCAAACCAAACGGATCGCGGAGGATATGGCTAAGAAAGACGGGGCCATCGAGGTCGAAGGACGAGTAGTCGAGCCGCTGCCCAATGCGATGTTCCGCATTGAGCTCGAGAATGGCCACAAGGTCCTCGCCCACATCAGCGGAAAGATGCGTCAGCACTACATTCGCATCCTCCCGGAAGATCGCGTTGTCGTGGAGCTCTCGCCCTACGATTTGTCGCGCGGACGCATCGTTTACCGCTACAAGTAACGAACTTCCCGGACCTGACCTGGGTCAGGGAGAAGTATGTCTGCCGCGGTTCATCGCGGCGGGCTGCGACAAAACAGGAGATCAGAAGACGTGAAGGTTCAGCCGAGCGTCAAGAAGATCTGCGAGAAGTGCAAAGTGATTCGCCGTAACGGTCGAGTCATGGTGATCTGCGAGAACCTGCGTCACAAGCAGCGTCAGGGCTAGATCTAGCTTTTCGAAGATCTGCTTGGCAACAAGCAAAGAAGACCTCCCAGTACCAGCCATTGTTGACGAGACCCCACGCGATCGTTCACCGATCGCCAAGGTCGGACAATGGTTCACCCCCGGCACGGAGGCCGGGGCCCCACTGAGTTAGTTGATGAGATCATCTGCGCCTTCGGGCGTCGGTACTCGGCAAGAGGCACAGGGGAAGGGCTGGGAGCAGACCTCCGCACACCGATAAGGAAATGCCACCATGGCACGTCTCTCTGGTGTTGATCTTCCTCGCGAAAAGCGCATGGAGATCGCACTGACATACATCTACGGCATCGGCCGTACCCGCTCCAAGGAAATCCTTGACGCCACCGGCGTCAGCCCGGATCTCCGGAGCAAGGACCTCTCGGACGAGGACCTGGCAAAGCTCCGCGAGTACATCGAGGAGTCGCTCAAGGTCGAGGGTGACCTTCGCCGCGAGGTTCAGGCCGACATCCGTCGCAAGATCGAGATCGGCTGCTACCAGGGCCTGCGCCACCGTCGTGGTCTGCCCGTGCGTGGTCAGCGCACCAAGACCAACGCCCGTACCCGTAAGGGTCCGAAGCGCACCATTGCCGGCAAGAAGAAGGCGAAGTAATGCCCCCGAAGTCACGTAGCACCGGTCCGAAGAAGACCCAGAAGACGCGTCGCAGGGATAAGAAGAACATCCCGCACGGCGCCGCTCACATCAAGAGCACCTTCAACAACACCATCGTGTCCATCACGGACCCCGCCGGAAATGTTATTTCCTGGGCGTCTTCGGGACACGTCGGCTTCAAGGGTTCGCGTAAGTCGACTCCCTTCGCCGCTCAGCTTGCTGCTGAGAGCGCTGCCCGTAAGGCGCAGGAGCACGGTGTCAAGAAGGTTGACGTCTTCGTCAAGGGACCGGGATCCGGTCGCGAGACCGCAATCCGTTCCCTCCAGGCTGCTGGCCTCGAGGTCGGCACCATTTCCGATGTAACCCCCCAGCCGCACAACGGCTGCCGTCCGCCCAAGCGGCGTCGGGTATAGCGGGAAGGATAGGTAGAAGAAAATGGCACGTTATACCGGACCCATCACCCGCAAGTCGCGTCGTCTGCGCGTCGACCTCGTTGGAGGCGACCAGGCATTCGAGCGTCGCCCGTACCCGCCCGGACAGCACGGCCGCGCGCGTATCAAGGAGAGCGAGTACCTGCTCCAGCTGCAGGAGAAGCAGAAGGCTCGCTTCACCTACGGCGTCATGGAGAAGCAGTTCCGCCTGTACTACAAGGAGGCGAACAACCGCCCCGGCAAGACCGGCGAGAACCTGCTTCGCATCCTCGAGTCGCGTCTCGACAACGTCGTGTACCGCGCAGGCCTCGCTCGCACGCGCCGTCAGGCACGTCAGCTGGTCACGCACGGTCACCTTCTCGTGAACAACAAGAAGGTCGACATCCCGAGCTACCGCGTATCGCAGTACGACATCATCGATGTCAAGGAGAAGTCGCTCTCCACGCTTCCGTTCCAGGTTGCGCGTGAGACCGTCGGCGATCGCCCGGTTCCCGGGTGGCTGCAGGTTGTCGGCTCGCGTCTGCGGATCCTGGTTCACCAGCTTCCCGAGCGCGCGCAGATCGACATCGCTCTGCAGGAACAGCTCATCGTCGAGTACTACTCGAAGTAAGGCGCTTCGCACCCCGTGAGTGGTTGAGGAGTCTCCGGACTCCTCAACCACTCACAGGGCCGCAGGCCCTTTCCCATCGTGGGCGTCAAATAGTGGACGTCCGTACAGGAGGAAATACCAATGCTCATTTCTCAGCGACCCACGCTGACCGAAGAGGTCATCGCTGATAACCGCTCGAAGTTCGTCATCGAGCCCCTGGAGCCAGGTTTCGGGTACACGCTCGGCAATTCGCTGCGCCGCACGCTGCTCTCGTCGATCCCCGGCGCTGCTGTCACCAGCATCCGTATCGACGGCGTTCTCCACGAGTTCACCACCGTCCCGGGAGTGAAGGAAGATGTCACCGACATCATCCTGAACCTCAAGGGCCTCGTCGTGAACTCCGAAGAGGACGAGCCGGTCACCATGTACGTCCGCAAGCAGGGCCCCGGCGCTGTTACTGCAGGCGACATCGTGCCCCCGGCAGGCGTCACCGTGAACAACCCTGATCTGCACATCGCCACCCTGAACGACAAGGGAAAGCTGGAGATCGAGCTCGTTGTCGAGCGCGGTCGTGGCTACGTCCCCGCCGTCCAGAACAAGGCGTCCGGCGCAGAGATCGGCCGTATCCCGGTCGACTCGATCTACTCGCCGGTGCTCAAGGTCACCTACAAGGTGGAGGCCACTCGCGTCGAACAGCGCACCGACTTCGATCGGCTCGTTCTCGACGTGGAAACGAAGAACTCCATCACCGCACGGGACGCGCTCGCTTCGGCGGGCAAGACCCTGGTTGAGCTCTTCGGCCTGGCCCGTGAGCTGAACGTCGAAGCAGAAGGAATCGAGATCGGACCCTCGCCCGCCGAGGCCGATCACATCGCTTCCTTCGGACTCCCCATCGAGGATCTGGACCTCACGGTCCGCTCCTACAACTGCCTCAAGCGCGAAGGTGTTCACACCGTCGGTGAGCTTGTCGGCCGTACCGAGTCCGATCTGCTCGACATCCGCAACTTCGGACAGAAGTCCATCGACGAGGTCAAGGTCAAGCTGCATTCGCTCGGCCTGTCCCTCAAGGACAGCCCCGCATCCTTCGATCCCACCACCGTTGCCGGCTACGACGCCGCCACCGGAACGTGGAGTGACACTGATGCCGGTTCCTTCGGCGATGCCGAAGGTACCGAGGACTACGCCGAGACCGAACAGCTGTAGCAGCTCAGGTCCTTTACTAGGAGATCATCATGCCCAAGCCCAAGAAGGGTGCCCGCTTCGGCGGGTCGGCTTCCCACCAGAAGGCGATTTTCGCCAATCTGGCTACCGCGCTCTTCGAGCACGGTCGCATCACCACCACCGAGTCCAAGGCCAAGGCACTGCGCCCCTACGCCGAGAAGCTCGTCACGCACGCGAAGGCCGGCACGCTGGCTCACCGTCGTGAGGTGCTGAAGGTCATCCGCAACAAGGATGTCGTTCACACCCTGTTCGCCGAGATCGGCCCGTTCTACGCGGACCGTAACGGTGGATACACCCGCATCATCAAGACGATCCCCCGCAAGGGCGACAACGCTCCGATGGCAATCATCGAGCTCGTCAAGGAAAAGACCGTCACCTCCGAGGCTGACCGCGCTCGTCGCGTCAAGTCCTCGCAGGAAGCTCCCGCCGCAGAGAACGTCGTCGAGGCCGTAGAGGCCGACGCGACCGAGGCTGAGGTCGAGAACGCTGACGCAGTCGTCGAGGCTATCGAGGACGAGACCGCAACTGCGGCCGACGCTCCCGAGGCCGAAGAGGCCAAGAAGGACTAGTCTCCCTTGGTTTCGGCACACGCTGAATCGAACGAGCCCGCCGCCCCCATCGGGGACGGCGGGCTCGTTCGATTGCGGCTGGACATCTCCTACGACGGCACCGACTTCTCGGGCTGGGCCCGTCAAACCGATCTGCGCACCGTGTGCGGTGAGATCGAAGACAAGTTGGGAACGGTACTACGGCAACCGGTTCAGCTGACTGTTGCCGGTCGCACGGACGCCGGCGTTCACGCCACGGGGCAGGTAGCGCACGTCGACGTCCAGGGCGAGTTGCTCCCCGACGATCCGTCGCGACTCGTGCGCAGACTTGCACGCTTCCTGCCCAAGGACGTTCGGGTCAAACAGATCTCGGTGGTTCCGGGTGACTTCGATGCGCGCTTCTCGGCGATGCGACGCTACTACGAGTACCGGGTGACCAACGCGGCATTCGGAGTGGAACCCCTACGCGCGCGCGATACGGTGTCGTACCCCAAACCACTCGATCTCACAGCGATGCAAGAAGCGTCGAATCGGCTTCTGGGCCTGCACAACTTCGCGGCATTCTGCAAGCGTCGAGAAGGCGCTACGACGGTGCGGGAGCTGCAACGCTTCGACTGGGCGCAGGAGGGCACGGTGTTCACGGCGTACGTGAATGCCGATGCGTTCTGCTGGTCGATGGTCCGGAGTCTTGTCGGGGCAGTCCTCTCGGTCGGTGAGGGACGCCGCACCGCCGACTGGTTGGCAGGTTTGCTCGACGAAACGTCGCGGTCGAGTTCGATCCTCGTTGCGCCGGCGCACGGACTTTCGTTGGTTCGCGTGGACTACCCCGACTACTCGGAACTGGCTGCCCGCAACGCGATTACCCGTGAAACTCGCGAGATTCCGTCTTCGGGCGGGTGCTGCGGCGACTGACCGCCTTGATAGAAAATGCCCTCCCACTCTGCGTGGGAGGGCATTTCACGTAGACGACTATCCCGCCAATTGGCGCGCGATGACCAGACGCTGAATCTGATTGGTGCCCTCGAAGATCTGCGTGATCTTGGCCTCGCGCATGTAGCGCTCGACGGGGAAGTCCTGGGTGTAGCCATACCCACCGAATACTTGAACGGCGTCGGTGGTGACCTTCATTGCTGCGTCGGTGGCAACGAGCTTGGCGACGCTGGCGTTGCGCGAATACGGAACTCCGGCGTCGCGGCGGCGGGCTGCATCGAGGTAAGTGGCTCGCGCGGAGTCAACTGCGGCCGCCATGTCCGCGAGGACGAATCCGAGGCCCTGGTGATCGATGATCCGCTTGCCGAATGCCTTGCGCTCCTTCGCGTAAGCGACCGCGTCGTCGAGTGCGCCCTGAGCGATTCCGACGGCAACAGCAGCGATTCCGAGCCGGCCGGAGTCGAGCGCGCTGAAGGCGATCGGCAATCCCTGGCCGCGCTGACCGATCAACCGCTCGTCAGGGACGAAGGCGTCGTCGTAATTCGCGGATGCAGTGGGGACCGCGCGCAGTCCCATCTTCTCCTCGGGCTTGCCGAAGCTGAGGCCTTCGGTGTCCTTGTCCACCAGGAGGCAGGAGATGCCGCGAGAGCCGTCGTCACTGGTGCGGGCGAAGAGGTTGTAGAAGTCTGCCTTGCCGCCGTTGGTGATCCAGGCCTTCGAGCCGTTGATGCGATAGCCACCGTCGGTGGCCGTCGCCTTGCACGACAATGCGGCGGCGTCGGATCCGGCCTGCGCTTCGGAAAGGCTGTATGCGCCGATGGTGTTGCCGCCCAGCATGTCCGGCAGCCAGCGGGCCTTCTGTTCGTCGGTGCCGAAGGTGAACAGTGGGAAGCATGAGAGGCTGTGCACGCTCACCGCCACTGCAACCGCTGCCCAGCGCGAGGCGATTTCTTCGAGGACTTGGAGGTACACCTCGTACGGCTGATCGCCGCCACCGAATTCCTCGGGATACGGAAGGCTCAGCAGGCCTGCCTGTCCGAGTGCGGGGAATACGCCTTCGGGATACTTCTCGGCCTTCTCGTATTCGTTGACCTTGGGCGCGAGTACCTTGTCCGCGACATCACGCGTCAGTTCGATGAGATCGCGAGCTTCTTGGCTGGGCATCAGGCGTTCGACGGGCACGGTCGGCTCCTAGCTAGGTAGTAGTACTGAGAACGATACTGCAGTACTGTCTTGCGTATGGCAAGGCTGGTTCACAAGACGACTGCGCGCAGGGCAGAGTTGTTCGATCAATTGGTCGAACTGTTCTTGAGCGAGGGTTTCGCCCACCTCACGCTCGACGAGATCTCAGCTCGTCTGCACTGCTCCAAGAGCACCTTGTACACCGTGGCGGCCGGCAAAGAGGATCTGGTGCGGGCTGTGACGGTGCACTTCTTCCGTGCGGCGACCGATGCGGTGGAGAGTGCCGTCGCTGCCGAAGCGGCACCGACTCGTCGAGTCGCGGTGTATCTCGAAGCAGTCGGTGATCAACTGACCGCGGCGTCCCGTCAATTCATGGAAGACCTGGCTGAATCGGTGTCGGCGAGTCAGGTTTACGAGAAGAACACGTCGATCGCCGCGGATCGTGTGCGAGCGCTCATCGTCGAGGGGGTGGATTCGGGCGCATTCCGGCGGGTACACGCGTCATTTGTCGCTGATGCGGCCGCAGCGACAATGGTTCGGATCCAGCAACGCGCGGTCTATCGGGCTACCGGGTTGGACGATGCCAGCGCGTATCGGGAACTGGCCGCACTCATCACGGACGGGATCACTGCGTGACGAGTCGCTAGCATCGACGTTCATGGCACCTTTGAAGGTCGAAGTCATCGTAGGTTCGGTCCGCGAGGGGCGAATAGGACGAGCAGTGGCGGATTGGTTTGTCGAGCGCGCAACCGCGAACCCGTCGTGGAACGTATCGGTGATCGACCTCAGAGAGCTGTCGTTGCCCCAGGATTTCTCGGATTCACCTGCCACGGAGGTTTTCCGCCAGCGAATCGGACGAGCCGACGCGGTTGTTGCTGTGACCTCCGAATACAACCACGGGTACCCGGCTGCCCTCAAGACCGCATTCGATTCCGTGAAACACGAGTGGCGTGCCAAGCCGATCGGATTCGTGTCCTACGGCGGGATTTCAGGTGGTGTTCGGGCCGTCGAACAACTGAGGCAAGTAGTGGCGGAGCTGCACATGGTCTCGGTGCGTCAAAGCGTGACCATTCACCGGGTACGCAAGCAATTCGGACACGAGCCGTACGGCGTCGATTCGATCGCGATCGATGCGAGCGAGAAGATGATTCGTGAATTGCATTGGTGGGGGAGCGGATTGCGGATGCAGCGTGCGAGTGATCCCTATCCTGGCTGATCTTGGACATACGCGATCACGCCATCTGGTGAGCGTCGCCGGCTCGAGGACGGCCGATGAACGAGGTCTCGGAAGCAATGGTTACCAGAGTCAGTTCGACGCGCGTGCGGCCGGTTTCGACTGTGATCTTGTCACCGAGTGCGAATGGCTGGACTATCGAGATTTCAGGGTCGATCCGAGGCCATTGGCGTGGATGTCCGTACACGTAGATCGCGGTCACGCCGGCACGCGGCGGTAACCCCTCGACTCCGTCGAACACGACAGTGTTGAAAGCGCCCTCGAGCCCACCACCCTGCCCGGACACGCGGAGTCGGTCAGGCACTCCCATGGAGTCGGTGAGCGCGGTCCATGCTTCCGGTCGATCGGTGTGGATGAGTACCAGTGCGCCGGTCGCGATGGCTCGAAAGATCAATTGCTGAGCCAGATAGAGTTCGCCGGCGACAAAAACGGTGTTGACGCCCGGCCCCGAAATTCTGGCCGCGACACCGTGCCCGTTTCGGTCCGAGCCGATGAGCTGGCCGCACCCGGCAAGAGGTAGAGCGAGTGAGTCGAGTGTGCCCCCGTCCATGCGAATGTGCGGCGTGATGCGGTCCAGCGCGGCCAATGCGGTTGGCAGGTTGGTCAGCAATCCGTCGCGCTGGCGCCCACGAAGCGAGACCAAACCGGCCAGCGGTGCGTTCTCAGGTGGATTGCGCGTGGTGAAGCGACATGTCGCACTGACCTTCGCTTCTCCGCGTTCGCCCGTGGGGCGCAACCGAATTGTCACGGACGTCCCGACCGTTGCCACTGCCCATACTCGGGTCAGGGTCGAGGTGGTGATGAAACGGGGTTCGATTCCGTATCCGACGTTGGACACACCAGGCAAGGGGGTACTTCGCCACGTTTCGGTGACCTCGTGGCTGGCGACTCCTCTTGTGACCTGGGCAGTGGACGACGCGATCTCCGGTGCGGTCAGGATCCGCGCCTTGCATCCCGCCGAATCGAGCACCCGGATGACACGATTGGCGGCAACAGCGATCGCGCGGCCCGCGCCCTGTTCGCCCCCGCCTCGGCGTTCGACTGCCGCACCACCCTCCAAAGCGTCGAAACGTAGTGCAAGCCAAACACTTCTGGTGGCGGTGGCTGGTAGTGGCCCGATGAGACGTTCGTAGACTTCGGTGGCCGGCGTTCCTGATGCGGCGCGGTATCCATGACTGACAATGTCGATGCCGGTGAGTGAGATGTCGTGCTGATACAGACAATTGACCAGGGCTGCCGTGGGCAGAAGGTGGGAAGCGTCGAATGAATGACGCCCGATCCTGGTCAGGTAGTCGCGTGGGGGAGCGATCTCGACGACGGCGACGAGTGAAGATCCGTCCACTCGGAGCCCGATCGACTGTTCGGAGGGAGTGTGAAAACTGACGATCGTGCTGCCGTCGACGTCCTTGCGGCGCAAATAGCGAAAGTACTTGACAATCCAGGACATTACCGACCAACCGCCCACATGGAGGAGCATTGATCCGGCAACCACACAACCGATTGCCAGCGCCCAGAGCCAATCCAGCCCACTGGCCATCGCGATTCCGCCTGCACTGATTCCGAGAATCTGTGCCGACACGAATTCGTGCGTCGAAATCCTGTGTGACGACGGCCAATGCTTCAACCGCGATCGGTCCACGGTTCCTCCCCGATACCTGACCTGCGAACTACCCGAAAATTTCCGCCCCAGCCAAACTGTACTGTGTCTTCGCAAGGGGATGTAAGGCACGGGGGGAATGATGGCTGCAACACCTACCACGCGCTGGCAGGTCAACGGGTACCGATTCTTGGTCAGGCGGATGGAACATGCGCTGGTCAGACGAGACGTGCGGATGCTTCACGATCCGATGCGGTCACAGTCCCGCGCCTTCACCGTCGGAATAGTCCTCGCTGCACTGGGATTGGCGGGTTGCGCGGTACTCGCTCTGTTTCGACCTCAGGATAAAATCGGCGATGCAGAAATCGTTGTTGCAAAGGAATCTGGCGCAATGTTCGTCGCCATGGAGGGTACTTTTCGCCCTGTGCTGAACTTGGCCTCCGCCCGACTGATTCTGGGTTCGCCAGGAAAACCGGCAATTGTCAAGGCGTCTGAGGTCGAGGCGAAACCGAGGGGCGCGCTCGTCGGCATTCCCGGCGCACCGTCCGCGCTGCCGGAATCAGCCGACCCGAGCAACGCCTTGTGGACGGTATGCGATTCCGTCGGATCCGACGGGAGAAAATCGTTGACGACTTCGGTCCTGGTCGGCTCGTCCAATGTCGGTGAAAACACGACATATCTGACGAGGGACCGTGCATTCCTGGTGAAGTCGGGTTCCGATCACTTTCTCGTATACGACGGGAAGCGAGCGAAAATCGATGTGGACAATCCGGCGATCATGCGGGCTTTGGGGCTGGAAGGAGCACAGGCGCGACCGATCAGTGCCGGATTTCTCAATTCGATCCCCGAAGTTCCGCGCATCGAGGCTCCGCGAATCCGCGAACTGGGATCAGCGCCCCGGTTCCCGCTGCAGAACAAGACTGTCGGCTCCGTCGTTCAGGTTTCGGTGGGCGCGGACCTGCAGTACTACGTGGTGCTCGAGAACGGTATCCAGAAGGTCGGTGCGGCGCTCGCCCAACTGATCTACTTCTCGGATTCGCAGGGCGCCACCGGGATCGCGAGCGTCACCCCTGATGCCATCAGTCGTATTCCCTCGGTGAGGGAGCTGGCCGTCGACTCTTTGCCGCAGGTGGTTCCGGAGATCGTCGATGATCATGGCGCACCTGTCGGATGTCTGGAATGGGCTCCCTCACCTGCGGTCGACGGCGGCGAAAGTAGTTCTGCAACATTGAAACTCGTCGCTGGATTGCAGGTTCCGATCCCGGAGGGTGGCAAGTTGGTGTCCTTGGCGCAGGCGGACGGATCGGGCGACAATCTCGACAGCGTCCACGTCGAACAGGGCTTCGGCGGTTTTGTTCAAGCGACTGGAATCGAGACGAACAGCACCAGACACGACGGAGTGTTCTACGTAGCGGATACCGGTGTGAAATACGGAGTGCCGGACGAAACCTCTGCTCGCGCGCTCGGATTGACGCGAACGCCTGATCGTGCGCCTTGGCAGATGCTCGATCTACTTGCATCAGGTCCGGCGCTCGAGAAGAGCAATGCACTGATAGCTCACGACGGAGTCGCCCCCGATTCAACGCCGGCCGCTCCAGTGAACTGAACACCGTTGACGGTTCAGAGATCGACGTCCCGTCGTTCGGGAAGTCTCCGACGAATTACTCGACAAATGGGCATCGACGCCAATAGCGTCAGTAGGGCTAGGGTGCCGACCGTTCCGGCTCCGACGAGTGCCGCGTCGCGAGATCGGTTGTCGGGGGTCGGCGGCGTGGGTAGGGGATCGATCGTTACCGACTGATGATTGACCTTGACGCGTTCCCCCGGTGCCAATTCGCCCGTTACCGCGGCGAGTGGATCGATGACGCCGTGACCGACGTAGGGATTCCAACCCTGCGCCGGGGCGTGGGCGGTGGCTTCGATACGTTGCATGACCTGAAGTGCAGTCAGTTCCGGGTGAACCGATCGGACCAGCGCGGCGGTTGCCGCGACATAGGGCGCAGCGAAACTGGTCCCGTTGAACGACTGTACGGCGCCGTCGGAACCGTAGACTCCGTTGGTCAGACCAGGCGACGTCGGGTGAAGTGAGATGATTCCGGTGCCGGGCGCCGCAACGTCTACCCATGGACCGCCGAGGCTGAAGGAGCTGGCGGTGCCATTGGGGTCGACCGACCCGACGGTGAGGACATAGTCGTCGTACCAGGCAGGACTGGCAATAGTCGTAACCGAGTTCCATGGATCGGCTTGGGGATCGAGGGGATCCGGCGGTGGATTCTGGTTCTTGCAACCTCCGGATCCGACGTTCCCTGCAGCAGCGACGACTACGGCGTTCTTCGCGATCGTGGCGTATTCGATTGCAGCGCCCAGTCGTTGGTCGTTGATCCCGTCGCCGGCGGGCTTGCAAGCGACCTCGGAGATGTTGATAACGCTTGCACCCAAGTCAGCAGCGTGACGTACGGCCAGTGCCATGGTGTCGACGTTTCCGTAGCCAGACGAATTCTCGGCTACGGCAGGGTCTTCGCGTTGGCCGGCCACCGAGAAAGCGGCACTGGACTGCCTGATCGAGATGATCTGTGCGTCCGGCGCAGCTCCGGAAAATCCGGAACCGTCGACCTGCTCGGCGGCGATGAGACCGGCGACGACTGTTCCGTGTGAGTCACAATCGTCGGTGCCGTCGGAGGTCCCGACATAGTCACCGCCGCCTTCGAGGGCCGGTAGCCGGGGATGTCTGCTGACGCCGGTGTCGATGACAGCAATTCGCTGCCCTGCCCCTCGGGTGATCGACCACACCGAATCGAATCCGAGATCCTGTTGAGAACGTGGAATATCCGCGCCGTCACCACCCGCTACGGCGGGGACGCACAGGGTTCGTTGTTCGGTGGGTTGGGGAGGTGTGGGTGGACCGTCCTCCGGCAGCATTGCAGGATCGATGGGGGAAGGAACCGCACTCGATGCGCCACCCGCCCCGGCGAGAACTGTGAAGACAACGATCACGAGTGCGGCACAGATGTTCGTCGCGCGTCGAATCACCATCGAGATCCGATCGCTCAGAGACCGCGCATGAGCGCGAAGAGCCCACTGACCCAGCAGATCAGCGGAACGATTGCTGCAATCGCAGCGAGGTCCAACAGTTCGGCCACGCGTCGCATCACGGGGCTGAATGTGTTCTGGGGGGCGAGGATTCCCAGAATCAGTGACAGGAGGAGAACAGTCATCGTGATGGCGAAGACGACCAATGCATGGTCGCGATGGGTCCATGCCATGCCGCCCAGGAGAGCGAGAACCACCGAGATGCCTGCCGAGATGAGTGGGACCGCCTGATGTGCGCCCGCGTAGGTGCGCCCGCGAAACATCAGCACGGCGGCCGTCGCGAATGCGAGAGCAAGGTTCGCCCAGACGATTCCCTGACCGGTCCAGGACCACGCGAGCGCGACTGCGGCAGTGAGCGCGACCACTGACGTGGCCACGATCAGTCCGGTCAGGTAGCTACGAGCCCGCCCTGCCCTTTCAGTCAACTCGGTCAGCCCGGGCAGTTCGGGCTCGGGCAGTCCGTCGCGATCGTCGTCGAGGGGATTACTCGGCGTCGGAACCGGGGGAAGCGGTAGTCGCGCGAACAGCATCGACAGTCGAGCGGTGAACGTGAGAACGATCAAATCTGCAGCAATCACCGCGCTGCTGACGGTCGCGGTGCGCGCCTCGGGAAGCGTCGTCGCGACGGCGAAGGTGCCCACCGCAGCAAGGAGGACGACGAGAAGTGCGGTGAAGACGGCTAATCCGGCACCGCACAAACGGAGGCAGATCAGACTCACCGCGGCTGCGAATGCCGAACCGAGAAGGAGATGAGCAGAAAGAACAGTGCCGGGTACGCAGAGTGCGCCGGAGACGAACGCCAGTGGCACCGCTGTGCATCCGAGCGTGATGGAGCTTGCCGTGTCTCCGTACACCCGCGCTGCCACGACGGCGGCGACGGTGAGCACCAAAGACGTCACTCCACCGCAGACAGCGCCGATCAGACCTGTATCGCCGAGGACCAGGGCGAGGGCCGCGACGAGCGCAGCGACGAGGGCGGCGGACGAGCCGACAATGCGCGCGGTGATCGGAGTCCACCGTCGGTAGATGTCTGCATCCGTCGCCGCGACGGTGTACATGATGTCGTCGAAGAGTGGGGGCGGGGCAGCGGTGTCCGCGGCCTCGAGTACGAGCAATTCCCCATCGCGGATTCCATGCTCGTGCAGCGACAGCGTCGGTGCCAGCGGTGCCCTGCCGACTTTCGACAGAGTCCAGTCGACGGGCTCGAATTGTTCGGCGCTGTGGTCGAACTCGTTGAAATTGCTGTGGTTGACAATTGTGTCCACAATGCCCGGAATGACCACCGCGAGTGGAACACGAAGCGGCACCGCAAGATCCACCTGCGAATGGGCTGAAAGTACCGTCAACCTGCACAGTTCGGCAGAATGGGTCGCGCGTCGTCCGTTTGCGGTGTGCGCAGCGCTGGTTTCAGTGGTGCTGGTCAAGATCTGTCCCCTCCCATGACGCGATTCCCCTGTCACGTCACCCCAGTTCACCCGAACAATACGACATGAACTGTGCGCCTGTGTCGGCGACAGCGCAGACAACAGGTGGCACCGACCCGAGTGTCGGTGTTGTGATCTACTCTCTTGCAATTGCGTGACTACGCCTTGGGGGGGCGGGCCGGCGGTAGTCGGACGAGGCGCGTGGCGGCAACAGCTGCAGCACCGATGGGGGTGGGTGAATTGAGCACTGTCAGATTTGGGCGTCGAGCGCGCCGTGAATCGCCGCGTACACCGGGCGGCGAGGTGACGCTTCAGGCCCCACCGGAGATTCCTCGCGTCACGCCGGGAAACCTACTGACCAAACTACTTCCGGTGATCATGGTGGTTGCCATGATCGGCATGGTGGCGCTGATGTTCTCTTCCGGCATGGCGCGCAATCCGATGTCTCTGCTGTTTCCGGTCATGATGATGGTGTCGATGCTCGGGATGCTCGCCGGGGGCGGTCGTAGCGGTGGGGCACGAGCGTCCGAAGCGAACGAGGACCGCAAGGACTACCTGCGGTACCTGGATCAGATGCGCAGCGATGTTGCTGCGACGTCTGGTGCGCAGCGTGCTGCTCTCGAGTGGAGCAATCCCGAGCCGTCGCAGCTTTGGACACTGGCCGGGACTGTGCGGATGTGGGAACGTCAGATCACCGACTCGGACTACTGCCACGTTCGGGTCGGTCTGGGTACACAGCGATTGGCCACCAGGCTTGTATCTCCGGAGACGGGGCCGGTCGAGGATCTCGAACCCGTCGCTGCTGTCTCACTTCGGCGATTCGTCCGTGCGCATTCGGTTGTAAAAGACCTGCCGACCGCCGTCTCGCTTCGCGGATTTGCTGCGATGTCCATTGAGGGGCAGAGGGATTCCGCTCGAGCGCTCGTCCGCTCGATGTTGATGCAGCTGTGCACTTTCCACGGTCCGGACACCGTCCAAGTTGCAGTGGTGTGCGGTCCCGATACCGAAGCCGAGTGGGAGTGGGTCAAGTGGCTCCCACACGTGCAACACCCGGAATCTCAGGACGGCGCCGGCACTTCACGCATGGTGTTCGGTTCGTATCTCGAGTTCGAAAGTTCCCTCGGGGAAACGCTTTCGATGCGTGCTCGATTTGCTCGCAACACTCCAGCGAGTGCGGGCGTTCCGCATCTCGTGTTGGTCGTGGACGGTGGCTTGCTCGAAGGTGACACCGGCCTGTTGTCCGAAACCGGGCTCGACTCGGTGACCGTCCTCGACCTGTGCGGGTTCTGCCCGCGGCTGGCGGCGGCGCGTGGTTTGCGACTGGTCGTCGGTAGCGATCAGATCGGCGCGGTGAGCAGCGCAGGAGTCGAGAACTTTGCGACGCCTGACGCCGCGACGACGAGCCTGGCGCAGTCGTTCGGACGTCGCATCGCACCGTTCCGTGCGGCATCGCAGAACGCCGTGGACGCAACTGACGACGACCGATCCCTTCGGACCTGGAGCCAGATGTTGGGGATAGGAAATGTTGCGAGGTTCAATCCTGAGCATGGCTGGCTGCCACGTCAGGGGCGCGACCGACTCCGCGTGCCGATCGGTGTCGGACAAGATGGAAACCCTGTCGAACTGGATCTGAAGGAGTCGGCCGAGAACGGTATGGGTCCGCACGGGCTGTGTATCGGAGCCACCGGTTCTGGTAAGTCGGAGTTCCTGCGAACCTTGGTACTCGGCCTGATCGCGACGCACTCACCCAACGCACTGAACCTCGTCCTGATCGACTTCAAAGGTGGTGCAACCTTTCTCGGCCTGGAGGAGGCGCCGCACGTTGCTGCGATCATCACCAACCTTGCCGAGGAATTGGCGATGGTCGATCGTATGAAGGACGCGCTCGCCGGCGAAATGAATCGTCGACAGGAACTGCTGCGTGCGGCAGGAAACTTCGCAAACGTGTCTGACTACGAGAAGGCGAGGCTGGCCGGCGCTGCACTCGATCCGTTGCCTGCACTCTTCGTGGTTGTCGACGAGTTTTCCGAACTGCTCAGTCAACAGCCGGAATTTGCCGAATTGTTCGTGGCCATCGGGCGATTGGGCAGGTCACTTCATATTCACCTGCTGCTGGCCAGTCAGCGGCTCGACGAAGGAAAGCTTCGGGGTCTCGACAGCCATCTTTCGTATCGCGTCGGTTTGAAAACTTTCTCGGCGAACGAGTCTCGTTCCGTTCTCGGCGTTCCCGATGCTTATCACCTGCCGGGCACACCCGGTGCGGGATACCTGAAGTCCGATTCTGCCGAGATCGTTCGCTTCCAAGGTGCATACGTGTCAGGCCCGTACGAGGGCGAGCGGACAGTGCCCACTCGATTCTCGGTAGATTCCCCCGTCGAACTCGCGCCGCTGCCGTTTACCGCGACGCCCGTGGTCGGGCCAGAGGCTGTTGTCGTTCCCGTCGAGCCCGATGTCATCGACATGGGTGAAATCGGTGACGATGCACGTACTCTCATGGGAGTCCTCGTCGACCGAATGCGCTCTCACGGTCCACGCGCGCACGAGGTGTGGTTACCGCCGCTCGAGGCATCCCCGACGCTTGACCAGTTGTTGCCGCGGTGGGCGGCCGGTGATCAACCTCGCGGAAATCTGAGCGCACCCTTCGGCGTAGTCGACAGGCCGTTCGATCAGCGCCGCGATCTTCTCGTCGCCGATCTGAACGGATCAACGGGCAACCTCGCGATCGTCGGCGGCCCGCAGTCGGGAAAGTCGACGGCCTTGCGCACGTTGATCTTGTCTCTGAGCATGACGCACACGCCGGAACAGATTCAGTTCTACTGCCTCGACTTCGGCGGTGGAACGCTCCTCGGATTGAAAGATCTGCCGCACGTCGGATCGGTGGCAAACCGCTTGGATTCCGACCGCGTCCGCCGCACGGTTGCCGAGGTACTCGGTGTGGTCGCGAAACGAGAGCGACTGTTTCGTGACCTCGGCATCGACTCCATGGCTGATTTCCGAGGATTGCGAACAGCTGATCCTGCCGGGGAAGGTGTGGCGGCGGGACTCCGAGATGACCCGTACGGTGACGTCTTCCTCGTCGTCGATGGTTGGCCCAGCGTTCGTTCGGATTTCGAATCACTCGAGCCTCAGATCAACATGCTCGCCGGTCAAGGTTTGTCCTTCGGTGTGCACGTGATCGTCACGACGTCGAGGTGGGCCGAGATCCGGCCGGCACTCAAGGATCAACTGGGTACTCGCATCGAACTTCGATTGGGTGATCCGGGAGATTCGGATGCGGGTCGCCAGAAAGCCAGCCTGGTGCCGGAAGGTCGACCGGGTCGTGGCATCACCCGCGACGGACTTCATCTTCTCACCGGACTACCTCGAATCGACGGTTCGCCAGGTAGTGAGAATTCCGGTGGGTCTGTGGCGTCGACGGTCGAACATATTGCAGCCATGTCGAATTCGCGCCCGGCGCCCACCGTGCGGATGCTTCCGGATTCGTACTCGCGGGCAGAACTTCTCGAAGCTGTCGGAACCCGGTGGCCCTCACCGAGTGCGGCCGACGGTCGGTGCCTCACCGTGCCGATCGGGCTCGGTGAGACCGACCTCGCCCCGGTGTACATGGACTTCCGGGAACACCCGCACCTCTTGATATTCGGCGACACCGCGTGTGGCAAGACATCTCTTCTGCGCGGAATAGCGGAAGGGATCATCGCGTCGAACACACCGGCGCAGGCCAAGCTGATTATCGGTGACTATCGGCATTCCCTACTCGGAGTGGTCGAAGGGAATCACCTCGGCGGTTACTCGGCGTCGTCGACGACCTTCGGTGAGTTGATGGTCGACTTGGCTCGGATCGTCGCCGCCAGAATGCCGAACGCCGAAACAACACAGCAGCAATTGCGGGAAAGGTCGTGGTGGAGTGGGCCGGAGATTTATGTACTGATCGACGACTACGACCTTGTGGCCACACCGAGTGGTAATCCGGTGGCGCCGTTGCTCGAGTACATTCCGCATTCCAAGGACATCGGTTTACACCTCGTGATTGCCCGCCGTTCCGGTGGCGCGGCCAGAGCACTCTACGAGCCGGTCATTGCGAGAATTCGCGACATGGCACCGGCCGGATTGATCATGAGCGGAAGTCGCGACGAGGGAAATCTCGTCGGCACCGTCCGCGCGTCGGCATTGCCGGAAGGTCGTGGGGTCTACGTTTCTCGGTCGCAAACCCAACTTGTCCAAGTTCCGTGGATGCCACCGCTGTGACCGTTCCGTCCTTGGTGTCGGTCTCGCTACATTGGGGTGCATCCAATATCTGGGTCGTCTCGGGTCAACGCGAATTCTGTTGCAGTGCAGCCCTCAGACGCGAACCGGCGTCGGGTCCCGGTACGACCGGTGAAAATGCGATCGATTACGTCGACGACGATTATGTCGACGTAGATGGTCGGATTGTCCCCACCGTCTTGGAGCTGGCCAGGCTGATCTCCAGTGCGATGGACGGGTGCGGAATCGTCGATGCAGACATCCTCTATCTCAGTCATCCCTCGGACTGGGGTGCCCCACGCAGGCGGCGATTGCTCGATGCCGCACGGCGAGTGGCGCACGACGTCGTCCTCGTTCCGACGTCGGTCGCGGCGGCGAGGTCGGCTCGTACAGCCTGGCGATCACGGTGTGTCGTCCTCGAACTGCGTGGCGGAATGGTGGTCGCTTCTGTTGTCGTTGAGGTCGACGGTGAACTCCGAATCGACGGGGCACAAAGCTCGGCGATCGCAGACGTTGCGGGGTTGTTTTCCGGAATCGGGGACTTGTCGGTTCGGGACGCTGTGGTGTTGGTCGGGCCGCGCTCCCATGCCGTTGCGGCTTCGCTCGAACGTGGGTCGACGAATGCCCACGGCCATGCGAGCATTCGAATTCTGGACGAGAGTCGGGTGGCGTCGTCTCTGGCGGATCCTCGGACGCTCGTTCGCCAGACAACTGCGCGGGACAGTTCCGGTCGAATCGTCGACAATTCAGCTTTTGGCGCCGGGTGGGTAGGCGATCCGGATGGCGCGATGTCGATTCCTTCCGTGGACTCGACTGCCTCCTCGCCCCGTCGAGTCGGCGGGTGGCACGGAGGCCGTCGATGGTTCGCGGCGGCGCTTGCGGTGCTCGCCGTCGTCGCTGCGGTCGCGGCAACGGTCGTGGTGTCCACTCGCGACCGAGGCGATTCTCGGTTGGCGGACTCGGTCGCAGCTGCGGCGGAAGACAAAGTCGAGATCGTGGAGGCGTCGAAAGAGCAGGAAAAGCCTGCGCCGAAGACTTCGATTCCGTCGATCGAGTCCGGTGTCACGCCGGAACTCACGCGTGTGGAGGTGGGGAGCGTTGCAGCAGAGCTGCCTTCCGATTGGAAGCTTCTGTCACGAGGGACCTCGAGCGGGCGCACCGATTTGATACCCAGTTCCGGCGCTGATCGCAAGATCGTGGTCATCGAGAAACGTCTTGCGGAAGGTGCTGGATTCGATTCCGTCGAAGCCGCTTTGCGTCAGCAGTTTTCGGCGTTCGAGGACCCATTGCGGTTCGGAGAGTTTTCTGTGATCGACGATGCCGCAGGAAAACAGGCAGTGGTGTACGTCGAGTTTCCGGACGATTTCTCCGAGGTGCGTTGGCGCGTGTACGTCGACAACGGTCGGCAAGTGAGTATCGGCTGCCAGTATCTGGTCGGTGAGTGGGACAGTCTCGAAGCGGACTGCCTGCGGATGTGGCAGTCACTCGAATTCACGCCCTGACCGGATCGGTCGGTTCTGCAAACATTCTTCGATCGGGCCGGAACCGTTGGCACGGAGGTCGCGTCAAAGTATGTGTAGCGCACATCAGGGAGTTCCGCTCGACCCCGGTGCACATCCGACGGACAAGCCGTCGTGGGTGGTCGCCGATACCGAACGGTACTCACCGAATCCAGGGGGACGACATGGGCTTTACCGCAACTACCGCTGAATTGATCGATTCGGCGGGGACCATCGACGGACATCTCGGTGACATCAGGGGACTGGTCAACGCTGTTCGGTCGGAGGCCGACGCTTCGCACAATTCGTGGAACGGTGCGGCGCAGGTCGAATACGCAGGAATCATGGAGCGATACAACAGCGCGGCCCTGAAGTTGGACACTGCTCTGACCGACATCTGCGAGCAGATCAAACAGGCTGCGGGAACCTTCGACTCGACCGAAGACGACAACGTCAGCTCGCTTCGCGGCGCGACGGTGAACATGTCCTGACCGTCAGTTCTTCGCCGTTCGATCAAGCAGTCCTCAGCCAGTAGTTCTCACAAAGTTCTCTCCAGTCACACCGAACCGGGAGCAGTTATGTCCGACAGGATCAAGTACGACTTCGGCGGCCTCGCAATGCTGTCCGATCAGATGAAACAGCAGGCAAAAGCGATCAACGACAAGCAGGGCGACATCAAGGTTGTCGTCGACAAGCTGCAAGCAGGCTGGGAAGGGGCAGGTTCCGAAGCCTGGAACGACGCACAGCGCCGCTGGGCCCAGGCGTCCGAAGAACTGAACATGGTTCTCGCGCAGATCGCCGGAGCGACGGCGAGCGGCTCGGAGAAGATGCAGGAAGCTGACCGGATCGCCGCAAACGGGTTCGGTCGCTGACAACATTCATGTCGTGACGACACCCCGACTGCCCCGGTACCGTCAGGTTGCCGGGGCAGTCGCATGTCGATCGCTTACCTGCTGGTTCCGGACGAGGGCATTGTCGGCGGAGATGGCTGCGCTTTGACCTGGCAGCGGGTAGACCGGTATCGTCTATCGGTGGCGTGCCGTAGGGCTCCGGCAGAAATGCGTGGAGACCGGCGGTTCTCGGGTCTCAACTGGCCGCCGAGGATCGTTTACGCGATACGCACATGGTCAGCAGTGGAATGAATTAAGACGAGGAAGATCTGTGTCTACGTACACCCCGAAGGCCGGAGATGTGACCCACTCGTGGCACGTCATCGACGCCACTGACGTGGTGCTCGGCCGTCTTGCCGTTCAGGCAGCGAACTTGCTGCGTGGCAAGCACAAGCCCACCTACGCGCCGCACATCGACGGTGGTGACTTCGTTGTCATCATCAACGCTGAGAAGGTTGCCATCAGCGGCAACAAGCTGCAGGGCAAGAACGTTTACCACCACTCCGGATTCCCGGGTGGCCTGAAGTCCCGCACTGTCGGTGAGGTCCTCGACAGGACTCCCGATCGTCTCGTCGAGAAGGCCATTGTCGGCATGCTCCCCAAGACGAAGCTCGGCCGCGCAATGAGCAGCAAGCTCAAGGTCTACGCGGGCCCGAATCACCCCCACACCGCGCAGCAGCCGGTGCCGTTCGAGATCAAGCAGGTCGCACAGTGACATCGCCGGAAGAGCAGAACGTGTCCGAAGAGAACATCGAAGCAGTGGAAGAGCTTGTCGCCGCTGACGCAGTCGAGGTCGTCGAAGAGGTTGCTGCAGCTACGCTCGCACCGATCGTCCTCGATCGCCCGGTCCAGACCGTCGGTCGCCGCAAGGAGGCTGTCGTTCGCGTCCGGATGACTCCCGGTACCGGTCAGTTCAAGCTCAACGGCCGTACGTTGGAGGATTACTTCCCCAACAAGGTTCACCAGCAGCTGATCAAGGCTCCGCTGGTGCTCGTCGAGCGTCCCGAGTCTTTCGACATCATTGCACTGCTGCACGGTGGCGGCCCGTCCGGTCAGGCAGGCGCACTGCGTCTGGCTATCGCGCGCGCACTCATCGAGGTAACCCCTGATGATCGTCCGGCCCTCAAGCGTGCAGGCTTCCTGACGCGTGACGCCCGCGCGGTCGAGCGTAAGAAGTACGGCCTGAAGAAGGCCCGTAAGGCATCGCAGTACTCCAAGCGCTGATGCTTTGCCGAGGTTGACCCGACGGGTCTGCTTCGGCACCTGTTCACCACAAGAGCGGGCGTCCATCGTTACCGGACGCTCGCTCTTGTGTTTCTCGGAGAAATTCCATTCTCGAGTTTCATTCTCGAGGTTCACAGGATTCAGGAGTCATTCTATGGGTCGGTTGTTCGGTACTGACGGTGTTCGTGGACTTGCCAATTCGGATCTGACTGCAGATCTTGCATTGAGATTGGCGGCTGCCGCGGCGAGCGTACTGACAGCCGGCACTTCGGATGCCCGTCCGACCGCCGTGATCGGCCGCGATCCTCGCGCCAGCGGTGAGATGCTTCAAGCCGCGGTGACGGCCGGGTTGAGTTCCGCAGGCGTCGACGTGCTCGACGTGGGTATCCTTCCGACTCCGGCAGTTGCATACTTGACGGCAAAGCTCGACGCCAGTCTCGGTGTCATGATTTCTGCATCGCATAATCCCATGCCGGACAACGGAATCAAGATTTTCGCGGCCGGTGGGCACAAGTTGGATGACGCTGTCGAGGTGGCGATCGAGGCTGCACTCGACGGCACTGCGCCGCCGGTCCTTCCGACAGGTGCCGGCATCGGCCGAGTCCGTGCGGTCGACGACGCCGCTCAGCTGTACCTTGCGCATCTGGCGAGCGCGGCGAGCGAGCCACTCGCTGGACTTACCGTTGTCGTCGACTGCGCCAACGGCGCTGCTTCCGCGCTCGCACCGGTTGCCTACGCAGCAGCGGGCGCTCGCGTCATCGCGATCAGCGCAGATCCCGACGGCCTCAACATCAACGACGGCTGCGGATCGACGCACCTGGAGAATCTTCAGAAAGCCGTAGTCGATCACGGGGCGGACCTAGGCCTCGCGCACGACGGCGACGCCGACCGTTGCTTGGCCGTCGACGAGACCGGCGCGGTGGTCGACGGTGACGCGATCATGGCTGTTCTGGCGATCGCGATGAACGAGGCCGGGGAGTTGGTCGAGAACACTCTCGTCGCGACTGTCATGAGCAATCTCGGTTTGCACATCGCGATGCGCGAGGCAGGCATCAACATCGTGACTGCTGCGGTAGGCGACCGCTACGTCTTGGAGGAATTGCGCGCGGGCGGGTACAGCCTCGGTGGCGAGCAGTCAGGCCATGTTGTGTTGCCGGCGTTCGGCACCACGGGCGACGGAATTCTCACCGGTCTCAGGCTGCTCGGACGCATGGCTCGTACGCGTAAGTCGGCATCCGTACTGGCTGCAACGATGACCACCCTCCCGCAAGTGCTGATCAACGTGAAGGTCGGGGACAAGGCGGCAGTCGCAGCGTCGCCGTCGGTACTTGCAGCAGTCGCGGACGCCGAGCGCGTTCTCGGTGACGGTGGTCGAGTGCTCCTGCGCCCGTCCGGGACAGAGCAACTGGTCCGCGTCATGGTCGAGGCCACTGAACTTCCGCTCGCGCAGAAGCTGGCTGACGAGTTGGCCGAGATCGTCGGTTCGGTGTAGCCCCCTCATTACGCGTTCGCGTTTAGAGGGAACGCAATTGCGCCCCGCTGCGTCCAAGGAGTCAAAGGCCGCTCGACGTGCGAGTGGTTCCGTTGAAACTTGGGGGCGCTCGTGGATGTCGACCGCGCTGGAACAGATGAATTGGCACGTCATGCGGTGTCGGTGGCCCAGGGTCTGCGCGATTCTGCCGAGCCGATCAAGCGTTTGCGATGGGGCGGTGCCGCTTCGGGCCGTGACTACGCCGAGCACGGAGCCGCGTTGGCGTCGGCATTGGCGGTCCTGAATTCTCGCTTGACTGGCCGTGCGGATCTTCTCGATACGTTGGCGCGCCGGCTTTCCTCTTCGGCTGAGGCAATCACTGAGGCGGATCGCGAGGGTGCGCGGCGGGTGCGGGACTCCGGCGGGTCGGCCTCGTGATACCGAACAGCCTTACAGCCCAGGCAGTACCGAACGGCCCGTGTTCTTTCGAAGATATTCTTGCACTGCGTGATTCACATGCTCATCCCGACGAAATTCTGGAAGCGGGCGCTAGCGGACTGCAGTTCTTCGGCCGATTTCACGACCTGGCCACTCGGTTGGGTTTCGAAGAACGGATGCTTACCTCCTATGAGGATGCATATCGCGCAGAGGCGGGCATCGATATCGCGGCACTGACGCGAGACATGTCGGACATGGCTGCGGCGGTGGACGGTTCGGTCGCGGAGATCGCGATGCTGACGGTCCTGGCCGAGAATCTTCCCGCAGTGTGGAATGTTTCCGGCGTGGATGCGGTCGTCGATCAGGTCTTCGCCGCGCGGCGCGAAGCTCGGTCCGATGCGGATTCGGCGCCACTGTTGATCACGCTAGCCGACGAACTTGCGCGGACTGTTCGAACGGCTTTGGCAGACAAAGCTTTCAAGGTGGCCAGCCTCGACCGGGCGACCATCGGCGGTCTGGGTGCGGGGGAGATCGATCAGCTGGCTCACGTCGCTTCCAGCGGTCGTGGCGCGGCGCCATGGCTGGACACCGTTTTTCGCTCGGCGTATCTGGATGCCCGCGACGAATTCGACAGGGCGTGCGCGCAGTGTGCGAGCGCGGTAGGCGATGCTTTTGATGCCGCGACTCAGTGGGTGACAGACGCCTTCCCGTCGACCTTGCCGGTCGCCGAGACGATCGAATCCGGTGCCGCGGCTGCGCCGATCTCTTTCTCGATCGGCGGCAACACATGGGGCTTCTCGATTGCGCCCGACGGTCGTGGGGTGAGTCTCGATGTCGCCGGTGCTGACGGGAACTCTGTGTCGGTCGCCGTGGAGTTGGACGAAAACGGTTGGCCGAGAATAGTTTTTGATGCCGGTCAGGACGCGGTCATGCAGGAGACATACCCGCAAGAAGCGTCCCAGCCCGCGACACTTCAACCCGAAATTCCCCAACCCGAAATTCCCCAGCCCGATATTCCCCAGCCCGAGATACCGGTTGAAACCACCGCCGAAGTCTCGCCCGCGCCGGACCCGGAGCCGCCTGTCACAGTCCCGGACGAGTCGATCGCCGGCCCCGACGGAGAGACGGGCGCTGAGCTGGCCGGAGCTGGTCCGCTGTGAAGTCCGTTCACGCGCCCTTCGAAGAGATCCGTCGAACTCTCGATTCTCAACTCGACGACTTCCGTGAGCGCAGAGCGGCAGTGGCGAGCGAGGAATCGCGCCAGGAGCCGCCGTCCGAAACGACGTCTGCCGATAACGACACGGAAGGGTCGGTCAGATCCGGCCCGTATCTGCGATCCGCGTCAGAGCCGACGACGACGCCGACGAAGCCGTGCTCGCCGCCGGAGTCGGGGGCGGGCACGGACTCCTACTTACGCAACAGCTGGCTGGCCCGCGCGTCGGAGTGAGGTTCAACCGGGAGCAACGGCGCCGTGTGTGGAATCTCGACATCAGGATCAGCAAAGTCCTGGTACTTCTTGTCGCCGGTCAGATGGAACAACAGGAAGCCCGTGAGCAGGCACCGTGTGGCGGACTGTGTCTTGCGCTCGGATCCACCGAGGCCCAGGGCTCCGAGGAGTCGGCGGCCTTCGATCAGTCCGGCGTCTTGGCCGTCGTTCACGGTGCGTGCGACGACGGGACCGCCCCACTCCACGCTCAGCGGGCGCGCATTGCTGGTCAAGGAATCGACGTCGTCTTGGCCGGCAAGGATCAATCCGGGCGCTGTGATCTTCGACGCGTAGTTCTCCGCCTTGGGTGCTGTCGGGGCCGGGAACAGCGCGGCTACCGCACCGACATCCCCGCGCTGCGCTGCGGCCAGTACCGCCGCGCCAGCGCCCATGCCGTGACCGGCAAAGGCGACTCGATCGGGGTGGACGCTGATCTGGCCAGGGCCGAGTCGTACGCCGACGCAGATGTCGAGCGTCGCTCGAAGATCTGCAGCCAAGCCGAGATGGGACGGGACCGGACCGCGTTCGCTGTCGGGCGCCGCTGCGACAATTCCCCAGGAAGCGAGGTGCTGGAGTGTCTGCTCGTACTTGTGGGACCCGACCATCCACCCGTGCGCGAAGGCAACGGCGGGGAGATTGAAACCGGTTTCCGGCGTGTACACGACACCCGGCTGTCCGGCCAGGGCGAGGTTGCCGCGGAGAACTCGGTGCGGGCCGCGCTTGGACAGCTCACGGGTCAGTGTCTTCAGTTTCGGTGCCACGGTTGAAGACGTTATCCGATGAGCCGTCTCGTGTATGCGGAGCCGACGCTGCAACCGGCTGGGGGATGTCTGTGGAACCGCAAAATGCGCCCACCGCCGATGTCCAAGTACCCTGAGTCACCATGTGCGGAATCGTGGGATACGTCGGCCACCGCCCAGCTCTGGGCGTTGTGGTGGAGGCTTTACGGCGAATGGAGTATCGCGGGTACGACTCGTCGGGAATCGCGATTCTCGACGGAACCGGTGGGGTCGAGATCGAGCGTAAGGCCGGTAAGTTGGCCAACCTCGAGGCGGAGCTCGGCGAGTACGGCGCGGATCACTTTGTCGGTACGTCGGGTATGGGTCATACCCGGTGGGCGACGCATGGGCGTCCGACCGACCGTAATGCGCATCCGCATCGTGATGCGTCGGGCAAGCTGGCTGTCGTTCACAACGGAATCATCGAGAATTTCGCCCCGCTGCGTGCGGAGCTCGAGGCTGCAGGCGTCGAGCTTCAGAGCGACACGGATTCCGAGGTGGCAGTTCACCTGGTAGCCCGGGCGTACGCCCAGGGGCCGACGGCAGGTGATTTCATCGAGAGTGCGCTGTCGGTGGTTCGTCGGTTGGAAGGTGCGTTCACGCTCGTCTTCACGCACGCCGACCACGCGGACACGATTGTCGCCGCCCGACGCTCGACGCCGCTCGTCGTCGGTGTCGGTGAGGGCGAGATGTTCCTCGGCTCCGACGTCGCTGCGTTCATCGAGCACACACGCGATGCGGTTGAACTCGGACAGGATCAGGCAGTGGTGATCACTGCGGACAGCTATCGGATCTCCGACTTCGCGGGCAACGAGGCAGAGGGGCGCCCGTTCCGCATCGACTGGGATCTCGCGGCCGCCGAAAAGGGTGGTCACGACTACTTCATGCTCAAGGAGATCGAAGAGCAGCCGACCGCTGTCGCCGACACGCTCCTCGGCCACTTCGAGAACGGGAAGATCGTCCTCGACGAGCAGCGGTTGTCCGATCAGGAACTGCGCGACGTCGACAAGGTGTTTGTCGTCGCCTGCGGTAGTGCCTACCACTCCGGACTGTTGGCGAAGTACGCGATCGAGCATTGGACGCGTCTACCTGTCGAGGTCGAACTCGCCAGCGAATTCCGTTACCGCGACCCGGTTCTGGATCGCTCGACGCTTGTTGTCGCGATCTCGCAGTCGGGGGAGACGGCGGACACACTCGAAGCTGTCAAGCACGCCAAGGATCAGAAGGCACGCGTCCTGGCGATCTGCAACACCAACGGTGCACAGATCCCGCGCGAAGCCGACGCCGTTCTCTACACGCGGGCAGGACCGGAAATCGCGGTTGCGTCGACCAAGGCCTTCCTGGCGCAGGTGACCGCGAACTACCTCGTCGGTTTGGCTTTGGCGCAGGCTCGCGGCACCAAGTATCCGGACGAGGTTGCGCGCGAGTACGCCGACCTCGAAGCTATGCCCGCGTTGGTCAGCAAGGTGCTCGAGACGGCAGAACCGGTGCGCGCGTTGGCACGCCAGTTCGCGCACGCGTCGACCGTGCTGTTCCTGGGGCGTCACGTCGGCTACCCGGTGGCGCTCGAGGGTGCGCTCAAGCTCAAGGAGCTTGCATACATGCACGCCGAGGGCTTTGCCGCCGGTGAGCTCAAGCACGGCCCGATCGCGCTGATCGAGGAGGACCTTCCGGTCATCATCGTCATGCCGTCGCCGCAGGGTCGCGCTGTCCTGCACTCGAAGTTGGTGTCCAACATTCAGGAGATCAAGGCGCGCGGGGCAACGACTATCGTCATCGCGGAGGAAGGCGATACCGTCGCCGCGGCGCACGCGGATCACCTGATCGAGATTCCCGCGTCACCGACTCTGCTGCAGCCGTTGCTGTCCACGGTTCCGTTGCAGATCTTTGCGGCCGAGGTTGCCGCGGCGCGCGGATACGACGTCGACAAGCCGCGTAACCTGGCGAAATCGGTTACGGTCGAGTAGTTTTCGTAGTGAAATTCGGGCCCCGCAGTCGAAAGACTGTGGGGCCCGAGTGCGTTACGGCGTCTCGACGACGACGGTTCCGCGCATCTCGGGATGCGGTGTACAGGTGTAGTCGTAGGTTCCGGGTTCGGTGAACGTGTAGGTGTAAGTTCCCGATTTCTTGAGTGGGCTGCGGAGTTTGCCCTTGGCGTCTCCGAGGCCGTTGACGTCGTGGGCCATTCCGTTGTCGTCGAATACCCACGTGACGGTGTCGCCGACGTTCACGGTGATGGAAGCGGGGGAGTACGCCATCCCGGAGATGGTCACCACGGGTCCGCTCGCCGTCGTTTCGGCCGCAGATGGTGTGGAGTCGGTGCCGGAACTGCACCCGACCAGGCCGAGAGCGAGGACGAGTCCCGCGATTGCCGGGCGAAGACGTGATTTCATGGTTTCGAGGGTAGCGACGGCAACTGAAGGGTTCCGACATGCGTGGGTACTACACAGCCGATCAGGTGCGAGCAGCGGAGGCGCCGCTGCTCGACAAGCTGCCCGACGGAGTGCTGATGCGTCGAGCGGCGTACGGTCTCGCGCGAGTCGTCGCGGACGAATTACGTTCCCGTACAGGATCGGTCGCGCATCGGTCGGTGACGCTTCTGGTCGGTACCGGCGACAACGGCGGTGATGCCCTGTGGGCGGGTGCGTTGCTCCGCAAACGAGGTGTGAGTGTTCGGGCCGTGTTGCTCGATCCGGCGCGCGCTCATCGGTCGGGCCTCGACGCTCTCCTGAAGGCCGGTGGCCGAGTCGCTGCCGAAGTCGGGTCGCCGGATCTGGTGATCGACGGCATCGTCGGGATTTCCGGGCACGGCGGTCTGAGGCCTGACGCAGCCGAGCTCGTCGGCCAGGTGGAAGCACCGATCGTGGCGGTCGATCTTCCGAGCGGCGTCGACGCGAACACCGGCGCAGTGGACGGCCCGTCGGTTTCCGCTGATGTGACGGTCACATTCGGTGCGCTCAAGCCGGTACACGTACTCGCGGCTCCGCTGTGCGGTCGTGTCGAACTCGTGGATATCGGACTGAGCGTCGGCGAACCGGCGTTCGGTTCGCTCGATCCGGCCGAGGTCGGTGCGCTGTGGCCGGTGCCAGGCGCGGAGGACGACAAGTACTCGCAGGGTGTGGTGGGCATCGTTGCGGGAAGTGAGCAGTATCCCGGCGCGGGAGTGCTCTGCACCGGCGCCGCGGTGACCGCGACCTCCGGACTGGTTCGCTACGCCGGGCACGGCGCCGCCGAGGTGCTCGCCCGGTTCCCGGAGGTGATTGCGAGTGAGACGTTCCAAGCCGCCGGGCGGGTTCAGGCCTGGGTGGTCGGACCCGGTATGGGTACCGACGACGACGCCGCGCGGCTTCTGGCGTCGGTACTGGCTACCGATGTACCCGTTGTCGTCGATGCGGACGGACTTACCCTCCTCGCTCAACGTCCCGAACTTGTCGCAGCCCGGACCGCGCCGACTCTTCTGACGCCCCACGCCGGCGAGTTCGCACGATTCACACCACTCAGCGACGACAGAATCGCGGCCACGCGTGCTCTCGCCGAACGCCTCGGAGTCACGATTCTGCTGAAAGGCCATACGACGGTGATCTCGGATCCCGGCGGTGAGGTCCTGGTCAACGACGCCGGCGGCTCCTGGGCGTCGACCGCAGGCTCGGGTGACATCCTCTCCGGTGTGATCGGCGCGTTGCTGGCGGCGGGTCTGAGCCCTCTCGAAGCCGGGGCCGTCGGGGCGCGGGCTCACGCGTTGGCTGCGAACATCGCCGCTGCCGGCGGTCAGAGCGATGTCGCCGGAGCACCGATTTCGGCTTCGCCGCTGCTGGGAGGTCTGCGCGAGTCGGTGCGTGTGCTTCGCTCTTTTGCCCTTGATTGAGGGTGTTCAAACCCGAACACGTGTCCGATTCTGCGCGGGTGGCAGGATTGTCGCCATGACGCTTGCCCAGGGAAGAGCACCGAAGGAGCCTGCGGAGGGGAAGGCGAGCCGACTCGACGACGCAGTAGGGCCGCAGACGGAGGCAGTCGTCGATCTGGACGCGATCGCGCACAACGTGCGTGTCCTGCGTGAATTTGCCGGTGATGCAGCGTTGATGGCGGTCATCAAGGCGGACGGATACAACCACGGCGCAGTTGCGGTTGCGCGGACGGCACTGTCGGCCGGAGCCCGGGAACTCGGCGTCACCACCATCGCGGAGGCACTGGTCCTTCGCGAGGCAGGCATCACCGCTCCCGTCCTGGCCTGGCTGCACGGCCTCGACGCCGATTTCTCCTCGGCGATCCGGTCCGACGTCGAGATCGGCGTGTCCTCGCCGCGGCACCTGGCTGCTGTCGTCGACGCGGCACGGGTTCTGGGACAACAGGCGACCGTGACGCTCAAGGTGGACACCGGTCTCAATCGCAACGGCGTCTCGAGAACCGAGTGGCCGCAGATGCTCGACGACCTCGCCACTGCCCGGGACGAGGGCACGATCAGGCTGCGCGGAGTGTTCTCCCATCTTGCACACTCGGACGAACCGCATCATGACGTCATCGACATGCAGAAGCAGCGTTTGATCGAAGCGGTTGCCGACGTCCGCGCTCGCGGATTCGAACCCGAAGTTGTTCATCTTTCCAACTCCGCCGCTACAGTCACCCGTCCTGACCTGCAATTTGACATGGTTCGACCCGGAATCGCGATATATGGATTGTCTCCGGTGCCCGAACTCGGAGATTTCGGTTTACGACCGGCGATGACGCTGCGAGCGAAGGTGATTCTGTTGAAGAAGGTGGCCGCCGGAGAGGGCGTCTCCTACGGGCATCAGTGGGTCGCACCGCACGACACCACTCTTGCGCTGCTTCCCGTCGGCTACGCCGACGGTCTGACTCGCTTACTGAGCGGCAAGTTCGAAGTGCAGTTGGGCGGCAAGCGTCGCCAGGCCGTCGGGCGGATCTGCATGGACCAGGTGTTGGTGGACCTGGGGCCGGACGGCGACGGAGTTCGCGAAGGCGACACCGCGATCTTCTTCGGCAACGGCGATCACGGCGAACCCAACGCGCAGGCCTGGGCCGACGTACTCGACACCATTCACTACGAGGTCGTGACCGGAATACGTGGACGCACTGTGCGTACGTACATCGGGGGAGAGACGTCATGAAGACTGCAGGAAAGATGAGCATTCTCGGTGGCCTGCTCAGTGCTGTGGCGCTCGGCTCGATGGCCGGCGTGAATGCATTCAAGACCGCGACGCGTCCGGGCCGGGAAATCTACGCGGACGAGGACTTCGACCTCATGACGCGCGACCGCAAGAGCACGGTGCGCACCGAGGACGGCGTCGAGCTGGCAGTTCGCGAAGTGGGACCGGATGACGCTCCGCTGACAGTCGTTTTCGTGCACGGGTACTGCCTGAGTGCGCTGTCCTGGCATTTCCAGCGCCGCCAACTCGAAGAGCGATGGGGCAACAAGGTTCGCATGGTGTTCTACGACCAGCGCGGACACGGAGATTCAGGTATGCCGCGTTCGAAGAGTTGCACGGTCTCGCAGCTGGGCCGCGACCTCGCGACTGTCGTCGAGGCCAAAGTGCCCAAGGGACCGATAGTTCTCGTCGGCCACTCGATGGGCGGCATGACGGTGCTCGCGCTTGCCGGTCAGCGACCCGAATGGTTCGATGGCCGAGTCATCGGCGTCGGGCTGGTCGCGACGACGGCGGCAGGGCTGGCCGAGACCGGTCTGACCCGCAATCTGCAGAATCCGATCATCGACGGGTTCCGGTTGGCAGTGCGCACCTCGCCAGGAGTGGTTCAGCACGCCCGGGGCGCTGCGCGAGTACTGATCACGCCGATCCTGCGTGCAGCGTCGTACGGCACCGATGTCAGCCCACGACTGCATGAGCTGTCGGACGGCATGCTCGACCGGACCTCGGTCGTGACCATCGTCAATTTCTTGCGGACGTTGGAACTGCACGACGAGTCCGCGTCCCTCGAGGTGCTCGCGCACACACCGGCAGTCGTGATCTGCGGCGATCAAGACATGATGATTCCGTTCATCAGCTCCAAGCGTCTCGCTGCCGATCTCCCCGAGTCTGAACTCGTGAGAGTTCACGGGGCCGGCCATCTGGTGCAGCTCGAGTTCCCGGCGATCGTGACGGACGCAATCGACAAGCTGGTGCAGCGTGCACAGGTAGAAGAGCGGTCCGATGTCGGCTGAGAACGCCACGGGACTTCCCGAATCCGGACAGATCAGGTTGGAAACGGCCGAGGATACCGAGGCTTTCGGCCGACGGTTGGCGGCGGGACTTGTTGCCGGCGACCTGGTGGTGCTGGACGGGCCACTCGGGGCGGGCAAGACCGCGTTGACGCGCGGAATCGGCGCCGGGCTCGGAGTGCAGGGCCGGGTGACGTCCCCGACGTTTGTCATCGCTCGTGAGCATCGTCCGGGCACCCGCCCCGGCGGCGGAGTTCCCGTCGGCATGATCCACGTCGACGCATACCGGCTGGGAGACAGCGGACCGCATGCGCTCGACGAACTCGATGCCCTCGACCTCGACACCGACCTCACCGATGCAGTGGTGGTGGTCGAATGGGGTGGTGACGTCGTGGAAAGGCTCGTCGAACGACACTTGCGAGTGCAGCTTCATCGGGAACCTGAATCGGATGTGCGGACTGCGAGTTGGTCCTGGACGTCGTGAAACGGCGTTTTGTGTCGCAGACGTCGTGAAACGGCGTTTGGTGTTATGGACGTCGTGACCCTCCCGGGCCGGAAGTAGTTCTTCACGTGCGGGTACCCTGAGAAATCGTGCTTGTTCTCGCAATTGACACCTCCACTCCGGCAGTCACTGCCGGTGTCGTCTCCCTGTCTGCTCCGTCACCGGACGCAGAGTCACCGGGCACCGAGTCGCCTGGCACCGAGTCACCGGGCACAGTGGAGACGCTTGCCGTGCGTGTCACGGTCAATCCTCGTGCGCACGCCGAGGTCTTGACCCCTCACGTCCTCGAATGCCTCGCCGAGGCCGGGCTCACGCCGGCAGAGTTGAACGCCGTCGTCGTGGGTGTCGGGCCGGGGCCGTACACCGGACTGCGTGTCGGCATGGCGACAGGCGCTGCCTTCGGTGATGCACTCGGTGTTCCCGTGTACGGCGTGTGCAGCCTCGACGCCATCGCGGCTGCGGTACCGACCACACAGAGCCTGCTCGTCGTGACTGACGCGAGGCGTCGCGAGATCTACTGGGCGCGCTACGACGGCGGAGTGCGCGTTGAAGGGCCGGCTGTGAATTCCGCCGGCGACGTCGATCCTTCGCCTTCGACGCTGATTGCCGGATCTGCTTCGCACGTGGACTTCTTCGATCTGCCCGTCGACCCGGCGGAGACACCCTCACCGGCCGGCTTGGTCACAGTCGCTGCTCGCGAGATTCTGGCCGGATCGGTTCCGGCCCCGCTCGAGCCGCTGTACCTCCGACGCCCGGATGCGAAGACCCTCGCAGAACGTGGCAAGTGAGACCGAGCAGATGAAGTACAGCATCGAGCCGATGAACGTCGATGACGCCGAACGGTGCGGGGAGTTGGAGCGCGCGTTGTTCGCGGGCGACGGACCCTGGAGCGCGCAAGCGTTCGTCTCGGAACTTGCGGGCGCACATAATCATTACTTCGTTGCCAGGGAACCCGACGGTCACGTCCTCGGCTACGCCGGAGTCGCGTTGTTGGGCGCGTCGCCGAACATGGAGGCCGAGGTTCACACCATCGGTACCGATCCCTCGGCTCAGCGACTGGGAATCGGCGGCGCGTTGCTCGATGCGCTTCTGACCCTGGCGGATTCACGGCAGTGTCCGGTGTTCCTGGAAGTGCGCACCGACAACGACCCTGCCATCGCGCTGTACCGGCGCGAAGGATTCGAGATCGTCGGAACACGAAAGAAGTACTACCAGCCCAGTGGGGCAGATGCGTACACGATGAGACGGCCCGCCGTGCTCGGTGTCCGCGAAATTGAGGAGCAGCAAGCATGATCGTCATGGGTGTCGAAAGCTCTTGCGACGAAACAGGTGTCGGTATCGTTCGCTGGAACGGTGACGGAACCTGCGACCTGTTGGCCGACGAGGTGGCATCGAGCGTGGATCAGCACGCCAGGTACGGGGGAGTGGTTCCCGAAGTAGCCTCGCGGGCTCACCTCGAGGCGATAGTGCCGACGATGCGCCGTGCCCTTGCTGCCGCCGGTATCGAGAAGCCCGACGCACTTGCCGTCACCATCGGACCCGGCCTGGCCGGTGCGCTACTGGTCGGTGTCGCCGCCGCGAAAGCCTATGCCGCAGCCTGGAACATCCCGTTCTATGCGGTCAATCATCTCGGTGGTCACGTCTCGGTTGACACTCTCGAGCACGGTCCGTTGCCCTCGTGCGTCGCATTGCTGGTCTCCGGCGGTCACACGCACCTGCTTCACGTCGAAGATCTGGGCAAGCCCATTGTCGAACTGGGCACGACTGTCGACGACGCCGCCGGTGAGGCCTTCGACAAGGTGGCCAGACTGCTCGGGCTCGGCTTTCCGGGCGGACCGGCACTCGATGCTGCTGCGCAAGAGGGAGATCGGAACGCAATCGCCTTCCCCCGCGGCATGACCGGCCCGCGCGATTCGCGGCACGACTTCTCGTTCTCGGGACTCAAGACGTCCGTCGCCCGCTATGTCGAATCGAAAGAGCGCGCAGGCGAGGCCTTTTCGATCCCGGACATCGCTGCCTCGTTCCAGGAAGCGGTTGCCGACGTCCTGACGCTGAAGGCAGTGCGTGCAGCCAAGGACGTCGGGGTCGACACGTTGGTTCTCGGCGGCGGCGCCACGGCCAATTCACGTATCCGTTCACTCGCCGAGCAGCGCTGCGCCGAAGCCGGCATCACGTTGCGCATTCCGAAACCTCGACTGTGCACGGACAACGGCGTGATGATCGCTTCGTTGGCTGCCCACCTGATCGGAAACGGTGCAGGCCCTTCGGAATTGAGTGTTGCCACGGACCCGGGGCTGTCGGTCTCGGTCAGCCAGTTGATGCGCTGAGAATCAACCGACTGGGACCGGTTCCCGATCCGGTGTGGTCGCGGGGCCGGGTTCGGGCGTCGAGGTATTCGGTTCACCGGGTTTTGTCGTCGGATCACCACCGGGGGTGGTGAGTTCGGTTTCGGTAGAACCGGATCCAGGATTTTCCGGCGTCGTCGGGTTTTCGCCGCCGCTCTCACCCGGGCCGAGACCGCCGCCGGGGTTTGCCTCGGTCGGATCGACCGGGGGAGTCGCCTCGGTGTCCGGAAGCGTCGGCCACCACGCCGGTGGATCGGGCAGCGTGATTCCGGGGATGGTCGGCCAATTCGGGGTGGTCGTGGTCGTGGTCGTCGTCGGCGGTGTGGTTGTCGTCGACGTGTCCGGTATCGGCGCCGGCGGAAGCGTGTACTGATGCGTTGTGTACGAGTGCGTGTCGAACGGCTGTGAGTCGAACGGCGTTGTGGGATAGCCGTACTGCGGGAAAGTGCTGCCCACTACCGAAGGCAGAGGATCATGCGAGGGGATGATCGTCGATCCGGTGCTCGGCGTCGCTTCGGGGCTCACCGTCGTCGTGGTCGAACCGGTTCCGACAGGCGAGACCGCGGTGTCGTCGGTCGGCACCAATTCCTTTGCGCCGTAGCCGAGTACCAGTCCGCCGACCACGAGCGCGCCGATCAAAGCTCCCGAGACCTTGGCGGTGGATCCCGAGCGCTGGTCACTTCCGGAGCCCAGCAAGGGGAAACGAATTGCGGTGATCGAATCTGCCAGGAGTGCAGCACCTTTGGTTGCCGCAGTCTCGGGCTCGACGATCTCGACCAAGGGGAGGTCGACGGCAGCGGCGACGGCGGACCGCACGGCCGGAATGTGTGCGCCACCGCCGATGAGCACAACGGCACCGACCGGCCGCGGTGAGCCGTTCACGACTTCCCGGATGAAGGTGACGGCGCGCTCGATATCCGGGGCGATGATGGCTTCGAACTCGTCGCGCGTGATCGCCATTGCATCGACGGGAAGGTCGATGGTCACCTTGGCGGCGGTGGACAGTTGCTCTTTCGCGACGTGGCACCGGGCAGCAAGAAGTTCCGCGTCGGTGTACCGGCGCAGGTGCCCTGGCGCCTTCTCCGTCACGAAGTCGACCAATGCCCGGTCGATTCCGGCCCCCGCGAGGGCGTCGATACGGTCGGAATGCAGAACTTCACCGGTGTGATCGACGACGGACACCGTCAGACCCTGATCGCCGACGTCCACCTGAGCTGTCGTGTCGTACCGCTCGGTTTTCCCGGTCTCGGCGAGATACGCGTGTACGGCGGCAGGTTCGGGGATGGCACGGACCTGCTTCGGCGAGCGCGAGAGAGATGACCTGATGCTCGCGAGCTGGTCGTCCGTGCGATAGCTGACACCGATCGAGCGCGGCGCTTCAGTTCCGTCCGTTACCTGCGTCGTCATCAGCTTGATGGACGCCCTGACGAGGTCACCGACGTTGGAATTGGCCTGATCCGCCGAGACGAAGCGAGTCTCGGCAGGCACCGCTCCTGGCGCGTTTGTGCTGGTATCGGTGTCGACGAGTGCTGAATAGACACCGGAAGATCCAGTGGAAATTCCCAGTGAACAACTCATCGCGCACCTCCTCACAGTCAATACCGGTCAATGTTCAATCGACCGCCGTTATATGAACGTTACAGAAGGTTCGTGAGGATTGCTCAGTGCTTTTTGTCTCCATGACACCCTTTTCGGACCGAAAGGGTGGTTTTACCTGCGAAATTGTCGATCATTGATTCATGCGGAAAAATGGCGATTCTCCCCACATCGACCGGGATCGACGACGCGCGCTGATCCGGGGTGCGGTGCTTCGACCCACGCTGACGATGATCGCCTTCGGATGTGCGTACTTCTTCCTGCCGTGGATCGATGTCCACACAGTGGGTGCGATTTTCCTCTTGATCGGTGGAGGGGCCGCGGTGCTTGCCGTGACGACCTGGCAGGTGCGTCGAATTCTGCGTTCCGATGTGCCTTCTCTGCAAGCGGTCGAAGCAGTGGCGGTCGTGATGCCGACCTACTTGCTGTTGGTGTCCATCACCTATTTTTCGGTCGAGCATGCGAGTGCCGGCAGTTTCACCGAACCGCTGTCGCGTATGGCGGCCCTGTACTTTTCGCTGTCGGTGTTCTCGACCGTCGGCTTCGGCGACATCGCTGCACAGACGGACCTTGCCAGGGGACTCGTGAGCCTTCAGATCGTCTGCAATCTGGTGTTGATCGGATTCGGCGTTCGATTCGTGGTTGCCGCAGTGTCGTGGGCGAAAGCGCACCGCTCGCCTTCGAGCGGACCTGAAATCACCTAGGACACTGCGGCAATCGGAGTCATCGTCCGGTGTGGACCAACAATTCGACGTTCTGGTCGACGCCGGTACCCGTCAACTTCGGGTCGCGGTGGATGTCGTTGAACGACAGTTCGCGGTACAGCGAGGCGAGCCCGGCTGCCGACTTGTCGCTGTACTCGACTGAATTGGGACTTTCCGCTTCGAAGAGCGTCGCAAGCAACGACACCGTTCCGTCGTGATTGTCCGCGATCTCGATGATGCGCCCGAGCTGTGGGTAGTCGATGTGAGAGGCGGTGTTGATCTCCCAGAAGCCCTGCTCGGGGGTCGCGCCGGGCCACGGGGTGATCTTGTTCTCGTGGGTGTGTCCGTTCACCCAGGCAAGTACGTTCGGGAAACGATGCAGCAAGTCCAGAAGCTGTGAACCGCGCAGGCGCGGCTCGAGGACGTTCTCGGGGTCGGGAATGAGATTGTCCATCGTGTCGCTCGTGTGGTGACTGAACAGCACGAAATAGGTGTCACTGCGCGACTCGGTGACGCGAGAGCCCGCGGCGTCGTAGTAGGTGCTGCTGCCGGCGCGCAGGGTGTTCTCGATCCACTGGAACTGAGCGGCGCCCAGCGAACCGTCGACAAGGCCTGCGCGGTTGGTGGAGTCCATGCTGATGCCGACGACGCCCGGTACGATCTGGAACGAGTAGTAGCCGATACCGGTTTCGCCGGCGTCGGGGGCGAAACCGTGCCCGACAGGGCCGGGGCCGGTGTGCGCGGGATCAAGGTGTGCGGCGATGAACTGCCGGGGTGTGAACGGTGCGCGCGACGGGTCGGGGGTGACCTGGCGCGGCGGCGTCGTGAAGGCGGACAGGATTCCGGGAATCGCACTGGGATCGAACTTGGTGGCGATGTCGATCTGCTTGGCCTGCTCCGGTGAACCGGGCACCTCGAATTTGAGAGATCCCGTGTACATCGCTTCGAGCGGTGGGATGCCGCTTGGCACCGTCCCCGACACCGAATCGTCGTGGTTGCCGAACACGCAGTACCAAGGGGTGTTCAGGCCGGGGCTCGACACGGGAGTGAACGCGGCCCCGAAGAAGTCCGGAATCTCCGGGAAGCCGGCCTTCTTGTACATATCGAGCATCGGTGACTCGGGGTTCCAGTACAGATCGGCACCCGAGTTCTGCACACCCTCGTAGCGGTCCTTGGCGCCGGTGTTGGCGACGACGGTTCCGCCGTTGAGTGAGGTGAGGAACCAGTCGAGTTCGGCGAATTCCTTGTTGTCCGTGTTGTCGCCGGTGGTGACCACGGCATCGAAGGGGCGCGAGGTGTGCGGGCCGCTTCCGATCGAATTGACTCGTCGGACAAGCGAAATCAGCCCGTGCGCCGTCAAGGTCTCCTGGGGGCGGAACGCCGAGCCGGTGATCTGATGGACGTATTCGAAGCGCATGGGGGACTGGGCGTCGACGATGTGGACGTCGGTCAACTGCACGAGTGAGGCGAGCGCGGTGCGTCGGTCCTCGCGTCCTGACTTCGGCTCGGCCAACTCGCTGCGCACGATGTTCGCCCAACCGGGACCGGCAGTGAGCCTGGTGTAGCCGCTGCTGCTGACGGGCGTGGACACGGACTCGAGAGTGGTGCCGGGACCTGACGTCGGAATGGTCGACGCGCCTGCGTATTGCAGGCCCCACGGCTTGCCAAGGCTGACCGCGCCGACGGCGCCGAGTCCGGCGAAGGTCAGAAAACTACGGCGATTGATGTTCGTCACGAAGTGAACAATAGGTGAACGTGGTGGACGGCTGTCCTGTTTCGCTCTGGACGAAGAGAAAAATGCGCCCAGTCCTTGAGGGTTGGCACTCTCACGTATAGAGTGCCAATTGGCGCTGATCGAGTTCCGGCACCCGCGACGACGGGACTGCAGTGACGCGCCGTAAACGGCATACCCAAACAGCTGTCCGAGGATCGCCTCGGACGCACATACCCCAAAGTGGAGGGCTCATCGTGGCGAGCGTCAACATCAAGCCGCTCGAGGACAAGATCCTCGTCCAGGCCAACGAGGCTGAAACGACGACGGCTTCCGGCCTGGTCATTCCTGACACAGCCAAGGAAAAGCCCCAGGAGGGCACCGTCGTTGCAGTCGGCGAAGGCCGCGTCAACGAGCAGGGCAACCGCATCCCGGTCGACGTCAAGGAGGGTGACACGGTCATCTACTCCAAGTACGGCGGAACCGAGATCAAGTACGCCGGCCAGGAATACCTGATCCTGTCGGCACGCGACGTGCTGGCTGTCGTCTCCAAGTAAGACACACGTGATCCGCCCCGGAGTCCACACAGGATCCCGGGGCGGAATGCGTTCACGCCCCGAAGATTCAGGAGCTGACAGAACAGATGTCCAAGCAAATTGCGTTCAACGAGACCGCACGCCGCGCTCTCGAAGCCGGAGTCGACAAGCTAGCCGACGCCGTCAAGGTGACCTTGGGCCCGCGTGGACGCCACGTCGTGCTCGCCAAGGCATTCGGCGGCCCCACCGTCACCAACGACGGTGTGAGCATCGCTCGTGAGATCGAGCTCGAAGATCCCTTCGAGAACCTCGGCGCGCAGCTCGTCAAGAGCGTCGCCACCAAGACCAACGATGTTGCCGGCGACGGCACCACGACCGCGACCGTTCTGGCCCAGGCCATCGTCCGCGGCGGACTCAAGAACATCGCAGCGGGCGCGAACCCGATGGCGCTCGGCGTCGGCATCAACGCCGCAGCCGACAAGGTCGTCGAGGAACTGCTCGCCGCGGCCACCCCGGTCGAGGGCGAGAAGTCGATCGCCCAGGTCGCCACCGTCTCCTCGCGTGACGAAGAGATCGGCAAGCTCGTCGGCGAGGCACTTACCCGTGTCGGAACCGACGGCGTCGTGACGGTCGAGGAATCCTCCACCGTTGCAACCGAACTCGTTGTCACCGAAGGCGTTCAGTTCGACAAGGGCTACCTCTCGCCCTACTTCGTCACCGACATCGATGCGCAGAAGGCCGTCTACGAAGACGCGTTGATCCTGCTCTTCCGCGAGAAGATCAGCTCACTTCCCGACTTCCTGCCGCTGCTCGAGAAGGTTGCCGAATCTGGCAAGCCGCTCTTGATCATCGCCGAGGACGTCGAGGGTGAAGTTCTCTCCACCCTGGTGGTCAACTCCATCCGCAAGACCATCAAGGCCGTCGCCGTCAAGGCGCCGTTCTTCGGTGATCGTCGCAAGGCATTCCTCGACGACCTCGCAGTCGTCACGGCAGGCACCGTCATCAACACCGACGTCGGCCTCTCCCTGAAGGAAGCCGGCCTCGACCTGCTCGGCAGCGCTCGCCGCGTTGTCGTCACCAAGGACGAGACGGTCATCGTCGACGGTGCCGGCACCGCTGACGACATCGCGACCCGCGTCGCGCAGTTGCGTCGCGAGATCGAGAACACCGATTCGGATTGGGACCGCGAGAAGCTCGAAGAGCGTCTGGCGAAGCTGTCCGGCGGCGTGGCCGTCATCAAGGTCGGCGCAGCCACCGAAACCGATCTCAAGGAACGCAAGTTCCGCGTCGAGGATGCGGTCAACGCAGCCAAGGCAGCAGTTGCCGAGGGCATCGTCCCCGGTGGCGGATCGGCTCTCGTTCAGGCCGGTACGGCTCTGATCGGGAACCTCGGCCTGTCGGGTGACGAGGCCACCGGCGTTGCCGTGGTCCGTGAAGCCCTCAACGCTCCGTTGTTCTGGATCTCCAGCAACGCAGGCATCGACGGATCCGTCGTTGTCAGCAAGGTCGCCGAGATGACCAAGGGCGAAGGCTTCAACGCTGCCACCCTCACCTACGGCAACCTGCTTGCCGACGGCGTCGTCGACCCGGTCAAGGTCACTCGCTCGGCAGTGGTCAACGCCGCTTCCGTCGCGCGCATGATCCTCACGACCGAGAGCGCTGTCGTCGAGAAGCCGACCGAGGCAGTTGCCGACACCGGACACGGTCACAGCCACTAGCTCGCTGCTCGTAGTTTCGACAAAGAAGAGATCCCCCACCGGATTCCGGTGGGGGATCTCTTCTTTCGTCTGGCGATCAGATGAGCGGGATCGTTGCGAACGGCTCGCTGGTGGGCTGCTGCGATCCGCCGGGCGGTTCGACCGTGAACGCCAACTTCGTGTTCGGGCCGATGCCGTCGAGCACCACCTGGGTAGTGGGTTTGACGTCGCTCGGAGCCATCGTCCCCATCGGGATCATCGTGGTGTCGTCGGTGTCGCCCGGCACCAGCCACATCTGGTAGACGGTATCCGGACTCGGGGGAGTCACATCGTTCATCACGAGGACTGCGGCGTCTTCGGAGGGCGAGAACAGCGTCGTGGCACTACCGCCGCCCGGGATGTCACGCGTCGTGGCATGAACGTCGGGTGCTGCCATGATTTCGGATGCGGGGTTCTGCGGCGGCGTGTTGTCGGACAGCGTGCGTCCGATTCCGATGCCGCCGACCAGGATTGCGACTGCGGCGGCCGCCGCAAGAGCCATGGTCCACGGGCGTCGACGGTTACGACGCTCGGCCAGCGAAACCGGGGCGTTGGGAGCCGCGGTCTGTTCTGCGATCGAGGCGAGGACGCTGCTGCGCAGTGACGGCGGGGGCTCGACGGCGTCGACGACGGTCATCGCGGCCATGGTTTCGGAGGTGAGTCGGACCTGGGCGTCGAATTCGGCGCGGGTCGCGGAGTCCGAAGCGGCAAGTCGTCTGTCGACCTCACGGCGCTCGTCGAGGTCCAACGCATCGATCGCGTAGGCGTACGCGTAGTCGATCAGCTCTTCGTCCATCTCACATCACCCCCAAACATCCACGTAGGCGCAGTAGTCCGTCGCGAATTCGCGACTTGATCGTGGGAATCGCCACGCCGAGATCTTCGGCCACCTCGCGGTACGTTCGGCCGCCGTAATAGGCGAGAGTCACCGATTGGCGCTGAGTGTCCGTCAGCGTTTCGAGACAGTCGGTGACAGCACGATGCTCGTCTCTTCGTGTCACTTCGTCGCTGACGACGTCGAACTCGGGAGTGGCATTGGTGGTGTCGTAGAGAGCCTGTCGATCCGAACTCGACTGTTCGGAGCGCACGCGATCCACCGCGCGGCGGTGGGCAAGCGTCAGAAGCCAGGAGAGTGCGGACCCCTTGGCAGGATCGAAGCTGTCGGCCGATTTCCAGGCTTGGAGGTAGACCTCTTGGACCGCTTCCTCGGAGAAGCCTGGATCACGGAGTACACGGAGAACCATGCCGTAGACACGGGAGCTGGTTCGGTCGTAGAACTCGGCAAAGGCGCTCTGGTCGCCACCGGCCACGTTCGCGAGGATCACTGCCAGCTCGCGTGATTCCACGATTCGCGCGGTGCGGGCCGCAGAATTGTCCGTCGGGCATGCGTCGGCCGCATCCGACGCATGGTCTGGCTCGCTCACGAAGAGTTGTCTCGCTTCATCGCGTACAACCGTAGCGTGCATGTCCGGTTCTTTTCTCTCGGCCCGCCGTTGGCCGCCGTGCGCCTTTATTAACCGCGGGGGGTTAATAAAGGCGCACAGCAGGTGGGGACTACTGCGGCATCAGCACCGAATCGATGAGGTAGACGGTGGCGTTTGCGGTCTTGACTCCACCGCAGACGACAGTTGCGTCGTTGACCTTGATGTTGTCACCGGATCCGGTGACGGTGACCGTTCCGCCCTCGGCGGTGGGGTGCGTTCCGTCGATCGCGTCAGGAGCGATCTGGCCGGGAACCACGTGGTAGGTGAGGATCTTGGTCAGCGTGGCGCTGTCCGTCTTGAGGCTGTCGATCGTCGCGGGGTCGATCTTGGCGAATGCCGAGTCGATCGGCGCGAAGACGGTGAACTCGCCGCCGTTGAGAGTGTCGACCAGATTGACGTCCGGGTTGAGCTGGCCGGAGACTGCCGCGGTCAAGGTGGTGAGCAACGGATTGTTGGATGCCGCTGTGGCAACCGGATCCTGGGCCATTCCGCTGACCGATCCGGCGCCGCTCGGCACTGCGGCTGCATAGTCGGCACAACCGGCACCGACCAGATCAGAAGCAGGCTCCGCCATCGCGCTGCTGGGAGACATGCTCGATCCCATGGCAGAAGACGTCATGGCGGCGCTGGACGTGTCGGTCGACGAATCGTTGTCGTCGGAGGAGCAACCGACGACGCCGAAGACGGCGAAAGAGGCTGCTGCGGTGACTGCCAGAACTCGAGTAGAGGTGTTCATGGGTCTGCCTTCCTGAAGGGATGTGCTGAGGTGCACTGTCAGAAGGCATTCGGAGTCGGTTGTCGACAGGATGGGTCGGAGTCGGAAATTCTTTTCAGGAGCTGATGTAAACAAGCAAAAGCCCCCGAAAACTCTCGGGGGCCTTGTGCACTCGACCTACGTGTATCAGGAAGCTATGCGGGTGGTGCGACGGTGGCGCGCATGTAGTTCACGTTCGGTTTCCGACATTCCTCCCCAGATGCCGTACGGCTCGGCGACGGTCAGCGCGTGGCTGCGGCACTGCATCAGTACCGGGCACTGACGGCACATCTCTTTTGCGCGGGTTTCGCGCTGGGCACGTGCTCTACCGCGTTCGCCATCGGGATGGAAGAACATGGAGGAGTCGACTCCGCGGCACAGACCGTGCATCTGCCAGTCCCAGATGTCTGCGTTGGGGCCTGGAAGGTGATTCGGTGCAGGCATGTTGACTCCTTACTGCAAGCTCGCGTTGATCAACGAGCGGACCAAGTTGCCCGGAGGTTATCCGGGCCTTCTGAATCGTTCACGCTTGCTAACCGTAAGGGTGCTGAGTAAATCGCGTCAATAGGCTCGTTCAGTGGCGATCGGCATATATCGAAATGCGAGAGTTAACGAAGTATATATTTACATTTCGGGTCTCTCATGCGTTGTGCTGCGCCGATGTTGAAATCGGGTCGATCGAGGTGGTGGCAGGCAAGCCTGGCTGCTCGAGATGCGAAACCCACAGATCAGGGATATGTTTGCTGCTGATCGCCCGGCGAAAACACTCAGCCCGTCGGCTCGGTTTGCGTCATTTGTCCGATATTGCGCGGGCAGGGTCGTACTCCATTTCGGGACTTAGTGCCCAAGTTTCAACTAGGACATCTGTCCAATAAGTAGTGCGCAGTTAACGTCACGGATATATGCCCGTTAAATATCATTACGAGTACATTCGGCAAATCTCAGTTGAATATCTGATTAACTCCGACAAACTTGCCTTTTCGTCTTCCCGTGCGGCAAACGGCATCGGTCAGGCGCTTGTCTGCTGGCGCTGCTGCGATGATCTACCTGTGTCGACACCTGAGCCCCCTGAATCGCCTTCGTTCACTGAGTCACCTGGCCGTCCCGGGACTCTCGAATCCGCCGCATTCGGTGCGGATCCGGACCTTGACCGTCTCCCGGCGCCGTGCTCTACCCGGGATTGGTGGACAACGGCAGTAATTCTGGGTGGTCAGGGGCACTACGCGAGGGCGCGGGCAGCATTGGATGTCCTCGATCGGCTCACGACGGGGTCCTCGACGCACTCGGATCGAGTTCTTGCCTCTCTGTCCGCCAGTACGAGGGCGTCGTTTCTTCGCCAGAGTGGACGTCATGCACTCGCGTCGACGTGGGACGGGCGCGCACTGGCGATCGTCGGCGGTCTGCCAGTCGATCCAGAGGCTGCCTGTGACGCTCTGACCGGTCTGGCCGCGGACGCCCTCGGCTGTGGCCGGCTTCCGCTCGGCTGGCGCCTGCTGGCGGAATGTCGGACCCGTCTGGGCGGCGAGGGCGGGCTGTGGCGGCAGGAAATTCGGATCGAATGGGTCTCGGCGGAACTGGCTCTGGCAGGAGGTGACTTCGCGCGCGCCCGCAGACACGCAGAACGCGCCGTCGAATTGTCGGGGAAATCGGAGTCCGTCCGGCACCGCGTGAAGTCGGATCTACTGCGCAGCGCCGCGCTGACCGGAACAGACCCGAGCTCGGCGGTGGAGTCGGCAGCGGAAGTGCTGGCGCGGTGTCAGCAATACGGCCTGCTGCCCCTGGCCTGGGCGTCGTCGCTGCTGATCGAGGGCGTGAGCGGCGGGAGGGCCTCGCCGAGTGCCCGTGAGATCGGCGATCTGATTGCGATGCGCGGTGGATCACTCCTACCTTTGTCGTAATCGATCCACCCGAAGTCTCTCGCGAACGATTCCCACAGGGCTGTTTCGATATCGCGACTGCTGGGCGGGCATGCGGAGACCAGCCGGTCCGGATGGTTACTCTTAGAGGGTTCCGCTGAGAGCGGGAGCACACCCGCTCGGGAGGTGCCACTGTAACGCCAGGATTTTCGCTGACGATGACAAATACGAGCGATGAGTTGGACACCGCGGTCGCCGCTGCTGCGCAGGGCGACCGTACAGCTCTAGCTTTGGTTCTGGAGAACATCCGACCGATGGTGGTGCGCTACTGCCGCGGTCGAGTGGGTGCGGCCGAGCGGGGACACCTGTCCGCTGACGACGTCGCGCAGGAAGTGTGTCTGGCCGTGATGACCGCGCTGCCGCGTTATCAAGACCAGGGACGCCCGTTCATGGCCTTTGTGTACGGAATTGCCGCGCACAAGGTTGCGGACGCACATAGAAGTTCCGCCCGTAACAAGTCGGAGCCCGTTTCCGAAGTACCGGATGTAATAGCACTGGATGATGGTCCCGAACAGCGAGCACTCGATTCGGAGTCCAGCAGACAGATGCATGAACTTCTCGGCACACTTCCGGAGAAGCATCGAGAAATCTTGATACTTCGCCTGGTGGTCGGGATGTCGGCCGAGGAAACGGCCGTCGCCGTCGGTAGTACCGCCGGAGCTGTACGAGTCGCTCAGCACAGGGCGATCGCGAAACTGAAAAAAGAAGTAACGAAAGCAGGTGAGAGCTTTGGCTAGAGACGAGGGGCGTGACGCTTCGAATCTCGGTGATCTCGCCGACGACGGTACGCCAGTGGACTTGGCTGCGGTTCGGCGTGACGATGCGCTGATCGAGTCCATTTCGAGTGGCGGGCCGGTAGCAACCGATAGCACCGAACAGTACGAACTTGCGTTGATTCTCTCGCAATGGCGTGACGATGTCGTTGCGACTCCGATGCCCGAGGGTCCTTTGTTGGACGATGTCATCGCTGCAATCACAGCGACGCCGTCCGGCTTCTCCGATCGTCAGCGTTCACGTTCCCGTTCCCGATTGCGTGTGGTCCGCCCGATCGCCGCCGCAGCAGCTGTTGCAGCAGTGGTCTTCGGTGGTGCCACAGCGATGGCGTACGACGCCCAGCCCGGCGATGCCCTCTGGGGCGTCAAGCAGGTCGTCTTCGCCGACGAGGCCAACTCGACGGTCGCGAAGATCGACACGACATCCGAGCTGGAAAAGGCCGAGCGTCTGTTGGCCGCCGGGGACATTCCCGCGGCAAAGATGGTGCTGGACAACGCAGCTCACCGTGCCGATGCGGTCAAGGACTCGCAGGACAAGACGGATCTCGTCGAGCGTTGGGGCAAGTTGATGACGCAGGTCCAGGAGACCACGTCACCCGCAGTACCGCCGTTGACGTCCGATCAGCAATCCTCGCTTGCCACCTCTCCCACGGCGATTCCGGGGACTTCAGTCAATCCGGCCAACCCTCAGTTGTCTGGCGGCGTGACCACAACGACAACGCCCGACCCTGGAATCATGCAAGCGCCTGGTCCAAGCGCGGCGTCGTCTACACCGTCATCGTCGCCCACGACGACTACCACGACCACGACGACCACCACGACAACGACGTCACTGGCCCCGGCCTCGTCGCCGTCGGGTGATTCTTCTTCACCCCCACCCTGAGGTTCCCGCTCTGATCGCATCGTTGCGGTCCAAGTTCATACGAAAGTGGCCGACAAGCAATTGCTTGTCGGCCACTTTCGTATGAACCTGGTGGGGTTTCGCTCAGCTGTCGAAACCGTCGCCGTGCATCGCCTCGTTCATCGACGCGTCGGCGTATCCACGGCAGTAGTCCCACGTGACATATGCCTCAGGCATCGGGTCGTAGGCAGGCTCGTGGGGGCGGACGGTTCCGTCCACGAGGAGCTGCAGCAGGTTTGCGCGCAGCATGTCCCAGTCGTGGTAGTGATCTTGTTGGCAGTCTTCGCAGCACACTACGAGACCGCGGATGCCGCGGTGAGCGAGGAGTGCCTCGTAGACGGCGAGGTCAGCGAGATCCTCCTCGACCGCCTGGCGTTCGTGGGGGTCGAGTGGTTGACCCGGCTCGATGGCATCGAGAGCCGCGGAGGGGTCAGCTGGGTCGCCGGCGAAGGGATCTGGCGGCAGACCGGGGGGCAGTTGATCACGCACAGCACCACGGTACGCAGGTCAGGGGGGTCAGCGCCACTTGTTACGCGTACCCGCAGCGTGGGTGGGATGGTTCGGACCTTTGAGTGAGCCGATACCATGGTGTGCAACGCCGGGAAAAGGTGCCAGGAATTTCTTTCCGTGCAGGCGCCTTCTATCCGATATCCAGCTTTCGTAATCCGTTTCGAGGCGGCTGCTACAGCGGTCGCCCTGGGCGAATCTAGGTCCATGGAGGGTCCTGACCGCATGAGTAGTTCTGCAGGACATGTACACACCGGAGGAGACGACCCCAACAAGGTCGCAATGCTGGGACTGACTTACGACGACGTGCTGCTGTTGCCTGCTGCGTCCGACGTCATCCCGAGCCAGGTCGACACGTCCAGTCAACTGACCCGCGACATCCGTCTGCGGATTCCGTTGGTCAGTTCTGCGATGGACACCGTCACCGAGTCGCGCATGGCAATTGCGATGGCACGCGCCGGCGGCATGGGTGTTCTGCACCGCAACTCGTCCGTCGAGGTTCAGGCAGGACAGGTCGAGACCGTCAAGCGCTCCGAGGCCGGCATGGTGACCGATCCCGTCACGTGTAAGCCGACCGACACGATGGGTGAGGTCGACGCGAAGTGCGCTCGCTTCCGCATCTCGGGTCTGCCGGTCACCGACGACGCCGGCCAGCTGGTCGGCATCGTCACGAACCGTGACATGCGTTTCGAGGTCGACCAGAATCGTCCGGTCGTCGAGATCATGACCAAGATGCCGCTGATCACCGCTCAGGAAGGCGTCACCGCAGACGTGGCACTGGGCCTTCTTCGTCGGCACAAGATCGAGAAGCTGCCGATCGTCGACGGCAACGGCAAGCTCACCGGCCTGATCACGGTCAAGGACTTCGTCAAGACCGAGCAGCATCCGGACGCTACCAAGGACCGTGACGGTCGACTGCTCGTCGGCGCTGCAGTCGGTGCAGGCGACGACGCCTTCCAGCGTGCGATGGCGCTCACCGATGCCGGTGTGGACGTACTCGTGGTTGACAGTGCGCACGGTCATTCGTCCAACGTTCTCGACATGATCGCCAAGCTCAAGCGTGAACTGGGTGAGCGGGTTCAGATCATCGGTGGCAACGTCGCTACGCGCGCGGGTGCTCTGGCACTGGTCGAAGCTGGTGTCGATGCCGTCAAGGTCGGAGTCGGCCCTGGTTCCATCTGCACCACCCGCGTCATCGCCGGCGTCGGTGCCCCTCAGGTCACGGCCATCCTGGAAGCGGTTGCCGCGTGCAAGCCTCTGGGTGTGCCCGTCATCGCTGACGGTGGACTCCAGTTCTCCGGTGACATCGCGAAGGCTCTTGCCGCGGGTGCCTCGACGGCCATGCTGGGTTCGCTCCTGGCCGGTACCGCTGAATCGCCCGGCGAACTGATCCTGGTCGGCGGCAAGCAGTTCAAGAGCTACCGCGGTATGGGTTCGCTCGGCGCGATGCAATCGCGTGGCGAGGCCAAGTCGTACTCCAAGGACCGGTACTTCCAGGACGATGTACTTTCCGAGGACAAGTTGGTTCCGGAAGGCATCGAAGGACGTGTTCCGTTCCGTGGCCCGCTTTCCCAGGTGACGCACCAGCTCACCGGTGGTCTGCGCGCTGCCATGGGTTACACGGGGTCGGCGACGATCGAGCACCTGCAGAACGCTCAGTTCGTCCAGATCACGGCGGCCGGTTTGAAGGAAAGCCATCCGCACGACATCACGATGACTGTCGAAGCACCCAACTACACCGCTCGTTAGCAACCAGTACACGAGAAAGGGGCGCGCGTGCGCGACCTCGTTGAGATCGGCATGGGTCGAACGGCCCGACGTACCTACGAGTTGGACGATGTGAACATCGTTCCCTCCCGGCGAACCCGTTCGTCGAAGGAGGTGTCGACTGCTTGGCAGCTCGACGCTTACAGGTTCGACATCCCAGTCCTCGCACATCCCACCGACGCGTTGGTCTCGCCGACCTTCGCGATCGAGCTGGGTAAGCGCGGCGGCCTCGGTGTCATCAACGGTGAAGGCCTGTGGGGCCGTCACCCCGATGTCGAGGAGAAGCTCCGGCGTCTCGTCGAGATCGCCGAGAAGGACGGTGGCGTCGACGCAGCCATCCGCTACTTGCAGGAGCTGCACGCGGCACCGCTGCAGGCGGGTCTTCTGGCTGCTGCGGTGGCGCAGGTCCGTGATTCGGGGGTCACCACTGCCGTTCGGGTCAGTCCGCAGAATGCGCGCGCACTGACGCCCGAGCTGATCAAGGCCGGAATCGACCTGCTGGTCGTCCACGGGACGATCATCTCGGCCGAGCACGTCGTGCACACCGAGCAGGAACCGCTGAACCTCAAGACGTTCATCTCGGAACTCGACGTTCCGGTTGTCGCTGGTGGGGTCAGTGACCACCGCACCGCGCTGCACCTGATGCGTACCGGCGCTGCCGGTGTCATCGTCGGGTACGGCTCCACCGAGGGTGCAACCACCACCGGTGAGGTCCTGGGTATCGGCGTTCCGATGGCCACGGCCATTGCCGACGCTGCAGCAGCCAGGCGCGACTACCTCGACGAGACGGGTGGACGCTACGTCCACGTCATCGCCGACGGTGACATCGCAACTTCGGGTGATCTGGCGAAGGCCATCGCCTGCGGTGCCGACGCTGCCGTTCTGGGCACGCCGCTGGCCGTGTCCGCCGAGGCGCCGGGTGGCGGCTGGTACTGGCCGTCCGCTGCGGCTCATCCTTCGGTTCCGCGTGGAGCGCTTCTTCCGGTTTCCTACGGCGAGCGTCCGAGCCTGGATCAGGTCCTGAGCGGTCCTTCGGACGATCCGTACGGTTCTCTGAACTTCGTCGGCGGTCTTCGTCGGTCGATGGCCAAGGCCGGGTACTCCGACCTCAAGGAGTTCCAGAAGGTCGGGCTGACGGTCCGCGCGTAGTTTGTACCTTTCTGTGGCCCCGGTTCTTCGTGAACCGGGGCCACAGTTCGTTGTGCAGGACTTTCTTCCGTTCCTGATACTTGCGGTTACGCTTATGGGGCCCCTTGTGGTGGTAGTCACAAGGGATAGGTGCATACTGGCGGGTAACTACGGTTCACGGTGGAGGTGTCCTGATGGGCAAGCAACGGGCAACGGACTACGACGTACTGATCGTCGGATCCGGGTTCGGCGGAAGCGTGAGCGCGCTTCGTCTCGTGGAGAAGGGCTACAAGGTCGGCGTCATCGAAGCCGGCCGACGGTATGCCGACGAAGATTTCGCGAAGACCAGCTGGGATCTCAAGAAGTTCCTCTGGGCTCCGAAGCTGGGTTGCTTCGGCATTCAGCGCGTGCATCTGCTGCGCGACTGCCTCATCCTTGCGGGCGCAGGCGTCGGCGGGGGGTCGTTGAACTACGCCAATACGCTCTACCAGCCGCCGGAGCCGTTCTTCCAGGACAAGCAGTGGGCGCACATCACCGACTGGCGAAGTGAGCTCACCCCGTACTACGAGCAGGCTCAGAAGATGCTCGGCGTCGTGCAGAACCCGCACATGACGCCCGCTGACGAGATCATGAAGTCGGTCGCCGACGACATGGGCGTCGGCGACACGTTCATCCAGACCCCTGTCGGCGTCTACTTCGGTGAGCCGGGCAAGAAGGCGAAGGACCCGTACTTCGGTGGCGTCGGACCCGAGCGCACCGGTTGCATCGAGTGTGGCGAGTGCATGACGGGTTGCCGTCACGGAGCGAAGAACACTCTCCTCAAGAACTACCTGGGCCTTGCCGAGACAGCCGGCGCCGAGATCATTCCGATGACAACCGTGTCCGGACTTCGTGAGGCTCGCGACGGTTCGTGGGATGTGTTCACCGAGCGAACCGGTGCATTCGGGCGAAAGAACCGCCGCACCTACACGGCTGCGAACGTGATTCTCGCGGCCGGAACGTGGGGCACTCAGCATCTGCTCTTCGACATGAAGGACACCGGCGCTCTGCCCAAGCTCTCCGACAAGCTCGGCGAGCTGACTCGAACAAACTCCGAATCCATCGTCGGCGCAGGAAAGTACAAGGTCGATCCTGCACTCGACCTGACCCGCGGAGTGGCGATCACGTCGTCGTTCCACCCGAGTAGTGACACCCACATCGAGCCGGTCCGCTACGGCAAGGGTTCCAACGCGATGGGACTGCTGCAGACCTTGATGACGGATGGCGGTGGCTCGACACCGCGGTGGATCAAGTTCCTCGGTGTGGTCGCGAAGAACCCGTACCAGATGCTGCGCATGCTGACTGTCAAGGACTGGAGCGAGCGCACGATCATTGCGTTGGTCATGCAGAACCTCGACAACTCGATCACCACGTACACGAAGAAGGGCCTGTTCGGTCGACGCAAGGTCACCAGCAAGCAGGGCCACGGTCAGCCGAACCCGACGTGGATTCCCGAGGGCAACGAGGCGACGCGTCGAGTTGCCGCGAAGATCGACGGCGTCGCAGGCGGCACATGGGGCGAGATCTTCAACGTTCCTTTGACCGCGCACTTCCTGGGTGGTTGCGCAATCGCGTCGGATTCCGATCACGGCGTCATCGATCCGTACCACCGCGTGTACGGCTACCCGACGCTCAGCGTCGTCGACGGCGCAGCGGTCTCGGCCAATCTCGGCGTGAATCCGTCGCTGACCATCGCCGCTCAGGCCGAGCGATCGGCCTCGCTGTGGCCGAACAAGGGAGAGACCGACCTGCGTCCCGCCCAGGGCAGCGGCTACGAACGCTTGGCTCCGATTGCACCCAAGTCGCCCGTGGTGCCGGCGTCGGCTCCAGCCGCGCTGGTTCTGCCGATCGTGAAGATCACCGGCGGCAAGACGGCTACAGCCGTTCCGGCGGAGCCTGCTGCCGGATAGTTCACCGCGAACCGAAAAGGGGCGTGTCGTCGAGGATTCGACGGCACGCCCCTTTTGCAGTTTCAGATCGTCAGCCCACCTTCTCAGCCGCCCAGCGACCCGAAGAGGGTGCCGAGGTCGAGGCTGCCGGTTCCGCCACCGGGTCCGCCGTCGGTATCACCGGGGACGGTCAGGGTCTGCGGCGCGGAGGCCGAGGACGTGTAGCCCGAAGCACCCACGAATTCGGCAGTGACACTGTAGGTCCCCGAGTTGTAGAACGTGGCCGGTACCGTTGCGACACCGTTGACCACGTCGACCGGTCCACCGATGAGGGTGTCACCGACCTTGAACTGGACCTTGCCCGTGGCCCCGGCCGGATCGACCGTTGCCTTGAGTGTCACCGGGGTGTTCTTCTGGACAGTTCCGACCGCGTCGAGAACCGTGGACGTCTCGACGTCAGCGGGAGCCGGAGTCGTGACACTGACCGGGAATGCCGGGGCAGCGGACGGCGCGAATCCTGGTGAACCCGTGAACTTCGCGACAACCTTGTGCGTTCCTGTCGAGGTGAAGGTGTACGGAGCGATGGCAACTCCGTCTGTTCCGACCGTGGCAGTCAGCGTTTCGGTGCCGTCGACGATGAAGTCGACGGTGCCGCCGGTGCCCTGCGGATCGACCTTGGCGGTGAGGTTGACGTCCTGACCGACCTTCGCGGTAGACGGCGAAACCGTTGCGGTAGTGGTCACGGCGTCAGGCGGCGCATCGGTCGTGACGGTCACGATCTTGGCCGACGCCGACGTCGACGCCAGGAATCCGGGTGCACCGCTGTAGCTCGCGGTGATGGAGTGCGGTCCGTCCTCGGTGAAGGTCGGGGAGATGCTTGCCGACCCTCCGGTGACCGGCACCGCGTCCCCGAGGGGGTTGTCGCCGTCGAAGAACTGGACGGTTCCACCGTTTGCGCCGCCGCTCACGTTGGCCGACAGAGTGACAGGAGTTCCGTTCTTGGCGTTGGCCGGTCCGACGACTGTGGTGGTGGTCGCCTTGTCCGCCTCGATGATCCGTGTCGTGGCGAGGGGGCCTGCGCCGCTGTTGAGAGGACCGTTCTCAGCGTCACGAGGGGTGCACCGCGTAGGCGCCCAAGCGGTGATGACCAGGGTGGCCTTGGGGAGGAATGTGAGGAAGTTGCGATCGTTGTTCCATGCTCCTGCGCTACCGCCGGTGCGTACCTTCATCGCGACGTCCCCTGAATCGCCGGCCTTGAGAATGGCCTTGACCTGGGGGAGTTGGAACTGGGTGTAGCCGTCGGCATTGTTGGAGCCGTCGACGTTCTTGCCGGTCGCCTTGACGACGATGCCGCCCTCGGAGTTGATGCTCGAGCTGGGGCTGTTGCCGATGACCTGGTTGTTTCCGGAGAGACGCAGAATCGTTCCGTTGGGATCGACGTTGCCGTTCTCGTTGACACGCAGGATGTTCGGCGCGACACCGCTGAGCCCTGCCGAAGTTCCGGGAACGATGGTGGCTTCCACCAAGGTGGCGTTCGCGGGAACGTCGACGTCGACCTTGATGCGGGAGACGTTCTGGACGGTCGCCCCCGAAGCCGATCCGGGGAAGGCGATGGGACCGGGTTGGATGGTGACCTCGAAGGTCTCACCCGCTCCGACGCTCTCCGGTGCGTCGACGATGACCGAACCGGACTGGGACTGCGTGGTCGGACCGGCGACGGCGGACGGGGTTGCGAGGCAACTCGTTCCGAAAGTTGTTGTCACCGGGGCCGCTGACGCGGGGATTCCCGCGAGGATGACGCCACTGGCGAGTGCCGTGACGGCTATCGGCGCCGCGATGCGGCGTCTGGAATGCGCGAACATGGATTCTCCTGAGCTGGGTACGGGAGTGGTGTCCAAAGCTGATGTGGGGGACTAGCTTCCGAAGAGTGGGATGATGCCACTGAGTGAACCGGTGTCCACGCTTCCGGTGCCGCCGCCGTCGGTCGGCGCGGTGCCGACCTGTACGACCGTCGGGCCGGAGACGGAGTTCTTCCAGCCGGCGTCGCCGACGAAGTTGGCAGTGAGGCCGAACGTTCCCTCGTCGTCGAAGGTGTGCGTGAGCGTCGCGACGCCGTTGACGACGGCAACGGGTGCGCCGATGGGCGTCGTGCCGGACTTGAACTGGATCATTCCGTTTGCTGTTCCGGGTGCAACGGTGGCCTTGAGTTGCAATGTCTTTCCGACCTGAGCGGAGCCGCTGACAGTCAGGACTGTCGTGGTGTCCGCGCGGGCGGGCTCGGGATCGGTGACGTTCACCGTGAACGACGTGGACGTGGAGGCGATGAATCCGGTTCCGCCGGAGAACTCGGCAACCACGGCTGCGGCACCGGCTGATGCGAAGGTGTGTGGGAGGATCGCGACGCCGTCACCCGTGCCGACGGGTGCGGTACCGACCTCGGCGCCGTCGACCTTGAACGTCACGGTTCCGCTGCTCGGGATGGGGGAGACGGTGGCCGAGAGGTTGGTCGGTTCACCGACGACTGCTGTGAGCGGTTCGACAACGGTGGTGGTGGTTCCCCAGTCCGGGTCACTGACGTCGAGTTGGGTTGCGGTGGACACTGAATCGCCGTAGCCGGCCTCTCCGGTGAACACTGCGGTGAAGCTGTGCGTGCCGGAGGCGTCGTAGCTACGGGTCAGGGAAGCCGTTCCGTCGACCACGGCCACCGGTGCGCCGAGGTTGGTGTCGCCGTCCTTGAACTGCACCGTGCCCACGGCGTTCGCCGGTGTGACGACGGCGCTCACGGTGATGCTGTCACCGACCAATGCGGCGTTCGGAGCCGAGATCGTGGTGGTGGTGTCCGCGGAGACGTCGACGGTCTGGACTCCGGAGGTCGAGCTGTGGAATCCCGGACCGGCGTTGTACGCGGCTGTGATGTCGTGGGCGCCGACGCTGTCGAAGGTGTGGGAGAGGGTGGCGCTACCGCCCGAGACCGGGACGGGTGAGCCGATGTCGTTGCTGCCGTCCTTGAACTGGACGGTACCGCTCGCGTCGGACGGCGCAACCGTCGCGGTCAGGTCGACCGGCGTGCCGACCTTCGCCGTTGCCGGTGCAACCAGTGTGGTTCCGGTGGCGACAGACGGGTCGACGACCTGGACGTTGACGTTGATCGGGTTGAGGCCCTGCTGCGTGCTGAAGGCGTTGACGTCGAAGAGCATGCCGCTGTCGTACGTCCCGAACGCTGTGCCGACAGGGACCGTGTAGGTCGCTTCGAGCGTGACGGGTTGGTTCTTCTTGACGACGAATCCACCGACAAGGAAGGTGCAGCCGCTCGAGCACTTCGCTGAGACTCCGCCATCTGATTCGTTGCTGATCGTCGCCCGGTTGGTCACACCCAGGTAGGTGGCCTTGGCGCTGCCCGGCACGAGGACGAATCCTGCGGGCGGGATGTCACGGATCTTTGCGATCGACCGTTCGATGCCGCTTTCGTTGTGCTTGATCTCGGTCTTGTACGTGACGGTGTCACCCGGGTGAACTGCCGCGTTCCCGATGACACTCTTCGTGAAGATCAGATTGTCGGTCGTGCCGGTGAAGGTGGTCGGCGGGGCTTCGTCAGCAGTGGCCGGCGTGCCGAGGACTAGAAGTCCGGCGGCAGCCGTCACAGCCGCGACAGGTATGGCGAGTCGTCGTATGAATCGACGCACAGGTCCTCCTCGAGGTGAGCGCCGTTCGGCGGCGCCGGCCGTTTGCGATCGTGATCCTGATCACTTGACGGGCGAGATTACCTTTACTGGACGTTTGGTTCAGTCGAATCGGTCAAACGTCCAGAAAATTCACCCTCCGTCCATTTCGGGCTCTGGCCTGCGATGATGTCGCCGTTTTGATTGCCGAAGCTAAGGTGCTGGCGATTGGGGCATCGTTGACCTGGACGGTGGTCTAGTTCGCCCCGAGGTCGCCGCGCAGTCCGGAGGGTCGGCCTTTGTAGTGACGTACCTCGCGCTCACTCGGCCGAGGAGCGGGCTGAGTCCATGCATGCGCAGAAGCGCTGGCTGCGGCGATTAGACTGCACCTGTGGCAGATATCGAGCAGCAGAGACCAGTTCTTGTCGTCGACTTCGGAGCGCAGTACGCGCAGTTGATCGCACGGCGAGTTCGCGAAGCCAAGGTCTACTCGGAGGTGATTCCGCACACCACGACCGTCGAGGAGATCGTGGCCAAGAACCCCTTGGCTGTTGTGCTCTCGGGCGGGCCCTCGAGTGTCTACGCAGACGGTGCTCCCAAGCTCGATCCCGCACTTTTTGATCACGACATCCCGGTTTTCGGAATCTGCTACGGATTCCAGGCAATGGCAGGCGCCCTCGGCGGCACCGTTGCCGAGACCGGTACCCGCGAATACGGTCGTACCGACATCGCGGTATCCGGTGGGTTGCTGCACGACGGACTTCCCGCGACGCAGCCGGTGTGGATGAGCCACGGTGACGCCGTCACCGAAGCGCCGTCCGGCTTCGAGGTGACTGCGACCAGCGATGGCGCTCCCGTCGCAGCGTTCGAAGATCGCGCCCGCAAGCTCGCCGGCGTGCAGTACCACCCCGAGGTTCTGCATTCCCCGCACGGTCAGCAGGTTCTGAGCCGCTTCCTGCATGAGATCGCCGGTATTCCGGCAGCGTGGACGGCGTCCAACATCGCCGATGCGCTGATCGAGCAGGTTCGCGAGCAGGTCGGCGACGGACACGCCATCTGCGGTCTGTCCGGTGGTGTCGACTCGGCTGTCGCTGCGGCTTTGGTTCAGCGGGCAATCGGCGACCGGTTGACGTGTGTCTTCGTCGATCACGGTTTGATGCGAGCCGGTGAGCGCACGCAGGTCGAGCAGGACTTCGTCGCGGCAACCGGCGCTCGTCTGATCACGGTGGATGCCGCGGACACCTTCATCGGTGAGTTGGCTGGAGTCACCGATCCCGAGACCAAGCGCAAGATCATCGGACGCGAGTTCATCCGCAGCTTCGAAGGCGCAGTCAGTGATGTCCTGGGCGAGAACGCATCTCACGGTGCGACCGTCGACTTCCTCGTGCAGGGCACCCTGTACCCGGATGTCGTGGAGTCCGGCGGCGGCACGGGAACTGCAAACATCAAGAGCCATCACAATGTCGGCGGGCTGCCGGAAGACCTGCAGTTCAAGTTGGTCGAACCGCTGCGTCTGCTGTTCAAGGACGAGGTCCGTGCAGTGGGCCGCGAACTCGGTCTGCCGGAAGAGATCGTCGGACGCCAGCCGTTCCCCGGTCCCGGACTCGGTATCCGCATCATCGGTGAGGTCACCCGCGATCGCCTCGAGATCCTGCGTCATGCAGATTCCATTGCGCGCGAAGAGCTTACGTCTGCAGGCTTGGACGGAACGATTTGGCAGTGCCCGGTGGTTCTCCTCGCCGACGTCCGCAGCGTGGGCGTGCAGGGTGACGGCCGGACGTACGGTCATCCGATCGTGCTGCGTCCGGTCTCGAGTGAAGACGCGATGACCGCAGACTGGACGCGTCTGCCGTACGAGACCCTCGAGCGCATCTCGACTCGAATCACCAACGAGGTTGCGGACGTGAACCGCGTAGTCCTCGACGTGACGAGCAAGCCGCCGGGAACTATTGAGTGGGAGTAAAAAACAACTGTGCGCCTTTATTAACCCCCCGCGGTTAATAAAGGCGCACAGTAGTTTTACTTGCGGTTGCGCCGATTCGGCAGAATCACCAGCAGTAGTCCTGCCACGACGGCGGCACCGACGAACAGCCAACGGAATTGAATGTTCGCTGCCGGCGCCAGAGAGAACGGCCCGACCAACGCCCACACGCTGACCAGTAGTGCGGCCAGTCCTGCGATCAGCAGAAGTGCTGAGGGGCGCTTGGATTCTCGGGTCTCGTCCTGGTCTGTCGTCTCGTCGTACTCGCTCATGATTGCGTCACCTTCAGGCTGCCGAACGTGGCTTTGGCGTTGATGGTCAGGGTGGGAGAGTCCGGTGTCACATCACGGCCCGGGTGTATTCCGCCGTCGAGGCAACCTGATCCGTCACCCATGACGACGGTGCAGCTGTTCTTGACGTTGACGGTTGGTGGCACCATGACGGTGAACTCGCCGAACGACGCCGCGACGTCGATGGTCTTGTCCTCGGTGAACTTGACCCCGTTGAGGTCGAGAGTGAAGCTTCCGAAGGCTCCTGAATACGACGGCTCCAACTCGGAAGCTGTTGCCGGAGTCCATCTTTGCTCACCCGAGGCGTCGAACTCGATCGGGTAGACCAACGAGGCGAGAAGCACGAAACCCACGAGTGGTCCGGTGACGACCAGCAGGCCGTACCCCTTGCGGAAGAATGCCCCGAGGATCAGGCCGAGTGCGATGACGGCGAGTCCGACAGCACCGACTCGGCCGGGAGTGAACCACTCGTTGCCGGTTGCGGCGCCCGCTGCCCCGGTGACTGCGGCGACGATGATTGCGAGTCCGAGGACCGTCAGCGTCCAACGCGAGCGACGCTTACGTGGCGGCAACGGGAGCAGCGGTGTGGCCTTGGCTGCCGGATCCGGAAGATCCCAGGCGAACGGAGCGACACCGAGCGGATCCCAGGACGGCGGCGTGATGGCGGCCTCACCGATCACCTCGGTCGGATTGGTGCTGACCGAAGCGCTCGGGTCCTTCGACAGGTTGATCGTCGGATGAGCGGCCTGAGATTGTGGTGACTGCTGCGGATGGTCGGCCGGTCGTTCCTCGGGCACATAGCTGTCGGGGAGTTTGGTGTACGGCGTGTACACGGGAGGCTGATTGGGCGCGAAGTATCCGGGGGTGAACGGCCCAGGCGTGAATCCGGTGCCTGGATACGCGGTACCTGCGCCGACATAAGGCGACGTGTTCTGCGGCAGTGCGGGCGGGATGGGCGCTCGTTGGTAGAGCAGCCACAGGCCACCGACCATCAGGATCAGCCCGATCAGTCCGGAACCACCCAGACCGACGCCGACGGGGCCGACAGTCGTAGCCGCGATGGCGAGGGCCACCAGCAAGACGATGGTCTTGGTACTGGAATCGGAACTGTGTCCGCGGCCCATCAACGACTGCGCGGGGGACGATCCGTCACCGGCACGAGCAAGTACCAACCAGCCGGCGAGGTAGAGAAGGATGCCTGAGCCACCGAAAATGGTGGACGCGACAAACGCCACGCGTACGAGAACGGGGTCGATGCCGTACCGGTATCCGATTCCGGCGCATACCCCAGCCACGTGACCTTGTGCCGGCAGACGCACGGGGCGGGTCCGCCACAGATCCTGGATCTGTTCTTGGAAAGTCGGATTGTTCATGAATCAATCCTGGCTTCCGAGGCAGCCTCCGCGCATCAGGGCCAACCCTGATCTTTGTGGTGATCGCGGGTGAGGGTGGCGGACTGATTCAGGGTTGGACCCTGATGTGTGTCCGCGTGGTTCGTGCCAGTATCGACTATGTGCAATATCTGTCAGATCCGCCGTTCGTGAGCGGTCCCGCTCCCGGGTTTGCGGGAGGCCCGCCCGTCAACGGGGTACCGGTGCATCCCGTACCCATGAAGAAGGGCGTGCCCATTCCGGGTGCCGTGCCACTGCGAAAGCTGGAGCGGCGCTCCGGCGGTCGCATCGTCGCCGGAGTTGCGGGCGGGATCGCCGATCATCTCGGTATCGACGTCCTGAAAGTGCGCGTCGCCTTCACGATTCTTGCGGCGATGGCCGGATCCGGCATCGTCATTTACGGCGCCTTGTGGATCTTCACCTCCGCCGGCACGGACACGCAGAAGCCGTCCGCGGCCGAGCGGCAGCGGGCGTACGGCTTGATCGCACTCGGATTGGGCGGCGCAGCCGCGTTGTCCTGGTTGTTCAGCGGCACGGCGGGTTCGGTGCTCGCGCCGTTCTTCGTCGTCGCGATCGGTGCCGCCTTGGTGTGGCGCGAGTTCGACTCCGACGGTCCCCGTACTGTCATCGGCTTGCCGCAGCGGCCTACCGTTCTGACGTGGGCGCGGGTGGTCGGGGGAGCCACCTTGATCATCTTGGGTCTTGGCGTTGTCGTCCTTGCTCAGGTCGACCTCGAAGCACTGCGCTCGTCTCTCTTGGCTGTGGTCGTGACGCTGATCGGTGTCGGTTTGTTGACGGTGCCGCTGTGGCTGCGGATGTGGCGTGCTCTCGGCGCCGAGCGTGCGGCCCGAATTCGCAACGACGAACGTGAAGAGATTGCGTCGCATCTACACGACTCCGTCCTTCAGACGTTGGCTCTGATTCAGAAGCAGTCCGACAACCCACAAGAGGTGGCGCGCCTGGCCCGCGGTCAGGAACGCGAGCTGCGCAAGTGGTTGTTCAGCGGCGGCGACATCGACCACACGAGCCTGACGGAAGGCCTGAAGATCATCGCCGGTGAAGTGGAAGACCAGCACGGTGTCACGGTCCGTCCCGTCACTGTCGGCGACGTACAACTCGAAGGCGAAGGCGTCGAGAACGGCCTGCCCAAGGAAGCGTTCACCGCGCTCCTCGGTGCGACGCGTGAAGCTCTCGTGAACTCGGCAAAGCACTCGGGGGAGAAGGAAATCAATCTGTTCGCCGAGGTCGAGGGTGATCAGGTCAGTGTGTTCGTTCGTGATCGCGGCGTCGGATTCGACGTCGACGCGGTGCCGGAAGATCGCCAGGGGCTGGCCAAGTCGATTCGTGGTCGAATCGAGCGGCGCGGTGGCCGCGTCGTGGTTCGATCCGACATCGGAAAGGGCACCGAAATCCGCGTGCACATGCCGCTCGGTGACTCTGCTCTAAAGTGGGACCAGACTGCTGACCGTGTCGACAACCCCGAGGAACAGCCCCAGTGACTTCGCTTGCGCCGCCCCCGTACCGCGTATTTCTTGTCGACGATCATGCAGTGTTCCGCTCCGGGGTGAGGGCCGAGCTCTCGCGCGAGACGGATATGGATGTCGTCGGTGAGGCCGGCGGCGTGGCGGAGGCAATCGCCGGTATCAACTCGACGAAGCCGCATGTCGTTCTGCTCGATGTCCACATGCCCGACGGTGGTGGAGTGGCAGTTCTGCGCGGAATCGATTCCGGCCCGGTGTGCCTGGCGCTCAGCGTTTCCGATGCCGCCGAAGACGTGATCGCGGTGATCCGCGGCGGTGCGCGCGGGTATGTGACCAAGACGATCTCGGGATCCGAACTTGCCGAGGGCATACGACGCGTTGCCGGTGGTGACGCGGTGTTCGGGCCGCGCCTGGCAGGTTTCGTGTTGGACTCCTTCACCGGACGCTCCAATGCACCCGAGCCACAACTCGATCCGGAACTCGATTCTCTTACTCCGCGGGAACTCGAAGTGCTCAGATTGCTGGCACGTGGGTACACCTACCGTGAAATTGCCGAGGACCTGGTGATTTCCGTGAAGACCGTCGAGACTCACGCATCGAACGTTCTGCGAAAGACTCAGCAGTCCAATCGCAATGCGCTGACACGTTGGGCACATCGCCGACAGATCGACTGAATTTCCGCGCACCCTTTCGCGATTGCGAGTGAAGGCGCACCATGGACCGATGACGGAACCACTGGCGCTCGCGTCGAGACGTGGGCGTTGGGTTGTCGCCGCCACCGTTCTCGGCTCGAGCATGGCTCTCCTCGACGGCACCGTCGTCAACATTGCTCTGCCGCACATCGGCGAGGACTTGAATTCTGGTGTCGCCGGGCTGCAGTGGACTCTCAGCGGATACACCTTGGCATTGGCGTCGCTGATACTGCTCGGCGGAGCCCTCGGCGATCGTTGGGGTCGGCGGCGGGTATTCGTGTGGGGGACGGTCTGGTTCGCGGTCGCGTCGTTGCTGTGCGGAATTGCACCTGACATCACATTTCTGGTGATTGCGCGGATCCTGCAGGGAGTGGGAGCTGCGCTCTTGACGCCTGGCAGCCTTGCCATCATTTCCGCGTCACTTCGCGAGGAGGACCGCGGTGCGGCCATCGGCTTGTGGTCGGGCTTGGGTGGTGTCGCCGGCGCTATCGGTCCGCTGTTCGGCGGTTGGCTGGTGGAAGTAGCGGGATGGAGATCGGTGTTCCTGCTCAACATTCCGTTGGCGATCGTCGTGGTGTGGGCAGCGGTGCGCCACGTGCCCGAGAGCCGCGATCCGCATCCGCCCGAGCACCTGGACGTGGTCGGATCTGCCTGCGCAGTAGTCGGTCTCGGGGCGCTGACGTACGGGCTGATCGAAGTCAACCCGATAGTCGGGCTGGTCGGGGTGCTCGCGCTGTGCCTGTTCGTTGTGGTGGAACGTCGATCGCCGAGTGCGTTGGTGCCGCCGTCCCTGTTTCGTTCGCGGATGTTCGTCGCGGCCAATCTGGTGACTCTCGCGGTCTATGCGGCGCTTGGCGGTGTGTTCTTCCTGCTCGTGCTGCAATTGCAGTTGGTCGCGGGGTACTCGCCGGTGGCTGCCGGCGTCGCAACGGTACCGATCACCTTGGCATTGTTGCTGTTGTCTTCGCGCGCGGGCAGTTACGCGCAGACGCACGGACCGCGATTGCCGATGACGGTCGGGCCCGCCGTTGCCGCGGTGGGGTTGGTGTTGATGACGCGGATCGGCCCGGATGCGTCGTACCTGACCGTCGTGCTGCCGGGAGTTCTGGTCTTCGGGCTCGGCCTGGCGGTGATGGTGGCGCCGTTGACTGCGGCCGTGCTCGGCTCGGTGCCGGTGGAGCAGTCCGGAATCGCGTCAGGTGTGAACAATGCCGTTGCTCGCACGAGCCAGCTTCTTGCGGTTGCGGCCTTGCCCGCTCTCGTGGGCATTGATGCCGAGAGCCTGGTCGATCCGTCGAGTTTCTCCGACGGTTTCCGGTACGCGATGTACATCTGTGTGGCTCTGCTGTTGATCGGTGCGGCCATCGCCGCGACGCTGATTCGTACTCCGGCAGTCGAGCCTGTTCAGGAAGCGGATTCGGTTGCCTGCAAGCCGCATTGTGATCTGACGGGACCTGCAGTGCAACCGAATCCGATGAGGGACTAGACGCTGATGTCGCGATCTCGGCTGGGCACCAAGGGGATTGCCGCGGCTGGAAATGCCGCGACTATCGCGAAAGCGAGCGGGTAGCCGACCGCGCCGATCAGCGCACCGACCACCGGGCCCACTGCTGACGCGGCAATGAACTGGCCGGTGTTCTGTGCGCCCAACGCTTTTCCTTGCCATTTCGGCCCGGCAGCTTCGGCGACGGATGTGAACGCCAAACCGTTGTCGGCGACGCTGACGGTTGTTGCCAGCAGCAGGATCAGGGCCGGAACGCCCCAAGGCGCTGCGCCGGCTGCTGCCATGGCCAACATGACCGCGGACGCGGAGACGGCAACCAACCTCAGCGGGCCTACTCTGCTTCCGGCACGATCACTCCAGATGCCGACGACGATGCGGCCGAGCGCACCCACGAACTGGGAGATCCCGATCAGGAGTCCAGCGGGCGCCGCATCCCAGCCTTGCTCGCTGATCAGCCAGACCAGACCGAACGTCGAGAGGGTGAACTGCGGAAGTACCAGCAGTGCCGAGACGACGTGAATGCGCCAGAGGAACCAGTTCGAGCGATAAGGGTTGATCGTCTCGACCGGGATATCTGTGGACCGTGCCGCCGGGCGCGGGGGATTGACCAATGCGACGGCACAGATCAGGGCGAGGACGCCGTTGAGCGCCACCGACAGTCCGACGGCCGAACCGATTCCTACATTCGCGGCGAGAGTCGGGATGGTCAACGACGCAATGGTCACGCCCAGTGGCTGTGACATCTGCCTGATGCCCATCGCAAGGCCGCGCCGATCCTTGGGAAACCAGCCGACCACAACACGCCCACTGGCGGCGTTGGTGCTCGCCGCAGCCATTCCGCCCAGTAGAAATGCGATCCCGAGGAGGGCGTAGTTGTCGGTGGTGGTCGCGGCGAGCGCGGCGATCGCCGTCAGCGCGAGCCCGATGGAGATGACCCATTTCTCACCGAATCTGTCGGCCATCGCTCCCCACGCCACCAAGGTGAGAACCATGCCGAAAGTGGGTGCAGCGGCCAGGGTTCCGGCTTGCGTCAACGAGAGACCGTGCTCGGAATGCAGCAGGGGGATCAAAAAGGCGGGGGTGCTGACGAAGACGGTGCCTGCGGCCTGGGCTGCGACGCCGATTCCGAGCATCGTCCACGCCTTCGGGGAGACGGCCGTCTTTTCCAAGCGCGACGCCTGCGTCATGGTGCCCTCCGATTTCTACGCTGTTCGACGATGCCGACGCTACTCGCGTAGTTTCACATGTTGAAACCGGAATCCCATTATTTGGTCAAACGTGGGCGGCCCAGGGTGCGAAGTGCCCACCCCTTTTCGAGCGAACGGTACGACGATCGCCCTGGGTGCGCCGAAAGGTACGTTCGCTCGGGAAGGGGTCAGCGATGAGGCAGGCGAACCGTGAAAATCGTGCGCCCGTCCACCTGGTCGACGCCGATGGTGCCGCCGTGCAAGTGCACGTTTTCGACGGCGAGGGAGAGCCCGAGTCCGCTGCCCTCGCTGCGTCCGCGCGCGGTGTCGACCTTGTAGAACCGCCGAAAAATCGCCTGCCGGTCTTCGGGTGAGATGCCGGGGCCGTGGTCGACGACGGTGATGACGGAGAAACCGGGTTCTGCGCTCAACTCGACGCGAACCGGAGGCGCTCCGTGGCGCAGTGCGTTGCCGACGAGGTTGGCGACGACTATGTCGATTCGACGCGAATCCACTCTGGTGCTGACGTTTTCGGGTGCACGGAGTTCGACGGTTTCTGTCCAACCTCGGCTCTCGAGTGTGCGCTCGGTCAATTCGACGAGGTCGACGTCGTCGAGGACGAGACGCGCCTGTTGTGAGTCGTGGCGCGACATTTCGATCAGATCTTCGACAAGTCGAGTGAGCTTGCCGATCTCACTGCTCACGATGCGCGCTGCAGCGGCGGCGTCTGGCGGAAGATTAGGGATCTCTTCGCGGAGGATTTCGCTGACCGGAACCAATGCCGCCAGCGGCGTTCGAAGCTCGTGGGAGACGTCGGCGACAAATCTTCTCGACTGCTCTTCCGATTCTTCCAGACCTCGGATGACCGCTTCGTTGCGAGCGACCATGTTGTTGAATGTTGTTGTGACCTGGGCAAGTTCGGCTACTCCGTCTTCGGGGAGCCGGACGCTCAGGTCGCCGTCGGCGGCGCGGGCGGCGGCCTCGTCCAGGCGTTTGAGCGGACGGACCAGCGTCGACGCGATCCAGAGTCCGAGCAGACCGCTCACCAGCACACCCGCCGCGAGGGTGAGACCGACAGCTCGAAGCAGGTCGTCGAACTTGTCCTGCACCCCTACCAGCGGCCGGATGGTGACGGCTTTGACCAGTGTCTCGTTGTCGTAGCCGTCGTCTGCAGTCATGTCCACGACATTGACCGACATTCCCAACATGATGCGCTGGGAGTCGAGTCTCTCGAAGCGGATCAGTTTGGGACTGTCCAAACCCTCTTCGAAGCTGGGTGGGATCGTTGCCGCATCCACTGATCCTTGACGGATGACTTCGCCGTCGACGATCAGAGTCATGTCGGACTGGAAGATCTGGTCGAGGGTGTCAGGTGTCAACCCGTCTACCGGCGGTCCGTTGCTGTACTGCAGTTCGTCGCGAAATTGTGCCGTTGCCACGTCCTGAGCGTTGGAATAGATCCACGACCGCGCCATGAACGAGACGACGCCTGCGGTTGCCCCGGCGATGATCACGACGATTGCGATGAACACGAGCACGAGCCTGGTCCGAAGACCGTCGACCCGAAGCCAGGTCGGTCTCATCGGGCCGGGCTGGTGTTGAAGCGATACCCGAACCCGCGCACCGTTTCGATCACGGTCGGTGTGGCTGGGTCGTCCTCGATCTTTCCGCGCAGCCGCTGCACTGCTGCATCGACGATTCGTGAGTCGCCCAGGTATTCCTGGTCCCAGGCTGCGGACAACAACTGCCTGCGGCTGAGAACCTGTCCGGGGTTTTCGGTCAGCGCCAGTATCAGTCGGAGTTCGGTCGGAGTCAGGGTCAGCAGCGTCCCGGCTTTGCGTACCTGCAATGACGACCGATCCAATTCCAGGTCGCCGAACTTCTCTGCGCCCGGCGCCACATCTGAACGCGTCGTTGCGGGCGCCGAGCGCCGCACGACGGCTTTGATCCGAGCATCGAGGACACGCGGACTGGCCGGTTTGACGACGTAGTCGTCGGCACCGGCCTCGAGGCCGGCAACAGTGTCGATGTCGTCGGATCTGGCGGTCAAGATGATGATCGGGATCGAACTGCGCGTACGGATGCGTCTACAGATCTCGTAACCGTCGGCTCCTGGCAGTCCGAGGTCGAGTAGGACGAGGTCGGTGGAGCCGAGGACGTCGTCGAAATCGCCGTTACCGTCGGGGCGATGGCTGACGTTGTGCCCGAGTCGGTTCAGTCCCAACGTGATTGCCTCGGCCACCGCTGGATCGTCTTCTATGAAAAGAATGCTCACCATGAGCTCACCTTGGACTCGCCATGATCAGGGGCCTTCTGCGGTCGGAGGAATCTCGGTCAGCCAAGGGTACAGGGGTCACACTTTCGAGAGCCGTTCGTTGCCTGAGTCTGCCAGTACCGCGTGCCGTGCGACGCTGGTGTTCAACGGAAATGCCGACACGGCGAGGGTGTAGCAGCCGACGAGCAGTAGCGCACCGATCACGTCACTCGGCCGGTGCCATTGCAACACGACTACCGAGATCGCGGTCCCGATGGTGATCAGCGCGCCGTTGACTGCAACGACTGCCCGCCACCTCGAGGGTGTGACGAGCACGATCGCGCAGACCAGAGCAGCGATGGCCGTCAGTGTGCCGCTGGGGAAGGAATTGTGCATCACCAGACCGTTCAGGTCCGGTCGATCCAACGATTGTTTGAGAACCCAGGCCGTCGTGATGGGACCGAGGGTCACGACGACGACGCGTAGGGCCAGCGCAATCGGGTTGTTGCGCAATGTGATCATGAGTGCCACGAGCACTCCTCCCACTATCAGTATCGGAGTGACGAGGCCGATGAACTCGGTGGAGAACACACTGAGTCCTTCGGAAGTGGCCGCGCCCACCATGAGTTGTTGGTCGACGATCTGACCACCAGTAGTGTTGACTGCCAGTTCGAATTCGACGACTCCGAGGATCAGGAGTGCCAGTGCGGCAATCAGTCTCGCGGGTTTGACTCGAGTCATGATCAGCCTTCCGCTCTCTCGTCCGAAGGGTTGCTCAGTTGGGGCGGGCATTCCCCGCCGGGAGTGGTTGCCAATTCGAAATGCCACATCTCGTTGGCATAGGTCTGACAGAGGCCGTAATCATTGCCGTGCTGGATGAGCCAGTCGTCGGCGTCGGTCGGTCCGATGTCGACGGCTTGTCCGCTGACATGCTTCGACAGGCTCGGGGAGTGCACCCATTTGGACGCTTCGTTCATGCTGCCGTACTTGACGACGGCTTCGTCGAACAGTCGCTGTTGGTATGCGGCGGACCGCCAACCCGAGGTGACGTGCATGTTCACTCCGGAGGCCTGTGCGTCGGCCGCTGCCGACTGCAGCGCCGCGAGCAGTGCGGAATCGAGACGGGCCAGTGCAGGTACATGGGTATCCTGCACGCTGATGCCGTCCTCGATCTCGCCGCCTGCAGGTCCTGAATCAGGCTGAGTGGCAAGGTAATTACCACTCTTGGGCTTTGCTTCTTCTGTGTACGAGCATGCGCTGAGCGTGAGCGCACCGAGTACGACTGCACCGAGTGCGGCGAGGCGGATTATTCCGCGGTGGCTGGGCATACAACAGAGACTGCTCGGTCAGTGTCACCGTCAGGTGGTCGCCGTTCGTCGACGGTGTCACGGTCTGAAACAGCTCTGTAACAGGACGGAACGGGGCTGGTGAGCGCGCTTTACGCGGGGCGCGGGATCGATGCGAAAGTCGACAGTTCGAACCACGAAGGCAAGCTACGACGCAACGCCGTAGGCCCCGAAATGGTGACGTCACCTGACCGTATGGCGTCCGACCAGGTCAGGTTACCGCGCCAGATCTCGGTCATCGATCGCAAGCCCGCAGAGACCGACACCGCAACGTCGAAACCCGGATCGATATCGCACATGTCCACCTCCCCGGAATTGATGACGAGCCACCAGTTTCGCGAATGTTCACGCACTCCGGAGAAAACGAAGTGCACCACGGTCTTTCCGTCGGGAACCACGGAGTGATCCACGCGTCGATGCATGTCCCACAGCAGCAGTTTCGGATCCAGGTCTTCATCGCCCAGCTCGCCGATCCACCTGGTACCCCAGATTCCGAGAGCTTCGACCACAGGGCGCAGTTCTCGGCCCGCGTCGGTCAATCGGTAACGGACGACGCAGTCGGTTTCTTCTCGCTCCACGATGCCGGCGATCGCGAGTTGGTGCAGCCGCGTGGAGAGCAGAGTCGGTGACATTCGCGGAAGTCCGCGTCGGAGATCGTTGAAATGGTCGCTTCCCATCATCAGTTCGCGCAGGAGAAGCAGCGTCCACCGCTCGTCGAGTAGCTCCATCGCCTTGGCGACGGGGCAGAACTGGTGGTACGAGGACCCCATCATTCGATCGTAGGCCTCTGGAGTGCTCCGGTACAGATTTCGTACTGGAGCGGAGTGAACCGTCGTCGTAGCGTCGAAGTAACGGCATGAATGTTGTCGGGCTCCGAGGTTGTTGGGCTCCGAGTACCAAAAATATTGAAGGAGAACGGTAATGAGTGAATCGACGGAAACGCTCGGGCTGGATCGTGAGCTGAAGGCCAAGCATCGGGCCATGTGGGGTCTCGGTAACTATCCGGCGGTGGCCACGCAGGTCATTGCGGAACTCGGGCCGGTACTGGTCGGCGAGTGCGGTGTGCAGAAGGGTGACCGCGTGCTGGACGTCGCGGCGGGGTCCGGCAATGCCGCCATTCCGGCGGCCGCGCTGGGTGCGCAGGTGATTGCCACTGACCTGGCTCCCGAATTGTTCGTAGCGGGTAAGGAGGCCGCTTCCCTCGCCGGAGTCGAATTGGACTGGCAGGAGGCCGATGCCGAGGCTCTTCCTTTCAGTGACAACGAGTTCGACGTGGTGCTTTCGTGCGTCGGTGTGATGTTCGCACCGCATCATCAGCGCGCCGCGGACGAACTTGTGCGAGTGTGCCGACCCGGCGGAAAGATCGGAGTGCTGAGTTGGACTCCGACGGGATTCATCGGCGAGATGTTCAAAACGATGAAGCCGTACGCACCGCCGCCGCCTCCTGGTTCGCAGCCGGCGCCTTTGTGGGGCGATGAGAACCATGCTCGTGATCTGCTCGGCGATGTGGCCACGAGGAAAGACGTACTTCGTGTGGACACATTCAGAGGGCCGGAAGAGTTCCGTGATTTTTTCAAGAAGAATTACGGGCCGACCATCGCGGTGTACCGGAACATCGTCGGCGATCCTGACCGAACGCAGGCGCTGGACCGCGATCTGCTCGAATTGGCGGAAAGGTACGGCAGCGGAAGCGAACCGTTCACGATGGAGTGGGAGTACCTGCTGGTCACCGTGACGCCCGGTGGGGGAGGTGCGTGATGACGACGGTTGAGTTCGCGCCACTGAAATCGGCGATCACAGGTTCTGTGTTCGGCCCCCGAGATCCGGAGTACGACGACGCCAGATCGATCTGGAACGGGCAGATCGATCATCGTCCGGCGGTGATCGCCAGGTGCCGGTCGGCGTCGGATGTGGCTGTGGCACTTGCATTTGCCAGAGCCCATTCGTTGGAGGTTTCGGTCAGAGGTGGCGGGCATTCCTACCGAGGCACATCGGTGTGTGAAGGCGGCGTGATGATCGATCTCAGTGCGATCAACGTAGTCAGCGTCGCCCCGTCAGCGAAGCGAGCCAGGGTCGGTGGTGGTGCGACGATCGCCGACCTCGACAAGGCGACGCAGGAACACGGGTTGGCGGTGACCGGCGGAGTGATCAGTGATACCGGCGTCGGTGGCCTGACACTCGGTGGTGGCATGGGGTGGTTGACCCGCACGCTCGGCCTGGCGATCGACAATCTGGTGTCGGCAGAGGTGGTGCTCGCCGACGGTTCGATCGTTCGAGCCTCCGAGAACGATCACAGCGACTTGTTCTGGGCACTGCGCGGTGGCGGCGGAAATTTCGGAGTGGTCACCGAGTTCGAGTACCGTCTGAGCGAGATCGGTCCGGAAGTGCATCTGGGACTGTTCTTCTGGGGGATGGAGGACGGACCCGCAGCGCTTCGTCTGTGCCGCGAGGTAGTGCCTGCCCTGCCGAGAAATGCGGGTGCGATGGTTGCCGTCAGTTTGTCCGCGCCGCCGGCGCCGTTTGTCCCGGATCAATTTCACCTACTGCCCGGATACGCGTTGCTGGTAGCCGGTTTCGGATCGGAAGTAGAACACTCGAACGCGATTGCGCCGATTCGAGAGGGCTTGCCGACGCTTTTCGAGTTCGTCACTCCGATCCCGTACGTCGGCTTGCAGTCGATGCTCGACGAATCGGAACCGTGGGGTGCGTACGCCTATGAGAAGGCTTTGGACCTGGTGGATTTCTCCGACGACGTGATCGATGTTCTGACCGAACAAGCGGGCAAGAAATCGTCGCCGATGTCCTTCATGCCGATCTTTCCGCTGCAGGGAGCTTTCACTTCCGTCGGCGAGGACGACACAGCGTTCGGTGGTTCTCGCACACCGCATTACGTGTGCAATATGACGGCGACGGCCACCGATGCCGGGACGCTGGAATTGGATCGATCGTGGGTGCGTGAGACCTGGGAAGCCTTGCGTCCGTTCTCATCCAACCAAGGCGGGTACGTCAACTTCATGACCGACGTCGACGAGGACCGAGTGCGAGCTTCCTACGGCGCGGGGAAGTACGCGCGGTTGTCCGCAGTCAAGGCGAAGTACGACCCGGACAACGTGTTTCACCTCAATGCAAACATTCTGCCTGCGTGAAGCTTGTGCTCAGACCGTGAACACCAGTCAGGCGGTGAACACCAGGATGACGACGATCAGTGCGGCCAAGACGATGACGGCGACCATGCCGGTCATGGCGAGGGGAGCCCACGCGACTACCTTGTCGCGGGTGCTGGCATCGGCGGGTCCGGTCGGCATCCGCGGCGGCCAGGAGAACATGTCCATCGGACTGGGAACATTTCGCAGTGGCGTGTTCTGTTGCACTGCAGGAAGTCCGGTGACCGTGGAGCCGGTCAGGCGATTGCGGCGGTGTGGGTCGGCGAGTTGTGTGGTGCGGTGAGCCCAGGCCGGCACGGCGCCCTCGGACGAGTAGACGGGAGCGTCGATCAACTGATCGATCGTGCCGCCGCCGGTCGCGGCTGCGGCGAGCGCGTCGCGTGCCTGAGCCATCGTCGGCCGACGGGTCGGGTCCGGCTCGAGGAGCTGAAGGAGAACATCGGTGAGCGGTCCAGACTTGGTGGGTCGGTAGATCTCGGCCTTGGCGACACGATGCAGTAGGGCGATGGCGTCCGAGTCGATGCCGAAGGGCGGTTGGCCCTCGATCACCGTGTAGAGCGTCGACCCGAGTGAGAAGACGTCGCTGGCCTCGGTGGGGTCGTCGCCGCGGGCAACTTCGGGTGCGAAGTACGCGGGAGTGCCGGTGATGACCTCGTCCTGGGTGTCGGACACGTCGCTCTTTGCGCGGGCGATGCCGAAGTCGCTGATCTTGACGGTGCCGAGGGACTTGCCTCGGTCGGCGATCAGGATGTTGCCGGGTTTGATGTCGCGGTGGACGATGCCGGCGGCGTGCGCTTCGGTGAGTGCCGCAGCGATCTGCGCGCCGATCTGCGCGACTTCGAGTGGTGGCAACGTGTCCGCCAGGTTCATGGCCTGGGCGAGGCTGCGAGCCGGGAAGTACTCCATGACCAGCCAGGGTTCGCCGGACTCGATCGCGACGTCGTACATGGCGATGGAGTGGGGATGGGTGAGCTTTGCGGCGTTCCTGCCCTCGCGCAATGTACGTTCACGGACCTCTTCGGCCGTTTCGGTGTCGAGGCCTTCCGTGCTTGTGACCTGTTTCACCGCGACGTCACGGCTGAGGAGGGTGTCGCGGGCCAGCCAGACGGCGCCCATCCCTCCGTCGCCGATCTTGGAGCGGAGTCGGTACCGCCCCGCCAGCAGGTATTCGGGCCCGATGCCCCTCCCGGTCTGCTCTTGAGCTGTCACATCTCAAGGTTAATGGATTGATGCCACTGTGACGCTCGAGGCTCCTGTGAACTGGGTTTTTGGCTCTGCTTGACGTGTCGGGGGTGACACGGTTTACTGAAAACAGTTCGAAAATATGTTCGAAATTGCTGTTCGTTGGATGCATGTCAGACCCGACTTCCCCGCGGTTTGCCGGCTGGTTATGGATTGCTGCCGAGTGAGTTTTTCCGGTGTTCCGGAGGATGGGGATGACCGAGGTGACCGAGTTGGTAGAGCTGTCGGCAGATGCGGCGGGGTTGTCCCGTCAGGATCGGCTGGCACAGCTCCGCCGACAGATCGCGTCCATTCCCTCGCGAGGCGATACGTCGTTTTCGGGACCGAGTGTTTCCGGGCCCGGTGTTTCTGTGGCCGGTGTTCCTGTGGCTGGTGTTTCCGGGACAAGTGCAGCGGCCTCCGAGAGTGTTGCCGACCGGGACAGGCCGGTCGTGGACCGTGCGCACAAAGCCGGTGTCCTCCCGGTGCCGGAGGGTATCGCCGCATTGTTACCGCAGGGCGGTTTGGTGCGGGGAACCGTGGTGTCCGTCGAGGGTGCAGCGTCCTTGCTTTTGGGATTGGTCGCGTCGGTGACGGCGTCCGGAGGGCATGTTGCAGTCATCGGGCAGCCTCGACTGGGATTGCTGGCGGCGTACGAGATGGGTGCGCAACTGGAACGTCTGGCACTCATTCCGGCGCCTGGGCCGGATCCGGTCGAGATCGCCGCCGTGCTGCTCGACGGTATGGATCTGGTGATTCTGGGATTGGCGGGTGCGTCGGTATCCCCGTCGCGTGCTCGGGCGGTGGTCGCACGTGCTCGGAGCAAGGGCTCGACTCTTGTTGTCACCGAAGGTCACTGGGACGGAGTCGAGGTTCGGTTGGACGCTCGGGTTCATGGCTATGGTGGGTTCGGTCAGGGTCGGGAGTTGGGGCGTGGACGGCTCAGTTCCCTGAGCCTCGCGGTTCGTGCTCGGGGGCGCTCGTTCCAGCCCCGGACCACGCGTCTGGACATCTGCAGTGCAGCCGGGCGGGTCGAGTGGGTACCTTCTCGGCCGGTTGAGGATGTGTCGTCGCAGGTGGTGTCGGAGCAGGTGATGCCGGAGCAGGTGGTGTCGTCGCAGGTGGTGTCACTGTGAGCAGAGTTCTGGCGTTGTGGTGCCCGGACTGGCCGGCGGTGGCAGCGGCAGCGCTTGCCGATCTTCCGGCCACACATCCCGTCGCGGTCACTTCGGGTAATCGGGTGATCGCATGTTCGGCGACGGCTCGTGCGGAGGGAGTGCGACGAGGCCTGCGCCGACGCGAGTCGCAGGCTCGCTGCCCGGAACTGTATGTGGCGATGGCAGATCCGGAACGCGATGCAAGATTGTTCGAGCCGGTGGCCGCGGCCATCGACGCGGTGGCACCGGGCGTCGAGGTACTCCGTCCTGGTTTGTTGGTGCTCAGCGCGCGTGGTGTCAGTCGGTACTTCGGTTCTGAGGAAGCTGCGGCGGAACGATTGGTGGATCAGGCATCTGCTGCGGGTGTCGAGAGTCAGGTGGGGGTGGCAGATCAGCTGTCCACGGCGGTCATTGCCGCGCGCCGGGCAGCGTTGGTGCCGCCGGGGGAGGGGGCACGGTTTCTGGCGCCGCTACCCATGCCGGAGTTGGCGGCCGAACCCAGCCTGTCTGCACCGCATCGCGGGGAGCTGGTGGATCTGCTGCGCAGGCTCGGGATCAGAACCATCGGTGCTTTTGCGGATCTACCGGCAGTGGACGTCGCTTCGCGTTTCGGTGCCGATGCGGTGCTCGCGCATCGTGCGGCGCGCGGTGAACCCGAACGGCCACCGTCGGCGCGGACACTTCCGCCGGGCCTGGAGGTGGAGCAGCATTACGATCCGTCGATCGAGCGGGTGGATGCCGCAGCGTTTGCCGGGCGCGCCTTGGCGAGTCTCCTGCACGACAAGTTGTCTGCTGCCGCGGTGGCGTGCACCCGTCTGTCGATTTCGGCCAGTACGGGTAACGGTGAAAATCTTTCTCGGACTTGGCGTTGCGCCGAACCTCTGACGCCGGAGGGAACGGCCGATCGAGTGCGATGGCAACTGGATGGCTGGCTCACCGGGCGCAGTGAGACCCGGCCAACCGCAGGCATAGCCGTGTTGCGTCTGGAACCGGTGGAGGTGGTCAGTGCCGGCGCTTTGCAGTTGGGGCTGTGGGGCGGTGTCGGCGACGAGGAGGAGCGAGCCAGGCGAGCATTGGTGCGCGTGCAGGGTCTTCTGGGTGGCGAATCGGTTCAGGTCGGTGTCCTGAGCGGAGGTCGAGGGCCCTTGGAGCGAATTACCTTGTTGCCCTTGGGTGACGAGCGGGTAGCTACCCATGATCCGACAGCCCCGTGGCCGGGCCGTCTGCCACAACCGTCTCCGGGGTCGATCTTCGTCGACAATCCCAAGGTGTGGCTGGGGGATGTGGCCGGTAACGCCGTGTACGTCACTGAGCGCGGTGTCTTCAGTTCGCAGCCGGGAAGGCTGAAGTGGGGGAGCAAGGAATGGGCAGTGCAGGGGTGGGCCGGGCCCTGGCCGGTTGACGAGCGATGGTGGGACGCTGCCTCGGCACGCACGGCGGCGCGGGCTCAGGTTCTGTTGGAGGAATCGCGTGCGCTGCTGATGATCTGTGAAGGCGGTGGATGGTCGGTGGAGGGTGTGTACGAATGAGCTCGCAGGTATAGCCAGCTGTACCCGCCTGGTCGAGTCGACTGTACGAACAGTAGGGGCGTTGGCACCATCGTCATGCCGTCGCTCGGCTCCTAGCGTTGATGACATTCAAAAAGTAACCGTTGCAATGATTCTCACCGTTGCAACTCTTTACGAGGAGTGTCATGGCAACGGCGGGTCGACCTGAAGTTTCCGGAACCGATCGACTTCACTACGAGCAGACGGAGCTGCACGACGCACAACTTCTGGCGTACGACGAGTCTGGCGAAGGCCGGATCGTGGAGGTGTTCGGCGATGTCGCCACAGCCGAGCACATCGTCATCTTCGTGCCTGGCAACGACAACGGATTGGGAAACTACTTCGACGAGAACCGTCCGACCGGACCACGAGCGAGCGGATGGACACTGGGAAGAATGCTCCGAACGCTCGGACCGGACGATCACGTCGCGGTGATCGTGTGGGTCGGCTATCGGACGCCGTGGGGATTTCTCGAGTCGTTCTCGCGGACACTCGCAGAACGCGGTGCGATCGATCTGGCGCGATTGACACACATCCTGCCGCGTTTGGCGCATGTCACGCTCATCGGACACAGCTACGGGGCCGTGGTGTGCGGACTCGCCCTCCCGTCGGCGCGAGTAGACGATTGTGTGGTGCTTGGTAGCCCGGGGATGGGGACCAGTTCTCGCGAAGACCTGTGCTTTGCCGGAAATCTCTGGGCCGCGCTGGGGCCGTCGGACTGGATTCGGTATTTCCCACGCGTGAAGATCGGTCGCCTCGGGCACGGCCCGTCTCCAGTTCGGGCGCAGCACGGAGCTGTTGTTTTCGACACCGGTGCCATTCGAGGGCATTGTGGATACTTCGCCGATGCAAGCGAGTCGCTGCGCAACATCGCGAGGATCGGGCTCGGTCGCTACGACGAGGTCACGCGGCCAGGGCAGTTGCCGCCTCGGCTGACAGCTTCAGCAATCCACGAGGACAGGTCTATCCTGGGAACTCGTGAGTGTCGCTAACGTACGAAGTGCCGGCGGGGTCCAGATCAGCTACCGCGATTCCGGCTCGCATCCCAGTGTTGCCGATCTGCCTCCGGTAGTCCTCGTGCACGGAATGGGTGGCGACAGCGGTACCTGGGACAAGTTCGCGCGGACCTTGCGATCACGCAACCGGCGAGTTGTCTCGGTCGATCTTCGCGGCCACGGCCGGAGCGCTCGGGCGTCGTCGTATCTGTTCGACGAGTTCGCCGACGACGTCATGGACGTGTGTGATCATCTCGAACTCGATCAGGTGGATCTCGTCGGCCATTCGCTCGGCGGGCACGCGGCGTCGTTGATCGCGCAGAAACGACCCACCGTGGTGCGGAAGTTGGTCATCGAGGAAGCGCCGTTGCCGCTACGCACAGGTGACGCAGAACAGGTATTCGCGAGGAAATTGCCGAGTGTGCCAGAACTGTGGCATGCAACAACAAGTCTGGTTCGGCACCCGCGAGCTGCGCTCACGTTCGATCGCTCGATGACGCGGTCCGCGCTCGAGCAGTTCCGCCGACCGGATCCGCAGTGGTGGGATCGGTTGCCGCTCATCGAAGCTGACATGTTGTTCCTGCGTGGAGGTCTGGGCGGGATGGTGGATCCCGATCGCCTCGACGCTGTTGCAGCCACCGTCGCGCGCTGCGAATTGGTCTCGTTCCGTACCGGCCACAGTGTCCATCGCGACGGCCATCGCCAATTCGAATCCGTTGTGTTGCCGTTCATTTCCTGAAAGCGCAATACTCGATCAGTTCCGGCAAGAACCCATCCGCTACGCGTGCGGCACCGAATGTACTTCCATGCATACCAACGGCAACGACTGGTCCCCACACGAATACGTCGACGCGGTAGCACGATCCGTTCACGGTGAGACCGTCCGATGGCCGCAGGGACCGAGTATGGATGCGGTGATCGTTCTGCCAGTTCATGCCCGAAACCATCCGGGGAAGAATGCGGTTCTGCTCTGGAATCACGACTTCGGTTGGTCGTGGGGTGTCGAGGAGGCTGACGTGCGAAGGACGATTTCGATTGTCGACCCTCTCGGTATCGGCCGGACACCGGATCCGCTGCGCTGCGCGGATCGAGTCATCGAACTGATCAGCGCCGAGGCAGTTTGCTCGCGCATGTGTAGCGAACACTGATTCGGTCAACTCTGGGGCCACAACGCCTCCGAGAGGACGACGCCCGTGAACCCAGAGAACGTTCCTGCCTCGCACTGTCATTCATTGCCGCGCCGGACGTTCCTCGGTGGCGTCGGTGCTCTTGTCCTCGCCGGAGTGGCAGACGTGGCAACCGGCGCGGCGAGCGCGGCGCCGGCGAAAGCATCGCCCGCCGATCGGTTTCCGCAGAAACCCAACATCGTTGTCATCATCACCGATCAGGAGCGCCGGCCGATGTATTGGCCGCAGGGCTGGGCTGATCAGAATCTGCCCAACCGCAAGAGGATTGCCGATCACGGGCTGACGTTCGACCAGGCAGTGTGCAATACCGCGATGTGCTCGCCCAGTCGTAGTACGTTCTTCACCGGCCTCTTTCCCGCGCAGCACGGGGTCACCAGAACCCTCACCGAAGGCGGCACTGTCTCACCCACCGAGCCACAGTTACAAGTCTCCGAGCAGAACATGGCAAAGCTGCTGGCGTCGGCCGGCTACAACGTTCAGTACCGGGGGAAGTGGCATCTGAGCAAAGGCGTCGAGGGTGGAGATCCGACAAGTGACGATGTAGCGGGATTCGGCTTCGAAGGGTGGATTCCCCCCGACGCGGGTCAGGACACCAATCCGGACCACTTCGGTGGCGGGTGCGCCGACCATGATCGCCGTGTTGCCGAGGAGGCAGTCGATTTCCTCTCCGGATCTGCGGTCACATCCGGGCAGCCTTGGGCGCTCATCGTCTCGTTCGTGAACCCACACGACGTCCTCGCGTACCCCCAGACCTGGAATGCGATGAACGGAACGTGCGACAACTATGGATCGGACGCGCCAGGCGCCTTCGAGCAGGGGATCGACTTGCCGCCCACTTTCGACGAGATCCTGGCACTCAATCACAAACCGACAGCGCAGGTTCAGTCGGAATTGCTACTCGCAGCCGGGCTCGGGCCGCTGCTCGGGCCTGATCAGGCACGCAACTACATCAACTTCTACGCCTACATGCACAAGGTGGTCGACGAACACATCGGCAGCGTGCTCGACGCGATCGAAGCCACCCCGCAGATGCTCGACGACACGGTGATCGTACGGATGTCCGATCACGGAGAGATGGGGATGTGCCACGGAGGTTTGCGGCAGAAGGTGTTCAACGCCTACGAGGAAACGCTGCGCGTTCCACTGGTCATCAGCAACCCCCTGCTGTTTCCCGAACCCGTTCGCACAGACGCCTTGGCGTCGTTGATCGACGTGATGCCCACTCTCGCCACTCTCGCCCAAGCGCCAGCGCGTGAATCGTGGAACTTCTCGGGTACCGATCTGACACCGGTCATCATCGACGCTGCCACCTACCCCCACGGTCCCAGCGCGCAGGTTCAGGACACGATTCTGTTCACCTACGACGATCAGAATTGTGCGACGCCCGACGGTCAGAACATCGTCACGCAGCCCAATCACATCCGCTGCATCCGGGAGAGCCGGTGGAAGTACACGATGTACTTCGATCCTGCGGGAGTTGCTGCGCCGCAATACGAACTCTACGACTTACAAGCCGACCCCTTGGAACTGAACAATCTAGCCAATCCGCTCAATATCGGCTCGTATCGGCCGGATCTGGCGGCTCAGATGAACGCCAAGCTCTTCGCAGTGATGGAGACCAAGGGCGTTTCTCTGAAGGAATAGATCGAATTTCGCCAAAACTGATTCACGTTTCAGTTCTGCGGGCATGCTGATGGGGCATCTGTCTTCGGTTCGGGAAGAAGGAATGTCATGACTGTCACCTCGCCGGGGCGAGAAGGTTTCAGTACTCTTCGGTCGGGAGGGTTGAACTGGGATTCGTTCCCACTCCGATTGTTCACCAAGGGAAATGCCAAATTCTGGAACCCAACCGACCTCGATTTTTCCCAGGACGCTCGTGACTGGCAGGAGCTGACCAGCGAGCAGCAGCGCAGCGCCACCTTCCTGTGCGCGCAGTTCATTGCCGGTGAAGAAGCCGTCACCGAAGACATTCAACCGTTCATGAAAGCGATGTCGACCGAGGGGCGATTCGGCGACGAGATGTACTTGACGCAGTTCTGTTTCGAGGAAGCCAAGCACACCCAGGTCTTTCGGCTGTGGATGGACGAAGTGGGATTGACCAGCGATCTGCATTCCTACGTCGCTGACAATCCGTACTACCGGCAACTGTTCTACGAGGAGTTGCCTTCGTCGCTACGCATTCTCGAGACGGATCCGAGTCCGGTCAACCAGGTGCGTGCCAGCGTCACGTACAACCACGTCATCGAGGGCAGTTTGGCGTTGACGGGCTACTACGCCTGGCAGAAAGTCTGTGCGACGCGCGGAATCCTGCCTGGCATGCAGCAATTGGTGCGAAAGATCGGTGACGACGAGCGACGGCACATGGCTTGGGGGACGTTCACCTGCCGAAGGCACGTAGCTGCCGACGATCACAACTGGGACGTCGTCCAGCAGCGGATGGGTGAACTCATGCCCATGGCACTCGGAATGATCAACTGGGTCAACGATCAATTCGAGGTGCAGCCGTTCGGTTTGGACAATCAGGAGTTCCTCGAGTACGCCGCAGACCGTGCGCAGCGCCGACTTTCGGCGATCGAGTCCGCGCGCGGGCGCGACGTCGCCGAGATCGACCTCGACTATTCGCCGGAGACCCTCGAGGAAAAGTTCGGGGCGGAAGATGCCGCTGCGATGAGTGAGGCGGCCAAATGACAGCGAATTCTACTGGGGCCAAGCCGAGTTCTGGATGACCTCGACAAAATCGATGTGCCGAAATCCCGGCACAAAATGTTCGAGTACGTCAGCGTTGACCGTCCCGAATGTACTTTCGGGACGGTGCTTGAAGCCTTCGGTGAAAGCCTTCAAGATCTGATTCTTGAAATCCGGGCGCGGGTGAGCCGCGGTGACGGCGTCAATGTCGGCCTGGTCGAGTTCGCTGTATCCGATTCCGAGTACATCGGTCTCCACACCCGCTGTCACCAAGGCGATTTCGGGTTCCAATCGGGAGGGGATCTCGGGCGTCGTGTGCAGAGCGATGCCTTCCCACACTGTGCGGATGTCGGTTTCGTCGACTCCGTAGCCGGTGAGGAATCGCCGCGCTTCGTCGGCGCTGTCCAATTCGAAACGTGACGTACTGTCCCGGAATTTCTCGGTGAGCCCCAGGTCGTGGAACATGGCGCCGACGTAGAGCAATTCGGGGTCGGCCTGCAGACCCAGACGCGCTCCTTGAAGCGATCCGAAGAGGAAGACACGTCGCGAGTGGTGAAACAGTAACTCGGACGCCGTATCTCGTACCAGCTCGGTGGCGTCGGCAGCCATCTTCGAATCGGGGATTTTCACACCGGCAATGATCGTGGTCATCGGTACCTGCTCTGCTCGTCGTTGCTGCGAATTTCTCGGTCTATCCCAGTGTCGGTCGAGCACGCCCGCGGGCGCACCCTGATCTCGGCCATACTGTCCACAGATCAGGACGAAGGAGAGCGCATCGTGACCGCAGTGCATCGAGTTGCCGTCCTGGTGTTCGACGGCGTCAAACTGCTCGACGTCGCAGGTCCGAGTGAGGTGTTCGCGGAAGCCAATCGCGGCGGGGCGAACTACGAGTTGGTGATCTGCTCGGTAGGTGGACACGATGTCGACTCGTCGACCGGGATGCGCATTCCGGTCGACCGTGACGTTGTAGATTCCGGTTCTTTCGACACGTTGCTGGTCATGGGTGGAGACGTGTTCCCGTCGACGCCGGTGAGTCCGGAACTGCGCGAGGCAGCAAGCGATCTGGCGGGGCGTTCGGGCCGGGTCGCCTCAATCTGTACCGGGACATTCATTCTTGCGGCGAGTGGATTGCTCGACGGACGCCGCGCAACGACACATTGGCAACACACGGCAACGCTGGCGCGCGCCTATCCACAGATCACGGTGGTTCCTGACGCCATCTTCATTCAGGATGGCGCGGTGTTCTCGTCTGCGGGTGTGACCGCGGGCATCGACCTCGCGCTCGCATTGCTCGAGCGTGATCATGGTGCAGAAATGGCTCGACGCGTCGCACAACTTCTGGTGGTATTTCTCCAGCGTCCAGGCGGACAGTCACAGTTTTCGCCCTCGCTCAGTGGGCCGCGGCCTCGGGTCCCTGCGCTCCGAGAAGTGGTCGACGCCGTCGCGGCCGATCCGGCGGGGGAGTATTCGGTCGAGCAACTGGCTGCCCTGGCGCACCTGAGCCCGCGTCATCTGACGAGGCTCTTTCGCGAAGAATTAGGGACGACGCCGGCCAAATACGTCGAGTTGATCCGTTTCGACGCTGCGAAGGCGCTCCTCGATGCCGGCCACTCGGTGACCGAAGCCGCGCAGTTGGCGGGATTCGGCAGTTCGGAATCCCTACGACGAGCATTTTCGACTCATCTCGGAATCTCGCCCCAGGTGTACCGTCGTCGGTTTCAAGCGTTCGGCTAGGACTGACTTTCGTGCTTGCCTTGTGGCGGGCTCATGCCCTGCTTGTCGAGCCAGGCAAGGCTGTAATCGGCGATCTCACGCCAACCGTGGTCGATGGTCAGCGAGTGACCTCGGTCGCCGAATACCTTGTATTCGTTGATCGTCGGGGCCTTGGCGTACTTCTTGAACGAGCTGTCCGAACTGGCCTTCGGTACTGTGCGATCCTTACCGCCGCCGATCATCAGGAGGGGGCCGCGGCGGGCGTTGAAATCCACTGCAGCGGGGCTGTGGGGCGCGAAGTTGGCGAGTGCTGCCTCGAACAACGGCCGTCCGGGGGCGGGAATTGCATACTGCTCGAACAGGGCGTCGGACTCGTCCTGGGACACGGCGCTGGCGAAGGACTTGTGGAACGATTTTCTGTTGTGTGAGTAGGCCTTCCGGTAGTTGCCAGGGTTGGACAGGACAGGGAACACGCTTCCAAGCTGAACGAGAGGAAGTTTCAACACACCTTTGGGCTGAGCGGGGTCGATGGCAATTGCCGCGGTCGCCAACTTCTGGCCCAGCAGTTTCTGCGCGATCAAACCTCCGAACGAATGCCCGACCACGATCGGTGGTTCGTCGAGATCAGCGATCACCTTGGCGTAGTGGTCCGTCACGTCGTCGATGCCGTGTCCCGCGATGTCCTCCGGGTGTTCGCGCGTCTCACCCACCGTGGACGCATCCCCTGGCCATCCGGGTGCCATCGTGGAGTACCCCTGCGCGTTGAAAACCTGCGCCCAGGGATCCCACGTGGTCGGGTGCATCCAGAGTCCGTGGATGAACAGAACAGTCGGGTTGGACTTGGGCGACATGCGCGCTCCCCGCTCTCGGACCGATGATCGATACGGGATGCCCGCTTTTTACGGACTCATTCACCAGTGACCAGATCCTCGACAGAGGTCATTGTCACTCGTCCGTGATCAGGCGGTAAATGACGTATATGGCAAACCATCCCATCGCGACCGATGCGAGAACAAATAGCACTTCGAAGAACATGACCATGTAAATCGCTGCCTCACTGGTTGAAGGAATCGCCCTAGTATCGAACATATCGCAAGTAGTTGTTGCGATATGACGGGGTGTCGCGGTTGGCACAATGAGGCCATGAAGCAAAGGGGCCGAGCGGTCCGAACGGCCGTGATCGAAGCGACTGTGCGAAAGGTTGCTGAACTAGGACCGCAGTCGGTGACGATCGCCGCGATAGCGGTCGAAGCGGACGTTCATCCAACGTCGATCTACCGCCGATGGGCGACGGTCGACTTGCTGGTCGTGGATGCTCTCCGCGAGTTCACGGATGCAGGTTTGGCGATACCTGACACCGGGACACTCTTCGGTGATCTTCGGACTTTTGCTCGGAGTCTCCAAGATTGGCTCGCGACAGACACCGGATTGGCACTGGCCCGTACGGGTGTGATGCCTACCGACGACGCGGAAATCTTGGCTGCGCGCGCACAGTTCTGGCGCGCCCGATTCGATGCGGCAGCGGTCATGATTCACCGTGGAATCGAACGCGGCGAGGTCCCGGACGGTACTGATCCAGATACTGTTCTCGCGGCACTAGCTTCGCCGATCCGGCTGGCAGCGATTTCCCAGAACACCGAGCCTCGTATCGAACTCGACAAACTGGTTGCACTTGTCGTCGGCGTTGATCCAATAGTGAAATGATCGACGGCATGGCACTAACCGGCTCTGCGAAGACGATGGCACTGTGGACCACCGCTTTTGTTGTCTCACAAGCAAACATTGCGCGTTTACTCGGGCCGGTGGCTCCTAAAGTATTGGAAGTGCAGACGGCGTTTTCCGCTCGTCGGTACCTCGAGATCTTGGACTCCATGGAAGCGGAGGCCAGGGCGCGATTTCGTAGTCACTACTACCCGGACTTCGTACATCCCGCGATCTACGCGATGGCTTTGCGGTCCGCAGGCAAGCGGCTCGGAGAGCGGGTTCCCCTTTCGGTCGCAACTCGGCGCGCGCTTGCCGTAGCGCCGGTGCTGTCGGCGGCGGGCGATTATGTCGAGAACGTGATCGGCCTCCATTTCCTCGATCATCGCGACAGCATCACCGACTCGAGGGTTCGCGCCGCCTCGACGGTCAGTATTGCCAAATGGGTACTCGCACTCGGAACTTTCGGATATTTGTCGCAGGGTTTTGTCAGAGTATGGGTATCGCGAAAATGAGGAGCACTGATGGCAGTCGAACTCGGTACCGAATACTTCGCTGACGGAGAAGAGTTCCGTCGATGGCTGTGCGAGAACCACGAGGCGGTCCCCGGGCTTTGGCTGAAAATGGCCAAGAAGACCTCGTCACACAGTTCGATCGACTACGACCAAGCGTTGGACGTTGCCCTGTGCTTCGGCTGGATCGACAGCCTCTCCCGGCGAATCGACGACGATTTTTTCGTGCAGAAGTTTTCGCGTCGCACTGCGCGGAGTCCGTGGTCCAAACGCAACGTCGAGATAGTCGCCCGCCTTGACGCTGCGGGACTTCTCGAGCCATCCGGCATCGCTGAGATAGAGAAGGCCAAGGCCGACGGTCGCTGGGATCGCGCGTACGAGGGAGCAGCCAAGGCCGAGGTCCCGAAGGACTTTCTCGATGCGCTTGCGGAAAACCCGAAGGCTCGCGAGTTCTACGCGACGCTCAATTCCACGAATCGATTCACCATCGCGTACCGACTGCAGGAGGCAAAGCGGCCGGAGACACGCGCCAGGCGGATCGAGAAGTTCGTGAACCAACTCGCGGAGGGCAAGAAGTTCTACTGAGCTGACTGGGATGGCTGATCGACTTTCAACGTGGCTGACACAATAGGGCTCGTGATCGAAGCCGAGACCTGTTCCGCGCTGTCTGCTGTTGACGAACCGTTGGCAGGCAGCGCTGCCGTCGTGCGGGGTTGGGTATGCCTCGAATTCAATGCCGCTTGGGGCCGTGACGTGCTGGACGGTACGGCCTTGGGGGAGGAGCTTGCCGCCGAGCTGAGTCGGCGAGCTGATGCTGCCGACGTACGAATCATGTTCATTCGGCGACCAGGCCGCACCGATCCGCTGACTGATGGGCACACGGTCTTGCTCGCGCGCTCCGATCCGAGCGACTCGTGGTGCGAACGGTTGCGCATCGATTCACCGGCTGATCTGCTCGACATCGATTTCGCGCTACTCGACGGCCCTCCACCAGGATTGGGCGACTCGGTGGACGAGCCAGTCGTCTTGGTTTGTGCGCACGGTAAGCGTGACCAATGCTGCGCTGTGTTCGGCAGGCCGATTGCCGCAGCGCTGATGTCGTCCTTCGGACCCCAGGTGTGGGAGTGTTCGCATACTGGCGGGCACCGATTTGCGCCGTCGATGATCCTGCTGCCGAGCGGCAATACGTACGGCCGTCTGTCCGCTGGTGAGAGTGTCACGGCCGTGGAGGTGGCTTCCCGAGATCAGGTCCATTTGCCAGGCCTGCGTGGACGGAGTTGCTGGTCTCTTGCGGGGCAGGCTTCGGAAATTGCCGTACGACAACAAATAAGCTGCGGAATCGACGACTTGGCTGTCATCGAGCAGGCGAGTGACGGGACATCCGTCGTCGCACATGTGGACGGCCGGCGATGGGCCGTGGAGACGGCAGTCTCCGAACTCGCGCCGCGTCCACCGAGTTGCGGCGCGGCACCCAAGCCGGTCAGGCCAGTTGTGGTCACGTCGATTCGAGACCTGTGATTTCATCGTCGGTTTCATACGATCAGTCTCGATGAACTCGGGTGTGGGTCATCGCTACTGCAACAGGAGCGCAATGACTGCGGGCGGTAATTGACGTTGTCCGAGGAGGTTTATGCGTTGGCATCCGTCGAGTTCGACTGCCATCCGCGTGCCGCCCGATCCGTCGGGACGAAGTACGTCGATCGAAGCGATGCGATGGGCGATGAGATCGCATGGGCCTGCAGGTGGCGCGGTGGATGCAACCTCCATCAGATCAGTACTCTGCTGGCGTGACAAGCGGATTCGGGACTCGGGCAGCGGCGGTTCGGTGGAATAGCGGCACACCTGTAGTCTGCCGACGTCGGAAATCGGTGTAGCCAAAGCTGTTTCCGTCAGTGGGCGCGCGTGAGTGTCTTCGTGTTCTGCCATGCGACTCATGTCAGCTTCAGTGGTCGTCGCGAACGGTTGTCCGATCGAGTCGGGGCAAATTCCCGCATCATCGGCGGACACACCGTCGACCAAGTGTTGTTCGCGGCTGTCCTCTTGCAATCGGTTCAGGGCTGCGTGCGGTTTCTCTTGCAGGCCGCATGGCGCGGTCGGCCAGGTAGGGCGTATGGCTGCTCCTGCTTCGTCTACCAGCCACAAACCGGCTGGCGGGACGAGACGGTACGCGCAGTCGGCCCGGACGTTGGCAGGAAATCGACGAGACTGTTCGCGGAATGCATCGTCCACCGCGTGGATGTCCCCCTCGAGCCGTATGGAGTCGATGGTCAACCCACCGTCGGACGTTTCTCCGCGTTCGCATCGAACAACGGCAACGGGGCTGAAATCGGGAGGCGGGTAACCACTTCCCTCGGGGCGAAGTGCGATGCTGCTGTCGCGTGCCTCGGGGGCTACGAGCGCGGCGGTGATATCAGGGGCGAGGCAGTCTGCCCGATCGACCGCCGTCGCGACCGGTGGAGTGAAAGATTCATAGTCTCGAACGCCGGTCCAAACCAACGCAACGGCGACGACACTGACGACGACGATAAAGACCCCAGCTGTGAATCGTCCACTCATACATCGACACTATGTGCTTTTGCGATGGATTGAGGCGAAGTCTCGACCATTGCGGGTGCGACGTAGCATCGCTGCTATGACAGTCGATTTGGTTGCGCCTGACGAGGCCTTGTGGGTGTCCTGGTTGGAGTCGCGTGACGAGTGGGGCGGACCGCGGGCGGATCAGCCCGGCTCGGCCTTGGGAGTTGCGCAACGTCTGGATCTCGACCTTGCCTCCCGCGATGGGTTCGGGCACTGGGTGCAGGAGTTGTTGGCGCAGCCCGAGGCGTTGCCGGGGCCCGACATTGTCCCGGCAACCAACTGGTGGATCGTGCGAGACGGCAGGTATCTCGGTGCTATCCAGTTGCGACACAGCTTGAATGAGTTCTTGGCTGATCTTGGTGGTCATATCGGCTACGGGATTCGGCCGTCGGAACGCCGGAAAGGGATAGCGTCGGCTGCTCTGCGGGAAGTGCTCACGTATGCCGGCGACACGGTGGGGCTCAGTCGCGTCCTGATTACCTGCGACGAAACGAACGCGGGTTCACGTAAGGCAATCGAAGGGTGTGGTGGTCTACTCGACAGCGTGCGCCCAGCTGATCAGTTGTCGCGCAACCTCGGTCACACGGGGGATACGCTTCGCTACTGGGCAGTCACGGGCCGGTCAAGCGTCAGTTGACCGATGTCTGACCGTCAACGGGAAGCCACGGTCGCAGGGTAGGCGACACGGGCAGCGATGCTTTCGCTGAGGTCTTGGATTTCTGCGGCGAGGGTATCGCGGCTCTTCGTGTCCGACTCGTGAACGAATGTTGTCGATCCCAGTGTGGCACCGCAGTATTCGATGATGCCGCGCTCGATCTGTGTCTGGAAGGCCTCGTACACACCGTGGCGTTCGAAACTCTCCGCGTCGTCACCCGCGACCGGGATCAGGTGGACCGTGAGTCGGTCCAGTTTCTTCACGAATTCGCTTCCCGGGGTGAACTCGTACGCCCATCCGCTGACGAAGACTCGATCGATCCAACCTTTGAGTAGTGCGGGCATCGACCACCAGTACATCGGAAACACGAGAATCAGATCGTCTGCTCGATCGATTCGGTCCTGCTCGGCTACAGCGTCGGCCGGGGGAGTTCCCTTGCCGCGGAACAGGTTCACATCGGCTTTGGAGAATCGGGGATCGAAATTCTCGGCATGTAGGTCCGCGATGTCGACATCGCCGCCCAGGTTGCGGATCGCGTCGGAGGTAGAACGGGCGACATGCTGGGTAAGTGACTGTGGATCGGAGTGGGAGACTACGACGAGTGTGGTCATGAGCGTTCCTTCGGTAGATGGTGCGCTTATGTACTAAGAGTAGGTTACTATTGGTATATAGCGCAAGGAGGTGTCCGATGGCACGAACGAGACTGTCGCGGGCCGACAGGTACGAACAACTCGTGGAGGTGTCGTGGGCACTGGTGCGAGAGGAGGGCGCGGATGCGCTGACCCTCGGCCGGTTGGCTGAACGTGCCGGCGTTGCAAAGCCGGTCGTCTACAGCCATTTCGCCTCCCGCGCTGCGCTGTTGGCGGCCCTCTTCAAGGAATTCGACGATCGTCAGACGGTGATGCTCGGGGAATACCTCGAAGCTGCGGAGGAGTCTGTGAACGGGCGGGCGAATGCCATCGCCGACTCCTATGTCGGATGTTCACTGGCACAGGGGCGTGAACTGACGGGAGTGCTTGCAGCGCTGGAGGGCTCGCCCGAGCTGGAGCAGGTCAAGCGCGAGTCGGAACGCGCCTATTCAGAGCGTTGTCGCGAGGTGCTGGCTCCTTTCAGCGCCGATGGGCTTGGACAATCATCGATGACTGCGATATTCGGTGCTGCAGAGGCCCTCTCGCACGCGGCGGTAGTCGGAGTGCTCTCGCCCGAGGACGCCAAAGGTGAACTTGCCGCGCTGATCGTCGCGGTCGTCGGCAGGCCATCACTGACTGGGTAGTGCGGTGCAGCCGTGATCTCATCGCCTACAGGTGCCCATCCAGTTCGAACCGCTCTCGCACGGAGTCGGATGTCGCCGCGAGGGTGCTGACGAACGCGTCGATGGCGGGAGCGAGCGGAGGTTTCCCGTAGGTTGCGACGGAGACAGTGCGTCGCTCGCCGGGAATGCGGTGTGCGCGGATACCCGGGTTCTGATGTGCATGGAGAGCGAGGGCGGGAAGGGTGCTGACTCCGCTTCCGGAGGCGACCAGCGCTTGGACCGCGACGTAGTCGTCGGTCTCGAACTCGATGCGTGGAACGAACCCAGCTCGATTGCAGGCGGTGAGAAGGTGGGCGCGGCAGCTCGGACAGCCTGCAATCCAGGTCTCACCGGCGTAGTCCGTGATCTCGTTGGCGGCATCTGCATTCCGCGCAGAGGTGATCAGGTACAACGGATCGTCCAGCAACGTCGTTAGGGTGACGTGCTTCAGCCCCACATCCGGGGTATCCGCGTGTGCGAAAACGACAGCTACGTCGACGTCGTTGTTACGAAGCATTGCAAGTGCTTTGGGTGGTTCTGCATCAACGAGGCTGATGGACACGTCGGGGTACTGGGATGTGAACGCTGCCATCGCCTGCGGAATCAAACTCGCCAGGGCTGACGGGAATGCGGCAAGTCGTACCCGCCCCGCCCTCAGTCCCGCGTACGTTTCGACTTCGGCTACGGCAGCGTCGACGTGACCGAGAATTTCCGTGGCGCGCCGAACCAGTACCGCACCGGCATCCGTCAGACGAAGCCCACGACCGGCTCGCTGGAACAGCGGAACTCCGACTTCCGATTCGAGCTGTCGAAGGTGGTGACTGATGGAGGGCTGCGCGTAACCGAGCGAATCGGCGGCGGCTGTCACCGATCCTTCCTGCGCGACAGCGACCAAGACCCTCAGCCGAATTAGATCGAGCATGCCGAAATCATAGAGGATTTCGATGCTTTCGACGAAAACATGTATTAGACCTATGAATCAGTGTTTGACAGGGTGATCCACATGACACAGGCACCTGATCTCGCGGCAACAACCGGGCTACAACCACCCACTTGGGCGGACATTCAGTGTGCAAGTCAGGTTGTCCGACGCCACCTACCGGTCACGCCCCTGATATCGCACCCGACCTTGGGAGCGGGCTCGTGCAGCCAGTTGTTTGTCAAACATGAGAACGTGCAACCCACAGGTGCGTTCAAGGTTCGTGGTGGACTGAACCTGGTGGCTGGACTCGATGAGCCGACGCGGGCCCGAGGCATCATCGGCTACTCGACGGGAAATCATGCTCAGTCCCTGGCGTATGCCGCAGCGTATACGGGCGTGCGGTGCGTAATTGTGATGCCGGCTGGGGCGAATCCGGTCAAGGCTCACGCTGTCCGCATGCTTGGGGCCGACCTCATCGAGCATGGCGCAAACTTCGACGAGGCACGCGCTCACGCAGAGTTCATCAGCGAACGTGACGGCCTGCGTCTCGTCAGCGCCGCCAATGAGCCGGCAATCCTCGCCGGTGTTGCCACGGCGTACGTCGAACTCGTCGAGCAGCAGTCAGATCTGGACGCCGTGGTGGTCCCCGTCGGTGGTGGCAGTGGTGCGGCGGCCGCTTGCCTCGTCGCCAGTGCGCTTGCACCGCACCTGGAGGTGTTCGCGGTGCAGTCGGAGGCCGCACGAGCGGCGCACGACTCGTGGACTTCCGGCACCTGTGTCGAGCGCCCGAACGCCACTCGTGTCGAAGGGCTCGCGACCGGGGCCGGATTCTCATTGACTCAACGTGTCATGCGAGAACGGCTAGGTGGTTTCCTGCTCGTCACGGACGATGACATCACCCTCGCTCAGCGGGCTCTCCTCTTCGACGCACACACATTGAGTGAGGGCGCCGGTGCGGCCGCACTTGCTGCGGTCTACGCACATCCGAACACCTTCGCGGACAAGCGTGTTGCCGTCGTCTGTACGGGCGCCAATGCCTCCGAGAGTGAGATCCGCAGGGTCGTCAGCTAATCGATAACACGATCGGAACCATGTTGCCAGTTTGGTAGGGCGGCACGATTTTTGCATCGGGTATGTGTGTCTGGAACAAGATTTCGCTTCCACGATTGAGCAGAGTGAACAGGGTCGCATCTCGCGACAGCAAGGCCACCGTGGAGGAGACGTGATGCTGCCGACAATCATCGTTCGGGACGGGACTGTGCTCGATGGTAGAGGGAGCCTGCCCAGGAAAGCGGATGTTGCGATCGCGGGTGACACGATCGTGGAAGTCGGAACGATCGGTGCTGTGTCGGGGGCGATCGACATCGATGCTCGCGGTTGCATGGTGGCTCCCGGTTTTGTGAATGTGCTCAGTCATAGCTACCTCACGCTGCAGCAAGACCCGCGAGGATTGTCGGACTTGTATCAGGGGGTCACAACCCAGGTCTTCGGTGAAGGCGTGTCTCTCGGACCGGTCGCGGGTTCGATGACTCCGGCGATGCTCGGATTGGGTGCGATTCCGTCTGGGGTGCAATCACATTGGCCGAGGTTGCACGATTTTCTCGAATCCTTGGAGACGGACGGCGTCGGTTTCAACGTGGCGAGCTTCGTCGGCGCAGCGAATCTGCGCATGGTGGTTGCGGGTGTGGACAATCGCCTGTTGAGCGAACAAGAGTTGGCCGACGCGTGCGCCCTGCTCGACGAGGAGCTTGAAAATGGAGCTCTCGGAGTTGGTTCGGCTCTGATCTATCCACCCGGAAGCTATGCGGATACCGGCGAGTTGCGAGCATTTTCGCGGGTGCTCGCCAGGCATGATGCCGTCCATATCTGCCATCTTCGAAGTGAAGGGCAGAGGTTCCTCGAAAGCATCGAGGAACTGATCGACATCGCTCGAACGACAGGAGCGCGTGCGGAGATTTATCACCTCAAGGTTGCTGGTAAGTCGCACTGGCACAAAATGTCCGATGCCTTGCAATTGGTTGAGTCGGCTCGCGAGGACGGCGTGCGAATCACCGCGGACGTGTATCCGTACGAGGCAGGGAACACGCTGCTCAGTGCCGCGTTGCCACCGGAGTTTCGCTGTCGTGACACGACGGCCGGGCGCACTCAACTGAACTCGACCGGTGTGCGAAACAAGATCCGCGAGAGGATCCATCGTGAGGACGAGGACTGGGAGAATCTCTTCGCTGCGTCCGGAGGGGCCGATGGGGTGGTGATCTTGTCCGAGGTACCGGCACTCGGTATCCGAGCGGGGGAAGCACTGGGGTCTATTGCTCGGAGGATGGGGCATCACGACCCGGTGGACACGCTGCTGGCTGTTCTCGACGCTCTTCCCGCTGCCGAAGCTGCCTATTTCATTGCGTCGGAGGACAACACGCGAATTGCTTTCGAGCGTCCCTGGGTTTCGGTTGGTTCCGATGCCGATACTCAAAGCAAGGAGACCCTTTTCGCGGGGCAACCCGTCCACCCCCGTTCATTCGGAACTTTCGCCCGTATTCTGAGCCGCTACACCCGCGGCACCAGCGGGCAATCAGTCGAGGAATGCATTCGCCGAATGACCAGCCTTCCTGCTGAAAACTTCGGTTTGGCGAAGCGGGGCTACATTGCGCCAGGGGGATACGCCGATCTGGCGATCTTCGACCCCTCGCAGGTAGAGGATCTCGCGACATACGACAACCCAAGGATGTATGCGACCGGAATGCGGCACGTTCTGGTGAATGGGCAACCGGCACTGTCGGACGGGGTGCCGACGGGGAAGCTTGCAGGGCGCGCACTTCGGCGCTCGCGCAACGGGTTCGATGCAGTGAGGTGACGAACTGGCACCGGGGTCAGGTCCAGATCGGCGAAGTGGCCACTGATGGGACGACCCTTCAGTGGCCACTTCGCCGGACCACGTGACAGCCCTCAGAATTTCGCCGGGGTTTGCGGAACGATCATGGCCACCAATGCCGCAGCAGCCGTCGCGCCGACCAGGACTCCGAACGCGGCCATGTACGAGAACTGGTCCACCATCCATCCCATCACGAGGGGGGTGATGAAACCGGCAAGCTGTCCACAACCGTTGATCAAACCCATTCCGGAACCGAGGAATTCGGCGGGCAATGCCCGCAACGGGAGGGCGAAGATCGACATCGAGCACAGTCCGCTGACGCCCATCGCGAGGGTTTGATAGAACGTGAACATCGCGACGGTATCGGTGGTAGTCATCAAGAACAGCAGAATGGCGGAGGTGGCCATGCACGGAACGAGCAGAATGCGCGCGCTGTCGTGGAAGTACTTGTCCACCAGACGTCCACCGACGATGATGGCCAATGCCGTGACGATGAACGGGATCGCCGCGAAGATTCCCGTATCGATCAGCGAGAGCCCCTTTTCGTTGAGGAGGTAGCTCGGCACCCAGGTCAACAACCCATATCCGGCCATGTTGGCCAGGCAGAACAGAAGTGCGAACTTCCAGACCGAAACGGACTTGAATACCGCCGCGCGTGAGTGTTCACTGGCGAGCGGTTGCAGTGCGGCCTCCGGATCTTCCGTGATCTCTGTGTCCAACGGCGCCGGGAGCACCAACCAGACGACTGTGCCGATCACGGCGCCGACTATGGCTACCAGCCAAAATGCGTCCCGCCAACCGACGGACATGAGAACTGGGGCGATGATCAATGGTGCGATGCCGGGGCCCAGGTTGTTTGCACCGATCATGAAGCCCATGGCCGTGGCGCGAGTTTTCGGACGGGTTCGCTCGGCCAGAGCTTTGAACGACGCTGCTGGGAAGAGACCCTGGCTGAGCCCGAACATCGCACGCATGACCATCAGCGAGACGAGCCCCCAGGCGAATCCTGTCAGTGCGGTGAACACCGACCACAGGATCAACGCAACGATCAACAGTGGCCGGGGTCCGAATCGGTCGGCCAGCATGCCGCCGGGGACCTGCCCGAGCATGTAAAAGATGGCGAAGATCGACACGACTCCGCCCAATTGCGTATTACTGAGGGAGAATTCGTCTCCGATCATCGGCAGTGCAAGCCCGATCATCACGCGATCTATCATGTCGATCATCCAGATCGTACTGAGCAGCCCAACAGTCATAGTCGTTGTTCGACGAATTGACTTGTTGTCCAATATGTTTTGTATCGACTTGCCGCCGCTATGCGAGGGTTCCTCAACTGTGGCGCGTTCCGACTTCATCATGCCTCCTGAATTGCGTTGTGCCGCATGGACTGATGAAGTGTGGCAGCGGACACGTTGGCCGCATTGGTCCGTTCGGCCAATAACCGACCGAATGTTTCGTCGGTCAGTACAGCGTCACTTGAGCGGACATTTCGGGTGACGCTGTCACCAGAGCTAGCTGCACAAAGCTTTGTCCACGGTGTCTACGACGTGTTGGGTGGCGGACGCAGTCGAGGGAAGAGCAGTCACCGCAAGGTTCACGGCGCGCCCGTCGTCGGTGATGCCGCCGCGGGTCTCGTAACCGACTATGTCGCCGCCATGGCCCCAGTAGACCCCGCCGCACGAGAGAGTCCTGCTGGTGAGGCCGAGGCCGTACTCGAGTCCGGTAGGCCCGCCGACGTGGACGGTGGTACGCATCTGGTCGAGTTGGGCTGCGGGGAGCAGTCGTCCGTCGAGGAGTGCGTGGAGAAACTGGTTGAGGTCCGAGGTGGTGGAGATCAGCTGCCCTGCGGCCCATCCCCACGACGGGTCCATCTCTGTGACGTCACTCAGTGGGCTGTCTGGTGTGGTGCGGTGGTAGCCCCTGGGATGGGGACCCCGGATGGTCATGTCGCCAGAGGATGGGAAGTAGGTGTCGCGCAGGCTGATCGGCGCGAAGATGCGTCGATTCATCTCCTCGGCGAGGGGGCGGCCGGTAACCTTCTGTACGAGTAGGCCGGCCAGAATGTAGTTGGTGTTGCTGTACCCCCAACTCGTTCCGGGCGGTGCGTCGGCGGGGTGTTGGAAGGCTATGTCGAGCAAATCGTGGGGGTCGGCGTAGCGGTATCTGATCTCTTCGTCATTGACGTGTATGCCGTACTCGGGGAGTCCGCTGGTGTGTTGGAGGAGTTGGCGGATGGTGATGTTGTGGCCGTCGATCCCTTCTCCGCGGACGAGTCCGGGTAGGTAGGTCTCGATGGGGGTGTCGAGTTCGATCTTTCCTTCGGCGACCAGTTGCAGGACCACTACTGCGGTGAAGGTTTTGGTGTTGCTGCCGATTCGTATCTGGCCGTTGTGGGGTACCTCTGATCCGGTGGTCAGGTCACCGACTCCTGCGGTGTAGTTGTGGGAGTTGCCGTTTCGGTCTTGGATGCTTGCGAGGGCGGCGGGTAGTCCGTCCTCGCTCACCAGTGCGTCGAGGGAGCGTTGAACCGTGTCGGACTCGGTGGAGGAAGAACCGACGGTATCGGGACTGAGGGCGGATGACGGCGAGCAGGACGCCAGCGTCATGGCACCGAGGGCCATCGCGGTAACGACCGAAAAGGTCCGGTGCCGTTTGCGATCCTGCCGGCGATCTGAGGAAGGGAAGCCCTTTCGAATATTGTTACGCATCAGTAGAACTCCTGAGGATTGGTATGGGTCGGGACATCGTTCGATCGGGAAGAATCGTTGTTCGATGTTGCGCGCGAAGTCGTGCACGAACATGTTTCCTTCACTCCTCGCACATCGCTGCGTCGACAACTCGCTGTGCTGCTACGAAGGCGTCCTCGCTCGTCGGGATGTGATTGAGGGTGAGAGTCACAGCGCGTCCTGTGTGGTCTCCTATTCGTCGGATCTCATGGTGAGTTCCACATGCAGAGAACAGTATTGACGTGCGTACGCGTCCTCCATGGTGCGAAGTGCAGTCTCTCGGTGAGGCTTGCCGGAGCGTACGAGGTGTAACTGGCTGCACCTCGGAGTGCGCCCTCTCGTGGCCGGCACTGTCGGATTGCCGAGTTATTCCGGAGTAGGCGGCTTTTGGTAATTGACAGGAGAGCCTCAGCGACAAAGGGCGATATCCACCGCGTGTTCGAGGTTTCTACGTGTGGCATCGTCGGCGACTTGCATGGTGACCGCGATGTTCGCTTCGCGTCCGTCGTCGGTAGCGCCCCCGCGTGTCTCGTATCCAGGGAAACTGCCGCCGTGGCTCCAGGACAGGCCGCCACACGGTAGCGGACGGCTGACCAACCCAAGTCCGTAGCGAGCCTCGGGTCCGAAGGTTTCCTCCGCGGGGACGGTAGTGCGCATCTGGTCGAGTTGGGCTGCGGGGAGCAATCGTCCGTCGAGGAGTGCGTGGAGAAACTGGTTGAGGTCCGAGGTGGTGGAGATCAATTGCCCTGCGGCCCATCCCCACGAGGGGTCTATCTCTGTGATGTCGAGGGGAGGCGCGTCCGATGACTCCCGGTAGTAGCCGCGGGGGTGAAGTTCCGAGATCTTCTCGTCGTATGGTTCAGGAAAGTATGTGTGCTGCAAGTCGATCGGCGCGAAGATTCGCCGGTTCATCTCCTCGGCGAGGGGTTTTTCGGTGATCTTATGTACGAGTAGGCCGGCGAGGACGTAGTTGGTGTTGCTGTACTTCCAACTCGTTCCGGGGGCGAAGTCGGCAGGATGTTCGAGCGCGATGTCGAGAAGTTCGCGGGGGTCGTAATATCGGACTTCGTCTTCCAGGTAGTTGCTGTAGTTGGGGAGTCCGCTGGTGTGTTGGAGGAGTTGGCGGATGGTGATGTTGTGGCCGTCGATCCCTTCTCCGCGGACGAGTCCGGGTAGGTAGGTCTCGATGGGGGTGTCGAGTTCGATCTTTCCTTCGGCGACCAGTTGCAGGACCACTACTGCGGTGAAGGTTTTGGTGTTGCTGCCGATTCGTATCTGGCCGTTGTGGGGTACCTCTGATCCGGTGGTCAGGTCACCGACTCCTGCGGTGTAGTTGTGGGAGTTGCCGTTTCGGTCTTGGATGCTTGCGAGGGCGGCGGGTAGTCCGTCCTCGCTCACCAGTGCGTCGAGTGAGTGTTGAACCGCATCGTGCCGCGCAGCGGCGGTATCGGCGGACGACGAGCACGCACCGAGGGTGACCACGCTGAGAGTCATTGCGACGGAACAGAGGGCGCGGTGCCGCTTCCGGCTTTGTCTTTGGGGTGAGGGAGGTTGGCCCTGTCGACTGTGGCGGCGCATCAGTAGAACTCCTTGGAGAGATTGATCGGTCTGGACACGATCCTGTCTGCTGGAGGATTGGTCGCGCATCGCTCCGACGCGGGAAAACCATCTCCCTCGATCGGGGGAGGCCATCGCCGAGCGGCCCAGTCATACTTGTCGAATCATGATCACAGGACTACGACCGCTGATGCGGGGCTCTACATACTCAGCTGTGCTTTTCGCCTTTTGTGGTGTGTTGGCAAGCCTGCCACTTCTGGTGGTTGCGATGTTGCCTGCTCTCGCGTGGCAATCCGCACCCGAGTTCGTCCGGGTGCTTTCGGTCCTGCTCATATGGGTGACTTTGGTAGGAGCACTCGGCCTGGCGCATCCTGTGCGACGCGCGCTCATCGTTTCTGCCCGCCGACTGCTGCAGGTGTCGCTGCCGAGTCCAGCGCTCGGACACCGTACTCCCAACCTCTCGGACATTGATCGCTGGCGGGCCCCGCTCTGGATTGTCCTGCATGTCATGGTGGGTTGGCTGGCGGCGCTCGCGACCAGCGTCCTTTTCATCATGGGGATTTCGCTCCCGGGGAACTGGCTCGGCGGCACGGCGCGAATCAGTCTGTTCGATACGTCGGTTGACGTGACGGGTGGATGGACCTGGGTCGTGGCGGCCGGCTGCCTCCTGCTTGCGGTAGGAATTTGTGTCCTGGTGGCAACACTGCTGAGATGGCTGGCGCCACGACTGTTGGGGCCGTCCACGGCTGAACGGCTCGCGCTGGTGGAAGAACGTGAACTGCAACTGGCCGAACGTAATCGGGTCGCTCACGAGTTGCACGACTCGATCGGACACACGCTCACCGCCGCCACGATCCAGGCGGCGGTGGCCGGCGAGGTGCTCGCCTCCGATCCTGCCGCCGCGAGGGCCGCCATGCGTAGCATCGAGGAGTCGACACGGGCAGCGCTCGAGGACCTGGACTACGTACTGGGTGTACTTCGCGAGGAGAGGCCTGGGGCTGTACCTTCTCGGACGCTGTCGGACTTGCCTGCGTTAATTGATCGGTTGCGGCATGCGGGGGCGGTTGTGGAGGTGAACCTGTCGGGTGACCTTTCACAGATCCAGGGGACACTCTCTCGCGCGGCGTACCGGATCCTGCAAGAGGGGACGACCAATGCTCTGCGGCACGGGGACAGCGGGCCGATCGAAATCACGGTGGCAGTCGGCTCGGAGTGCGTCGAGCTCAGAGTGGTCAACAGCATCGGGGCAGTGACCGGGGGAAAGGCAGACGTAGTTCGAAGATCAGGGCGCGGCCTGGCGGGTTTGGCCGAGCGCGTGCGACTCTTGAACGGTGAGTTCAAGGCTGGACCGGACGGAGCCCACGGCTGGCGATTGAGTGTTCAGTTGCCGGTACGGGTGGCACGATGACCGAAGCCAATTGGAGTGAGGACGCCTCCAACTCTGCAAGCATGCCAGTCACCCTGCTGATTGCGGATGACGACGACGTTACCCGCAGCGGCCTGCGTATGCTGCTCGCAGCTCAGCCCGGGATTGTGGTCGTCGGCGAGGCATCCGACGGTATCGAAGCAGTGGAGCTTTCGCGGCAACTTCGTCCGGATGTGGTGCTGATGGACGTGCGGATGCCGCTGCGCAACGGAATAGAGGCAACTCGGCACCTCCAGGCCGAGTGCACCGAACCGCCGAAAGTCTTGGTAATCACCACTTTCGAAAACGATGGCTACGTCACGGCCGCACTCAGTGCGGGCGCGAGTGGCTTCGTGCTGAAGCGGCTCCCAGTCCCGCAGATCGCAGCGGCAGTACGTGTGGTGGCGGCGGGCGAAGTGATCCTGTTCCCTGCCGCGCTACGCCGGATGGTTACGCCCCGCCCGTTGGTTTCCGCTGAGGCGTTCCCGAATGCAGCGCTGACAGCAAAGGAGGAAGAGGTATTGCGGTTGATGGCCACCGGGCTGTCCAACTCGGATATTGCTCAGGTTCTGGTTGTGAGCCTGGAGACAGTGAAAACGCATGTCGGGAACGTGCTGGCAAAGCTCGGTGCTCAGAATCGGACGCACGCTGTCGTCATCGCCTACGAGTCTGGTCTGGTGGTCCCGGGGTCGGGCACCGATACGGAACCCTGTGCAACTGGCGGTTGATTGCTTTTGTCAGCGTAACCCGGTGAGGATTCGCCGACTGAACCTACAGATCCGTTCCTCTTGCCAACACGCTCCGAGGCGAAGTCACACCACCGGTCACCAGTGCGTTCCGGGCACGAGTCGGGCGGCGCGTCGGCCGAGTTTGCGGATGCGCGAGCGTGAATGGCGCTGACGCGACGGTGTTGCCGAAACGTCTGACGGAGTTTCTTTGTCTACCTGCCCCTTTGCCGCCGGGGAGTCAGGGAAGGCCTGGTACATCTGGTTGAGAATCCGGTCCTTGGTGTGCGGTGCGAACAAGGTTCCCAGATCACCCAGAGTGCCCAGTGGCACGTCGATGCGCTTGGGGCGTTCGATCAGCGCGCGGATCACCATTGCCGCAGCCTTTTCCGGGCTGGTGATCGGGCCGTTGTTGTATTCGCCGGTCGGAGCGATCATCGGCGTTTCGACCAGCGGCATGTGGATGGTCGTGAAAGTGATTCCGTCCGCCAGGGTTTCGGAGGCAGCTACGTCGGAGAAACCGTCGAGCGCGGCCTTGCTCGCCACGTAGGCCGAGAATCTAGGCGTTGCCGCCTGGACTCCCGCGCTGCTGATGTTCACGATGTGACCGAAGCGGCGAGAACGCATGGTGGGCAACAATGCGAGCACCAATCGCACAGCGCCGAAGTAGTTCACGGCCATTGTTCGTTCGTAGTCGTGGAAACGATCCGTGGAATGGTAAATGCCGCGCCGAATGGATCGGCCGGCGTTGTTGACCAACATGTCCACGTGATCATGTTCTGTCAGAATGCTTTTGATCGTGTGCTGGACCGACTCGTCGTCGGTGATGTCGCAGGGATAACCGAACGCTTTGCCTCCGCTTGATCGAATCTCCTGTACCGCGGCATCGAGTTCGTCGGTGCGGCGTGCGATCAGGAGAACTGTGGCGCCTTTCTGGGCGGCGGCGATGGCAGAGGCCTTGCCGATTCCGGACGAGCCACCGGTGATCAGGACTATCCGCCCGACAAGTGGTCCTTCGGGATGGTTGCGACGTGCGCGATTGGGATCGAGGTTTGCGCGCCAGTACTTCCACAAGACCGTCGAGTAGGAGCCGAACTCGGGGACCGTCAGGCCTGATCCGGCGAGGGCGGCAACGGTTCTCTCGGAGGTGAAGGTCGGCGCCATCGTCATGTTGTCGAGCAACGCTGCAGGCATGCCGATGCGATCGAGGAAGACTTTCCGTGCCGATTCTGCCGAGTCCATCGGCAATGGCGAGACAAAGGGTTTGGCGATCACGCCCGGCAGGCTGAGCGCGGGCCGCGGTGCTCCGGCGGCCTTGGCGAGGCCGGCATAGATTTCGCGTACCGGTTGAGGTTTCGGATTGACGAGATGGAATGCTTCGCCGTCACGGCCGGGCACATGCATCAACTCGACGAGGGCAGCGGCCACATAATCGACCGGCACCACGTTGGTTGCCCCGAGGTTGGGGATCGGGACAGGTAGTGCTGCAGGTAGTTTCGCGAGTAGCGCCAGACCTGGGAACAAGTAATACGGTCCGTCGATCTTGTCCATCTCTCCGGTGACGGAGTTGCCGACCACGGCAGACGGCCGATAAACACGCCAGGTGAGGCCTTCTCGTGCTCGAACGAGCTTCTCGGCCTCGAACTTGGTTCGGTGGTACGGCGTCGGAAAGCCTTGGCCGCAATCGAAATCGGTCTCGCTGAACGTGCCCGGATAGTCGCCTGCGACTGCGACCGATGACACGTGATGAAGGGTGGCTCCCAGTTTCGCAGCAAGTTCGACCACGGAGCGTGTGCCCTCGACATTCGTCGAAGCCTGCTCGTCTCCGGCCGTGATGTCGTAGATCGCGCCGAGGTGAAGGACATGGTCGGCCGGCGGGGGAGAGTCGATGCCCAGCTCGGGCTCGGTCAGATCGCCAACGAGCGGATGCACTCGATCGCCGCCGGGAATTGCCGACACCTGTGCTTCGAGTTTTGCGACAGAACCCGCTCTGACCAGCACGTAGATCTGAGCAGTTTCATCATGCTCGAGCAGGAGCGGTAGTACAGCTCGTCCGAGGAACCCGGTACCGCCAGTGACGATGTATGTGGCCATGGTCGGTAACTTACTCCAAAGTAAGATCGACGGCTAGGGGGAACCGGACATCAGTGCGTCATGACGCCATCCTCGGTGTCGAAGTCGATGCCCGCAGTGATGATTCCGGAAAACAGGAACGCGACGGCAAGTGCAAGAGCGGGGATTGCAAGGATCCATTCGAAAATTGTCATGCTCCAAGTCTGACGAAATCAGCTTCGGAGAACATCGCCCTGCGGAGCGATTTCCCTGATCGGGCAGTCATCCTCGAGGACGACTGCCCGATCAGGGAAATCCACTAGTGCGTGATCAGTGGCCCGAAATCAGTGGCCGATGCCGACCTTCGCGTGAACTTTTTTCATCCAGGCCGGAGCCCACCAGTTCGCTTCGCCCATCAACTTCACCAGCGAGGGCACGAGCAACATGCGGATGATGGTCGCGTCGACGATCAGCGCGACGATCATGCCGACGCCCAGGAACTTCATCACCGACAACCCGGACATCGCGAATGCCCCCGTCACCACGATCAGGAGTAGGGCGGCGGCCGTCACGATTCGGCCGGTGCGTTCGGTTCCGAACTTGACTGCTTCCTCCGTCGTCGCTCCCGCGTTCTTGGCCTCGACCATCCGGGACATCAGGAAAACCTCGTAGTCCGTGGACAATCCGAACACCACCGCCAGGATGAGCACGACGAACGTCGCCTCCAGCGGAGTTTGACTGACCCCGAGGAGTTCGACGCCGTGACCGTCCTGGAAGACGAAGGTGAGGACACCGAAGGTGGTCGCGAGGCTCAGCGCGGCCATCAGTACCGCCTTGATGGGCAGGACCACCGAACCGAACGCGAGGAACAACAGGATCAAGGTCGATCCGACCATGATGAGGATCATCACCGGCAACCAGTGCAGGACGGCGTTGTTGCCGTCGTCGACCATGGCTTGACCGCCACCGACAAGCAGCACTGTTCCGTCAGGAGCGGAGATCGCACGCAGATCTGTCACTGCGGTGCTCTGTGATTGGGGCGTAGAGCCCTCGCTGTAGAGAGCCTGAACCGCGATGAGTTGATTGGTGCTCGCGACGACGGTCGCCTGACCGATGCCCTCGACCTGACCGGCGGACTCGGCGATCGTTGCACCTTCGGCCGGGGCGAGAGTGTTCCCGTCCTCGGCCTGAAGGATCATCGTCGCGCCGTTGCCGGTCTGCGGGAAGTCGTTGACCAACGTGTCCATTGCGACGCGAGCGGGGTCGTTGTCCGGGAGTGCGGTGTACGAGAGTTCTCCCAAACGGGCACCGAGCAGCGGCGAGGCCATCACGAGCAGCACGGCCACGATCGTCACCGAGACCGCGACCGGACGCTTCATCACCCACGTGACGACGCGGCCCCAGAACTTGCGCGAGCGTTCCTCGCCGCGTTGCGCCGCATCCTTGCGCCACGTCAGGGCGTTGATGCGATGCCCCAGAATGGCAAGCAGCGCAGGCACAGCGGTCAGCGACAGAACTGCCGCGCTCAGTACTGCTGCGATCGCACCGAAACCCAAAGACCGGATGACGGCCTGCGGGAAAACGAGCATGCCGCTGAACGCGCAGATCAGCAGCAGACCCGAGAACATGACGGTGCGACCCGCGGTCAGAACTGTCCGCTGCGCAGCCGCTCCCGGGTCCGAGCCCGAATTCAGTTCTTCACGGAACCGACCGACCACGAACAGTCCGTAGTCGATTGCAAGTCCCAACCCGAGAAGAGAAGCGACGTTGATCGAGAACGAGGACACATCGGTGATCAACGTGAGGATTCGCAGAACCGCCAAGGCGCTCAAGACACTGAGTACACCCACGAATACCGGAACCGCCGCAGCGACGATGCCGCCGAAGATGAAGACCAACAGCACCAGAGTGATCGGAATGGCGATGGCTTCGGCGACCACCAGGTCCTTCTCGAGCTTGGTGTTGAAGGCAACGCCGATGACGGTATTGCCCGCGAATTGTGCCTCGGCACCTTCAACTTCGAGCTTCGGCAAGAGATCGGCGAAAGTGGCCGGTGTGACGCCCGAGTCCGGTGCCAACGTGATCGCAACGGCCGCCATGGATCCGTCGTTCGAGAGCAGGCTGGCCTTGGCCGCGGCGTCTGTTCCCCAATACGACTTCACCGACGCGGTCGGCACTTCCGTTTTGAACTGGTCGACGGCGGCCGTTACTGCCGGCCCGATGTCGTCGAGGGTCTTACCGTCGGTGGGTGAGTAGATCGCGATGATGTCCGGGGTCTGCGGCCCGAGATTGTCTTCGATGATGTCCGCAACCTTCGCGGAGTCGCTGCCCGGATCGATGAAGCCGCCCTGGCTGAGCTTGCCGAACACTCCGAGTCCCCACACCCCACTGATGAGCACTATCAGAACCGCGAGGCTCAGTACCCACCATTTCCGGGCGACGACGGTTTGGGCCCAGCGTGTCATGTATCAACTCCGGTGTGTGGGGGCGTCTGGCCAGATCGACTGTAGTGGGCGTTTGGTCTTGAATCGGAAACGTCATGCATACTGCTCGAAGCACTTGCAAGCCACGCGTGTGGGGGAAGCCGGTCCGAATCCGGCGCTGACCCGCAACGGTAGGTCGATTCTCGGTAGTCACCGAGCGTCGGCAAGCCCGATTACCCACCGCGCGGTGTGCGACATCCATTCGTCGTGGTCTACGAAAAGGAAGTCCAGCAGGAGCTCTGGCCGAGTATCAGTGTGCGGGCGGAGTTGTCTGTCGGATTCTCATTCGTGGCTCAGAGCCCTTACGAGGTCCCCGTGTCACTTCAGTTCTCCCCGTCCCGCGCCGCCGCGGTTCTCATCGCGGTCGCCTTGGTTTCGGCAGGTTGTTCCAAAGGCCAGGAATCAGAGTCCGCGTCTGCGGCGGAATCCTTCGCACAGCCTGTGTCCGTGACCAACTGCGATCGAGAGATGACCTTCGACTCGCCGCCGCAGCGCATCGTGTCTTTGAACGGGCATGTCACCGAGGCGCTCATCGAAATCGGTGCGGGTGACCGGATCGTCGGTCGGGCGTACAGCGACAACCCGCCAACTGCCGAGACCGCCGATGTATTCAACAAGATTCCCAGCCTCTCCGATACGTTCCCCAGCATGGAGCAGGTTCTCGACGTCGACCCGGACTTCGTGGTCGGAGGAATGACCAGTGCCTTCAACGAGAAGCAAGGCCGTTCCCGAGACGCCTTCGGCGAGCGCGGAATCAACACCTTCTTGTTCTCCGAATACTGTGGCACCGGTTTCCCCGACATCGGATTGCTCGAGAACGACTACACGCAACTCGGTCGAGTCCTGGGCGTTGAAGATTCCGCCCGCGAGGTCGCAGAGGAGATCAGCGATGGTCTCGATTCCGTCCGCGCTTCGGTCGGGGACGCGGCGCCGGTACCGACCTTCTTCTACGACAGTGGTGACCAGGTTCCGACGACTATCGGCGGAGTCGGCGTCGGTCAATTGGTCGCGGAATACTCCGGTGTCTCGAACATCTTCGCCGAAGGGACAAAGCCCTACATCGACGCATCGTGGGAAGCTGTTGCCGAGCGTGCACCCCAGGCGATCGTGGTCATCGACTACGGCGACAAGACGGCCGAGCAGAAGATCGACTTCCTCCGTGCCCAGCCGTTGATGGCGACCACCCCTGCTGTGCAGCAGAACCGGTTCGTCGTGGTTCCTCTCGCTGACCTGTTCGAGAGTTCACGGTTGGTGCGTTCGGCACAGACCATCGCAACAGCCTTCCATCCGGGCGCTGACGCGGCGAAGTGACCCGCACGCGTTACGGGTACGGCGCCCTGCTTGTCGCCTTGTTGGTCGCCTTGGCGATCGTACTGGGGTTGGCTGTCTCCTTCGGATCGGTTCGCATCCCCGTCGGTGACGTCTGGGCGATAGTCGGAGCCCGTTTGGCACCAGGGACTTTCGAGACGTGGTGGACCGCGGCGCGGGAGTCGATCGTGATCGATTCTCGCCTACCGCGCGCCCTGACGGCTGCGGTGGTGGGTGCGTCCTTGGCGATGTCGGGTGCCGTTGCTCAGGCTGTCACACGGAATCCTCTTGCCGACCCGTATCTGCTCGGAGTTTCGTCGGGTGCGGGATTCATGGTGGTGCTCGTGTCGGTGCTGGGTTTCGGCGCCGGCCTCCTCGGGGTTTTCACGATTCCGGTCGCAGCATTCGTCGGGGCGATGATCCCGTTGTTTCTCGCACTGCTGATCGGCGGCCGGTATCCGCAGCCGACCGCGATCATTTTGGTGGGTGTAGCGCTCGCCCAGATATTCTCGGCGCTCATCACCTTTTGCATCCTGGTGTTGGCCGATGATCGGCACGTGACGTCGGTGATGCACTGGATTGCCGGCGGATTCGGTGATGCGCGATGGTCGACGCTGATCTTCCCGACGATCACACTGGTCGTCGTCGGCACGGCCCTTCTGTTCAGTTCGCGGTGGATGGACGTCTTGCAGACCGGTGACGACGGGGCTGCAGCACTCGGTATGAACGTCCGACGGTTCCGAGTGTTGTCCTTGCTTGCGGTCTCCGTACTGGCGGGCGCGGCAGTCAGCGTTGCCGGTGGAATCGGATTCATCGGCCTCCTGATCCCACATCTGGCCGGTTTCATCGTCGGCACCAGAGCAATTCGACTGCTCCCTGCTGCAGCCCTTCTGGGCGCCGTCGCGATGGTTGCCGCGGATACCGCTGCGCGCTCGGTGGCACAATCCACCGAAGTTCCGGTCGGAGTGATCACCGCCCTCGTGGGTGCACCGATCTTCGTCTGGATGCTCTACCGGCAGTATCGGAGGCTCGAACAGTGACGCAGACCAGAACAGTGACACAGGCCAGAACAGAGACACTCCCGAAGGACGCCGAAGCTGCGCCTCTGCTCGAACTCGTCGAGACCCGGGCGCGGCTTGGCAACCGCGAAGTCCTGCGCGGCATCACTTTCGCGGTGACGTCCGGTGAAATATTGGGCTTGGTCGGACCGAACGGCAGTGGCAAGACGACGGCGCTGCGCTGCTGCTACAACGCTTTGACTCCGACAGGTGGCGCAGTTCTGATCGATCAAGCCGACTCGACGACGCTCTCGCGTAAGGACATCGCCAAAACCATCTCGGCGAGCGTCCAGGAACCTACTGTCTCGGCAGGACTTTCGGTTCGTGAATCGATCGCGCTCGGACGAACTCCGCACCGTAGCTGGTTGGACCGAAGCACTGAGCGAGATACCGCCATCGTGGACCGGTGCATCGAGCAGGTTGGTTTGGTCGAGCTTGCCGGACGCGACGTGTCCACCCTGTCGGGTGGTGAGCGGCAACGTGTCTCGATAGCGCGCGCATTGGCTCAGGAGCCCAAGGTTCTGTTGTTGGACGAGCCGACCAATCATCTCGATCTTCGTCACCAGTTGATCGTGATGGAATTGCTCGCCGAACTTGCGTCGGCGGGGCTCGCGGTTGTGGTCACGATGCACGATCTACGGTTGGCAGTCGAGTATTGCGACAACCTTGCCGTGCTCACCGAAGGTGAACTCCGCGCGTGTGGGTCTACGGTCGAGGTGTTGGACGAGCCGTTGTTGGCCGAGGTTTTCGGCATCAAGGCGCGAGTCGAACGCGGAGTACGTCCGCGGATGGAGATATTGGGGCTGGCATGACGGAATCGGTAGCCGGGATCTACGCCCGTATGGCATTAGCTGTGCCGTTCTTCGACAACCTGAGCGCGTATCCGGATACGGTGCCCGCGGTGTTGATGACCGACCCCCAGTGGTTGGCAGCACGTGTCGCCGATACGGCCGAGCGATGGGGGAGTGCGGACAGCCGAGTGAACGGCACGTTGTGGTGGTACTCGGCCAGTTCCACGCTGACTGGCATTCCGATCGGAACCGGAATGGTGACCGGGTTCGCGGCCGATCCATCGTTGGACGGTGGGCGGATCTTCTTGCGTGACAACGGCTACCTGGGCGGGTTTGCTGCCGGGTCGGTCATTCCGATCTCGCGGAGTGTGGCGGAGTTGGGCCACGCGATGTTCCGCTCACTCAGTCCCGTGATCGAGGTACTCGCCGAGGTGTCCGGCGTTCGGCAGCAGGCGCTGTGGGCGATCGCGACGGACTCCATCGCCAATCGCAGCCTCGACGCCGCCGGTAGCGCGAGGGAGCGCGGAAGTGCATTTGCTGCCGGCCTGATCGATGTTCTCCGCGGTGAGAACCTGGGCATTCCGGTCCCGCGTTTCGTCGATGTCGACCGCAATGAAAGTGTTGTGCGCGTTTCTAATCCGTTGACACCGGTGGCATCCGGGCGACGCAGATTCACGCAGCGCGCGTCGTGCTGCCTGATTTACGAGGTGCCCGGTGAAGGTAAGTGCACCAGTTGCCCGAAGCGCGCACCCGAAGATCGGGTGCGCGCCTTGGCTGCTCTGGTGTGACTGGACCCAGGCTTTTATCGGGTCGGGTGTTGTCAGGTCAGTGAGCTGCGACCTTGGAACGGTCGAGTCCCAGCGCATCGGTCATCGTGAAGAACAGATCGGTCTGGTCCGTGAGGCCGCTGACATTGGCCGCGTGCGGGCCGAAAGCTGCTACGCGCAACTGAGTTCCGGTATGCCCTTCGGATTCGACGGCCGGATCTTCGGACGTTCCGTAGCTGATCGTCATCTCCGAGCCGTCCTTCGTGGTCAGCTTGCGGGTCAGACCGGGGTAGACGATTTCCTGGGCGCGCTCGACCGGGATGTTCTGGTCCTTGGCGATGGTGGCGATGTCGTCTGCGCTGACGTTGGTGACGATCTGGCTGGTGTGAGCGTGGTCGGCTGTGACGATGACCAGGGTTTCTCCGTCGGTCTTCGCAAATTCGAGTGCCTTCTGCACAGCTTCGTCGAGGTCGACGGTTTCACCGATCTGACCGCACGCGTTGGCTGCGTGATCTTGCTTGTCGATCGAGGCACCTTCGACCTGGAGGAAGAATCCGTTGTCGTTGACCTTCAGTAGGTCGATTGCCTTCTGCGTCATGTCCGCGAGCTTCGGTACGTCGGAGGTTCGCTTGGGGTTGTCGATGCAGGTTTCGGCGGGCTGCAGGTAACCGTCGCGGGTGGCGACAGAGCCTTCCCAGCGGACGGGCATGTTGCCGTCGGCGAACAGCCCGAGCACGGGTGCGTCCTGATCTGCCTTGCCGACCTCGTTCATCTCGGCGGCATTCTTCACCAGCTGGTAGCCACGAGCGGCAGCTTGCTCGTTGAGGGTCTTGCCCTGCCAGTCACCGGCTTTCGCGGTTTCAGCGAAGGACTTGGCGCCGCCGGCAAAGGTGACGTCGGCGCGGGTGTCGAGGAGCTGTTCGCTGATCGACCCCTTGCCGCCGTTCTCGATGGCGTTCTCCGGGCAGGACTTGGACGTCGCCTCGGGTCCGTAGCACTTGCGGCCGCTGACGTGCGCGACCTGCACTGCGGGGGTGGCATCCTGCACCTCGGCGGTGGAGACGTTGCCGGTGGCCTTGCCGTTCGCCTTGGCGATCTCGAGGACGGTCGACTGGGCCTGCCCCTTGATGTCGACGGAAATCGCGCCGTTGTAGGTCTTGGTGCCGGTGGACCATGCCGATCCACTGGCAGCGGAGTCGGTGACGTAGTCGGGCTTGCCGTCCTTGGTCAACGCGTAGTGCGTGTACTGGCCGGTGATCGGCAGGGCGTCGAGGCCGGCGAAGCTGCCAGCAGCACCCTCGGCGTAGTTGCGCGCGGCGGTGATCTCCGAGTCGCCCATGCCGTCCCCGATCAGGAGGATGACGTTCTTCGCGCCGGAAGCGTTGACGGCGTCACGCACTGCAGCCGACTGATCACCGTCGATGCGGCGAGCACCACCGTTCGAGGACAGTTCGCCGGTCGCGGCGCGATCGACGGTCGTGCCGTTGGAGCCTGTTGCCTCGTCGGCACTGCTGCTGCAGCCGGCAGCGGCCAGAACGGCGACGGCGCCGGCGACGGCCGTCAACCTACGTGTGTTGCGCGAGAACGACATACGAGTAGTACTCCTGGAAACAGTATGGATGGAGATTATGAACGCCGCTAATGATCTGGGGCCAAAGTGAACGGAGTGCAGACATGCGTACATCTGAATGTGACGAGACGGTGAGGGTTGAGATTCGCTCTGTTGACTGCGGGTGAGTGACCTGTCAGACTGAATCTGCATCGAACATCAGTTCGATGCATGTGGTGCGTCTTCCCTTTCGGCATCCTCGAGCAGTCGGTCGTCCCGTGACGGCCGGCTCGATCAGGTGCGAGGTCAGTGTGGGTTGGGGAAATGGGCCGCCGACGTGGTCCGAGATGGAACGGGTGCTGTCCGGACGGCCAGGCCGCGTGGAACACGAGGATTTGTTCCCGGGCGACGGAAGTGACAGTCCCGCCTGGTCACGAAAGCGCGGCGAGTATCACGCAGGCGAACTCACTCGTGGCACCGGCGTGGTTCCTTACGCAGAACTGCACGCTCACTCGGCCTTCAGCTTCCTCGACGGCGCATCACCGCCGGAAGAACTGGTCGAGGAAGCTGTGCGTCTCGGGCTCGAGGCGATTGCCGTCACCGATCACGACGGGTTCTACGGCGTGGTGAGGTTTGCGGAGGCTGCGCGTGAATGGGGAATGCGGACCGTGTTCGGGGCCGAGTTGTCGCTCGATTCGGTACCCAGAACTGGGACGGCAGATCCCGGTGGAACGCATCTTCTGGTACTTGCCCGTGGGCAGGAAGGATATCGCCGTCTTTCGCGGGAGATAGCCGCCGCACATCTGGCGGGCGGTGAGAAGGGCAAACTGCAGTACAACTACGACGCGCTGACCGAAGCCGCCGGTGGGCACTGGCAGATCCTGACCGGGTGCCGCAAAGGTCATGTGCGGCAAGCCTTGACGTCGGGTGGTCGCGAAGCCGCGACGGAGGCCTTGCAGGATCTGGTCGAGCGTTTCGGGGCGGAGCGAGTGTCGGTGGAGCTCACTCATCATGGGTTGGCGGAGGACGACGAGCGCAATGCCGTTCTTGCAGAACTGGCGAGAGAACGTGGACTACGTACGGTGGCGACCACCGCCGCACACTTCGCCGCTCCTCCGCGTCGACGCCTCGCCATGGCAATGGCAGCTGTGCGGGCGCGTCAAAGCTTGGATGAGGCAGCTGGATGGTTGGCTCCGACCGGCGGAGCACACCTGCGGTCCGGCGCGGAGATGGCGACGCTGTTCTCGCTCTATCCCGAGGCTGTCAGTGGTGCCGCCGATCTTGGTCGTGAGTGCGCTTTCGATCTCAAGCTCATCGCGCCCAAATTGCCACCGTTCGACGTTCCTGCCGGGCATACCGAGGCGTCGTGGTTGCGTGAGCTGACCATGGTCGGGGCGCTGGAACGCTACGGACCCCCGGAAGGTGCACCGAAGGCATACAAACAGCTCGAACATGAACTTGCCATCATCGAGGGATTGAACTTTCCCGGATACTTCCTGGTCGTGCATGACATCGTGTCGTTCTGCAAGAACAACGACATCCTCTGTCAGGGAAGGGGTTCCGCTGCGAACTCTGCGGTGTGTTACGCGATCGGCATCACCAACGTCGATCCGGTTCGCAACAAATTGCTGTTCGAGCGGTTTCTTGCGCCCGAGCGCGACGGCCCACCGGATATCGACGTGGACATCGAGTCGGATCGCCGGGAAGAGGCGATCCAGCACGTGTACGCGAAATACGGGCGTACGTATGCCGCGCAGGTAGCCAATGTCATCACCTATCGAGGAAAGTCGTCGGTGCGGGACATGGCCCGCGCGCTTGGCTTTTCGCAGGGCCAGCAAGATGCGTGGAGTAAGCAGGTCGGCCGGTGGGGTGGTATCGACAAGAATGCGGATACCGATATTCCGCGTCCGGTACTCGAACTGGCGGCGCAGATCGAAGGCTATCCACGGCACCTCGGTATCCACTCCGGCGGAATGGTCATCTGTGATCGTCCCATCGCCGACGTTTGCCCGGTGGAGTGGGCGCGGATGGCCAATCGCAGTGTCCTGCAGTGGGACAAGGACGATTGTGCTGCCGCTGGGTTGGTCAAGTTCGATCTACTCGGGCTCGGCATGCTCTCGGCTTTGCATTACATGATGGATCTGGTGGCCGAACACAAAGGCATCACAGTCGATTTGGCGCATCTCGATCTGTCGGAAACAGCGGTGTACGAGATGTTGCAGCGGGCAGATTCGGTAGGGGTGTTCCAAGTGGAATCACGTGCGCAGATGGCGACACTGCCGCGTCTGAAGCCTCGAAATTTCTACGACCTGGTGGTCGAAGTCGCGCTCATCCGTCCCGGGCCGATTCAAGGCGGATCAGTCCATCCGTACATCCGCCGGCGCAACAAACTCGAACCTGTGTCCTATGACCATCCGTCGCTCGAGAAGGCACTCGAACGCACATTGGGGGTTCCGTTGTTTCAGGAACAGTTGATGCAGATGGCCGTCGACGTTGCGGGTTTCACGCCGTCCGAGGCCGATCAATTGCGTCGGGCAATGGGATCGAAACGTTCCACCGAGAAGATGGAGCAACTGCGAGCGAGGCTGTACCAGGGCATGCGAGACCTACATGGCATCGGCGACGAGGTTGCCGACCGAATCTACGAAAAGCTGTACGCATTCGCTAATTTCGGGTTTCCGGAAAGTCATTCACAGAGTTTTGCCGCACTGGTCTTCTACTCCTCGTGGTTCAAGCTTCATCACCCCGCCGCGTTCTGTGCCGGGCTTCTGCGAGCGCAGCCGATGGGTTTCTACTCACCACAGTCCCTGGTCGCCGATGCGCGCCGGCACGGAGTGCAGGTACACGGTGCAGACATCAATGTCAGCCTCGCGCATGCCACCGTCGAGGCAGGTGGATTCGAGGTTCGGCTGGGACTGGGGGAAGTGCGCAACATCGGCGATGCGCTCGCCGAGAAAATTGTCGAACAGCGCGACCTCGGTGGACCGTTCACGTCGTTTCTCGATCTGACCGGTCGGGTGGAACTGACTACCGCGCAAGCTGAATCGTTGGCGACTGCCGGCGCGCTTGCCAGCTTCGGCATCTCGCGTAGAGAAGCGCTGTGGGCCGCGGGCGCTGCGGCAGGGGAGCGTCCGGACCGCTTGCCCGGTATCGGTGCGTCGGTCACAGCTCCCACCCTTCCCGGCATGAGCGACGTCGAATTGGCGGCAGCGGATGTCTGGGCGACAGGAGTATCTCCCGACACGTATCCGACACAGTTTCTTCGCCCACAGCTCGACGCGCTCGGCGTGGTGCCGGCTTCGAGGCTGCTCGACATCCCGGACGGCGACCGTGTGCTGGTAGGGGGAGCGGTCACACACCGGCAGCGTCCGGCCACAGCTGCGGGCGTCACGTTCATCAACCTCGAAGACGAAACCGGCATGGTCAATGTCGTGTGTTCGGTGGGGTTGTGGGCAAAGTACCGAAAACTGGCAAATACGGCGCCGGCGTTGCTTATTCGAGGAAAGGTGCAAAATGCGGAAGGCGCTGTCACTGTCGTGGCAGACCGGATGCAGCTGATGGATCTGCGAGTCACAGCCAAGTCGCGAGACTTTCGCTAATGCCCGATTCTGCTCGGAGTTTTGTGCCGAGAGGACAAATGTGGAGCTCAACTCTGACCTCCGAGCATATGGCGCGGGTCACAATCCCTGCCTAGGGTTGTCGCTTGAGCGGCCATCGAATCGCCTGGCACGGCCACGACCAGTGGCCTCGCTGGTGAATATTGTCGCCTTCCAAACATGCTGAATCCAAAGCACTTCGAGTTGAAGAGGAACTCCATGAGCACAGCGATTCTCGTCGCACACGTACACCCTGCCGATCCGTCTTCGGAGGACGCGTTCAACCGCTGGTACGACGACGTGCATATTCCGCAGGTCGTCGAACGAGTGCCTGGAGTTGTCTCCGCCTCCCGATTCTTCCTGGCGGATGTGCAGTTGCTGCCCGAGGATGCATTGCCCGCGCGCCGCTACCTGAGCATCTATCAACTCGACACGGAAGATCTCGCGGGCACGGCGCAGGCGTTGGGAAGTGCTTTGGGCGACGGGACTCTCGACATGTCCGAGGCCATCGCGACTACCGGCGACACCGGACCCGAATTGCTTTTCTACGTCCCGACCGAGAACTGAAGGGGAACGCTGACATGTCCGATCTTCTCGCGAACAAAGTTGCAATTGTCACCGGCGCAGGTGCCGGAATCGGCGCCGCCATTGCCCGGGCATTCGGGGCGGAGGGCGCGAGCGTCGTAGTCTCCGACATCAACGGTGACGCAGCACAGGCAGTGGCGGACTCGATCGACGGAGCTATCGCTGTCACCACTGATGTCACCGACGAACAGCAGGTCAAGGATCTCGTCGCCAGGGCGGTCGACGAGTTCGGCGGACTGAACGTCGTAGTACCCAACGCCGGCATCGCCACCACGACTCCGCTGATCGAGACCTCGTTCGAGGACTGGCGGAAAGTCATGTCGGTCAACCTCGATGGAGTGTTCTTGACCGTCCGTCATTCGCTACCCGCGCTCGTCGCATCCGGAGGCGGTTCGATCGTGAACATCTCGTCGATCTCGTCGACCACCGGGTCGCCGTTGATCGGTAGCTATGCCGCCGCCAAAGCAGCAGTTCGCAATCTCACCGAAACCCTGTCAGCCGAACTTCGCTTCCACGGAATCCGAGCCAATGCCCTGCTACCCGGATTCATCGACACAGACCTGGTCAAGAGTCACCAACAGGATTTCGAGAACGCACTCGGCCTCGAGTCCGGCGGCTTCGACGACCTGATGGTCACGAAGCAAACCCGCTACGGCCGGACCGAGGAAGTCGCCGCCGCCGCAGTGTTCTTTGCGAGCGACCAGTCGTCGTGGTGCAACGGCAGCAGCCTGGTTCTCGACGGAGGGTTCACGGCTTCTCTCCTTTGAGCAGCAGAACCTTTCCGAACGTCACCCGAAATCGTCAATCGTGCGAGGATCCACACCATGACCAACCGCGCTGTATACGTACTTCCGCCTGGAGGATTGAACAACCTCGACTTGAGGACGATCGAGACGCCAGCGCCAGGTGCGGGTGAGGTGACGATCGCGATCCGCGCGAATTCGCTCAACCACCACGACTACCTCGTGGCGACCGGCGAGATACCGACCGACGGCCCTCGCATTCTCTTGTCCGACGCAGCGGGCGAGGTAGTTGCCGTCGGCGACGGCGTCACACAGTTCGGGGTCGGGGACCGTGTGATGAGCACCTATCTGCCGCATTGGCGCAGCGGTGCACCGGATTTCGACGGATTCGGAAATTCACCCGGTGACGGCGTCGACGGGTTCGCCCGTGACACCGTCACCGTGCCGGTATCGGCAGTGACGTCGATGCCGCGAAACTACACGTACGAAGAAGCCGCTACCTTGCCCACTGCGGGCTTGTCCGCGTGGCGTGCATTGTTTGCCGGCGTCCCGATCATCCCAGGTTCGTCGGTGTTGATTCCCGGGACCAGCACGGTAGCGCTGTTTGCCGTCCAGCTTGCCAAAGCTGCTGGAGCTCAGGTGATCGCAACCTCGTCGGCTCCCGACAAGATGGCTCGATTGACCGAGCTCGGTGCCGATCACGTGGTCAACTACCGTGAGCGCCCGGACTGGGGATCGGAAGCGATGCGGCTCAGCGGCGGGATCGACCTTGTGCTCGACGTGGGCGGGCCGTCCACCCTCGGTCAATCTCTGTCGGCAGTCCGACCAGGTGGCCGGATCTGCGCGCTGGGCATCATGAACGGCCCGTCGTCGTCGATCGACCTGACTTCGCTACTGACCAAACAGGTCACCATCGAAGGTGTTCTGGTGGGCAGTCGTGCACATCAGGAGGAGATGGTTGCAGGGCTGGAGAGCCTCGCGCTTCGTCCCGTCATCGATTCGTCGTACCGTCTGGACAATCTTGCCGAGGCGTTCGAGCAGCAGAAATCCGGGCAGGCCTACGGCAAGATCGTCATCACAAACCCTTGATCGCTTGCCGGTCCCAGTGGGGATCGGTGAGGATTTCCGCCGAGTCGCCGACAAACGCACGTCCGGCAGTCTGGTCGCCGCTGAGGGCGAACCTCAGCCACGCGGTCAGGTAACCCCGGAATCCTTCGCCGTCGGCGGCCCAATTGTGGCCGACGCCAAGTAGTCTGCCCCGGACCGCCGGTGCTGCGGTTTTGTCGAAGTACTCAGCTTGTGGATCGGCGGTGGAGACCGGATCGTCGGCGCCGGTCATGAAGAACGTCGGCCCGGTCAACTTCGCCACGTCGACGACATCGACAGGTCGCGAAGCCCACCACGGGTCCGGCAGGTCGAGCACCGCAGTGGCGGTGATCAGATTCGCCGACTGCGTTGCAGCGTTGATCGCGCCACCTGCCCCCTGGGAGTGTCCGACTGAGGCGATGTTGTCGGTATCGATCCTCTGGTGAAAAATGCTCTCAGCGTTGGTGTTCTGATCGACGAGGTACTGAGCGGCACCCAAGATTTCAGTACCGTCGCCGGTCACACTGCTGTCGGCCACCACAACAACAAAACCCCACGATGCAAAGTGTCGGAGGAGGGCCTCGTACTCTTCGAACGTCGCGTAGCTGCCGTTGCCGAACGTGATGACGGGATGCCGCTTGCCATCAGCGGACAAGTCGGCTGGGTAGAACAATTGGTATCCGGGAACCGAGTCGGCCGCCACCTCGTGCGCACCCTGGGCTGCGTACAGATCGCTGATCGACTCCGATGCGATGGATTCGGTAGTCGCGGCTTCGGGAGCGGCCGGAACCCCCGCACTGGCGTGTGTGACGGCGCCCGATAGTGCCAGAACAAAAGATGCGGTCACGACGGTGATCGAATGTGTGGTCCGAGAAGGCATGGGTACAAGTATGTCTTGTACCCATGCGATCAGTCAGGCCGAGACGCGCGTGGGCTGCTCTTCGCCGACCCGGCCGCGGATGAAGAAGATGGCAACTACGCCGAAGGCGACCAGCACGACAGTGAGCAGTGTGGCGATCGTGGTGGCTCCGCTGGCACCCGTCGTCACCGAGGTGTCGAGCCCGCCGGTCGAGAGAATGGTGGTGGGGTCGGTGAGGCCGTGCAACACGATTGCGGCCCAGATCGTGCCCGTCACGCGCATGGTCAAGTACATGCACATTCCGAATCCGAAGGTGTAGACGACGGTGGCAAGGACTGTTGCCAGTTCCATTCCCGCGATGAAGTTCACCGTGTGCATGAGTGCGAATAGTAGGGACGACACAACAGCGACGAAGCGTTCTCGGTGGCCGGCATCACGAAGCATCTTCACTGCAATACCTCGGGTGACCAATTCCTCTGCGAGACCGACACATACACCGAGGGCGATCAACGAGACGATTTCGCCGGCCGACCACGCGCTCCAGTCGGTTCCGGCCAGGTGGGCAGCGATGGCGGCAACGACGATAATCGGCCCGATCCACATCCAGCCGCGTCCGCGTACCGGTTGAGGACCGAAGATACTGCTGAGCCAGCCGACCTTGACCGTGAAGATCAGCAACGCAACTGCACCGATCGCGATGGGCAACATGACGCCGAAGATGATGCTCGAGGCACTCGAGACCACGTTGTCCGTGTCGATCTGGTCGGCGAAAACACGCGAGATCACCTGCCCGGCGGCAAGGTAGAAGACCAAATAGGCAACGATGAGAAGGAGCAACTTCCACAAAGTGGGTCGACTCCAAAAACCCGACTTTTCGGGAACAGTATTGGTCATTGTCAGATCGTAAAGGCAACCACACGAAATCACGCGGTACCGTCTATTCGGACAGCAGCGAACACGAAGGCAGGACGCAGAAGACATGTTGGAAGTCGACTTGAATGCACTGGACACGGCATTGGCGGCAGGTGAGCCGCTGATCGACGTCCGTGAGCCCGACGAGTTCGCTCAGGTCCGAGTTCCCGGTGCGGCGCTCATTCCGCTCAGCGAATTCGTCTCTCGCGTCGGTGAAATTCCGGACGCGGAAACGGTGTACATCATCTGCGCCGTCGGTGGCCGTAGCCTGCAGGCCGCGGAGTATCTGCAGGCCCGTGGCATCAATGCCGTTTCGGTGGCCGGTGGAACAATGGCGTGGTACCAGTCGGGGCGCCAGGTCGAGACTGGAGCCTAAGACACAACTGATGGGGGCAGTTCCCGTTTCGGGAGCCGCCCTCCCACCGGTCACTTTCGCCAGAACAGGTGATGCGTCACGCCGCTCGGGCTCGGCACGATTTCGAGGTTGAAGCGGTCGCGCAACTCATCAGGTGTCTCCCACAGGCGTAGACCGGATCCGAATTCGATCGGGCAGACAGCGATGTGCATCGTGTCGACCAGATCGGCGTCGAGGAATTCACGGATAGTGCTGACCCCGCCGCCGAGTCGAACGTCCTTGCCCTGCGCTGCCTCACGTGCCTGCTCGAGGGCCGTCGCCGGGTCAGCGTTGACGAAGTGGAATGTCGTGTCCGATAGCGTGAACGACGGCCGCACGTGGTGGGTCAAGACAAAAACCGGGGTGTGGAACGGTGGCTCGTCGCCCCACCACCCCTGCCACTCGAGATTCTCCCAAGGGCCGCGGTATGGTGCGAATTTGTTGCGGCCCATGATTTCGGCACCGATGTTGTTGGAGAAGTCCCGCGTGAAATAGTCGTCGATGCCTCGGCTGCCGCCGGGATCGGTGCGATTGGGCCAGCTCGCTGTAGCTCCCGCCCACGCAAACATTTCACCGTGGTCCAGGCCGAACGGGCTCTCGAAGCTTTGGTCCGGACCGCAGGCTATTCCGTCACTGGAAACGCTGAAATTCTGTACTCGTAATAACTGACTCACCATGTACTCCCGCTCTCGACAATGGTCTACGTGAGTACAGACCGTACGGCGAGGCAAAACTCATCGGTGCCAATTCATGCAGCCGCGGGAAGAGCTCCACTGCGGATCGATCGGACGGTCCGCACCGCGACGGTTGCCCAGATGGGGATCAGCACGGTCAGCAGGGCAAGTGCGATTCCCAGAATCAGTGTCGAACCGGTGGCGACTCCGAAGGCATTCGCTCCGACTGCACATGCTCCGATGGGGAAGGTGAAGCTCCACCAACCGAGCGAGAAGTCCAAGCCGCGGCGCAGTGCGTGGATGGTCACGGTGGTGACGGTGACAAATGCGATGACGCCGATGATTCCGACGACGGTTCCGTATGCGATTCCGAATTCGTGCAGGGTGTCGGCGTGCTCGGTACTGAGTGCATGCCGTGAGGCGGCGGCCAACAGGTTGGATGCTGCGATCGACTGTCCGATCACGCCCAACGGAATCCACAGCGAGGGAATGGCATTGAACGGGATCACGTCGACGCCGGCCGAGCGGTTGCGTGCGAACTGCCTTGCGACGGCTATCAGAATGCCGATAGCGGCGGTCAGTGCCAGAGCGAACAGGATGTAGCAGAAGATCAGTACCGCGATGCGCGGAGCGCCTTCGGGCATGTGGGTGCTGACCGCTGCGCCGGTGGTGGCCGAGACCATCGGAGGTACGACGGGCATGAGCCAGAAGGGCATTGCCGTCGCCATCCCAGCATCTCGAACGAGACGAATCATCATCACGACGTAGGTGACCAGGCCGAGTGCCGTGCCGAGTATCCACAGAGTCAGCGAGACGGTGATCGCCACGTCGTGGCCGAGGAAGTCCGGCCCGGTGATGCCGGTTGCCGATCCCACGGTCAGTAGGGCCATGGCGACGGCTCCGTAGAACGGGAACATCGCGGGACTGTGCAGGTAGGCGAGGGCCTGACATCGATGTTGTGACCAATGGGTGGCAAATGCGCCGATCAAGGCGCACAGTACGAGAACCGCCAGAACCCAGAAGATTTCCGAGACCAGCTTCAAGCCTTCGATCTCCGGTTCGAGCGAAGCTGCGGCCACCGAGACGATTCCCGTTCCCATCGCTGCCGCGAACCAGTTCGGGGTGATGTGGGCGAAGGTGGGACTCGTTGTGGTGGTCATGTATTTCACTGTCGTCTCATCCGGTTCGTACCGGTAGACCGGTTGTCCTTGAATGCCCACAATCTCGCCTTGTGGGTCTAATCTGGGTCTATGTCGTTGTCTCCTCGGGTGCCGGAACTCAGTGCCCTCGACGTCCTGCTTTCCGTAGGGCGTCTAGGCAGCATGGGTGCTGCCGGCCGGGAGCACGGACTCAGTCAGCAAGCGGTCAGCGCCCGGGTGCGTTCGGTCGAACGGCAGCTCGGAATCAAGGTTTTCGATCGAGCGGCGACCGGTGTTCGTCCCACCGCCGAGGGCGGTCTGATTCTCGAGTGGGCAAGTCACATCCTCGTCAGTGCCGAGGAAATGGCATCGGGAGTTGCCGCACTTCGCGGTGAACGCGACGCTGCCGTCACCGTCGCGGCCAGCATGACCATCGCCGAGTATCTGGTTCCCGGATGGACGGTCGCGATGCGGCACAAGTTCCCCAACGTCGTGGCGTCGGTGAGCTTGCACAATTCCTCGGATGTCTCTGCTCAAGTGCAGGCAGGCCAGGCCGATATCGGATTCGTCGAAGGTCCGGATGTGCCGTCGGCGCTCGCGTCGTGCGAGGTGGCGCGTGATCACCTCGTCGTGGTTGTGCCGCCGGGACACGACTGGGCCAATGGTGTGCCTGTTCCGGTTGCGGACCTCGCACGCACGCCGCTGATTCAGCGCGAGTCAGGGTCAGGGACGCGTCTGACGCTCGAGAATGCTGTTCCCGATTGTGTGCCGCCGTTGCTCGAGCTCACCTCGTGCACCGCAGTCAAGGCTGCGGTGGTGGCAGGCAACGCGCCCGCCGTTCTGTCGTCGTTGGCCGTTGCTGCCGACCTGACGGACGGCCGACTGGTCGCGGTCAACGTCGACGGCTTGCGGATGCCGAGGCGACTCCAAGCCGTCTGGGATCCCGATCGCGGATTGCGCGGTGCGGCAAGAGATTTCCTCGACATAGCGCTCGGCTCCAATACCGCTGTTCATTCGCGTTGACGGCTGCGGCTGACGGGAACGGCTGCTATCGGACGGTGTCGATCCCCGCGAGGATGAGATCGATGCCTGCCAGAAACTGTTCTCGGTCGTCGTGGTCGCGCAATTGCGCCGTCACCTGATTGAGGAACGGGTACTTCGCGGAATCGAGTTCTTCCCACCGCTGCGCGACGGTGGCGAGGAAGGCGGACCGATCTGTCTCGCGGGGGAGGAGGCGGGCCCCCGCGGCATACTGTCCGGCGAGGCCGAGCACGTAGTTCAGGAGTGCGGACGCACAATCGAACTGTGCCGGTTGGGGAACGCCGAGTGCTTGGAGTTGCCCTCCCAGACTCTCGAAGATCTGCATCACCGCTGATTGCCACGGCTCGCGAGAGAGTTGGGTGCCGACCCACGGGTGCGCGTCGATCGCGTCGAACACACCGAGAGTGATGATCCGGATCGCCTCCCGTGGGGTTGCGCTTTCGGTTCCTTCGGTGGTCACGCGGGCGATGACGTCGTCGGTCGCCGCGGCGAGCAGTTCGCTCTTGTTGGCAACGTGCCAGTAAATCGCCCCGCTACCTGTTGCCAGGCGTGCGGAGAGTGCGCGAAATGTCAGCGCAGCTTCGCCCTCGTCGTCGAGGATCTCGATCGCAGCCTCGACGATTCGCTCCTTCGAGAGCGCGTCCGTACGTCGTTCGGTCCGCTGATTCCTGGTCGCCATGCGCACCATCTTGACATATCTGGAACGCCGTTCCAAGATGGTCACTGGAACGACGTTCCAATAGAAGGCTGAAAGGAAACAAACATGAGCAACTCGATAACGATCATCGGGGCGGGCCTCGGCGGTCTGACCCTCGCGCGCGTCCTCCACGTTCACGGAATTCCGTCGAAGATCTACGAGGCGGAACCGTCGGCAGAAGCTCGCACGCAGGGCGGCCAACTCGACATCCATGAACTCAACGGTCAGGCGGCGCTCGATGCTGCCGGCCTCATCGACGAGTTCCGCGCGATCATCCACGAGGGCGGTGCCGCGTCGCGCGTACTCGATCAACACGCCGCTGTACTCCTCGACGAACCCGATGACGGCACGGGAGTCCGTCCTGAAGTGCTGCGCGGAGACCTCCGACGGATCCTGCTCGAATCCCTTCCGGACGGCACGATCGAATGGGGACGCAAGGTCGACAGTGTCCGCTCGCTCGGCTCACGGAACACTGCCGACGAGCGCGCTGACGGCCGACACGAACTGACCTTTGCCGACGGTTCGACGGTGACTACCGACCTCCTCGTCGGCGCCGACGGTGCCTGGTCGAAGATCCGCCCCTTGCTCTCCGATGCGAAGCCCGAATACGTCGGCACCACGTTCGTCGAGACGTATCTGTACGACGTCGACGAGAAGCATTCGGCTGCAGCCGAGGCAGTCGGTGACGGGGCGATGTACGCGCCCGCACCAGGAAAAGCGATCGCCGCGCATCGAGAGGCGGGGGACATCGTGCACACCTACGTCCAGCTGAACCGTACGGCGGAGTGGTTTGCCGGTATCGATTTCACCGACGCCGCTGCTGCGACAGCGCGGGTCGCGGCCGAGTTCGACGGTTGGGCAACGGAACTCACTGACCTGATCACAGACGGCGAAACCGCTCCGATTCCGCGCGCGATCCATGCTCTTCCCGACGAGCACCGATGGGATCGCGTGCCTGGGGTGACGCTCCTCGGTGACGCGGCACATCTGATGGCGCCGTCTGGTGAGGGTGCGAACTTGGCCATGTTCGACGGCGCCGAACTGGGAAGGGCGATCGCCGCGCACCCGGACGACATCGAAGCGGCACTGAGCGGCTACGAGGAAGCGATGTTCGTGCGCAGTGCATCCGAGGCCGCTGACTCGCACGTGATCCTTGATCTCTGCCTCGGTGAAGGCGCACCGTATTCACTGGTCGACTTCTTCACCGGCGCTGCTTCCGTATCCGGATAATGGGCAGTGCTGTGGCACGACGGTTACGCGGTCGATGTCGAAGAGATAGCCGAACATCCCGAATACCGGGGAGCGACCGTCGTCGACCTTGCCCGAGAAATTGCCCGCGGCAGGCGACTGACGCCTGCCGTACTGGGGCTCGCACGGAGTGCGTCCTTCGATCCGCAGGACGTCAAAAAGGTCTGGCACTACATCGCTCGATTCGGCGGCAGGGCGTAGAACTGGGCATTCGCGTATCGCTGCCCGTCGACGACCGCCGATTCCGGGACCGCACATCGGTCCGAAGGGCGCGGTGAGGAAAGAGTGATTGATACGCAACATCGAGCATGAACTCCCGAAACAACTGCATCCGAAGATAGAAGTCGACCTTGATCCTCGGTCGAAGGGATGCATGAATCGATGGGCGCTCAACTCACCACCACCAGTGTCGACACACTCTGCGCGTACTGCGGGGTCGGCTGTGGTCTTGTCCTCGACATCATCACCGATCCGGAGACGGGACGCCGGAAGGCTGCGAAGTCTTCCGGTCTGAAGACACATCCCACCAACTTCGGGCGTCTGTGCACCAAAGGGACCACGACCGCAGACATGCTCGCAGGTCCGGGGCGAATGGACTCTGCATATCGCCGTCCGCACCGAGGGGATGCGATCGAAGCCGCGGACATGGACGCCGTCATCACTGACACCGCCCAGCGTCTACGGGCAATCATCGACGAGCACGGCCCCGACGCATTTGCGTTGTACGTGTCCGGGCAGATGTCTCTCGAAGCCCAGTACTTGTCGAACAAGCTGGCCAAGGGATTCATCGGGACCAATCAGATCGAATCGAACTCCCGGTTGTGCATGGCGAGTGCCGGCACCGGGTACAAACAGTCTCTCGGGGCCGACGGACCGCCCGGTTCCTATCAGGACTTCGAACACGCCGACGTGTTCTTCGTGACCGGCGCGAACATGGCGGACTGCCATCCGATCCTCTTTCTGCGGATGCAGGAGCGGATCAAGGCAGGCGCGAAGTTGATCGTCGTCGACCCTCGACGCAGTGCCACCGCCGACAAGGCGAACTTGTTCCTGCAGATCGCTCCCGGCACCGATCTCGCGCTACTCAACGGACTACTCCACCTGCTCGTGGTGAACGGCCACACCGACCCTGACTTCATCGCCGACTTCACCGAAGGCTGGGAGGTGATGCCCAGTTTCCTCGCGGAGTACACCCCGGAGAAGGTCAGTGAGATCACCGGTATCCCCGAGGCCGACATCCGCACTGCAGCGCAGTGGATCGGTGAGGCTGCAAACTGGATGAGCTGTTGGACAATGGGTTTGAACCAGAGCACCCACGGCACGTGGAACACCAACGCCATCTGCAACCTTCACCTTGCGACCGGTGCGATCTGCAAGCCCGGCAGCGGTCCGTTCTCGCTGACCGGGCAGCCGAACGCCATGGGTGGGCGTGAAATGGGCTACATGGGTCCAGGTTTGCCCGGCCAGCGCGCCGTGATGGTCGACGCCGATCGCGAATTCGTAGAGGAGAGGTGGGGGATCCCGCAAGGCTCGCTGCGCACCGACATCGGCGGTGGCACCATCGACATGTTCTCCCGCATGGCGGCGGGTGACATCAAGGCATGCTGGATCATCTGCACCAATCCCGTTGCAACGGTAGCCAACCGCAAGACCGTCATCGACGGCTTGGAGAAGGCTGACCTCGTCATCACCCAGGATGCGTTCCTGGGCACCGAGACTAACGAATACGCCGATGTTCTGCTGCCCGCGTCACTGTGGACAGAGTCCGACGGAGTGATGATCAATTCCGAACGCAACCTGACGCTCTTTCAGCAGGCACTGGATCCGGTCGGGCAGGCGCTGCCTGATTGGCAGATCATCGCCCGGATCGCCTGCGAGATGGGGTATGCCGAGGCGTTCACCTACACCTGTGCCGAAGAGGTGTTCGAAGAGATCAAGCAGTTCTGGAATCCGAAGACCGGCTACGACTTACGCGGCGTCACCTACGAGCGCCTCCGCAAGACATCAATCCAGTGGCCGTGCCCACCAGACAGTGATCAGGACCGTCATCCCATCCGATACGTCAATGACGGTGTCAGTCAAAGGCTCCTGATCCGCGAGGACGGCAGCACTCCGCGGCTCGCATTTCCCACCGCCACTGGCCGTGCGATGTTCTTCGCACGGCCGCACATGCTTCCCGCCGAAATGCCCGACGACGACTATCCATTCCTGCTCAACACCGGTCGTCTCGCGCACCAGTGGCACACCATGACCAAGACAGGCAAGGTCGCCAAGCTGAACAAACTCAACCCAGGTCCCTTCGTCGAGATCCATCCCGACGACGCCGCCAGGCTCGGCGTCGTCGACCAGGATGCGATCGAGGTTGCCTCACGCCGCGGTCGCGCTGTGCTACCGGCCGTCATCACCGACCGAGTGCGTCCGGGGAACTGCTTTGCCCCATTTCACTGGAACGACGCCTTCGGCGAATATCTGTCCATCAACGCTGTCACCAACGACGCCATCGATCCAGCCTCGCAGCAACCGGAGTTCAAAGCCTGTGCTGTCACTATGACGAAGGTCGCCGTGAACACACCTGAAACAGTGCTCGCCGAGGCGCCGCTGGTGGCTTCCGCGCCAGCTGATCGGGCTTTGTCGCGAACCGATGTCCTCGCGGATGTCATCGGTCAAACAGGAACACCTGCAGTGGTATTCGATGCGCTCCAGCAGAGCTACCTGGCCGGTCTTCTCGCCGCGTTGCGTGCGGACGCGGATCGCACTGCCGGGGTCCCGACGTTGCCGTCGACGGCGCCGTTCGACGCCGAAAAGCGGATGTGGGTCGACGGGGTACTGGCCGGCCTGTACTCGCGAACCGCGCTCCCTGACACCGACGGGCCCGCGTTGTCCTCGGCTCCGGGCATTGCGCCAGAACGCGCGCCGATCGTGGTGCTGTGGGCATCGCAGACCGGAAACGCGGAAGAATTCGCCGCCGCCTGCGCTGCTCGTCTCGGGGAAGTTGGCTTGCCCGTGGTGATGCATGCAATGGACGAGTTCCCGGCCGCCGACCTGGTGGCTACCCGGGAGGTCCTGCTGATCACCAGTACCTCCGGTGACGGCGAATCCCCGGACAACGGCAGCGGTTTCTGGGATGCGTTGGCTGCTGGCACGGCGCCCCGCATGGACGAGACACGTTATGCAGTAATCGCTTTCGGTGACTCGAACTATGACGACTTCTGTGGGCATGGACGAAAGCTTGACGCCCGTCTTGCTGAACTGGGGGCCAGTCGTATCGTCGATCGCGCCGACTGTGAGCCCGATTTCGAGGACACCGCTGCTGGATGGCTGGACTCTGTCACGGCTGAACTTCAGCGCTCGGCGGCTGGTGAGACGGCCGACGTCGTCGTTGCAAAGAAGAATTCTGGGACAACCGTTGCGGCCAAGCCGATTTCACCGACGATGTCGGCGCCGCTGCAGTACAACAAGAAGGCCCCGCTGACCACAGCCTTGACGCGCAATGTCGTGCTCAACCGGCCAGGCTCTTCCAAAGACGTGCGGCAGTTGGGCTTTCACCTTCCGGACGACACGGTCAGTTACGAAGCCGGCGACGCTCTCGGAGTCTGGCCCCGAAACAGCTCTCCGTTTGTCGACGAGTGGCTCACCCTCACCGGCCTCGACGGTGAGGAGGTCGTCGAACTGGGGCAGCACGGCGATATGACCCTGCGTACCGCGCTCACCGAACGCCTGGAGATCACTCGAATCTCGAGCGAGATGATTCGGTTCGTGCATCAACGAACTCGCGACGCAGACCTCGCCGAGTTGATGAAGCCGGAGAACATCTCCACGCTCAAAGACTGGTCGTGGGGACGACAGTCCGTCGACGTACTTGCGCAGTCGCCCGTTCGTGCCTCGACGGACGAATGGCTCTCCCTCCTCAAACCGCTTCAGCCGCGGCTGTATTCGATATCTTCCAGTCCGAAGGAGAACCCACGCGAAGTGCAGCTGACGGTGTCCGCGGTGCGCTACAACGTCGCGGGTGTCCCACGGCGTGGGGTGTGCTCGACCTACCTCGCAGACCACGCCCACGATGATGACATCGGCATCTTCGTGCAGAAGTCGACCCATTTCCGGCCACCGTCCGATCCCGAAACCCCGATGATCATGGTCGGTCCGGGAACCGGCATCGCGCCGTTCCGTGCCTTCCTGCATGAGCGTCGGGCATTGGGGCACACGGGCCCGAACTGGCTGTTCTTCGGGGAACAGCACGCCGCGACCGACTTCTACTACCGCGAAGAAATCGAAGAATTGCGGAAAGACGGATTCCTCACCGAACTCGACCTCGCATTTTCCCGGGATCAAGCCGACAAGGTCTACGTGCAGGACCGGATGCGTGAGCGCGGTGCGCTGCTGTGGGAGTGGTTGCAGAAGGGCGCCCACTTCTACGTCTGCGGCGATGCCAACCGGATGGCCAAGGACGTCGACAGTGCCCTCAACGGGGTGGTCGCTCAACACGGAAAACTGGCACCTCGTAGTGCGGAGGCGTACGTGAAGGCTCTCTCGGCCGAGAAGCGGTACGTCCGAGACGTCTACTGACGTCGATCAGACGGCGCCCTTGAACCCGTGCTGACGCCACGCCTCGTACGTCACGAGGGCGGCAGCGTTGGACAGGTTGAGGGACCGGCGTCCGGGAAGCATCGGGATACGCAGGCGCTCGGTGATGTGTTCGTCCGCCAATACTTCTTCGGACAGTCCGGTGGGTTCTGGCCCGAACAGCAGGACGTCGCCGGGTTGGTAGGCGATATCGGCATAGGACGTGGTCGCGTGCGCGGTGAAGGCGAACACGCGCGCGGGGGTGACGGCTTCCCACGCCGCAGCAAGGTTCTCGTGGACCGTGACAGTCGCCAGATCGTGGTAATCCAAGCCTGCGCGCTTGAGTTTCGGCTCCGACAAGTCGAACCCGAGAGGGCCGACCAGGTGGAGTTCGCAACCGGTGCCCGCGACCATGCGGATCGCGTTTCCGGTGTTGGGTGGGATGCGGGGCTCGTGGAACATCACTCGGAACACTCGAGGAACTGTACCGGGCGTCGTATCGGTGCCCGCGTCCGTGAGAAGACCGGTCGGGAAGTGTGGGCGAATTGGTAACAAACCGGCCAGTCCGTGCGAATCTATTTCCGGCACTCTTCGCAGAACGGACATTTTGATGAACCCTCCCGCCGGTTGGAACCCCGACCCCTTCGACCCCACGATCGACCGTTACTGGGACGGTCAGCAGTGGACTGCACAGACACGGCCCAAGGGCGTCGACGCACCCACTCAAGCCTTCGGCACTCCCACCCAGGTCTTCGGTGCTCCCGGTTCGCCGGTGCCGGACGCAAACGCCGAGGAAGGCAAGACGCGGCGTAAGTGGCCGTGGATCGCCGGCGCAGCAGTCGTGGGGCTGGTTGCCATCGCCGCGGCGACGGGCGCGGGCAAGTCGGAAGAATCAACGACGCCTGCTGTGACCTCTTCTACGACAGCGGCGGCGACGACAACCAAAAGCACGGTCCCGTCGACGACGAAGACCACGACTTCGTCCCTCTTGCCGACGACGACAACGATCGTGCCGCCACCAACGACGACAACCGTGGCAATCGTGCCGCTGGTTCCGCAGGTTCCGGTAACCACGACTACGCCGTACGTTCCGCCCGCCCCGGCGTACACGCCGCCGAAGACAACGGAACCCGTCTACGTTCCCCCGAAACCGTCGGGAGGAACGGTGAATCCGGGATCATTCTGCTCGTCACCTGGAGCGACAGGCGTGACAAAGAAGGGCACTCCCATGGTGTGTGGGATTGGTAGCGACGGACGAGATCGCTGGGTGTCGGCCGGCTGATTGTCCGCCGCCATCAGGGGCGCTGAACCGGTGTCGGTGCGGCGGGGCAGTATGGACGGCATGCTCCCCGAAGAATCCGACGACGTCGTCGGCGAAGACTATTCAGACGCGCGGCTGGCCGGGCAGAAGTGGCGTCAGCGCACTTTCACCAATTGCAATTTCCGAGATGCCGACCTCACCGGACTCACGACGGAGTCGGTGGTGTTCACGGATTGTGATTTCACCGGCACCGATCTGGGGGAGTCCGTGCACACGGGAACGGCGTTTCGCTCCTGCAATTTTGCTCGGACCAGCCTGTGGCACAGCACGTTCCGAAACTGCAGTCTGCTCGGGTCGACGTTCGACGGTTGCCGTATCCGGCCGTTGACGCTCGACGAAGTCGACTTCTCGTTGACCTCACTCGGTGGAGCGGACCTGAGGAAGATCGACTTCACCTCATGCCGATTCCGTGAAGCGAACCTGGTTCGGGCCGACATGCGGGGCGCGGTCCTGGCGTCGGCGGATCTGTCCGGTGCTCGTACGGGTGGACTCAAACTCGAAGGTGCAGATCTGCGCGGCGCGCGGATCGATCCGAGCCTGTGGACGTCCGCATCCGTCGGAAACGCGCAGATCGAGTTGATGCAGGCGGTGGCTTATGCGTCGGCGCACGGTCTTGTCGTCGACATGAAGTAGAGGCGCCTAGCTCTCCACGCGCTCCTCGAGGCGCACTGTCACCCTCTCGCCGGTCTCCTTGCCGATGGCTTTGCGAAGATCGGCTTTGACCGGCAGCTTGTGGTTGCCGTCTCCCAGCGCCATGAACGAACTCTGGAACGGATGTCCGTCGATCGTCCCGCGTACCTTGACCAGGCCGCGGGTGCCGAAGAACTCGGCGGACTCCGGCCAGATCACGTAGGTCCACCCACCCTTGGCGTCACTTTTCTGCAAGGTGGCCGTGAATTCCTTGTCCAGCAACATGATGACTGTCCCTCCGGGTCGTACCTTGTGATCAGCGGATGAATTCCCGTGCGAGCAGATCCATCAGCAGTCCGTCCTTCCACACACCATGGCGATCTCGCGAGTACTCGCGCATCACCCCGACGTCTTTGAACCCCACCGATCGGTAGCATGCGATGGCGACGGAGTTGTCGACTTCCGGGTCGATGACCAGACGGTGGAATGCGAGGTCGTCGATCAGGTGGGCACACAGCACGCGAATCGATTCGCGACCGAACCCTTGGCTGTGAAAGTCTGGATCGAGGAACAAGTCGAGCCCGGCGTGGCGGAAGTCGGGGTTGTCCTCCGCCTCGTACCACTGGATGAAGCCGATCAGGTGGTCGCCGTAGAAGATGCTGTAGCGCGTGGTGCCGGCCTCCGGCGCTGCAGGCCAGTCGTCGTCGGGATTTTGCCACCACTGCACGACGTCCGGGTGCAGGTGAATTGCCCGCAGACGGGCGTGATGATCGGGCGCGACAGGGGAGAGGAGCACCCTCGGGCCGCGTAGTTCCGGAGCCGTTGTCACTCATCGACCCTAACCTGGAACAATGGTCGCCGTGACTGCAACGATCCTCGACGGCAAAGCTACCCGCGACGAAATCTTCGAAGACCTGAAGGTGCGGGTGAGCGCTCTGAAGGCAGAGGGCATCACACCCGGCTTGGGCACCATCCTGGTGGGCGACGACCCGGGATCCGCGGCTTACGTGCGCGGCAAGCACAACGACTGCGCCAAGGTCGGTATCAATTCTTTGCGACGCGACCTGCCTGCCGACATCACGCAGGAACAGCTCAACGCGACGATCGACGAGCTCAATGCCAATCCCGAGTGCACCGGCTACATCGTGCAGTTGCCGCTCCCCAAGCACCTCGACGAGAACGCGGCCCTCGAGCGTATCGACCCCGACAAGGATGCCGACGGCTTGCATCCGGTCAACCTCGGTCGACTGGTGTTGGGCAAGGAAGCCCCGCTGCCGTGCACCCCACGTGGAATCCTCCACCTTCTGCGTCGCTACGAGGTCCCGATTGCCGGTGCACACGTGGTGGTTGTCGGACGCGGCGTCACGGTCGGTCGTCCGATCGGATTGCTGCTGACGCGTCGTAGCGAGAACGCGACGGTCACGCTCTGCCACACCGGTACCCGCGATCTCGCGGCCGAGGTTCGCCGCGCCGACATCATCGTCGCTGCCGCCGGCGTTCCCGGCCTCATCACCGCAGACATGGTCAAGCCCGGAGCAGCGGTCCTCGACGTCGGCGTCAGTCGCACCGACGACGGCCTGCGCGGCGACGTGGCAGCCGACGTGAACGAGGTCGCCGGCTTCGTCTCACCCAATCCCGGTGGTGTCGGACCGCTGACCCGCGCGTTCCTGATCACCAACGTGGTCGAGCGCGCCGAGCGGGTTCTGGCCGGAGTCTGAGTCCGATGTCCTCACTGGTCGGCCTCGCGAAGAAGAATCTGCCCATGCTCGCGGTCCTCGCCGTGATCGCGGCGGCCGTGGTTCTCGTGCTGGCCGACCGGTGGCGTCGCGGCGCCCTCGTCTTCGGTGTTGCCGTCATCATCGGAGCTGCCGCTCGGTGGTTCGTTCCCGAGAATCGTGTGGGGTTGCTCGCGGTGCGCGGAAGGGTCTTCGACACTGCGGCGATGGGTGTGATGGGTGTGTTGATCGCGACGCTCGCCCTGACCATCGATCCGCTCGGCACCGACTGAGAAGATCAGTCCCCGTAGAACGAGCGAATATCGATATCACTCAAGGGGATCCACTCCGGTGAATCTGTGGATGTCGACTTCTTTCCAGCCTTGACCGGTGCACTTCGCAGCGTCACCGCAAGTGCAGGTTCCTCGTCGATTCGCCCGGCCAGGGCGTAGATCGCGGCGAGATGGTGAACGCACGGCGAGCGTCGACCTGAGCAGTCGCAGCTGGCAGTGCACTCCGAAAGATCAACGGCTACTGCGATATTTCGAGCCTGCAGTTCGGTGACGATGCTGTCCGGCAGTTCGCCGGTGGAGACGGATCTGTTGGCCTTTCCCGCCGAACGGAGAAGGCTCTTCACTGCGGCGATTTCGGATTTGGTCCAGAGCGGGACAGAAATTGTCACCGACGAGGTTTTTGCTTTGGTGCTCACCTCCGCGACGACGGTCCCCGATGAGACCACGGTGAACTCCACGGAACCGTTGCGTGCGAGGGTACGAGCCGTCGGCAGGGACGGGTTCGGACCGGATGCCGCAGTCCGCTCCACCGTGCGCAGCCATGCTCGACCCCAAGCGGTGACACCGAATTCGTTGGCCATCAGATGATCACCGCGCCGTCGAGTTCGAGGAGTTCACGCAGTTCGGTGTCAGGGAGATCGGCCAGGGCGGCCTCGACGTTCCCGGAAACAGCATCGGCCACAGCTCGTTTGGACTCGTGCATCGCTGCGATGTGATCCTCGACGGTACCGCCCGTCACCAAGGTGTGGACGTTGACGGTGCGCTTCTGGCCGATGCGGTGTGCCCGGTCGGTTGCTTGATCCTCGACGGCTGGGTTCCACCACCGGTCGTAGTGCACGACGTGACTTGCGCGCGTGAGGTTGAGGCCGAAGCCGGCGGCGCGCAAGCTCAGAATCAGAACCGGTGGTGAATCCGTGTCGTTCTGGAATGCGTCGACCATCGCGTCGCGCTTGTCGGTGTTCAGGCCGCCGTGAAGGAACGGGATTGCGCCGATTCCCAACTCGGAGCCCAGGTGCCGCGAGAGCATCTCGCCCATCGTCCGGTACTGCGTGAATATCAGCGCGCGATCGCCGTCGTCGACGATCTCGGCGATCATTTCCGTTGCGCGGTCGAGCTTTCCGGATCTTCCGTAGAGGTCATCCGTATCGCCGGTGACCTGCGCCGGATGATTGCATACCTGCTTGAGGGTGGTCAGCAGTGCAAGGATATTGCCGCGCCGGGCAATTCCCGTACCCAAACCGGTGTCGAAAGCATCTGCAACTGCAGACCGATAGATGCGCGCCTGTTCCGACGTCAGAGTGCACGAGACGGTGGAAAATTGCTTGGGCGGAAGATCCTTGGCCACTGTGTCTTTGGTTCTGCGCAGAATGAACGGATCGATGACCGCGGCAAGCCTGGTCGCCGCGGTGGCCGATCGACCGGATTCGATCGGTACGGCAAAGCGTTGACGAAACCGTGCGCGAGTTCCGAGGACTTCAGGATTTGCGACGCGAAAGAGCGACCACAATTCTTCGAGGCGGTTCTCCACCGGCGTGCCGGTCATCGCTACCTTGACGTCGGCCGACAACTGCATTGCGGCCTTCGCTGCCAGGGAAGAGGGGTTCTTGATCTGCTGTGCCTCGTCGAAGACCACTGAACTCCAATGGATCGGGGCCAATTGGTCTGCGTCGGAACGCAAGACGCTGTAGCTGGTCAGCACCGTGGTGCCGGCAGGAATACGAGTGGGAAGTGCGCGAGCGGTCCCGTGATGAACGTGCAGTGGCAGATGCGGAGCGAATCGCTCGATCTCGCGCCGCCAGTTTCCGATGACCGAGGTGGGACACACAACCAGGTGTGGACCGTCGTCGGCGCGGATCGCGATCATCGAAATCGCTTGCAGTGTCTTGCCCAAACCCATCTCGTCGGCGAGGATTCCACCGCCCGAACCCGACAGTGCAGTCAGCCAGGCAACTCCGTGCACTTGATACGGGCGCAATGTCGCCTGAATCTTTGCTCGGCGAAGACTCTCGATGGCTGCGCGCGCTTCCGTGAACAACCGCACCGTGGACCGGGCGCTTCTGATTTTCGTGTCGTCGCGCTCGATCGCGGCATGCGCTGCAGTCGGAATGTCATGTGCGCCGGTGTCGATGACGCGCTTCCATGCGAGCAACGACGGTCCGAGGTCGTCGCGACGTGCATCGAGGGTGTGCATGGCGTCGATCGCGGCGGCGAGGTCGAGCAGTTGCGCTGCGACGTCGGTCGGTGTGATCGACTCGTCGGCCGGGATCGCCAGCCGGCAGATGCCCGGCGATCCCGTCGGCATCCCCAGCACCGACAGTCGCGCTGCCGGGTCTGTATCACCCCAGAACGCAAAGGACATGTGCTCGGGAATGTACGTAGCCTGCAGGCGCGTCGAGCATGGCTGATTCACGTTCGCCGATGCTAGCCGCGCCGGCTCAGGTATGCCAATGAAAATGTCGGGAAAACCTGCAGATCAGCTGTGGTTTTCCCGACATTGACGGATCCTGAAATTGTGCCTCTGTGCGGGATCAGCGGGCCGTGCGTGCGAACTCCATCGTTCGGCGAAGCAGTCCGGCGACAGCGTCCGCCTCCGTCAGGAAGCCGTCATGGCCGTCTCTGGACTTGAGAATCTCGAGGCCCGTGCACGTCGAAATGCCGTCCGCGATCTCCTCCTGCAAACGAAGGGGATACAGCCGATCCGAGTCCACGCCGCCCACGACGACCGGCGCCGTGATCGATGCCAACGCCGCTGCAACGCCGCCGCGTCCACGACCGATGTCGTGCCGGTTCATGGCCTCGGTCAGGAGGACGTACGTGCTCGGGTCGAAGCGGTCGACCAGCTTGTCTGCCTGATGTTCCAGGTAACTCTGGACGGCGTATCGTCCACCGTTCCAAGGATTTTCGTCGTTCTGGGCGGAGTTCTCGAAGCGCGCATCGAGTTCGGACTCGGTGCGGTACGTCAGGTGCGCGATGCGACGGGCGATGCCGAGTCCGGCGCGAGGTACCCGCCCCGTTCCGTGGTAGTCACCGCCCTGCCAATCCGGATCGGAGACGATGGCAGCGATCTGCGTCGTCTGGGTGCCGATCTGATCTGCAGTGGCTCGTGAACCGGTTGCGAGAACCAACGCGGAGCGAATGCTGTCCGGGTAGGTAACTGCCCATTCGAGGGTGCGCATGCCGCCCATGGATCCGCCGACTACCGAGGCCAACTGGCCGATCCCGAGGAGATCGACGAGCTTCTTCTCCGCCGCGATCTGATCCCGGATGGAGATTTCCGGGAACCTGCTGCCCCACGGCTTGCCGTCGTCGGCCAGTGAACTGGGACCGGTCGTGCCGCGACAACCGCCGAGGACATTGGTTGCGATGACGCACCATTCGCCGGTGTCGATCGGTTCGCCGGCGCCGACCATCCCGTTCCACCAACCGGGGGAGGGCTGATTTGCGGAGATCGGTCCGGTGACGTGTGAGTCTCCGGTCAGTGCGTGCTCGACGAGTACGACGTTGTCGCGGTTCGGGGACAGCTCACCCCACCGCTGAACGGCGAGCGAAACCGAGGGGAGTACCGCGCCGCTCTCGAGTTCCAGGGCGCCGATGTCGACGAACCCCACCTGGCCGTCGGGCGGGGGAAGGAGGTCGATCCTGGGCTCCAATTCGTTCACGGTCACGAGTTTGCCACCGCAGCCAGGCCGACGGTGATATCGGCGAGGATGTCGTCGATTCCTTCGATGCCGACCGCGAGGCGAACGAGTCCGGGTGTGACACCGGAGGCGAGCTGCTCTTCGGGGGTGAGCTGCGAGTGTGTCGTCGAGGCGGGGTGGATGACGAGTGAGCGAACGTCGCCGATGTTGGCGACGTGGCTGTGCAGCGTCAGGGCGTTGACGAACGTCTTGCCCGCATCGATACCGCCGGGCAGCTCGAAGGTGACGATGGCGCCGGTTCCCTTGGGCGTCAGCTGCTTTCCGCGTTCGAACCATGGCGAGGAGGGGAGTCCCGCGTAGGAAACGGAGGCCACCTCGCCGTGGCCGTCGAGGAATTCGGCGACCTTCTGTGCATTGGACACGTGACGCTCGATGCGCAGGCTCAAGGTTTCGATGCCCTGCGCGATGAGGAACGCGTTGAACGGCGCCACTGCGGAGCCGAGATCGCGCAGCAGTTGGACGCGCGCCTTGAGTGCGAATGCCGGCGCGCCGAGGTCTGCGAAGGTGACGCCGTGGTAGCTGGGATCAGGCGTCGTGAAGTTCGTGTGGCGACCCTGCGTCCAATCGAAAGTGCCACCGTCGACGATGACGCCGGCGATCGCGGTGCCGTGTCCGCCAAGGTATTTGGTGGCGGAGTGAACGACGATGTCGGCGCCGTGTTCGAGTGGGCGGAGCAGGTACGGCGTCGCGACTGTGTTGTCCACGATCAACGGAAGACCGTTCTCGTGGGCCAGCGACGAGATGCCGGGCAGGTCGAGGATGTGGTTCTTGGGATTGGCGATCGTCTCGCCGTAGAACGCCTTCGTGTTCGGGCGAATGGCTTCGCGCCACTGCTCGAGATCGTCGGGATCCTCGACGAAGGTGACTTCGATGCCCAGCTTGCGAAGGGTGTAATGCAAGAGGTTGTACGTGCCGCCGTACAGGTACGGGCTCGAGACGATGTGGTCGCCGGCTTCGGCGATGTTGAGGATCGCGATGGTTTCGGCAGCCTGACCCGAGGAGAGGAGGAGTGCGGCGACTCCGCCTTCGAGGGCGGCGATGCGCTGCTCGACGGCGTCCTGTGTGGGATTCATGATCCGCGTGTAGATGTTGCCAGGCTCGGCGAGGCCGAACAGTGCCGCAGCGTGATCGGTGCTGTCGAAAACGTAGCTGGTGGTCTGGTAGATCGGCAGAGCGCGCGCATTGGTGGCGGTGTCCGCTGTCTGCCCGGCGTGCACCTGCTTGGTCTCGAACGACCAGTTCGCGGTCGGATCAGAAGTTGCTGCGCCGTCGGCTGTGTTGTCGGTCATGATTTGTTCACTCCAGTGGTCTGACGGATAGATGTCGGACGGGGGCGAAGGATCGCCGCCCCGTGCTGGGGTCTATCTACAAGTGCGACACATACTGAGTTACCTCCGTGGGGCTCGGCCCGGTCTGGGGTCCGTCCCTGTCGGACCCGCGCTTGTCACCCGAATTGCGGTGGAACTGCGTGAGCAGATCCACGTCGGGAAACCTGGTCATCACCCGGGGCACCCCACCGCGGTTGGAGGGTTGCCGTCCAGCGAGCCGGGGCTTGACGCTGGCACTCATGACCAAGTCGGATTCTACCGGGAAGTGAGCGCAGTCCTGACGCGGGGCGAATTGTGAGCCGCAACCGCACGCGAGACAGAGCGACGCAGCCCACTAGCAGGCAAAAGTTACTCGCGAGTAGAGACCGATGGGTGGACCTGCCGGTTGCGGCCTCACGGGTTAGCAGTACGCTTGTCTTGTTTGGGACTCATCTCCCGAGATCAGTCCACACCGTCTAGGTTTGATAATCGAACCGTTCGCGGACCCACTCACAAAGTGTGACCGCAACCGTGTAACCAGGGAAACTTCCTAGGAGGACGCGAAGCACCCATGTCCAAAATCAAGGTTGAGGGCACCGTCGTCGAACTCGACGGCGATGAGATGACGCGCATTATCTGGCAGTTCATCAAAGACAAGTTGATCCATCCGTATCTCGATGTGAACCTCGAGTACTACGACCTCGGTATCGAGTACCGCGACGAGACCGACGACCAGGTCACCATCGACGCAGCGCACGCGATCCAGAAGCACGGCGTCGGCGTCAAATGCGCCACGATCACGCCGGACGAGGCACGTGTCGAGGAATTCGGTCTCAAGAAGATGTGGCGTTCCCCGAACGGAACGATCCGCAACATTCTCGGCGGCACGATCTTCCGCGCACCGATCATCATCTCCAACGTTCCGCGACTCGTTCCGGGCTGGACCAAGCCGATCATCATCGGCCGTCACGCATTCGGCGACCAGTACCGCGCCACAGACTTCAAGGTCCCCGGCCCCGGCAAGGTGATGATCACCTACACGCCTGAGGACGGCAGCGCACCGATCGAGCACGAACTGGTCAACTTCCCCGAAGAGGGCGGCGTCGTCCAGGGGCAGTACAACTTCACCACGTCCATCCGTGACTTCGCTCGCGCGTCGCTCACCTACGGACTGCAGCAGAACTACCCGGTGTACCTGTCCACCAAGAACACCATTCTCAAGGCGTACGACGGTGCCTTCAAGGACATCTTCCAGCACGTCTACGAGACCGAGTTCAAGGCTGAGTTCGATGCCGCAGGTCTGACCTACGAGCACCGCCTCATCGACGACATGGTCGCTTCCGCACTCAAGTGGGAGGGTGGATACGTCTGGGCATGCAAGAACTACGACGGCGACGTCCAGTCCGACACCGTGGCCCAGGGCTTCGGCTCGCTCGGCCTCATGACGTCGGTTCTGCTGACACCGGACGGAAGGACCTGTGAGGCAGAGGCTGCTCACGGCACCGTGACGCGTCACTACCGTCAGCACCAGCAGGGCAAGCCCACCTCGACCAACCCGATCGCGTCCATCTTCGCGTGGACCCGCGGACTCGAGCATCGTGGCAAGCTCGACAGCACCCCTGAGGTCATCGGCTTCGCGCAGGCGCTCGAAGACGTTGTCATCAAGACCGTCGAAAGCGGCCAGATGACCAAGGACCTCTCGATGCTGGTCGGCGGCGATCAGGGCTACCTGACCACCGAGGAGTTCCTCGGTGCACTCGACGTGAACCTGCAGAAGGCCATGGCCGCGAAGTAGATTCACTGTTTCACCTTCCGATGGGACGTCCGAGAAACCGGGCGTCCCATTTGTGTTCGCGGTCTCACGTGAGTGAACTCACCCGCTCTCACTTGGAAGTTCAACCAGGTGTGAGACCACAATTGATCAGTGACTTCGTCTACCCTCTCTCGTTCTGACACCTCGACACCCGGGGTTCGTTCCGCCAGAGGTCCAGCGATGCTCGCTCTTGCCCTCGGCGGTTTCGGTATCGGCACAACCGAGTTCGTCGCCATGGGATTGCTCCCGGAAATGGCATCCGGGCTCGGCGTCTCGGAACCCATCGCGGGTCACGTGATCTCGGCGTACGCGCTCGGGGTTGTCGTCGGTGCTCCGCTGATCGCTGCTCTCACCGCACGGGTACCGCGCCGCACCCTGTTGATCGCACTCATGGTCGCATTCACCGTCGGCAATGCCGCTTCGGTCTTTGCGCCCTCGTACACGACGCTGATGATGGCTCGATTCGTCGCTGGATTGCCGCACGGCGCGTACTTCGGAGTCGCCGCACTGGTCGCCGCTCATTTGGCCGAACCAGGCAAACGCGCGAAGGCCGTGGCGATGGTGATGATGGGTCTGTCCGTGGCCAATGTGATCGGGGTGCCGGTCGCGGCCTGGATCGGCCAGGCACTCGGCTGGCGCAGCGCCTTCGCCTTGGTGGCTGTGATCGGGGTGGCAACGGTTGCTTCGCTGTTCGTCTGGATTCCGCGGTTGGACGGTATGCCGGTGACGAATCCGATCACCGAACTCGGGGCACTGGGCCGCGTTCAGGTGTGGATGACCCTGATCGTGGGAATGGTCGGATTCGGCGGGATGTTCGCCGTCTACACCTACATCAGTACGACGCTCACCGACGTGTCCGGTCTCGGTGCTTCGTTCGTTCCTCTGGCGCTCATGCTGTACGGACTGGGCATGGTCGCCGGCAACTTCGTCGGTGGATACCTCGCGGATCGCGCGCTGATGAAGGGTTTGTTCCTGTCGATGGGATCCCTCGTGGTGATCCTCGCGGTCTTCGTGATCGCCGTGCGCAATCCGTACACGGCGCTTGTCTTCGTCTTCCTCATCGGGCTTGCCGGGTCCTCGATGGTTCCTGGCCTTCAAACACGGTTGATGGATGTCGCCGAGGACGCTCAGACCTTGGCTGCGTCTCTCAATCACGCCGCGCTGAACATCGCCAATGCCTTCGGAGCGTGGATCGGCGGCGTCGTCATCGCTGCCGGTTACGGGTATACCGCACCGGCAGCGGTTGGGTCGTTGCTGGCCGTCGCGGGTCTCGTCGTGCTGGCGGTTGCGGTGATTCTGCAGCGTAGGGCCGTGCGCTGATCTGGGCGCCCATCCGCGTCGGTGGAATCGGCTACGGTGCTTGCCGTGCCACAAACTGCTGACTCCCACATTCTTGCGCCCCACACCATCACGTCCGTGAACGTCAACGGCGTTCGAGCAGCTGCCCGCAAGGGCATGCTCGATTGGCTGGAGAAGACGTCGGCGGATTTCATCTGCCTTCAGGAAACGCGTGCGTCGGACGATCAGCTTCGCGAGACTCTCGAACCAGCGCTCGGCAACGGATGGTTCCTCGTCTCCGCCGAGCCGTCCGCGAAGGGACGCAACGGAGTCGCTGTGCTTTCACGCACGGAACCTGACGCGGTGCGGATCGGTCACGGCGACGACGAGTTTCTCGACGCCGGTCGATACATCGAAGCCGACTTCGCGGATCTGACCGTCGCGAGCCTGTACCTGCCCTCCGGTGAGGCGCTCACGCCGAAGCAGGAGGAGAAGGAGCGGTTCATGGCGTCCTTCGCAGTTCACCTCGCCTCCACCGCTGCGGCGGCCGTGGCTGCCGATCGTCACGTGGTGGTCAGCGGCGATTGGAACATCGCGCACACCGAACTCGACCTCAAGAACTGGAAGACCAACAAGAAGTCTTCGGGATTCCTCCCCGAGGAGCGCGCCTGGATGGATCTGCTGTTCGCCGAAGATTCCGCGTGGGTCGATGTCTTCCGCACCCTCCATCCGGGTGTCGACGGTCCGTACTCGTGGTGGTCGTACCGCGGCAAGGCATTCGACAACGATTCGGGTTGGCGTATCGACTACCAGGTTGCCACCCGCGGATACGCCGAGCGGGCCAAGGTTGCGCTCGTGGAACGCGCTGAGTCCTACGACCTCCGTTGGTCGGATCACGCACCTGTCACTGTCTCGTACCGGTAGGGACGCGCATGTCTGAAGGTCTGAAAATGCCGAGCGCAAAGACGCGCAACGCCATCATCACCGTCGTGGTGGCTGTGGTGGCGCTCGTACTGGCGGTCACCCTTTCTTCACGTGACTCCGACAGTTCGGCGTCGTCGGTTGCGAAGTCCTCGAGTGCCCAGTCCTCGACTGTTCAAGCCAAGCCGGGTGCTACCACCAAGGCCGCGCCGTCGAGTTCCGTGCCCTCGAGCTCCGCGCCCTCCAGCTCCGCGCCCTCCAGCTCCGCCGTCAAGACAACGCAGCAGACGAACAGCGATGCGCCGACGCGCGTTCTCGCCACGCTCGTGGAGATCGACGCCGGGCGGTGGCCGGATTCCGCCAATGCGCCGGGCACCAAGGGCGGCATCACCTTCCGCAACAGCGAAGGGCGTCTGCCCGCTGTCGGTGCCGGTGGCGGACGTGTCGTCTATCAGGAATGGGACGTCAACGCGAAGAAAAACGGCCAAGGTCGTGATGCCGAGCGAATCGTCACCGGTAACGACGGTTCGGCGTGGTACACCCTCGATCACTACGACACGTTTGTGAGGATTCGCTGATGTCGGACTCGTCTACGGTCAGCGTGGCGCAGTGGCTGGATCCGTCTTCGGATGTGGCTTCGGTGGCCCTGCGGAGCGACCCGGCCGTTGCGGATGATCTTGCACGTGAACTTCGTGGCGAGAATCTTGTCGTTCGGGTGGTTCGCGGAGAGAACATGCGAACAACGGCGCAGGTCTTCGGCGAGTTCGCGGCAGCCTTCCAGTTTCCGTCCCACTTCGGGCGCAACAAAGACGCTTTCGACGATGTCATGCGCGATCTCGACGACGTACTCGGACTTGGCGCCGGATATGTAGTTGTGATCCGAGGTGCGGGTTCTCTACTGTCCGAGCAACAGGATCAGTTGGAGTGGTTCCGCGAAACGATGGACTTCTACACCGAAGAATGGGAACCCGTCGTTTTCCGGACCGTCTACCAGTTCGGTGCGGAGGACCTCACCACCCACGGTGAAGACCTCGTCGAACTCGACTACCCGGGCACCACGCCACTGCACTGATTTCCACTCGTGAAAAGATCGGAACCATGTCGACCCCTGCAGAACAGAAGCCCACCGCAAAGCCTCGCGTGCTTTCCGGAATCCAGCCGACGTCGGATTCTTTCCACCTCGGCAACTACCTGGGTGCGCTGCAGCAGTGGGTTCCGTTGCAGGACGATTTCGACGCTTTCTACTTCATTCCGGATCTTCACGCCATCACGGTGACGCAGGACCCGAAGGAATTGCGTCGTCGCACCAAGGTTGCGGTGGCTCAACTCCTTGCGGTGGGGATCGATCCGGATCGGGCGACGCTGTTCGTACAGAGTCAGGTTCCCGAGCACGCACAGTTGGCGTGGGTCCTGAACTGCATCACCGGTTTCGGTGAAGCCAGCCGTATGACGCAGTTCAAGGACAAGTCCGCCAAGCAAGGCAGCGACAACGCCAGTGTCGGTTTGTTCACGTATCCGGTTCTGATGGCCGCGGACATCCTTCTGTACCGCCCGCAGCGAGTTCCGGTGGGTGAGGATCAGCGTCAGCACCTCGAACTCGCACGCGATCTGGCCGGCCGGTTCAACACCCGCTACGGCAAGGCGTTCGTTGTTCCCGAGCCGCAGATCATCAAGGGCACGGCAAAGATCTACGACCTGCAGGATCCGACCGCCAAGATGAGCAAGTCCGCCGCCAGTGCGGCCGGACTGATCAATCTGCTCGACGATCCGAAGGTGTCGGCGAAGAAGATCAAGTCGGCCGTCACCGACAACGAGCGCGAGATTCGTTTCGACCCGCAGGCCAAGCCGGGCGTCAGCAACCTGCTCACCATTCAGTCGGCTCTCTCGGGAGTACCGATCGAGACTCTGGTGGCCGGTTACGAGGGCAAGGGGTACGGCGACCTCAAGACCGATACCGCTGATGTGCTGACCGAGTTCGTCACCCCACTCAAGGCGAAGGTCGACGGTTACCTTGCCGACGAGGCAGAGCTGGATCGCATCATCGCGGCTGGAGCGCACCGCGCCCGTGAGGTGTCTTCACGCACTCTCGCCGCTGTCTATGACAAGGTCGGATTCCTGGCACCGAAGGGCTGACTTACGCGAATTCGGACTCACGACGCCTGACCGAACATGAGGGGGACGGCAATGGCTGACACGGACGACGACGCACCGAGCTTTCTCGAGAAGCAACGAGCAGCGCGACCCTGGCTCGATCATCTGGTTCGCGCCGCAGGACGTTTCCAAGAGCAAAAGGGCGATTACTACGCTGCGGGAATCACGTACTTCAGTGTTCTCGCATTGATTCCGATCATGATGGTCGCGTTTGCAGTGGCCGGTTTCGTATTGGCCGGGCATCCCGAGTACCTCGAGTCGATTCAGGAGCAGATCACCAAGAGCATTCCGGGCAGCTTGGGTGACACCATCAACACGCTGATCGATTCGGCTATCGACTCGCGCGCGAGCGTCGGAATCTTCGGTCTCCTGGGTGCCGCGTACGCGGGTCTCGGTTGGATGGCAAATGTTCGCGACGCGCTGACGGCGATGTGGGAGAGCAAGCGCGAGCCGAAGGGTTTCGTTCGTACCAAACTCGGTGACGCAGGGGCCCTCATCGGTCTGGCTCTCGCCATGGTCGTCTCACTGGGAATGTCGGCGCTGAGCAGCGGGCCGGTTGCGACTCAGATCGTGAAATGGCTCAACCTCGAGAACATCACCGGTGTCGGCGTGGGGCTCAGAGTCGTTTCACTGTTGCTTTCACTCCTGGCGACGTGGGCGGTGTTCCTGTGGGTGATTGCCCGGCTGCCGCGCGAGCCTGTCACGCTGCGCAGCGCCGCGCAGGCAGCGCTTATCGCCGCGGTCGTGTTCGAAATCTTCAAGCAGGTCGGTGCGATCTACCTCGCGGCCGTCACCAGTGGCCCGGCGGGCGTGGCATTCGGCCCGATCATCGGTTTGCTCGTGTTCGTGTTCACTGCGTCGAGGATGCTGCTGTTCTGCACGGCGTGGGCGGCGACGACAAAGGAAAGTATGGCTCTCGCCTTCGTTCCGCCGCCGGATCCGGCCGTGATCTCGCCGCGAATCGTTGTCAGTGACGGAGCTTCACCGTCTCGCGTGGCTGCGTTGATCGCCACGGGTGCGGTTGCCGGCCTGGGTCTTTCGGGCTTCATGCGCCGTCGGCCGCGCTAGCGCCTTCGACGGTTCAGGGCAACGGCTCCCGCCACCAGCGCGATCACCACAGCTCCGCCGACAGCACCGATGAGGATGCGGTCAGTGGTGTCCGACTCGGTGTCGGTAGCGGTGGGTGCTGCCGAGATCGAGCCTGGTGCAGCGGCAGACGGTGTGCGAGTGACATCGGGCGTGGCATCGTCGGTCGATCGGTCCGTCAACGAGCCGACGGTTGTGCTGGCGGGAAGTGCATATCCGTAGTCGAGTAGACGGGCAGCCTGCTCCCACGGACGGATCGGCTTGGCTTCGCCGCCCATCAATGTCACCAGTAGTTTCCGGCCGTTGCGCTCCGCAGCACCGACGTACGTGTGGCGGGCGTCGTCGGTGAAGCCGGTCTTGCCGCCCAATGCGCCGTCGTAGTTGTAGAGCAACTGATTGTCGTTCGCGAGAGTGAATCCGGGGCGGTCCTGATCGTCAGGAATCGTCGGATCTTTGGGGAAGCCGGGAAACTCGACGGTTTCGGTATGGATCAGTCCGGCAAACGTCGGATTCTGGAGGGCTGTATGGAAGATTACGGCCAGGTCGTACGGTGAGCTGCTCATCCCCGGGCCGTCGAGTCCGGATGGAGTTGCCGTGCGGGTGTCGAGGGCGCCGAGTTCGGCCGCGAGCGCATTCATTTTCGACACGGCTGCAGCGTCACCGCCGAGTTGGCGGGCAAGAGCGTGCGCGGCATCGTTTCCCGACGCCATGACCAGACCCTGCATCAGTTGCCGGTTGGTGTACTTGCCGCCCTTGCCGATGCCGACAGCGCTACCTTCAGCGTCCGCGTCTTCGGCAGTTGCGGTGATTTCGGTGTCGAGATCGAGTTCGTCGAGAGCGACGAGAGCCAACAGCATCTTGATGGTGCTGGCCGGTCGGTAGCGACCGTGCGGATCTTTCGCGGCGAGGACCTCACCGGTTTCGGCGTCCGCGAGTACCCATCCGGATGCCGCGATGTCGGCCGGGAGCGGGGGAGCGCCGTCAGGAAGTACGACGCCACACTCGCCGAGCTTGTCTCCACCGACGGGGCTTTCCGGAATCGGGACAGCAGTCGGGGCCGTGGATCCGGGCGCAGGTGCTTCGGAGAGATCGATCGCCGGCGCCGGGCTACTCGTGAACGGGCAGTTGTCGGTGTTGGGTGTTGTGAACGGTGCCTCGGTGGTGGTGGTGGGCGGCGGCGGGGCCGGTTGGGCGCCGGCCACTCCCGAGGTCCCTACGACACCGGTAAACGCAATGCTCCCTGAGAGCACTGTTCCGGCCACTGCCACTGCACACTTTCGACGCCACATCATCGATATACGAGGGTATGCGAACGTGAGGGAACGTCCGAATCGCCACGCAAGCAGAGGGATCGAAAACAGGCGATTCGGTTTGTACATCGGTCATAGTGGACGATCGCCGCTGATGAGTTCCACCACCACGCAGAGTCTGTAACAGTGGTGTAGTCGACTACTCGAATGGCGCACACGCACTGACGACAGGGGATCGGTATGGGCAAGATCGTGGTGACAGAATTCGTGTCTTTGGACATGGTCATGGAAGCGCCCGGTGGCGAACCGGGCTATGCGCACACTGGATGGGTCTTTCCGTACCAGGAGGGCGATCAGATGAAGTTCAAACTCGACGAAACCCTCGCCGCGGACGTGCTTCTACTCGGTCGACGGACCTACGAGAGCTTCGCCGGTGCCTGGCCTGAGCGCGAGGACGACCAAGGCTTTGCGGACAAGATGAACGAGATGCCCAAGTACGTCGTCACGAGTTCGACGGAGCCGCTCGAATGGAACAACTCGACGGCGCTCGACGGTCCCATCGAGGAATCCGTTCCGAAGCTGAAGGAACAGATCGACGGCGAAATCCTGGTCGCGGGAAGTCGGACGCTCGTCCACGCGTTGTTGCTGGCCGGTCTGGTCGACGAGCTGCGACTGATGGTCTTCCCGGTCATTCTCGGGTCCGGCGGGAGAGTGTTCCCCGAATCGGCCGACAAGATCGACCTCGAGTTGAAGGACGATCGTCGGTACGAATCCGGAGTTCAGGTGCTGACGTACCACCCCACGGTCGCGTAGACCTCTCGAAAACATCTGTGGCCGAGCCTCTTCGAGAGTCTCGGCCACAGATGTTTTGCCGGCTAACTGTTCTCGGGGAAGCCGAGGTTGATGCCGCCGTGGCTGGGGTCGAGCCAGCGACTGGTGACGGCTTTACCTCGCGTGAAGAAATGAACACCTTCTGTCCCGTGAGCGTGGGTGTCACCGAAGAGGCTGTTCTTCCAGCCGCCGAAGCTGTAGTAGGCCATGGGAACCGGGATGGGGACGTTGATGCCGATCATGCCGACCTCCACCTCGTTCTGGAAGCGTCGGGCAGCGCCGCCGTCGTTGGTGAAGATGGCGGTGCCGTTTCCGTACGGGTTGTTGTTGATCAGTTCGAGGGCTTGGTCGTAGGTATCGACGCGCACGACGGAGAGAACAGGCCCGAAGATTTCGTCGGTGTAGATCGACATGTCGGTGGTGACGTGGTCGATGAGGGTGGGTCCAAGCCAGAAGCCGTCCGGTCCACCATCGGCCTGGACTGTACGTCCGTCGACCACGATGGTGGCGCCGTCCTTCTCGCCTGCATCGACGTATGAGGCGACCTTGTCGCGGTGGGCCTTGGTGACGAGCGGACCCATGTCGGAGTTCTTGGTGCCGTCACCGGTGACGAGGGGAGTGGTGCGCTCGACGATCTTGACGACCAGTTCGTCGGCGATGTCGCCGACTGCGACCAGGGCGGAGATCGCCATGCATCGTTCGCCCGCGGAGCCGAATCCCGCGTTGACCATTGCGTCGGCGGCGAGGTCGAGGTCGGCGTCCGGCAGAACGATGGCGTGGTTCTTGGCGCCGCCGAGTGCTTGCACGCGTTTGCCGTTGGCGGTGCCGGTGGCATAGACGTACTGGGCGATGGGGGTGGATCCGACAAACGAAATCGCTTTGACTGCTTTGTTTTCCAGAAGTTCGTCGACGGCGAGCTTGTCACCTTGGAGGACGTTGAAGACGCCGGGGGGCAGACCGGCTTCGGCCCAGAGTTCGGCGAGCCAGATCGCCGCGGTGGGGTCCTTCTCCGAGGGTTTGAGAATCACGGTGTTCCCGGCGGCGATGGCAACCGGGAAGAACCACATCGGGACCATCGCGGGAAAGTTGAAGGGGGAGATGATGCCTACGGGGCCGAGGGGTTGGCGGATGGAGTAGACGTCGACCTTGGTCGATGCATTCTCGGTGTATCCGCCCTTGAGGAGATGCGCTATTCCGCAGGCGAATTCGACTACTTCTTGTCCGCGGCTGATTTCGCCGAGGGCGTCGGAGAGAACCTTGCCGTGCTCGGCTGTGATGATCTCGGCGAGTTCACCTTTGCGAGCGTTGAGGAGTTCGCGGAAGCTGAACAGTATCTGTGTGCGCCGGGCCAGGGAGGTGTCACGCCAGGCGGGGAAGGCCGCCGCAGCAGCGTCGATGACGGTGCGAGCGTCCTCGAGGTTCGCCAGGGCGAGTCGGCCGGTGATCTGTCCGGTGGCGGGGTTGGTGACGGGGGCGGTGTTCTCGGATGTTCCGGCGAACGACTTGCCGTCCAACCAGTGCGCGATGACACGAGTATCAGTGCTGGTCATGGTATTTCCTAGTGGTCTGGTGGCTCAGGAGCTCGGGGAGGTGTACTTGGCGACATAGTCGTTCATCGTCTCGCGCTGGTACCGGGAAACCTCGTGTGCGTTTTCGTTCTCGGCGAAGACGCTCGACACCATCACGGTGTTGTCACGATCGTAGAAGCCGAGTTTGCCGAGGCCGCCGAAGAATTCGTCCCAGTTGACGTCTCCGTCCCCGATTTTGAGGTGTTGATGCACTCGAACGGCATTGCCTGGCGGATTGGTGATGTAGCGAAGTCCGTGGGAACGGTGATGATCCATGGTGTCTGCCACATGTACGAGACGGACCATGTCGCCGGCGGCCTCCATGATGGCGGGAAGGTCCCCACCCATGTGGAATTGGTGGCACGCCACGATCACCATGCCGAGGTTCTTGGAGTTCACGCCACGGATCGTGCGGATCGCGGCAAGTCCGTCTTCGACAAAATCGTCCGGGTGCGGGTCGATCAGGACGTCGATCCCCTCGCGTTCGATGATCGGAAGCAGTTCCTCCATCGAACGATAGAACGCACGCTCGGACTCTTCGGCTTTCTCGGGGCGGCCGGAGAATTCGGTGTTCATGACGTTGACACCGAGATCGACCGTGATCTGGATGGCCCGCTTCCAGTAACGCACTGCTGCTTCGCGAGCGTCCTCGTCCGGGCCGGACCACCGAAGGACCGGGAGCACCGACGCGATGCCGACTCCCGCACTCGCGCAGGCCTTCCGGAACTCGGTGACGAGCGCGTCGTCGGCTTTCGGGTGATTGAAGAACGGGATCATGTCGACGTGCGGTGTGAGCTGCAGGTACTCGTACCCGAGATCGGCAACAACTCGGGGAAGCTCCAGCAGCGAGTAATCGTGATGGAACGGAGTGGGATCGAGTGCGACCTTCATCGCTACGCCCCGGCCACAGAGTCGCGCGCAACCATGTCCACGACGACGCGTTGACCCGTCTCCAGAGACTTCACGCCAGCGGCGCAGACAGCGGCCGCGGCGTACCCGTCCCAGGCACCTGGCCCGTCGATGTAGTTGCCGGTGCCGGCGCCCGTCTTCACTGCCTTGATCCACCGGGCGAACTCGGTGTCGTATGCCTGCCCGAAGCGTTCGCGGAATCCTGGGGTGATCTGCCCACCCCAGTTGCCGGGCTTGGTCTTTCGGATCAGTCCCACGTCGAGTCCGATCATCGCGCTTCCGAGTTCGCCGACAACTTCGGTGCGCACCTCGTAGGCAACTCCGGTGGTGACAAACACCTCGGCGTCGACGTGTCTACCGGACTCGGTCTCGAATATCGCGATCTGTGGGTCTTGAATGCCCTCGGGAGCAAGCGAATTCGCAGACGGCCGAATTATCTGCACCGAGGTGATCTCTTCGTCGAGCAGGAATCGCGTCACGTCGACCTCGTGGACGAGTGAGTCCTTGACGATCATCGCGCTGTCGAAGCCGTTCGGAACCGCAGGATTGCGGTGCGCGCAGTGCACAACGAGAGGGCGACCGAGATCGCCGCTGTCGATCAAATCCTTGAGCTGGGTGTATTCGTGGTCGAACCGGCGCATGAAACCAACCTGGATCAGTTTCTTTCCCAGCGCTGCTTCGGCTTTGACGATCGCCAGCGAACTGTCCGCGTCGGTGGTCAGCGGCTTCTCGCAGAGAACCGGCTTGCCTGCTTCGAGGCAGGCAAGTACCTGCTTCTCATGGGTCGGGCCCGGGGTTGCGAGCATAACGGCGTCGACGTCCTCGGCTGCGATGGCATCGAACGGATCGACGACGACGCGTGACCCCGGCGTCAATGCTGCGATTTCCTCGGCGCGGGCAAGAGAGTAGTCGTTGACGACAGTGACTCGGGCACCGCCGATTTTGTTGGTGATGCGGTCGACGTGATCGGCCCCCATGATGCCGACGCCGAGCACTGCGATCCGGAGATCCTGGTTGTCAGACATGCGGTGGTACTCCTCGATTGTGTTGCTCAGCTGAAACGGACGGCGGGAACGCCACAGGTGGACAGGTATTTCTGAGTGCGCTGTGCGATGGGCAGCGGTGTGTCGGGATGGCAGGGATACATGTCCTGCTCGACGATCGCGAACACGTCGATGCCGAGCTTCTCGATGGCCTCCAGAAGCGGTGGCATGTCCGGGATTCCGCGCGGTGGTTCGATCATCGCGCCGAGTTTGACCGCTTCGCCGAACGGCAGGTCCTCCGCCTCCACCTTGGCGACGATCGCCGGATCCACCTGCTTGAGGTGCAGGTACCCGATGCGCTCCGGATGCTTGTTGATGATGGCCAGGTTGTCGCCGCCACAGTAGCTGATGTGGCCGGTATCGAGGCACAGGTTCACGAAACGCTCGTCTGTACCTTCGAGGAACTTGTAGACGTTGTCCTCGATGTCGACATGGCTGTCGGCATGAGGGTGGTACTGCGCCATGACGCCGTACTCCTCGAGCATCGCCTTGCCGAGAGCGTTCATGCCGTCGGTTTTCTTGCGCCACTGCTCGGGAGTCAGATTTCGATCTTCGAGTACTTCTCCGGTGGAAGGATCGCGCCACATCTCGGGGATGACGACTACGTGCTTGCCACCGACGGCTGCGGTCAACTTGGCGACGTCCTTGATCTGATTCCAGACGGCATCCCAGGAATCGTCCTGGTGCAGGTGTTCGAAAACGGTACCGGCCGAAAGCTTGAGGCCGCGTGCTCCGAGTTCGTCAGTCAGCTTGGCTGGATCGGTCGGAAGGTATCCGAACGGGCCGAGTTCGATCCATTCGTATCCCGACGCGGACACCTCGTCGAGGAATCGTGTGTACGGGGTCTGCTGAGGGTCGTCCGGAAACCACACACCCCAGGAGTCGGGGGCTGATCCGACGCGAATCGCGCTCATGTCTAGATTCCTTTCGCGGGCAAGCTTTTTGGGGTGTGTCTGTGCGGAAATTTCATTCGGATGGACGTAGATACGGTCGCTGGATCTTCTTCCAGGACTCGTAGGTTGTCCGGGCGTTCTTGGTCGATTCCAGTTCGGAGGTAGCCGATACCGGTACATCCCACCAGGATTCGCTGTCCGGGGCGCCGATCAGCGGATCGGTTTCGACGTGGATGACCGTGCTGGTGTCGCTTGCTTTGGCGACTTTGATCGCGTCGGCGAACTCGGCGGCGGTGTTGGCGCGGATGACGTCGACACCGAGGCTGGCGGCGTTCGCGGCCAGATCGACCGGGAGAACACCTCCGTCGAGACGTCCGTCATTCGAGCGGTAGCGGTACTGCGTGCCGAAGCGCTGGGAACCCAGCGACTCGGACAGCGAACCGATGGAGGCAAATCCGTGATTCTGCACCAGGACGACGATGACCTTGAGGCGTTCCTGTACGGCGGTGACCAATTCGGTGGCCATCATCAGATAGGAACCGTCGCCGACCATCACGAACACGTCGCGATCGGGGCACGCCATGCGGACGCCTAGACCGCCGGCAACTTCGTATCCCATGCACGAGTACCCGTATTCGACGTGATACCCCTTGGGATCACGGGTTCGCCACAGCTTGTGGAGGTCACCCGGCATGGACCCGGCAGCGCACACGACGACGTCACGTGGATCGGACAGAGTGTTGACCAGGCCGATCACCTGATTCTGATTCAGTGACCCGTCGGCAGCGGGTTCGGCTGGGTTGTAGACGGATTCGACGATCGCATCCCAATCGCGAGCGAGTTCACCGATCCTGGACGCGTATTCGTCGTCCACCCGGTAGTCGTTCAGTGCGATCGCCAGCGCGTCGAGTGCCTCACGTGCGTCGGCGACCACGCTGACTCCGCCCTGCTTCACGGAGTCCAGTGAAGCGACGTTGATGTTGACGAAGCGAACGTCGGGATTGGTGAATGCGGTGCGGGACGCGCTCGTGAAATCGCTGTACCGCGTGCCGATTCCGATGACGACGTCCGCCTCGGTAGCCAGTGCGTTCGCAGCCGTAGTGCCGGTGGACCCCACCGCCCCGACGGATTGTGGGTGGTCGTAGACCAATGAACCTTTGCCGGCCTGGCTCTGCCCCACGGGGATTCCGGTCTGCGCGCAGAACGCTGCCAGAGAGTCGGTGGCCTGGCTGTAGATCACGCCGCCGCCGGCGACGATCAGTGGCTTGCGAGCCGAGCGGATGATCGCGGCGGCGCGTTCGATCACCGATCGCTCGGGGAGCGGGCGGGCCACGTGCCACACCCGTTCGGCGAAGAAGGACTCGGGCCAGTCGAAAGCCTCGGCCTGCACGTCCTGCGGGATGGCGATGGTGACTGCGCCGGTCTCGACGGGATCAGTGAGAACGCGCATCCCGGCGAGCAGAGCGCTCGGCAACTGCTCCGGGCGCCATACCCGATCGAAGTATCGTGAGACCGGCTTGAAAGCGTCGTTGACTGTGACGTCGCCGCTCGACGGGAGTTCGAGTTCCTGTAAGACGGGGGCACTGGCGCGGGTCGCGAAAGTGTCTGCGGGAAGGAGTAATACAGGTAGACGGTTGATGGTGGCCAGTGCCGCGCCGGTGATCATATTGGTGGCACCGGGGCCGACGCTGGACGAGACTGCCCACGTCTGCAGGCGGTCCTTCATGCGGGCGTGCGCGACAGCCGAGTGCACCATCGCCTGTTCATTGCGGCCGAGCACGTAGGGGAGTGTCGGCTCACGGCCGGCATCGAGATCCTGGATCTCGGCCTGCAAGAGTGCCTGCCCCAGTCCGGCGACGTTGCCGTGCCCGAAGATTCCGAAGCAGCCGGCAAACAGCTTGGTGCGCTGGCCGTCGCGTTCGGTGTACTGGTTGGCGAGGAAGCGGACGACAGCTTGAGAAACGGTGAGGTATACGGTCGGCTCGTCGCGAGGTAGACGATTGCCGGTTGCGTTGTTGGTGGGTGCCACAGCTTTCACTTCCGTCAGTTGTGGGACTGCAACGGCAGTCGAGGGTCGATGTCCTGGTGATCCCAGCTTCCACGCAGCCAGGTGTGTTGCGGATCGTCACAGATGTTCCACGCCCGGATCTCGCCCGAACCTGCCATGACGTTGAGGTAGTACATGTGGTGGCCCGGCGCTGCGATGGACGGGCCGTGATAGCCGTGCGGCACGAGGACGACGTCGCCCGAGCGGACTTCCTCGAGCACCTCGATAGGTCTCTCGGCGGTTCCGTACACGCGGTGGTAGCCGAACCCTTCGGTCCCGGTGGGGCTTCGGTCGATCTCGAAGTAGTAGATCTCTTCCAGGGCCGATTCGACGTCGCTGTTCTCGTCGTGCTTGTGGCTGGGATACGACGACCAGTTCCCGCCGGGGGTGATGACCTCACACGCGATGATGGAGTCTGCCTCGAAAGTGTCTGCGGTGGCGAAGTTGTGAACCTGTCGGCTGCAGTTACCGGCACCGCGGAGTTCGACGGCAACTCCTGATGCGGGACCGTAGCGATGGGGGAGCTTTGCGCCGGCGCGCGCTCCGCACAGGGCGAAGCGGCCTCCACCTGCGCTGGCCACTGTGTAGTCGGAATCGCGTCCTATGTAGGCGAAGTCGCTCGGTCCGTCGAAGACCGACGCGCGGCCGGTCAGGGCGATCTCCGTCCCCTCGGCAACGATCACGGCCGAACCCGACAGTGGAACGACGACTATCTCGTTCTCGCCGGACTGCAGGTGGACGCTCGCGCCGGGGGCGAGTTCGAGTGTCCACAAGCTGGATTCGGCCCACCCGGCGGACTCCGGCGTGACCACTGTCGTGAAATCACCGTCGGCGGACGATCCGGCGGGGACGTAGTACTTGCTGAACATCTTGCTCCTGCCAGGTCGGTTCTAGTGGACGAGCTTGACTGCGGTGTCGACGGCCGCGGTCACGTCGCCGTCCGGTGGGTAGAGCAGCGCGCGCCCGACGATCAGTCCGCGCACGGACGGCAGCTGAAGGGCAGCGCCCCACTTCGCGTACGTTTCTTCCGGCGCGATCTGCGGATCGCCGCCCAGGAGCAGCGTCGGGAGGGTGGTCGCATCCATGACGCGTTCCATCTCGTCGACGACCGGCAGTTTCATCCACGTATACGCCGAGGTGGAGCCGAGACCTTGGGAGATGTGGATGGACTTGATGACGGCGTCGGGGCTGAGATCGTTGACCACCTTGCCGTTGACGCGACTGGAGAGGAACGGCTCGAGCATCGCGATCAGTCCGGCCGCGGCCAGTTCGTCAACGGCCTCGGCACATGCCGTCATGGTGGGCAGGGTGCCCGCGTCGTCGAGGGCGATGCGCAGCAGCATCTTTCCGCCGTTCATTCCGAACTTCGCGGTGCCCGCCGCGGTATATCCGGTCATGCGGTCGTCGAGTTCGAAGCTCGCGCCCGCCAGGCCGCCGCGGTTCATCGACGAGAAGACGACCTTGTCCTCGAGGGCCCCGAGGAGGAGCAGATCGTCGAGAATGTCCGCGGTACCGAGAACGCCGTCGACTCCGGGATTGTCGAGCGCCGTGCGTAATCTGTCGAGCAGATCGGTACGACTGTTCATCGCTGTCGGCTTGCCGCCGACAGAGAGTGCCCCACGCGCTGGATGATCGGCAGCGACGATCATCAGTCGTCCGTTGCCTCGAACGGTGGCGCGAGGAGTTCTTGCTGCCCAGGACTTTTCGATGATCTGCGGATCGCTCGCACGCAGTTCCGTCACGTCGGCGTAGGTGGTGGCGAGGGGGCGGGCGGCGAGCTTGTCAGACATTGACTGCCTCCGTGGCTGTGGCTTCGGCGAGATCGTGGACTTCTTCAGCGGTTGGCATCGCAGTGGAGCATTCGAGCCGAGATGCGACTATCGCACCGGCCGCGTTGGCATAGCGCAGTACCTTCTCCAGTGGCCACCCGGCCAACAGTCCGTGGCACAGTGATCCGCCGAAGCTGTCGCCAGCGCCCAGCCCGTTGACCACGTCGACGGCATTGGGCGGCACGGTGATCGATTGCTTTCGTGTTTTGCCGAGGACACCCTTCGGGCCCTGCTTCACGATCGCCAGTTCGACTCCGAGGTCGAGAAGCGCGTCAGCGGCCTTGTTCGGGTTGGTCTCACCGACCGCGATCTCGCACTCTTCGCGGTTTCCGACGGCTACCGTCACGTGCGCGAGAGCGCGCTGCACCTGAGTGGTCGCTTCTTGGGGTGTCGACCAGAACATCGGGCGGTAGTCCAGATCGAGGACCGTCAGCGGGCGTCGTTCGCGGGCTTCCCAAGCAGCGAAGTGTGCACTGCGACTCGGTTCTTCGGACAGTCCCGTCACAGTCGACCAGTAGAGGGATGCTCCTCGAACGGCGTCGAGGTCGATATCGTCCGGGGTGATCCGAAGATCGGGCGCATGCGGCTTGCGGTAGAAGTACAGCGGGAAGTCGTCAGGGGGGAAGATCTCGCAGAACGTCACCGGTGTCGGGTACTCGGAATTGGTGACGACAAACCTGTTGTCGACGCCCAGACGTGCCAACTCGCGTGTGACGAACTTTCCGAAGGGATCGCTGCCTACGCCGGAGATCAGTGCTGCTCGCCGGCCGAGGCGTGCAGCCGCCACCGAGACGTTTGCTGCGCTGCCGCCGAGAAACTTGCCGAAGGTCTCGACGTCTTCGAGTCCGACACCGGTTTGAAGTGGGTAGATGTCCACCCCCGATCGGCCGATGGCAAGCACGTCGAATGGTGCGTCAGGGATGTGTGACCCGCTCTGGTGAGTGTTGATGCTTGTCAAGACTGACTCCCGAGAGTTCGTGGTGGGCTGCCCGCGCAGGGCACCGTTGTATGACTGAAACTGTGCGCCGCGACACAGCGATTGTCAATAGTTTGTCTGGACATTATGACTTGCGGTCAAGTGAATGTTAGTGTTCGCATACACTGCCGAGAGAAGTAGCGCCGATACGGCGCCTTCCCAAGACAGATCGGAGTTGACCGTGGTCGCAGCACTCGCCGTCGAGTTGGACCGCTCGAGCCCGGTGCCGCTGTATTTTCAGCTGGCCCAGGCAATCGAGGGCGCTATTCTCGGTGGCGAACTTGCCCCAGGTGATCGCTTCGAGAACGAACTGGCGTTGGCCAAACGGCTCAATCTCTCACGTCCGACCACTCGACGTGCGATCCAGGAACTGGTGGACAAGGGCCTACTTGTTCGTAAGCGGGGAGTCGGAACTCAGGTGGTGCAAAGTCCGGTGCACCGCCCGGTCGAGCTCACCAGCCTGTTCGACGACCTTGCGAGGGCCGGCCAGGCGCCGACGACCAAGCTGCTCGAGTTCACGGTGGGAGTTCCCGCCGAGGACGTTGCCGCGGAACTCAACCTCGAACCTGACGCCGAAGTGGCCACCATCAGGCGTCTGCGAAGCACCAACGGTGAACCGCTGGCAGTGATGACCAACTACATTCCGGTGGACATCGCACCCGATCCCGAGGAGTTGGAGACGCAAGGGCTGTACCAAACCTTGCGAACTCGCGGCGTTCACATCCGTGTGGCGCGGCAGCGAATCGGCGCTCGGGCGGCGACTCGCGAAGAAGCAGGATTGCTCGACGAGAAAGTGGGTGCTGCCCTCTTGACCATGAGCCGCACTGCATTTGACGATTCAGGTAGTGCCGTCGAGTACGGCAGCCACTGCTACCGAGCGTCGCGTTACTACTTCGACACCACCGTGGTCGACCGCTAGACCTCGATCCCGGTGACACGAGTACCCGCCTGACCGAGTCAGTGGGGGTGATTTGTGATCCCAGCATTTCTGCGATCCTTCGATCATTTGACCCGAACGGAGCCTCATGACAGGCATTTCAGTAGCAGTTGCCGGATTCGGATGGATGGGCCGCGTACACACGCAGGCGTATCTGCGTCTGCGGCAGCACTATCCCCAGCTTCCCGTGATCCGCCTGGCCGCCGTCGCCGACGAGGTGCCTGGCCGAGGGGAGGAAGCAGCGGACCAATTCGGTTTCGAAGCTTTCACCCAGGATTGGCGCGATATCGCAGCCGATCCGGCCATCGACGCGGTGAGCATCACGGCCCCGAACTTCTTGCACCGTGAAATCGGCGTCGCAATGGCAGAGGCCGGCAAACACATCTGGATCGAGAAGCCCGTCGGCTTGTCCACGGAAGACGCCAAAGCTGTTGCCGCAGCAGTCTCGAAGGCCGGTGTGCAGTCGACCGTCGGCTTCAACTACCGAAACGCGCCGGCTGTAGCCCTGGCAAAAAGCCTGATCGACTCAGGGGAGTTGGGCACGATCACGCACTCGCGATTTCGTTTCCTCAGCGACTATGCGGCCCACCCTGAAGGCGCTTTGAGTTGGCGATACGAGCGTGAGCGCGGCGGCGCCGGCGTCCTGGGCGACTTGGCTTCGCACGGCATCGATCTGATTCGTCATCTTCTCGGTGACGTCGACGCTCTCGTTGCTGATACTGCGATCTTCATCCCGGAGCGTGCGCGTCCGTCCGCCGCTACCAGTGGACATGCCCGAGCCAGCGGCGGGGAGATGGGAGCTGTCGAGAACGAAGACTTCGTCAGCGCACTGCTGCGGCTCGGCTCGGGCGGTCGCTGCACACTCGAAGCGTGCCGCGTCGCCGTGGGAGAGCAGAACAACTACGGATTCGAGATTCACGGTACGAAGGGTGCCGTGTTCTGGGATTACCGCCGGATGGGTGAACTGGGCACCAGCCTCGGCTCGAAGTATCAGGACCAATCCGTCACGACGGTTTTGGTCGGCCCCGAGTCGGGAGAGTTCGGCCGCTTCCAACCAGGCGCGGCCAACGCCATGGGTTATGACGACCTGAAGGTCATCGAGGCTCGCAATTTCGTCTCCTCGATCGTGGACGGAGCGCCGCAGGGCGCGACCATCGCTGATGCTGTCGCGTCGGCGCAGGCTCTGGACGCGATGGTTGCCTCGGTCTCCTCCGGTGGCTGGATTTCTCTCGGCTGATCGAGAATTGCTCCGAAAGGCTCTGGCGCAGTGACATTTCCCCGCGGACTGGCGTTGCTGGTGGCAGCAGCGCTGTTCATGGAGATGCTCGATGCGACGATTCTCGCAACCGCACTGCCGTCGATCGCCCAATCCTTCGGAGTTGACGCCGTCGACGTCAATGTCGCCGTTTCTTCGTACCTCCTGGTGTTGGCCGTCCTGATCCCGGCGAGCGGATGGATGGCCGACAGGTTCGGAACGCGACGTGTCTTCATCTCTGCCATAGCCGTTTTCACGGCGGCGTCGGTGGGATGTGCACTGAGCACCTCCCTCCCGATGCTGGTGGGGATGCGCGCACTACAAGGGGTAGGCGGCGCCATGATGGTGCCGGTAGGGCGGCTCGCAGTATTGCGGGTGACGTCGAAGGCAGAACTCGTACGGGCTATCGCTTACTTGACGTGGCCGGCGCTCACAGCGCCGGTTCTTGCGCCCGCTGTGGGTGGAGCCATCGTGTCGATCGCTTCGTGGCGCTGGATCTTTCTGATCAACGTTCCGATCGGGATCGTCGGGTTTCTGCTGGCATTGCGCATGGTGCCCGACATTCGGCAAACACAGAAACGGAGCCTCGACTGGCTGGGATTGGTGGTGATCGGAGCAGGCGTCGCAGTGCTTGTCGTGGCGCTCGACAGCGTGCACAGTGCCGGAACCGACTGGCTACGAGTGGGCCTCGGGATCATTGCGGCTCTGATCTTGTTGAGCTTGGCCGTCATTCACCTCATCCGGTCGGATCACCCGCTCATCGCGCTCCGCGTCCTCCGACTTCGATCGTTTCGGCTCGTCGCGTCGAGCGGCTCGCTGTACCGGCTCGTGATCATGGGCGTGCCGTTTGTGCTGCCGTTGTTGTTCCAAGTGGGATTCGGAATGTCGGCGTTCAAGGCCGGTCTGCTGGTGATGGTTCTGTTCGCGGGGAATATCGCGATCAAACCGCTCACCACTCCGCTCATGCGTAGATTCGGGATCAGACGAGTTCTGGTGGGAAACGGAGTTCTGTCGGTGGTGTGCTTCGGTGCGCTGGTACTGATCTCGTCGACGACACCGGACGTCGTTATCGCTGTTGCACTGTTTGTCAGTGGCGCGTTGCGATCCATCGGGTTCACCGCGTACAACAGCTTGGCGTTCGCCGACGTCGACTCGGGTGAGCTGACCGATGCAAATACTCTGCATGCAACGCTGCAAGAGTTGGCATCCGGTCTGGGTATTGCACTGTCCGCGTTGGTGATCACGCTCTGCACACCGTTGGCGGAGTCGGAGGATCTGAGCGGCGGAGTGCCGTTTTCTCTGACGCTGGGTGTTCTCGGGGCCATGCTGGTGCCGACGGTGATCGAGAGTTGGCGGCTCCCACGCGATACAGGTGCTGTGGTGTTGGTGCGCCGATAATGAAGCGTCTTCCGCCACCTTCATCATAACGCGGGACCCGGGGCTTGCGGCAAGGCCCCGGTGATGGTGCACACTCGTCTGCTGCGAGCAAGCAAAAGCCTTGCCCGAAGGAGGGGATCGCATGAGTGACGTCATCATTGTCGGTGCTGGACCAACTGGATTGATGCTGGCAGGTGAGCTCCGGCTACAGGGCGTCGATGTCGTCGTCGTGGACAAGGACGAGGAGCCGACTCAGTTCGTCCGTGCCCTCGGCATCCATGTGCGCAGCATCGAAATCATGGAGCAGCGCGGGTTGCTGGACAAGTTCCTCGCGCACGGCCGCAAGTATCCGCTCGGTGGATTCTTCGCGGGGATCAGCAAGCCGGCACCCGCGCACCTTGATACTGCGCACGGGTACGTACTGGGAATACCTCAGCCCGAGATCGACAGGATTCTTGCCGAACATGCCACCGAAGTCGGCGCGGAAATTCAGCGAGGGAAGCGTGTCGTCGCAATCCGTCAAGACGCCGACAAGGTCACAGCGGAATTATCCGACGGCACAACACTTCACGCGCGTTACCTCGTGGGCTGCGACGGCGGCCGCAGCACTGTTCGGAAGCTGATCGACGTCGGGTTTCCCGGCGAGCCGTCGAGCGCCGACACGTTGATCGGCGAAATGGACGTGACCATGCCGGCTGATGAACTGGCCGCCGTTGTCGCCGAAATCCGGGAAACGCACAAACGATTCGGAGTCGGTCCCGCCGGCAATGGTGCTTTTCGTGTCGTGGTCCCTGCAGCCGAAGTTGCCGACGGTCGCGCAACACCGACCACCCTCGACGACATCAAACAACAGCTACTGGCCATTGCCGGTACCGACTTCGGTGTGCACTCGCCGCGGTGGCTCTCGCGCTTCGGCGACGCCACCCGTCTGGCGGAGCACTACCGGCGCGACCGGGTGTTTCTCGCCGGCGACGCCGCACACATCCACCCACCGATGGGCGGTCAAGGTCTCAATCTCGGTGTGCAGGACGCCTTCAACCTCGGCTGGAAGCTCGCCGCCGAGATCAACGGCTGGGCACCGGAGGGCCTGCTCGACACGTACGAATCGGAACGGCGTCCGGTGGCTGCCGACGTGCTGGACAACACGCGCGCCCAGGCCGAGTTGATCTCCACCGCTGCCGGACCACAAGCGGTGCGGCGCTTGATCTCCGAGCTGATGGAATTCGAAGACGTCAAGCGCTATTTGACCGAGAAGATCACTGCGATCTCGATTCGCTACGACTTCGGCGAAGGCGACGACCTACTCGGTCGGAGGCTGCGGAACATCGCGTTGACGCGCGGCAACCTGTACGACCTGATGCGATCCGGCCGCGGACTTCTTCTCGACCAGGGTGGCCAACTGTCCGTCGATGGTTGGAGCGATCGCGCCGACCATATCGTTGACACAAGCACTGAATTGGAAGCTCCGGCTGTCCTGCTTCGGCCGGACGGTCATGTGGCATGGATCGGGGATGCGCAGGCGGAGTTGGATACTCAGCTGTCCACATGGTTCGGCCGGTCGGCGAGGGACCGCGCGTGACGCTTCGATTTCGGTAACCGAGCACCGTGACACCTCGGGTGCACTACCGTTGCCGTTTATGGGACAAGGATTGGGGCAGATCGCGCCCGCGGCCTTGATCGCCGTCGGAGTGCTGATACTCACGGGCTGCACGACCAATGTCGATGTGCCGAAGACATTTGCTGCCACATTGACGGTGACCGGTCAGGCAGAGCAAGTCGAGGCCGGCTCTGGAGAGTGCGTGATCGACTCGATCCGTGTCGCTCCGAACGACCAGATTCAAATTTTCGGGGGCAGTGGCGCTGCGTCCGTCAGGTCGACACTCGAGGTCGAGGCAATCGATCAACTTCCTGACGGAATGAGCACGTGCTCCTACACCGCACATTTTGATGCCGTCCCCGCAAACCAGAAAAACTACGAGGTGAGCTTGGGCCGCTTTTCCCCGAAGTCGTTCAGCTCGGACGAGTTGGAAAACGGTGTCACCTATCAACTGCGCCGGCCCTGACCGAACCAGTTCTCCCTCACCCGAATTCTCGAACAGTAGCGATCCCTGTACTGCACGTCGAAAAAACCCATACAGCATGTTGTATCCGGCGCGACTTTCAGTCAGCGTGCTTGGCGGTCCCTTCGCCTCCCCGCTGTCGAGCCTTACCGGGATTGATGTGGAGCCGAACACCCTCATAGGTGACTGTGTACGGCACATCGTCATCGTTGTCCGGGTCGCCGGAGTCCGCAGGATCCGGCAGTTCCGCGATCTGTTCGATGACCGTCTGTGCTCGCGCCGCACCAGGATCGAACATTTCCTGAAACGGCCCCACGAACGAGCCACCGAGTCCGCGGCGCTTCGCCCGAACAGCCGCCCACCCGAACGTCGCCAACGGGCCGATCATGGCGAACAGCACTAACAAGTCCCACCCCATGCTTCGAGCGTACCGACCGATCGGCATTAAGCGGCCCAAGTCTCTTCAGCGCTGCCGTCCCTCAGCTCATTCGTCTCGCTGACTGTGCCTTCAGTAGATCGGCCAGTCGATCAGGTGAGATCCGCTCGCGAACCGCTTCCGTCACGAGTTCGGCCTGCGTCTGAGGCGCGAGGCCGTCGATCGGTTGGTCTCGGTCCAGATTGGTCGGGAAGGCGTAGCCCTCGGCCGAGGCGGCGACGGCGCACCGAACTGCCTCGTCGGACCCCGCCTCGCTGAGAGCGAGCAGTGCCGGATAGATCGCGTTGACGAGTGCCTCCCGGTCGATGGTTCCGAGGGCTCGACCGAAGGCCGACGACACCTGGAGAAGATTTGCCATACGCAGGACGTCCGCGGACTTGTTGTGGCCTGCCGCGTGGAACAGCGCTGGGTTGAAGAAGACGGCATCTCCCTTCTTCAAAGGTAATTGGACGTAGTTGGCTTCGAAGAACTCCTTGAACTCGGGACGCTCGAACGCGAGGTATCCGGCTTCGAATTGCTGGGAGTACGGCAGATACTTGGTCGGGCCCGTCTCGGCCGGCATATCCACGTGGGCGACTGCACCTTGCAAGGTGAGGGCAGGGGTCAAGCGGTGAACATGCGCCCGAAACTTCGCGGCTACGTCGCTCGACATGAAACCGAGGTGGTAGTCGCGATGTGGATTCTGTGCGGCGCCACCGGGATTGACGACGTTGACGTCCGACGTCACCTGATACATGGGGCCGAGCCACGCTTCCGAAGCCAAAGCGACAATGCTGTTTGCGTAGTAGTCGACGTAAGCCTTGGGATCTTCGAGCGCCAACTTCAGTTGTGCGCCCCAGATTCGGTCATTGGCACCAGGTTTGGCGAAGTGATCTCCGGACGCTGCACCGGATTCGTGTTGGCGTGCAATGAGTTCACGGAAGACCGCGCTGGCGCGATCCAGTATCTCCGCGTCGAATGCGCCTTGAAAGACTGTGATGCCGGGGCCGGTGAGTAACGCCCGGGCGATCTCGTCTTGGATCTCGGCCCGGGTTTCAGGATTCGACGATTGCTCTACCAATGCTTCGGAGCGGTACAGAAGAACCCCGTCGGCCACTGAATCGGCGTACGGGTAATCGGCAAGGTCGGTGTCGTGCGCGACCAAAGCGGCGAAGTCGTCGATGTTGCAGTCTTCTCGGTGCAACCTACCTGCGGACGGCACGGTGTGGTCGGTCAGTGATGGAGTCATTCGGGGCCTTTCCTGCGGTGTTCAAGATGCGCTGTACCTCAAAGACTGCCAAGGAGAACCCATCGAAACTACCCCTGAAATCCATCAAAAAGACATCAGAAACTTTCCCCCACGGGCTCGACCGAGACAGTTGCCCCCGCGGAGTGCATCGACTTGATCACGGCAGCTGCCACGAGATTTGCCCGCAGGCCGTCCGCGGCTGTGGCCAACGTCGACGGTCTTCCGGTGCTCAATGCGTCGATCCACTCTTGAAGTTGGCGGCGATACGACTCGGCAAAACGCGGAATCCAATCCGCCGCATAGCCGTACGAGTGGGATCGATCCGCGTCGGTGTGGATGACCACCGGTTCGGCGAGACGAGCGGCGCCGATTTCGCCCACGACCTCGCACCGAGTGTCGTAGCCGTACCGCGCGTTGAGAAAGACCTCGACCGTGGTGAGAACGCCGTCGGCGGTGCGCAGCATGATTATCTGCGGATCCTGGCGATCGGTCACCAGCGAACTCGAGCGCCCGCAGTGCCAGCTGGCTGCGACGACGGGAGAGTTCAAGATCCACGGCACGATGTCGAGTTCGTGAATCGCGGAGTTGGTCACCGTGGATTCCGAGCTGCCACCCGGGTAGGCGCTGACAGTGCGACTCGAGCAGTGCACGATCAGTGGGTCACCGATACGACCGGAATGTGTTTCGGCCTTCAGCGCCACGTATCCCGGATCGAAGCGGCGCATGAATCCGACGCTCACAAGGGGGCTTTCGGGGTTCTCGGCCGCAGCGACGAGTCGGCAGTCCTCTGCTGTCACTGCGAGGGGCTTTTCACACAGAACCGGTTTTCCGGCTTCGACAGCAGCAAGCGTGAGGTCGGCATGCGTTGAATCATGGGAAGCGATGACTACGGCGTCCACACCGGCGTCGTTGATCAGTTTCAACGGATCGGTCACCCACCGTGCGCCGACTGCGGACGCTACGGACTTTGCTCGCTCTTGATCGAGGTCTGCAACCACAGAGACCGTTGCCCCGGAGACCGTGGAGTGGAGATTGCGGACGTGGTCGGCGCCCATGACGCCGGTTCCGATCACACCGACCCGAATCGACATGAGGTTCCTACTTCCAGAGGATTGAAACGGACAACCTAATGTCCTTACATATTTCGAGATTCGACTCTACAGTTCGAGGCATGACTTCTTCTACAGTTCTGGAACTCCCTCGCACCCGGGTCCCCGATCCGGTCGACGCTCCGACTTTGCGCTGGGGGATCCTCGGGCCTGGCTGGATTGCACAACGCTTCGTGGAGTCACTGCAGAGAAATACAGCGCAGGAAGTCACGGTCGTCGCTTCGCGCGGACTCACCCGCGCTCAGGCCTTCGCGGACAATTGGGGGATCGGACGCGCTCACGGTAGCTACGACGCTTTGCTTGCCTCCGAGGATGTGGACGTCGTCTATGTCGCAACACCGCACACTGCCCATTTCGATTGCGCGATGGCGGCATTGGATCACGGCAAGCATGTCGTGATCGAAAAGCCGCTGGCTTTGAACGCAGCGCAGGGACGGGCGATTCAGGAGCGGGCGGCTGCGCTCGGACTGTTTTGCATGGAGGCGATGTGGACGTCGTTTCTGCCCAAGTTCGACGTGATCGACCAGATCCTCGAGGCGGGGCTGCTGGGAACCATACGTACGGTTCTGGCCGATCACGGCGAACGGTTCGAGACCGATCATCGTATCTACGATCCAGCGCTTGCGGGTGGGCCACTTCTCGACCTCGGGACCTATCCGGTCAGTCTCGCGTATCGGGTATTGGGTGTTCCTACTGCGGTTGCTGCCCTGGGCGAGCCGGCGAATGACATGGTGAACGGCCAGATCTCAGCGGTTCTGTCCTGGGCAGGCATTGCTCAGGCCAGTCTGAACACCACGATCCTTGCTGACACGCCCAACACGGCCTCGATCTGCGGCGACAAGGGGATGATCGTTCTGGACTCGACGTTCTACCGGCCCGGGGCCTTCACTGTCCGGCTAGGTGACGGAAGATCTGCGCGCTACGACGATCCGGTCGACGGATACGTCGGAGGTCTCGCGTTCGAGGCGGCCGAGGCGGCGCGGCGGATCACCGCCGGGGATATCGAGTCGCCGGTCCATCCGCTCGACGCGGCCATTGCGACGCTCGACATCCTCGACGAGATCCGCCGTCAGGTGGGGATCACGTTCCCGGGTGAGGGCTAGAGCGTAAAGGCCTTCCGGAAAGCAGTGAGTGCGGTGTCACTGTCGCCGGATGCCCAGCCCTCCAAACCGATCGTGCCGGTGTAACCCTGGTCGGCGAGCACGCGTGCGATGGCGGGGTAGTTGATCTCGCCGGTTCCGGGTTCGCATCGGCCGGGTACGTCGGCCACCTGAATCTCGCCGATGTTGTCACCACAACGCCGCACGAGTTCGATGAGGTTTCCTTCGCCGATCTGTGCGTGGTAGAGGTCGAGCATCATCTTGAGGTTGGGGTGTGAGACGGATTCCACCAGTGCCAGAGTGTCTTTGGCGCGGGCCATCGGTACGCCGGGGTGATCGACGATCGTATTGAGATTCTCGAGGCAGAAGACGACTCCGGCTTCTTCGCCCAGTCTCGCGATCTTCTCGAGCGCGCGTTGGGCGGTCAGCCACATCGCTCCCGTAGTTCGATACTGCGGGCGCGCAGCCTGTCCGTCGATGAGCTCGCCGGTATGGAAGTTCAGCCGGGGAACGCCGAGTTTCGCTGCCGGAGCGAGGCATAGCGCCGCTGTGCGTACCAGTTCGGCGCTGCCGGCTTCGTCGAACAAATCGCCGTGGAGATAGCCGGTCATCGAGGAGAACCGAGCTCCGGTGGCGACCAGAGCATCGAGGTCCTTGTCTTGCCAACTCCAGATCTCAGCTGCGAACCCCGCCTCCGAGATCCGCCGAACACGCTCGACGACAGGGAGTTCGGTGAACGTCATCTCGGCAGAGACCGCCAAATCGAAGGGGCTCACTGCGGCACCGCCAGCAATGATACGGGCAGTCCGGTTTCCACGGATTCCTTTGCGGCCAATGCAATTTCCAGCGCATTGCGGGCATCCAGACCGTCGACCGACGGCGCGCTGCCGGAGCGGATGCAGTCTGCGAAGTGCGCCAGTTGGGCGACATAGGCGTCGTGAAACAGTTCGATGTTCACCCGAGGTGTGTCGGCCAGAACGCCCGGTGAGCTGTAATGACGCATCGCGGTCCGCGTGACCTCGCCTGCACTCACCATTCCACCGGAACCGAAAACTTCGCCGCGAACGTCGTAACCGTAGGTGGCTTGGAAGTTGGCCTCGGCCGACGCGAGGGCGCCGTTGTCGAAGCGCAACTGAACCATCGACGTGTCGAGGTGCCCCTGCTCCTTGTACTGCGGATGGATGAGAGCATCGGCCTGCGCGAACACCTCGACGACGCGTGCCCCGGGGTTGAGCCAGAGCAGAGCGTCGAAGTCGTGAATCAGTGTCTCGTTGAAGATCGTCCACGGCTTGACTCGGGAGGCGACGTCGGCGGTGATTCCTGGGTCGCGGGTCAGAGAACGAAGTAGCTGTGGGGTTCCGATCCCGCCGGCGGTGATCACGTCGTGGGCCGCGGTGAAGTCGGCGGCGAAGCGCCGGTTGAAACCGACTTGCAGCGCAACGTTGTTCGCGGCACATGCGCCGATCGCGCGATCGGCGTCCTCGAGTGTCAAGGCCATCGGCTTTTCGCAGAAGACATGTTTGCCGGCCTCCGCGGCGGCCACCACGAGATCGGTGTGAGTTGATGCGGGCGTGCTGATGAGCACCGCTTCGACAGTCGGATCGGCAATCAGCTCAAGGGCGTCGGTGTACGCGCGGGCGTCGGGACTGACACGTTCGATCAACGACGCCGCAGCGCCGGGCGCAGGATCGGCGACGGCGACGAGACGGGTGCCGGAGATACGCAGCGCGACGGACTCGCCGTGGAAGCGGCCGATCCATCCGGCGCCGATGAGACCGACTGCAACAGAGGCAGACATGGGGGCTCCGTTCGGAGTGAGAATGAGGAACTAGATCGTTCTAGTCCATGCCAGTAAAGCGCCGGATGCGGCGCGCGTCAATGCTTCGGTGCTAATTCGCTGGAACGATCTAGTCTGTGGAGGTGAACAGTCGACGCCCCACCTTGCAAGACGTAGCAGACCTGGCCGGTGTGTCACGCGCTCTGGTGTCCATCGTCATTCGTGATGTCCCAGGTGCCAGCGATGCGACGCGGGTACGGGTCAAGGCGGCCGCGGACGAACTCGGCTATCGACCCGACAACGCGGCGCGACTGCTGCGCCAACATCGCAGCCGCCTGATCGGTGTCAGTTACGTTGCGGCGCAAACATTTCACGCGGAGCTGCTCGACGAAATCTATGTGGCCGCCGAACGGTCGCGCTACGACGTCGTCCTCAGTGCGGTCTCGGAGCGACGGCCGGATTCTCGTGCAACGCGGACCCTGCTCGACGACCGGTGTGAGGCGATCTTGCTGTTGGGTTCACAGGCGCCGGAAGCAGAGATCGTCGACCTGGCCGACAAGGTTCCCGTTGTCGTAATCGCGCGGAAGATGTCGTCAGTGCACGTGGATGTTGTCCGAACAGATGACGAGGCGGGCGCGGTGATGGCCGTGAATCACCTTGTCGAACTCGGGCACCGCTCGATCGCCCACGTCGACGGCGGGCGAGGCCCGGGCGCCCAGGAACGGCGTCAGGGCTACCGCAAGGCCATGCGAGCGGCAGGTCTGGAGCCGAGAATTCTTCCTGGCGGTCTCACGGAGGAGTTCGGCGCAGCTGCCGCCAGGTCGATGGTCGAGGGTGGGTTACCCGGGGCGGTCTTCGCTTTCAACGATCGCTGCGCGCTCGGAGTTCTCGACGTCTTCCTGCGTGCCGGGATCTCAGTGCCTGGCGACGTTTCCGTGATCGGATTCGACAACAGTGCATTGGCAGGTTTGGCGCACATCGATCTGACCAGTGTCGGGCAGGACACGGCGTTTCTGGGCGGCGCCGCGGTGGAGCGGATCTCCGAACGCCTCGACGGCGGAAGTGGGCCATTGGGCAAGGACATTGTCGCGCAGCCACAACTGGTGGTTCGAGGTTCAACTGGACCCGCAGGGCATTGACCTGCAGTTTCGACTTCAATCAGTTTGTTCGGTCTTTGATAAGCAGTCCTAATGTCAGAACAAACTATTGACATTCGACTGTGACGGGTATTACATCTTTCACATACAACCGAGCACCATCCGTTCGCGGGCCGTTGGTTGATGTCGAGAGGGAGTTCACATGTCGTTTCTCACGGGACGCAAGAGCGTTGCCGTACTGGCCGGAGCCTCAGTCGTGGTCTTGGGTCTGGCCGCCTGTTCAAGCACCGGCGGAAAGCCGGATTCTTCCGGATCCGGAATGGGCGCGGGTACGGCGGACACGCCCCGCGCCACCATTGCGATGATCACTCACGAAGTTCCCGGTGACACGTTCTGGGATCTGGTGCGCAAGGGAGCCGAAACCGCAGCGGCCAAGGACAACATCGAGCTTCGGTACTCCGCCGATCCCGAGGCGCCGAATCAGGCCAACTTGGTTCAGAGTGCGATCGACAGCAAGGTCGACGGGATTGCCGTGACCCTCGCGAAGCCCGACGCCATGGTTGCCGCGGTCCAAAGTGCCACCGCCGCGGGCATTCCGGTGGTCGCCCTCAACTCGGGCCTCGAGACCTGGAAGGACATGGGCGTCAAGGAGTACTTCGGTCAGGACGAGTCGATTGCCGGTGAAGCTGCCGGCGAGCGACTCAACACCGAAGGTGCCACCAAGGTGTTGTGCGTCATTCAGGAGCAGGGCAACGTGAGCCTCGAATCACGTTGTGCCGGAGTGAAGAAGTCGTTCAAGGGAACGACGGAGATTCTCAACGTCAACGGCAAGGACATGCCGTCGGTGGAATCGACCATCACCGCGAAACTTCAACAGGACCCGGCAATCGATCGAGTTCTCGCACTCGGTGCTCCGTTTGCCTTGACGTCCGTGACGTCGGTCGGCAATGCGGGCAGCAAGGCGAAGGTCGTCACTTTCGACACCAACGCGGCGCTCGTCGACGCCATCAAATCCGGTGACGTGCAGTGGGCAGTGGACCAGCAACCCTTCCTGCAGGGCTACCTCGCCATCGATTCGCTGTGGCTTTACCTCAACAACGGCAACGTGATCGGTGGCGGCTTGCCGACCCTGACCGGACCCGCGTTCATCGACAACACCAACATCGACTCGGTCGCCGAGTACGCCAAGAACGGAACTCGCTGATCCGGGCGCACGGAGGGCTGAGAGTCCGCCCTCCGTGCGCCTGTCCAGCACGGAAGGGAAATCATGTCCACTAAGGCAGATCTCGACCTTGCCGCCCACAAAGTCGTGACCGATGAACGGGTGAAGGAGCAAAAGCGCATTCAGCGCCTACTGCTCCGCCCGGAGATGGGTTCACTTGTCGGCGCCATCGCCATCTTCATCTTCTTCTGTATCGTCGCGGCACCGTTCCGTACGCCGGAAGCGCTTGCGACAGTGCTCTACTCCAGCTCCACGATCGGCATCATGGCTTGCGCGGTCGCCCTGCTCATGATCGGCGGCGAGTTCGACCTATCCGCCGGCGTCGCAGTCACCACGTCCTCGCTCGCCGCGTCGATGATCGCCTACAACCTGCACCTCAATCTGTGGGTGGGTGCGATTCTGGCGCTCGTCGTTTCGCTCGCAGTCGGATTCTTCAACGGCTACCTCGTCATGAAGACGAAGATTCCCAGCTTCCTCATCACCCTGAGCTCGTTCCTGATGTTGACCGGAATCAACCTGGCCGTCACCAAGCTCGTGAGTGGTCAGGTTGCCACACCCAGCGTCTCCGACATGGCCGGATTCGATTCCGCGAAAAAGGTATTCGCGTCGTCGTTCTCGGTCTTCGGGGTGTCCGTCAAGATCACGGTCGTGTGGTGGCTGCTGTTCACCGCGATTGCAACATTTGTTTTGTTCAAGACCAAGATCGGCAACTGGATCTTCGCGGTCGGCGGCAATCAGGACAGTGCCCGCGCGATCGGTGTGCCGGTGACCGCAGTCAAGATCGGTTTGTTCATGACCGTCGGCTTTGCTGCCTGGTTCGTGGGCATGCATCTGCTGTTCTCGTTCAATACCGTTCAGTCCGGTCAGGGTGTCGGTAACGAGTTCCTGTACATCATCGCCGCAGTCATCGGCGGTTGTTTGCTCACCGGTGGTTACGGAACCGCGATCGGCGCTGCGATCGGCGCATTCATCTTCGGTATGACCAACCAGGGCATCGTCTACGCAGGCTGGAACCCGGACTGGTTCAAGTTCTTCCTCGGCGCCATGCTGCTGTTCGCGGTCATCGCCAACAACGCATTCCGCAACTACGCTGCGAAAAGGTGACACATGAGTACCACAGCTGAAGTTCCCGCTCTCTCGAACTCGGGCGGCAACGTGCCACTGATCGAGCTCAAGGACGTCGGTAAGCAATACGGAAACATCATCGCGCTCAAGGGAATCAACCTGCGCGTCGGTGCGGGTGAAGTGACCGGTGTGCTCGGTGACAACGGCGCAGGCAAGTCCACGCTGATCAAGATCATCGCCGGTCTGCACCAGCAGAGCGAAGGTGAACTACTCGTCGACGGCGAACCGACAACGTTCCACTCGCCTAAAGAAGCGCTTGGCAAAGGCATCGCGACGGTCTATCAGGACCTCGCCGTTGTTGCGTTGATGCCGGTGTGGCGCAACTTCTTCCTCGGGCAGGAACTGCGCAAGGGTGGTCTGATCAAGTCGCTCGACGCCAACGCCATGCGCGCGACGACTCTTTCGGAACTGTCGAAGATGGGCATCGAACTGCCTGACGTCGACGCACCGATCGGTAGTCTCTCGGGCGGTCAGCGTCAGTGTGTTGCCATCGCCCGCGCCATCTTCTTCGGTGCCCGCGTGCTGATTCTCGACGAGCCGACAGCAGCGCTCGGCGTCAAGCAGTCGGGAATGGTGTTGCGCTACATCACCGCTGCCAAGGAACAGGGATTCGGCGTCATCTTCATCACGCACAATCCGCACCACGCGTACATGGTCGGCGATCACTTCGTGCTCCTCAACCGAGGCAGGCAGAAGCTCGACGCCAAGTACGACGACATCTCACTCGAAGAACTGACCAAGGAGATGGCGGGCGGTGACGAGCTCGAGACACTGACCCACGAGCTTCGCCGCTAGATCAAAACCTCGCGACTACAGCCTCGGTTCGAATCGAACCGAGGCTGTAGTCGTTTCGTCAGAGGATGGTCGTCGGCCGAACCCCGAGGCCGGAATGCATGTACGCCTCGTCGATCATCGTCATGTTGGCTACCGCGTCGCCCGGTCCGATCGGCAGCGCCGAGACCCCGGACAGATGATCGGCGAACGCTTCGAGTTGACAGGTGTACGACGACTTCGTGCCCAGATGCTCGATACTCGTGCGCCCATCGACAGTGACGGAGACACGGTCGTCGACGTCCGGCTGGAGGAAGTTGTGCACCAGGACGTCTCCGTTGGTTCCGAAGACCCGGAAAGTGAAGTGGTACTTCTCGTCCAACATCGTTGTCACAACGGATGCCCGCGCTCCGCCGGGATACTCGAGTTCGATGTCGAACCACGAATCGACCCCCGAAGCGTATTCCTCGTGGCGGGTCCCGGTCACCACTGGCGCACCACCACAGACGTCACTCAGCATCCGGGAAGCATGTAACCCGTAGCAGCCCAGGTCCATCAGTGACCCGCCTGCCAAGGCGAGCTCCCACCGCGGGTCGTTCTCGGATGGTTTGGGCATCCGCAGTACGGTTTCCACCCGAGTGACCGCGCCGACTGTGCCGCTCCGAACCACATCCAGCAGGCGCCCGTTCACCGGATGAAAGAGGTAGTGGAACCCCTCGAGCAGCGTCACTCCGCTCACGCGCGCTGCCTCGGCTACAGCACGCGCTTCCACCGCGTTGCTCGAAAACGGTTTCTCCGTCAGCACGTGCTTGCCGGCCTGAACGGCGGCGAGATTCCACGGTCCGTGCAGGCTGTTGGGCAGCGCGTTGTAGACGACGTCCACCTCCGGATCCGAGATCAGCTCGGCGTACGAACCGACCACCCGTTCGACCCCATGCTGGGCCGCATAGGCTCTGGCCCGCTCGGGGCTGCGTGCGGCAACGGCCACCAGGCGGTGCCCGGTGGCCGTTGCAGGTTTGATCATCGCGTTCTCGGCGATGCGTGAGGCTCCCAGAATGCCTATCCGCAGCGGGGTAGGTGTCACAGAACCGACCGCAGATACTCGACGCTCGCTCGCACATCACGCACCGGTCCCTCGTCGGACGGAGCCTCGGTCAGAATGGTGTCCTGCTCGAGCACGTACCATCCGTCGAAACCGTGGCGCTGCAATATGGCTGTGACACCGGCGATGTCGACGTCGCCGCCACCGAGCGGACGGTACATTCCCGCCTTCACGCCGTCGGTGTAGGTGAGCTCACCACTGCGAACGCGTGATGCGAGGGCATCGTCGACGTCCTTGAGATGCACGTGGGTGATGCGCTCGGGAGCTTGACGCGCCAGGTCGACCGGATCGGTGCCGCCGATCAACAGGTGGCCGGTGTCCAGGCACAGTGGGATGGCCGAGCCGTCGAGCACTCGCAGGACCTCGTCGCGCTGCTCGATCATCGTTCCGACGTGAGGGTGGACAACTGCCCTGATTCCACGCTCGGCCGCGGCGTCGGTGAGGCGATCGAGATTGTGTAGCAGGGTTTTCCAACTCTGCTCGTCCAGTTCTGGGCGTGAATCGTAGCCGTCGGAACCCGTCGCGGCGGCCAGAACCAAAACCTCGGCACCTGAGGCGACAAAACCGTCGAGGATGGGGGAGATGCCGGGTACCGGATCATGATCGTCATCGTGCAGCAGTACTGGTGCAAACCCGCCGACTGCGCTCAGGTCGTGATCCGCGAGCACCTTGGCCATCTCGGCAGGTGCTGTCGGCAGAAAGCCCTCCGGTCCGATTTCCGTTGCCGCCAGACCGACTTCGCGCATTTCCCGGAGGACTTGCGCAGGGTCGAGTTGGTAGCCCCAGCCCGGGACTTCGCACACGCCCCAGGAGATCGGTGCGCCGGCGATGCGAGGAGTGCTCATGTGTGTGCCTCATTCTTGTCGTGAAGGAACAGATCTTTGACTTCGGTGATCGTGACGGGCCGACCCTCGCGCAGAGAGTGCGTTGCAGCTTCGGAGATCCAGGCCGACTCGACCGCATCTGTGGGCGTACACGGTGATTCCCGACGCCCGGCGACAACGCCGAGGAATGCTTCGAGTTCCGCACGGTAGGCGGACGTGAAGCGGTCCATGAAGAACGTGTACGGCTCCTGCGAGGGGAACGATGTTCCGGGGTCGAGCGAGCGGAGTGGCAAGCGGTCGTCCAGCCCGGCAACGACGGAGTCCGCCGAGCCGAGTACCTCGAGTCGGCAGTCGTAGCCGCGGCCGTTGTAGCGGGTATTTGACACGACCGCGATGGTTCCGCCTTCGAAAGTGAGAACCGTTGCGGCGGTGTCGACGTCACCGGCATCGGCGATCCCGCGATCACCCTGATTCGAGCCGGTGGCAAAAACCGTGGTGACTTCGCGGCCGCTGACCCACCTGACGATGTCGAAATCGTGGATCGAGCAGTCGCGGAAGATGCCGCCGGAGTGTTCGATGTACGAGATCGGCGGGGGAGCGGGGTCGAGGGTGGTCGATCGGAGAGTGTGGATCCAACCGAGTTCTCCGGATCGAACTGCGTTGTACGCCGCCACAAATGACGGGTCGAATCGGCGCTGAAATCCGATCTGGACTGGTACCGACGTCTGCTCGGCAGTCGCGAGGACACGAACCGAGGATTCGATCGAGTCGGCTACCGGCTTTTCGCAGAACGTCGGGATGTCTCGGCGGACTGCGGCTTCGATCAGGTCGGCGTGCGAACTCGACGACGCGGCGATCAGAACGCCGTCGATGCCTGACGCTAAAAGCGCGTCGGGATCGGCAGCGGACTCCACGTCGAGTTCGCTTGCCACGTCCGAGGTTCGACGTGCGTCGACGTCGGTGACAACCAGTGCGTCGACGCCGTCCGTCGTCAGCAGGTTTCGGGCGTGGTAGCTGCCGATTCGTCCGAGGCCGATGACTCCGATTCGAGCGCCCATCAGTCAAGCCCTCCGAAGACGTTCTGGTCCCAGTCGATGATCGAACCTGTCACGACTCCGCTGCGATCGGAGAGCAGGAAGACGACGAAGTCGGCGATTTCGTCGACCTGTCCGAGCTTGCCCATGGGGAGGGTGCTGCCCGCACGTTCCTGCCAATCGTCACCAGCGTCGTGAAAAGCTCTCTGCGTGAGGTCTTCTCCCTCGGTCTGTGTCCACCCGATGTCGAGACCGTTGATCCGGATACGATCCCAGCGATGCGCATGGGCGGCGTTGCGGGTCAGCCCCGCCAGCCCGGCCTTCGCTGCGACGTACGGCGCGAGATACGGTTGCCCGCCGAGTTCGGACGTGGAGATGATGTTGACGATGGACCCGGGGACCGCACGCTCGCGCATGTCCTTGACGGCTGCCTGCATCGTGAAGAACGGACCGCGAAGGTTCACCGCGATGTGCTGGTCGAAGAGTTCCTCGGTGGTGTCGAGCAGCGTGCCGCGCGAGGTGAGTCCGGCGGAATTGACGAGGGCATCCACACGGCCGAAATGTGAGATCGTCTCGGCCACGCTGGCGAGCGCGGAATCGGTCTGCGCCACATCGGCTTCGATGAAGTGGGTTCCCGGAAGTTCTGCCTCGAGAGCTTTTCCGACGTCCGGGCGTCTGCCAGTGAAAGCCACCTGAGCGCCCTCACGGACTGCGGCGCGTACGACGCCGGCGCCGACGCCTTGCGAGCCGCCACTGACCAGTAAGACGGTGTCGGCGAGGAGTGCGGGCCTGGTTACGCCCGGCGGAGAAGTCATGGGTTTAGTCTGGCTGTGACGAAGACCTCGAGCAACAGCGAAAAACCATCAAATATCCATCATCGTGAGGTAGTTGTGGCGCATCGATTCAAAGTACGGGAGATCGCTCAGCAGTCGGGCCTGAGTGAGGCCACCGTCGACCGGGTGCTCAACGACCGTCCTGGAGTTCGGGAGGGCACACGATCGGAGGTTCGCCAAGCGATCACGGACCTGGAACGTCAACGCTCGCAACTGAAACTGGTCGGTCGCACGTTCATCGTCGACGTCGTGTTGCAAACCCCCGCAAGGTTTTCCGACGCCGTCCGTGACGCGCTCGAGGCTGAACTGCCGACCCTTGCGCCTGCTGTCGTTCGTTCCCGGTTCCACTTTCGTGAAACCGGTTCGGTCGAAGCGATGACGTCGACGCTCGACAAGATTCGCCGACGCGGATCCCACGGAGTCATCGTCAAGGCTCCCGACACTCCGGAAGTCGTGGCGGCGATCGACCGGTTGGTGGCGGCAAAGATTCCGGTCGTCACGTTGGTGACCGATGTTCCCGGTAGCAGGCGAGCCGCCTACATCGGCATCGACAACCGAGCCGCCGGAGCCACCGCCGCGTACTTGATCGATCAGTGGCTGGGGGATCGGGACGGCAACGTGCTGGTCAGCATGAGTAGCGGATTCTTTCGCGGGGAGGAAGAACGGGAGATGGGATTTCGATCCGCCATGCGCGTCGCGGCTCCGCATCGACGGTTGATCGACATTCCGAACAGTGATGGTCTGGATCAGACGAGTAGGAAACTGGTGCGAGTTGCACTCGAATCCGATCCGCAGATCCGTGCCGTGTATTCGATCGGTGGTGGCAACTTGGCCACTGTCGACGCGTTCGAAGAACTGAACCGGGAGTGCAGTGTCTTCATCGCGCACGATCTCGACGGTGACAATCGAAAGCTGCTGGGGGAGAGGCGAATATCAGCGGTGCTCCACCACGATCTGCGGGCGGATGTTCGCACTGCCTGTCAGGTGGTCATGAAAGAACACGGCGCCATGGGCGCTCACTTCGGCTTTACGACGTCACCGGTTCAAGTCGTGACACCGCTCAACATGCCCCCGACATAGCTGTGCGCGGTTAAGGAGTCCGGAGACTCCCTAACCGCGCACAGGGCCGAAGGCCTGACTATCGAGCGAAGAGCAGAGCTCGCTTGACTTCCTGAATTGCCTTTGTCACCTGGATGCCGCGGGGGCATGCGTCGGTGCAGTTGAACGTGGTGCGGCAACGCCACACGCCGTCCTTGTCGTTCAGGATGTCGAGACGCTCGGAAGCGGCCTCGTCACGGCTGTCGAAGATGAACCGGTGTGCGTTGACGATGGCAGCGGGACCGAAGTAGCTGCCGTCGCTCCAGTACACGGGGCACGACGTGGTGCAGCATGCGCAGAGGATGCACTTCGTCGTGTCGTCGAAACGAGCACGGTCGTGCTGGCTCTGGATGCGCTCACGAGTGGGCTCGTTGCCACTGGTGATGAGGAACGGCTTCACGGCGCGGAATGCGTCGAAGAAGGGTTCCATGTCGACAACCAGGTCCTTCTCGACGGGCAGACCCTTGATGGGCTCGACCGTGATGGTGACCGGCTTGCCGTCCTTGGGCAGCATGTCCTTCATCAGCAGCTTGCAGGCCAGACGGTTCACACCGTTGATCCGCATGGCGTCCGATCCACAGACACCGTGTGCGCAGCTGCGACGGAACGTGAGGGTGCCGTCGAGGTAACCCTTCACGTACAGCAGCAGGTTGAGCAGACGGTCGGTGGGCAGTGCCGGGACCTGGAAACTGTCCCAGTGCTGGCCCTCGCCCGATTCGGGGTTCATCCGCGCGATCTTGAGAGTGACCATGACGGCCCCCTCGGGAACAGCGGGGAGTTTGGGTGCATCTACAGCAGGCGCAGACATCAGTACTTACGCTCCATCGGCTCGTAGCGGGTCTGGATCACCGGCTTGTAGTCCAGACGGATGTCGGAGAGCAGGCCGTCACCCTCCTTGTACGCCATCGTGTGCTTCATGTACTCGGCGTCGTTGCGATCCGGGAAGTCCTCACGAGCGTGGCCGCCGCGCGATTCCTTGCGGTTGAGGGCGCCGACGACGGTGACCTCTGCCATTTCGAGGAGGAAGCCCAGCTCGATGGCCTCGAGCAGGTCGCTGTTGTAGCGCTTGCCCTTGTCTTGGACCGTGATGTGGTTGTAGCGCTCCTTGAGAGCACGCACATCCTTGAGTGCCTGGGTGAGGCGCTCTTCGGTGCGGAAGACGGAGGCGTTGTTGTCCATCGACTGCTGCAGCTCGGTGCGGATGTCCGCAACGCGCTCGTGGCCGTGATCGGACAGGATGACGCCGACCCAGTCTTCGACCATCGCAGCCGGGGTTTCCGGCAGGTCGACGAACTCGGTGGAGTTCGCGTACTCGGCGGCAGCGATGCCGGCGCGGCGGCCGAACACGTTGATGTCGAGGAGCGAATTGGTGCCGAGGCGGTTTGCACCGTGCACGGAAACGCAGGCACATTCGCCGGCGGCGTACAGGCCCTTGACGACCTCGTCGTTGTTGCGCAGAACCTCACCGTTGATCTTGGTGGGGATACCGCCCATGACGTAGTGGCACGTCGGGTAGACGGGCACGGGCTCCTTGACGGGGTCCACGCCGAGGTAGGTGCGCGAGAACTCCATGATGTCGGGGAGCTTCTCGTCGAGAACTTCCTCGGGGATGTGCGTCACGTCGATGTAGACGTAGTCCTTGTTCGGGCCGGCGCCGCGGCCTTCCAGAACCTCGAGGACCATCGAACGGGCCACGATGTCACGCGGAGCGAGGTCCTTGATGGTGGGGGCGTAGCGCTCCATGAAGCGCTCACCGTCGGCATTACGGAGAATGCCACCTTCACCACGGACGGCTTCCGAGATCAGGATGCCGAGACCGGCGAGTCCTGTCGGGTGGAACTGGTGGAACTCCATGTCCTCGAGGGGCAGGCCCTTGCGGAAGATGATGCCCATGCCGTCACCGGTGAGGGTGTGCGCGTTGGACGTCGTCTTGTACATACGTCCCGAGCCGCCGGTCGCGAAGATGATCGACTTGGCGTGGAAGATGTGCAGCTCGCCGGTCGAGAGCTCGTAGCAGATGACACCGGTGGCAACCGGGCCGTCCTCGGTCTCGGTGATGGCGATGTCGAGCGCGTAGAACTCGTTGAAGAACTCGACATCGTGCTTGACGCAGTTCTGGTACAGCGTCTGCAGGATCATGTGACCGGTGCGGTCGGCTGCGTAACACGCACGGCGGACGGGTGCCTTGCCGTGGTCACGTGTGTGGCCACCGAATCGACGCTGGTCGATCTTGCCTTCGGGCGTGCGGTTGAACGGCAGACCCATCTTCTCGAGGTCGAGCACCGCGTCGATGGCCTCTTTGGCCATGATCTCGACGGCGTCCTGGTCGGCGAGGTAGTCGCCGCCCTTGACGGTGTCGAAGGTGTGCCACTCCCAGTTGTCTTCCTCCACGTTCGCCAGTGCGGCACACATGCCGCCCTGGGCCGCGCCGGTGTGGCTGCGGGTGGGGTAGAGCTTGGTCAGTACGGCCGTGCGGGCACGGGGGCCAGCTTCGATTGCCGCACGCATGCCTGCGCCGCCGGCGCCGACGATGACCACGTCATAACGATGTTCCTGCATGAAGTCTGTGCTCCCCTAGCTCGCCGAGATATTGGGGTCGAAGGTGAAGATGACGTACGTGCCCAGGCCCATGATCAGGATCATCGAGAGAACGAGGATCGTGGTCAGCCAGAAGCGCGTGGAGTCCTTGCGGGAGTAGTCCGCGATGACCGTGCGCAGGCCGTTACCGCCGTGCAGCTGTGCCAGCCACAACATCGTCAGATCCCAGAACTGCCAGAACGGGCTGGACCAGCGACCTGCGACGAATGCGAAGTTCAGACGGTGAACGCCACCGTCGAGCATCAGCATGATGAACATGTGGCCCAGGACCAGAACGATCAGGGCGACGCCGGAGAAGCGCATGAACAGCCATGCGTACAACTCGAAGTTGTTCCGAGCCTTCGCGCGCGGGGACCGCGGGTTGTCCAGGCTTGCGGGACGGTCGTATGAGGTGCCCAGGCTCTTGGCTTCGGGTCCGTGAGTAGTCGCCATGTCAGTGCTCCGCAAACATGTTGATGAGGATGCGTCCGGCGCCTGGGATCATCACCAGGAACCAGATCGTCAGAATGGTCCAGAGCATGACGCGCTGGTACTTCGGGCCCTTCGACCAGAAGTCCACCAACATCACGCGCACGCCGTTGAGGGCGTGGTAGAGGACTACGCCGACGAGGCCGATCTCCATGAGGCCGACGAGGGGGTTCTTGTACGTGTCGATGACGGCGTCGTACGTATCGGGATTGACCCGAACGAGTGCCGTATCGAGAACGTGTACGAATAGGAAGAAGAAAGTAGCGACGCCTGTGATCCGGTGTAGAACCCAGGACCACATTCCGGGGTCGCCCCGGTAAAGCGACCTCGTGCGCTCCTTCTGAGGAGCGGCTTCAGTCGTAGTACTCATCGAGTGCTGTGCCTCCAACGTCATTGGTGGACGCGTCGAGCCTGCAGAGAGCTTCGATGTACCTCAGCCCGGGCTCGACGGGATCCTGAACCGACTTGACTCAGACTCTAAACCTATGTGAAACCGGGAACTAATCAGATGCGGGATTCGTACGCGTACCAAACTCTTTGTAAGGTTTGCCTTTCCAATCTCACCTAGCCGGTTTCGGCGTGGTTTCTGCATCCATTCAGTCGGCGTGATTGGATAACGAACCATGGGTGACATCGACTGGAAGTTGTTGCGGCACAACGCGCAAGTGGTCATGCGGCAGGCTTATGCACCGTACTCGGGCTATGCAGTGGGTGCAGCTGCCCTGGTAGACGATGGTCGGATCGTCTCAGGATGCAATGTGGAAAATGTCTCATACGGTTTGAGCCTGTGTGCCGAATGTGGACTCGTCGGTAACTTAGCCGCCACCGGGGGCGGGCGGCTGGTTGCCTTCACGTGCTGCGACGCGAAGGGCTCGATTCTGATGCCATGCGGCAGGTGCAGACAGCTTCTTCTCGAGCACGGCGGGGGTGAGATGCTTGTCGACACGAGCAGTGGGTTCAAGCCGCTGAGCGAGCTGTTGCCTGATGCTTTCGGGCCGGAACAAGCAGAGGGGCTCCGCCATGTTTGACGCAGTTTCCATCATCGGCGCCAAGCGTGACGGCCGCGAGTTGTCGGGAACCGAGATCGACTGGATAGTTCAGGCGTTCACTGAGGGGGTCGTCGGCGACGAGCAGATGTCGGCGCTCGCGATGGCGATCTATTTCCGAGGAATGTCACGAGCAGAGACCGGCCGATGGACCGAGGCAATGATCGAATCCGGCGGGAGGATGGACTTTTCGGACTTGCCGCTGCCCACTGTCGACAAGCATTCGACCGGTGGTGTTGGGGACAAGATCACCCTTCCGCTCGCGCCCCTCGTCGCGGCATGTGGTCTTGCAGTCCCGCAGTTGTCGGGACGCGGACTCGGCCACACCGGTGGAACTCTCGACAAGCTCGAGGCCATTCCAGGTTGGCGAGCCGAGCTCACGGCGACGGAGATGGTCGACATACTCGCGGACCCGAAAATCGGCGCGGTGATCTGCGCTGCCGGAGCGAACCTGGCCCCCGCCGACAAGAAGCTCTACGCGCTGCGCGACGTGACGGGAACGGTGGAATCCATTCCGCTGATCGCAAGTTCGATCATGAGCAAGAAGATTGCCGAGGGAACCGGCGCCCTGGTGCTCGACGTCAAAGTCGGTTCCGGAGCGTTCATGAAGGACCTCGGCGACGCGCGAGAGTTGGCACGCACGATGGTCGAGTTGGGCAACGACGCCGGCGTGCGTACAAGTGCTCTCATCACCGGGATGGACACCCCGCTGGGATTGACGGCTGGCAACGCTCTCGAGGTGCGTGAATCCGTCGAGGTGCTGGCAGGCGGCGGGCCGTCCGACGTCGTCGAGCTGACCCTGGTCCTGGCTCGGGAGATGCTGTCCGCGGCTGGGATCGACGGTATCGACCCCGCAGACAGACTGGCCGACGGCACGGCCATGGACCGGTGGCGCGCGATGATCGCCGCACAAGGTGGGGACCCACACGCGACGCTGCCGGTGGCCCGGCACAGCGACGTCGTCACCGCGGACCGAGACGGCGTGCTGACCCGACTCGACGCCATGGCGGTGGGCATCGCGGCCTGGAAGCTCGGAGCCGGACGCGAACGACAGGGCGAAGCCGTTCAGGCCGGTGCCGGCATCGAGATGCACGCGAAGCCCGGCGACGTGGTCCGCGCCGGACAGAAGCTGATGACACTGCACACCGACACTCCCGAGAGATTTGATGCTGCGCGGCGGAGCCTCGGCGGAGGCTGGTCGATCGGGGCCGATTCCGACACCGTTTCGCGACCGTTGCTCATCGAGCGAATTGTGGGTGATTCGCGTTAGCGTTGGCGAATGAACGCACCGGAGTTGACCACGATCCGCAGCGCACCCAAAGTTCTTCTCCACGATCATCTCGACGGAGGACTCCGACCCGAGACTGTCCTCGAACTGGCCGAGCAGTGTGGCTACGACGAGCTGCCGGCGACTACGGCATCCGAACTCGCGCAATGGTTCCGAACTGCCGCTGACAGTGGATCGCTCGAGCTCTACCTCGAAACGTTCGCGCACACGGTCGCGGTGATGCAGACCCCGGAAGGGCTTGCACGGGTAGCGCGTGAATGCGCCGAGGATCTGGCCGACGACAACGTCGTCTATGCCGAAATCCGTTTTGCGCCCGAGCAGCACCTGGAACAAGGCCTGAGTTTGGACGAGGTCGTCGAGCACGTTCTCGAAGGTTTCCGGGCCGGCGAATCCGCTGCCAGGGTCGCGGGACGGGAGATCCGAATCGGGTGTCTTCTCACGGCGATGAGGCATGCCGCCCGGTCGCGGGAGATCGCCGAACTCGCTGTGCGATTCCGGGACCGCGGCGTCGTCGGTTTCGACATCGCCGGTGCCGAGGCCGGTAACCCGCCGAGCCGGCACCTCGACGCCTTCGAATACATGCGTGATGCGAACGCCCACTTCACGATTCACGCGGGGGAGGCATTCGGGTTGCCGTCGATCCACGAAGCCATCGCCTTCTGCGGAGCGGATCGGTTGGGCCACGGCGTGCGGATCGTGGACGACATCGACGTAGCCGGCCAAGGTGGGGCAGAGCTGGGTCGACTTGCGAACTACGTCCGTGACATGCGCATTCCCCTGGAACTGTGCCCGAGTTCGAACGTGCAGACCGGAGCGGTAGCCGCCCTGGCGGACCATCCGTTCGGACTGTTGGCGGACTTGCGCTTCCGCGTGACCGTCAACACTGACAACAGGCTGATGAGCGACACCAGCATGAGCCGGGAAATGGCCGCGTTGGTCGAGACCTTCGGTTACGGCTGGACCGATCTGGAACGCTTCACCATCAACGCGATGAAGTCGGCCTTCATCCCGTTCGACGAGCGACTCGCGTTGATCGACGACGTCATCAAGCCGGGTTACGCCGTGCTCATCGGCTAGCTGACGTGCACCCGACTACTCAGATCGCAGCCGGGCCTCGAACTCACGCTCGAGTTCGCGCCAGGCCTCGGATTCCTTGGTGAACGGCGCACTCGGAGCCATCCGCGACGGATCGGGGTTGAGGAGGTACGAGACGTACCAACCCAGCTCGTTCGACGCGGACAGAGCCTCCTCGGTGGAGTCGTCGTCGGCGAAATCCGCTGCATCGGTGAACAATTCGACGGCAAGTTCCAGTTGCTCGGCATCGACGACGTCCGGGCCCTGGGCGAGGTCGTCGGCGATACCGGGCAGAACGTAGACGTTCTCGTCCGTGACTTCGATTTCGAGTGAACCGTCGACGGCAGCATTCTGAATTTCGCCGTACGTGCTGACCTGCGAGAGATCGTGTTCGTGGTTGTCGGCGAGGTAGCGGGCGAGTGCGCGCTCGCTACGGAAGACGGTGATCAGTCCGTCCTTGCCGAGGAAGATCGCCTGATCGCCCATGTAGCAGCGCAGAGTGTAGAACGTCTCGGCTGAGGTGATGATGCGGATCGGGTCGACACCGACCTCGCCCCAGAAGGTCTCGACTTCGTCTTCCTCCTCGTCGAGGTCGTCTTCGTCGAATTCCTCGTCCTCGCCCTCCTCGGCGACATCGTCGGCGTCGACGGTGTTCTCGGCGGCAGCGAGCAGTTCAGCTTCGGCGACCGCGACGGCAGCTGCGTCGACCTTCGGGGAGGTGACCACCTTGTCGATGGCGTCGAGAACGGCGTCCCAGTCCTTGACGATCGCAGCGCCGACCTGGTCCCACAGCTCCAGGCCTTCGCGACCTTCGAAGGTGCCGGCGCCGGTCGCAAGCGCGCCGAGTACCGGATGGCCGCTGAAGAAGCGGATGACCGCGTCCAGTTCGCACACCTCGCCGATGTTGCGAGCCATGTTCAAGGTGTCTTCGAGTTCCGAGACCGCCAGTGCCTCAGGGTCACCTGCGGCCAGTTCCGGCACGCCGACGAAGTCGAAGGTGAAGTTCTCTTCCGGTTCGAGCTCGGCTGCCGACAGTCCGGAGACGACGGCCCACGCCGGATGCTCGACCAGGTCGTTGTCGGAGTCCGTTCGGATGAAGGCCGCGAGTTCTGCGACGGAGGAGAACCCGTACAGGTCTTCCTCATGGCCGAGGAACGCTTCCCACTCGTCGTCGCCTTCGCGCCAGCGGGGTGCCCACAAAGTGACGAGGTCTCCGTCGGTGAGTCCGATTTCGATAGGGACGATGTCTCCAGCCATGGGCGGAAGCCTATCCACCGCAGAGCGAAAGGCATAGCGGGGGTTCGTCACGTTTGTTTCAGTGCCACTCGGAGCTCACTGACCAGTCGCTCTCGTTCGTCGTTGGACTGTCGAACTGCCTGGTGAATTGTTGCCACCGTCAATGCGGCCACAGTGCGAGAATTCATCGTGGTGATTGCGTCGGTAATCCGTAGATCGACCAGAGCGCCCAGCCCGTCGACAGTCGCCGTGACTATCCCACCCTCGCTCGAGACGACTGCCCGCAGAGCGCCGACCCCGTCGACGGCGTCCTGCAAGAGTCCGGTCCGGTGTTTCGCCAGCTCCATGATTCGATCAATCTCGCTCATATCGAACGCATCCAGCTCGACGGAAGGATCTGGCCCTCGGCGGCGTCGACATCGGCCAGTTCGTCTCGGGTCGCGAGACCGAGCCGATCGAGGATCGCTGCCGGGACTCCGGTCTCCTCGAGCTCCACACGATGGCGGGCGCCGGCCTCGATCGCTGATTTCGAGCACAGTGTGAGTATCTGTTGCGCCAACCGTTCCCCGCCGTACCGCAGTTCCTCCTGGCTGATCCGCAGGTCCACGGGAATGGCGTGTTCCGTGGCGCGGACCGCGATGGTTCCAGCGCGGTTGACGGAGACGGCTGTGATGATCGGCGGTGATTCCCGCATGTTCTCGTTCATGTTTCCTGTCATTCTGTCGGACGGTAGAAACCGTGAAAGCCCATGCCGCTGTTCGTGGTTCGGATGGCGCTGATTTCGACTGGGTCGCCGGCTTCGATCATCTGGCCGCCGCCAATCACCATCGCGACGTGGCCGTCCCAGACCGCGAGGTCGCCCGGCATCAGATTGTTCTGATCGACCTGGTTCCCGATTCCCTGTTCCTGAGCCAACCTCGGAATATCGACTCCGGCCTGGCCGTACGCCCATTGCGTCAGACCACTGCAGTCCAGACCGACTCCGGGTGTCGTGCCTCCCCAGGCGTACGGGACACCCTGTTGAGTAAGCGCGTTGCGTACGGCAGCAGCGGCCTCGGCGTTCGGTGCGGTGGCAATCGAGCCGTCGGGAAGTTCGACCTCTACTCCACCGACGGAACCAGAACCACCGACGGAACCGGAACCGCCCGCCGACTCGGAGACTCCAGGTGCGGGATCGGGTATCGGGACGGACGGGACGAGTGCGGACATCTTGTCGGTCGACCCCGCCAGCTCACCGCGTACCCGCTCGATAACCGATACCGCGCGTCCGAGGTGCTCCAACGCGGCCGACAACAACATCAATTGGCCCGTCGGTGTCATCAGCGTCGGCCCGGCCTTGATCGCGAGTGTCAGAAACGACTGGAGAATCTCACCGAGTTCGGTCATTCCCGCGTACACGGACGTTGTTGCTTCGTCCACGACGCCGGCGATGTCGGTCCCACGATCGGCGAGGTTTCGCGTCGACGTCTGCGTCTGCTCGGTTTTGGTCACCGCAGCGGTGAGTGCCGTGGACGAGCTCTGAGAGGACGCCAGTTCGCTCAGAGCAGCGCTTCCCAATTGGTATGCGATCTCGAGGGCGTCCGTAGCGATTCGGATGCCGACGTCGGGTCCACTTGCGCTGGGGACGCCAGTCCCGACAATGTCGACCAGATCGATGATCGGTCGTGCGAGTGCGTCGACGTCGATCATGAGTGTGCGGCTTCAGCGAGAGTCGTTCGTACCGATTCCTCGGAGTCGAGATAGACGGCGTGAGCGTCGCGGGTGGCTGACTGGACGCTGGAGATCACAGCGGACAGTCGATCGATGTCGTCGATGTGCGCTTGCTGTGCTCGGCTCGCGACATCGACGAAGTCGCCGCCGATCAGCCCCAGCACAGCGGACAGAGCCAAGTGATCGCCACCCGCCGCGTCCTGTCGAGCTTGCGCGACGTTGTCGGCAACAGTGCCCAACCGCGTGGCGAACTCCGCGATGCTTTCAGTGTCCAGATCCAGATTTGTCAACTTGTCTTCCCCCCGTTGCGCTTACTCCTTCTTGGACGCCGCGCGGGGTGCTCCGGTTCCCGAGGAACTATTCTGATGGTCATGCAGACGCACGTAGTCGACCATCCGCTCGCGGCGGCCCTCTTGACGACAATGCGTGATGCACGCAGTGAGAACGCAACTTTTCGTTCCGCACTTCGCAGGCTCACGCACATGCTGGTCTACGAGGCCATGCGTGACGCGGAGGTCGAGGAGTTTCCGGTCGACACCCCGGTAGCAGCGACGACGGGCATCCGGCTCGCGAAGCCGCCGTTGTTGGTACCCGTGCTGCGGGCCGGTCTGGGCATGGTCGAACAGGCGAGTGCGCTGATTCCGTCGGCCGGCGTCGGCTTTGTCGGAATGGCACGTGACGAAGAGACTCATCAGCCGGTTCCGTACCTCGAATCCCTGCCTGCGGATCTGTCCGGTATCCCGGTGTTCGTGCTCGATCCGATGCTCGCCACCGGTGGCTCGATGGTGCACACCATCGACTTGCTGGTCGCGCGTGGCGCGACGGATGTCACGGCAGTGTGCGTCGTGGCCGCTCCGGCCGGCGTCGACGCGCTGGCAGCGTCCGGCCACCCGGTTCGTCTGGTCATCGCGAGCATCGACGACGGACTCGACGAGAACGCTTTCATCGTCCCCGGTCTCGGTGACGCCGGCGATCGGCAGTTCGGACCCCGCTAGAGCGAAAGGGCGAAGGTTCGAAGTTCGGCCAGCCGGGCCTTCGCCTGCTCTAGTGCGTTCGCGAGGTCGTCGCGGTTCGCCACCGGGACGACAACTTCGAGATAGCACTTGAGCTTGGGCTCGGTTCCGGACGGTCGCACAACCACGCGGATCGACGGCCCGTCGAATATCACTGCGTCGGTGCGCATACCGCCGCGAACCAGGGACAAGTCCTCGGTCGTGACCGGCTCACCCGCGAGTTGGCCAGGAGGATCGGCGCGTAGTCGTTTCATCATTTCGGCGATGTCGCTCGAATCCTCGACGCGGCGGGATACTTGGTCCCCGCGATGCAGTCCGAATTCGACGGCATAGTCGCCTAGAACGTCCAACAGGGTTCTGTTGCTGCCCGCGAGGGTGGCAGCCAAGTCGGCCACCAGAACGGCAGCTGAGATTCCGTCCTTGTCCCGCACCACATCCGGATCGACGCAGTGCCCGATCGCTTCCTCGTAGGCGTAGACGAGTCCGTCGCCGGCGCGCGTGAGCCACTTGAATCCGGTGAGTGTCTGCGCAAACCTGGCTCCGCGAGCTTTCGCCAACTTCGAGAGCAGAGTCGAGGAGACGATCGTCGTCGCCACCAACGAATCTTCGGGCGCCGTGTGCAGTACGTGGTCGGCCAGGAGCACCCCGGTTTCGTCGCCGCGCAACATGCGCCACTGATCACCGTCGCGAACTCCGACGGCGCAGCGGTCGGCATCCGGGTCGAGTGCGATCGCCAGATCCGCGTCGACACTTCGGGCAAGGGCGAGCAGGCGGTCTGCGGCACCGGGCTCTTCGGGATTGGGGAACTCGACGGTCGGAAACGTGGGGTCGGGATCGAACTGCTCCGCCACGACGTGCAGGTCGTCGAATCCTGCTGCTCGCAGAGCCGCGGTCGCAGTCTCGCCGCCGACGCCGTGCATTGCCGTGAGCGCAATCCGGATCGAGCGGGCGTCGCCGTGCGGGAGGGTCGCGATGCGGGCGATGTACTCCTCGACCAGAGAATCGTCGGCCGGAATCACCGATGCTCGCGCGACGTCGGCGGCACTACCGATGCGGGCGATCTCGCTCTCGATTTCACGATCGGAGGGGGAGACGAGTTGCGCTCCGCCCGAGAGATACACCTTGTAACCGTTGTCGGCGGCAGGATTGTGGGAGGCGGTGATCTGGATACCTGCCGCTGCCCCGAGCCTGCGCACCGCGAACGCCACCAGCGGTGTCGGCAGTGGGCGGGGGAGCAGGGTCACCTCGAACCCGGCCGCTGCCATGACCTCGGCGGCGGCGAGAGCAAATGCCTCTGAACCGAGCCGGGCGTCGCGGCCGACCACAACGCGGGACCCGCCCTGGCAGCGAGCTGTCAGCCAGGCCGCCAGACCGGCCGTGGTCCGGATGACGACCGCGAGGTTCATGCCGTTGGGCCCGCCGCGCACCGGCCCGCGAAGCCCAGCAGTGCCGAACGTCAGTGGTGCGGAAAAGCGTTCGGTCAGTTCATGTTCGGAAAGGGCTGCTAATTCTGCGCGGGTAACTGGGTCCGGATCGGCGTCGATCCACTCGGTGACGTTCAGTGGTGTCACAGCTGCTCGACCAGTTGACGCAGCAGCACTCCCATCCGGGCCGCCGATGCTTTGCCCGCCGCCAGCACTTCCTGATGGTCGAGCGGGGCGCCCGTGATTCCGGCGGCCAGATTGGTGACCATGGAGATGCCGAGAACGCGGGCGCCGAGCGCACGAGCCGCGATGGTCTCGTGAACCGTCGACATGCCGACCAGATCGGCGCCGAGTGTACGAAGCATTCGAATCTCGGCCGGAGTCTCATAGTGAGGACCGGGAAGCCCGGCGTAAACACCCTCGGCAAGGTCCGGGTCGATCGAGCGAGCCAGCGCACGCAGTTCCGGCGAATAGGCGTCGACCAGGTCGACGAACTCTGCGCCGACGAGGGGAGAGCGGGCCGTCAGGTTCAGGTGGTCACTGATCAGCACCGGTTGACCGACTGTGTAGTTTTCGCGAATACCGCCGGCCGCATTGGTGAGGATGACCGTGTCGGCGCCGGCAGCAATGGCTGTCCGGACCGGGTGGACGACGGTACCGAGATCGTGGCCCTCGTATGCGTGCGCGCGCCCGAGCAGCAGCAGAACTTCGGTGTTTCCGACGCGCACCGAACGAATGGTGCCCGCGTGACCGAGCGCGGACGGTGGGGCGAAGCCAGGAAGATCCGCCATCGAGACTTCGGCTGTCACGTCCGCACCGGCGTCGCCGAACACGTCTGCGGCATCGGTCCACCCCGACCCGAGCACGATGGCGACTGACGGTGACGAAGAGCCAGTCATGGCGGACAGAGCAGCGGCGGCGGCCTCGGCGATCGTTCCCATGTGAGCAACCCTACTGAGGAGTCGGGTCGGTTCGCCGGGTGAGTTGGCGGGCGTTACTCTCCCATCCATGCCTTATCTCGAACGCGACGGCGACGTATTCATCCTGTACCTCGGCAACGAGGGCGAAACGGACAACGAGAACCGCTTCGGCCCTGAGTGGATCGACGCTGTTCACAGCAAGTTGGACGAGGTCGAAGCGCACGAGGGGCCCGCAGCCCTGGTGACCACCGCGACGGGCAAGTTCTACACGAACGGCCTGGACACGACGTGGATCTTCGGCAATCTCGACGGTCTGCCCGGCTACCTGGACAAGGTCCACACCATCTACAGCCGTTTGTTGACCTTCCCGATGGCCACGGTCGCGGCCGTGCAGGGGCACGCGTTCGGCGCCGGCGCCATGCTCGCGTCCTCACACGATTTCCAGATCATGCGCGCGGACCGCGGCTTCTACTGCCTCCCCGAGGTCGGACTGAACATGCCGTTCACTGTCGGCATGTCAGCACTGTTGAACAGTCGTCTGCCCAAGCAGACGGCAGTCGACGCGATGACGACGGGGCGTCGATTCGGCGGCGCCGACGCGCTTGCTGCCGGCATCGTGCAGGAAACGGTCGACGGCGACGGAGTACTCGCCGCAGCAGTGACCAAGGCGTCGGCACTGACGTCGACTCACGGCAAGAACTTGGCGGGAATCAAGGCAGGCATCCACCGCGATGCGCTTGCGGACCTCGCTCAGGTGACTGACAAGAGCAACTTCTCCTTCGGGTGAGACAATGATCGCGTGAACCAGAATGTCGACAGCGCAGTCAGGTCCGTAGAGGCTGATCTGATTGCGCTGTCGCATTCGATTCACAGCGATCCGGAACTTGCCTTCGAGGAGTTCCGCAGCGCTGCCAAAGTGTCGGACCTGCTGGCGCAGCACGGTTTCGCGGTCACTCACGGGATCGTCGATCTGCCGACGGCCTTCGATGCCACCTACGGCAGTGGAGAGTTGGTCATCGCGATCTGCGCTGAGTACGACGCGCTGCCCGAGATCGGTCATGCCTGTGGGCACAACATCATTGCCGCCGCCGCGGTCGGGGCCGGCATCGCGTTGGCTACCGTGGCCGATGAACTGGGGATCACAGTCCGAGTGATCGGTACTCCCGCGGAGGAAACCGGTGGCGGCAAAGTTCTGATGCTCGAGCGTGGTGCATTCGACGGCGTCGGCGCGGCCATGATGGTTCATCCAGGACCGATCGACATCATCGGTGCCACCTCGCTGGCCCTGGCGGACATCGCCGTCAGCTATCACGGTCGCGAAGCGCACGCCTCTGCTGCGCCGGAATTCGGTCGTAATGCCGCCGATGCCGCGACGCTCGCGCAGGTGGCGGTCGGACTGTTGCGCCAGCACCTCCAGCCAGGGCAACAGATTCACGGAATCGTCAGTGATGGCGGCACTGCTCCCAACATCGTTCCGGCTCGGTCCGAACTGCTGTACTACCTGCGTGCCGAGACGGCCGCGTCGTTGGCCAATCTGTCCGAGCGTGCCGACGCCTGCTTCGCCTCGGGCGCACTCGGCACCGGATGCACCCACGAAATCCGCACGGTATCGCCCACTTACACCGAGTTGACCCCCGATCCGTGGCTGGCGGCGGCGTACCGTGAACAGATCGTCGACCTCGGGCGGGTGCCACTGGCAGCGGAATGGGAGCGCTCCCGTCCACTGGGTAGTACGGATATGGGTAATGTGACCAATGTGATTCCGGGAATTCACCCGGTCATAGGCTTGGATTCATCGGGGGCAGTGACACATCAGCCGGAGTTCGCGGCCGCGTGTATCACCACCTCCGCAGATCGAGCGGTAGTCGACGGTGCAATTGCGTTGGCCCGCACTGCTGTCCGGGTAGCGTCCGATCCAGAACAACGCACCCGTCTGTTGGAAGGGGTAGATCGCCGGTGAACGCGGCAATCGACACGTGGATTCACGCGCACACCGACGACCTCGTCGCGTGGCGTCGACACATCCATGCCAACCCGGAGTTGGCTCGCCGCGAATACGCGACCACCGAATTCGTCGCGACCCGCCTCACCGCCGCTGGGCTGTCGCCGAAGATCCTTCCCGGTGGCACCGGGCTCACGTGCGACATCGGACCTGAGGGGCCGCGAATCGCACTTCGCGCCGACATGGACGCTTTGCCGATGCAGGAGGCGACCGGGGCGACGTACTCGTCCACGGTCCCCGGTGTGTCTCATGCATGCGGGCACGACGCCCACACCACCATCCTGCTCGGCGCCGGATTGGCTCTGGCCACGCTGCCCGAACTTCCCGTCGGGGTTCGGCTGATCTTCCAGCCCGCCGAGGAAGTCATGCCTGGTGGTGCACTCGACGTCATCGCTGCCGGCGCGCTCGACGGCGTGTCCAGAATCTTTGCTCTGCACTGCGATCCGCGACTCGAGGCAGGCCAGGTCGGAATGCGTCTTGGCGCGATCACCTCTGCTGCAGACACGATCGAGGTCGTTCTCGACTCTCCGGGTGGGCACACGTCGAGGCCGCACCTGACCACGGACCTCATCTACGCACTCGGCACAGTCGTGACCGGGCTGCCGGGAATGCTCAGCCGTCGTATCGATCCGCGTACCGGCACCGTGATGGTGTGGGGTGCGGTCAGTGCAGGTCAGGCGCCCAACGCGATTCCGCAGACCGGCATGATGACGGGCACGGTACGTACCGGCGATCACGACACGTGGGAGTTGCTCGAACCGCTCGTGGAAGAAATCGTCCACGGACTGCTCGCGCCCACCGGAGTTCGCTACCAACTCAACTATCGTCGCGGAGTGCCACCGGTCGTCAACGACGAGGTGTCCACTCGGATGTTCGAGGACGCCATCGCGACCGTCGGACAAGATGCTTTGGCGGACACCCCGCAATCCGGTGGTGGCGAAGACTTTTCGTGGTACCTCGAAACCGTGCCGGGTGCCATGGCGCGGCTCGGCGTGTGGTCGGGTGAAGGCGATCAGCTCGACATCCACCAACCCACTTTCGATCTCGACGAGCGTGCACTCGGCGTCGGTGTGAAGGTTCTGACGAGCCTGGTTCTGGGATAGTTCCGGTTCCCGTCGGGGGTACCGTTTTTCGTGTCGTTCGAGTGAAGGTACGGGCATGTCCATAGGTGTGGGAGTGCGAATCGGCACATTGGTGTCGACGGCTGTAGTTGCGTCCAACGATCCGGGTTCGGCCGATCCGGTGGTGTTGGTCAGGGACACGATTCTCAATCAACGCAAGGACGGAACGACCGTGCTCGGCGGTACCGAGCAATTGGGTGCCGGCCGTGAATTCTCGGAATCATGGTCAGGTTTTGTCGGCCGTGTGGGGGACCCGAGTGGCGTCTCCGGAACGGCCGATACCCGTTACCGCGCCGAGGATTTGGTGGCGACGTCGATTCGCTGCCTGTTGCAGGAATGCGAGCCGCTGCCCGATCGTGGTGGTCGAAGTGGGGGAGCGCCCGACATCGTCGCGACCTACCCGTCGCGCTGGGACTCGTCCACAGCGGCCCTCATGCAGGATTCACTGGTCTATGCAGGCCTCGAGCGGGTCACTCTCGTCTCGGACGCCGAGGCGGTCTCGGCGTGGTTCGAGTCGGAAATCGCGGCACTCGCCGGCACGCTCATCGGCATCTATCACGTCGACGACACCGGGGCAGCGGTCACGCTGGTGCGTTCGGGCGTCGCCGCCGGCCGCGCATTCGGCTTCGCCGGCGACGGGAGTTCACCGAGTTCACGCCTCGCGACGGCACTAGGTGCGTTCGGTTGGATGCCGGAGAACCTGGACGCCGTAGTCGTCACCGGTGACGGAGAACCGGCGACAGACAAAGCAGCCATGATGTCCATAGCGGCCGGAATCGCCGAAAAGCTCGGTGTCAGATGTGAACTCGGGCCCGGACCGGAGCAGTCGGCCGCGCTGGGGGCCGCAATTCTGGCTGCCGGTTTCACCTCGACGTCGCACACGATCGTTCCGATCGGTTTGCCGCCTTCACACGACGTGACGGAGGTGTTCGACACTCTCGGACGTGAGAAGGTGGCGGCTGAAACTGCAACCGGGGTGGCAACAGTCGAGCCGGAAACTGCAGTTGCCGCAGGCGAATCGGAGTCACGCGGTTCCAAGCGTGTGCTCATCGGCCTGACGATTGTGGTGGTACTCGCAGCACTTGCAGTGCTCGCGTATTTCCTGCTGCTTTGAGCAGGACAGCTATCTAATCGGTAACACCGTTACCCGGACCCACGTTGCGGCTGTTTCTCGTCCGCAACTCTCGCACGTACTCGGCCGGCGCTCCGGCAATCTCGGCGGCGTCGGCCATCACGCCGATGTAGCGGGCCGACGGCAGCCCGCCTTCGTACGCATCCATGACGTAGAGCCAAGCGAGCACCGCATCGCCTGCGGTGTCGACCCGCACGCGGATCTTGCGGTGCAGACCGAGTTCGGCACCTTCCCAGCGGTCCAGACTCACTTCGTCCTCTTCCGGGACGTCGTAGAGGACCACGAAAACACTGGAATCGGGGTCTTCGACCACGGTGGCGAGAGCCCCCTCCCAGCCGAGGTCCTCGCCGCTGAAGGTCAGGCGCCAGCCTCGCAGCCACCCTGTCCCGGACATGGGCGAGTGTGGGCAGCGCAACAACATCTGCTCGGGATGCATGTTGGAACCGTAGGCGGCATAAATCGACACGGGCGCAAGCCTAAACCGTGGTCCGAGGGTGTGGCGAAGCGGACCACCGGACGCAAGTAATCTGGTACAAGCACTGCGCGACACGTGGTGCTCGAATAGCGTGACACTGGTCGACGGGAGACCCCTGCCGGCCACGCGAGGACTTGGAGGACACATGACCCGGATCGTGATCATCGGTGGCGGACCCGCCGGCTACGAGGCGGCACTGGTAGCCGCGCAGCACGGGGCCACGGTCACCCTGGTCGATTCGGACGGCGTCGGCGGCGCGTGTGTGCTGTTCGACTGTGTCCCGTCGAAGACGTTCATCGCGTCCACCGGAATCCGCACCGACATGCGTCGTGCATCCGACCTCGGCATCACTCTGGATCCGGAGCAGGCTTCGGTGTCACTGCCGAAGATCCACTCCCGAGTCAAGAGTCTCGCGTTGTCCCAGTCCTCGGACATTCGCGCACGGTTGCAGACGGTCGGCGTCGAGGTTCTCTCCGGCACCGCCGAACTGACCGATCCGCTCCTCGGTATGGCAGCACACCAGGTTCGCGCGACGCTCGGAAGCGGCGAGCAGAAGACCATCGACGCAGACGTCGTGTTGATCGCCACCGGCGCCAGCCCCCGCATCATCCCGGGAGCCGAGCCCGACGGTGAGCGAATCATGACGTGGCGTCAGCTCTACGACTTGGACGAGCTGCCCGAGCACCTGGTCGTGGTCGGTTCCGGTGTCACCGGTGCCGAGTTCGTCTCCGCCTACACCGAGATGGGCGTCAAGGTCACACTCGTGTCCAGTCGTGACCGTGTTCTGCCCGGCGAGGATGCCGATGCGGCGCTCGTGCTCGAGGACGCCCTCGCCGAGCGCGGTGTCACCCTCGTCAAGCACGCCCGCGCAGACGCCGTCGAGCGCACCGAGAAGGGCATCATCGTCAAGCTCTCCGACGGCCGCACGGTCGAAGGAAGCCACGCTCTGATGACCGTCGGTTCCGTCCCCAACACCAACGGTCTCGGCCTGGAGCGCGTCGGCATCGAGTTGGACAAGGGTGGATACCTGCGTGTCGACCGGGTCTCGCGCACCACGGTTTCCGGTATCTACGCCGCCGGTGACTGCACCGGACTGCTCCCGCTCGCGTCGGTGGCTGCGATGCAGGGACGTATCGCGATGTACCACGCACTCGGTGAAGGTGTCAGCCCGATCAAGTTGAAGACCGTCGCATCGGCCGTCTTCACGCGCCCCGAAATTGCAACGGTGGGTGTTTCGCAGGCCGCGATCGACAACGGAGAGGTGCCTGCTCGCACCGTCATGTTGCCGCTCAACACCAACCCGCGCGCCAAGATGTCCGGTTTGCGCCGCGGCTTCGTGAAAATCTTCTGCCGCCCGGCTACCGGTGTGGTCATCGGCGGTGTTGTGGTCGCGCCCACCGCTTCGGAACTCATCCTGCCGATTGCGATTGCCGTGCAGAACAACCTGACGGTCAACGACCTGGCTCAGACGTTCTCGGTATACCCGTCGTTGACCGGATCGATCACCGAGGCAGCTCGTCAGCTCATGCGTCACGACGACCTGGACTGAGAACGGACCAGAGTCTTCTTACAATGTGAGAAGTCTGTTTCACATACTGAAGTATTGGTGAGATAGTCGAGATACCGACCGAATCAAGGGTCGGTATCTCGGCGCTCTCCCGCCCCGTTGACCCAGGACGGCTCAGGGTGTTTTCCTCTGACCTTCATTCTGCGTGCCTGGGAGCTTCACATGACACACGCCGCGCTGTCCGCTCGTATGGACGGACTCCGTAGTTCTGCAATTCGCGATCTGCTCACCTTGACTGCCCGACCCGACGTCATCAGCTTGGCCGGCGGACTACCCGATCCTGATTTCATTCCGCGGGAACGAATCTCGAAGGCAGCCCACGACGCACTCGGTGACCCCTCGTCCGTTCAATACGGCGAGACGTCAGGCCTGCGGCGCCTCCGTGAGGTGATCGCCGAGCGCGAATCCTCCAAGATCGGGCGGGCACTCGACGTGTCCGAAGTTGTGATCACACACGGTTCTCAGCAAGGTTTGAGCCTGCTCGCGCAGGTCCTCCTCGACGCCGGTGACGTTGTGGTCGTGGAGGAACCGGCATATACCGGTGCGCTGCAGGTCTTTCGGACGGCGCAGGCTCGTCTCGTCCCCGTCCAGTTGGACGAGGACGGAATGGACACCGACGCGCTCGAGGCGAAACTCGCCGCCGGTCTTCGGCCCAAAGTTGTGCACACCGTGAGCAATTTCCACAACCCGCGGGGCGCGGTGCTTTCGGCGCAGCGGCGAGCGCACTTGGCGGCACTGGCGGACCGATACGGGTTCTGGGTTCTCGAGGACGACCCGTACGGCGAACTGTACTTCGGCGAGAAACCGCCCGCACCGCTGGCGGCGTTGTCGGACAGGGTGATTCGGCTGTCCAGTGCTTCCAAAGTGTTGGCACCGGCGCTGCGCGTCGGCTGGCTGCACGGCGACCGAAAGGTCTGCGAGGCGGTCGAACTGATCAAGCAAGGCGCTGACCTGTGCGGGTCTTCGCTCACCCAGCAGATCGCCGCAGACCTCTTCTCCGACGTCGAATGGTTCGAAACGCACCTCGACAAGCTCCGGGAAGGCTACGGCGCCAGAGCGAAGGCGCTGGTCACGGCCGCCGAGACGGAATTGAGTGGGCGTGCACGCTTTTCCGAGGTCCGTGGCGGGATGTTCTGTTGGATGGATTTCGTCGACGACGTCGACACCACCGAACTCCTGGGTGCCGCGCTCGAGCATGGCGTGGCATTTGTCCCAGGTTCGGCCTTCGCGGTCGAAGCTGACCTCGGTCGAAGCGCTCGATTGTGTTTCGCGACGTATCCCGAAGCCGTGCTGGTCGATGCCGTCGGCAGGCTCCGGAAGAGTGTTACCGCAGGTACAGCCTGACCTTGTCGATAGTGTTGCGGAGCAGATCGATCTCCGTGCTCGATGGTGGGGTGGTGACGGTGACGTGATCGGCGACGGCGAGGTCCCATCCTGTCGATTCCCTGACCTGATCGACCGAGATTCCCTCGTGGACGCTGGTCAACTCCAATTCGCCGCCGGGGCCCTGGTGTGTCAGGACGCCGAGGTTGGTGAATACCTTGGTCACTCCTGCGCCTGCCGGCATGACGCCCTTACCGCTGGCGTGGGCGCGGGCGGGGCTGGGTGAGGTGCAGAAGTCGAGCTCGGCCGGAAAGGAACTGAGGTCGTGGCGACGCATCACGACGAAGATCTCGGCGGCGTTCGCGATGATCTCGACGGCCCCGCCTGCTCCGGGCAGTCTGACCGTCGGGTTCTTCCAGTCACCGATGAAACTTGTGTTCAGACTGCCCGTTCGATCGATTTGGGCGGCCCCGAGAAATCCGACGTCGACGTTGCCACCTTGCAGGACGTAACCGAAGAGCGCGGCCATGCTCAGCACGGATTCGGCACCGGAGACAACCACGGAGTCCGCGATACCCTCGGCCATTGCCGACGGATGTGCACCGCACACTCCGGATTCGTAGATCAGCTCGACGTCCGGATTCGACGTGTGCCGCGCGAGATCGACTGCGAGCGTGGGTAGTCCAACTCCGGCGAAGACCCGGCGCTTACCCGCCAATTCGCGTGCCGCGACGGCGACGATCGTTTCGGTGGAGGTGGTGCTACCGGTGTCGATCGTGGTGGTCATAGTCTGCTCCCGTAGTCGACTGGTGTGGAGAGTTTTGGTCCGACCTCGAGATCCGACCAGTAGTCGGCTCCGAGTTTGGCGAGATACTCGCCGTGACTGTCGAGTGCGTACACCCATTCGTCGAGCCAATTTCTCAGCCGTGAAGGGTCTTTGGAGATTTCAGTCCAGCGTCGGTAGAAGCCGCAATCGCGGTCGTAGTATCCCTGCGCGTACGACGGGTGTGCGCCGCGCGGGCAGACGACAACCGCGTCGACTGCATGCGAGGGAATCAGAGTTCGGCTCGGGTCTGACCTGATGACCTCGTCGTCGACCAGTTCTTCGACAACGACGATTGCCTTCTTCGCGGCGTACACGGCCTCTTGCTGCACCCCGGCGATGCCCCAGATCTGCGCGTTCCCGGACGTGTCCGCTCGCTGTGCGCCGATGATCGTGACATCCGGATTCAATGGCGGCACAACGTAGACGCTCCCGCCGCCGTACGGGTCCTCGACGAGTCTCAGTTGTGGGTTGAGTGCGGGTAGATCACTACCGGCGTACGACCGTAGCGGGAAGAAGGGAAGCCTGGCGGCTCCCGCCTGATACCGGCACACCATGCCGTAATGGCTGTATTCCTCGACTTCGAGGGGGAGCGGGTCCTGGTTCTCGATGCGTCTGCGTAACTCGTACAGAGAACCTGCGGAGCCGCTGGCGAAGAACGAAGCGACCAGCTTTCGGACGCAGCCGGCGGCGACGAGTTGATCGGAAACGATGTCCGGCGTCATCCGGCACAGCGTGAGGTCCTTCCTGCCCTGCCGGATGATCTCGTGTGCCGCGGCAAATGGAATGAGATGCGAAAAGCCCTCCAACGCAACAGTCATTCCGTCGCCGACGTATCGACCGATAGCCTCTTTCATCGAGAGCGTCTTGTCCACGTGTGTACCTCTTCTTACGTTCTCGCGCACTTGGTCGGTTTCGGAAACTTGACATGGTCGGCCGGTGTGGCGCAACAATGTCGGGTGGAAATTCATCAGATCAACGCATTTCTCGCGGTGGCTGAGGAGCTACATTTCGGCCGTGCGGCTCAGCGGCTTCGGATTGCGCAACCGCCGCTGAGTCGAACCATCAGGCAATTCGAGAAACAGCTCGGTTCGCCGTTGTTCGATCGAAGTACTCGAGCTGTGCGGTTGACTGCTGCCGGTGAAGCACTGCTGCTTCCGGCGCGCGAAATTCTGGACGCGTGCCGGATGGCCGAGATCGCGGTATCCGCGGCAGGCCAGGGAACGACAGGTCGCGTTCGTCTGGGCTTCGCGGGAACCTCGTCGCACCTACTCGTCGGGCGGTGGGCGAAATTGGTGAGAAAGACGAATCCCGGTATCGAATTTGTGCTCGACAGTTCCGCTTTCGCGAACGAGGCGTTGTTGATGTTGCTCGATCGACGCCTCGACATCGGGATGGTCCGGTGGACCGTCCCGCCGCTCGGGATCACGTCGAGATTGATCGCCGAGGAGAACTTTCTGGTTGCCATGTCGAAAGACCACCCGTTGGCGTCGAGGGAATCGGTTCGGTTGATCGAATTGGAGTCCGAGAATTGGGTGACGCTTCCGGCGGAGCCGGGTTCGATTCTGCGGGAGTCTCTGCTCACTGCGTCGAAGAACGCAGGGTTCCTGGCTCGAATCGTGCAGACGGCACCGGATTCGATGTCGTTGATCGCGCTGGTGTCCGCGGAAATCGGATGCTCTTTGACTATTTCGTCGGTGGCCCAAAGCATCGTGAACCCTGATGTTGTCTTTGTTCCCGTCATGGATCCACCTCCTCCCCTTCAACTGCGTATCGCCTGGCGAGATGGAGACGACAGACCTGCTCTTCTCGAAGTGTTGAAATTGTCCGAGCAGGCGCTGCCGTCCCTGGCTTAGACGGTTGCCCTCCCGGTAGGAATTTCACCCGCTTCGGACTTCGGCGAGTTTGCAGTATCGGCAAGAGCGTTCTCGAGTTCGAGTTCGTCGTAATCCGCTTGCTCGGCCGTCGAGAGTTCGCTTGCGTTGTAGCCGGTACGTCGGAGCAGGAGAAGGGTGCAGATCAGCGAGACAAGTGCGTACAGTCCGGACACGATCGCGACCCCGACGATGTTGCCTGACGTGTTGAGCATCCACTGCGCCAGTACCGGAGTTCCGCCGCCGACGACAAGGGAACACAGTTGATACGCCGTCGACAGACCCGTGTAACGGATGTTCGCAGGGAAGGCGCGAGCGAGAACGCCGGCGATGGCGCCGTAGAACATCGAGTGCGGGATCGTGGCGAGACACATCGCAACGACTGCGATGGTGAAGTTCCCGGTTCTGATGGCAAAGAACATCGCGGGCATGAGAACGAACTCCGGTATCACCATCAGGCACATGGCCTTCCGCATGTCTATCTTGGAAACCAGAACGGCCCCGAACGGTTGGACGATGAACTGCACGACAAGTGCGATCGCGATAGCGGCGAGGAATGTGCCGCGGTCGTATCCGAGTTCTTTTGTAGCCCAGGACAATGCGAAGGTGTTCTTGAAATAGGTGACCTGGGCGAGGGGGAGTGCGCCGGCGCCGAGGAGAACCAGCACCCAGTGCTTGCGTAATACTTCGGCGAGCGGAAGTTTGACGACCTTCTTGCGGGCGAGAACGGCCTTCATCTCGTCGGACTCTTCGAGTTTCAGGCGAATGATCATGCCGAGGATGACCAGGCCTGCCGAAACGAGAAAAGGGATTCGCCAGCCGTAGAGAAGGAATGACGGCGTCGGCATCGAGGACAGCAGGAAGAATGCGATGGTCGCCAACAGATTTCCCGCGGGCGAGCCCTGCTGAGCGAACGCGGAGTAGAGGATGCTCTTGCCCTTCGGTGCGTTCTCGCTGGCGATGAGTACCGCGCCACCCCACTCACCACCGACCGCAATTCCTTGGATCACGCGAAGGGTGACCAGACCGATCGGGGCCCACATGCCGACCTGCCCGTAGGTGGGGAGGAGTCCGATCCCGACAGTGGCGACGCCCATCATCATCAAGGTGATGACCAGAGTGTTCTTGCGCCCGATCCGGTCGCCGAGATGGCCGAAGATGATCCCGCCGATCGGCCTGGCGAGGAAGCCTGCCCACAGGGTGATGAAGGCGAGGAGCGTGCCGACTCCGTTCGGCAGTGTGTCGGAGAAGAAGATCTCGCCGAATACCAGGGCAGCAGCGGTGCCGTAGATATAGAAGTCGTACCACTCGATGGTGGTTCCGATGAATGAAGCGATACCGGCTCTTCGTGCCTTGGCGTTGATCTCCTCGGAACTGCGAGTGGGTGAACTCATGCGTGGCGACCTTTCTCTGCAACATTCGCGGCGCCGAAACGTGGCGCGCCTGAATGAGATTCGCAGAGTGGTGTAGGTCACGTCCAATACCAACTTGGTCGCCTATTGATACCTCAGGAGTATCAATAGGCGACCATGATCAGCTCTTCCGGTATGGAAGGATCGGGGTGATTACTCGGACCAGTTGTACGTCCGCTCGACGGCCTTGTTCCACTCCGCGTACAGCCGTGACCTTTCGGATTCGTCCATCGCCGGTTCCCAGGTTTGGCCGACGGCCCAGTTGTTGCGGATGTCTTCGGTGTCGGCCCAATAACCGATGGCGAGGCCCGCTGCATACGCAGCGCCGAGTGCTGTCGTTTCGTTGACCACCGGGCGGATGACGGGAACTCCGAGGATGTCCGACTGGAACTGCATCAGGGTTTCGTTGACCACCATGCCGCCGTCGACCTTCAGCGCGGACAGTTCGACTCCCGAATCCGCACGCATGGCGTCGATGACCTCACGGGTTTGGTATGCCGTCGCCTCGAGCGCCGCGCGAGCCAGGTGTCCCTTGTTGACGAACCGCGTCAGGCCGACGATCACGCCGCGTGCATCCGGTCGCCACCGGGGTGCGAACAGTCCGGAGAACGCGGGTACGAAGTAGGCGCCGCCGTTGTCGTCGACACTCGCGGCGAGCGGCTCGATGTCCTTGGCGTTCTGAATGATTCCGAGATTGTCCCGAAGCCACTGGACCAAGGAGCCGGTCACCGCGACGGAACCTTCGAGTGCGTAGACGGCAGGGGCTTCGCCGAGTTTGTAGCAGACGGTCGTCAGCAGTCCGTGCTTGCTGTGCACCGGCTTCGTTCCGGTGTTGAGAAGCATGAAATTGCCGGTGCCGTAGGTGTTCTTGGCTTCACCCTCGGAGAGGCAGGCCTGGCCGAATGTGGCTGCCTGCTGGTCACCGAGGATTCCGGCGACCGGCACACCGGCGAGATTGCCGCGAGGACGGCCGGTGCCGTAGACCTCGGACGAACTACGGATTTCCGGGAGCATCGACATCGGGATTCCGAAGTCCGCGCAGATCGATTCGTCCCACTGGAGGGTCTCGAGATCCATCAGCATCGTGCGTGACGCATTGGTGACATCTGTCACGTGAACACCGTCGGTCAGGTTCCATACGATCCACGTGTCGACGGTGCCGAAGCACAATTCTCCGGCCTCCGCTTTGGCTCTCGCGCCGTCCACGTTGTCGAGAATCCACCGGATCTTCGGCCCGGCGAAGTAGGTCGAGAGTGGCAGTCCGGTCTTGTCTCGGTACTTGTCCGGACCCTCGTCGCCGCCCAGTTCGACACACAGTTGATCCGTGCGCGTGTCCTGCCACACGATCGCGTTGTAGATCGGCTTGCCCGTCGAACGCTCCCAAACGACGGTCGTCTCACGCTGATTCGTGATTCCGACGGCCGCGATGTCGGCTCGCGTGAGGTCGACCTTCGCGAGAGCACCGGCCACCACCTCCCGGGTGTTGATCCACAGCGCAACCGGGTCGTGCTCGACCCAACCGGCACGCGGGAAAATCTGTTCGTGTTCTTTCTGCGCAACGCTCACCACGGCGCCGTCGTGATCGAAGATCATGCAGCGGCTCGACGTCGTGCCTTGGTCGATGGCGGCGATGTATTGATTCACTGTGCTCCTATGTTCGGGCGCGTTCGCAGTTATCCGTGCGCTGTCGCAGTATGTGGATCAAGCTACTAGCCTGTAAACGGATTCGTCGTCGACTTACAGGAGACCGGGTTGAGTAAGCAGCAAGGTGCGCAGTTTCTCGGCCCGCAGCAGCGTGAAGCTGCTTGGGAACAGCTTCAGACCGAGCAATTCGACGTCGTCGTTGTCGGCGGCGGTGTTGTCGGTGTCGGGGCTGCGCTCGATGCGGCCACCCGCGGACTCAAGGTTGCGTTGGTCGAGGCCCGTGACTACGCATCCGGCACGTCCAGTCGCTCGTCGAAGATGTTCCACGGCGGTCTCCGCTATCTAGAGCAACTCGAATTCGGCCTCGTTCGTGAAGCATTGCGTGAGCGCGAACTCTCGCTGACCACGCTCGCTCCGCACCTGGTCAAGCCGCTGAAGTTCCTGTTCCCTCTGGCTCACCGAGTGTGGGAGCGCCCGTACATGGCGGCGGGAATCTTCCTCTACGACCGAATGGGCGGCGCAAAGTCGGTCCCCTCCCAGAAGCACTTGACGCGGGCGGGCGCACTACGCATGTCGCCGAGCCTCAAGCGCAGTTCGCTGACCGGTGGCATCCAGTACTACGACACCGTCGTCGACGACGCTCGGCACACCATGACCGTCGCACGGACCGCTGCACACTACGGCGCGGTCGTCCGAACGTCGACGCAGGTCGTCGGCTTTCTGCGGGAAGCGGATCGGGTCTCGGGAGTTCGTGTTCGGGACTGCGAAGACGGCCGTACCGCCGAGGTCAAGGGTCACGTCGTCATCAATGCGACCGGTGTCTGGACGGACGAGATCCAAGCGCTCTCACGTCAGCGCGGACGGTTCCGGGTGCGAGCGTCGAAGGGCGTACACATCGTCGTCCCGCGCGATCGCATCGTCAGTGAAGCCGCCATCATCCTGCGTACCGAGAAGTCGGTGCTGTTCGTCATTCCGTGGGGCAGTCACTGGATCATCGGCACCACTGATACCGACTGGAACCTGGATCTCGCACATCCGGCGGCAACCAAAGCAGATATCGACTACATCCTCGGCCACGTGAACTCCGTCCTGGTCACGCCGTTGACGCACGCCGACATCGACGGTGTGTACGCCGGCCTGCGTCCGCTGCTTGCCGGTGAAAGCGACGAGACGTCGAAGCTCTCGCGCGAGCACGCCGTTGCCCGTGTGGCTCCAGGTCTGGTCGCCATCGCCGGCGGAAAGTACACGACGTATCGGGTCATGGCGGAAGACGCCGTCGACGTCGCAGCAGAAGACATTCCGGCGCGGGTTGCGTCGTCGATCACGGAGAAGGTACCGCTCGTCGGCGCCGACGGATACTTCGCGTTGATCAACCAGACCGTGCAACTGGGCGAGCAGTACGGCTTGCATCCGTATCGCGTCAAGCACCTGCTCGACCGCTACGGTTCGCTCATCACCGAGGTCCTCGAACTCGGCCGGCAGACACCGGAGTTGTTGCAGCCCATCACGGACGCGCCCGATTACCTTCAGGTCGAAGCTGTGTACGCCGCCGCGGCCGAGGGGGCACTGCACCTCGACGACATCCTCGCCCGCCGTACGCGTATCGCAATCGAATATCCGCATCGTGGTGTCAACTGCGCACAGCAGGTCGCCGGATTGGTTGCCCCGATTCTCGGTTGGGATGCCGCCACCGTCGAACGCGAGGTCGACACGTACCGAGCGCGTGTCGAAGCCGAAATCGAGTCTCAGACCCAGCCGGACGACGAGTCGGCCGACGCATTGCGCGCCGCAGCGCCGGAGTCGCGGGCCGAGATCCTCGAGCCCGTCGTCGTGGTGCCGGATCGGGTCTGAGTCGCCTGTCGTTTGTTCTCGGTCTGTCGCGGGTAGGCGGATGGCGAATCACCACCCGTGTCAGCACAGACCGGTCGAGCGTCGCCCAGGAGGATCTCAATGTTCGGTAATCGGTCGCGATCTGCTGAGGAACACATAGCTACCGGCTATCTGGTCACTCACCTGTGCGGGGCGATGGTGGGGCTGCAACTCTCGCGGTCACTCGCGGACTCGTACGGTGCCTGGGCCGACGGTGAGCTGGATTCGTTGCCGGGTGAGCTCGAGTACGAGATCGAGCAGCTGCTGCAACTGATCGAGGACACCCAGGGCATATCTCTGCCGCGGTACTCCAAGATCGACGCGACGGTCAATCGGATCAGACGTCTCGTCCATGTCGACGCCATCTGGCGTAATCGCCTCGTGAAGTTGGCAACGCTCGAGATCATGCGGACCGCGCTGTGCGGCAAGAGTGCGATGTGGGAGGTCCTGCGAGACATTCCGGCCGGGGAGACCGAGGAGCAGTACCGCGAACTCAACGACCTGGTGTCCAAGCAGATCACCACGGTCACGGCGCTGCATCACCGCGCAGCTACGGAGGCTTTTCAGGGGACGGACGGGCGGGAATCGGCGAGCGGCGGCGACCCCATCAGGTCGAGTAAGTAAGGTTTGTACCGTTCGATGAAGAATTCGATGAACGGTAGACCCCGAGGTGTATGGAGATGGCTGAGCGCGACCAAGCACTGACAGAACCCAAGGCAGTGTTCGCGGCGTTGGCGGAGATCCTCTACTCCGCGGCAGACAGCGCCGAGGTGTACTCCGCGATCTGTTCGGCGGCTGTCGAGTTGATTCCCGGTTGCGACCACGCAAGTCTGATGCTGCGACGTGGAAACACCAACGTCACCGTAGCGGCGAGCGACGAGATCGCCGATTATGCAGACGATCTCGAGCGTGCCACCGGTGAGGGACCGTGCATCGACGCCCTCGATACGGAGGCGCCGCAACTCGAGTCGGACCTTCGCACCCCGAATCAGTGGCCCGAGTTCGCTCGGAAAGTAGTGGCAGAGACACCCATTCGCGGATCGATGGGGTTCCGGCTGATGGTCGATCGTCAGAAGTTCGGTGCCCTCAACCTCTTCTCGGACACTCCGGGGGCTTTCACCGAAACCGTTGCCGACCACGCGATCATGTTGGCGTCATTTGCATCCGTGGCCGTCACTGCGCTGACGCGAGGCGAGGATGCCGACTCGCTGCGACGTGGTCTGGCAAGCAGCCGCGAAATCGGTCAGGCCGTCGGTCTGCTGATGGCACTGCATCGTGTGTCCGACGACGAGGCCTTCGACATTCTGGTGCGAACCTCACAAAACATGAACGTCAAGATCGCCGAATTGGCGCGCAAGGTCATCGTCCAGCATCGTTCGACTCTGGACTGAGCGCTTCGTTCGTCCCGGGAGAACCGAGGAGTTGAGATCGCTTGCGATCCACCGTCTCTCGAAGAGCTGTCACCACCGCTGCGACCTCCGGGCGTCGCAAGGATTCCGAACGGGCCACCAACCAATAGGAAAGTCTCACCTCGATGTGAGCCGGTAGAACGCGAATCAAATCGTCGTGCTGCTCGGCCATGAAACAGGGGAGAAGGCCGATGCCGGCACCCGCGCGCGTTGCCTCGATGTGGACGAACACGTTGGTGGACGTGACGGCCTCGGGCATGGAAACTGTGAGCTTGCGAGCCAGATCGAGTTCGTCGACCTGCAGCATCGAGTCGATGAAGTACACGAGCGAGTGATCGGCCAGATCTGCGGCACTCTCGGGAACAGCATTCTGACGTAGATAGTCTCGGGACGCGTACAAACCCAGCGCGTAGTCGGCCAGATGGACTGCTTCGGCGCGGTGAACCTGAGGCTTGCCGACCACAACCTCGATGTCGAGGCCCGAGCGTATCTGCGACGCCTTTCTGGTTGCGACAACAATCTCGACGCTGACGCGGGGATGGCGTCTGCGAACCGCGGCGCCGGCGGGCGCCGCGATGTATGCGCTGAATCCGTCGGTCGCCGAGACTCGCACGACGCCGTCGAGTTGCTGCTGACCGGTGGAGTCGAGCGCCAGTTCGTTCACCGCGGCCTCGATGCGCTCGGCCGCGCTGAGGGCTTGTCTGCCCAGGTCGGTCAGCTCCCAGCCGCCGGACGAGCGAACCAGGACACGGCCGCCGAGACACTTCTCGAGCGAGGAAATGCGGCGCGAGATGGTGGTGTGATTGAGGCCGAGGTCGTCGGCGGCGGTGTTGAAGCGACCGGTGCGACCGACCGCGAGAAGCACTAGTAGGTCGTCCGGGCTCAGTCCGAGAGTCATATCTGCATTTTTGCACCTATATGGTGCGAGATTTGTCATTGTCGTGCCATCAATCTGCACTGATACTCATCGAGTCACAAAAAATGTGCGAGCGGTCACATTCCTGATCGTGAAGAGCAGGCGAATCGCGAACTGAAGACGAGGGAGTCCACGATGAGCGTCGACAACATGCCGAAACCTGAGAGCCAAGCCCCACCATCGGGGCTGAAGAAGGTGGTCGGCGCCTCGATGGCGGGCACCGTGGTCGAGTGGTACGAGTTCTTTCTGTACGGCACGGCGGCCACGCTGGTCTTCAGCAAGGTCTTCTTCCCCGGCGGCGGCAACGAGCTGGATGCGATCATCGCGGCTTTCATCACCTACGCCGTCGGATTCGCCGCCCGGCCACTCGGCGGAATCGTCTTCGGATACTTCGGAGACAAATTCGGCCGAAAGCAGTTGCTGCAGTTCAGTTTGCTGTTGGTCGGCGCCGCAACGTTCTTGATGGGCTGCCTGCCTACCTACGGTCAGATCGGCTACTGGGCGCCGGCAATGCTGGTCACGCTGCGCTTCATCCAAGGATTCGCGGTCGGCGGCGAATGGGGTGGGGCGGTACTCCTGGTCGCCGAGCACAGCCCGAATCGATCGCGCGGATTCTGGTCGTCGTGGCCTCAGGCCGGCGTGCCGATGGGCAACCTGGTGGCGACGGTCGTGCTGTTGATCCTGACGTCGACGCTCTCGGACGAATCCTTCATGAGTTGGGGCTGGCGCGTTGCCTTCTGGCTCTCCGCGGTGATCGTTCTGGTCGGGTACTACGTTCGGACCAAGGTCACCGATGCTCCCATTTTCATTGCGGCGCAGAAGGAAGCAGAACTGGTCAAGGCAACCTCGTACAGCGTTTTCGAGGTCGTCAAGCGTTACCCGCGCGGAGTGTTGACCGCGATGGGGCTGCGTTTCGCCGAAAACGTCATGTACTACCTCGTGGTGACCTTCTCGATCACTTACCTCAAGGTCGTCGTTCATGCGGACACGGCGCACATCCTCTGGTGGATGCTGATGGCACATGCCGTGCACTTCGCAGTGATTCCGTTGGTAGGCAAACTGTCCGACACGATCGGTCGACGCCCGGTGTACATGATCGGCGCCGTCACCGCCGGAACGTGGGGATTCTTCGCCTTCCCGATGATGAACAGCGGGCACAATGCAGTCATCTTGTCGGCAATCATCATCGGGCTCGTGTTCCACGCGTTCATGTACGCAGGCCAACCCGCGATCATGGCCGAGATGTTCCCGACTCGGATGCGCTACTCCGGTGTCTCCCTGGGTTATCAGGTCACGTCCATCGTGGCGGGTTCACTGGCTCCGATCATCGCGACCGGATTGCTGAGCAAGTTCGACTCCTCGGTCCCCATCGCGATCTATCTCCTGCTGGCATCCCTGGTCACCATCGTTGCAGTCATTTTCGCGCGGGAGACCAAGGGAATCTCGCTCGAGTCCGTCGACGCCGCTGACGCCCGTGTTCTCGCCGACGAGCGGGCCGGTGTGTCTGTATGACGCTGACCGGAAAGTCTGCTCTGGTCACCGGTGGTGCCAGCGGGATCGGCGAGGCGTGTGCTCGACTCCTCGCCGCCCGCGGCGCGCACGTGACCGTCGCCGATCTCGACGACGTCGCCGCGAAGTCCCTGGCCGAGGAGATCGACGGCACTGCGTGGGCCGTCGATCTCCTCGACACCGACCAACTCGTGGATCTGTCACTCGAGACGGACATACTCGTCAACAACGCCGGCATACAACGGGTCAGTCCTATCGAGGATTTCGACGTCGAGGACTTCCGGAAGATTCAGCGCCTCATGGTCGAAGCGCCATTCCTCCTCGCTCGGGCCGCCCTGCCGTACATGTACCGCAACAGTTTCGGTCGCATCGTGAACATTTCCTCGGTCCACGGGCTCCGCGCTTCGGCATTCAAGAGTGCATACGTCACGGCTAAGCACGGACTCGAAGGACTGTCGAAAGTTGTTGCGCTCGAAGGCGCCCCACACGGTGTCACCAGCAACTGCGTCAATCCGGGCTACGTCCTGACGCCACTGGTGCGATCCCAGATCTCCGACCAGGCAAAGGTTCACGGAATCAGTGAATCCGAGGTTGTCGAAAAGGTGATGCTCACCGAGAGCGCAATCAAACGGATGGTCGAGCCTGCGGAGGTGGCATCGCTGGTGGGCTGGTTGGCATCGACCGAGGCGTCGATGGTGACGGGGGCGTCGTACACCATCGACGGAGGGTGGAGCGCCAGCTAGACCACCCGAGCTGCTGGGTCTTTCACGCTTCGGGGATCTCGATTCCGAACTTCTCGCGAGTGATGACCTCGGGTTCGGGACCGCCGCGAACTCCGGTGTCGAGTGCGTCGATTGCGGAGAGTTCTTCGGTGGTGAGTTCGAAGTCGAACACGTCGAAGTTCTCCGCAATGCGTGAGGGAGTCACCGACTTGGGGATCACCTGGCGGCCCTGCTGGAGGTGCCAGCGGAGCATCACCTGTGCGGGAGACTTGCCGTGAGAGGAAGCGATAGCGCCGATGGTGGCGTCCTCGAGGGTTGAGCCGTGAGAGCCGTCGCGATAGAACGTGATTCCGCCGATCGGTGACCATGCCTGAGACAGAATGCCGTGATCGGCGTCGGCCTCGAGCAAGGTCGACTGCCTGAAGTACGGATGGACCTCGATCTGGTTGACCGCCGGCACCACGGACGTTGCGTCCAATAGTCGGGTGAGGTGATCCGGCATGAAGTTACTGACTCCGATGGCACGAACCTTGCCGTCTGCGAGAAGTGTTTCCAGCGCCTTGTATGCGTCGATGGTGCGCTCGAACTCGCTCGGCAACGCCTGGTGAAGGATGAGGAGGTCAAGTTGCTCGACTCCGAGTTTGCCTGCGCTCTTGTCGAAGGCGTGCAAGGTCTCGTCGTATCCGTAGTCGGTGATCCAGACTTTCGTTTCGACGAAGATCTCACCGCGATCGAGACCGGATCGCCGGATCGCCTCGCCGACGCCCTTCTCGTTGCCGTAGGCCGCGGCCGTATCGATATGGCGATAACCCACCGACAGCGCGGACTCGACTGCGGCGAGAGTTTCGTCCGGCGGGGTCTGGTAGACGCCGAAGCCCAGCGCGGGGATGTCGACGCCGTTGTTCAGTTTCAGGCTCGGGATGCTCATGTCGTCCACGGTAGCGGCGGCCACTGGTTCGGTGGGAGTGACTGCTCAGCCGGGTAACGGCAGTACCCCTTCAGGCCTGGCAATTTGCAGTTGTGGCTCGTCAATGAGTGAGCACTATCTTCAAGCCGACTATGAGGGTGGCGACGGCAGCGAGGCCGAAGGCTGCCAGATGTGTGTTCGTGCTGACCTTCTCGCCGTGAAGGCGGCTGATCACGTAACTCGTGGATCCGATGCGCAGGATCAAGACGATTTCCGCGATCAACTGCGCCGTCCGTGGTTCCAGGAAGTTGAACCACGCCGTCGCGAGAATGGCGACAGGAACAACCGCGGAGGTGAGGATCGGGACAGAATCGCGCAGCGAGTCGATTCTCTCCGCGGTGGTGAGACGGCGGTCGTTGCGAATGCTCTCGCCGACGCTCTCGGCAAATGTGTGGGCGATATACGTCGACAATGCCGTGCCGACCACAATCGCGGCGCCCAGTGATTCCTGAGATTTCGTCACCGGGACGAGTGCGGCAAGGACAAGAATGTTGCCGTAGATGTACGCGGTGGTTCTCGCCGCCACACGTTCTTGTCCCAGCGGCGCACCGTGAGACGTGATCGGCCGGTTCAGCAGTGTTCGCAGGTCCCACTCCATGTTCAGAGCATGGCAGATCAGACCCTCGGGCTGTAGTGCATCGGATTATCTCGCTGCTCGAGCGGCGGTAGATTGCGCGCCGGTGTGTGGACCAGTGGTGCCCCGGCGGGAATTCTGCCGCTGGCTCGGTCCCATCCCGCGCGAGCGCGCGGTTGATACCGGTATCGCCACGGCACCAGGCGGAAGACGGCGTTGACGGTGCGGCCGACAGCGTTGTGAATTTTCTGATCGCGACTGGTCCACGAGTAGCCGAGAAGGTCGCGAACCGGTTGGTCGTACATGCCCACTGTCAGCCACACGAATCCGCGGGCGAGGGGAATCCGCGTGAGCCGCCACAACGGATCGGGTAGCCACGTCATGTACGGGGGCTTTCCCAGCCCCGACAAATCCAAGACGTCGCGGGTCGCTTTGTTGTCTTCGAGTACGTTGCGGCACATGTGGTCCCAATACTCCTGAAATGCCTCCCAGGTTTCGGGAACCGGGCGCATGCTCATCCCGTACAGGCGGTACCACTGAATGTGCTCGGTAAAGAGTTGTCGTTTCTGGGCCTCGGTCAGGCCACCGGAGAAGTTCTCGGCGGTGACGATGGTGCCCATGAAGAATGTCGCGTGCGCCCAATAGAAGGTGTCGGGATCAAGTGCGTGGTACCGGCGTCCCAGCTTGTCGATGCCCTTGATCCGTGTGTGATAGCCACGGACTTCTTCGGCTGTCTGCTGCGCGCGATCGCCGTCGAAGACCACGCCGGCAATGGGATACAGCGAGCGGTACAGCCGTTCCCAGCGCTCGTCGAAGAACTGCGAGTGCTCCTCGACCCCGGCGCCGAGACCAGGGTGCATGTTTTGCATCGAACCTGCCCAGACACCTTGGAGCATCCCGCGCCAGTCGCCGAAATACTTCCAGGTCAGGGAATCCGGACCGAGGGGAACCGGGGTGCTGCTGTCGCCAAGTTGACTACGCATGTTGTCAGATTAGGATCGACAACAGCGGTAGTCAAGGATCGAATACCGGGTGCATTGAAGAACAAGTGTCGGCGAAGTGGGGAAGTTGTGAGCATCGAAGAACGCAGGGCCACTCGAAAGGCGACGTTGTTCGACGTCGGAGTGACACTGCTCGGTGCGGTCGACGGTCCGGCCGTCAACGTGCGAGCGGTCTGCAAGGCCGCTGGTCTGACCGAGCGGTACTTCTACGAGAGCTTCACCGATCGCGATCAGTACGTTGTCGCGGTCCACACGTTTGTCGCCGAGCGCGCGCAGTCGGCGCTCGCCACGGCAGTGGAGTCCGAGACGACATCCGAGGCAGTCGCCACCGCTGCGGTCGACGCTTTCGTCAAGCTGATGGTCGACGACCCGGCAATGGGGCGAGTGCTTCTGATCGCTCCGCTCTCGGAGCCGGTGCTGAGCGGACGCGGTATCGAATCGATGCCGGCGTTCGTGGACCTGGTGTACGACCAGTTGTCCGAGATTGCTGATCCGGTGGACAAGCAGCTGGTGGCAGTCGGGCTGGTCGGGGCGTTGTTCACACTGTTCATCGGTTATCTCGACGGCTCGATCGTCGTCGAGCGCGAGCGATTTGTGCGCCATTGCGTCCGGCTGCTGATCAACGCTAACCAGGCGTGAACGGCTGGCACACGGGGCAGAAGAAGATATTTCGCTCGGTGAGCTGATCCGGTCCGAGGGTGTCTTCTCTGATGCGGGTTCCGCATCGGCGGCATGGTTTTCCGCGTCTGCCGTACACCCACGTTTGCCTACCTGGGCGGGTGTCGCCGGTGGTGACCCGGATGCGACGCGACTTGTTGACGTTGATGGTGCGGAATGACAGATCCACAATCTCGTCGAGGTTCCCGGCGCGGTGTGTCGGCGTTTTCGGGTGAATGCCTCGTAGGAAGCAGATCTCGTTGCGGTACACGTTGCCCAGTCCGGCCATCACGCGCTGATCCAGGAGCGCGATTCCGATCGGTACGGAGTCTGCAGCGCGAAGATTCTCGACGGCCACGGAACTGTCCCAATCGGTCCCGAGCAGGTCCGGTCCGAGGTGCCCGACGGCCTCCTGTTCCTGCCCCAGTTCGAGGATCTCGGTGACTCCCAGTGAAAAGCCCACTGCTACAGAGTCTTCGGTGGCCAAGATTATGCGCGCTTGGTGGGCGGGTCTGCGCCAGCGCTCGCCGGGGCGATAAATCTGCCACTGACCCTCCATCTTCAGATGCGTGTGAATGGACGCTTCGCCCACGCGGATCAGCAGATGCTTTCCGCGGCTGGCGACGGAATCCACACGATGTCCCGATAAATCGACGGTGGCATAGCGAGGAACGCGGACATCGCAGGTGGTGAGTACCTTCTCGGCCAGGGCAGCGCGCAGATCGTTGGCGGCCCGCCACACGGTATCGCCCTCAGGCATGGTCGCCGCTCCAGCACTTCACGATCGCAACCATCATGACCTCAATCCTCATGATCTCAAACGGAATCCGCGAGGAGTGGCGGCGAAGCCGGCTTCGACCAGGACGGGAGCAAAATCGTTGCCGTGGATGGTCTCTCCGTCGACCTTCTCCACTACCAACTTGTCGACAGCGCGAGAAGTCACCTTCTGGGCAAGCGACAGCGCTGCCAGGCGCAAAGTTCCGCCGTCGTCGGTGAATGTCAGGATGGTGCGACCGCCGCGCTCGACGAACAGAACCAACTCGCCCTCCACCAGAACGACCAGTGCTCCCGCCTTACGTCCGGGTCGGTGTCCGGGTGACTCTTCGCCCCCCGACGCCGGCCACGGCAGTGCTGCGCCGTATGGATTGGCCGGGTCGCACGCCGCGAGAGTGACTGCAGCCGAGGAGGTGTGGCGCCCCTCGATGGAATCACCGAACGTGCGCAAGCGGTCGACCACGGGAGGCGTCGAGAATTGAGCGCCGCCCAGGGTGTCCACGAAGTATCCGCGTCGAGCGCGCCCGTTGTCCTCGAATGTGCTCAGTACCTTGTAGATCAACGCGAAACCGCCCGGCACGTTCTCGCTCATCACCGATCCGCGGGTGACGACGCCGTACCGTTCGAGCAACAGATCGGCCGTGGCGTGCGCCCGGATGGTCGGGTCCGGTTCGATGGCCGGCAGCTGGAACCACCGACCGGAGGCGGTTGCCGGTCCCGTGCGAGCCGGGGTTGAAGCGCGCGCCATTCCGCGGTACGGACGGGCACGAGGAACACGTCGAGGCGATCGGTGACTTGTGGTGGTTCTGGTGGTGTCCGAGAGAAGTGCGCGCAGCGGTGCGACGGTGTCGTTACCGATGTGTCCGAGCCACACCAACTCCCACAGTGCCGTCGTCACCGCACTGTCGACCGTGTCTGCAGCCGACTCCGTAGTTTGCAACGCGTCGACCAACTGGCGGAAGAAGTAGGCACCGCCGCCGGACAGCAGGTCGAGGATGCGCTTCTGCAACTCCGAGACATCGGTGTCGGCGGGCGAATTGAGCGTGATCGGTGCCAGGTCGGCGGGGTGCAGAACTACCCACCCGTCTTTGCCGGAGATTGCTCCGGATCCGGACCACAGGACTTCACCCGTCGAGGTGAGTTCGTCCAACATCGCGGGGGAGTAGTCGGCGACTCGGCTCGGCAGGATCAACGATTCGAGAGCGGACGCCGGAATCGGAACGCCGGCAAGTTGATCGACTACCGTTGCAACACCGTCGATTCCGCGCAGCGTGCCGCCCACATGCTGCCAACCGGGAAGGAAACGTCCGAGCGTTGCGGTACTGACCGGCTCGACCTCTTGCCGTGCCGCGGCGAGCGAGCGACGCCTCAAGCGGCGCAGGACTTCGGCGTCGCACCATTCGCTCCCAGTTGCAGACGGGCGGAATTCTCCTTCGAGAACACGCTTTTCGAGCGCGAGCCGACCGAGAACGTCACGCGCGACGGATACTCCGATACCGAAGCGTGCAGCCGCATCCGTGAGAGTGAATGGTCCGTGAGTGCGTGCGTATCGGCTCAGGAGGTCGTCGAGTGGCTGATCGACCGGCTCGATGAACGCGGCCGGAACCCCGATGGGTAGGGGAACGCCGAGTCCATCGCGAAGGCGCGCTGCATCTTCGACGACGGTCCACCAGCTCTCGCCCGCATAGGAGACGTGGAGGGCACGTTTGTCTGCGACCAACTTGTCGAGCCACGAGACCGGATCTTCGAGACAGCGTTCGGTGACTTCTTCGGTGGTCAGCGGGCCGAGCATACGGAGGAGGTCGGCGACGCCCTCGAGGTCCTTGGCCTTGCGGTCCGGAGCGAGCCGTTGCAGTTCACGTTCTGCCTGCTCGATCACTCCGGCGTCGAGCAGCTCGCGCAGTTCGACGCGGCCGAGGAGTTCGGCCAACAACGTGGAGTCCAACGACAGTGCGGCGGCGCGTCGCTCGGCCAGGGGGCTGTCGCCCTCGTACATGAACGCGCCCACGTAGTTGAACAGGAGCGCACTTGCGAACGGTGAAGGCGAGGGCGTCTCCACTTCGACTATTCGAATCTGGCGCCGTTCGATCTTGCCGAACAATTCCTTCAGTGCCGGCAGGTCGTAGACGTCCTGCAAGCACTCACGCACGGTCTCGAGCAGGATCGGGAATGTCGGGAACTTGCGAGCGACGTCCAGCAGTTGCGCCGACCGCTGACGTTGCTGCCACAGTGGAGCACGCTTGCCGGGATTGCGGCGTGGGAGAAGCAGTGCGCGGGCGGCACATTCGCGGAATCTGGAGGCGAACAATGCCGAGCCACCCACCTCCTGGGTGACCAGATCTTCGATGTCCTCGACGTCGAAGGTGAACAGTTCGGCGCCGGGAGGTTCGTTCTCGGTGTCGGGGAGACGGATGATGATGCCGTCGTCGGAGGCCGTCGGACTGGAATCGACGCCGTATCGTTCCTGCAAGCGGGCCCCGATGGCGAGGGCCCACGGTGCGTGAACCCGTTGGCCGTACGGGGAATGCAGCACCAGACGCCAATCGCCGAGTTCGTCGCGGAAGCGCTCGACAACCAGCGTTCGATCCGACGGGACCTGCCCGGTGGCATTCTTCTGCTCACCGACGAGTTGGATCAGATTGGTTGTGGCGTTGTGATCGAGCCCGCCCACGCGACAACGCTCGACGACGTCGGCTTCGTTACCCAGCGCGGTCTCTCGAACGAATTGTCCCAACGCCTGTCCGAGTTCGGCAGGGCGACCGAGTCCGTCGCCATGCCAGAAGGGCAAACGACCGGGCATGCCGTAGGCGGGGCTGACCAGAACCCGATCGAAGGTGATCTCCTCGATCCGCCAACTGGTGGCGCCGAGCGCAAAGACGTCGCCTACCCGGGATTCGTAGACCATTTCTTCGTCGAGTTCGCCGACTCTTGATGCTTTCTCACCGACCATGTAGACCGTGAAGAGGCCGCGGTCGGGGATGGCGCCGCCGGAAGTGACTGCCAAGCGCTGCGAACCCGGGCGGCCCGTCAGAGTGTTGGACTCGCGATCCCAGACCAGGCGCGGACGTAATTCGGCGAACTCGTCCGAGGGGTACCGCCCGGCGAGCAGATCCAGAGTCGACTCGTAGGCCGAACGGGGAAGCGTTGCAAAGGAACCGCTTCGGCGCACCGTCTCGAACCAGTCGTCGACGTCGATCGGTTCCAGAGCGGTGGCCGCAACAGTTTGCTGGGCAAGGATGTCGAGGGGATTGGCGGGAACGGCCATCGCCTCGATCTTGCCTTCGACCATGCGCTCGACGGTCACCGCGCAGTGAATCAGGTCGGTGCGATGTTTGGGGAAGACGACGCCTCGTGAGATCTCGCCGACCTGGTGGCCCGCGCGACCGACACGTTGCAGGCCGCTGGCAACCGAAGGCGGCGCCTCCACCTGGATGACCAAGTCGACGGCGCCCATGTCGATTCCGAGTTCGAGACTGCTGGTGGCGACGACGCATCGCAATCGACCCGATTTGAGGTCGTCTTCGATGAGGGCTCGCTGGTCTTTGCTGACCGATCCGTGGTGGGCGCGAGCAAGGAGGGGTTCTGCGCCGTAGTTGACCTCGGTGGGAGCTCCGATCTGCGCGGGCGGGCGAGGTGTTTTCTCGACGGCCAGACCGATGCGTTCTGCATGAATCTCGTTGAGCCTGGCTGTCAATCGTTCGGCGAGGCGCCGAGAGTTGGCGAACACGATGGACGATCGGTGATCGAGCACGAGGTCGACGATCTGTTCCTCGACGTGGGGCCAGATCGAACCGGCTTGCGGGGTGGGGGATTCGGAACCGTCGGCGGGCGTCGCGATACCCAATTCGGTCATGTCCTCGACGGGGACACGGACCGTGAGATCGAAGGTCTTGGCGGCAGGCGGTGCCACGATTCGGATCGGTGCCGAACCGGCGAGGAACCGCCCGATCTCCTCGTGGGGACGGACAGTGGCCGACAATCCGATGCGTTGCGCCGGACGCTCGAGCAAGCCGTCCAGACGTTCCAGAGAGAGCGCAAGGTGCGAGCCGCGCTTGGTACCCGCCACCGCGTGAACCTCGTCGACGATCACGGTGTCGACGCCGACCAGTGTTTCCCGGGCAGCGGAGGTGAGCATGAGGAACAACGACTCCGGCGTCGTGATCAGGATGTCCGGAGGACGCTTGATCAACGAGCGCCGATCGGCCTGGGACGTATCGCCGGAACGGACACCGACGGTGATCTCTGGCGGGGTGAGGCCCAGACGTTTCGCAGTTTGTGTGATGCCGACCAGCGGCGCGCGAAGGTTCCGTTCGACGTCCACGCCCAGCGCTTTGAGTGGCGAAATGTAGAGGACTTTGGTGGCGCGTTCGCCTTCGTCCTTCGCGGCGAGTTGATCGAGGGCCCACAGGAACGCCGACAATGTCTTGCCGGAGCCGGTGGGTGCGACGACAAGTGTGTGAGAGCCACTCGCGATGGATTCCCAGGCACCGAGCTGCGCAGCAGTCGGAGCGCTGAAAGCGCCGCCGAACCACTCGCGTGTGGCGGGCGAGAACCTACCGAGGACATTGGTCACGACCACCATATTGCCCCTTCCCACCGACAGCGTGTTCGTGCCCGCAGCCGAAGTGCAGAGCATACTATTTGCCCTGTTATAGCGATTCTCTTGTTATCGAGAAGGCGAGTGCCTGATGGAAGCAGTCAAGATTGTCCTCGAGCTGGCGGTCGTGCTCGGGGCGATTGTCATGGGTACCAGATCGAGCGGTGTCGCTCTCGGTCTGTGGGGCGGCGCAGGTGTTGCCGTCCTCGTGTTCGTCTTCGGAGAGGACGTCGGCAGTCCGCCGGTCGACGCTCTCCTCATCGTCCTGTCCGTTGTCCTCGCGTCGTCGATGATGCAGGCGGCCGGTGGTATCGACTGGATGGTCACCATCGCAGCCAAGTTGATCGAATCTCGCCCGAAACAGATCACGCTGATCGCGCCGTTGGTGTCATTCCTGTTCTCGGTCGGTGCCGGTACGTCCAACATCCTCTACCCGCTGCTCCCCGTCATATACGACGTCTCGTACAAGAACGGTGTGCGGCCGTCACGACCGCTGTCGCTGTCGGTTGTCTCGACCGGTGTGGCGCTGGCGTGTAGTCCGGTGTCCGCGGCGATGGCGGCAATGGTCACGCTGACCGACGTGCCGCCTTACGATTTCGAACTCATCGACATCATCAAGATCACCTTCCCGGCCGCTGTCGTCGGCATCGTCCTCTCCTCCATCGCGGTCAACAGGCTCGGTAAGGATCTCGACGACGACCCGGACATACAGGCGAAGATGAAGTCGGGCGAATTGGCCGGACCTGGTGCAGCGTCCAAGACCGAACTCGTCTCGACGAAGACCGGACGAAACGCGGCACTGATCTTCCTGGCCGGCGTTCTGGCCATCGTGATCTTCGGCCTGTTCAAGGGAATTCGCCCCGAAGCCGCCGACGGTTCCCCGATGGGGATGACACCGATCATCGAAATGCTGATGTTCGTCGTGGGTACGTTGATCCTGCTGGTGTGCCGCCCGAACGTTGCCGACGTGCCCTCGTCGACGGTGTTCCGTGCCGGCATGGTCTCGGCCATCGCGCTGTTCGGTCTGGCATGGCTGACGGACACGTTCATCAGCGCACATTCGGAGCTGATCACGAGCACCGTCGGCGACTGGGTCAACGCCGCGCCGTGGATCTTCGCGCTCGGTGTCTTCCTGGTTTGTGTCCTGACGACCAGCCAGTCGACCGCGACGAGGACGATCGTGCCGATCGGTCTCGCGGCCGGGATTGCACCCGGCCTGGTGAGCGGCATGTGGGCCGGAGCGTTTGCCGGTGTCTATCTGTTGCCGACAAACGGTTCGCAGATCGCAGCTGCGAACTTCGACCTCTCGGGCAGCACGAAGCTCGGCTCCAAGCTCGTCGACCACTCGTTCTTCCTGCCGACCATCATCTTGGCCGTCACGACGATTGCGGCCGGCGCGGTGTTCGGAGTGGTGCTCGGCTGAGTCAGCCTGAGTGATATTGCTGAGTCAGCTGTTGCGGTAGTGGTCCCAGCTCGCCTTGCACGCGTGGGCGAGCTGGTCCACCCGTTCGGCGTCGGGTGTAGGCCAATCGAGGCCGGGTTCCATGATGTATGCGGCCAGTTCGTCTCCCAGTAGGAATTCTCGTTTGAATTCGGCCTGAACCGCACTCAACGTGATCCCGGCTTCGGCGGCGCGGGCGCTCAATTCGGCGAATCGGGCTCCGGCTCGGATGATTTCGAAACTGCCGAGGTACGGCTGATTGAGAGCGACGGCATCTGCATCGTCGACCTGAAATCCCTTGCGATGTGAGACCGCAAGTGTGCGAATGAGCTCCGGATCCATCGTCACGGGATTGTCGCCGCGTCGATTGCCGTGGTGGTCGCCACGATTAGAGAGTGCGACGACGTCGGGGAGTCGATCTGCTTCAGGCCGTTCGACATTGACGGCGCCGTCCCGCCGGGTGGTGTGGTTCATCGTGTCGTGGAACGACAACGTCGTGAACGATCGACCGAGTTCGAAGCTCTTCTCCACCATGGCTTCGATCAGTGCGTCGCGAGTTCTTTCGTAGACACCCAAACCGTGTTCGGCTGTCTCGGTGAAGGTCTCGGCGAGGTTCTTCCAGCCCGCGTCGTCGGTCGGCTCGAGCAACAGGGGGTAGAACGAGAAGGTGACAGGGCGAACTGCGTCGACGCCGGTGAGGTCTGCTTTGTTGCCTGCACCGGCCTTGTGGACGCGGGCGAAGGCTTCGCGCAGTGACGCTTCCAGGTTTTCGGGCTTCGCACGGTTGGGATCGCGAATCATGCGAGGGTGCGGATTCTCCACGTACACGATGCGCGAATCGATTTCGGCCCAACGGCGCACGATGGGACTGGTGGACATGTCGGTGAAGTCGAATTGCAGCCGCTGTGTGAACTCGGGTGCGAGAAAACGTGAGAGTTCTGCTGGAATCGCGGAACCCGAGTGTGGGCAACTGACAAGAAGGTCGGCTTCGGCGATGGCGTCGTCGAGACTGCGGGAGTCGCGATCGGCATAGAACGTCAGGTCCTCCGGCGTGAACACGGTTCCGGCCGGGATGAGTACTGGTTCTCCACTGGTCATGAGCCCCAGCGTAATCGAGTGCAACCGTGCAGACTCAGTATCCGCTGAGTCGTTCCACCAGAGCTGTCTTGATCTCCGGTCGACCAGCCGCGACAAGAGTGAAGGTGGCTTCTCGCATGAGCCGCTCGGGGGTGTTGCTGCCGACGAGGGCGCGGCTTCCGGTCGCGGTGACGAGCGCGGCCGATGCTCGTATCGCAAGTTCCGATGCGCGGGCGCGTGCGGCCGACATGTCGCCGCCGCCGCGCAGTGCTGCATCGAGATCGGCGCGCGCCCGGGCGGCTTGTTCTTCGAACGCGTCGGCGTCGACTCCCAGATCCGTGAGTTCGGTCACGGCGCGGCGGGTGATGCCCATGGCCATCGCGCCGTTGAGCCACAAGCCGGGGAGTTGGGTGCTCTGGAACTGTTCGTCGCTGACGACAGCACAGACGTCGGTATCGGGAATTTCGAAAGCGTCGAACACGATTCGGACGGTGTTGCTCCCGCGCGCCGCGATCAGTGGAAGCTCCTCGATCGTCAGACCCGGGGCCTCGCCCACCGGTACGACGGAATGAACGATGGAATTGTCGAACTCGTCGCGCGCCGACACCAAGAGAACATCGACGATGCCCCAACCGGTGACGAAGGGTGCGATCCCGTCGAGGACGTAGCCGTCGTTCACCCGCTTGGCCCACAGGAGCGGTGGGCGGGGGATAGCGCCGGCATAGGCAACCCCACCGCGAATCGTGCCGGAAACCAGACCGTCCCAGTATTGTTCGCGCAGAGACGTATTGGTACTCGCTGCCAGGGCCCCGACGACGCCGTGATGCTGCATCCAGGTGAACGTCGTCGCGAGGCAACCGCCGCACAAGGTTTCGAGGACCTCGACCAGTTCTTCGCTGCTGGGGCCACCCTCACCGAGGGCGGCGATGCCGTAGAAGCCGTCGGCGGCGAGCGCGTCGAAATGGCTGCTGGGGATTTCTCCGTCGGCGTCGACGCTGTCGGCGACGGGAAACAGAACGGTATCGGCGATCTCACGCGCAAGTTCCGGCCACTTGGTCACGCTGTCAGGGTAAGCCGCGAGCCGGGGTTGTGGTGTGGAACTGCAGCGGTGGCGTATCTAGAAGGACGGCGGTGAACTCACGATGAGGAATCTCGCAACTGCAGCGGTGCGATTGAACCACCGATGCGGGATGGTCGAGGTGTAGAGGAGGGTATCGCCGACATGAAGAACGTGATGCTCGTCCAGCCCGACCTCGACCTCGACAGATCCTTCGAGAACATGAATGAATTCTTCGCCGGCATGCTCGGTGTGCTCACCTGCCTCGGAGTGAGGTGCTGCCGTGATCTCGTTGGGTTCCATGGTCCGTGAACCGGTCGAGCAGAATCGGATCACCGAATCGTGTGCCAGTTCGAAGGTTCGCCCCTCGCCGGCGCGGACGAGGCTGGACGGAGTTCGCTCGCCCTGTGCCAAGAGTGAGTGCGCCGTGGTGCCGAGCGATTGCGCGAGGCGATGAAGGTTCATGACGCTGGGTACTGCGTGCCCGTTTTCGGTTTGGCTCAGGAATGGCTGCGACAACCCTGACTTCACGGCAACCTCACGCAACGTCAAACCGGCTTCTTTTCTCGCTGTCCGCACGGCTGCCCCGATTGCGGTCGCTATCGCTCTCTGGTCGTCGTCCATGTGCCGAAGATAGCAGTGCTCTGGTGAAAGTTTTGATTACACAGACGAAACAAATTCGACCACGGTAAGAAATTATCGACGTGCTGAATAGTCCCGTACACGAAACACTTCCAGCTTCGGACGGAGATCGGCGCATGGCCATCCATCCAGTCGACCAGCGGCTCCCCATTGCCCGCCAGTCTGCTTTTGCTCTTCAGCACGTCCTCATCATGTACACCGGTTGCATCACGGTTCCGCTGGTTTTCGGTGCCGCAGTCGGGCTGGACCGCAGCACGGTCGCGATGCTGATCAGTGCGGACTTGCTCGTTGCAGGCATCATCACGATCATTCAGAGCCTGGGCGTCGGCAAGGTTGCCGGTGTCCGCCTGCCGATCGTCTGCGGTGCGACGTTCGCCGGGCTGACGCCCATGATTCTGATCGCCAAGGAGTACGGCCTGCAGGCCGTGTACGGGTCCATGCTGGTCGGTGGCGTGGTCGGCATAGCGTTGGCCGTTCCGTTCGCCAAAATCGTCCGATACTTCCCACCCCTGGTCACCGGCGTCGTCCTCACAGTCATCGGCATCTCGTTGATCGGTGTCGCGGGAGGACTGATCGTCGGAAACGACCCGACCTCCCCGTCGTTCGCCGATCCGAAGAACCTGGCGCTGGCTGCCGCAGTCGTTGTGGTCGCGGTGGCGTTCATCTGCCTCGGTCGCGGGATGTGGACGCAACTCGGTGTACTGATGGCACTGGTGATCGGTACCGTGATCGCCATCCCGATGGGTCTGATCGATCTGAGTGGCGTCGGCGGCTCGGCCTGGGTGGGCTTCCCGATGCCGTTCCACTTCGGCGCTCCGGAGTTTCCCGTCACCGCCGTGGTGGCGATGAGTATCGTCATGGCAGTCGTCTTCGCAGAATCGACGGCGAGCATGCTGGCGGTCAGCGAGATCACCGGAAAGCCTTTGAAAAAAGCAGATCTCGCACGCGGGCTGGTGGCCGACGGCATGTCGGGAGTTCTGGGCGGAATCTTCAATGCCTTTGTCGACACCGTTTTCTCGCAGAATGTCGGCGCCGTTGCCACGACCCGGGTGTACAGCCGGTACGTGACCGCTACCAGCGGTGCCATTCTGATCGTTCTCGGCCTCATCCCGCGAATGGGTGAAGTGGTTGCAGCCCTGCCTGATCCGGTGGTCGGCGGCGTCGGAATCATCTTGTTCTCCACTGTCGCCGTGGTCGGAATCAACACACTGCGCAAGGTCGATCTCAGTGACCCGATCAACACCACGATCGCTGCTGTGTCCGTCGGAATCGGTATTCTGCCGGAATTTGCGGAGGGGATGTTCGAGCGATTCCCCTCCTCGGCTCAGATCCTCCTCGGTAGCGGCATCACCTTGGCTGCGGCCTCTGCCTTTTCACTCAATCTGCTGTTCAATCACACCCGACTCGGTGAACTCGCGAGGCGATCGCGAGAGAGCCTCCATGCCACTGCAAAATCTGAACCCGCCACCAGCTCTGCAGGAGACGCCAGTGTCACAGTCCCAGTCTGATCCCTTCGAAGTTCCCGTCATCGACATCTCGCCCTACGTGCTCGGTGGTGCCGACCAGGACAAGGCGCGAGTGGCCGCCGAAGTCGACCATGCCTGTCGGACTGTCGGTTTCATCCAGATTCGGGGCCACGGTGTTCCGACCGATGTTTCTTCCGGCCTCGCCGAAGCCATGGACGACTTCTTCGGACTGCCGATGGAGACGAAGTCGGGCTACCGAATCGAGGGCGCGAATCGTGGGTACAGCCCGCCCAAGAGCGAGTCGCTGAGCTTGAGCCTCGGCGTCGAATCCGCGACTCGGATGAATGACTTCTTCGAGGCCTTCAACGTCGGAACCGAAGCCAGATCATTCACCGAACTCGAACTGTCGGAGGATGATTACGGAATCAATCTGTGGCCCGCAGTGCCAGGTTTCACGGAACGAGTGGAGAATTACTATGCCCATGGCGAGCGGGTGGCACGCACACTGACCACCATTTTCGAAGATGCGCTCGGTCTGACCCCAGGATTCTTCGAGTCGATCACCGATCATTCCATCGACGTACTGCGGATGAACAACTACGCATTACCCGAAGGGACGGTGACATTGGACGGTGAGTTGAAGGGTATGGGCGAACATACCGATTTCGGGCTGGTCACCGTGCTGTGGGCGGATCAGGTCGAAGGTTTGCAAGTACTCGGGAGCGACCGACGCTGGCACGATGTCTGGCCGGTCGACGGCGCGCTACTGGTCAATCTCGGGGATCTCACCGCGCGACTGACCAACGACAGGTGGATGTCCACGCTGCACCGAGTTGCGCCTCCGGTGGTGAACGGCACCATCAAGCGTCGGCGATCGGCGGCCTTCTTCCACGACGGAAACGTCGACGCGGTGATTGCGACTCTGCCGAGTTTTCAGGACGACTCCGGCTTGGAGTACGAATCCATTACCGTTCGCGATCACATCAAGGCCAAATTGGCCGGGTCGAGGCAGGGAAAGTCCAACGCCGCCGCAGGTCGTGAGGCGGCTCGGGTACTTTCGGCTGCAGAGCTCGAGATCAAGCAGTGAGTGCACGGAACATCGTCCTCATCCACGGAGCGTGGGCCGGCGGTTGGGTCTGGGATCGTGTGTGTGGCCCACTGACATCGGCCGGCTTCAATCCCGTTGTGGTGGAGCTTCCAGGCTCGGGAAGTTGGAACCCCGACGACGTGATCGATCTCGACGTAGTTGCCGAACATGTTGTGGCAGTCGTCGAGTCCCTGGACGGGCAGTGCACCCTCGTCGGTCACTCCGGCGGAGGCATCGTGGCCTCGCAGGTGGCTGAGTTACTGCCTTCGCGGGTAGCGGGTCTTGTTTACGTCGCGGGGATGATGCTTCCATCGCAGATGGACTTCGGGATGCTCTGCATCGAAGTCGGTCTGGCAAGTCCGGTCGGGATCTCACGTTGGTTGGTCCCCGTGGACGACGGGAATGCGACGGTGGTTCCGCCCGAAGCCGGTGCCGCTGTGTTCTTCCACGAAGCGCCGGTGGCTGATGCGATCTTCGCCGCCCGCATGCTCGTTCCACAACTGGAGTCGGCCCGCCTGATGGCACCCGTCTGGACGGAAGAACGATTCGGAACCGTCCCGCGTTTGTATGTCGAATGCACGCTCGATCGAACCGTGCCGATCGAAGCTCAACGTGCCATGCAAAAACTTGTTCCCGGTGCCCAGGTGGTCAGCCTGGACACCGACCACGCCCCGCAGTTGTCGGCGCTCCCGGAGTTGATCGAAGCGATCGCCGATTTTGCCCAGAACGCGTTCAGCCGAACTCGACGCCTTGAGCCAGCGGCAACTGGTCCGAGTAGTTGACGGTATTGGTGGCTCGGCGCATGTAGGCCTTCCATGAATCCGAACCCGATTCGCGTCCGCCGCCCGTCTCCTTCTCGCCGCCGAATGCGCCGCCGATCTCCGCACCGGACGTTCCGATGTTCACGTTCGCGATGCCGCAATCGGAGCCGTCGGCGGCGAGGAAGCGCTCTGCTTCTCGCTGATCGAGTGTGAAGATCGAGGATGAAAGTCCTTGAGGTACACCGTTGTGCAGCGCAATAGCGTCGTCGAAGTCGGTGTAGGTCAAGACATAGAGGATGGGTGCAAATGTTTCCGCCCGTACCACCTCGGTCTGTGCGGGCATGCGAACGAGAGCAGGTGTCACGTAGAACCCGGATTCGCCGACGCGATCACCGCCACACACCACGGTTCCGCCGTCGCCGCGCGCGGCCGAGAGGGACTTCTGCATTGCCTCGTACGCGGCTTCGTTGATCAGCGGTCCGACCAGAACACCGGAATCGAAGGGACTACCGACCTGGAGTTGCGCGTACGCGGACGCAATGCGGTCGACGACGTTGTCGGCGATCGACTCGTGAACGATGAGTCGGCGCAGTGAGGTGCAGCGCTGCCCGGCAGTTCCCGCGGCGGAGAAGACAATTCCGCGCACGGCAAGCTCGAGATCCGCCGACGGCGTGACGACCGCGGCGTTGTTCCCACCCAACTCCAGAAGACTTCGTCCGAAGCGCGCGGCGACCCGCGGAGCCACGGCGCGGCCCATCCGCACGGAACCCGTGGCGCTGACCAAGGCCACGAGTGGGTTGTCCACCAGCGCCTCACCGACGTCACGTCCGCCGACGACCAACTGGTGCACGTCGATCGGTGCTTCACAATCCGCGAGCGCACGCCGCAGGAGCGCATGACATGCCAGAGCGGTCAACGGAGTGGTTTCCGAAGGCTTCCAGACGACGGAGTCGCCGCAGACCAGAGCAATGGCGGTATTCCACGACCACACCGCTACCGGAAAGTTGAACGCAGAGATGACCCCGACAACGCCGAGCGGGTGCCACGTTTCCGACAACCGGTGGCCGGGACGTTCGGACGGCATGGTGCGCCCGTAGAGCTGCCTGGAGAGACCGACCGCGAACTCACAGATGTCGATCATCTCCTGTACCTCGCCGAGAGCTTCCGAGGTGACCTTGCCTGCCTCCAGCGTCACGATCTCCGCGAGATCCTCCTTGTGCTCGGTAAGTAGGCTGCCCAGCCGCCGCACGACCGCGCCGCGCGCCGGAGCGGGGACGGTGCGCCAGGTGAGGAACGCTCGATGAGCCGCCTCGACGGCGTCGTCGACCTCTCGGCCGGAGTGCTGCCGGACCGTACGCAGCTGTGTGCCGGTGATCGGCGTGTGTGCGCTCAGATCACCGGCGGGCCACTCGACACCGCAGGCAGCGAGGGCTCTCTCGGCGCGATCGGCGAGGCTCGAAGGATCAGGCAGGTTCACGGGGAGTCCTCTGTGTTTGAAGGCGGGAGTGTTTGTAGGCGGGAGTGGTTGTTGGCGGGAGAAAGCAGGGCACGTGATGCCTCTTGTTGTGCGCGGTACAGCTCGAACGGATCTTCGATGGTGCGGTCGATGGCGCCCTCCAATCGATCCTGCCCGTATTCGGCGCCGGGCGCATCGGAAACGAATCCGGTCACGGAATCGAGATTGGACGCGAAGATCCCGGCCGCGGATGCCGGTAGGAAGTCCTCGTAGACGATCGGGTCGCGGACGACAACAGTTCCTTCGTTTCGGTACGTGAAGTACGCCAACCCCGCGTCGTCGAGTCCGTCCTCGGTGTGCGGAAATTCGCTGTCCCAGTCGGCGTCCGCGGGCCTTGCGATCAGTCGGTCGTAGATTGCACGCCCGCTGCGGGTCAACGCGATTCCGCGTGCCTCGACCTCGCCGAATCTGACGCGGACAGGTTCTGTGGTGACCGATCCGTCCGGCCGGCGAAAACGTCTGTCTTCGGCGAGTGCGCGAAACGACGTCTGCCGCAGAAGCAGTGGCGGTCCATTCCATCTCGGCGGGCCTTGGATGCGGTCGATCATGGTGATGCCGCGCTCGGTCATTCGGCGGTACAACTCGTCGATGTCGAGCACTCGCGGGGTGAGGTGGTTGACATGTGTCGAGCTCTGGCCGGCGATGTCTGCGGCGACAGGTGAGATCGCGGCAAGTTCGCGATACCAACCGGCGTCGATGGGATCGGTGCCGAGCCGAAACGCCGAGGTCGCCGCTTCGACGAATTGTGTCGCCTCGGGCTCCGGTAGGCCGCACTCGCGGTTCGCTTGCCGTGCCCACTGCAGAAGTTCTGGAGAGAACAGGGTGCGGCGACGCAGGAACCCGGTGATCCGACGCTCGAGGTCGGTGTCGAAGAACCTGGAATCGGAGCCGGTCAGTACCGAAGTGAAAACACGGAACGGGTTCCGGGCGAGTTGGGCAGGGTCGGTGGGGCGAAAGGCCGTCGAGACAACGGGAATGGGGGAGTCGGTGAGCCGGAGGTCGTAGTAGCCGACCGGAAACATACCGAATCCGCCGAAGACGGTGGCTACGTCACGTAGTTCGTCGAGAGTCCCCAGTCTGATGGCGCCGTGACGCTCGGCGCTGACTCTCGCCAGGCTGCCCAGGCGCTCCGCCGAATCCGGATGCTCGGCGGCAAAATCACGGTTCACCTGCATCGTTACATCTACCAAGGTGTTGTAAGCGGGGACCTCGTCCCCATACATCTTGGCGAGGGCCGCTGCGAACCGTGCACGTAGCTCCCAGGTTTCAACCATACGAATGTCCGATTGCGTTAGCCTGCGCAGGTGCGAGAAACAGAAACCAGTGACGCTGCCGGGGTTCCGGTCGACGAAACCGATCGACTTTTGATGCGTGAATTGGTCTTGGACGGCCGTGCCACTCTCGCGAGTCTTGCTGAGAAGGCCGGACTCTCGATCTCTGCAGTCCAGTCGAGAGTGCGTCGATTGGAGTCTCGCAAGGTGATCCGTGGCTACTCGGCGAAGATCGATCCGGAGGCACTCGGTCATAATCTGTCCGCATTTGTCGCGATCACTCCTCTCGATCCTTCGCAGCCCGACGATGCGCCTGCTCGCTTGCGTCATCTACCGGCCGTCGTCTCGTGTCACTCCGTGGCCGGGAGCGAAAGCTACGTCCTCCTGGTCCGGGTGGCGTCACCTCGCGCGTTGGAACGATTGCTGCAGGAGATCCGTACGGCAGCCAACGTCAACACGCGAAGCACCATCATCCTACAAACTTTTTACGACGAATGACGGGTGTTCCGTAACTTTTACGGCTTCCTATCGACACTTTCGTAAAATTGACATAATCTTCGCAGTATGAGTACTGCGATGCGAGACTTCGGTGACAGTGCGCTCTTTCCGGTCTACGAGGTGCTGAAGGCCAGCATTCTCGTCGACGGATTCGATCTGATTCTCGATGTGCAAAGGTCGCAAGGTTCGTATCTCCGCGACCTGCGAGACGGCACCGAGTTTCTGGACATGTTCGGTTTCTTCGGCTCTTCCGCCCTGGGGATGAATCACCCGGCGATCGCCGACGACGAGGAATTCCAGCAGGAATTGGCCGTTGTCGCTTCCAACAAGCCGAGTAATTCCGACATCTACACCGAGCCTATGGCGCGCTTCGTTGCGGCTTTCGCTCGGGTCCTGGGGGATTCGGCGCTCCCACACTTGTTCTTCGTGGACGGCGGGGCACTTGCGGTGGAAAATGCGCTCAAGGTTGCCTTCGACTGGAAGAGTCGGTTGAACGAAAGCCGTGGATTGTCAAGCGATCTGGGGACGAAGGTCCTGCATTTGACCGAGGCCTTCCACGGTCGGAGCGGATACACGATGTCGCTCACCAATACCGAACCGGGCAAGGTCGCGAGATTCCCCAAGTTCGACTGGCCACGGATCGACTCGCCGTATCTCGCAGACGGTCGCGATGTCGAAGCTGCGGAGAGGAAAGCTCTCGACCAAGCGCGCCGAGCGTTTTCCGACAACCCCGACGATATAGCCTGTTTCATCGCCGAGCCGATCCAAGGCGAAGGCGGTGACCATCACCTCAGGCCGGAATTCCTGCAGGCGATGCAAGAGCTGTGTCGTGAGAATGACGCCCTCTTCATTCTCGACGAGGTGCAAACGGGATGCGGAATCACCGGAACCGCTTGGGCCTATCAGCAATTGGGATTGCATCCGGATGTGGTTGCCTTCGGTAAGAAAACGCAGGTCTGCGGCATCATGGCCGGCGGTCGAGTGGATGAAGTGCGCGACAATGTGTTTCACGTCAGTTCCCGGATCAATTCGACGTGGGGTGGCAACCTCACCGACATGGTGCGCGCCCGGCGGATACTCGAAGTCATCGAGCAGGACCGGCTGATCGACCGCGCGCGATTCACGGGTGCGCATCTCCTTGCCCGGTTGACCGAAGTCTGCGGGCGCTACGCGGCGGCGACCGAGCCGCGCGGTCGTGGTCTGATGTGCGCGATTACGTTGGCGGACAGTGACCTTCGTGATCGCGTCGTCCAGCGACTGCGAGAAGACGAGCAAGTGATGATACTGCCAACCGGGAAGAGAGGAATCAGATTCCGTCCCGCGCTGACGGTGACCACCGGTGAGTTGGACGACGCGGTCGACGCAGTCGAGCGAGTGCTCGAGCGCGAAGTCTAGGCTCTGGCCTGGAGTTCGCTCCACACTCGATCCGGTGTCATCGGTGTGGAGTACATACGCACTCCACACGCGTTGGCTATCGCGTTTGCCAACGCCGGTGCTACCGGATTGAAGGGGGCCTCACTCATCGATTTTGCGCCGAAAGGCCCGAGTTTGTCGTACGTGTCGGCAAACAGTACTTCGGTGATCGGCAAATCTCCGATCTGTGGAACGTGGTAATTGCGTAGCTGAGGATTGATCACTCGACCTTCTTCGATGACGATTTCCTCCGACAGTGCAGCGCCGAGGGCCTGTCCGACACCGCCTTCCACCTGCCCTCGCAGTTGTGCCGGGTTCATGACGGTGCCGGCATCGGCGGCCTGAACCGACTGCAGGATCTTCACCCGGCCGGTATCCGTGTCGACGGCAACGCGAAAACCGTGAACGTTGAACGAGACCGAGCGCGGTGTTCCGTCGTGGCGACCGTCAGCGGCGAGCGGGCCACCTTCGAGTAGCGTCGCGAAATCGAGGCAACCGTGGGACGTTTCGACCCCGTCCGGCGAAAGATCGTCGATCTGCGCGCCGCGGCCACTCAATCGCACTGCACGGGTCAGTATCCGCTCGCGAAGGCGCTCGCAGGCGATCAGGAGCGCCTTGCCGGCGACCACCGTTCCCGTCGACCCGAATGCTCCGGTGTCGTATCCGCCTGCATCGGTGTCGGATTGAACAATCGTGATGCGATCGACTGTCGTCCGCAATTCGGTGGCCGCGATCTGTTGGTGAATCGTGGTGGTTCCGTTGCCGAACTCAGCGGTCCCGATGTTCACGACGTACCGACCGTCTGCCTCGAGTGCGACGGTGGTGTCGGAGAAGTGACCACGCGGCGGGATCGTCGCGATCATGGCAATTGCCATGCCCCGGCCGATCTGCCAACGCGACCCTGCCGGTGCAGCCTCGCCGCGTCCGCTCGACAGTGCACTGTCGACGAGGTCGATGCACTGGTCCAGTCCGTAGCTGCCGAATTCGAGATCACCGTCCTCGACGTGCCAGTCGACAAAATCGTCTCCGGGTACGACGACGTTTCGCCGCCGAAACTCGAAGGGGTCCATGCCGAGACGATCAGCGAGCTGATCCATGGCCGCCTCGACGGCGAAGATGATCTGGCCGAGCCCGTAACCACGGAAGGCGCCGGACGGAACGTTGTTCGTGTAGACCGCTTCGGCGTCGACGCGTTTGGTTGCAGCGCGATAGACCGCCATGGATTCGGCGCAACCGTGGAACATGACTCCGATCGAATGGTTCCCGTACGCCCCGGCGTCGGAAAGGACGTCGATGGCCAGTGCAGTGAGAGTTCCGTCGGCATCGGCGCCGGCGCGAACCGAAACTCGCATCGGGTGCCGTGACGGTGCGATGGTGAACTGATCGCTGCGGCTGAACTCGTAAGCAACGGGCCTACCCGTTCGCAGGACGGCGAGTGCGACCAGATCTTCGGTGAGTAGTTCCTGCTTCCCGCCGAAGCCTCCACCGACCCGCTTGGCGAACACCCGGATTCGGCTGCGATCGAGATCGAAGATGTGCGCCAATTCGTCCCGAACCAGAAACGGCACCTGTGTGCTGCTTCTGATGACGAGACGGCCGTCCTCGTCGAGCCACCCCACTGCGCCGTGAGTTTCCAAGGCCACGTGCTGGACTCGCGCAGTTTTCCACGTACCTTCGACGACTGCAGTGGCATCCGCAAGCGCACGGTCCAGATCGCCGACACCATCGTGAAGCGCGGCAACCACGTTGCGAGGGACTTCTGCGATCCGCGAGCTCTCGTCTTTGTCGCCGTGCAGAAGCGGAGCGCCGGGGGAACGCGCCAGATCTGGTTCGAATACCGCGTCGAGTACCTCGTAGTCGACTTCGATCAGCGAGAGTGCACGTTCCGCCTGCGTCGGGGTTTCGGCGATGACCGCGGCGACTCGCTGGCCGCGGAAACGGACGGTCCTGTCGAACACCCGCGTGTCGTCCGGATCGTCGTTGCGGTCCTCGTGCCGGGCGGTCGAGAACAGCACGTCCGGACTGTCCTGAAAGGTGAGGACCGCGGCGACGCCCGGCGCCGCTTCCGCTGCTGCCGTGTCTATCCGGGTTATGTGTGCGTGTGCGTGCGGACTGCCGAGTACTGCGACGTGAAGCAGGCCGATCGGCTTCTCACCCGGGGAGAAGTCCATGGTGTACTGCTCGGTCCCCGTGACGATGCGTGCGGACGCCGGGGCTGCGATGGAACGCCCTTGTGCCCCGCCTGTTTTGGCGGTCTCGGTATTGGATGTACCCGCGAGGGCGTCACGAATGGACCGATAACCGGTGCAACGGCACAGGTTACCTTTCATCGAGCACGCGAGATCGGATTTTTGTTCGACCGACAGCGCTGATGCGGTGACTACCATTCCCGCTGTACAGAAACCACATTGGAATCCACCGGCGTCCACGAATGCCTGTTGAATGGGGTGAAGTTTCTCCGGTGTTCCGAGGCCGGCGGCGGTGACGACGTCGCGGCCGCCGAGGCGGTGGGCGGGAAATATGCACGAATGGGTGGGGTGTCCGTCGACCAGAACCGAGCAGGCGCCGCAGTCTCCGGCATCGCACCCCTTCTTGACGGAGTTCGCTCCGTGCTCGCGGAGGAAGGTTCGCAGGCACTGTCCGGGGCGGGGCTGGTCGTCGCGGGGAACTCCGTCCACCGAGTACTTCATTCCAGTTCACCTCGGATTTCTTCGGCGAGAAGGTCAGTCATCGCCTTCCGCCACGGCGCAGTTCCATGGACATCGGTGAAGTAAGCGTCTTCCGGAATCCTGCTGTGCAACGCATCCGCAAGTGCAGCGGCGTCGGGGAGTTCGTCGAATTTCAGAGCGTACGGACGGCGGGTCGCGGCGGTGATCGCCAGTGTGAAACCGTCGGCACCGCAGCGTCCGGCAACGGCTACGGCCGATCGCCCGAGTGACGTCTGTGCCAGTTTTCGCATCGCGGTACGTGCGGTCAGTGCATGCACGGGAATCCGGATACTGCGGATGATCTCGCCGGGGCCGAGCACGTTGCGAGAATCGTCGATGACGAAATCGACTACGGGGACTGAGTATTCGGTACCGTCCGGACGCCAGATCGTCAGTTCGGCATCGAGAGCGGTGCACAGAGTCGTCATCGCTCCGGCCGGGAAGGAGAGCGCGATGTTGCCGCCGACGGTCGCGTATCGCAACACCTTCCACGATGCGAGCAGTGCGTCAGCGCAGTGTTGGAACAGCGCTGCGGCGGACCATGAGGTGGGAAGACCGGCGCGGCACAGTTCCTCGATGGTGCAGGTGGCCGCGATTTCGAGACCGAGATCGCCGACCACGACAGCTTTCCAGTCGAAGCCCGCAAGGTCGACAAGAGTGGTCAGGTGCGGCTGCGGTTCCGAGTACAGCCAGGTGCCGCCGCCGATGAACCCGATACCGGGTGAGGCACAGGGGAGCTCGGAGCGGGTCCGCGGCACCAGAACTTCGTCGACGCTGTGCAGATCCATCGCTGCCTCAAGCCTTTCCGAGTAGGTCGCGGTGTGCGCGTGCGACATCCGAGGCCACGACGTCCTCGTCGACGGTGGTGACTCGTCCGTCGGCAACTACGATTTGCCCGTTGACGAGTAGTAACTTCAGCGGGGGCGTCGAGCCGAGTACGAGCGCCGCCACCGGATCGGTGATGCCGGCGTGCGCGACGGTGTCGAGTTTCCACACCGCCAGGTCGGCAAGTTTTCCGACCTCGATCGATCCGATTTCGCCCTCGCGGCCCAGAACTCGTGCGCCGCCGATCGTTCCCAATTCCAAGGCTTTTCGCACCGTCATCGTCTGCGGTCCGCCCTTGGCGCGAGCAAACAGAAGCGCATGACGAGACTCCTCGATCAGACTGCATGCTTCGTTGCTCGCCGCGCCGTCCACACCGAGCCCCACGGTGACCCCGCCCTTCACCAGATCGGCGGCACGGGCGATACCGGCCCCCAGTCGCGCATTGGAGGTCGGACAGTGTGCCGCGGCAGTTCCGGTTCGCGCCATCGTCTCGATACCGGCGTCGTCGAGATGGACTGCGTGTGCGTACCAGACGTCCGGACCCACCCAACCGACGCGTTCCATGTATTCGACCGGCGTGCAACCGAAAAGCTCTCGGCAGAAGCTTTCCTCGTCCAGGGTCTCGGCGAGATGCGTGTGCATTCGCACGCCGTTTTCGCGGGCCAGCGTCGCGGACTCTTGGAGCAGTGACTCCGTCACCGAGAAGGGTGAGCAGGGAGCTACCGCGATCTGCAGCATCGACCCCGCATTCGGATCGTGCCAGCGGTCGATCACCGACTGCGTGCCGGTCAGGATGTCGTCGAGTTTTTCCACGACGTGATCCGGTGGCAGGCCGCCGGAACTCTGACCGAGGTCCATCGACCCACGACACGGGTGGAATCGAAGGCCAACCTGCGCAGCGGCGGTGATCTCGGCTTCGAAAACGTCGCCGGCGTCGCGGGGAACGACGTAGTGGTGGTCGGTGGTGGTCGTACATCCGGTTTTTGCCAACCAGGTGAGTCCGCCGGTGGCCGCCACGTGAACGGCGTCGGCGTCGATACCCGCCCAGACGGGGTACAGCGTGGTCAGCCACTCGAAGAGCGTCGAGTCTGCTGCCAGGCCACGGGTGATCCATTGGTAGAGATGATGATGTGTGTTCACCAGACCGGGCGTGATCAGGCAACCGTTGCCGTCGATCACGTGCGCATTGGGGTACACGGGAGCCTTTCCGGCCCCCACGTCGACAATCTTGTTGCCCGAGATCACGACGTAGCCGTCGGGGTGCTCGGAAAGCTCGCTGTCCATCGTGACCACATGGGCATTGGCGACGACGAGAGTGGTCCCGAGGGCCGGGTCGGTCACGACAACCAGCCTGAATAGGGTGTCCACGACGGCCCCGCGTCTGGTGCGTCGGATCGGCTGACCGCAGCTTGGATCAGCCCGTACGGACGATCGGCGGCGTGGAACACCTCGTTGTCGTTCTCGACTCCGAAGCGGCCGAGTGCATATTCGAAATGATGCTTGTTGGGTGCCGACAGTCGAACCTCGGCAATGATCGGAAACTCTTCGAGAATTGCTTTGCCGATGTGGAAGAGCGTCTGCTGCAAGGCAAGTGAATGCACCTGCGCGAACTGTTTGACGATTTGTGCCTTGATACCCACGTAGACCGATTCCCAGTCGACGTCGGTGGTGACGAATCGCCACTGGGCGACCAACGTCGTCGCCATGACGCGGTCGTCTGTCGGCTCGAGGATCGTGTACGGATCTTCGAGGAAACCCGAGAACTCACTTCCGGTCGATTTGAGGATCACCAGGTCCTTCAAACCGCCGATCACCCACGTCCCGGCATCGGCTGTCCCAGTATCGGAGATCGTGATCGACGCCGTCCGAACTTCCTGACCCTTCCGAATCCAGGTGTAGTCGTGCTCGCTGCCGTCGACAATCGCACGCTCCCAAGCGTATTCCTCGATCTCGATCCGCGCGCCACTGACCGGTTCGATGTCGTCGACGAAATGACGGGCGAGTTCGAGTCCGTACGTCTCGATCGAGATCAGACCCTTTTCCTTGGCGTAGGAATAGGCCGTTTGTTTCTGCGTGTCGGTCGGCAGAACCTTCGACTGATCGCCGGTGAGGTACGCGTCGGCGAAATCTCCACGCAGGCAGGTGGAGACGTTGATGTCGTGGATCTCGTGACGAGGAGTGTCGCGGTAGATTCGGACTACCCTGTTCTCAGCTTTGCCGTACTGGTGACCGGTAAGTTCGATGGATCCGCTCAACCGGTCGGTGCTTGTAACACCGGTCGTGATGTTGCCGGTTGTGATGTTTTCGGTAGTCACGTGTTCAGCTCCCGCGATAGGTGGAATAAGCAAAGGGCGACAGCAACAGTGGGACGTGATAGCCCCGCGTCGTGTCGTCCACCCGGAAGGTCACTGTCACTTCCGGGTAGAAGTTCTCTTGTCCGTTGGTCTCGAAATACGTTCCCGTGTCGAAAGTCAGGGTGTAGTGACCGGTGACCAGACCACCGGGAGCAAGTTCGGGGATGCGGCCGTCGGAGTCGGTCTCGGCACTGGTGATCGTGACGCCGTCTCGATCACGAAGTTCGACGCGAATCCCCGCCGCGGGAATGCCCGTCGTCGCGTCGAGAACGTGCGTGCTCAGGGTCTTGCTCATGCTGCGCCTCCGGCGAGTGAATCGATCAGACGGGCAAGCCTGATTCGATTGATGGCGGCCAATTCGGTTCGAAGCACGGAACGCTCGGTCGCCGGGTCGTTTCGGAGACGGCCTCGAAGGATGTCGAGGAGCTCCGTTCCAGATTTCCCCGACGCGCAGACCAGGTAAACATGGCCGAATGTCTCTTCGTACTCGGCGTTCTTCTGTCGAAGTTCCGCGAGGACGTCTTCTGTCGCGGACGAGACTTCCGACTGTTCACGGGTCGAGGCCGCGCTTTCGCTTCGCTCACCGATTCGTGGGTGGCCGGACAGAGCGTCGTCGATCTCGGACTCGGGAAGCTCGGCCAGCACCGCATCTGCTTTGTCGAACAGAGCTTCCAGATCGGTGAACGGGCGAGACGCGGCGATTTCCTGTGCCCACACGGCGGAATGGCAACACTCGAGCAGCGCCGCGACTGCCTGGTGGTCACCGAGCGCATCGAAGGCTCCGAGACCACTGGAATTCGTTGTAGGCATGTCCACAGGATTACTTGAGCATGTTACGGATCTGTAGCGCAGCAATTACGGGAGATGATGTGTCTCGATCTTATTTCTCCGGCCGCCCTTTTCCGGTGACAGATACATTCTTAGGTATGACCGATACTCCGAAGCTGTCTTCCGTCGTACCGTCCCTGGCGAACCTCCGAGACATCGGTGGACCCGAATCGAGCTTCGGTGGCACCGTCCGCACCGGGAGTGTGTTTCGTTCCACCGATCTGGCATCGCTCAGTGCGGAGGGCGCACAGACCCTCGCCGATCTGGGCATCGTCACGATCTACGACCTGCGCACCGAGTCCGAACGCGAGACGGCGCCGGATCTGACGCCGGACGGAATACGAGAACTCGGCCTGGACGTATTGGCGGACAAGCAGTATCGCGCCATTCCGGCTCAGATGCAGCAGATGATCGCCGACCCGGCGTTGGCTGCCGAAGCGTTGGGCGGCGGCCAGGCGCTCGAGTACTTTCAGGGAAGTTACCGCGATTTCGTGACCTTGCCGAGTGCCGTCGCGTCGTACCGGCAACTGTTCGTCGACTTGGCGCAGCCGCCCAGCTCGCCGGCACTCATTCACTGCACCACGGGCAAGGACCGCACGGGCTGGGCCGCAGCCGCGCTACTGCTGTTCCTGGGTGCCTCCGAGGACGCGGTCTTCGCGGACTACCTCGAAACCAACAAGGTTCTGTTGCCGATGTTCGCGCCGCTCCTCGAGCGATTCGAGGCCAAGGGTATCGATCCGACCCTGCTCGAAGGTGTCCTCGGTGTCAGGCGCGAGTACCTGGAGGCGTCGATGGCAGAGCTCGCGCAGGTCCACGGATCGATCGAGGCCTACTTCACCGACGGCCTGAAGATCGACGCGTCGACCCAGGAACAATTGCGGAGCAACCTGCTCAGCTGATCAGGACCTGCTCGGCTCGTCGTCGCGGGCCCTTCGACGCCGCATCACGAGGCTGACGATACCGATCCCGATGGCGATGCCGAGCAGGTCGGCGGTGCCGTCCCAGATCGAACCGGAACGCGAAATGGGCAGCGCTGCTTGAAGAACCTCGGAAGTCGCAGCAAAAATCACGAGCCACACCGCGGTGATCCACGCCGGGATCCGGGCGTGCAACGAGGTGATCGCCAGCACCGCGAACATCAACGTGTGAGTGATCTTGTCGGTGTTCTCCGGGCTCGACGGGACGGTGGAGCCCGGGGAGAAGAGCATGATCAGGGCAATGACCACGGCGATCGCCAGCGGCCAGTATCGGTTGTTCTTCAATTCGTCTGCCCCTCGACGACGACGAGTCCGAGTGCACCTTCGGCGAACCTGGTGACGGCGTCGGCGGCTGTCGTGAGCGCCTCGGTGTGCCCGTCGCGGGCCCAGCCGGTCAGCAGGGCGGTGGAGTCGAGAGGCGTCAGAACGACCTCGGCGAGAAGCTCACCGGTGTTGGGCTGGCACACGGCCCAGGAGTAGACGCTGTTTTCGTGCCACTGAGCGCTCCGCTGACTCACGTAATCGGGGTCGGTGATACCGCCGTCGGCAAGGGCAGGGCGGTCGTCCACACGCTCGTCTGCGCGCAGTGCTCGCAGATACCATCCGCCTGCGTTGATCTCGATCGGCTCCATCAGTCGGAGTCCCGCTCGCGGCGACGCTTGGCTTTGCGTTCCCTGTCGGTACCGAACAGCAGTGCGCCGGCGAGGGGAATCGCGAGGAACCACAACCAGGTACCGGTGACGAAGAACAGGATCACCGCGAGAATCGGGATGACGGCCATGACGCGTCCGGACCAGTCGGGGTTGAATCGTCGCTCCGCCGGTGCGGCGGGAGGTGTCACCATCGACAGGGGAGCGGTGCCTGGAGCTTGATAGTTGCCCGGTAGATCGGCGAACACCGGAACGAGTTCACTGCGAGTTGTTGCGGCACTGACGATTCCGCTTCTCTCGTCGAACTCCGTGACGGTGAGGCGGCCTGCGGCGAAGTGCTCGCTCAGGAGATCGAGTGCCTGCTCGCGTTCTGCAGTGCCGATGCGAATGTCGGGGACGTCAGCCATCGTTACAGCCTACTCAAACGACTGTGCGCCTTTCCGGTAGTGGGGACTACCGGAAAGGCGCACTGGGCCGGAGGCCTTACTTCAGTTCTGCGAGAACCGTTCCCTGCGTGATTGCTGCACCCGGCTCGACGGACAGTCCGGTGACGACACCGGCCTTGTGCGCGTTGACGGGGTTTTCCATCTTCATGGCTTCGAGAACCGCGATCAGGTCGCCTTCTGCGACTTCCTGGCCTTCGGTCACTGCGACCTTGACGACGGTGCCCTGCATCGGAGCGGTGACGGCGTCACCGGATGCTGCGCCGCCGCCGGCGCCGCCGCGCTTGCGTGCCTTCGGCTTCTTGCGGATGGCACCGGATGCTGCGCCGCCGCCGTTGCCGAGCGAGAACTGGCCCGGGAGGGAAACCTCGACGCGACGTCCACCGACCTCGACGACGACGTTCTGACGCGGCAGAGCCTCGTCCTCGTCGTCGACCGGTGCACCGGAACCGGCGTACGGCTCGATGGTGTTTTCCCAGTCGGTTTCGATCCACTTGGTGTAGATGTCGAACTTCTCGCCGTCACCGACGAATGCCGGGTTCTCGACGATGTGGCGGTGGAACGGGAGGACGGTCGCGAGGCCGTCGATCTCGAACTCGGCCAGAGCGCGCGATGCCCGCTGGAGGGCTTCTTCGCGGGTGGCGCCGGTGACGATGAGCTTGGCGAGCATGGAGTCGAACTGTCCGCCGATGACGTCGCCGGCGACGACACCGGAATCGACGCGGACGCCGGGGCCCGTGGGCTCACGGTAGACGGAGACCGGGCCGGGGGCGGGCATGAAGCCGCGGCCGGCGTCTTCACCGTTGATGCGGAACTCGAAGGAGTGTCCACGCGGGGTGGGATCTTCCTTGATGGAGAGTTCTTCGCCGTTGGCGATGAGGAACTGCTGACGCACCAGGTCGATGCCCGCGGTCTCTTCCGTGACGGGGTGCTCGACCTGCAGGCGGGTGTTGACCTCGAGGAAGGAGATGGTGTCGCCCTGAACCAGGTACTCGACCGTTCCGGCGCCGTAGTAGCCGGCTTCCTTGCAGATGGCCTTGGCGGACGCGTGGATGCGTGCGCGCTGGTCGTCCGTCAGGAACGGAGCCGGAGCCTCTTCGACGAGCTTCTGGAAGCGACGCTGCAGTGAGCAGTCGCGGGTACCGGCGACGACGACGTTGCCGTGCTGGTCGGCGATGACCTGAGCCTCGACGTGGCGGGCCTTGTCCAGGTACTGCTCGACGAAGCACTCGCCGCGACCGAAGGCTGCGATGGCCTCACGGGTGGCAGACTCGAACAGCTCGGGGATTTCCTCGATGGTCTGGGCGACCTTCATGCCGCGTCCACCGCCGCCGAAGGCAGCCTTGATCGCAACCGGTACGCCGTATTCCTTGGCGAATGCGACGACCTCGTCTGCGCCCTTGACGGGGTCCTTGGTGCCGGCAGCCATCGGAGCCTTCGCGCGTTCTGCGATGTGGCGAGCGGTGACCTTGTCGCCGAGGTCGCGGATGGACTGCGGTGACGGACCGATCCAGATGAGGTTCGCGTCGATGACGGCCTGGGCGAAGTCGGCGTTCTCGGAGAGGAAGCCGTAGCCGGGGTGGATGGCGTCGGCGCCGGACTTCTTGGCGGCATCGAGGATCTTGTCGAACACGAGGTAGGACTCGGCGGACGTCTGTCCGCCGAGGGCAAATGCCTCGTCTGCGAGCTTCACGAACTGCGCTTCTGCGTCGGGCTCGGCGTAAACGGCAACGCTGCCGTAGCCGGCATCCTTGGCCGCCCGGATGACCCGTACCGCGATTTCACCGCGGTTCGCGACAAGCACCTTCGTAATGTGCGCGCTGGCATGACTGGGCACTGAGCCTCCTGTGGTTCGCATAGTCTGTCTCCGCGGTGTATTCCTCTGGGATTTCACCATCGGGGGATTGGCATCACTTCGGAGTGTATGCATCGCTTCGGCGCTGGCTGTAACCGGATCGCTAAAGCCCACTCCGGCTTAGGAAACGGTTTCGAAAACTACCGATGAGTAGCTGCCGGAGGTGCCGGTGTCCGGTTCGGCGACGATTTCTTCGACGGTCCGGCGCAGTGTGGCCACGTAGGCGTGAACCGCGGCGTTCGCCGTCTCGTTGCCTGGATACCTGACTGCGAGATTGAGGCCTTGGGGTGTGCGGTTGATCCAGATGTAGACGTCGTGCGTGTATGCCTTGCTTCGAAGTGCTCTGGCGTTCCATTCGGGCCACTGTGCGGCCTCGGGTACAAAGCGAACGTCCATGTAGGACACCACGAATCGCGGTCGAATCGGGGTTTCGAGGTGCTCACCGATCCGATCGAACGGGACCGCGGCGGCAGGCTTGACCGAAGCGATCGATTCGGCGGCGCGTGTCGCGAGGTCGACGAACGAACAGTCCGATCCAACGGCGAACTCGACCGGGCACAGTCCGACGAACCAGCCGAGCGCACCCGCCCACTCCTGAGCGCTGCGGGTGTGAACCGGCGTCACGACCTCGAATTGATCGGATCCCGCGACTTCGCGACCTACGGCCGCAAGTCCGCCGAGTAGTCCGGCGAAATAACCCACGCCGGCTGCTGCACACGTCGAACTGAAGGCCTTGGACTGCTCGGCGTCGAGTAGCCAGGTCGACAGGCCGTTCTGAGAATCGGTTCCGCGTTCACCGATCGGTAGCGGGAACTGGGGTAACCCGTCCGTTCCGAGAGCCTTACGCCAGATCTCCACCGCAGCCTTCTCGGCTTCCATGTCGGCCATCTGCTCGCGTTCGACGGCACCGAAATCGACGTAGCTGCCCACCGGGAACAGATTTGCAGCGCTGCCGGTCGAGGCCTCGCGGTACAGCGCTGCGATCTCGTGAGCGACCAGCACGATCGAGAAACCGTCGATGATCGAGTGGTCCGCCGCGAAGAACACGGTGAACGGACCGTCGCCACCGCGGGGCGTCAACGTCGCGAAGACGTACGACGGCCAACTGTGCGGGGACGCGTAATCGTCGAACAGGCGGTGAAGGTGGTCGAAGTTGTCCTGGCTGGACGCATCGTAGCCGTGGCTGACGACCCCGATGTCGATTCCGCCGATCGGGACGGTGTGCCGGGTGATCTCGCCACTCGAGGGCTCGAGGACGGTATGCGAGCGCAGAACTTCATGACGGTCGATCCAGCGGCCGAGGGCGACTCGGAACGCATCGACGTCGAGCGGGCCGGAAATCTCGAAAGCTGTTCCCAGCCAAGACTTGTCGCCCGCACCTGCAGCGGAACGGTTGAGATGTGCCTCGTGAATGTAGGAGACGGGCCGCGGATCCGGAACCCATGGCCCGGTTGCGCACGGCAACCATTCGACGAGTGCGCCGGCCGGAATCGCATAGTCGGCCAGTTCGGTGAACTCCATGTTTTTTCAGCCCCGCAAGTGCCGCTTGATGCGCGCGAGCATGGCCGACATTCCGCGCAGACGGAGCGGGCTCACAGCTTCTGCGAGACCGAGCGCCGAATAGAAGTCGTCGGGTACACCGAGGATCTCGTCCGCGCTGTGACCGTCGAGCCCCTGCGCGAGGATCGATGCGAAACCACGCGTAGTGGGAGCCTCGGGGGGCGCGCTGAAGTACAGGCGGACGTTGTCGCGATCCGAATCGTCGACCGAGAGGAACAGCGGCGACTGACATTCGGGGACCGGCTCCATCGCGCTCTGCTCGAGCTCCGCCGGCAACGGCGGTAGCTCTCGGCTGAACTCGAGAAGAAGGGTGAGCTTGTCCGAGGCGCCGACGGCTGCGAAGTCGTCGACGATCTCGGCCAGAGCCGAAGGAAGAGTGCTCATGACGCCGATACGGAGGAAGGAACTGCGCCGGGCTCTTCGCCCTGGACGATCGGGACGCGCACTGCATTGCCCCACTCTGTCCAGGAACCGTCGTAGTTACGAACGTTCGGGTAGCCGAGAAGATGGGTCAACACGAACCAGGTGTGGCTGGAACGCTCACCGATGCGGCAGTACGCGACGATGTTGTCGTCGGCCGACAGACCGCCGTAGATCTCGCCGAGTTCGGTGCGGGTGCGGAAGCGGCTGTCCGGTGCCGCTGCCTTCGCCCACGGGATGCTGAGAGCGCTGGGAATGTGTCCACCGCGCAACGCACCCTCTTCGGGGTAGTCGGGCATGTGGGTGCGCTCGCCGGTGTACTCCTGCGGAGATCGCACGTCGATGAGCGGCCCGTCGCCCAAGTGTGCGAGTACGTCGTCCTTGAATGCGCGGATGGGAGCGTCGTTGCGCTTGACGACCGGGTAATCCGTTGACGTGATGTCGGGAACGTCGAATGCGGTGTCACGGTTCTCGGCGATCCACGCATCGCGGCCACCGTCGAGAAGACGGACGTCCTCGTGGCCGAACAGAGTGAAGACCCAGAGTGCGTAGGCGGCCCACCAGTTGCTCTTGTCGCCGTAGATGACGACGGTGTCGTCGCGGCTGATGCCCTTGCGGTTCATCAACTCTGCGAACTTCGCACCGTCGATGTAATCGCGGGTGACCGGATCGTTGAGGTCGAGATGCCAGTCGATCTTCACTGCGCCGGGAATGTGGCCGACGTCGTACAACAACACGTCTTCATCGGATTCGACGACCTTGAGGCCCGGCGTACCGAGATTCGCCGAGAGCCATTCCGTCGAGACCAACCGGTCGGGATGCGCGAACTCGGCAAACGCGGTTGAGGGATCGGGGGCAACGGGCACGGGCGTACTCCTGAAGACGAATCGTTCGGTTCGAACACGGACTTGATCGATTCTATGCGCTGCGCGCAAGGGGAGACGCCCGGAAGCAGGTTCTGCCTGCTCGTACCCGTTGTCGACACTAAATCCTCGGTGTTCCTGCCCCGACGCTCGAATCTCTCAATTGTTCGGTGACACTTCCGATCGGCGTCACGCCCCGGGCGCAGACTTCCCTCAGAATCCGGTCGAGATCGGTGAGGAAATTCACCATGGTTTCGTTTGCCGTGTCGGTGTCCGGGAAGCGCGAACGCAGCGAGAGACCACGGTTCGTTCGCGAAATCCAGAACTGGGCATCGTCGGCGACAGTCACATTGCTGATGTGATGAGCGTTGAGGAGATCATGATCGTCGGTGCCGGGTAGTTTGCGGTAATCGATGTACGACACCATGAAGACGTCAGTGTGCGTGCGTCGAATCTTGTCGCCCAAAGCATCTCGAACCTGGGCCATGGTGACGCCCTCGAGCGTCAACGCAACTCGGAACGACGCGTGCGTATGTGCAAGGGATGCACCGAAATCCGCATCGGGAGTGATCTGGACCGTGATCGGCGCGCTCGTGGTGAGCCAGCCGATGGCGTCGGCCCAGCGTGGATCTTTGCGGATGTGCAGCGGGAATTGCAGTGGAAGCGTCGCCTGTCCGGTGAACGAGTGGACGGAAAGTCCCATCGCAGTGAGGATTCCGGTGAACACGCTGCCGCCGGCGGATAGGCAGATCTCGTCGAACGTCGCGGTCAGTTCCTCGTCGAGCAGCACGCGCACATCGGCGCCCTGAGGCGCGGGCTTTCCTGCCTCGACGCCGAGATCCAAGGGGAAACTCGGCGATGTGCCACCACAAATCTCGTAGAACCTTGCCCACTCTCGGATTCGAGGGTCGTTGTCGACGGGAAGCAGAGCGTCGGCCTCCAGTTCGCAGTACCGCACGAAACTTCCCGGGTCACCCAGTCGGCTCATCACTGCGTCGACGGCCTCGTGGTCGGTCAGTTCGGGTATGGCGATCAGTCCCTCGTAGATCTGTCGCAGTTCCCCGAGAGCGATGACCAACGAGTAGCCGTCGACGAGTGTGTGATCGAAGGCGCTCAGGACCGTGTAGTGCTCTTCGCGTTCGACCGTGGCAAACGTGTAGGCGGGGAAGGTCAGTGGATCGCATACCGTCGTGAATCGCTTCTTGAGGTGCGCTCGGAGGTCTTCGGTAGAATCGAACTTCACAGGTTCCGAAGTCTCGATGTGTGTGCCGTCGGGATCGAGTCCCATTCGGGTGGTGGTGAACTCGCCCACCTCGAATCCTGTGTGCAGAGTGTCATGGCGACTGATGAACAGGCGCAGCGCGAGATCGAGTGCGGGCCGATTCAGTTCTCCGGGAAGGTCGAATGCGGCTGCCATCCACACACTCCGGCCCATGCCGTGTGTTCGCGCAGTCTCGAGATGGAAATGTTGGTTGTACGACGGTGGTACTTCCGACTCGGTGACGGCGCCGTCCGCGGGCTGGAGCGACCATTCGGTGACGATTCCGGGCTCGAGTCCGTATCGATCGATCGAGGTGACATGCATCAGGATGCTCCCTCTGGTGCCGAGAACGAGTAGTCGCCCTGAGCTGCAACAGTTTTGATGATCTTGGAGACGTGCTCGGCGAAGCGGGTGGCCGATTCGTGGGCAATGGGGGTGTCAGGGTGGGACACGGCGATCCAGGTGCCGGTGTGCATCCGGTTGATCCACATCGACGCGATCTGCGTCTCTTTGCCGCCGACGATTCCCGTTGCCTTCGTCTCGGCGTAACTGTATGGATCCGGCATGCGGCGGCCGTCGATGTACGAGACGATCGGCGGTGGGGTGAGCGTCTTCGACAATCCGCCGGGTGCGGAATCCGACTCGGCCAAGCTCGACAGAACCAGATCGATGACTTGCTGCACAGAGACATCGAGGAGTGCCTTGCCGTCGTGGTACCCCTGCTGCCCGAGCTTTGCCAACTCGGTGAAGCGTCGCTTGTCGTCGACGTCGATGCCGACCGGGATCAGGTTGATGTACCAGCCCTGTGCAAACGAGTCGGCCTCGGTTCGTGTGCTGACCGGCGAGAGGGCGATGTACTTGTCGCGTCCGGCCAGTTCGAATTCCGCAATCGCGAGGGCGGTGAATATTCCACCGATGAAGTTGGCGCCGTTGGCTTTACAGACCGCACCGAACCTTTCGCACTCATTGTCGTCGGCCAGGTCGAAGCGTGAACCGATAGCCGGTTTGGGCGCGTCTTCCGCCCCGAGCGGGAGCGGAAATCCGGGGAACGAGCCGCCGCTGCGCATGAGGTAACCGAGCCACTGGTGCACTTCGGGGGACTGCATAGTCAGTTCGGTTGTTCGCTCGCGTTCGACGCGACCGAACTGTGCGTAACTTCCCGCGGGGCCTAGTTCGGGATGTGACCCGGTCGTTTCCGCGGCGTAGAGCTGACGCAATTCCGCGTACATCAGCACCATCGAGTTCATGTCCGAATGGGCGTGGTCGACTGCGTGGAACAGGGTGAAGCTCGGATCGGCTTCGAGGTCGGCATGGTGGTGCTCGACGGCGCCGAACACGAAGGCCGGCCACTGAAGGGCACTGGTTTCCGTTGCGAACTTGGTTGCGACGAGTGCGCGGATCGCCTCGGATTCGGAGACGTCGTCGCCGACGCCGTACTCGAGTTCGATGCTCTCGACCGGCACCACGTGTCGACGGACCTCGAACGCGGTGTCCGCAGCGTCGGTGGTTGCTTCGTCGAAGGAGAACCAGCTGTGCAGCGTGTCGTGGCGACGGACGTAGCGCTGCAGGGCTCGCGTCATGGCGTCGCGGTCGAGTGTTCCTGCGAAATCGAAGGCGATACCGATCCACGGAGACTGCGGATCGCCCTTCTCTGCGGTGACGCGGGCGCGTCGCAGGTGGCGATCCTGCATCGTGGTCGGGGGTAGTTCTCGGTCGATCTCGGCTTCGGCGGCTCGTTGAGCGGAAGCATGCGTGACGCCCCATTCGATTACCCGTCCAGGAAGCGGGTGCCAATGGGTGATCAAGTTCAGATCCATCGAGTAGAACTCCTGCGTGTGTCGTCGAGAAGCCTGCTCTGAAAATGGGCAGACGACGAACTATCCCATCTGGGGGACTGAATTGTCCGAAATACTACAATCTAAACAAGAACAGGTTCTAGAAGCGTCCTGTTCGATTAGGATAATTCGGTGCTTCCGGACCCTTTAGGTGACGCTGTCGGCGCCGACCACAAGGGCGGACGGCGAGCTGGTTCTCTGACGCCCTGGCTCGGGTTGGCGACGAGTCTGGCGGCGGCGTTCATGCAGTTGCTCGACGCGACGATCGTCAACGTCGCGCTTCCGAGTATCGCCGTCGATCTTCAAGCAGGCGTATCGGCGCAGTTGCTCATGGTCAGCGTGTACATCCTGGCTTTTGCGTGTTCGTTGATCACCGCGGCCAGGTTGGGGGACCTGTTCGGTCGTAGGGTTGTTTTTCTGACCGCCCTGTTCGTATTCGTCGCGGCCTCGTTGCTGTGCGGGCTCGCTCAGAGCGCGACGATGTTGATCGTCTTCCGGGGTTTGCAAGGGTTGGCGGCCGGTTCGATGTCCGCCCAGACGTTTGCCATCATCTCGGGTCTGTTTCCGAAGGCCAGGCATCCGCGAGTGTTCGGGATCTACGGTGCGACCATCGGGCTCGCAACGGTCAGTGGGCCTCTGATCGGCGGGCTGCTGATCGAGTGGAATCTCTTCGACTGGGGCTGGCGCCTGATCTTCTTCGTCAACATTCCGATCGGCATCGCCGCCTTGATTCTCGGGTATTTCCATCTCGTCGATGCTCGCGCTGAGCATGTGCGCTCACTGGACCTCATCGGCGCCGCACTGTCATCGCTGGCGCTGTTCCTGCTGATCCTTCCCCTGGCCGAGGGAAGGGCGCGTGGATGGCCCACAGGTCTTGTTGTCATGCTCGCGATGTCGGTGCCGGTGGCATTGGCGTTTGTGCTCTACGAATCGCGTCTGGCGAAACGAGGCGGCGATCCGGTCCTTCGTCTGGAGCTTTTCCGCGACCGAGCCTTCGCGATCGGCGCGGTTCTTGCGTTCGTATTCTTCGGAACCCTGACTTCGTTGATCTTCACCATCAGTCTCACGCTTCAGTTCGGGTTCGGGTTCTCCGCATTGCGAGCGGGCGTGATGACGCTCCCGTGGGCCGTCGGCATGGGCGTGGCTGCGGTTCTCTCATCCGCGGTGTACCGGATGCTTGGAAACCGCGTTCTGATCTTGGGCATGGTCGTCTTTGCCGGCTCGCTGATCGCGTTGTCGGTCATCCTCGAACACGAAGGAACTGATCCACGCTGGCTCGCGCTCGCCGGTCCTCTCCTCCTCGGGGGCGCAGGGCTCGGACTGTTCGTGGCGCCACTGCAGACCGCGATCCTCGCGACGGTCGAACCCGCGCACGCGGGTTCGGTGTCGGGGCTGCTACCGACCGTTCAGCAGGTTGGCAGCTCGATCGGACTGGCCTTGATCGGAGTGGTGTTCTTCTCGCTCGTCGCGGGCCAAGCTCCGCAAGCAGTGCAGGGGGAGCGGCCCGAGTACGTTGCGAATCTTGAAGCTGCCGGCGTGAATCCCGGCCTGGTCGACATCGCCGAAAAGGCATTTGTCGATTGCGCGACAAGTCAATTGGCATCCGGAACGCCGATGGAGGTGGCGCCGGAATGTCGCCGCGAAGGAACTGCCGGCGCCGGGGGCCAATCCGTTCAAGTGGCAGTTGATGCCGCGTACGCATCTACTCGCGCGGCGGCTGGCGAAGCGTTTCTCGAAGCCCAACGCCGCGTGCTCGCGATCATCGCAGCAATTGCGCTCGGCATCGGATTGGCCTCGACTGCCCTGCCGCGGGTCAATTCCCCAGTCTGAAAAAATACCCTTGACTCGAACGGGTGTTCGAGTATTCTCCTGAGTAGGGGATCGGGGGATTCAATGAGCGTGCTGTTGTCGGATGTGGTGTCCGGTTCTGCAGTGGGGTTGCGCGGACGACTGTGGCGGTTGACGGCTTCTGAGTTGAGTGCTGCTGCGGTGTCGGCGAGTGTGGAGATTCTTCGTCTCGAGGCTGTTCGAGTGGCCGTGGTGGACGAACTCTCGATGCGTCCCGATGATCAGGTAATTGCCAGCCGCGGGGTGGGGTGCTGGTTGGCGGCGAACACGATGCTGCAAATCCGGGACGGAAAGAAGATCGCCGCCCTCGGTGCAGCGCTACGCCCGTTTCCGGCGGTGACTGCCCGGTTCGATGTCGGGGACTGCTCCTTCGATCATGCCGTGTTGATCGTGGCGTTCTGCGAATCACCACCGAAGGGCATGCCGGAGGAAGCGCTCCCTCGCTGTGTCGATTTGTTGTTGGCTGCCGCGTCGGGGGTGGAGGCGACGACGACGAAGGTGCGGAACGTGATCGCGACCTTGGAGCGAGTGTTCGAGTCCGATGAGATTCCGCCCGCCGAGGATGTGGATCGGAACGAGTTGCGGATCGCGTCGACGTTGAATGGTCGGGTGGTGGTGCGCGGGGATTTCGACGCTCTCACCGGCGAAATGCTGCTCTCCGCCCTGTCGAATCTGACGATGCCCACCCCGGCACCCGATGGAACCCCGGATTCTCGGTCCGCAGCGAAACGGACGGCGGACGGGTTCACCGAACTGATCCGCCGCTACCTGGACTGCGCCAAAACCGGCACCGACGGTGGTCAACGCCCGCACGTGAACGTGCACATCAACGCCCGCGACCTCGCCGAGCACCGCGACTGCGCCGCCGCACCCTCGCCCGATGGTGGTGGAGCGGCTGTATCGGATCTCGATGTCGGGCACATGCCCTGGCTCGGACCACTCTCGGTCTCGCAGACCAGGCTTCTCGGCTGCGACTGTTTCCTGTCCACCGTGCTGCTCGACGACCACGGGGCGCCGCTCGATGCGAAACCCGGGAAACGGTTGGTGTCCGCCGAACAGCGAGTGGCGTTGATCGCCCGAGACAAAGGCTGCGCGTTCCCCGGCTGCACGTGTGTACCGGCCTGGACGGATGCGCACCATATTCGGCACTGGGCCAACGGCGGGCCGACGGTGATGAGCAACCTTGTCCTGCTGTGCCGTTCGCATCACCGGCTGATGCACCGCAAATCCAGGTTCGTCGGGAAATGGGAAATCCGGATCGGAGTCGACAACAAACCGTGGTTCATCCCGCCGCCCTCGATCGATCCGCGGCAGCACCCGCGGCCCGCGAACACCACATTCAAAACCTGAGGGATCAAGCCTCTTCGGCGACAACAAAAACGACCAGCTTCGCATCGGCATGAACCCGATGCGAGGCTGGTCAGTGGTGCTTGGAGAAAACGTGCGTGGAGAAAACGTGCTTGGAGAAATCGTGTCAGAAGATGCTCTGCGTGCGCCAGAGATCCGAGACGGAAACCCCGACACGCTCGAGAAGTGTTCGTACCAAAGGTAATCCGATACCGATGACACTCGAGGGATCACCCTCGATCCTCTCCACGAACCAGCCGCCGAGACTGTCGAGCGTGAATGCTCCGGCGACTTGGAGCGGTTCGCCCGTTGCCAGGTATGCCTCGAGATCTTCGGTGGACGGTTGCGCGAAATGAACCACTGTTGCGCTGTGATCCGAGGCCATGCGAACGATGCGGCCGTCGGCGACGCGTAGGACACAGTGCCCGGTCAAGAGAGTGGCGCTGCGTCCGGCCATTGCGGCCCATCGCTTTCGGGCGATGTCTACGCTGCCTGGCTTGCCTTGAAGTTGCCCGTCGATCAGGAGCATCGAATCGCACCCGACAACGACTACGTCGGTGAGATTGTCGGCGGCGAGGCCGGGAACGATCTCGGCGGCCTTGGCCTCCGCCAGCACCGTCACGACTTTTTCGGGAGCGGCGTCGGGGCCGAGGTTGTCGGCAATCTTGTCCTCGTCGACGCCGGAGACACGCACAAGCGGCGAAACCCCGGCCGCCCGCAGAACTGCGAGGCGAGCCGGGGACGCTGAAGCTAGAACCAGTTGAGTCACGTCAGCAAGTGATCGTCAGCTGCGACGGATCGCGGGGTTCAGGTACGCGTACGGCGAGAACGGCGCACGCGTGCGGTGGAACTGAGTCGGATCGCCCCAGGTCTCCGCGGGAACATTCGACTCGGGAGCCTGACCGCTGCCGGCAGCCGCGGCAAGCACGCTGACCAGTGCCGCGATCTCGACGTCGGTGGGCGAACCCTTGACGATCTTGATGACCGACGCGTCGGAGGTCGACGTCTCGGTCAGCTCCGTGAGCGAAGCGTCCGTCGCGCTTCCCTCGACGACCGCACCGTTGGTCGGTGCAGTCTCCGCCAGTGCGACATCTTCGCTGAGAATGTCCTCGGTGGTTGCGGTCATAGGGGAATGTTCCCATGCTTCTTGGGCGGAAGGGAAACGGCCTTGCGCTCGAGCAGTCGCAATGCGGAAACGATTTGTCCGCGGGTGTGCGACGGAGGAATGACAGCGTCGACGTATCCGCGCTCAGCGGCGACGTACGGGTTGACGAGGGTGTCCTCGTACTCGTTCTGCAGCTTGAGGCGCAATGCATCGACGTCTTCGCCGTTCTTCGCGGCTTCGAGAAGCTGCTTGCGGTAGACGAATCCGACAGCTCCGGATGCACCCATGACGGCGATCTGAGCGGTCGGCCATGCCAGGTTCACGTCGGCGCCCATGTGCTTGGAGCCCATGACGTCGTACGCTCCGCCGTAAGCCTTGCGGGTGATGACCGTGATCTTGCCGACCGTTGCTTCGCCGTACGCGTAGAGGAGCTTCGCGCCGCGACGGATGATGCCGTTGTATTCCTGCTCGGTTCCGGGAAGGAAACCGGGAACGTCGACGAGGGTGATGATCGGGACGTTGAACGCGTCGCAGGTACGCACGAAGCGTGCGGCCTTCTCCGAGGCGTCGATGTCGAGGCAGCCCGCGAACTGGGTGGGCTGGTTGGCGACGATGCCGACCGAGCGGCCGTCGACGCGACCGAAACCGACGATGATGTTCATCGCGCGCTCGGCCTGGACCTCGAGGAACTCGTCGTCGTCGAGGATGCGACGGATGACCTCGTGCATGTCGTACGGCTGGTTGGCCGAATCCGGGATGAGGGTGTCGAGTTCGATGTCCTCAGCGGTCAGGCTGTCTTCGATCGAACCGACGATCGGGTCGGTGATCTCGCCGCGGGGAGCTGCTGCCTGGTTGTTGGACGGCAGGTAGCTGAGCAGGTCCTTGACGTAGTCGAGGGCATCCTGCTCGCCGGAAGCGACGTAGTGGGCGACTCCGGACTTGACCATGTGGGTGCGAGCACCACCGAGGTCTTCCATCGTGACGTCTTCGCCGGTGACTGTCTTGATGACGTCGGGGCCGGTGACGAACATCTGGGAAGTCTCGTCGACCATCACGACGAAGTCGGTCAGTGCGGGGGAGTAGACGTGGCCGCCGGCGGCGGGTCCCATGATCAGTGAGATCTGGGGGATGACACCCGAGGCCTGGACGTTGCGGTGGAAGATCTCGCCGTAAAGGCCGAGCGAGACGACGCCTTCCTGAATGCGCGCGCCTGCACCTTCGTTGATGCCGACGAGGGGGCGACCGGTGCGGATCGCGAGGTCCATGACCTTGACGATCTTCTCACCGTAGATTTCGCCGAGCGATCCGCCGAAAACGGTGGCGTCCTGTGAGAAGACACAGACGTCGCGGCCGTCGATGGTGCCGTAACCGGTGACGACGCCGTCGCCGACCGGGCGGTTGTCAGCGAGACCGAAGTTCACACTTCGGTGCCGTGCCAGTGCGTCGAGTTCGACGAAGGAGCCCTCGTCGAGGAGGGCGGTGATGCGCTCGCGGGCGGTCAGCTTGCCTTTGGCGTGCACCTTGTCGATGGCGGCTTCGCCGCTCGGTGCCTGCGCCTGGGCTTGGCGATTCCGCAGGTCCGCGAGCTTTCCCGCGGTCGTGTGGATATCGGGTGCGGCCGCCGCCTCCGGCGCGTTCGGCTCTTGGACAGTGGTCATGGACGTGAGCTTAACGAGAGTGCGTGGGGGGCTTCGAAGGCAGGTCCGATTGTCGCTGTCTTGCAGGCTCAAGCTACTGACCAGTACATTCTCGCTGTCGTCATAGGCTGGGGCTATGTGGACCGACTTGAACCGCCCGCCCCTCGACGGCAATGCCCTACGACGCGCACTCGTGCGCAGTGACAACGACGACGCGCGCGTTTTCTGGAACCGCCTCGACGTTGTCGAGGAGACCGGTTCGACGAACGCGGATCTCCTTGCGCGAGCGGCAGATCCGGATGCCGACCGTCACGTTCTGATCGCCGAGTATCAGGCGAGTGCCCGCGGCCGTCATTCGCGCACTTGGGTGAGTCCGCCGCAAGCGCAGATCTCGATGTCGGTTCTGCTGTCGATGCCCGGAATGAATCTCACGGACATGGGTTGGCTCCCGCTACTGTCGGGAATCGCGGTCGTCGACGCGCTGCGGAACGTGGCCGAAGTGCCCGCAGAACTCAAGTGGCCGAACGACGTTCTCATCGGTGACAAGAAGGTCGCCGGAATTCTGGCCGAGGTGGCAAGGACAGCGCCCGATCCCGCGGTGGTGGTGGGCATCGGGTTGAACGTGAGCCTGGGTGTCGAGGAGCTGCCCGTCCCGACCGCTACATCACTCCTCATCGAAGAAGCATCGACTGTCGACCGCGACACCCTCGTTCGAGCAATTGCCCGTGAGTTGGCGACGCAATTCCGTGCTTGGGAATCATCGAAATGGGATACATCTGTGTTGGCTGCCGAATACCGGCAGCGTTGCGGGACGCTGGGCAAACGAGTCCGCGCGGTCTTGCCGGGCGACAAGGAGGTGTTCGGTATCGCGACCGACATCGACACTTCCGGCCGCGTTGTCATCGAAATCGAGGGAACAGATGGGGAGACCTTTGCGGTCGCTGCGGGTGATATCACGCACCTTCGGGCCGCCCCGGTAGCCGAATCGTGAGCCTTGCCGGATTTTCTGGCACCAAAGTGCTAATTTTTGGCCCTGGCCGGTTTTCGAACCAACCGTCCGTCCTTCATTTCATTTAACTGCGGGATTTACTGAGCTGCCTAGGGGCGTCATGACCACACCGATCGTTGTTCCGACCGAAGCCGAGACGGCCGAGAGCGCTCGCCGCGTACTCACCGGTGTGACGGTGCTGCTCGGTGTCCTCACATTGGGCCTGGGTATCGCCGTACTCGCATGGCCGGATGCCACCCTTTTCGTGGTCGCGGTGGTAATTGCGATTCAGTTGTTCGGATTCGGAATCGTCCAGATCATCCGTTCGTTCGCGGACGTGACGGCTTCGGGTGGAACTCGGACGCTTGTCGCGATCTCCGGCGCGTTGGCAGTGCTCCTCGGATTCCTGGTTCTCCGTAGCCCTTTGCAGACGGTGGTTCTGATCGCATTGGTGATCGGTGCCTGGTGGGTATTCCGTGGCGTTCTCGATCTGGTCGACGCGGCGTCCGGGCACACCGTCGATCGCGGTCTGTCGATCGTGCTCGGAGTCATCAGCATCGTCGCGGGTGCAATCGTCCTTCTGCAGCCCGAACTCTCGCTCGACGTCTTCCGCATCGTGGTCGGCGTGTGGATGGTGCTGTACGGCATCATCATCGTCGTGACCCCGTTGGTGCTGCGAAAGATCGCGCAGCCCTGAACGTGGGTGTGCCTGAACGTGGGTCTGCCTGAAAGTCGGTGCGGGATGGCAGACTTCCCGTCATGGGATATCCCGAAGACGCCCTCGCTCAGGACGAGGAACTGATACTGCATCGCCATCCTCATTGGAAGATGTTGGTGCTTCCGGCGCTGACGTTCGTGCTTGCGACGGCCGTCGCCGGGTTCTTGTTGGGCCTCGCACAGACGAGATTGGACGGCACGGCTCGCACCGTGTCGTCCATCGCCATCGGAATCATCTGGCTCGGTGTCGTGGCCTGGCGATCGGTTGCGCCGTTCACGGTCTGGAAGTTCACGCATTTCATCGTCACCGATCGGCGAGTGCTCATACGCCACGGAGTGCTCACGCATACCGGTATCGACATCCCCATGGGGCGGATCAGCAATGTTCAGTTCCGCCACGGCTTGATCGATCGAATGCTCAAGACCGGAACTCTGGTCATCGCCTCTGCCAGTGACGATCCGCTTGAGTTCGACGACATTCCTGACGTCGAGCACGTTCACGCCCTGCTGTATCACCAGGTTTTCGATTCCATGCAGCAGCCACCATCGCAGCCACCGCAGCGGCCGGCGGGTGAAAACGACGACCCGAACGATCGAAATGGCTGGTAATCAACGTGCAAAGGCGTGTTGTCCGTAGTCTGTTCGTGTGACTGCCGTATTGCTAGCCGAAGACGACGAGGCCATTGCCGCACCCCTCTCCCGCGCACTTGGGCGTGAAGGGTATTCGGTGACGGTCGAACCGACCGGACCCGCTGCGTTGCAGCAGGCGCTCGAAGGTGATTTCGATCTGTTGATTCTCGATCTCGGCCTTCCGGGCATGGACGGCCTCGAGGTCTGTCGACAGATTCGTGCGCATCGCACCTCGCTCGCCGTGCTGATGTTGACCGCCAGAACCGACGAAGTCGACTTCGTGGTCGGGTTGGACGCCGGCGCAGACGACTACGTCAGCAAGCCGTTTCGTCTCGCCGAGTTGATGGCACGTGTGCGAGCACTCCTGCGTCGCCACGGTGGCCGCGAGGACACGATCGTCGAGGTCGGTGGCATCAGGCTCGAGCCCGCGGCACGACGCGTACTCGTCAACGGCTCCGAAATCGCCTTGGCCAACAAGGAATACGAACTTCTGCGGGTCCTCCTCGAACATGCCGGGGAAGTAGTATCGCGCGATACGATCCTTCGTGAGGTGTGGGGCGACGTCGAGCTTCGTGGATCGAAGACGCTCGACATGCACATGTCGTGGCTGCGCCGCAAGATCGGTGACGAGGGCCCCGCTGTGGAACGCAGAATTGCCACCGTCCGCGGTGTCGGTTTCCGAATCAACACCGACTAACTTCTCGAGAATCAGGAACTGCCGGCATGCGGCGTCGCATATTGCAGTCGATTCTCGCTGTCGTGATCATGACGGCGTTGCTGCTGGGAGTTCCGCTGATCTACACGGCGTGGCTCTGGGTGGAGGACGTGACGCGAAGTGATCTCCGGGTGCGCCTCGACCGGATGGCCGCTGAGGTCATCGCGCAAGAGGGGACGAACGGGCTCGTCGAAGGTGCGTTGAACACCGATTCGCTCAAGGTTCTCACCCCGAACGACGGGCGCCTCGTCGTCGTGTATCCGACCGTCGTCGACGGCGCTGCACGCGTCGACGTCGGTGAGGCGACGGTCAAGAACGCACTCGTCGAATCGCTCGCGATGGGAACGTCCGGCTCGTTGCGTCTCGAGGTGCCGTCGGAGAACTTGCGCACCCAGCAGAAGCAAGCGGTGATGGCCGTCGGTGTGCTCGTGCTTCTGTCCATCACGGCAGGCACCGTGGTCGCTGTGGTCACTGCACGTCGGCTTGCCGATCCGCTGCAGGATGTGGCCGACCGGGCGGCGCGCCTCGCCGAAGGTGACTTCCGGCCGGATCCTCGTCGGCACGACATCCCCGAACTCGACCGCGTGTCCGACGTCCTCGACGCGGCAACTGTGGAGATTTCGGTGCGGCTGCAACGAGAACGCGCGCTGGTCGCGGATGTCTCGCATCAACTGCGCAGTCGACTGACTGCAGTGCGGCTGCGCTTGGACGAGTTGTCCGTTCACGAAGATCCTGACGTCGTGAACGAGGCCGAGGAAGCCATGGCGCAAGTGGACAGGCTCACCGACGGAATCGACGACCTGATTCGCTCGTCGCGCACCAGTGGGTCATCGGCGAGTCTGGTGTCGGTAGTCGGCGAGCTGGAACAGGTGACCCGCGACTGGCAGGCTCAGTTCGACGGAGAGGGACGCAGGCTCCGCCTACGCGGCGATCGCGCGGTGATGGCCGCGACCACAGGTTCGCGTCTGCGTGAAGCTGTTTCCGTTCTGGTCGACAATTCGTTCGAACACGGTGAAGGTACGTGCACGGTGTCTGTCCGATTGATCGACGGTACCGGGCGCAGTTCGTCTCGTCGTGACTCGATGGTGTGCGTCGAGGTCACCGACGAAGGCTCCGGCGTGGAGAACGACCTTGCACCGCACATTTTCGACAGAGGATTTTCAGGGGCCGGGTCCACCGGCGTCGGGTTGGCGCTCGCACGTGCACTGATCGAAGCCGACGGGGGCCGACTGGAACTGCAGAGGCGTAAGCCTGCCTTGTTCGCGGTCTTCCTGCCGGTGGCCAACACTGCGCCGACCGCGGACGTCGTTCCGCACCGCGAACCGCGCTGACCGAAAGGCTCGCGCAGACGGAAAACTCAGGAGTGCCCGAGCTCCTCTTCGGCATCAGGAATGACCGGGTCAGGCGCCGTGGTTTCGGATAACGCCGTGGTTTCGGATAACGCTGTGGTTTCGGACAATCCTGTGGTGTCGGACAGTTCGAGCGGTTCCGGATTCTCGTCGGGAAACACGAACTTGCGGAAGGCCCAGAATCGGAACGCCATCTGCAGCAGGTTGCCGATGACGTACGCACTGATGAAGTCGGCGATGTTCTCCGTCGCCAAGCTGACTTCGGGTACGCGCAGGTTGAAGACGTAACTGGAGATGTAGAGCGGTATGAAGCTGATGACGACGCCGATGGCGCTGATGATGAAGAACAGCGCAGCTTCGTGCGCTGGCTCACGGCCACCACGGTTCTTGAACGACCACTCGCGGTTGAGAATGTACGACGCGATCACCGCGACGACGCCGGCGATGATCTTGGCCGTGATCGGCTTGGATTCGAGGATCGACAGCTTGAGCGTGTAGAAGATGCCTGAGTCGATCAGGAAGGTAGTTCCGCCGACGATCGCGAATTTGATCAGCTCGCTGTGACGCAGAGCGATGTCACGAAACGGTTGGGGTATGCGGGCAATGACCCCGTCGACAAATGGCACAACAGATGAGTTTACGAAACGAAACCGCGTTACCACCAATTTGCCGCGGATTCATCAGCAGAATCACAGATTGGGAACGCTGAATGAACGGGCGAACGCGGCACATGACAACATAGAGAGCCGTGACCGGCAACAACGATCCCGCGCAGATCCCCGCCCGCCCGACCACCCCTCGACCGGCAAAAGCATCCATGCCCGTCGTCACCATGATCGGTGGCGGACAGTTGGCCAGGATGACTCACCAGGCGGCGGTGGCCCTGGGCCAGACGCTCCGAGTGCTCTCCGGGACTGCGGACGAGCCGGCAGCTCAGGTCAGCCCCGATGTCGTGCTCGGTAGCCACACCGACCTCGACGCTCTTCGCCGCGCAGCGGTCGGTTCCAACGCGTTGACGTTCGACCACGAGCACGTGCCGACCGAACATCTCGAGGTTCTTGTTGCCGAAGGCGTGAACGTTCAGCCTCCGCCGCAGGCTCTGATCTTCGCTCAGGACAAATTGCTGATGCGTCGCAAACTTGCCGAACTGGGCGCACCTGTACCCGCGTACGCCGAAGTGACGTGGGCGGAAGACGTCGTGCGTTTCGGTGCCGAACACGGTTGGCCGCTTGTCATCAAGGCAACCCGCGGAGGCTACGACGGCCGGGGCGTCTGGATCACCGATGATCAGGACGAAGCAGAAGCCATTGTCACCGAGCAGTTGGACAGGGGTGTTCCGCTGATCGTCGAGGAAATGGTCTCGATGCGTCGGGAACTGTCTGCCATGGTTGCGCGGTCGCCGTTCGGACAGGGCGCTACGTGGCCGGTCGTAGAGACCGTTCAGCGCAACGGCCAGTGCGCCGTCGTGATCGCACCTGCCCCCGCCCTTTCGAGTGCCGTTGCCGAGGAAGCCGAACAATTGGCGCTGCGCATCGCTTCCGAGTTGGGTGTCGTCGGCTCGATGGCCGTCGAACTCTTCGAGACGGCTGACGGCACTCTCGTGGTCAACGAGCTGGCAATGCGCCCGCACAACTCCGGTCACTGGACGATGGACGGCGCACGCACCTCTCAGTTCGAACAGCATCTGCGTGCCGTTCTCGACTACCCGCTCGGCGACACCTCGCCGATCGCGCCGGTCACGGTGATGGCAAACGTTCTGGGTGCACCGGAAGCGCCCGAGATGACGATGGACGAGCGTGTCCATCACCTCTTCGCGCGGATGCCCGATGCGAAGATCCACCTGTACGGCAAGGGTGAGCGCAAGGATCGCAAGATCGGCCACGTCAACATCGTCGGCGGCGCCGGATCCATCGACGATCCGAATTACGTTGCCGCAGTTCGCGAACGCGCCGAGCGCGCAGCACATTGGCTTTCGTATGCAGTTTGGACCGACGGATGGGATGTACACGGTGAGTGAGAGCGCGCAGGTCGGCCTGATCATGGGCAGCGATTCGGATTGGCCGATCATGGAAGCTGCAGCCGAAGCTCTGGCCGAGTTCGGTATCCGCTTCGAGGTCGGTGTCGTCTCGGCGCATCGCACGCCTCAGCGGATGCTCGACTACGCCAAGGAAGCCGCGGGCCGCGGAATCAAGGTCATCATCGCCGGTGCCGGTGGCGCCGCGCATCTTCCGGGCATGGTTGCCTCGGCTACACCGTTGCCGGTCATCGGTGTTCCGGTGCCGCTCAAGTACCTCGACGGTATGGATTCACTCCTCTCGATCGTGCAGATGCCGGCCGGCGTCCCGGTGGCGACGGTCTCGATCGGCGGCGCTCGCAACGCCGGTCTGTTGGCCGCTCGGATCCTCGGCGCTTCGGATCCCGCACTGCAGCAGCGGATGGTGGCTTTCCAGGAGAGCCTCGAGGCGATGGTGCTCGACAAGGACAAGGCGCTCCGCGAGAAACTGCTGGGCTGATCTTCTCGTGTGTGCACGGCGTGGGCTGCCGCTGATCCGAGCGAGTCGGGGCAGCGCGCAGTCCGCATTCGTCACTCGCGTCGCCCTGTTCTACGCCGGGATTCTCGGCGCGGACATCCGCTTCGACGACGAGTCCGGGATCTTTGTCGCTTCCGGGCTGCGCGGCGGGTTCGCCAGAGGCGGAACGACTCTCGGTGGTGTGTACCTCACCCGGCGAAACACGACTCGATCCGTCCTTCGCCACGAGGCCGTTCACGCGGACCAATGGGCCAGGTACGGAATCGTATTCGGGCTGCTGTACCTGCGTGAGGAGTTGCGTCATCGCGGTCCGCGGAACCGATTCGAAATCGAGGCCGGTCTCGAAGACGGCGGTTACCGCACCTGAGTGAAAGCTCGTCAGTAAAAGCTACTCTTGGCGGCATGGCTCGTTTTCCGACTAGTGAACGCTTCGTCCGCTGGAGCGCGGAACATGCTCGCGGTGTGGACATCTGCATTGCGACGGTTGCCGCACTGTTCAGCGTTGTCGTTGCGGTCGAGGCGAGTCCGCTGGCGGTGTTCGTCTCGCTGGGTATGACCGTTCCGTTGGCATGGCGACGCTCGCGCCCCGAACTCTCCGGCATGGTGATCGCAGGGTTCGCAGTTCTACACGTGATCTTCATCGGCAACACACTGCTCGCATCGGCCGTTGTCGTGCCCATCTCCCTGTACGCGCTGGCCGCCTATGGCGCTCGGTGGAGTTCGCTCACCGGCCTGGTGCTCGCGTTGCTCGGCTCGATTGCCGGAACTGTTCGATACTTCGGCTACGACGGAATCCCGGTGTCTTCGCAGGTCATGCAGTCCGTGGCCGTCATGATCTTCATGCTCGCGGTCTGGGCGTTCGGTGATTTGCGTCGAGTTCGCACCAAACAATTGGAAGGTCTGACCGAGCGCGCACGGTTGCTCGAACTCGAGCGTGCGCAGGAAGCGGAAATCGCGACGATCAGCGAACGCTCGAGGATTGCGCGCGAGATGCACGACATCGTCGCGCATTCGTTGACCGTTGTCATCGCTCAGGCTGACGGCGGACGCTACAGCGCGGCCAAGGATCCTCAGGCTTCAATCCAGGCGCTCGAAACCATTGCCTCCACCGGTCGCCAAGCGTTGACCGACATGCGATCGCTTCTGTCCGTCCTGCGTGAGGACACGCCCCGGGATTTCTCGGTGATCCCGGGCGCCGGTGATATCGACAGTCTCTTCCACGAGTTACGCAGCAGCGGACTCGACATCGCCGTCAGTGTGACCGGTGAACCACGCGAACTCTCTGCGGGTGCGGGGTTGACGGCGTATCGCATCGTCCAGGAATCGCTGACGAACGTTCTCAAACATGCGGGGCCAGGAGCACAGGCGAGCGTCGAGATGACGTGGGCTGAAACCGAACTCGTTCTCGGCATCACCGACGACGGACGGGGCGGCAGCGCCGCGCTGGTCGAATCGTCACCAGGTGGACAGGGACTGATCGGAATGGCCGAGCGAGCCAAGCTGCACGGAGGCAAAGTAACCGCCGGGCCGAAATCAGGCGGCGGATACAGTGTCCGGGCCGTCCTGCCGTATGAACGAACGTCTGGGTAGGTCTTGAAACGTCTGAAGGTCTTAAGGTGAGTGGCATGGACGAACACGTGGCTCCGATCGCAGTGGCACTGATCGACGATCAGCAGCTGGTCCGCGCAGGTTTTCGAATGGTCATCGACTCGCAGCCGGATTTGTCCGTGGTGGTCGAGGCTTCGGACGGTCAGCAGGCATTGACCGAGTTGGCGGCCCGTCGTGTCGACGTCGTCCTGATGGATGTCCAGATGCCGAAGATGGACGGCATCGAGGCGACCCGTCGGCTCCTGGCCGACCCCGATGCGCCGAAGGTCGTGGTGCTCACCACCTTCGACAACGACGAGTACGTGATGTCGGCAATCAGGGCGGGCGCCAGCGGTTTCCTGCTCAAGGACGTACCACCGGAACAGTTGCTCGACGCCATCCGCACCGTGCATCGCGGGGACGCGGTGATCGAAGCTCGGGCCACTCGGCGACTGCTTCAGCACGTCGGACCTCTCCTGGAAGGTTCGGCGCCCGAATCGCAGTTGCCCGAAGAGCTGACACCGCGCGAGGTCGAGGTGCTCGAGGCCATGGCGTACGGGCTGTCGAATTCGGAGATCGCCGCAAGATTCCACGTCTCCGAAACGACAGTGAAAACCCATGTCGGACGGGTTCTTTCGAAGACTCATTCACGTGATCGTGTGCAGGCCGTCGTCTTTGCCTTCCAGATCGGACTTGTCCGGCGCGCAGATCTCCTGGGAACCGAGGGCTGACGCGCAGCCCTGTTCAGTCCTACCCCGGGATGACACCGGGCTCTCCAAGATCGCCCCGCGCTCCGACGCGGAGACCACTTGCGCTGCAATAACGTCGATTCCGTCATAGCGAGAAGCTTTACGGAGGGCAAAAAATGCATGCGCACACCACGACGGAACCAGCCGCAGTGCCGGCGATCACTGCCCGCGGTGTCACCAAGGTGTACGGCACCGGTGAGACCACGGTTCACGCGCTCGGCGGGGTCGACGTGGACTTCGGTCGTGAGCGGTTCACCGCGATCATGGGCCCGTCCGGCTCCGGAAAGTCGACGCTCATGCACTGTCTGGCCGGGCTCGACACGGTTTCGGGTGGACAGGTTTTCCTGGGCGACACCGAGGTCACGAAACTCGGCGACACGGAACTCACCGAACTTCGACGCGAGCGAATCGGATTCGTCTTCCAAGCGTTCAACCTGCTACCGGTGCTCACTGCTCGGGAGAACATGCTGCTGCCGATGAAGCTGGCGGGTAGTGAACCCTCGCCCGAGTGGATGGACGAGGTGATCGGGAAACTGGGTCTGTCGAAGCGCCTCGACCACCTGCCGCACGAGTTGTCCGGTGGTCAGCAGCAGCGTGTAGCTGTCGCCCGCGCACTACTGCCGCAGCCCGACGTGATCTTTGCCGACGAACCCACCGGAAATTTGGATTCCCGTTCCGGGACCGAGGTTCTGGGCCTCTTGCGCACCAGTGTTCGGGAGACCGGTCAGACGGTCGTCATGGTGACACACGATCCGGTGGCGGCGTCGTATGCGGACCGAGTCGTGTTGATCGCGGACGGGTGTATTGCCGGAGAGATCGACCGTCCCACCGTCGACTCGGTGATCGGTGCCATGCGAGCACTCGGTGCCGACGACCTGGCTGATGTTCCTGCAGTTTCGGGTGCACTGCGATGAGGGGTCTGGCCTTTGCCCAGGCGCGGGCACATGCCGGGCGCTATGTGGCTTCGATACTCGCCGTGGTGATCGCAGTCGGATACATCGTCGCGACTTTGACATTGAGCTCGACGGTCGATGCGAGTGTGAGTAAATCACTTGCGACGCAATACGAAACCACGGATGTCGTCGCCTCCGGTCCAGGCGTGACGGAAGCACTGCTGAGTGCGGTGCCGGGCGTCTCGGCAGTCGCCGACGACGTGTCGACGTATGTTCGCGTCGACTCCGAGGCAAAGAGCGCGTCCTACGGGGATGCTCTCTCGATCGCCGACAATCCCGAATTGCGTTGGGAGAACTTGTCGGAGGGTTCGCTTCCGGCCGGTCTGGGGCAGGTGTTGGTGAGCGCGGACTCCGGAATACCGACGGGTGCCCGAATCACTGTCACGGCAAGGGATTCGACGGTCGGTGCCGCTGCGCCCACCGCGCAGGTGGTCGGGCTGGTCGATCTCTCCGGTTCGGCGCAACGACTGGGCGGGATCAAGATATTCACCACCGCCGAGCAGGTGAGCGCGTGGGCCGGGGACAGCGCCAAACGTGAGTTCCGTGTCGCCGGTGACGGTTCGCGCTCTCAGCAACAACTCGTGGATTCGATCGCGAGCGCGTTGCCCGCGGACTCCACCGTGTTGACGGGAGAAGAAGCCACCGACAACGCGGCAGCGGAATACATGGGTGGCACCAAGATCCTCAGCACGGTGTTGCTCGCCTTCGGTGCCATTGCCGTTGTTGTTGCCGCGCTGGTGATCGCCAATACGTTTGCCGTTCTGCTCGCCGCGCGCACTCAGGAACTCGCGTTGCTGCGATGCGTCGGCGCCACAGCCAAACAGGTTCGCCGGAGCATTCGCAGCGAAGCCGCTGCGGTCGGCGTGATCGCCTCGGTGATCGGCGTCGGACTCGGTGTCGGACTTGCCTGGGCGATCGGTCGCGTAGCAACGGCCGCAGATGTGCCGGTGCCTCTTTCGTCACTGAGCGTCACCCCGGTGACCGTGCTGGTCGGTCTTGCCGTCGGCATCGTGATGACGATGCTCGCTGCATCTGCGCCCGGGCGGGCGGCAACGAGGCTCTCCCCGCTGGCGGCACTGCAGCCGATGGAGTCCAAGCCCGAGAGCGTTCAGGTGTCGGTCGTGCGCCGGGTTCTGGGCGTCGTGATACTGCTCGCGGGCATCGCGATGACCGTTCTGGGAGTGACGAATCAGCAGGTGCCGGCGGCGACTGCCGGTGGACTCTTTTCGTTCCTGGGGATCGCAGCACTGTCCGGGCGAATCGTGCCCGCGCTGATCAATGCCGCCGGCGGAGTGCTGGCGAGACTGATCGGTCCGGTGGGAAGCCTGGCAGCAGGCAACGCCGGTCGGAACCCACGCCGGACCTCGGCGACAGCCACGGCCCTGTTGATCGGGGTGGCCTTGACGAGCACGCTCGTCGTGGGAATCGCGACGGTCAAGGAAGCCGCACCCGCGGCGATGGACAGTCAATTCCCCGTCGACGTCATGGTGAGCAGTTCCGGTTCGGCACCGCTTCCCGCAGGGTTGGGCACAGACATCGCCGCGGTCAACGGCGTCGGCGCGGTGAGCGGTCTGGACAAGGCCGAACTGACGATCGACGGGCGCGGTTCGTTGACCGGGTTCGGTGTCGACGCTGCCCAGGTGAAAGATGTTCTGCGTACCGAGATCTCGGTACCCGCGGCCGGTCAGTTGGTGCTCTCGCCCGCTGACCTGACCGAATACAAACTCTCGGCGGGTGAGACGGCGACGGCGCGTGGGGATCGCGGTGCCGTGAACGTCAGCGTGATCGAAGGTGTGAAAGGTCAACCAGCGCTGTTGGATCGAGGCGATCTGGGCGTAGCCGCCACCACGCCGACCACCGATTCCTACTGGGTCAGGTTGGGGACGGACACCGACGAAGAGGCGCTCGCTGCCACCGACCGCATCACCGAACTGGCACGCCAGGAAGCTCCGGGCAGCGATGTTCAAGGAATGACCGAAATGCGCTCGGCGCTCGATTCGATCCTCGACACCATGCTCATGGTGGTTGCCGGGTTGCTGTCGGTAGCGGTGTTGATCGCTCTGATCGGCGTCGGAAACACCATGGCACTGTCGGTTCTCGAACGGCGCCGCGAATCCGGACTGCTTCGCGCACTCGGACTGACCAAGAAGGGAATTCGAGCCATGTTGATCTGGGAAGCACTGCTGGTGGCAGGAGTCGCATCGGTGATCGGAGTGCTGTTCGGGATGGTGTTCGGTGTAGCCGGTACCGCCTCGGTGTTCGGGATCGAGGACGTCGCCCTCAGCGCAGTGCCGTGGGCGCAATTGGTAGCCATCGTGTTGATCGGCGGAATCTGCGGTGTGATCGCGTCACTGCTCCCCGCTAGGCGGGCGGGGCTGGTGTCACCGGTGACAGCTCTCGCGAGCTAGCGTTCAGAACTGCTTCGTGACCTTCTCGGTGCCCACTCGGCGCGCGGTAGCTTCCGCGTCCGGGTGGGCTACCTGCACGAGTGAGGCGCCCGCGGCGAGAACGGCCAGAAGCCCGTCGATCAATTCGTCTGCCGTGTCCCACGTGCGGCTGGAGAGGACACGATCCGTCGACGCCAATTCGACGTTCTTCGCCGATGCCCGTGCGGCGTCGATCGTGTCCGCTACGGACCGGTCTTCCAGCGCCGAACCGGCTCCGGCGCTACGGAACTGGTCCCCGTGGACACGAATGGAGGTTGCGTAGTCGGCGACGCCGAGCGGAAGATCGCTCAAACCTTTGCCGAACGCGTCGAGTGAGAGTGCGGCTACTTCCGGTACGGCCGCAACATCGTCCAGACGGTCGGCAGTGACAAAAGCCAGTTCGGCGTCGGCGTCGGGGGAGAGGACCACCTCACCGCCTGCCCACCACACACCCAGCAAGACGGCGACGCTCTGCCAGTGCGCGGGAAGCAGCACGGCAACTTTGCCGCCGGGCTCGAGGGCGAACTCGTCCCGAACCATGTTCGCTGTCTTTGCCGCCCAGTTGGCCAGAGTGCTCGCAGACAATTCGATGCGCTCGCCGGTGGCGTCGTCGTAGTAGGTCACGCGAGGGCCGGCCGGGTCGGCAGCCAGGATCGGTCCGAGGAGGGCGTCGGTCAGGTTGTCTACAGGCGAAGGCACGTAATCAGCTTACGCAGCCGTTCAGTTAACACAGCGGGGACCGTTGGAGGCTGCGTCGATCGGCGGACCGGGAGGGGCAGGGGTGGGACTGGTCTCGGTGGTGCTCGCCGATTCAGTCGTGCTTGTCGCGCCTTCGGACGGGGATACCGCGTCCGCGGATTGCGGTCCGCTGTAGTCCTCGGCAATGACAACCCGAACCTTGCCCGAGGACAATGACGAATCCGCCTTGACCGTCAGACCGCCGAGTGCCTCGGCCACCGCGAGTGCAGCGTCGTCGTCCGCGGACTTTGCGAACACCGTCGATTCGGAGACGTCGGAGCCGGTGTTGTTGCCGACCTGTCCCTGCTTGTACCCGAGGGCACTCAATGCCTCGGAAACCCCGCTGGCCAACCCCGCGACGTCACTGGCATTAGCGACGTCGACCGTGATCGAGGATGCATTCACGGTGGTCGGTGCCTCGGAGGTCTCCTCCGAGTCCTCGCTGTCGGCGCCGACCAATCCGGCGATGTACTTCTTGACGGCCTTGGGATCGACCTTGACGATGGACTCGCCGTAATCGGTCATGCCGTTGATGTCGAGAACGGGAATGGTCTCGAATTGCACCTTTCCGCCGGCCAGATTCTGCAACTGCTTGGCGAATTCGATGATGTCCCAGTCGTCGTCGATGACGACGGAACGCTGAACGGCCGAGGTCAACTGACTGAGCTTGCCCGGGTCACTGAGGGTTTTTGCGCTGAGTACCTTACTGACGAGGGACGCCATGAACACCTGCTGGCGCACGATCCGGTCCAGGTCGCCGCGAGGAAGGTCGTGTCGTTGTCGCACGAAGCTCAGCGCGTCGGCGCCGTCGAGTGTCTGATTCCCGGCTGCGAAGTTGGCTCCGGACATCGGTTCGTCGACTGGCGCGTTGAGGCAGACGTCGACTCCGCCCACTGCGTTGGTCAGCAGGACGAATCCGAGTAGACCGACTTCGGCGTAGTGATCGACGGTGATGCCGGTCAGATTTCCTACCGCTCCGATGAGCGCGGTCCGGCCGGCTTCCGTCGACTTCTTGTCTGCGTCGCTGTCGGACGACCCGTTGTTGACCAACTTCAGTCGCTCGGTTTCCTTGGTGGCACCGAACGCGGCGTTGATCTTCGACATACCGATACCGGGGACGTTGACGTACGCGTCTCGGGGAATCGAGATCGCGGTTGCCGAACTTCCGTCGTTGGGGACGCGGATCAAGATGATGGTGTCGGTGTTGGACGCAACTTCCTCACCAGCGCGCAACGAGTCGAGCTCGCTTTGTGAAAGCGGGTTGCCGTGTGCGTCGGTGCGACTGTCGGTTCCCACCATCAGAATGTCGATGGCTCCGTCCTTGCCCCCACCGAGGCCGAGTCCGCTTGCAGTGGCAAGGCTGTTTCTCAACGAGTCCACACCTCGCCATGCGAACCCGGTGACCAGCAGTACGAGCACGGAGAGCACCGCGACCGCTATGCGAGCCGGGCTCGTCTTGGTCCGAATCGGCGCAGGTCGTGGACGCGCGCGGCGCTGCGGTTGCTGGTGGGACACCCCTTCAGGTTACTGGTCCGATGCTCGGCCGCGGGTACCTCGACGCGGCGTGCCAGACTCAACCATGTGACGAATATCCTGCTCACCGGCGCCCGAGGGCAGCTCGGGACACGTATCGATGCTCTCGCAACGTCGGCGGGTCACACTGTGACGGCCGTCGGTTCCCGCGAGCTCGACATCACAGACAGCCGCGCGGTCGACGACTTCGTCTCGCCCGATGCGGTGCTGATCAACTGCGCTGCGTACACGGCGGTCGACGCCGCCGAGACCGACCAGGAGGCAGCGAGGGCGGTCAACGAGATCGGACCGCTGAATCTCGCGCGAGCGTGTGCGCGGGCCGGTTCGCGGTTGATCCACGTTTCGACGGACTACGTCTTTCCGGGCGACGCGAGCGCGCCATACGACGTCGATGCACCGACCGGTCCCGCGACGGTATACGGCCGAACCAAGCTGGACGGCGAGATCGCAGTACGAGAGTCGGGGGCCGACGTGGCCGTTGTCCGTACCGCGTGGGTGTATTCGGGTGTCGGTACGGATTTTGTCGCCACGATGCGCAGGCTCGAAGCCGAACGAGAATTCGTGAACGTCGTGGACGACCAGATCGGGTCACCCACGTACAGCGTCGATCTGGCCGGCGGCATCGTCGAACTTGCGCTGCGGGACTTCACGGGTGCGTCGACATTCCACCTGACCAACGGCGGGCAAGCCAGTTGGTACGAGTTGGCGCGAGCGGTGTTCGAGGAGATCGGAGCAGACCCGGCGCGGGTGCGCCCGTGCAGCAGCGCGGACTTCGTGCGCCCTGCGCCCCGCCCGGCATATTCGGTTTTGTCCGAGCGCGCGTGGGTTACCGCGGGAATGACGCCGCTGCGTCCGTGGCGAGAGGCTCTGCACGCCGCTCTGGCGTGAGCATTGTTCGGGGCAGTGCCCGTGGGCGGCTAGGCTGACCGGCGTGAGTCCCAAGCTGGCCGTGGTAACGGTGACGTACTCCCCAGGCGAGCATCTCGAGAATTTCTTGAGCACGCTCGCCGCGGCGACGACAGAAAAACCCCAGGTCATCATGGCCGACAACGGGTCGACCGATGGTGCGCCGGAGGCGGCGGATGCCAAGTACGAGCATGTTCGTCTGCTTCGTACAGGGGGAAACATCGGCTACGGCGGAGCGATAAATCGGGCTGTGGCGGAGATCGATTCGTCGATCGAATTTGTCGTGATTTCCAATCCTGACGTCCAATGGGCACCCGGTTCACTCGACGAATTGGTCGCTGCGGCAAATCGGTGGCCAAGGGCCGGTGCACTGGGGCCGAAGGTCCTCGAACCGGACGGAAGTGTCTATCCGTCGGCACGAACGGTGCCCGACATCACCTCGGGGGTCGGGCACGCGTTGCTCGGCACCCTGTGGCCGAAGAACCCGTGGACTGCTCGTTACCGTCAGGAGAACGAGGCCGTCACCGAGCGCTCCGTCGGTTGGCTTTCCGGGTCGTGCCTGTTGGTACGACGTGATGCCTTCGACGCCATCTCCGGCTTCGACTCGCGATACTTCATGTACATGGAGGACGTCGATTTCGGTGATCGCCTCGGAAAAGCCGGGTGGCTCAACGTCTTTGTTCCCTCCGCTGTCGTGACCCATGCCAAAGGCCATGCGGCAGGCCGGCATCCGGAACTGATGCTGCCCGCCCATCATCGCAGCGCTTACCAGTTCCAAGCTGATCGTCATCCGCACTGGTGGCAGGCTCCGCTGCGACTTGCCTTGCGCGGTGGCCTGGCCGTGCGGTCCAAGATCGCCGTAGCTTCTGCTGTACGCGAGCGCGCTCGCACCGACGACTCGACCGACAACCCATCAGTTTCGAACCACGGGGGAAAATGATGTCCGATCCGAATCCGACCGACGCCGTAATCCTGGTAGGCGGCAAGGGCACTCGGCTGCGTCCGTTGACGCTGTCGGCGCCCAAGCCGATGCTTCCGACCGCCGGCCTTCCGTTCCTGACGCATCTGCTTGCCAGGATCGAGGCTGCCGGTATCAAGCACGTGGTGCTCGGAACATCTTTCAAGGCAGAGGTATTCGAGGACTACTTCGGCGACGGCTCCAAGATGGGGCTCGAGATCGACTACGTCTTCGAGACCGAGCCGCTGGGCACCGGTGGTGGAATCCGCAACGTACTCCCGAAGTTGCGCGGCGACAACGTCATGGTGTTCAACGGTGACGTGCTCGGTGGCACCGACCTGAACGCCATTCTCGAGACCCACGAGAAGACGGACGCCGACGTGACACTTCACCTGGTTCGTGTGGGAGACCCGCGTGCATTCGGTTGTGTTCCGACCGACGAGGACGGACGAGTCTCGGCATTCCTGGAGAAGACCCAGGATCCGCCGACGGATCAGATCAACGCCGGCTGCTACGTCTTCAAGCGCGAGATCATCGAACAGATCCCGGAGGGACGACCGGTATCGGTCGAGCGCGAGGTGTTCCCGAATCTCCTGGCCGAGGGCAAGCGGGTGTTCGGCCACGTCGACTCGTCGTACTGGCGTGACATGGGAACCCCCGAGGACTTCGTTCGCGGTTCCGCCGACCTGGTGCGAGGCATCGCGCCTTCGCCGGCTCTCGAAGGTCCGCGCGGCGAGTCGCTCGTTCACCCCGGGGCGGGAATTGCGCCTGGCGCCGTCCTGATCGGCGGCACGGTTGTCGGCCGTGGCGCAGAAGTCGGCGCAGGTGCGCGCCTCGACGGTGCGATTCTCTTCGACGGCGCCGTTGTGGAAGCCGGTGCGGTAGTCGAACGATCGATCCTCGGATTCGGCGTCCGTATCGGACCACGAGCACTGGTCCGCGACGCCGTCATCGGAGACGGCGCGGACATCGGTGCGCGGTGCGAATTGTTGCGCGGCGCACGTGTGTGGCCGGGGGTGACGCTGCCGGACGGTGGCGTGCGCTTCAGCACAGATGTGTGATCGTTAGCTGACCTACTGGAATACTGGCGGGTATGACTTCTCTTCCGAGCCGTTACGTTGCCCTCGGTGACTCGTTCACCGAGGGCGTCGGCGACGCCGACGAACGATTCCCCAACGGTCTGCGCGGGTGGGCAGACCGAGTGGCCGAGCAGCTGGCGGTGAACAACCCCGAGTTCCGCTACGCCAACCTGGCGATTCGTGGTCGCCTACTCGGACCGATCATCGACGAGCAGTTGGAACCCGCTCTGGCGTTGAAGCCCGATCTGGTGACCATCTACGCCGGCGGAAACGACATGATGCGTCCGAAGCTCGACATCGACGCGATGGTCGCCCGCTACGATTCGGCAATCGGCCAGCTCACTGCTTCCGGTGCGCAGGTTCTCATGTTCACCGCATACGACACCGGATGGTCCGCCTTCTTCGGCAAGCTCCGCGGACGCCTGGCGATTTACAACGAGCTTGTTCGCGAGGTAGCGGACCGCCACGGCGCGACCCTCGTCGACTTCTGGCGATTCTCCGAATATCAGGACCTACGGATGTGGGACTGGGATCGCCTCCACATGTCGCCCGCCGGGCACGAGAACATGGCGACGCGGGTGCTCGACGTACTGGGCGTCGAACACGGATTGATCGCGCCCGACCTCGGGCCTGCGCCGGTTCTCACGAAAGCGGAAACTCGTCGCGAGGATCGTCAATGGGCGCGAGAGTTCTTGGTGCCGTGGGTAGCTCGGCGCGTGAAGGGAACATCTTCGGGCGACGGCGTGAGCGCCAAGCAGCCCGAGCTGTCTCCGATTCAGTCCTGATTCTTGCGCTGATGGGCGAGCGCTACCAGGTGGTCGATGGTCTCGCGTTCGGCAGTCGGCGGTAGCGCGTCCACCGGCCACCACCGGAGGTCGGTGGACTCCGCGCTGCGGACGATATGTGAATTGTCCGGCGCCACAACAAGAAACCGTAGATCGAGATGTCTGGTCGGGACCCCGAGTGAGCACGTGATCGGATGTGTGTGGGCGGAGAGTAGGTCCGCGTCTATCCGAACGTCGTGAATTCCGGACTCCTCACGAGCCTCCCGCAATGCCGCATCGACTACCGTCTCGTCGTCGGGCTCGCAGTGACCTCCGAGCTGAATCCACCTGCCCACCTTGGGATGCAGGGTCAGTAAGACATGGCAGCCACTCTCGTCGAGAACCAGAGACGACGCGGTGATGTGTCCTGGGGCATGGTGACGAAGGCAGCCGTCCGGAGCCGAATCGAGGAACGCGAGCATCGTGTGCCGCAGTGACTCGTCCGCTTCGGAGGACGTCGACCAGCCCTCCAGGACGCCCTTGGCGGAGGCGTGCAGCGATTCGGCTGACATGACCTACAGCTCCACCAACGCGTCCCCGGGGGCGGAGACCGTGCGCGGAGTCAGTGGTTCGAGGGGGTACCCGATTGCGACTGCGCCGAGTGGCTGCCAATCGGCCGGGAGATCGAGTTGTTCGCGTACGAGGTCGGCGGCGAAGATCGTCGATCCGATCCAGCAGCTTCCCACGCCGCGTGTGGCCAGCGAGACCAGCAGTCCCTGCACTGCCGCGCCGGCAGCGACGGTGAACATCGTGGACTCCGCCGCGGTACGTCGGGCATCCGGATAACTGTGTGCGCCGTCGGGCACGCAGAAGGGAATGACGACTTCGGGGGCATCGAACAGGATGTTTCCGCGGGCAACCCGCGCGTCGACGGATTCGTCGCTACGACCGTCCGCCCGCAGATCGGCGGCCCACTTCTCACGCATCTTCTCGAGAAGCGACGTGCGGACCGACTCGGCCCGCAGCCACACGAATCGAACAGGCCTCGTGTGGTGGGGTGCTGGGGCAGTGAGTGCCTCGGCGATCGAGCTGCGAATGATCTCCGCGTCGACGGGATCACCTGCGAACTGCCGAACCGACCGACGCAACAGCAGCGCCTGGCCGCGGCCCATCGCCGTAGCCTCCTCGGTTCCCAGCCAGAAGAGATCATCCGGGCCGCGACGGATCAGATCCTGGCCACTCGAACCGTCGTCCTCGAATCGGAGTCCTCGCACGACGGCGACGGGAACGCCGCCGAGCTTGCCCTTGACCAGATCGCCCGCAGCGGCGATCTCGTCCGCGATCGCGATCTCGGTGACGATCAGATCGTTGCCCTGACTGTCCTGTGCCCCGAGGTAGCCGTGAAGGACCGGAATGCCGGAGGAACCGATCGCGGCATCGGTCTGCCCGTTGCGCCACGCACGACCCATCGTGTCGGTCACGACGACGGCGACGGACTTGCCCGTGCTCTCGAGAATTCGGGCACGCAGCCCCGCTGCGCTCGCATCGGGATCCACGGGGAGCAGGGCGAGTTCGGCACCGTCGACGTTGGAGCCGTCGATGCCCGATGCGGCCTGCACGATGCCGAGTTTGTTCTCGGTGATCAGAGTGCGGCCCTTGCGGGCCACGACGCGGACGGCTTCCTGATCCACCAGGAGGCGTCGTGCTGCGTCGCGCTCTTCCGGATCGGTCGGCGAGGAAACGATGCGACCCTCGACTTTTGAGAACACCTTGCTCGTGACGACAACGACGTCGCCGTTCTCGAGCCACGGTGTCGCGTCGACGACAGCGGCGGCCAAGTCGTCTCCGGGCCGGAACTCGGGAAGGCCGAGCACGGGAATGACTTCGATTGCGGCGCCGGGGGAGTGATCGCCGGGAGAGTGATTTCTGTCGCGGCTTGCTTCGGTTCCGGGCTCGGTCACAGTTCGACTCCGGCGATCTCGAAAGCCGTTCGAACCATTTTTGCGGTCTCTTCGGGGGACGTCATCAAAAGTGGGATGCTTCGCACGTCCACCCCGTCGATGTCGGCCGTGTCACCTTCGTCGACGAGCCAGCCGTCGAGAATGCCGTTGATCGAGCGAGCTCCGTAGTGGCGACCGATCGCCTCGGAAGTCGTCTCGACCCCGATCACTTCGAGGCACTCGTCAGCCATGCCGCGCAACGGTTTTCCACCGATGACGGGGGAGAGGCCGACAACCTTGGCCGCGGTGGTCCGCAGGGCTCCGCGAATGCCGGGCACCGCGAGGATCGCGCCGACGCTCACGACGGGATTGGACGGTGCGATCAGCACGATGTCGGCACCGTCGATCGCCTCGACCACCCCCGGCGCGGGCTTGGCCTGCTCGGCGCCGACGTGAGCGAAGCTGTGAGTTTCCACCTGTGCTCGATGGCGTACCCACCACTCCTGGAAATGAATCGCCTTCTGTTCACTGTCTTCCGGATCGGTGATCACAACGTGTGTTTCGCTGCGGTCGTCGCTCACGGGAAGCAGTGCGACACCCGGATTCCAGCGATTGCACAATGCTTCGGTGATCGCGGACAACGGATATCCCGTGCGGAGCATCTGGCTGCGAATCAAATGCGTTGCGATATCGCGATCTCCGAGGCCGAACCAGTCCGGCTTCGCTCCGTATGCCGCGAGTTCTTCTTTCGCATTCCAGGTTTCGCCGGCGTGCCCCCACCCGCGTTCGGTGTCGATACCGCCGCCGAGTGTGTACATACAAGTGTCCAGATCGGGGCAGATCCGCAGACCGTGCATCCAGACGTCGTCTCCGACGTTGACGACGGCCGTGATGCGATGTGGGCCTTCGTATTTCTCGAGGGATTCACCACCGGCGATTCCGAGCGCATTTTGCACACCTTGAAGGAAACGGGCCCCGCCGACGCCGCCAACCAATACAGTCACGTTCACGACAACAGAGCCTAGGCGGTCGGCGCGTCGTCGTGTCTGGCGGGCAGAAGGTCCCGTCAATTGGGGGCCGGAATACTAATGGATTCATCTCGTTTAGCTTGACCGCGACACGCTGGACGTGTGTAATCTCAAATGTGTCATTCCAACCGCTACTTGTGAGTTCACTTGCAGCGGGGCCGGTTTCGAACACAGTTTCGAACGGTCGACGGGGTGGGGTTGAAGATGGAGTGAAAATTCTGCGCTATTACAGGTGAGGAGGCGGAACGATGCCCAATGAAAATGTCGAGATCAGTTCTCTCGCAATGACAGTAAGCGACGAACCGCAGACCGATTCCCGAGCAGGCGCAGCAGAAGGTGCCTGCAGCAGTGAGTTCGACGGTATGAGTACTCGGCCAGTGCTGAGTCTCGTCACCGGCTTCGAAGAATTGTTCGACACCATCGAGGATCAGTGGCAGGAGCGTGCTCTCTGCGCGCAGACCGATCCCGAAGCGTTCTTCCCTGAAAAGGGTGGATCGACGAGGGAAGCAAAACGGATCTGCCTCGGTTGTGAAGTTCGTGACGAGTGCCTCGAGTACGCGCTCGCGAACGACGAACGGTTCGGAATCTGGGGAGGGTTGTCCGAGCGCGAGCGTCGGCGACTCAAGCGGGGGATCATCTGATCTGCTGCTGAATCGGTTCTGTCAGCGTCGGGGCTGACGGGCGGTCTTCGAAAGTCTGACCTGCAACGGGGAATTGCAGGTCAAGCAACGACTGTTTTGTTCTTCGTGTGGATTTACTTCTTCGTGTGACATCAGTTTTTTCGTCTGACGGTGCGTCAGTCCTCGTCGGGCAGTGTGGGGTCGATGACCTGTGGGTCGACGCCCAGATACGTGCCGACTTGATGGACCAACACGTCGTGCACCAGATCCGTGAGTTCTTCCGGATCCTTCGCGCGCTGCTCCAATGGGCGGCGAAACAGCACAATTCTTGCGCGAGTCGTATTTCCGTGACGGTCGATTCCGGCCGGAATCAGTCGTGACAGTGGAACCGGGCCGTCTGCGATGACCTCCGGCGGCCATGTGACCGACTCCGGATCGTGCGCGTGAATCTTCGGAACTTCGTCCACCGCGATGTCGAGTTTCGTCAACCGGTCGTGCCACGCGAGGTCGACGGGCGAGAAGGCGTCGAGCACCAGGAGATCGAACTTCTCGGCCCGGGTACGCCTGGCCGGCACCTCCGGGGGAAGTAGTGGTCCGCGCAGGCCACGGCCGTGTCGCTCGATGGAACGAGTGGTGACCGAGCGTCGGCGGCGGGCTTGTGGCATGGCGCCCAGATTACGACAGAAGAAACTGCTCGGTGTGTCCGAGTAGGTTCCGGACGTGGGGAGGGCTAGGCTCCGTACCTGTGAGATCTCTGCGTCGCTGCTGCCGCCCCGGGTGCAAGAACCCCGCCGTCGCGACGCTTACGTATGTCTACTCGGACTCCACTGCGGTTGTCGGGCCGCTGGCAACCGTCGCCGAGCCCCATTCATGGGATTTGTGTGACACTCACGGCTCTCGAATCACCGCCCCCAAGGGCTGGGAACTCGTCCGCCACGAAGGCGGATTCGCGTCGAGCACTCCCGACGAAGACGATCTGACCGCTTTGGCCGAAGCTGTACGTGAAGCCGGTCTCGGAGATCGCAACAAGTCCAACGTCGACGCAGATGAGGACATACGTCCCGCGGCTCCGAGTACTGCCCGTACAGGGCGTCGTGGACACCTCCGCGTACTGCCCGACCCATCCAACTGACGCGAGATTCGTCGCCGCAGACGCTAGGCTCGACCGAGTACTTCCACACCCGAGTACTGCGAATCTCCGGACGCCATGCGCCCGGACGTTCTCGTCTGTGAGGGTGCATGCACAAGGAGAGTTTTCAGTGGGGCGAACAGCCGAGTCGGTTGCTGCAATCATCAAGGCGTACGACGTGCGCGGCGTGGTCGGTGAGCAGATCGACGAAGATTTTGTCCGCGACGTGGGAGCGTCGTTCGCCCGTCTGGTCCGTGACGAGGCCGGCGCAGCCACGACGGTTGTGATCGGCTACGACATGCGTGCATCGTCGCCCACACTGTCTTCTGCTTTCGGTGACGGCGTGCTCGCTCAAGGACTCGACGTCGTCTACATCGGATTGGCGTCGACCGACGAGCTCTACTTTGCATCCGGTTTGCTGAACTGCCCGGGCGCGATGTTCACGGCGAGCCACAATCCGGCCAAGTACAACGGCATCAAGATGTGCCGGGCCGGCGCCAAGCCCGTCGGTCAGGACACCGGCCTGGCAGTCATCTCCGCCGAGGTCGTCTCGGGTGTTCCCGCGTACGACGGACCGGCAGGTACCGCCAGCACCAAGGACGTCCTCGAGGAATACGCGAGCTACCTCCGCGGATTGGTCGACCTGGCTGCGTTGCGCCCGATGAAGGTCGCAGTCGATGCAGGAAACGGCATGGGCGGCCATACCGCGCCGGCAGTATTCGGGCCGATGCCTCTCGAGGTTCTCCCGCTCTACTTCGAGCTCGACGGCACGTTCCCCAACCACGAAGCCAATCCGCTCGATCCGGCCAACCTCGTCGACCTGCAGGCATACGTGCGTGAGACCGGAGCAGACATCGGCTTGGCTTTCGACGGTGACGCGGACCGTTGCTTCGTCGTCGACGAGAAGGGCGACCCCGTCTCTCCGTCCGCGGTGACGGCACTTGTCGCCAAGCGCGAGCTCGCGAAGGAACCGGGCGCGTCGATCATCCACAATCTGATCACGTCACGGGCAGTGCCCGAACTGGTCGAAGAACTCGGCGGCGTCGCGATCCGTACCCGAGTCGGCCACTCGTTCATCAAGCAGGAGATGGCCGAGACCGGTGCCGTCTTCGGCGGCGAGCACTCAGCTCACTACTACTTCCGCGATTTCTGGGGCGCCGACTCCGGCATGCTCGCGGCGTTGCACGTACTCGCCGCACTGGGCGAGCAGGATCGTCCGCTCTCCGAGTTGATGGCGGAGTACACCCGCTACGCGGCCTCGGGTGAGATCAACTCCACGGTGGCCGACGCGGCCGATCGCACGGCCGCTGTGCTGGCAGCATTCGCGGACCGCACCGAGTCGGTGGATCGCCTCGACGGTGTCACAGTCAGTCTCGAGGGAAATGCCTGGTTCAACTTGCGCGCGTCCAACACCGAGCCTTTGCTGCGACTCAACGTCGAAGCACCCACGTCCGCCGATGTCGACGCATTGGTGAACGAAATTCTGGCGATCGTCCGGGCTTGAATCCGAGTCTGATCGGTTTGTCGGTGAGGCGAAGCCCTGGGATAGTTGGGGGACTATCTCGGGGCCGACTGCCTCGGGAACGAGGGCTTTGCCACCACGGACCGCGTAGAGCTGGAATGCTGGATGGTGCGGGAACTGCTAACGGAGAAGGGGGTGCGGTGAGATGACAGCGCCGATGCCGCTTCTCGACCTCGACGACAGCGAGGGTTTGTCGGCTGCCGATTCGGAAGGGTTACTGCGGTCTGTGGCCATGGGGGGCGCACAGATTCGGGCCACCGCATCGGCCGTCGGCGAGGGTGTGATCTCTCGGCTGGCCGGTCTGCGCCCGCGCAGCGTCGTGCTGATTGCCGGTGCCGGTGGCGCTCGGCACGGAGCCAGGATCGCGCTTGCTCTCGTCGGAGATTCGGTCGGTTGTCCGCTCCTCGTACTCGACCGGACGCCGTCGTGGGCCGGACCGTTGGACGTGATCGTCGTTGCCGGTGACGATGCCGGTGATCCGCGCCTGGTCGAATCCGTCGACAGTGCAGTTCGCCGTGGCGCCGAAGTTGTTGTCGCCGTTCCGGACGAGGGGCCCATGCGGGCTGTGGCGGCCGGGCGCACCATGTCGTTGCCGCCGCGGCTCTACGCCTCGCCGAGGCACACGATGACGCGGTTCCTCGCCGTCTTCCTCGCGGTTGCCGCCGAAATCGAGGGCAAGGGATCGATCGAGGACCGTTCGGCGGTGCTCGGTCGAATCGCCGACGCCGTTGATGCGGAGGCGCTGCGGGACGGGCCGGCCAACGAGGTATTCCACAACCCGGCCAAGTCGTTGGCCACCAGAATGAGCGGCCGGCGGGTCGTTCTGTGTGGGAGTGGTTCCGTGACAACAGCACTCGCAGAGTTCTCGAGCGTTTCGCTGATGAGTTCTGGCCTGAATGCCGCTGCCGCCGAGATGTCGGAGGTGATTCGTTCGGCACGAGCTCTGTTCGCGCCGGACGCAGCTTCGCGTGATTCGGTGTTCCACGACCCGTTCTTTCACGATCCGCAACTGGACGGCGCACTGCCGACCCCGCCGGCGCGGGCGTTCGTCTTCGCGACCGAATCCACGCGCGGGGAGGCGAGACGCCGGATGGACGCACTGGCCGACGCCGATCTGGTGGTGGCGGCAGACGAGGACCAGACCAACGTGGTGATATCGGAGATGGAGCAGGTATTCGTGTTGGCGTCTCGAGTAGACATGGCCGCGGCGTACGTGCAGTTGACGGGCGGTGCGAAGTAAGTGCGTGAACTCGAAGGTGCACTTCGTTCTTACGCGTGGGGCTCGCGAACGGCAATTGCCGAACTACGCGGTCTTGCGACCCCGTCGAATCATCCCGAAGCGGAGTTGTGGTTGGGCGCGCACCCGGGTGACCCGGCGCGCGTGATCACCGAGTCCGGCAGCGAGTCGTTGCTCGAGGTTCTGCACCGCGAACCCGAGCGAGAACTCGGCCGTGAGAACCTCGAGGCATTCGGTGAGCGACTCCCATTCCTGCTCAAGTTGCTTGCGGCGGAAGAGCCGCTGTCGCTTCAGGCGCATCCCAGCGCCGTTCAAGCCGACGAGGGTTTTCGTCGTGAGAACGCACTCGGCGTTCCCATGGAATCGCCGATTCGCAACTACAAGGACGGCAGCCACAAGCCCGAACTCGTTGTCGCGCTGAGCAGATTCGAAGCGCTTGCCGGATTCCGCGAGCCGACGCGGACTGTCAAACTGCTGCGCGCTCTGGCCGTCGACGAGTTGGAGCCGTACATCGGTCTGCTCGAAGGCCAACCCGATTCCGACGGACTCCGGGCGTTGTTCACGACATGGATCACGCTGCCGTCCACGGTGCTCGGGACGTTGCTCCCTGCCGTGCTTGCCGGGTGCATCACCTACGTCGCGCACCACGACGCCGAATTCGTGACCGAGATCCGCACCGCGCTGGAATTGAGCGAGGCGTACCCCGGCGACGCCGGCGTTCTGGCGGCACTACTGCTCAACCGCGTCACACTCGAGCCCGGCCAAGGACTGTTTCTCGCTGCGGGAAATCTCCACGCGTATCTCCATGGACTCGCGGTCGAGATCATGGCCAACTCCGACAACGTGCTGCGCGGCGGGCTGACGCCCAAACACGTCGACGTGCCCGAACTGTTGAGGGTTCTGGACTTCGTCGGGGCCGATATCGAAGTGCTCGATCCGGCCCCTTCGCCAGGATCAGGTCAGTCAGGATCAGGTCAGTCAGGGTCAGGTAGATACGAGTACGTCACGCCCGCACCTGAATTTCGTTTGACGCGTCTGGAGTTCGACTCGAATTCCATCGACCTCGTTGTCGAAGCCGGCGGCCCGCGGATCCTGATCTGCACCGACGGCGCGGTCACTGCGACGTGCGGTGCCGACACTCTCGACCTCGATCGGGGCCGAGCCGCGTGGATTGCTGCCGACGAGCCCGTAGTACACCTGACCACACGAACCCCGACTGCGCAGGTTTTCAGTGCAGTGGTCGGTCGATAGGAATCTCGGTCGATAGCGAGGAGACATTGTGTCGGCTCATGGTGGCAAGAAGGCAATTCTGGCGGCCCTCGGAGCCAATGCCGGAATTGCCGTAGCCAAGTTCGCCGGATTCTTGATCACCGGATCGTCGTCGATGCTCGCCGAATCGGTGCACTCGGTGGCCGACACGTCCAATCAGGGTTTGCTGCTCTTGGGGCAGAAGAAGGCAGAACGTGAGGCAGATCAACTGCACCCGTTCGGTTACGGGCGCAACCGGTACTTCTATTCGTTCGTCGTTGCACTGGTGCTCTTCACCCTCGGTTCGCTGTTCGCGATCTACGAAGGTATTCACAAGATTCAGCATCCCGAAGAACTCAATTCGGCTTTCGTGGCAATCGCGATCCTGTTCATCGCGATCTGCCTGGAGGGCTACAGCTTCCGGACCGCAGCGAAGGAATCACGACCGCTCAAGGGAAATGCGTCGTGGTGGAACTTCATCCGAACCTCTCGTAGCCCGGAACTCCCTGTTGTGCTGCTCGAGGACACCGGCGCATTGATCGGTCTCGTCCTTGCACTCGGCGGCGTCGGCCTCACGATGGTGACCGGAAATCCGGTCTTCGACGGCATCGGAACTCTGTGCATCGGTGTCCTGCTCGGCATCATCGCGGTCATTCTGATCATCGAAATGCAGTCGCTGCTGATCGGTGAGGGCGCAACGGCGGTGGAGACCGAACTGATCCTCAACGCACTGGTCGACGGAACTCGTATCGAACGCGTCATTCATTGCAAGACGCAGTACCTCGGTCCCGAGGAGATCCTTGTTGCTGCCAAGGTTGCGGTGCCGATCGGATCGACGATCTCGGATGTGGCGACGGCGATCGACGAGGCCGAGTCTCGCGTGCGCGCGGCAGTGCCTGCGGCGCGGGTGATCTACCTCGAGCCGGACCTGGATCGTCTCAGCGCAGGAGATCGTCCTGAAACAGATCTGCAGGCTCCCGACAAACCCTGAACAAAGCCACGCCTGCGGGCTTAGGCTGATGCCATCTCTCTACTTGCCCATGGTGGGACCTGCTGGTCCCCAGCAAGGAGGCGGCAATGGCTGTCAAGGACGAGCAGGCCGGATCTGGACGGTCGAAGCTGTTTCGAACCAAATCGATCGAGCAGTCCATCAAGGACACCGACGAGCCGGAAACCAAACTCCGGAAAGAGCTGAACTCGTGGGATCTCACGGTGTTCGGTGTCGCAGTGGTCATCGGTGCGGGCATCTTCACACTCACGGCTCGGACGGCGGGAAACGTCGCCGGGCCGTCGGTTTCCCTGGCTTTTGTCATCGCGGCAATCGCCTGCGGACTGGCAGCGCTGTGTTACGCCGAGTTCGCGTCGACGGTCCCGGTCGCCGGTAGCGCGTACACGTTCTCGTACGCGACGTTCGGTGAATTCGTCGCCTGGATCATCGGCTGGGATCTCATCCTCGAATTCGCTTTGGCGTCTTCGGTGGTGGCAAAAGGCTGGTCGCTGTACCTCGGCGAAGTGATGGGTTCACGCAGCCCGATCGTCGAGTTGGGGCCGATCTCGTTCGACTGGGGTGCGGTGCTGGTGATCGCCGTCATCACGATCCTGCTCGCGACCGGCACAAAACTCTCTTCGAGGGTGTCACTGGTGATCACGGCGATCAAGGTCGCGGTGGTGTTGCTGGTGATCATCGTCGGTCTGTTCTACATCGACACCGACAACTACTCGCCGTACATTCCGCCGTCGGAGCCGGGCTCGACGGGAGAGGGCATCCACCAGTCGTTGTTCTCGTACGTGACCGGGGCCGGTGGCAGCACATTCGGGTGGTACGGATTGCTCGCGGCAGCCAGTCTGGTGTTCTTCGCGTTCATCGGCTTCGACGTCGTCGCCACGACTGCGGAGGAGGCGAAGGAGCCGCAGAAGGCGTTGCCACGCGGCATCCTGGGCTCGCTCTTGATCGTCACGGTTCTGTACGTGGCAGTGACACTCGTGTTGACCGGGATGGTGAAGTACACCGAACTCGAGGGCGATACTTCCAACCTGGCAACGGCATTCGCCTTCCACGACATCACGTGGGCGAAAAACGTCATCTCGTTCGGCGCGTTGGCCGGTCTCACGACCGTGGTGATGGTGCTGATGCTCGGGCAGACCAGGGTGCTCTTCGCGATGGCACGCGACGGTCTGATGCCGCGACGCCTGGCGCCGACCGGCAAGCACGGAACTCCCGTGCGGATCACGATCTTGGTCGGCGTTGTGGTCGCGGTGCTCGCCGGAGTGTTCCCGATCGGCACCCTCGAGGAAATGGTCAATATCGGCACGTTGTTCGCGTTTGTTCTCGTGTCGTTGGGGGTTCTCGTGCTTCGTCGGACGCGGCCGGACCTACCCCGCGGGTTCAGGGTGCCGCTGGTCCCGCTGATCCCGATCCTGGCTGTCCTCGCGTGTCTCTGGTTGATGTTCAACCTGTCGGTGGAGACCTGGATGAGGTTCGTGGTCTGGATGGCCCTCGGTGTTGTCATCTACTTCGCCTACAGCAGGCAGCATTCGTTGATCGGGAAGCGTGAACGCGGCGAAATCGAGTAAATGTACAAAGATTATGATTTGTCTATCACTTGTACAAATAGCGTAGTACTGTCTATCTCAGGGTGAACTGACTCACAGTTGTCGAGTCGGTCCGAATCGAGGAGGTAGACCGTGTCGACGCACGTGAACTCGCAGTCCGGGCAGACACTCCCGCCCGAGCAGTGGCGTGACAAGAAGAGATATCTTTGGCTGCTCGGCCTGGTGCCGCCGACGGCGGTCTTCATTGCCGTCGGATTGGTCGCGTTGTTCAACAGTCTCGGGTGGAACGCGGTCTCGCCGGTGTGGTGGTGGATCGGGCCGTTGCTCGTCTACATCCTGCTCCCGATCCTCGACATCTTCTTCGGTCCGGACGGCGAGAATCCGCCGGACGAGGTGATGGAGCGCCTCGAGAACGACAAGTACTACCGGTACTGCACCTACATCTACATACCGTTCCAGTTGGCCAGCCTGGTCCTGGCCTGCTATCTCTGGTCGGCGACCGACCTGTCCTGGCTCGGAATCGACGGGGGACTGGGGCTGATCTCCAAGATCGGTCTGGCGATCAGTATCGGTTGCGTCGCAGGAATCGGGATCAACACCGCACACGAACTAGGTCACAAGAAGGACGATCTCGAGCGCTGGTTGTCGAAGATCACTCTGGCGCAGTCGTTTTACGGCCACTTCTACATCGAGCACAATCGTGGACACCACGTGCGGGTCGCCACGCCCGAGGATCCGGCGTCTTCTCGCTTCGGCGAGAGCTTCTGGACCTTCCTGCCGCGCAGTGTGTGGGGATCTCTGCGCTCGTCGTGGTCCCTGGAGAAAGCCAGGCTCGATCGACTGGGTAAGAAGCCGTGGACAATTCGCAACGACGTCCTGCATTCGTGGTTGATGTCCGTCGTACTCTTCGGTGTCCTCGTCGCCGTTTTCGGGCTCTCGGTGCTGCCGTTCCTGGTGCTGCAGGCCGTCTTCGGATTCTGCCTGCTCGAAACCGTCAACTACCTCGAACATTACGGACTGAAGCGTCGCCGTCTGGACAGTGGGCGGTACGAGCGCGCCGCACCGGAGCACAGTTGGAACAGCGATCACATCTGCACCAACATCTTCCTGTATCACCTCCAGCGTCACAGTGACCATCATGCGAACCCGACACGTCGTTATCAGACGCTTCGAAGCATGGACGGTGCACCCAACCTGCCCAGTGGATACGCGAGCATGATCATGCTCGCCTACGTTCCGCCGCTGTGGCGAAAAGTAATGGATCCCAAGGTCCTTGCGCACTACGGCGGCGACATCACCCGCGTCAACGTTCAGCCGTCCAAGCGTGATCGCATCCTTGCTCGGTACGGAGCAGCGTGATGAGCAGCTATCGATGCCCGGTGTGTGAATACGTCTACGACGAATCGAAGGGTGCACCACGAGAAGGGTTTCCGGCGGGCACGCCGTGGGATGCCGTGCCGGACGACTGGTGCTGTCCGGACTGCGGCGTGAGGGAAAAGCTGGACTTCGAGCCGATGCCGGCAACGGCAGGGAGTGAATCATGAACGACTACAAGCTGTATCAGTGCGCGCAATGCGGCTTCGAGTACGACGAGGCAGTCGGCTGGCCGGAGGACGGTATCGAACCGGGAACTCGCTGGGACGACATTCCCGAAGACTGGAGTTGCCCGGACTGCGGCGCGGCGAAGAGCGACTTCTTCATGGTGGAGGTCGAGCGGCGGTGAGTTGCGTCGGCGTCGAACGGACCTGAGTGCGGCGGTAGTGTCGTCACCATGACTTCGACGCCAACTCGTCTGCCGCAGAAAGAAGCGTCGCGCCTGCTGCTGCGTACGTCGGTGCTCGATTCGATGCGTGAGTTGTTGACCGAGCGTGACTGGTCCGAGGTGACGCTGACAGTTCTGGCCAAGCATGCCGGTGTGAGTCGTCAGACGCTCTACAACGAGTTCGGTTCGAGGCAAGGGCTTGCCGAGGCATACGCGCTTCGCCTTGCCGACGGATTCGTCGATGCGGTGGACGAGGCCATGGTGGCGAACGACGGACGTGCAGTCGAGGCACTGACGGCGGGCTTCGGATCGTTTTTCGCCTCCAGCGCAACCGACCCGTTGGTGATCTCTCTGCTCACCGGTGAGGCCAAGCCGGACCTTCTTCGCCTGATCACCACTGACAGCGCGGTCATCATCGAAGGCGCGTCGTCGCGGCTTGCGGAGAGCTTCCAGCGAGGGTGGATTCAGGCGTCACCCGCCGATGCCGGGATTCTGGCCAGGGCGATTGCGCGTCTCGGGCTCAGCTACATTTCGATGCCGCCGGAGTCCGAGGTTTCGGTGGCGGAGGATCTGGGCACATTGCTCGGGCCATTCATCGACGTGGCGCGAGAGGGTCGCGCAGTAGAGGGGCGGGCGGGAGAGGGCGTCTAACCGATAGCCTGGTACACCGATAGGCTTGTGCATAGTTTGCACGTCAACCAGGAGAGGCAGATGACGACCTCAGTTTCAACAACGCCCGTGGCCGAGAGCCGTAACGGCATCGACTTCAAAGTTGCAGATCTTTCGCTCGCGGAGTTCGGTCGCAAGGAAATCCGTCTGGCAGAGCACGAGATGCCCGGCCTCATGGCGCTTCGTCGCGAATACGCAGAGGTGTTGCCGCTCAAGGGCGCTCGCGTTTCCGGCTCGCTGCACATGACCATTCAGACCGCGGTTCTGATCGAGACGCTGACGGCGCTCGGCGCCGAGGTCCGCTGGGCTTCGTGCAACATCTTCTCCACGCAGGATCATGCTGCCGCCGCCATCGTCGTCGGTCCGCACGGCACCCCGGAAGAGCCCAAGGGCGTTCCGGTTTTCGCCTGGAAGGGTGAAACCCTCGAAGAGTACTGGTGGGCAGCGGAGCAGATGCTGACCTGGCCGGGCGAGCCCGCCAACATGATTCTCGACGATGGCGGCGACGCCACCATGCTGGTGCTCAAGGGCGCACAGTTCGAGAAGGCCGGCGTCGTGCCGCCGACGGACGACGACCAGGATTCCGACGAGTACAAGGTCTTCCTTGCGCTTCTGCGTCAGTCGCTCGCCGCTGACAAGGGCAAGTGGACTGCGATCGCCGAGTCCGTCCAGGGCGTCACCGAGGAGACCACCACGGGCGTTCTGCGTCTGTACCAGGTTGCCGCTGCCGGCGAACTCACGTTCCCCGCGATCAACGTCAACGACTCGGTCACCAAGAGCAAGTTCGACAACAAGTACGGCACACGCCACTCGCTGCTCGACGGCATCAACCGCGGCACCGACGTTCTGATCGGCGGCAAGGCTGCGCTGGTCTGTGGTTACGGAGACGTCGGCAAGGGTTGTGCCGAGGCACTTCGTGGCCAGGGCGCTCGCGTCGCGGTCACCGAAGTCGACCCCATCAACGCCCTTCAGGCGCTCATGGACGGCTTCGAGGTCAAGACAGTCGAGCAGGCCATCGGCTGGGCCGACATCGTGATCACGTCCACCGGTAACAAGGACATCATCACGTTCGAGCACATGAAGGCCATGAAGCACCAGGCCATCCTGGGCAACATCGGTCACTTCGACAACGAGATCGACATGGCAGGCCTCGAGAAGTCCGGCGACGTCACGCGGATCAACATCAAGCCGCAGGTCGACGAGTTCACCTTCGCCGACGGCCACTCGATCATCGTGCTGTCCGAAGGCCGCCTGCTCAACCTCGGCAACGCGACGGGCCACCCGTCGTTCGTGATGAGCAACAGCTTCTCCAACCAGGTCATCGCACAGATCGAACTGTGGACGAAGCCGGACGAGTACGACAACGAGGTCTACCGCCTCCCGAAGCACCTCGACGAGAAGGTCGCCAAGATCCACGTCGAGGCACTCGGTGGCACGCTGACCAAGCTCACGAAGGATCAGGCTGAGTACATCGGCGTCGACGTCGAAGGCCCGTACAAGCCGGAGCACTACCGCTACTGACCCGGCGATTCGTCGCTGAGAAAGTTGTGCCCGCCGTCCCCCGGTCTGCGCAAGCAGGCCGGGGGATAGGCTTGTCCGCCGTGGGAACACTGGTGGCATTGGAAGGCCTCGACGGAGCTGGAAAGCGAACGTTGATCGGCAAAGTGGAGACCGAACTCCGCCGCGGCGGCACGTCGATCGCGACTCTGGATTTTCCGCGGTACGGAAAGTCGATCCACGCGGATCTTGCTGCCGAGGCGCTCAAAGGATCACACGGAGACCTGGCTGAATCCGTGAACGCGATGGCAGTCCTGTTCGCTTTGGACCGCGCCGGTGCTGCGGATCGGATCTCGGAACTGTTGTCCACCAACGACATTGTTCTCCTCGACCGCTACGTTGCCTCCAACGCTGCCTACAACGCGGCGCGAGTGCATCAGGGCGTGGACGGCGAGATGGTCGCCTGGATCCGTGAATTGGAGTTGGGTCGTCTCGCTCTCCCCGCTCCCGATCTGCAGCTGTACCTCGACGTACCGGTAGCTCTGGCCGAGCAGCGCGCCCGCTCCCGTGAGGCCCAGGACGCGTCGCGTCAGCTCGACGCCTACGAGCGCGACGGCGGTCTGCAGGCCAGAACCGGTGAGCTCTACAAGCAGTTGGCAGCGACGAACTGGGCCTCACCCTGGTGGATCGTGGGGCCGGAGACGGACCCGGCCAATCTGGCACGCAGGCTCGCGGATTTCGCGTGATCGGTCACCCTGGCAGCCGGGATTCGAACTTTCCGGCACAGTAGAGGGAAAGACGCGGCACGCCGCACGGCCTCGTAACGGTCTGATTCATCGCTCCGAGATGCAACGATAGGGATATGAAACCAAGGATTCTGGTTGTCGACGACGACACGGCACTCGCCGAGATGCTCACGATCGTGCTGCGTGGTGAGGGTTTCGATCCCTACGTGGTGAGGGTTTCGATCCCTACGTGGTAGGCGACGGAACCCTGGCGCTCGCGGCAGTGCGTGAGACGCGCCCCGATCTCGTCCTGCTCGATCTCATGCTTCCCGGAATGAACGGGATCGACGTATGCCGGGTTCTGCGTGCGGATTCCGGTGTGCCCATCGTGATGTTGACGGCCAAGACCGACACCGTCGACGTCGTGCTCGGCCTCGAATCCGGTGCGGACGACTACATCATGAAGCCGTTCAAGCCGAAGGAATTGGTGGCGCGAGTTCGCGCTCGCCTGCGCCGCACCGAAGAAGAACCGGCCGAGCTGCTGAGCATCGCCGACATCGTGATCGACGTTCCGGCGCACAAGGTCAGCCGCGGCAGCGAGCAGATCTCGCTCACACCACTCGAATTCGACCTGCTGGTCGCATTGGCGCGCAAGCCGCGCCAGGTGTTCACCCGTGAAGTCCTCCTCGAGCAGGTGTGGGGATACCGCCACGCCGCCGATACCCGTCTGGTGAACGTGCACGTTCAGCGTTTGCGCGCCAAGGTCGAAACTGATCCCGAGAATCCCGAAGTGGTTCTGACGGTCAGGGGGGTCGGCTACAAGGCCGGACCGCCGTGAGCGGAGTTTCCAGGTGGCGTCGTCGTCTCAATCGACGGCTGACGCCATTTCTGCGGTGGTGTCACTCGATGAGCAACACCCTCGCACACACGTGGCGACGCTCGCTCCAGTTGCGAGTGGTCGTCTCGACTTTGACGTTGTCCTTGATCGTCATCGTCATTCTCGGTGTCGTGCTGACCAGCCAGATCACCGATCGACTGTTGGAAACGAAGATCACCGCGGCAACCGAGGAAATGGACCGTGCCCGCGGCATCGTCGAAGACCAACTCGCGGGCGTCGACGATTCGACGGCGCTCAACGTTCAATTGGAAAGCGCTGCATCCGGACTGACAAGCCGTCGCAACCAGACCTCGGGCCAGGCCTCCGGGTCGGCCGGCACCTTCGACCCGGTGCTCATCGTGCCTGGGGACGGGCCGCGCCAGCCGACGAGTTCGGGACCGGTCGATCAGATCCCCGACAACCTGCGCGAGTTCGTCAAACGCGGCCAGATCAGCTACCAATTCGCGACGGTGTCCAACCCGAACGGTTACTCCGGTCCAGCGCTGATCATCGGTAGCCCCACCGCGTCGTCGATATCGGGACTCGAGCTGTACCTGATCTTCCCGCTCGCCAGCGAAGACCGGAGTCTGTCGCTTGTTCGAAGCACCCTGCTGATCGGTGGAGCCGTGTTGCTGGTGCTCCTGGCTGCGATTTCGCTGTTGGTTGCCAGGCAGGTCGTGCTTCCCATCCGATCGGCCTCACGAATCGCGGTGCGTTTCGCAGACGGCCGACTCAAGGAACGAATGCCGGTCCGCGGCGAGGACGACATGGCGCGCCTGGCCATGTCCTTCAACGAGATGGCCGAGAGTCTGTCCAAACAGATCACCCAGCTGGAGGAGTTCGGCAGTCTCCAGAAACGCTTCACCTCCGATGTCAGCCATGAACTCCGCACACCTCTGACCACGGTCCGAATGGCCGCCGACCTGATCTACGACGGCAGCGAGAACCTCGACCCGATGCTGCGTCGGTCGTCGGAACTGCTTGTCGCCGAGCTGGACAGGTTCGAGGGGCTTCTGGCGGACCTCCTCGAGATCTCCCGCCACGACGCCGGTGTCGCGGAACTCGCATCCGAACAACTCGACGTGCGTATGTGTGCGCGAGCGGCCGTTTCTACAGTTCGCCATCTCGCCCGCGAATCCGGCACCGAACTGATCGTGGACATGCCCGACGAGCCCGTCATGGCAGATGTCGATCCGCGCCGCGTCGAACGCATCCTGCGAAATCTCCTGGCCAACGCCATCGACCACGGTGAGGGGAAGCCGATTCTGCTTCGCCTTCGCGCCGACGACAATGCCCTCGCCTTCATCGTCCGCGACAGTGGCGTCGGGTTGCGTCCGGGCGAGGAGAAGTTGGTCTTCAACCGGTTCTGGCGCTCGGACCCGTCCCGCGTGCGCCGCAGCGGCGGCACCGGACTCGGCCTCGCGATCAGCGTCGAGGACGCGAATCTGCACGACGGCAAGCTCGAGGCCTGGGGCGAACCGGGAGTCGGCGCCTGCTTCCGGCTGACGCTCTCGCGCACCCGTGGCAAGAAAGTCGTGTCGAGCCCACTGCCTCTCAAGCCGACGACCACAAAGTTCGTCCGCACACCGAGCGAAGCCGACATCGTCGCCGATACCGTCGGCGAGGTCACGTCGTCCCTGCCGACTCCGCGCGAATCGGACTCGCGGAACGAGTCCAACGGTGGGGATCGATCATGATCGGAACACGCCGCCGTCTGGCACTTCTCGCAACAACGCTCAGCGTGCTGTTGCTGACCGGCGCGTGCGCGAGTCTGCCGGAATCCTCCTCGCCGCAGGCAATCGGAACTCTGGCAACAGCCGTGCCCGGAACCTCCGTCGAATCACCGGCATCGGGGCGAGAGCCGGACTTGCTGGTACGTGACTTCGTCAAGGCGAGTACCGATCCGTCCAACCGGCATGCTGCAGCCCGTCAGTACCTCACCAAAGACGCCTCGGCGCGCTGGGACGACGCGGCCAGTGCCGTCATCGTCGACAAGATCGACACCCTGTCGGCGTCGCGAACCAGTTCCGAAGCGGTGTACACGATTCGTGTGAACAAGGTCGGTCGCCTCGACCCCGGCGGGCTGTACGTCCCCGAAGAGGGCAGCTTCGAAGCGAAGATGACGCTGACGTTGACCGATGGCGAATGGCGTATCAGCGATCTGCCACCCGGTGTGATCATGGAGCGCCCGCAGTTCCTCGGCGCATATCAGCGGAAGTCGTTGTTCTTCCTCGACCCGACCAGTCAGACAGTCGTCCCCGATCTTCGCTGGATCTCCGGCGGACAGGACCAGGTGGCCGCTCAGCTGATCGGCCTGATGATCGACGGACCGAAGGCAGCGCTGGCGCCGGCTGTACGAAACGAACTCGGCAATGGCGTGTCGGTGATCGGTCCGATCACCAAGGCCGACGGCAAGCCGGGACAGGTCGGAGTCGGTCTCGGCGGTGTGCGCATCAACTTCCGTCTGGACAACCCGATGGATGCTGCGACGCGCGGTTTGTTTGCAGCGCAAGTCATCTGGACGCTCGCCAATGCCGATGTCGCGGGACCGTACGTTCTGGAGATCGACGGCGAACCGCTGGACGCTGCTCATGCGGAAGGCTGGACCACCGCCGACGTCGCGTCGACCAACCCGCTGGCCACCACGAGTGCGACCGTCGGACTGCACGCACTGCGCAACGGTTCACTGGTGAGCGTCAGCGAGCAGGAGGCGACTCCGGTGCCCGGTTTCGCGGGCAATGCGGGCAACCTCACGGCGGCTGCTCTCTCGCGGGACGGCAAGTTGGTCGCAGCCGTCGCAGACACCGCTCGGCCGGATCCAGCCACCCGGTTCGACTTGTCGCTCGGTACATACGGCGATGGTTCCGCTCCGGTGCTCGAAGGCAGCGCCATCACCCGACCTTCGTGGGAGCTGGACAACAATGCGGTCTGGGCGGCGGTGAACGGCAATACCGTCGTTCGGGTCGTCCGCGAACCAGGCACTGGTCGGGTGTCGGTCACCAACGTCGATGTCGGGGCGTTGACGTCGGTCGGTTCCACGATCTCGGAATTACGTTTATCCCGCGACGGCGTGCGAGCCGCGATGATCATCGACGGCAAGGTCTACCTGGCCGTGGTCGTGCGCACACCCAGCGGGGTCTACGCCCTGACGAGTCCGCGTGCGGTGGCGTCCGGCTTGGGCAGTACCGCGCTCTCACTCGACTGGAGCAACAGCGACACCATCGTGATCGCGCGCAGCGGAGCCGACATACCGGTCGTCCAGGTCGCCATAGACGGTTCGCGAATGGACGCGCTGCCGAGTGGAAACCTGACCGCTCCCGTCACCTCCGTGGATGCGTCGCCGACCACCGAGTACGTCGCCGACGCGCGTGCGGTGTTCCAACTGAACAACAACGACCCCGCCGGGGATCGACGCTGGCGTGAAGTGACTGTGCTGACCGGACAGAAGGCGATTCCGGTTCTACCTGGCTGACGTCTCCGTGCTCTGGTGCATGTCGGTGCTCTGATTCATGATTCGGCCATGGGGGACAAGAAATTCGGTGCCGGATTGCTCGATCTGCTGTTGCCACGCGAGTGTGGTGGGTGTGGCCGCACGGGGACACTGTGGTGCGGTGAGTGCGCGGAACTGCTGCGTGACCATCCGGTTCAATTGAGTCCGCGCGTAGACCCGGGCGTGCCGGTCTGGGCACTCGGCCGCTACGACGGCCCCAGGCGGCGCAGTGTGATCGAGATGAAGGAACGGGGTCGTCGAGACCTCGCGACGCCTCTGGGGATCGCTGTGGCCGGCGCATTGGGCACTCTGGAACGGTGGGGCGAGGTCGGCGGCGGGGGTCGTACGCCGATCATGCTGGTGCCGGCTCCCACACGCGCCCGAGCGGCGCGTTCTCGCGGGGGTGATCCGGTTCGCCGGATAGCCGAGAGTGTGCGCGAAAAGCGGGAAGTTGGTTATGTCGAGGGGCGTCCGGTACGTGTCTGTCCGATTCTCCGGATGACGCGAGGAGTACGTGACTCGGTCGGACTGTCCGCGGCCGACCGGGTGACCAATGTGAACGGTCATGTGTCTCTCGACACCACTGCAGTCTCTTCGATTGTCGGGGACGGCGACATCGTCCTGCTCGACGACGTCCTGACCACGGGAGCGACTGCGGCAGAGTCGGTTCGGGCTCTCGCGCTCAGTGGGATTCGGACAACTCTCGTGCTTGTTCTTGCAGGGGCTTAGATGAATTTCGTTGGAACAGTGGCACTCGCGCGCGTTACGTACTAGCGTCGGCGGCACACCCGAAAATACTGGTAGGAGGTGGTACTTCGATACTGGTGCCGGGCGGATCCCCTCTCGGTACTTGCAGAATTTGCCGCCGCCCACCGTGGGGCGGGGCCGTAATTGGGAGGTACGAGTGACGACCCCTTCGCAAGCCTCGTTTTTCATCGAGGACGCCACCATCGAGCGTTCCGAGAATGCCGCAGCTCCGAGATCCGACGTCGTAGTCAAGGGACGAAATGTCGAGATCCCCGATCACTTCCGAATCTACGTTTCGGAAAAGCTGGCGCGACTCGAACACTTCGACCCCTCCATATTCCACTTCGACGTGGAACTTCAACATGAACGCAACCGACGACAGGCCAAGAGTTGCCAGCGCGTCGAGATCACCGCTCGAGGTAAAGGCCCGGTGGCCCGAGCCGAAGCGTCCGCAGACAGCTTCTACGCCGCCTTCGAATCGGTGATCGACAAGCTCGAGAGTCGCCTCCGTCGAACCAAGGACCGCAAGAAGGTCCATTACGGCGACAAGCGACCGGTGTCCGTCGCGGAGGCAACCGCCTCCCTCGTCGACGCAGACTCACTCGGAGTCACACCGGACATTTCGCTGAACGGCCAAGAGCCGGACGAGTACGACGGCCCGGGACGCGTGGTCCGCACGAAGGATCACCCGGCCGAGCCGATGACCATCGACGACGCTCTGTACGAGATGGAACTGGTCGGACACGACTTCTTTCTCTTCCATGACAAGGAGTCGGACAAGCCGTCCGTCGTCTACCGTCGTCACGCTTTCGACTACGGATTGATCCGCCTGACATGACCCAATCGGTGGTGGGTTTGCTCGCTCGCCGCCGGTAGCGCCTACCATGGAATCCGGCCGGAGTTTTCGGACCCCGGCCGGATTTTCAGTGTGTGACCCCTGTCGCCGAAGATTGAGGACGAAGAAGACTGTGCCGTCGCTGTCGCTATCGAAGCTGCTCCGTGTTGGTGAAGGTCGCATGGTCAAGCGGCTCAAGCACATCGCCGAGCATGTGGAATCTCTGTCGCCCGATGTCGAAGGCCTGACAGACGAGCAACTCAAAGCCAAGACCACCGAGTTCCGTGAGCGCTATGCCGCCGGGGAAACTCTCGACGAGTTGCTGCCCGAGGCATTCTCCGTGGCCCGTGAGACGTCGTGGCGCGTGATCAACCAGAAGCACTTCCACGTGCAGATCATGGGTGGCGCGGCCCTGCACTTCGGCAACGTCGCCGAGATGAAGACCGGTGAGGGCAAGACTCTGACGTCGGTTCTTCCGGCTTATCTCAACGCGATCGCCGGTGACGGCGTCCATGTGGTCACGACCAACGACTACCTCGCCAAGCGTGACTCCGAGTGGATGGGTCGCGTTCACCGCGCCCTCGGCCTCGAGACCAGTGTGATTCTCTCGGGCATGACCCCGGCTGAGCGCCGCGTCGCCTACGCAGCCGACATCACGTACGGCACCAACAACGAGTTCGGCTTCGACTACCTGCGCGACAACATGACGCATTCGCTGGACGACCTGGTCCAGCGTGGCCACGCGTTTGCCATCGTGGACGAGGTCGACTCGATCCTCATCGACGAAGCCCGAACCCCGCTCATCATCTCGGGCCCGGCCGACGGCTCCAGCAAGTGGTACAGCGAGTTCGCTCGCATCGCGCCGCTGCTGAAGAAGGACGTCCACTACGAGGTCGACATCCGCAAGCGCACCATCGGTGTGCACGAGGCGGGCGTCGAACTGGTCGAGGACCAGCTCGGAATCGACAACCTGTACGAAGCCGCGAATTCTCCGCTGGTGAGCTACTTGAACAACGCGATCAAGGCCAAGGAGCTCTACACCAAGGACAAGGACTACATCGTCCGCGACGGTGAGGTCATCATCGTCGACGAGTTCACCGGCCGCGTGCTGGTCGGCCGCCGCTACAACGAGGGCATGCACCAGGCGATCGAGGCCAAGGAGAAGGTGGAGATCAAGGCGGAGAATCAGACTCTCGCCACCATCACCCTGCAGAACTACTTCCGTCTGTACGACAAGTTGTCCGGCATGACGGGTACCGCCGAGACGGAAGCTGCCGAGCTTCACCAGACCTACACCCTCGGTGTGATCCCGATCCCGACCAACCGTCCGATGGTCCGAGTCGACAACGGCGACCTCATCTACAAGACCGAGGAAGCCAAGTTCGACGCGGTGGTCGACGACGTCGTCGAGCGCCACGAGAACGGCCAGCCCGTCCTGATCGGTACCACCAGCGTCGAGCGCTCGGAGTACCTGTCCAAGCAGTTCACCAAGCGCGGCGTTGCACACAACGTCCTCAATGCGAAGTTCCACGAAAAGGAAGCGACCATCATCGCCGAGGCCGGTCGCTCCGGTGCGGTCACCGTCGCGACCAACATGGCCGGCCGCGGTACCGACGTCGTTCTCGGTGGTAACCCGGACATCATCGCGGACATCGCGCTGCGCAAGAAGGGCCTCGATCCGGTCACGACGCCGGACGAGTACGAAGCAGCCTGGGACGCAGTCCTGGACGAGGTCAAGGCTGAGGTCAAGGCAGACGCGGAGAAGGTCCGCGACGCCGGCGGCCTGTACGTTCTGGGCACCGAGCGTCACGAATCGCGTCGTATCGACAACCAGTTGCGCGGTCGTTCCGGACGTCAGGGTGATCCCGGCGAATCGCGGTTCTACCTCTCGCTCGGTGACGAGCTCATGCGCCGCTTCAACGGTTCGGCACTCGAGTCGATCATGACGCGCCTCAACCTTCCCGACGACGTCCCGATCGAAGCCAAGATGGTCTCGAAGGCCATCAAGAGCGCTCAGACTCAGGTCGAGCAGCAGAACTTCGAAATTCGCAAGAATGTCCTCAAGTACGACGAGGTCATGAACCAGCAGCGAACGGTCATCTACAAGGAGCGCCGCCAGATCCTCGAGGGTGAGGACATGGAGGGCCAGGTCGAGCAGATGATCACTGACGTGGTCACCGCCTACGTCGACGGTGCCACCGCCGAGGGATACGTCGAGGACTGGGATCTCGAGCAGCTGTGGACCGCGCTCAAGACGCTCTACCCGGTCGGCATCGATCACAAGACGTTGGCAGGGGAGGACGGCGCAGGCATCAACAGTGACCTGAGCCGTGACGACCTGCGAACCGCTTTGCTCGAAGACGCCCACGCGGCGTACAAGAAGCGCGAAGCCGAGATCGATGCGATCGCCGGCGAAAACGGTATGCGTGAACTCGAGCGTCGTGTCTTCCTCTCGGTCCTGGACCGCAAGTGGCGTGAGCATCTCTACGAGATGGATTACCTCAAGGAGGGAATCGGTCTGCGTGCGATGGCCCAGCGCGATCCGCTGGTCGAGTACCAGCGCGAGGGTTACGACATGTTCATCGGCATGCTCGACGGATTGAAGGAAGAGTCCGTCGGATTCCTCTTCAACCTGCAGGTCGAGGCAGCTCCGGCGCAGCCCGCGAGCGGAATCTCGGTCACGGCCGGCTCGGCCGCTGCGGCGTCCGCCACGGCGCCCAAGCCGCTCCCGACGCAGGAAGCCGCAGCCAGGACAACCGGAACTGCTGCCCCGACGGCGTTGCGCGCCAAGGGACTTGACGACGAAGGTCCGTCGCGATTGACGTACACCGGCCCGGACGAGGACGGTAAGGCGAAGGCAACGCGGGACTCGGCCGCCGACTCCGGTGACGGGGCCGCCTCGCGCCGCGAACGTCGTGAAGCAGCACGGACGCAGTCGAAGAGCAATCGAGCTCCGAAGTCCAAGCGCAAGCGCTGAGGTTCAGTACAGCTGAGCTACCAGCGCAGTTAGTACTCAGCAGGCTGGACGGTCACACCACGTGTAGTGCGGTGACCGTCCAGCCTGTTCCGTCTGTATGGTCGATCCGACCCGCGACGGCAAATGTCTGCGTGCCTCGTGTGTACGTCGCACAGACTTCGGCGGTACTCTTCGACACTGCTTGAACGTGGGTGCGGTGAACGGCCGCGCCGCCCAGCTTCCGGGCCGAAAATTCCGAAGTATAAAGTCGCGCAACAACTTCCAGGACGGACGGCGTCAATACGCCCTTGAGTTGCCGCGGATTTCGTCGCCGGTCGACGGTTTCGAGAACCAGGCGAAGTGATCGGTTCCAGAAGATGTCGGCACCCGCCAACTGCGGTTCCAGCACGTGAGTGAAACCGGCACTGGACGACGTCCCGTTGTGTGGTGTCTTTCGTGGGCGACGCAGCATTCGGTCGGTTCGGCACTGCGCTCGGTCGGGTCGGCACTGCGGCCGCGTAAGCGCGACGGTATGCGCGTGAGGCTCGAATTGTGGTGCCGGCTCGAGAATGATTGTGCAGTCCTGCTCCATGACATCCCCCCGGATGATCGTGCGTCCGAGATGGTCGTCTCGGACTTCGCTCCCCCGAGCGATGGTGAGAAGCATGACACGAAACGCTCGAGATGTCGCCGTGATCACCATCGCGACTTAGGGTGATGGCGTGCGGGGACTTCTGTTGGATGTCGGTGGCGTGCTGTTCGGTCCGGGATCGGATCTCGACGGCTTGAGCGCGGTCGTGCGCGCGGTGAAGGCCCGCGGAATCGTGACGGGAATCGTCAGCAACGATCCCGGCGGTGCCAATGCTCAGTGGTTGCGGGATCTCGGAGACGGGGTCTTGGTCGACGACGTGATCTTGTCCGGTGATGTCGAGATGGCGAAGCCCGACGCCGAGATCTATCTGTTGGCGGCGAGTCGTTTGGGCGTCGAGCCGGAGGACTTCGTTTTCGTGGATGATCTCGAAATCAACGTCCGGGCGGCGGTGGCAGTCGGGATGGTCGGGGTCCACCACGTCGGCTCGGAATCGACCATCGAGGAGTTGTCGATTCTGTTCGATCTCGGCGAAGGAGGGGACACGAAGCCATGGTGAACAGACTGACGACTCAGGATGCTGCTTTCTACTTCCTCGAAGCCGGGACGACGCCGATGCATGTCGGCTCGTTGGGGATCTTCCGGCAACTGCGAAACGGGATCGATCACGAGGAATTGCTTCGTCTGGTCGAAGAGCGGCTCGGATCGGTTCCGCGTTACCGCCAGCGAGTGCGTGAGGTGGCGTTCGGCCTGGCCCGCCCCGTCTGGGTGGACGACTCGGATTTCGACATCACCTATCACGTACGCCGATCGGCTCTGCCCAAACCAGGTTCCGACGAACAGCTGATGGATCTGATCGCGCGGCTGACGTCGAGACCCCTCGACAGCACGAGGCCGTTGTGGGAGATGTACCTGGTCGAGGGGCTGAGCAGAAACAGATTTGCCATCTTCACGAAGTCTCATTCGTCGTTGGTGGACGGCGAGGCGGCTCCAGAGATCAGTCAGGTGATCTTCGATCCGGAGAAGAATCGAGCGCCAGGCCCCGAAGAATTGTGGATGCCCGCCAGGCCGCCGAGCGATACCAGCCTGTTGGTCAGTGCAATGGCAGATCTCGTGACGAGCCCGGGGGAGGGGATCGCACGGGCGCGTGCAGCGTTCAACGACGTGACCACATCCGTCACCGAGGCTGTGAGTGCACTCGGGAAACTCGCAGAAGTGGTTCGAACGGCGACCCAGGTGGCCCCGTCGAGCCCGCTCAACGCCACCATCTCGCGCAATCGACGCCTTGCGGTGGCCAAGACGTCTCTCGAGGACTATCGACGTATTCGCGCGCGGTACGGGTGCGAGATCAATGACGTGATTCTCACCGTCATCGCAGGTGCGATGCGGAACTGGCTGCTCTCGCGTGGTGAGCCGGTGACCGAGGCGACCATCGTGCGGGCGATGGTGCCCATGTCGGTGTACACGGACGGCCCCGAGAGTCCCGACGTCGACGATCCGCAGGCGCCGGGCCATGTTTCCTCGTTCCTCATCGACCTGCCTGTCGGTGAACCCAACGCGGTTGTTCGGCTCTCTCACGTGGCGCATGCGACGGAGGCATTCGCGCGTCAGGGTCGGCGGGTCACCGCGCAGACGATGGTGCGAATGTCCGGGTTTGCGCCGGCGACGCTGCATGCGATGAGCTCCCGTGCGGCCAGTAGTCTGTCGCAGCGAATGTTCAACTTGATGATCACCAATGCGCCAGGGCCACAGTTCCCGCTCTACCTCGGTGGGGCTCGGATGCTGGAGATGTATCCGGTGTCGCCACTGCTCAAGAATCAGACACTCAGCATCGCCCTGACGTCGTACGACGGAAATGTCTACTACGGTTTGAATGCCGACCGTGACGCGATGTCGGACGTCGACGTCGTTCGTTCGCTGATCTTCGAGTCACTCGAGGAATTGACGGATGCGAGTCGGTGATGAACGAGCATGAAGGTGGTCTCATGAGGGTGTACGTACCGGCGACGGTCGAGATTTTGCAGAAGTTGGTCGCAGATCAGGAGTTCGACCCGATGAGCCGGACGGCTTTTGCGGTCACCCCGACTCTGCGTGAGTCGTACGCGGCGGGCGATGACGACGAGTTGGCCGAGGTCGCCATGGGTGAGGCTGCGCGTGCGTCGCTGCGGCTTATCGCCGGAACCGAGGGTGACGTCACCTTCCGGCGTGCTGTCGTTGCCGCCGACGTCGACGATGCCGATGTGAAGTTGCGGCCCGATCTCGACGATTCTGTAGTTCGATTGGCGGGTCCTCTGACGATGGCTCAGGTTGCATCTGTGCATGTCGACCTCGAACAGGCAGAATCGGACATCGAGCGCGCTGCTGGCATAGTCGACGCGGCAGATCTGGGTGACGCCGATGCCGAGTTCACGCTCGGCGATGCGGAGGACCACGAGTTGGCGTGGTACGCCGCGCAGGAGTTGCCGTTCTTGCTCGACCTGCTGTGAATGTGCTTACCGTCAAGTAACCTACGGTACCGTAACCTGATAACCTACGGTACCGTAGGCAGTGGGTTCGGAAGGTGAGAGGTGGAGGTCTGATGGGTCTGAAGGACTGGATCGAGGCACCGGCAGCGTCGGTAGTTCCGGCAGCGCGGTCGAAGCTCAATCTGCTTCGTGGTGCGGCGGCTCGGCTGACCACACCATTGCTTCCCGACGACTATCTGCACCTCGCAAATCCGTTGTGGTCTGCCCGCGAGCTGCGTGGTCAGATCGTCGAAGTCCGGCCTGAGACCACGGATTCGGCGACCATCGTCATCAAGCCGGGGTGGGGATTCGACTTCAATTACCAGCCGGGGCAGTACATCGGCATCGGTCTGCATATCGACGGACGCTGGCATTGGCGGTCGTACTCACTTACTTCGCCTCCCAACTGGGAGAACAAGCGCATTTCCATCGCGGTCAAGGCCATGCCCGAGGGCTTTCTCTCGAGCCACCTCGTCAGCGGGGCCGTGCCGTCGGGAACCATCGTTCGACTGGCCACGCCTTCGGGTAACTTCGCGTTGCCGGATCCGCCGCCGGAGAAGATCCTGTTCATCACCGCCGGCAGTGGCATCACTCCGGTCATGGGCATGTTGCGGACGATGAACCGGCGCGGTCAATTGCCCGACGTCATGCACATCCACTCGGCTCCGACGGAATCCGACGTGATGTTCGCCGACGAACTCACGGCACTGCACGCCGAGCACGAGGACTTCGTGAGTCACGTTCAGCTCACGCGCCGCGACGGAAAATTCAAACTCAGTTCTCTCGACACGGTCTGCCCCGACTGGCGTGAGCGCCACACCTGGGCGTGCGGACCCCTTCCGTTGCTCGACGAGCTCGAAGACGTCTGGAAGGCGGAAGGCATCGAGGATCGACTCCACATGGAGCGATTCGCGGTTTCACGCATCGACGCCTCGGCGGACGGCGGCACGGTCACGTTCGAGAAGTCGGGTAAGACGATCACCGTCGACGGCGCGACGACGCTTCTGGAAGCCGGCGAGCAATCCGGCGCCTTGATGCCCTTCGGTTGCCGCATGGGCATCTGCCAGACGTGTGTCGTGCCTCTCGTCGCCGGCCACGCAATCGACCTACGCTCGGGAAAACAGCACGCGGAGGGCGAGCGGATTCAGACGTGCATCTCCGCTGCCGCCGGCGACTGTACGCTGGACGCATAGCTTCTAGGCACACGGAGGACCACGGTGGCCATCACCGATATCAAAGAGTTTTCGCACCTCACCGAGGCCGATGTCGAAGCTCTCGGACGTGAACTCGATCAGATTCGACTCGACATCGAAGACTCTCGTGGAATCCGGGACGCCCGCTACATTCGTCGCGTCATTCGCGTCCAGCGGGCGTTGGAGCTCGGTGGGCGTATCGCGCTGTTCGGCAGTCGGTACCGACCGGCATGGCTGGTCGGCACGACCCTGCTGAGCCTGTCGAAGATCATCGAGAACATGGAGCTCGGGCATAACGTCATGCACGGGCAATGGGACTGGATGAACGATCCCGAGATTCACTCCGTTTCGTGGGAGTGGGATCAGACCGGTCCTTCCGAGCACTGGAAGCGTGCGCACAACTACCAGCACCACACGTACACCAACGTCGTCGGGATGGACGAGGACCTCGGTTTCGGGATCCTGCGTATGACGCGTGACGAGCCGTGGAAGCCGATCAACCTCTTCCAGCCGATCGCCAACGTGATCTTGGCGGCCACGTTCGAGTGGGGCATCGCGCTGCACGACCTCACGGCGGCAGCCGAGTTGGAGGGCGCGGAAAAGGGGCAACTGAACTCGCAGGCGAACAAAGACTTCGCGCGCAAGATCTTTCGTCAGGTGGGCAAGGACTTCATCTTGTTCCCCGCGCTGACGGGGCCGGCGTGGAAGTCGACCATGACGGCCAATGCCACCGCGAATCTCGTGCGCAACCTGTGGGCGTACGTCGTCATCTTCTGTGGTCACTTCCCGGACGGCGCCGAGAAGTTCACCGTTGCCGAATTCGAGCAGGAGACTCGTCACGAGTGGTACCTGCGCCAAATGCTCGGTAGCGCGAACTTCAATTCGGGCAAGCTCATGGGACTCATGAGCGGCAACTTGAGCTACCAGATCGAGCACCACGTCTTCCCTGATCTGCCGAGCAACCGCTACCCCGAAATTGCCGTGAAGATGCGTGCATTGTGCGAGAAGTTCGATCTCCCGTACACCACAGGTTCGCTCTTCAAGCAGTATCTCCTGGCGCTGCGCACGATCCACAAGCTGGCCTTGCCGGACAAGTGGCTGACTGCGACCTCGGACAATGCTCCGGAAACGTCCTCGGAACTACGGTTCCGTGACTCAGGGTTCCGGGACGCAGCCATGGCGATGGTCGAGGACCTGCGTACCGATCCGGTCACCGGCAAGCGCCTCGGATTGTTGACCGCACTCAAGTCGCAGGCGCGTTCTCGCATGCCGAAGCGCCGGAAGTGATATAGGTTACATCGGGAAAAACCTAACCTACGGTGCCGTAAGTTACGCTACAGTAGGTGCAGTTGATCTGAACGATTCGAAGTCATGATCGTTCTGCACTTACTACTTTGCGCCTAACTCACTGCTAGGAGGCTTTCCATGGCGATTGCAGATGTCAAGGAATATGCACATCTCACGGACGCCGACATCGAGGCGCTCGGCCGCGAACTCGACGCGATTCGTCGCGACATCGAGGAGTCGCGCGGCGAGAAGGACGCGCGCTACGTGCGCAACGTCATTCGCCTGCAGCGTTCACTCGAAATCGGCGGCCGCGCAGTGCTTTTCGCCAGCCGTCGCCGTCCGGCGTGGCTCGCCGGAGTTGGCCTGCTGACGCTCTCGAAGATCATCGAGAACATGGAACTCGGGCACAACGTGATGCACGGGCAGTGGGACTGGATGAACGACCCGGAGATCCACTCCACCTCGTGGGAGTGGGACGTCACCGGCCCGTCTGCGCACTGGAAGCAGACCCACAACTACCTGCATCACAAGTACACCAACGTCCTCGGAATGGACGACGACGTCGGATACGGACTCCTGCGCGTCACCCGCGATCAGCGATGGAAGCCCTTCAACGCCGGCAATCTGGTCTACAACACGCTGCTCGCGCTGTTCTTCGAGTACGGCATCGCCGCACAGCACCTCGAGCTCGGCAAGGTGGCCAAGGGCCGCGCCGACAAGGAAGAGACCCAGCGCAAGCTCCGCGAGGTCGGCGAGAAGATCGGCAAGCAGGTCCTGCGCGACTACGTCATCTACCCGGCCGTCACCGGCCCGGCGTGGAAGAGCACGTTGTCGGCCAACTTCACCGCCAACACCCTGCGGAACGTGTGGACCAACGCGGTCATCTTCTGCGGTCACTTCCCGGACGGTGCCGAGAAGTTCACCAAGGAAGACATCGACAAGGAAACGCAGGCCCAGTGGTACCTGCGTCAGATGCTCGGCAGCGCCAACATCGAGGGCAGCGCGCTCATGGACTTCATGACGGGCAACCTGAGCTACCAGATCGAGCATCACCTGTTCCCCGATCTGCCCAGCAACCGCTACAAGGACATCGCGGTCACGGTGCGTCAGCTCGCGGACAAGTACGACCTGCCGTACACGACGGGCCCACTTGCCGTGCAGTACGCCAAGTCCTGGCGCACCATCGCCAAGCTGTCGCTGCCCAACAAGTACCTCAAGGACACCGTCGACAATGCGCCCGAGACGGCGTCGGAGCGGATGTTCGACGGCGAACTGACGTCGACTGTCGATCCCGTGACCGGGCGTCGTAACGGTCTCAAGAGCGCCATCGCACGTAAGCGCAAGAGTGGAAAGCTGCGCAGCCTCCTCGGCCTGCGCTGATCTCCCGCCTGCGCTGATCTCCCGCCTGCGCTGATCTCCCGCCTGCGCTGACCAGACGCAACAAGCGGCCCGACACCATTCGACATGGTGTCGGGCCGCTTTGCTGTTCTCGCGCTGGGGCGTCGTGCAGGGGTGTCGCTCAGTACTGATCGTTGGACTTGATCGCTTCCAGCAGTTGTCGCACAGCGACGACGCGTCGAGCGGATTTGCCCTCCAGCAGGTCGAGCTTGCATTCGGGGTCTGCCGGCGGCCCGAGGTGCGTGCATCCGCGCGGGCAATCCTCGATCGCCGCAGCGAGATCCGAGAATGCAGCCACCACGTTCTCGGGCGAGATGTGCGCCAGACCGAACGAACGGATGCCCGGGGTGTCGATCACCCAACCGCCACCGGCGAGGGGGAGTGCCACCGATTGCGTCGATGTGTGCCGGCCCTTGCCGACGCCGGATACGATGCCGACCGCTCGATTGGCATCGGGGACAAGGCGATTGACCAATGTCGATTTTCCGACGCCGGAATGTCCGATCAGGGCGGTCAACTTGTGCTCGAGGATCTGCGTCAGTTCGTCCAGGGGATCGTCGCGACCGGCGACAACCACTTGGATGTCGAGGTCGGCGAAAGTGCTCGCGAATTCCTCGGGTGGTTCGAGGTCGCTCTTGGTCAGGCAGACGATCGGTGTCAGGCCACCCACGTAGGCGGCGACCAGTGCGCGCTCGACAAAACCGGTGCGCGGTGGGGGATCGGCGAGTGCCACGACGATGAGCAACTGCTCCGCGTTCGCGACGACGATGCGTTCGAAGGGATCAGTGTCGTCGGCCGTCCGTCGCAGAACCGTAGAACGCTCGGAGACCCGGACAATGCGGGCGAGGGTATCGGTTTTGCCGGACAGATCGCCGACGATGTCCACCTGATCGCCGACGACGATGGGGGTGCGGCCAAGTTCGCGGGCGCGCATCGTGACGATCAGCCGGTCGGGATCGCCGCCGAGGACGCAACCCCAACGGCCACGATCCTTCGACACCACCATCCCCGATTCGGCCGAGAGATGTTCGGGCCGAGTCTTCGTACGGGGGCGGGATCCGCGGCCGGGACGTACCCGGACGTCGGACTCGTCGTACTGCCGCGGACTCAGAAGCTTGCCTTCGGTGTCGCCGGCGAGCTCTCGAGCATGTCGATCCACATGTTCTCGAAGCCGGGCAGTGTCTTGGCTGTGGTTCCGACGTCGTCGACGTCGACGCCGTCGACGACCAGGCCGATGATGGCGCCGGCTGTTGCCATGCGGTGGTCGGCATACGAGAGCCATTGTCCGCCATGGAGTTCCGCGGGAACGATCGTCAGGCCGTCGTCGGTTTCGGTGACGGAGCCGCCGAGCTTGTTGATCTCGTCGGCGAGGGCGGCCAGACGGTCGGTCTCGTGCCCGCGCAGGTGTGCAATACCTCGTAGATGCGAGGTGCCCTCGGCGAGAGCAGCCAGGGCCGCGACGGTGGGGGTCAGCTCTCCCACGTCGTGGAGGTCGATGTCGATGCCGCGCAGTTTCTCCGGGCCGCGAACGGTCATCACGCCGTCGGCAAGAGCGACGTCGGCGCCCATCGAGGCGAGGATCCCGCGGATCGCGTCGCCGGGCTGCGTTGTCGACGACGGCCACATCGGGACGCTGACGGTTCCGCCGGTAACGGCGGCTGCGGCCAGGAACGGTGTGGCGTTGGAGAGATCGGGTTCGATCGCCCAGTCCACGGCGCGCACCGGCCCCGGTGCCACCCGCCACGTGTCTGCGTCTCCGCCCGTGGCTGGTGTCGTCACGGAAACTCCGGCTCGGCGGAGCATCTCGACGGTCATGTCGATGTGTGGCATGGACGGGACGGGCTTGCCGTCGTGGTGAACGGTGACACCCTCTTCGAAGGCAGCAGCCGAGAGCAGGAGACCGGAGACGAACTGCGACGAGCCGGATGCGTCGATGGTGACCGTTCCTCCGCGTAGGGATCCGGTTCCGGTGACGGTGAACGGGAGTGCGTCACCCTCGATCCGAGCGCCGAGACCGCGCAGTGCCTCCAAGATGGTGCCGAGGGGGCGTGTGCGTGCTTGCTCGTCGCCGTCGAAGCGGACGATGCCGTCGGCCATCGCGGCGAGTGGCGGCAGGAAGCGCATCACGGTGCCGGCCAGGCCGCAGTCGACCTCGCCGCCGCGCAGGGGCCCAGGGGTGATGCGAAGCGTGGTCGGATCGCCGGCTTCCTCGACGCCGATGCCGAGGTCACGCAGAGCTGCGATCATCAGGTCAGCGTCACGGCTGCGAAGTGCACCGGTGATCGTGGACGGGCCATCCGCAAGTGCGGCAAGAATCAGAGCTCGATTGGTGATGGACTTGGATCCGGGCAGCGTCACCACTGCATCGACGGGTGCTTGGGCCCTCGGGGCGCTCCACAGACTCAGACTCACATGGTCCATCTTCTCTCATCGGTGGGGGAATGGTCGAAACCGTGCCACCCTGGGTGTCATGTGCGGAAGGTATGCGACCACAGCGGACCCGGCCACCCTGGCGGTGGAACTCGATGCGCTCGACGAGACGGACCACTCGGCGCCCGTCGAAGCCGACTACAACGTGGCCCCCACGACCGAGGTGTTGACCGTCGTCGAACGCCACGATCGGGAAAACCCCGACAGCGATCCGACCAAGAGGATTCGGCGGATGCGATGGGGATTGGTGCCGTCGTGGACCAAGGAACTGGGCAAAGGCCCGGTCCTGTTCAACGCCCGCGCCGACTCGCTGGCGGAGAAGCCGGCGTTTCGGACCGCCTTCAAGTTCAAACGTTGCCTGGTCCCCATGGACGGGTGGTACGAGTGGCAGACCGAGGCCACCGGCGGGAAAAAGGCAGCGAAGATTCCCTACTACATGCACCCCGACGACGGATCACGGCTGTTCATGGCGGGCGTGTGGTCTGCCTGGCGGGACCCGAGGGTCGAGAACGCGAGCCCCGTCCTGAGCTGCTCGATCGTCACAGTCGACTCTCTCGGTCACCTCGAGCAGGTTCACGACCGCATGCCCCTCGCCCTGCCTCGTGACCGCTGGGAGGCGTGGCTCGATCCCGACAACACCGTCGATTCGGCTCTGCTCGAACCGGTGCCGGACCTCTTCGAGCGGATCGACGTCGATCGAGTCCGGCCGCTGGTCAACAGTGTCAAGAACAACGGGCACGAGTTGATCGAGCCGGACGTCGACCGTGCCGGCGAGCAGATCAGCCTGCTCTAGCGGTCAGCCGAGAGCCCAGGTAACGGTCACCTCGAACGAGACCTGCTGGGTTCCCGGGGCGAGAACCATGTCGGACATCGAGGCGTCGGGAGCGCGCATGGTCTGACCGCCACTCGTGTCGTGTGCCTCGGTGATGGTCACGACGTTCTCGAGCGACGTACCGGACAGATCCGCGTACTGCTCGGCACGGTTCTTCGCGTCCTCGAAGGCCCGGGTGCGAGCGTCGGCCAGAAGCTGAGAGTCGTCGTCGATGGCGAAGGCGACGTTACCGAGCCGTGCCGCGTTTCCACCCGCCGCGATGCCGGCGTCCAGGACAGAAGAGGCCTTGTCGAGATCGCGCACGACGATTCGTACCGAGTTGGTTGCCCGGTAGCCGGTCACGTTGCCGCCGACGAACGGTCCGCCGCTGGCGTCGTACTGCGGCTGGACGGACAGATCGCTTGTCTGCACGTCCTCGGGGGCCACACCGGCGGCGACTATCGCGTCGATCATCTGACGGGCCTTGTCATTCGACTCCGAGACCGCTCCCGATACATCCGGGGCAACCACCTCGATGCCGATGTCGGCATTGAGGATGTCCGGCGCCCCGCGGACCTGCCCTGATCCGACTACCGTGACTTCCTTGGCGGCATTGTCCGAACTCCCGCAGGCCGTCAGCGAGACGGTGAGAGCTGCCGCTGCAGCGGTCAGTGCAAGAGTTTTCAGGTGTGGTCGCATGGTGAGACCGTAGCGACCGGATACTCAGCCCGCCGTGATTTGCGCCGTGACCGCGCCACTCAACTGCGCGAGGTCCGTCGGAGCCAGCTCGATCTCGAGCCCGCGTCGACCGGCGCTGCAGAGAATGCGGTCCCAGTCGAGCGCCGACGCATCGATCACGGTCGGCAGTTTCTTGCGCTGGCCGAGCGGCGAGATACCGCCGAAGACGTAGCCGCTCGAACGCTCGGCTTCGGCGCGATCGGCCATGACGGCTTTGCTTGCACCGAGGGCAGCGGCTGCGGCTTTGAGCGAGAGCTTGTTCGGGACCGGCAGGACCGCGACGGCGAGCTTGCCGGTGTCGAGTTTGACGACCAAGGTCTTGAAGATCTGTGCGGCCTCGACTCCTACCAACTCGGCCAGTGCAGTGACCGCCTCGTCGCCGAACGATTCGGCGCGAGGATCGTGGTCGTAGCTGTGAACGCGGTGCGGTGTCTTCGACTTGTCGAGAAGTACGGTCGCAGGGGTCGCTGTTCCGGCCATGAGGAACACCCTATGTGGATCGCCGACAGGTACATCCGACCAGGCCGGGAACAGAGTCGCAGACTCCCGTGTTGGTACCAGTTGATGAAACTTGTCCCGAGAAGCGAAGGAGCGACCGTGCTGGCTGTGTGTGAGCCACCACCGGCCCGTGGGTCGGATCTTCAGTTGGCGGTAACCTTGATCCCTACGGCTAGTGAAGGGATCAGAGTGCTGGAACACGACCGGCCCAAGGACGAACCGTCAGGGGTAACTGAACCTATCGACGGCGCTGTGTCCGAAACGCCCGAAACTGCGGATGAGTTGATTGCCCGGTTCGAGCGCGACGCGCTCCCGCTGCTCGACCAGTTGTACGGCGCTGCCCTGCGCATGACGCGGAATCCGGCTGATGCCGAGGATCTCGTGCAGGAGACGTACGTCAAGGCGTACACCGCTTTCCGTTCGTTCCGTGCCGGTACCAACCTGAAAGCCTGGCTGTACCGGATTCTCACGAACACCTACATCAACTCGTACCGCAAGAAGCAGCGCCAACCCGCGCAGTATCCGACGGACGAGATCACCGACTGGCAGTTGGCTGCCACCGCCGAGCACACCTCGACGGGGCTGCGATCGGCCGAGGTGGAGGCGCTCGACGCGTTGCCTGACGACGACATCAAGGCGGCGCTGCAGTCGCTTCCCGAGGAATTCCGTATGGCCGTGTACTACGCCGATGTCGAAGGATTCCCGTACAAGGAGATCGCGGAGATCATGGGCACACCCATCGGAACGGTGATGTCGCGACTGCACCGTGGTCGCAAGCAATTGCGTGGTCTTTTGGCCGATGTCGCAAAAGACCGGGGATTCAATCGGGACGGCGCGGTCGACACAGCCACAGTCGCAGCCACCGAGACGGAAGGTGTCACACGATGAGTGAGCAGGACGAATTCGAAAGGCTCGACTGCTCGGCAGTCATCGCCGACGTCTGGTTGATGCTCGACGGTGAATGCGACGATTCAAGTCGTGCTCGCCTGCAGCGTCATATCGACGATTGTGGATCGTGCCTCGAGGCCTACGGGATCGAGGAGAAGGTCAAGAGCCTGATCAACCGTAAGTGCGGTGGAGACCACGCGCCGGAAAGCCTGCGTCAGCGGCTCACCGTCGAGTTGCGTCGGACCATCGTCATAACGACTACCGAAACCGACAGCTAGCCCGTCAGTGAAGATCTGAGCGGCAGCAGTCGGAAGGCAGTAACGCCGAGGGGCGGGGAAGCAATGCTTCCCCGCCCCTCGGACGTTTTGTTGCGCTACATGTCAGGCGTTTGGACGCTTGCCATGGTTAGCGGCGTTGCCCTTACGGCTGCGCTTCTTACGACCACGCTTACCCATGATTGGTCTCCCTTCTGTTTCTTTCGCGTCATTGTTTCACGCCGATGCCGGTGTGGTTCCATTGGCAGGTCGATCGAGTGATCCGTCGACGTATTTTCGTGGTCAGAGTGCAGTTCCGACAGAAGTGAGGTTCACGATGGCAGAAGACGTGCGCGCCGAGATGGTTTCGACGGTCTACCAGGTCGTCGTGAGCGAGGGAGACGTCGTTGCGGACGGCGACACCCTGGTCATCCTCGAATCGATGAAGATGGAGATTCCCGTCCTGGCCGAGGTTCCGGGAACGGTGACGACGGTGGGCGTCAAGGTCGGCGACGTGATTCAGCAAGGCGATCTGATCGCCGTGATCTCCTAAGCCGGACGATGTCCACTCTCAGTGACCTCCTCGCCGAACACACCGATCTTCCCGGTGTGGCGGTCGACCATCTCCAGCGCGTCGTGGGGGAGTGGCAACTGCTCGCCGACCTCTCCTTTGCCGACGTTCTCCTGTGGGTGGGCACCGAATCGGAGAAGAACCGATCCGAGGGGACGGTCATCTGCGTCGCGCATTGCCGGCCGACAACGGCATCGACGGCTTTTCCGGAGGACGCGGTCGGAACGGTCGTTTCCGAGTCCGAGCACCCGCAGGTTCTTCGCGCTCTCGTCGAGGGCCGCGTCGTGCGCGGGGAAGACGAGACGTGGCGTGAAGGAATGCCGCCGCGTCGGGAAGCCGTTCCGGTGCGTCTGGACGGGCGAGTCATCGCGGTTCTGAGCCGCGACACCAACCTGTCGCACCAGCGAGCGCAGAGTCCGCTCGAGCTCGCGTATCTCGATTGCGCCGAAGACCTGTGTCAGATGATCAGCGACGGAACCTTCCCGATCCGAGAATCGCGCTCCGACACCAACTCGAGCCCACGTGCGGGCGACGGCTTCATCCGTCTCGATACCGAAGGCACCGTCGTCTATGCCAGCCCGAACGCGCTCTCGGCCTATCACCGGATGGGTCTGAGTTCGGATCTGGTGGGCCAAGACCTCGCGGCGTTGACCCGTTCGTTGGTCACCGACCCGTTCGAGTCTCAGGAAGCTGCGGGATACATCCGAGATACGTTGGCGGACAAGCCCGGTCGCCGTATGGAGATCGAGGCGCGCGGGGCGACCGTTCTGCTGCGAGCCCTGGTTCTCAAGCCGGGCGGCCGGCATGTCGGTGCGGCGGTCGTCGTCCGCGACGTCACCGAGGTCAAGCGTCGTGATCGCGCTCTCCTGAGCAAGGACGCAACCATCCGCGAGATTCACCATCGAGTGAAGAACAACCTGCAAACCGTCGCGGCGCTTCTGCGTCTACAGGCCAGGCGAACCAGCAACGACGAAGCGCGACAGGCGTTGACAGAGTCGGTGAGGCGCGTGACGTCCATCGCCCTCGTTCACGACACCTTGTCGATGTCGGTGGACGAAGAGGTGGATCTCGACGAGGTGATCGACCGGTTGGTTCCCATGCTCTCCGATGTCGCGGGAGTGGGTGTGCCGGTGGCGATTCGGCGTGAGGGCAGTTTCGGAGTGTTCTCCGCCGAGCGCGCCACCCCGCTGGTCATGGTGCTGACGGAGTTGGTGCAGAACGCGATCGAGCACGCTTTCGATCCGGGAGTGACCGGCACGGTCACACTCAGCGCCGAGCGTTCTGCGCGCTGGTTGGACGTGATCATCCACGACAACGGGCGCGGCCTGCCGGAGAACTTCGACCTCGAGAAGTCCGATCGGCTCGGACTCCAGATCGTGCGGACTTTGCTGGGCGCCGAACTCGGTGGCTCGCTCGGATTGCACCCGGGAAGCGGTGGCGGCACCGACGCGGTTCTGCGTGTGCCGCTCGGTAGACGCACTGCGCGTTACTGATTCGAGCAGCGTTAGCGATTCGAGCAGACAAAAAGCCCGACACCATGTGGTGTCGGGCTGTCGTCTTCGACTGTGCGGAGGGGCTGTTCTCCGCCGCGAGTCGAACGTCTCGGTTCTACCTAGACGGAAGTGCGTGCACGGGTACGTGCGTTACGACGCTTGAGTGCGCGGCGCTCGTCTTCGCTCATTCCGCCCCAGACGCCTGCATCCTGACCGGACTCGAGAGCCCAGGACAGGCACTCGGCGGTGACGGGGCAGCGGTTGCAGACAACCTTGGCATCAGCGATCTGAGCGAGGGCCGGTCCACTGTTTCCCACCGGGAAGAACAGTTCGGGATCCTCGTCGCGACAGATTGCGTTGTGGCGCCAGTCCATCTTTTTTCGCTCCTTAATTGGGTGTGTATTCACACCATTTGGTACCAATGAGTTTGTGTGTGCGTCATCAATGTTTCCGCACTGTTACTTGTGAATGCTTTCACGAACTCGCGGTATGTCAATAGGTTTGAACGGGTTCGTGGGCCAACTCACTAATTTGTGACACACCTGACGGCCACCTGGGCGTCACCGGCATTTTACCCGATTTCGACTATTCGGCACCAGAGTTTTTGCAGGTCAAACGTGTTGCCTGACTCACGTCGGAATCGGTGCGAACACTTCCAGTGCATCCGGGACCGAGGTGAATTCGACTTTTTCGCGAAGTCCGATGTAGTCGCCGTCCATCTGCAGTCCGATCGGTCGCGACGATTCGATGGTGATTGTCGGGACGTCGTCGGTGCGTAGAAGGACCTTCGATTTCGGTTCTGCGCCGCGTGCGAGGAGCTGTCGCACAACCCGCAGAGACGGTAGGACTTTGGTGCTCGTCATAGCGAAGATGCCGAGTCCACTGTCGAAGGTCGTTCCCGGATTGGTGTGTACGGGACGCTCTTCCAGATATGTCCACGGGCTCGAGTTCGACACGAACGCGTAGTGGACTCCGGAGACGGGATCCTGATCGGGGAGGTGGACTGTCAGGGCGGGCTCGGCTCGCTTGGCACGGAAGAACGCCGCGATCGCGGTTCGGACGTACCGGGCGGGTGTGGCGGCGTCACCGTTCTTACGGCTGGCGTCGACGGCTTCGCATACATCGGCGTCGAGGCCCATTCCGGCGTTGAACGTGAACCAACGGTTGTCGCAGTGTGCGAGCCCGATTCGGCGTCTCGTTCGTTCCGAGAGTAGATCGACGAGTTGGTTTGTGGCGTCGATCGGGTCGGCGGCAATACCGAGTGAGCGCGCGAAAACGTTTGCCGAGCCTCCCGGGACGACAGCGATCGTCGGGATCGGACCGACCGGAACCGATTTCATCGACGCGGGATGCGGTGACCCGAGCAGTCCGTTGACCACTTCGTTGACCGTTCCGTCGCCGCCGTGGACGATCACCGAGCCGAAGCCGTCTTCGTGGGCTTCGCGCGCCAGTTCGGCAGCGTGTCCCCGATGTGTGGTGTGCGCCACAGTAAGTCGCACCCGACTCTCGAGGGCGTGTGCCAACAGGTCACGACCGGCAGCAGTGGTGGAGGTGGCATTGGGGTTGACGATCAGCAGTGCGCGCACGGGGCATGAGCCTATCCGGTGTCGTGTTCTAGGCTGGCCTCGTGCCGAATACCGCCAGTCCGAACGCCCTGCCCAAGACAGTCACATGGGCAGGTGCCCTCGTGACGCTGCAAGGGCTGGTTGCCGCCGGGTTCGCGATCGTCGCAGTGATTCGCGGCGCGACCGGCCACGATCAGAGCGTCACCAACGGATACGGATTTGCTGCCTGGGTCGCGATCCTCGGCGGCGCGGTGTTGGCTGCCGGTATCGCTTTGCTGACGGGCCGCCGGTGGGGCCGGGCAATCGCCGTCGTCGCGCAGTTGCTGCTCCTGCCGGTCGCCTGGTCGCTCCTGACCGATTCGCATCAGGTGCCGCTCGGCATCGTTCTGGGTGTCGTCGTTCTCGGCGCTCTGGGCTGCCTGTTCTCGGCTCCGACGTCTCGATGGATGGCAGCGGAGTATGGAGCGTACGCAGACGAGGTGTCGCCGGAAGAGGGACGCCCGGACGAGACCGAAGAGCCGCGGGACAAGTAGGACGGAACGCCTACCCTGCTTCAGTCCTACTCAGCTTCGGCGGCAAGAGCTCCGAGGTGGGTGCCGGTCAGGCGATACGTGGTCCACTCCGTCTTCGCGTCGGCACCGAGTGACTCGTAGAACTTGATCGAGGGCGTGTTCCAGTTGAGCACCGACCAGGACAGCCGGGTGTAGTCGTTGTCGGTGCACTCCTTGGCGAGCGCGGCCAGAAGAGCCTTTCCGTGGCCTGATCCGCGCTGGCTGGGCTTGACGTACAGGTCTTCGAGGTAGATGCCGTGGGCGCCGTCCCACGTGGAGGAATTGCGGAACCACAGCGCCATGCCGACGACGTCGTCAGCCGAATTCACAGCGACGTGCGCGAAGGCCGTCGCGGCCGGCCCGAACAATGCCTCGCCGATCTGTTCCGCCTTCACGGTGCACTCGTCGAGGGCCTTCTGGTAGTCCGCCAACTCGTAGATCATGTCGGTGATCGGCTGGACGTCTGCGGGCGTGGCGCGTCGGATCATGGGGAGAATCTTAAGCCTCAAGCCTCCACTAGCGGCGGCACGTTGTGATGGACGAGGTGGCTGGCGCCGTGCTCGTAACCGAGAACCGTGTAAGCGCCCGGGAACAACGCGAAACGCTTTCCTTCGGTGACCGGGAGCTCGAGCCAGCGGGCGATGAGCGCGCGTGAGAAGTGGCCGTGCCCGATCAGGATCACGTCCCGCTCGGGTAGCTGCGAACGCACCATCGACAGCACCATGTCGGTGCGGGCATGGATCTGATCGGTCTGCTCGCCGCCGGGGCACGGGTGTGTCCAGACGGTCCAATCGGGCACCGTTGCGCGGATCTCGGGCGTCGTGAGGCCTTCGTAGTCGCCGTAGTCCCATTCGGAAAGTGCATCCCAGGTTCGCTCTTCCGGCAGGCCGGCGAGATCACCCGTCAACTGTGCGCGCAGCCGCGGACTCGTCAGAATCATGGGGTTCCGGAGGTCGAGGGTTCGCAAGCGATTTCCGGTCGCGGTTGCCTGCATCTCGCCGAGCGGAGTCAGCGGAACCTCGGTCCGGCCCGTGTGTTTCCCGGTGCGTGCCCACTCGGTTTCACCGTGGCGCATGAGTACGACGCGAGCACCGAGGGGGATCGACGAGGGGGCGGACTGGGAGGTCATGTCGACCATCATTGCAGGCTGCCTCGCGTGTGTAGCTCGCCTCCTGGCGCGAAGTGCGCAAGGATCTACGTGTGACGACGGTTCTCGCAGTGGCGAATCAAAAGGGCGGCGTGGCTAAAACCACTACCGTCGCTTCTCTCGGTGCGGCTTTGTCCGCGCTCGGACAACGAGTTCTGGTGGTGGATCTCGACCCGCAGGGCTGCCTGACGTTCTCGCTCGGACACAACCCGGATCGCCTCGAGCGTTCGGTCAACGAGGTCCTGGCGGGTGATCTCGACGCGGTCGACGCCGTGCTGAAAACGGACGACGGTATGGATCTCCTGCCGGCCACCATCGATCTCGCGGGCGCCGAAGCGCTGCTCCTGATGCGACCCGGTCGAGAGTTCGCGCTCAAGCGGGCGCTGTCTCCGCTCCTGGGTTCTTACGACATCATCATCATCGACTGCCCACCGTCGTTGGGTGTGCTCACACTCAACGGATTGACTGCGGCGCAGTCGGTTCTGGTTCCACTGCAATGCGAAACCCTCGCACACCGCGGCGTCGGACAGCTGCTGCGTACGGTTCGTGAAGTCCAAGCCATCACCAACCCGGATCTTGTTCTGCTCGGCGCACTTCCGACTCTGTACGACGCTCGAACCACGCACAGTCGCGACGTACTCGCTGACGTCAGTGACCGCTACTCCCTCGCCGTTCTGGCGCCGCCGATTCCACGGACCGTCAAGTTCGCCGAGGCCTCTGCTTCCGGCGCGACGGTCCTTGCCGGGCGAAAGAACAAGGGCGCGGATGCCTATCGAGAACTCGCCGACAATCTCGTAAAGCATTGGGCTGGAAATGAAGTCGTGACTTTCGCGCCGGAACTGGCGCTCTGAGGAAGGCGAGAGCTTCTAGCGCAGCGCGAACAAGGTATCGCCGCGCTGTTCCAGAATCGTCTCGCCCGCACTGGCGAGCACGATCGGCGTCGACGTCTCACCGCGGTCGACTGCGATCATGCGCTGCACCGCTCCGTCCGACGGGCTGACGGCTGCAATGCCGCCCGGAACGGGGATGAGCATCTGACCGGCGACCATGCTTCCGGGCCCGGACGTTCCGTTGACTATCCACGTCGGAGCCAGATCGCTCAGGCGGAGGTTGACGGTCTGCGAGCCGGTCCACCAGGTGATCGAAGCTTTGTCGGCGTGGGTGCGGGCCCCTTCGGTCACCGCTCCCTCGATCGGATAGTCGACGATCGGATTGCCGGTTCCGTCGAAAATGGTGATGCGAGAAGCGGTTCCGTTGGCGGCAGGGAGGTAGACGGCCGTCTTCTCGCCGGCCACGGCAAGCAGGCGGGCGCCTTCGGAGTCGAGGAGAATCGAGGATCCGTACTCTTCGGGTTCCTGGGCGTCCTTCGGTGCGGGGTTCATCACCGTCAACCTGTTGGAGGCTTCACCCGGGCAACGCTCGAGTACCGAGACTCGGTTGGCGCTCGACGCAGCGTCGAGCAGCGTGCATCCGGTGCGGGGTTGCTTGTTCGGATTGACCTTCGCGTCGACCCTGCCGTACTCGAGAGTTCGGACGAGGTCCGAGCGCCACAGTTCCATTCGCTCACTGCCGCGTGAGATCAGATAGGTGCCGTCCGCCGACAAGGTGACCGCGGAATCGGCGTCGCTGTTGCGCTGGTCCTTTCGGGCGCCGGTGTCGGCGACCAGTGACGTGACCTGAGAGCAACCGCGATTGTCCTGATAGACGCTGACGACGCGATCCCACGAACCGATCGCACCGCACAGGGGAATGTTGCGCGCGTATCGCCACACTTCTTCGCCTGTTGCCGGGTCGCGGCCGATCACGTCGGAACCGTCGGCGGTGACGACGGCATTTCCGACGGTGATGGGTGCCGTCGAGTCGGCACTGGGAGATTCCCACGTCTGCTTCAGGACGTCGGGTAACAACACCGACGTCGACAGAGGTGGGAGTGGAGATTCGGCGGTGACCGAGGTGGTTCCGCGCGCATCACTGCGCAACCACACCACGGTCACCGCCACGATTACTGCCAGCGCGATTGCCAGCGCACCGATCACATCTGAGCGAGTACGCCTTTCGGGAGCCAGCACATCGGCAGCTTACTCTGCGGCGCCTGCCGTCGCGGAAGCCGCGGGGCGACGACGCCGACGGCGACGCGGCTTGGCCGCTCCGTCTTCGTCCGAGTTCTCGGTAGCGGTTGCAGCCGGTGCCGAAGGGGGAGCTGTGGTGGCGCCGGCGGTGGTGGACGTCGCGGCGTCGGTCGAAGCACCGGCGCGGGTACGGCGGCGAGTCCGGTTGCGACGAGGCGCGGCCTTCTCTTCGTTGCCGTCGGCGTCGGCCGTCTTCGGCGCGTCTGCTTTGTCCGTTGCTGCCTTGTCGGTTGCAGCCTTCTCAGGGGCGGCCTTGGCCCTGCGAACAGTGCCCTTGGCGTCAGCCGGAATCGACAGCTCTTCGTAGAGGTGCGGCGAGCTCGAGTACGTCTCGACCGGATCGGGGATTCCGAGGCTCAGTGCCTTGTCGATGAGCTGCCAGCGAGGAATGTCGTCCCAGTCGACCAGCGTGACAGCGATGCCGGTGCGTCCGGCGCGGCCGGTGCGACCGATGCGGTGGACGTAGGTCTTCTCGTCCTCGGGGCACTGGTAGTTGATGACGTGGGTGACATCGTCGATGTCGATGCCGCGTGCGGCGACGTCGGTGGCGACCAGCACGTCGACCTTGCCGTTGCGGAAGCCCTTCAGGGCCTTCTCGCGGGCAATCTGTCCGAGGTCACCGTGGACGGCACCGACGGAGAAACCGCGCTCGGCGAGATCGTCGGCGACTTTCTGGGCTGTGCGCTTGGTGCGGGTGAAGATCATCGTCGCGCCGCGGCCTTCGGCCTGCAGAACGCGGGCGACCATCTCGGCTTTGTCGAGAGCGTGCGCACGGTAGATGTGCTGGCTCGTGCGGTCGTGCACTGCGGAGGATTCGGCTTCCTCGGCGCGGATGTGCGTCGGCTGCGTCAGGAAGGTGCGCGCCAGGGTGATGATCGGGCCGGGCATCGTGGCGGAGAAGAGCATCGTCTGACGCTTGTCGGGGACCATGCTCATGAGGCGTTCGATGTCGGGGAGGAATCCGAGGTCGAGCATTTCGTCGGCCTCGTCGAGGACGAGAACGCCCACCTTGCCCAGGATCAGGTGCGACTGGTTGGCGAGGTCGAGTAGGCGACCCGGGGTGCCGACGACAACGTCGACGCCCTTCTGCAGTGCCGAGATCTGCGCCTCGTACGGCCGGCCGCCGTAGATGGGCAGAACCTGGAGACCGCGGTCGCCGACTCGGAGGTACTTGCTGGCGTTCTCGAGGTCGCGAGCGACCTGGATGCACAGCTCGCGGGTGGGAACGATGATCAGAGCGCGAGGCGTGCCGTCGAGGACAGCCGTGCCGTTCTCGGCGGTGACGATGCGATGCAGGAGCGGGACGCCGAAACCGAAGGTCTTGCCCATTCCGGTGCGGGCCTGACCGATGAGGTCGTCACCGGCGAGAGCCAACGGAAGGGTGAGTTCCTGGATGGCGAAGGTGCGCTCGATGCCGATCTCGTTCAGTGCGCGGACGATTTCGTCGCGGACACCGAGTTCGGCGAAGCTCGGGGGTACATGGGTGTCGTCGAGCTGGACGGAAACGGTGTTCTCGGTTGCTTCGTCTTCGTGGTCGACAGTGATCTTGCTCAGGGGACTAGCCTTTCCTCGTGGCGGTACGCACGCACAAGGTAAGGGGCCAGGCCGTAAATCGGCCGATGTCGATGCCCTCTTTTTCTTCGGTCATGCCTACGCCTCAGCACTGAATTCCACTCGGACGAATTCGAACCGTCCGGAGATCTCGGCGAAGCGGGCAACAACCGTCGATGCAGGTGCGCGCACATTATCGGTGGGGTCCGCGTGAGCACAGTCGTGTCGGCTGACCTAAAGCAGCCGTCCCGGCTAATCATAAGAGCCGGGGGAACTGGCGAACTCCCAAGACCATTGTAGCTGCACGTTGTCCGCCCCTCGCGATGACATGTCGAAGATCACCGAATCGGACATGCGGTCCTTGGCGGTCGCGTCGGCCGTCGAAGCACTACAGTTCGTAGTCATGGGCGCACACGATCTTGATGCTTCGACGGACGCTGGAACCGGAGGCCGAGTCGCTTCCGATCACCCCGGCGTGATCGATTTGTTTGCCGTTCTCGCCTACGGCGAGATTTCGGCGTTCTACCGGTTGGCGGAGGACGCACAAATGGCACCGGACCTGCGAGGCAAGGTGGCGTTCGCCAGCATGGCCGCCGCCGAGATGGACCACTTCGAGACTCTGGAAACGGCGCTGACGGAACGTGGCCACGAGATCTTTGCCGTCATGGACCCGTTCGTTCGTGCTCTCGACAACTATCACGCGTCGACGACACCGTCGACGTGGCTGGAATCGCTCGTGAAGGCGTACGTCGGCGACGGAATCGCTGCCGATTTCTACCGCGAGATCGGGCACTCCCTCCCGGCGGATGTCGCCGAGATCGTCGAGGACGTGCTGTCCAAGACGGGCCACTCGGAGTTCGTGGTGCTCGAGGTGAAGGCGGCAGTGGAGGCCAGCACTCGTGCCAAGGACCGGCTGATGTTGTGGGGACGCCGTCTTCTGGGTGAAGCAATCACGCAGGCACAGTTCGTGCTGGCGCAGCGTGAGGACCTCACGGATCTGGTGATCTCGGCCTCGGGTGACCTCAACGGAGTTGTCGCGTTGTTCGACGGTATGCAGGCAAAGCACGCCGAGCGGATGGCGATTCTCGGACTCGTCTAGGTGCCTGTTCGCTCTGGGCACAGCGTGCAGAGGAGCGTGGGCGGTCGCTGCTGCATTAGCCTTGCGTCGACAACGGATGTAATTCACGAACAGTTCGGAGGTTGACCGTGGAGGTCAAGATCGGTGTAATCGACAGCCCGCGTGAGCTCATCGTCAACAGCGAACAGACCCCTGACGAGGTCGAGACACTGGTCGCGGCTGTCCTCGGTGGCCGCGAGCCGGTTCTGGCTCTCGTCGACGACAAGGGCCGCAAGTTCCTGGTGCAGGCTTCTCGTGTGGCGTACGTGGAGATCGGTCCGTCCGATATCCGCAAGGTCGGATTCGCGCCTACCGTCTGACGCGTAGCTGTAACAGCAGAATGGGCGGGCAGTCGTGAGACTGCCCGCCCATTCTCGTTCGGGTTCCGGTTACTTGGTTTCGGCCTGCAGCGGCACGTGTGAGAGACCGCCCCACGCCAGTGTCACGGTGATTTCCACGGCCTCTTCCTTGGGGATCGGCCGCGCGGCTTCGAGCCAGTACCGCGCCGTGAACTGGCTGGCACCGACCAGACCGACCGCAAGAATGCGCGCGCGGTACGGATCGAGTCCGGAATCCTGACTGACCAGGTCGAACACGGCGTCGACGCAGGCTTCGGTGGCTTGTTCGACGCGTGTCTGGACCTGAGGTTCGCCCATGATGTCGGACTCGAACACCAGGCGGAAGCCCTGCGAGTCGTTGTCGACGAAGTCGAAGAACGCCTGGACTGCGGCGCGGACACGCTGTTTGTTGTCCGTCGTCGATCGCAGGGCTTGGCGTACACCCGAGATGAGGCTGTCGACATAACTCTGCAGGACTGCGACATACAGTTCGAGCTTGCCTGGAAAGTGTTGGTACAGGACTGGCTTGCTGACACCGGCACACTCGGCAATCTCGTCCATACCGGCCGAGTGGTACCCGTTCGCGACGAATACCTCACTTGCAGCTGCGAGGAGCTGGAGGCGGCGCGCATCGCGGGGGAGTCGGGTGCTGCGACGTGTTCCGGCAGGCTTGCCAGCCGTTGTACCGCGATCGGAGTCTGTCCGATCCGCGAGTTCTGTCATGTCGCTTCCAATCTGAGCAAAAGTAAATTCGGTCGGCGCGCGGATCCGCGAGTCGCGTGTGCGTACCCGCCAGTATCCTCCGTCACACCGGTCGTAGCCGAATGAACGATACCGTGTGTCGCCCGGGCGAGTCGCGCGTGCCTCGGTGAGCGAGACCAGCGGTCTTTCTCGTTACAGGACGGGTTGCCATGACACGCCAGGACCAGCATGTTTCGGTCAGCCCGGGCGAGTGACTTGCCGTGTGTGAGATTCTGGACGACGTGACTGACCCAGGGGGACCGCGCATGCGTGGACGAACTACGCAGAACCCTGAACGTGAGGAACGTCGAATGCGTAGCGGAACTGGAGCGCCCCGCGACGAACGTCGGCCAGAGGTGCCGGATGATCGTGCCTACGGCGAACGCGACTATCGCGGCATTTCCTCCCATCAGCCCTTGCGTGCCCAGTGGGATCCGACCAAACGAGAAGTGGGCCGAACCCCGCGTAATCCGCGGCCCGACCGGGCAGCGCGAAAGCAGAGCAAGCTCGGGCGCTTCGTCTCGACCTACGGTTGGCGGGCCTACGCGATTCCGGTTCTCGTGGTGCTCACCATCCTTGTGATCGTCGACGCAGTACGTCCGGACGCCACAGACACCGCGAGCAAGACGTCGGCCACTGCCGACCTCGCACACAGCACCGACGGAACCGACGTCATCGGTGCGCCGCCGGCCGGAGACGGAACCTTTGCGTCGTCGATACCGTCCGGCGCTCTCCCCGACGGTGGTCCGTTCACCGTCGCGGGCGGCGGAACGTGGCACGTCGTACCGGGTACGACGGGCAAGGTCGGACAGGGAACCGAACGCGAGTTCACGTACACGGTCGAGATCGAGGACGGCGTCGACACGACCGGTTTCGGCGGTGACGAATCGTACGGACGCATGGTCGATCAGACGCTGGCAAATCCGAAGAGTTGGACCAATGATCCCAAGGTCGCGTTCCGGCGCGTCGACGCGGGCGAGCCGGACTTCCGGATCTCCTTGACCTCGCAGATGACTATCCGTGAAGGCTGCGGATACGAGATCGAACTCGAAGGATCCTGCTACAACCCGAGCATGGACCGAGTCCTGCTCAACGAACCGCGATGGGTGCGAGGCGCTATTTCGTTCCAGGGTGACATCGGCTCGTATCGGCAGTATCAGATCAATCACGAGGTCGGCCATGCCATCGGATACGCCGCCCATCAGCCTTGCGAGACCGAAGGCGGACTCGCACCGATCATGATGCAGCAGACCTTCGGAACCGCGAACAACGACATCGCTAGGCTTGATCCCGAGGGCGTCGTTCCGATGAACGGACTCACGTGCCGCTTCAATCCGTGGCCGTACCCCCGAGCGTGACCGGATCGAGAATCCCTGATCTCGTCTTGAACTAGGAGTGTTTCGCGGTGTCTGCAACACCCGTCGTATTGCCACCACTGGTGGAGCCGGCAGCCGAGTTGAGCCGGGAGGAAGTTGCCAGATACAGCCGGCATCTGATCATCCCGAACGTGGGCATGACCGGCCAGAAGCGGCTCAAGAATGCGCGCGTCCTGTTCATCGGCGCCGGTGGATTGGGTTCGCCTGCACTGCTCTATCTCGCGGCCGCAGGAGTGGGCACCATCGGGATCGTCGAGTTCGACGAGGTCGACATGTCGAACCTGCAGCGTCAGGTGATTCACGGACGCTCCGACGTCGGACGCCCGAAGGCGGTCAGCGCGAAGGAGTCGATTCTCGAGATAAACGAGCACGTCGACGTCCGGTTGCACGAATTCCGCCTGGACAACTCCAACGCCGTCGAACTGTTCTCGGAGTACGACCTGATCCTGGACGGTACGGACAACTTCGCGACGCGGTACCTCGTCAACGATGCCGCCGTCATCGCCGGAAAGCCGTACGTGTGGGGCTCGATCTACCGCTTCGAAGGGCAGGTCTCGGTCTTCTGGGAAGACGCCCCGGACGGCGCGGGACTGAACTATCGCGATCTCTACCCGGAGGCGCCGCCGCCCGGCATGGTCCCCTCGTGCGCCGAGGGTGGTGTGCTCGGAGTCCTGCCTGCGACCGTCGGTTCGCTCATGGCGACCGAGGCGGTCAAGCTCATCACAGGGATCGGCGAACCGCTTCTCGGGCGCCTGATGATCTACGACGCTCTTGCGATGACGTTCCGGACGATCCGCCTTCAGCGTGATCCGACCCGCGTGCCGGTCACCGCCTTGATCGACTACGACGCGTTCTGCGGTGTCGTGTCCGAAGAGGCGAGCGCTGCTGCTGTCGGTTCTACGATCACGGCGCCGGAGCTGGAGGCCATGATCGGCGAGGGACGATCGATCGAGCTGGTAGACGTACGAGAACCGGTTGAATGGGACATCATGCATCTGCCGGGGGCGGTGCTGATCCCGAAGGACCGCATCCTTTCCGGTGAAGCTCTGGCGACGTTGCCGCAGAACAAGCAGATAGTTCTGTACTGCAAAACCGGCATTCGTTCGGCCGAGGCACTGGCCTTTCTCAAGAACGCCGGTTTCTCCGACGCAGTTCACGTTCAAGGCGGCGCGATCGCCTGGGCGAACCAGGTGGATGCGAGTCTGCCGGTCTACTAGGCGCGCCTCGCGGGAGGCGGCGCCGCGCACCGGTAGCGTTGGGGTGTGAGCACAGGCCAACCTCCCCAGCACGTGTGCTCCACCTTCGGCCTCCGTGAAGTCGATCCCATCCCACTCGGTGCGGATTGGGACGGCGGGTGGCTGTGTGGAGACGTCGTCCTTTCAGCAGTCGCGGATCATGCCCGCGCAGCGTGGTCGGCGAAGGTGCGAGAGAACCTCGAAGTCGACGGCGTTCGGCTGGCTCGACCGGTGCGTTCGACTGACGGTCGTTACGTCGTCTCGGGCTGGCGCGCCGACACATTCATCGTCGGGTCGCCGGAACCACGTCACGACGAAGTGGTCTCGATGTCCTGCCGACTGCATGCGGCGACGGCCTCGCTCGAGCGCCCGCGCTTCCTTGCACAACCGCCGGTGCCGCCGTGGGCCGAGGTCGACGTATTCGTCGCCGCTGATCGCGCGGCATGGGAAACGGTTCCGCTGAGGATCGCGAAGGGCGTCGAGCAACTCGAGACGCCCACTCCTGACGGTCGCAAAAGTCTGGAACTGATTGCCGGGCTCGCTACTTTGCGGAAGCCGGTGCAGAGCCCGGACCAGCTCGTGCACGGCGATCTGTTCGGGACGGTGCTGTTCTCGGGCAGTATGGCCCCCGGAATCACCGACATCACGCCGTATTGGCGACCGGCTGCGTGGGCCGCTGCCGTCGCTGTGGTCGACGCGATCTCGTGGGGCGGTGCCGACGAGGCACTGGTCGGCCGGTGGGAAGACCTTCCCGAGTGGCCGCAGATGCTTCTACGTGCGGTGATGTTCCGCTTGGCAGTTCATGTTCTGCATCCCCGCTCGACGGCGGACGCGTTCCCGGGGTTGGCCCGTACTTCCGACATCGTGCGCTTGCTGCTCTAGATCGGGGCGCCGGTACCGAAGTCCGAGACCAGGCCCTCGAACAGCTCGCGTGCGGCGTTCGAGGCGGCCACGGTGTTCCCGTCGACGACAGCGTTGACGAGGTTTGCGTGCTGCGAGTGGAATCCTTCGCCGGTTGCATCGATGTGCTGTTGGATCGTGGTCTCGATGACGGGGAGCAGGGAGTCGTAGAACTCCAGGTAGACCTCGTTGTGGCTGGCCGCGACGATTGCTCGGTGCAGGGCGACGTCAGCGGTGGTGGCAGCGTCGATGTCCTGACCCTCCCATGACGCGGTGCGAAGCTCGAGTAGTCGCGTCAGTTCGGCGATGTCGTCTTCGGTTCGCCGTGCGGCGGCGAGGGTGGCTGCAGTGATGTCGAGTGCGCGCCGAAGTTCGAGTACGTCCCGTTGGTGGGCACCGGCAAAGTAGTTGCCGAGAGTGCCACCGAGGTCGGAGACAGCAACGACGTAGGTACCCGATCCCTGACGACGTTCCAGCATTCCGGCGTGAACAAGCGCCTGGACCGCCTCGCGCACGGTATTGCGACCGGTCCCGGTCAGCTCCGACAGTTCCGGTTCGGTGGGGATTTTGGAACCGATCGGCCAGGTCCCGCTCCGGATCTCGTTGCGGAGTTGTTCGGTGACCTGTGAGATGAGACTTGCGCGTCGAACGGGTTGCACGTGGTTGTTTCCTCGGGTCCGGGTAAGTGGTGTGAATGTGACGTTAGATTACCGCGCTTGTGCGAGTTCGTCCGGTCATCCTATGATTTGCCGGTGACTGCTCAACTGGAGAGAACCGAAACCCGCTCGTTGATACAAGGCCGTGTGCTCGTCTTCGCAGCGATTGCGATGTCTGCGCTCGTACTTCGACTTGCGGTGACCTCGTTCTCGCCCTTGGCGGCCGAGATTCGCGACGAGATCGGCTTCTCCGCCTCGATCGTCGGTGTCTTCGGCATGGTTCCGACCGCAATGTTCGCCATCTTCGGTCTCATCACTCCCGCCATCGCGAAACGTATCGGGCTCGAGCGAACGGCCCTCGTCGCGATGCTCATGGCCGGCGTCGGAATGCTGTTGCGCGCCATGATGTCTCAGACATGGTCGTTGCTGGCCCTCTCGGCTTTGGCACTGGCAGGCATGGGAATCGGCAATGTCGTGATCCCGCCGTTGGTCAAGCGGTACTTCTCGGATCGCCTCGCCACCATGAGTTCGGTCTACATCGTGGCCGTGCAGATCGGCACCATCGTTCCGGCGTTCGTCGCAGTCCCGGTTGCCGACGCCTTCGGGTGGCGGTTCTCGATCGGCTGGTGGTCCGCCTTCGGCTTCGCCGCAGCAGTGCCGTGGTTGATCACCCTCGCTCGCTCGCGCAAGGCTCGCGCGAACGCAGCCGGGTCCGTCGAGAATGCATCGGATTCGGTTGCGGCAGTGGCAGAACAGCCACGCGGTCAGGTCTGGCGTTCTCCCGTGGCCTGGGGGATGGCCGGCATGTTCGGCATGACCTCACTGATCACGTATTCGATGTTCACGTGGATTCCCTCGATCCTTCGTGACGCCGGAGCCAGTGATGCCTTCGGCGGAACGATGGTCGGAATGTTCTCGGTGATCGGGCTCGTCGCAGCGTTCGGTGCGCCGACCCTGTGCGCCCGCATGGCCAATCCCTTCCCTGTCGTGATCGCGTGTGCCGTCTGCTACCTGGTTGGCATGGGCGGGCTGTACTTTGCCCCGATGGCGGCGCCGGTCGTGTGGGTTGTCGTCCTGGGCCTCGGTCCGAGCACGTTCCCGATGTCGCTCACGCTGATCAACCTGCGTACTCGTTCGCACATCGGTTCCTCGGCACTGTCCGGCTTCACCCAGGGCATCGGCTACTCCGTTGCCTGCCTTGGTCCGCTCCTGTTCGGCGTTTTCCACGACGTGTCCGGTGGATACGCTGCGCCGTTCGGTCTGCTCGTCGTCGCTGTGATCGTGGTGCTCCTGGGCGCCTACCAGGCATGCAAGCCTCGGATGCTCGAGGATTCCTGGCACGCACCTGCGAAAAACTAGCTCACACCCGGTCTTGTTACCGGGTGAGGATCAATTGACTTCGCGGTCATCGCACGCAGCACCGGCGCAATAACCGTTTTCTACCTTTGGGTCTCCAACATATTCAGGAGGCCCTGGTGAGTCATTACATCGAGCATTGGGATGCAGAGGACGTCGACGCCTGGGAATCCGGCGGCAAGGACATCGCGAAGCGGAACCTGATCTGGTCAGTGGTAGCCGAACACGTCGGCTTCTCGATCTGGTCGATCTGGTCCGTGATGGTGTTGTTCATGCCGACGGATATCTACGGCATCGACGCGGCCGGAAAGTTCTTCCTCGTCGCAGTGCCCACACTTGTCGGGTCGGTCCTCCGCATTCCATACACGGTTGCCACCGCACGGTTCGGCGGTCGTAACTGGACCGTCATGAGTGCGCTGTTCCTCTTCGTACCAACACTTCTCACGCTCTACCTGATGATGAATCCGGGTGCGTCGTACACCACGTTCATGTTGGTAGCGGCCACTGCAGGTATCGGCGGCGGCAACTTCGCGTCGTCGATGACCAACATCAATGCCTTCTACCCGCAACGCCTCAAGGGGTGGGCGCTCGGTCTCAATGCCGGCGGCGGCAACATCGGTGTGCCGATGATCCAGCTGATCGGTCTGCTGGTGATCGCCACCGTCGGTAACCGTGCTCCGTGGATCGTGTGCGCTGTCTATCTCGTGTTCATTGCCGCTGCTGCCGTCGGTGCCGCGCTGTTCATGGACAACCTGGGCAACCAGAAGTCGGACCTGCGCTCGATGGCCAAGGCACTCAAGTTCTCCGAGTCGTGGGTGATCAGCTTCCTGTACATCGGTACGTTCGGTTCCTTCATCGGATTCAGCTTCGCCTTCGGTCAGGTTCTGCAGATCAACTTCCTCGCCGGCGGTGCCACTCCGGCCGCGGCCGCGCTGCATGCAGCACAGATCGCCTTCATCGGTCCTCTCCTCGGTTCGATCGCTCGCCCCCTCGGCGGCAAGCTGGCCGACCGGATCGGCGGCGGCAAGATCACCATGTGGACGTTTGTCGCCATGGCATTCGCTGCATCGATTCTCGTGACGGCCGGAACGATGGACGACAACACCGCGGGCGTCGCCAGCGCCGGAATCATGGTGACATTCGTTCTCGGATTCATCGCCCTGTTCCTGCTCTCCGGCATCGGAAACGGATCCGTTTACAAGATGATCCCGGCGATCTTCGAGGCGAAGGCTCAGAGCTTCGATCACATGGATCGAAGCGAGAAGGCAACGTGGTCGCGCAGTATCTCCGGTGCTCTCATCGGATTTGCCGGTGCGGTAGGCGGTTTGGGCGGCGTAGGCATCAACCTGGTGCTGCGCGCGTCGTACAGCAGCCCCGCGAAGTCGGCGACCATGGCCTTCTGGGTGTTCCTGGCCTTCTACATCGCCTGCATCGCAGTCACCTGGTTCGTCTTCCTGCGCAAGCCGTCGACGCTGACCACAGACGTCGACGAGGCGAAGGTCGCAGTCACGGCGTGAGCGGTCCGCAGAATCTCAGAACTATCTCGTACCTCAGGAAGTAGGCGTCATGAGCAAGTCGGTTGTTGTCATCGGACACGGAATGGTCGGACACCGATTCGTCGAGGCACTGCGTTCGCGCGACGAAGCGAACAACTGGTCGGTGACCGTACTCTGCGACGAGCAGTACGCAGCGTACGACCGAGTCGGGCTGTCCTCGTACGTCGGAGCGTGGGACCCCAAGGAATTGGCACTGGCCGGTAACGATTACGTCGGTGACGGCCTGGTCGATCTCCGAGTGGGGGAAGGCGCGCTCTCGATCGACAAAGATGCACGCACGGTCACGACGACAACCGGCGAGACGATCTCCTACGACGCTCTGGTGATGGCGACCGGTTCGTATCCGTTCGTGCCTCCCGTGCCGGGGCACGACGGCGACGGATGTTTTGTCTACCGCACCCTCGACGACCTCGACGGTATTCGGGCCGCCGCCGAGAAGGCGGGTCCTGGCGCTGTCGGCGTCGTGGTGGGCGGCGGTCTTCTCGGACTCGAGGCCGCAAATGCTCTCTCGCTCATGGGAATGACGGCACACGTCGTCGAACACAATGCGCGATTGATGCCGATGCAGGTCGACGAGGGCGGCGGCGCACTGCTCGCTCGCCTCGTCACCGAACTCGGGCTCACTGTCCACACCGGAGTCGGGACGGCGGGAATCTCGCAGGCCGACAACGGAATTGTGGTCGAACTCTCCGACGGCTCCACTATCGACGCGTCGCTGCTCGTCTTCTCCGCCGGAGTTCGTCCGCGTGATCAGCTGGCCCGCGACGCCGGCATCGCAGTGGGGGAGCGCGGCGGCATTCTGACCGACCTCGGCTGTGTGACTTCGGACGAGAACGTCTATGCCGTCGGAGAATGTGCTGCGGTGGAGGGCCGTTGCTACGGTCTGGTTGCTCCCGGCTACATGACGGCCGAGATCGTGGCCGATCGTCTGCTCGGCGGGGCCGCGGATTTCCCGGGCGCCGACATGTCCACCAAGCTCAAGCTCATGGGCGTCGACGTCGCCAGTTTCGGTGACGCGATGGCGACCTCACCGGGCGCTCTCGAAGTTGTCCTCAGCGACGCGTCCAAGGGGACGTACGCGAAGCTCGTGGTCTCAGATGATGCGAAGATCCTGCTCGGCGGCATTCTTGTCGGTGACGCGTCGGCCTACGCGTCGCTGCGCCCGCTGGTCGGTCGCGAACTACCCGGTGACCCGGCGACATTGATCTCGCCTGCGGGGGAGAAGCCGGGTGCAGGCTCGCTGCCCGACGATGCCGAGGTGTGCTCGTGTAACGCGGTGACCAAGGGAGCCATCTGCGGCGCAATCGCGGCCGGCGCATGCGACATTGCTTCGGTGAAGGCGTGCACCAGCGCCGGAACCACTTGTGGCGGTTGCCTTCCCACTGTGAAGCAGCTGCTGGCCGATTCCGGCGTCGTGATGTCGAAGGCACTGTGCGAGCATTTTGCGCAATCGCGGGCCGAGTTGTTCCAGATCGTGCAGTCGACGCAGACCAGAACCTTCTCGGCGCTGATCGCCAAGTACGGTAAGGGCGCCGGTTGCGACATCTGCAAGCCCGTAGTCGCTTCGATTCTGGCATCGACGGACTCCGATCACATCCTGCACCGCCAGCAGGCGTCGTTGCAGGACACCAACGATCACTTCCTCGCGAACATCCAGAAGAACGGTACGTACTCCGTGGTACCTCGTATGCCTGGCGGCGAGGTCACGGGTGAGCAGCTCATCGTCATCGGTGAGGTGGCGCGTGATTTCGGCTTGTACACGAAGGTGACCGGCGGTCAGCGCATCGACTTGTTCGGGGCTCGTGTCGAACAGTTGCCCGCGATCTGGAAGCGTCTCGTCGACGCCGGGATGGAATCGGGTCAGGCGTACGGCAAGTCCCTGCGGACGGTCAAGAGCTGCGTCGGTTCGAGCTGGTGCCGCTACGGCGTTCAGGACTCGGTAGGAATGGCCGTCGACCTCGAGAACCGCTACCGCGGCCTGCGTTCGCCGCACAAGATCAAGTTCGGCGTCTCGGGATGTGCTCGTGAATGCGCCGAAGCGCGTGGCAAGGACGTCGGCGTCATCGCGACGGAGAACGGTTGGAATCTGTATGTGGGCGGCAACGGCGGACAGTCGCCCAAACACGCTCAACTGCTTGCCGGAGGCCTCGACGACGCAACCTTGGTCAAGTACATCGACCGCTACCTCATGTTCTACATCCGCACCGCCGATCGCCTGCAGCGCACGGCGCCGTGGGTCGAATCACTCGAAGGCGGACTCGATCACCTCAAGGCCGTTATTTGTGAAGACAGCCTGGGAATCGGCGAAGAACTCGAGGCTCTGATGGCCAAGCACGTCGAGGGCTACCAGGACGAATGGGCTGGTGTGCTGGGTGATCCGGAGAAGCTGTCGAGGTTCGTCTCATTTGTGAATGCACCGGAAGAAGCCGACCCGACGGTTGTGTTCGACGAGACCGGAGTGCGCAAGGTTCCAGTCCTGATGGGTATGCCGAGCATCCCTACGCGCCGGTAATAGTCGCGTAACCCGTGGGAAACACGGGGTCCGTAGAAACGTAGACAAGAACCCGCGCGACGTTGTCGCCGGATCGACAGGAGGACTTCGATGAGTGTCATCGATGCGCAGATCGCCAAGCTGGATTCGGATCGACTCGAATGGACGTCGGCCTGCCCGCTGAGCCATCTGATCCCTGGACGCGGGGTCGCCGTGCTTCTTCGCGGCGGCGAGCAGGTGGCGCTGTTCCTGCTAGAGGACGGCACACTGCGGGCTGTCAGCAACTTCGATCCGTACGGCCGCGCCGCGGTGATGTCACGCGGACTCGTCGGCGACCGGGACGGTGAACCGATCGTGGTCTCGCCGCTGCTCAAGCAGGCGTTCTCGCTGGTCGACGGCCGAGCGCTGGACGACTCCGCGGTCGCGCTGCCGGTATACGGAGTTCGCGTGTGGGCAGGCGTCGTTCAGGTACACAGCCTTCAGATGCAGGGCGTTCGCTCGACTGTCGCCGATGCAGTCTCGTGAGTGACGACATGCCGTTGGCTGGATTCACGGTAGGTATCACCGCTTCGCGCCGCGCGGAGGAATTCGCGACGTTGCTGACTCGTCGGGGAGCGGACGTCGTTCACGCTCCGGCGATTCGGATCATCCCTCTCGCCGACGACCGCGAGCTCGAAAGGGTGACACAGCAGATCATCTCGGATCCTCCCGAGGTGGTTGTCGCCACCACCGGGATCGGATTCCGGGGTTGGCTGGAAGCAGCCGACGGGTGGGGTGAGGCGGAAAATCTCGGATCCGCGTTGGGCTCGGCTCGTCTGCTCGCGCGCGGACCCAAGGCCAAAGGGGCAATCCGCGCGGCCGACCTTCGTGAAGAATGGTCTCCGGCATCCGAGTCTTCCGCCGAAGTGCTCGAACATCTTCTTGCAGAAGGTGTCTCGGGAAAACGAATCGCCGTTCAACTGCACGGCGCCACTACCGAATGGGAGCCGATTCCCGATTTCTGTCAGGTGCTGCGCGACGCGGGCGCCGAGGTCATCGCGGTTCCTGTCTATCGATGGGAACCGCCGGAGGATCCGACGCTGCTCGACCGGATGATCGACGCCATCGCTTCAGCTGGAATCGACGCCGTCAGCTTCACCAGTGCACCGGCCGTTGCGTCGATGTTGATGCGCGCCGACAAGACCGGGGATCTCGGCGACATTCTCGACGCGATGCGGGGTCCGGTGGCGGCAATGTGCGTCGGCCCGGTCACCTCGGCGCCGCTCGAAGCCTTGAATGTACCGACCACAGCCCCGGCGCGGGCACGTCTCGGGGCGCTCGCGCGACACATCGTCGACGAACTCCCGCAGCGAGCCAACAAGATTCAAGCCGGCGAACACGAAATCAGCATCCGCGGCGGTTGCGTCGTCGTGGACGGTGAAGTGAAGCAATTGCCGCCGGCTGCGATGTCGTTGATCCGCACTCTCGGGGCGAGCCCCGGCCGAGTCGTCTCCCGCGACGAACTTCTGGCTTCTCTTCCCGGTGGCGGCGGCGACACCCATGCCGTCGAGACCGCCGTCGCCCGATTGCGCGCGTGCCTCGGTGCGCCCAAAGCCGTTCAGACCGTGGTCAAGCGGGGCTATCGACTTGCCCTCGACCCCGGCGACTACGTCCAGAATCCAGGTGACTATGCAACGCGATGACGATGTACTCGTACTGGTAGCTCACGGCACGCGTAGCCCACGCGGCGTGGAAATGGTTGCTGCCCTTGCCGAAGCCGTCGGCACGCGCGTCGGACGCACGCGCGTTGCCTTTGTCGACGTGCTCGGTCCGTCACCTTCTGAAGTCCTCCGGGACACTCCGGGGCGAGCGATTCTCGTACCGGCCTTCCTGGCGTCCGGCTACCACGTTCACACCGATGTTCGACGCGAAGTGGCGATCAGTGAGCACTCGGCTGTGACTGTGACGCCCGCACTCGGACCCGATCCGGCGCTTGCGCGCGTGCTGCTCCGACGCTTGACCGAAGCGGGGTGGAGTCCAGGCGACGCGATAGTGCTTGCTGCCGCCGGGTCCTCCGATGCGCGGGCGCTGCGAGACGTCGAGCGTGCTGCGCTGATGCTCGCCGAAGCGGCGGGGATCCGGGTGGACATCGGATACATCGCGACCGGGGAACCGAAGGTAGCCGATGTCGTTGCAGCAGCACGCGTTCGCGGCGCGAAGCGAGTGTTCGTTGCCTCGTACCTCCTCGCACACGGACTGTTTCACGAAAGATTGCACGCTGCAGGAGCCGATGGTGTGACCGAACCGCTCGGCGTCGATCCGGGAGTGGTGGACCTTGTCGTGAATCGGTATGAGAGTGCGCGAAGGGAACTAGTATCGCTGCATGACGTCTCACTCCGTAACGCCGACGTATGCCGACCTGGTCGCCGCAGTTCGTGAATCCGACGTCAAGGCACAGGCTCTCATCGGTGCACTGACCGAAGAGCAGGCGCGTGAGCCCTCCGGGCTCCCCGGGTGGAGCCGGGGACACGTCGTGACGCACATGTCGCGCAACGCCGACGCGCTGGGCAGATTTGTCGCCGGAGTGCAGGGCGGCGAATCGGGGGAGATGTATCCCGGGGGACCGGACGCGCGCAATGCTGCAATCGAGGAAGGTGCAGATCGCCCGGCTGAGTTGTTGGCTCTCGACTACCGCTTCTCGGGAACGAGACTGGTCGACGCGTTGTGCGAGATCCAGGCAGATCGACTGGACACGCCGGTGCCGTGGCGCAAACCTGTGACGGCATTCGATCTGCCGATTCTGCGCTGGAACGAGATCGAGATTCACCTGATGGACCTCGACATCGGCTACACCTGCCACGACTGGCCTGCCGAGTTCGTGGAATTCACTCTCGCCCGTCAGTTGGGCGCACTGGAGACAGCGGTCCCGGGTGTACGTGTTCCTTCGCTGTCGGATGCGGAGACCTTGGCCTGGTTGGTCGGGAGGCCGACGAGGGTGGGGCTGCCTACCCTCCCTGCCTGGCCTTTCTGAGACACGGCCTTTCTGAGACACGGCCTTTCTGAGAGTTAGAACAGGGTGGGGGCGCTGACGTCGTTGCGTGCTTGGGCCAACCGCGCACTCCACCGTTTCACCAACCACATCTCGACGATCTCGGGTTGGGTGCCGGCGGCATAGGCCCAACTGTCGAGCAGTTCGCAGTACCGGCGGTAGCGACGCGTCGTGAAGCCCGTGACGGAAGGATCCTCGAGCCAGCCCTCGTGGATGAGTGTCGAGACGCCGTACTGATCGATCATCTGAGCGCGTCGGCCTTCGTCCTGTACGCCCACCGCCCACATGAAAGCGGCCATGAGTGATACCCCCACGCCGGGGGTGAGTGGCCACCCGGACCAGGTGTCGCGTCGCACGACCGGCATCGACTTGTTTTTCGAACAGTGATCGAGAATGGCTGTGATCTGGGTCAGCGGATCCTCGTCTTCGCGGTGATGCGGATTGAAGACGTTGGGGAACCGCCGCGTGAACCGTCTGCTTTCGTGCGAGCCTTGCCAGGCCGCGCAGAGAAAGAGCAGTCCGAGGCCGTCGTGCTGGGCGACAACGAGGTCGCTCGACGGGCGAAGGTCGTTGCGTTGAACGATAGCTCGGCCTTCGGTGATCACTTTGCCGTCGAGATCACGCCCGCGCAGGCTGATGGTGTGGCCGGCGTCCTTCAGGTGCGCGTTCCACCAATCCAGGTCGACGGTCGCTTCGTCGTCGAGGACGTGCAGTGGAAAGGTGCGGGAGCGGCACCACTCGACCAATGCGTCCGGCGGTTCGAATCCTTCGTCGACACGATTCATGGCGCGATGATCCCACGAGTCGCCGACAGGAATTCGTCCGACGCGCAGGTCACCGAGATGGAACCGGACACTCGCGGTACGCTCCGCTCATGAAATTGGCGTCCTCGCAGGTGCGGCCGGCGCTGTGGACGGTAGCCATCGCCTTGACGGCCACGGGTCTGAGCGGATGCATCGGTGCCGTCGATCGGATGGATTTCGACAACCAAATGCGCGAACGTGGCGGTGGGATGACGTCGGAGTTGGTGCGAGGCGGGTTCGACAGCCTCGCACATAGATACGGCGTCGACGCGATATCGGTGACCAGCATCGACATCAGCCCGATCGAGACGCTCGGCGTCACCGTTCGTGACCCCGGGAAGCCGTCACAGCTCGACAGATTCTCTTTCGACGGCGTCATTCTCGGCGAGCCCATCCCCGTGCAAGTCAGTGTCACCGATGATCTCGATGCGCGATCGTTCACGCTGGATCAAGTGCCGGCATTGGCGAATGTCGAGAAGTTGGTCGACGACGCGCTGGCGAGCAGCGGAGTCGACGACGGCGAAGTCTCCGGGATCTCGGTCAGTCGCACCGAGTCGATATACGCCTCCGTGATGGTGGAATCCCCACGCTCGCGAGTACTTGTGGTCTTCGAGCCTGACGGAACTCCCTTTCTGGTGCAGCCGCTGTGAGCCGCCGAATCGCTCCGTTACTGATCTCGGTAGCGGTGATCGTGGTCGTGGGAATCTTTGCCGCACTGCTGTCTTCGGTGATCTGGCCCGGCCAGGTCGCGCACTTGGCGCCGATCTTCTGTGAAGAACCGACATCGAGCGCGATGGTCGTCTCGGATTCCTTTACCGACGGCGACGGTACGTCCACCAATTTCACGCTGTACTGCGTCGGACCGCGCGGTCAGACCGTTGATGCCGGCTGGCTGCTGCCGTTCTTGGTGCTGTGGGGCGTGTATTCGCTGGTGCTCGCGATCGTGGTCGGCGTGATCGTGCTGGCGGACGTCGGCCGGCGCGGGCGCCGAAACCGCTGACCCCGTCAGCGTGGGAGGACGACCAATTCGGCGACGGCGCCGTCGTCGGAGTGTGCCGGTACGAGTGCAAACGCCGAGCGTTCGATCAACCCCGCAAGGTGCGCGGTACGTACAGACGGATCGGCGCGCCAGCGACCGTCTTCGGATTGTGTCACCGGCAACAGCCGTACCGCATCGGAACTCACCGCAGCGGCGTTCTCGATGATGCCGAGTAGTGGCGGCGGCGTGTCGCTTCCGGTCAAGGCGGCCACGACGGTGGGCAGCATCGTCAACAGGGTGGTCACGGCGGCATACGGATTGCCGGGGAGGCCGAGAACCACCAGACCACTGGGCAGGACGGCCGTTATCTGAGATCCGCCGGGGCGCGAGGCGACTCGCCCGACAATCGTGCGAGCGCCGAGTCGATCGAGCGCACTGCGCATTTCGTCGGCAGCGCCGCCTCCCGTCGCACCGATGACGACGAGTAGATCGGCTTCCTGGTCGACTCCGTCTGCGAGCACCCGCTCGAAACTGTCCGCAGTGTCTCGCAGGTGCGAATTCGCCACGCACCGTACGCCGTTGCTTTCCAGTATGTAGGGGAGAATCCCGCCGACGGAGTCGCGAGTCTGACCTTCACGCAGTGGACCGGTCCGCCGGATCTCGTCGCCGGTGACTATCAGGCGTGCCCGTACCGGACCACGGACGAGGGCGTCGAACACTTCACCGCTGGCAGCTGCGGAGATCACCGCCGGAGTCACCGCGGTACCTGTCGGGGCGATCGTGAATCCGGTGGTCCAATCTTCCCCTCGTGGTCGAGCGTCGTTGCGGTGCGGCGCATCCGGCATTCTCCGTACCATCCGAGATAGCTCGTCGACGGACAGATACTCGTCACGAATTACCGAGGTGGCGCCGAGGGGCAGGTGTGCTCCCGTGGCAATGCGAATCGCTTCACCTTCGCCGAGTTCGAGTTGCCCGTCGGCGCCCGCGATGCGGATCTCGGTGCGGATTCGCCAGGGGCCCTCGCCGGAGACCGCGTACCCGTCCATCGCCGAAACGTCTGACCTGGGAAGATCACCCAGGGCGACCAGAGGCTGCGCGAGCGTTGCTCCGAGGCTGTCGGCGAGATCGGCACGGTGCGGCGGCAATGCTGTCAGCGAGTTCCTGACGGCGGCGCGGGCTTGATCGACCGTCAGCCGCGGATGGCTTCGCGCGCGATCGATGTCTTCCGGTGTGTCGCAGTCGGTCGTACCAGCGACACTCAGCGTCGAGAACGGCTCGGTGACAATCGCTTTCATAGGTTGGTTCTCCAGCCCCGAACTCTCCCGCAATGTGGACAGGCGTTGCCGGAGTTCGCGAAATGTCCATGCGGAGAACAGGAATTGGGTTCGGTTGTTCTCGTCCACGGCACACGTCACCGGATTGTCCGTCGACGTGGCAGCGATCAAGGCGTCGACTGATTCGGCCTCGATGTGCGGCAGGTCGGACGCCAGCACCACCACCACGGCGTTATCGGGTAACCGGGTCGCAGACAACCCGGCCCAGATCGCCTCGACAGGGCCGGCTCCGGCCGGAGATTCCTGAGTTTGGGTGATTCCAGGATCAAGTTCAGGTCGATGCGGGCCGACCACGACGACGGCGTCGAGATGCGACGTTGCTGAAAGCGCGATGTCGAGGAGCCTGCGACCGTGTACGAGAAGGCCAGGTTTGTCGACACCACCCATTCTGGTCCCGCGACCACCCGCCAGAATGACGGCGGCGGTCGGCGGCGTGGTGGTCATGCCTCCATGCTGCCCCATCGCCGGGGTGAGGACGACCGGTGACACGGGATCAGAAGTGAAACCGTGCCTTCTTCAGGTCGATCCGACCCTCCTTGATCGGTACCCCTTCGAGTTCGAGCTTGGCGATCTGACGATGAGCCAGGTGCGCCGACGGTTTGCCGGAGGCGCCGAGAACCCGATGCCACGGCAGGTCGGCAGAGTCCGTCCGCATGATCCAACCGACCGTGCGAGCACTGGAAAGTCCTGCAGCATCAGCGATATCGCCGTACGTCGCCACGAAACCGGCCGGAATCGACGCGATGAGTCGCCGTACCTCTTCGATCTGCTCTTCGGTGGTGGCTGCCATGTCGGTTCCTTCAGAGCACGCTGCGAACGAGGGCGGCAACTTCGTCGGCCCGCACGTGCGGGACCATGTGGTCACAGTCGAATTCGACGCTGGTCAGATTTTCACCGAGGTGCTCGGTGAGCGCTGCCCGGAACTCGTCGGTGACGTACGGAGGCTGGACTTTCATCGCTTGAACCAGCACGGTCGGCATCGAAGGCGGTGGCAGCACGATCGGGCGAGCGAGTTCGCCCCACCCGGTCACGATTGCGGGCGTGGACAGGCGCCAGTTGACGCGCCCGTTGCCCAGTTGAATCAGGTGCTCGGCCATCTCGACGTCGAGGTCCTGGGTGGGAACCTCACCCCACGAGCCGTGAATCTTCTCGGAGTACGCCTCGGCCGCATCGGTGTAATCCGGTGAGCCGATTGTGAGTTCGGCCACTTCCTGCATGAAAGTCGGATCCAAGCCGATCGCTGGATCGAGCAGAACGAGCCCACGAACGCGTTCCGGCGCGGTGGCCGCGAGGTGAAGCGCCAGCATTCCGCCGAACGAATGCGCGACGATCACCACCGGTCCGTTTGCATGTTCGTCCAGTGTCTCGAGCAGGCTCTCCACGTGGGATTCGATGTTCCACGGGGGAGCCCAGGTCGAGCGCCCGTGACCGCGCAGATCGGGCGAGATCCAGCGCGCTTGGGGCAGTTGGTTCTCGGCCATCGACTGCCAACGGCGGCCGTGACCGGTCAGACCGTGCAGCGAAAGGATCTCCGGCGCCCCGACAGGTCCGTAGAGATACGTATGGAGTGCAGACACGAGGTCAATCATGCCGGATGCAGGCGATGTGTGAGTTGTCGGTGCGCTCTGGTGGAATGCCTGGGTGAGTGAGACGGCAACACGCAGCAAGGTCACCATTCCGCGGGCGCGGTTGGTGCACCGAACTGCGCCGTCTCCGATACCCCGAACGTGGGATGAAGGGACGACGCGGCTCTTCGCGCCGCCGTCCGAGGATCCGTTCCAGCTCGCGTTCGGCCCTGTTTCTTTCGGTTCGGCAGCGGCTTGGAATCCCTGGCAGGTACTCGGCAGTCCCGGAACCGGCAAGACGTCCCTTCTCGTGGATCTGGCAGTGCAGAAGATCTCGGGTGGCGAAGATCCTGAATCGGTCCTGGTGCTCACCCAGTCACGCCGAGCCGCGACGCAGGTCCGCGAGCAGATCACCGCTGGGTTGCTCGGGTACCAACAGGAACGCGGACCGCAGGCAACCCGTGAGCCGCTGGTACGCACCGTTCACTCTTACGCCTTTGCCGTTCTCCGGCTTCAAGCCGCAGCACACGGCAACGCGCCGCCACGCCTGATCACCGGCGCCGAGCAGGACTCGGTGCTCCGCGAGATGTTGCGCGGCGACATCGAAGACGGTGCGCTCCGGTGGCCGGAGCGCCTGCGACCCGCATTGGGTTTGAACGGCTTTGCCGTCGAACTTCGAGATCTGATGCTGCGAGCCAACGAGCGCGGGCTCGGCCCCGAAGATCTGGTCAAGCTCGGCAAGAAGCGTGGCCGTCCGGAGTGGGTGGCGGCCGGGCGGTTCGCCGAGGCCTACGAGCAAGGCGTGCTGCTGCGCGGCAGTGTCGGTGTCGAGGCTCCGGAGGCGACGGCGCCGGCGCTCGACGCGGCCGAGTTGATCGGTGCGGCCTTGACCGCGTTCGCCACCGATCCCGAATTGCTTCGCTCCGAGCGCGCTCGGATCCGGCACCTCCTTGTCGACGACGCACAACATCTGGATCCGCAGGCGGCGCAACTGGTTCGGTTGATCGGAACCGGAACTGCGGGCACGGTCATCGCCGGTGATCCCGATCAGTCCGTGTTCGGATTCCGCGGTGCGGATTCGGCGTTCCTGCTCGGACTGGCCGAGCGCGGAGACGAGCGCCAGATCGTTCTGCCCGTCACGTATCGCAACAACGCCGACGTCGCGTCGATCGCGGCCAAGATCGCTGCGCGGCTGCCCGGCAACTTGGCTCATCGCATCGCGGTTCCATCCGATCTCACCGATGAGAATCCGGGACGGGCGTCGGTGCGGGTTCTCGGTACGACGGCCAAAGAGGCGGCAGTCGTCGCAGATACCTTGCGCCGGGCGCATCTGCTGGACGGGATTGCGTGGTCCGACATGGCCGTCATCGTGCGGTCGGTCCCGCGCACTCTCGCCCCTCTCCGGCGAGCCCTGCTCGCGGCGGGGGTGCCCGTCACGACCGCTGCCACCGAATTGCCGCTCGCGCGGCAACACGGAGTGTCCGGCCTGCTGCTGGTCCTTCGGGCGCTCGGCGGCGATCAGTTCACCGGCGACGACGCGCTTGCCCTGATGGCCGGTCCCATCGGCGGCGCCGAACCGGTCACCCTGCGCCGGTTGCGTCGTGGCCTGCGCCGGGTCGAGTTGGCATCGGGAAGTGATCGGGACTCCTCGGAGTTGTTGCGGCTCATTCTGATCGACGAGGATCGTGCGCAGTCCAAGCGCCTGATGGGCAAGCTGACAGACGTCGAAGCTGCGGCCCTCAATCGCGTGCTGTCGGTCCTTCGCAAGGCCCGAGTGCCTCTCGAGCGTGGTCTCGGGGTCGAAGAAGTTCTGTGGGCGGCCTGGCAGGCGACGGGGCTGGAACGGCGCTGGGCGGCTGCGTCGGCGCGCGGCGGACCGATCGGCTCACAAGCCGATCGAGACCTCGACGCCGTAGTCGCACTCTTCGACGCGGCTGCCAACTACGTCGACCGGCTGCCGCGTTCGCAACTCTCCGGTTTTGTCGACTACTTGACCAGCCAGGAGATACCGACCGACTCGCGGAGCCGATCGGTCATCGCTCCCGACGCCGTCACCGTGGTCAGCGCTCACGCCGCGGCGGGGCGCGAATGGGCGGTTGTGGCGGTGGCGGGTGTGCAGGAGGGGCTCTGGCCGAGTTTGCGGGCACGCGGCTCGCTACTGCGTACCGAAGCTCTTATCGACCTGGTCAACGGAGTCTCCGACGGCAGTGACTCGGCTGCCGAACGACTCTCGCGAACCGCGCCGCTTCTGGCCGAAGAACGCAGGTTGTTCCTGGTCGCCTGTAGCCGTGCTCGTCGCCGTCTGCTGATCACCGCAGTCGAATCGGCTTCGGGGGACACCGACTTGGTGCCTTCGCGGTTCGTGGACGAATTGATCCGTGGTGACGCGTACTCGGACGACCCGTCCTCCGATCTCGACGTCGTTGCACCCGAGACCGGGGATACCCGGGTTCTGTCGCTGCCTGCACTGGTCGCACAGCTTCGCAGCGTGGTGTGTGATCCCGACATCGCGCATTTCGACCCCGAGAAGCATTCTCGGGCTGCTCGCCAGTTGGCCCGTCTGGCTGCGGCCGGAGTACGAGGCGCGCATCCGGATCAGTGGTACGGCACAGCCGAGCCGAGTACCGCTGCTCCCATGTGGCAACCCGAGGACGGACCGGTTTCACTGTCCCCGTCCACCATCGAGCTTCTCGAAACATGTCCTCTCCGATGGGTGTTCGAGCGTCACGGTGGCAGCGACGGAGACAACACTCATGCGATCGCCGGTACGCTGGTCCATACCTTGGTGCAGGCACTGGCCGGCCGGATTCCACCGGATCAGGTCGAGAAGGCACTCGAAAATGCCTGGGAATCCATCGATCTGGGATCGCAGTGGTACTCGCGCCGTGAACTCAATCGAACTCGGGAGATGCTGGCGACGTTCACCGCCTGGATGAACGCAACTCGCGGTGAGCTGACCGAAGTCGGCGTCGAGGTCGCGGTCGAGGGGGTCCTCGAACCGCGCGAAGAAGGAGCGCCTGCGGTCAAGCTACGTGGCCGGATCGACCGGCTCGAGCGCGACACCGAAGGTCGCCCGGTGGTTGTCGACGTCAAGACTGCGCGAAACCCCGTCAGTAACGAGGCCGCGCAATCTCACGCGCAGTTGGCGGCGTACCAGGTCGCAGCGGCCGAAGGTGCGATTGCCGGCGAACCGGCCACACAACCCGGCGGTGCACGCCTGGTATTCGTGGCCAAGTCCAACAAGAAGGACGGTGCGGCGCAGCGAGTTCAGCCGCCGCTGACGGCCGAAGCCGTCGAGATGTGGCGAGACGTCATTCACAACGCTGCCGCAGCGACCCAAGGACCGCAGTACCTGGCCAGGGTCAACGACGGATGTAGACATTGCCCGGTGCGTTCGAGTTGCCCGGCACACGACGAGGGACGACAGGTGAGTAACTAAGTGGCTGCCGCGACGCAGAAGGCACGCCGACCGAAGATCGACCCTGTCGACCTGGCGGTCGCGCTCGGTCAGCACCCTCCGACGCCCGAGCAGGCAGCAGTGATCGCCGCACCGCTCGGTCCGACATTGGTGGTCGCCGGCGCCGGTGCCGGAAAGACCGAGACGATGGCTGCTCGCGTCGTGTGGCTGGTGGCCAACGGCTTCGTCGACCCCGAGGCGGTTCTCGGCCTGACCTTCACGCGCAAAGCGGCGCAACAGCTCACGTCGCGAATCCGCAAGCGGTTGGCGCGGCTGGCGGGTTCGGACGTTCTGCGGGCACTCGACCCGACCGGCGGAGTGCGTTCCCGGATTCTGGCCGGCGAACCCGAAGTCAGTACCTACCATGCTTACGCGGGACGGTTGCTCTCCGAACACGGACTGCTGTTGCCCATCGAACCCTCGGCGACGTTGTTGTCCGAGACCGAACTGTGGCAGGTTGCGCACCGCGTCGTGAGCGGCTGGGACAGTGATCTGGACACCGACAAGAATCCGGGTTCGATCACCGAGACCGTTCTGGCTCTTGCCGGTCAGTTGGCGGAGCACCTGGTCGATCCCGAGCAGTTGCTCGAGGCACACACCGAGCTGGACAAGCTGATTCACACTCTGCCCGCCGGCCCGAAACAGCGGGGTGGACCGAGCAAGGAGTTGTTGAATTACCTTGATGTGCAACATAAGCGCATCGAACTGTTGCCTCTCGTCGCCCGGCTGGGTGAGACGCTGCGGCGTGAAGGCGCATTGGATTTCGGCAGCCAGATGTCGCTGTCTGCCCGGGTCGCCGCCGAGCATCCCGAGGTCGGGCAGACCGAGCGTGAGCGCTTTCGGGTAGTTCTTCTCGACGAGTACCAGGACACCGGTCACGCTCAGCGAGTGTTGTTGTCCTCGTTGTTCGGTGGGGGAGCCGACGGCCGCTTGGCACTGACGGCCGTCGGCGATCCGATGCAGTCGATCTACGGTTGGCGCGGCGCGTCGGCGGCCAACCTGCCACGGTTCGCAACCGATTTCCCGCTTGCCAACGGAAAGCCGGCTCCGACGCTCGAACTGCTCACCAGTTGGCGTAACCCGCCGGAGGCTCTCGAACTGGCAAACCTGTCGTCGGCACCGTTGCGTCGACGCGGTGTGGCGGTCAGCACCCTTCGTGCGCGACCGGGAGCCGTCGCCGGAGACGTTCGACTGGCGTTGCTGGGCGACGTCGAACAGGAACGTCAGTGGGTGGCGGAGAAGATCGCCGGAGAATACGAGGCGGCACGTGCCGAAGACCGCCCGACGCCCACGGCAGCGGTGTTGATCCGCCGGAACGCCGATGCCGCTCCGCTGGCCGAGGCCTTGCGGTCCAAAGGTCTGCCGGTCGAAGTTGTCGGGCTCGGTGGGCTCCTGCACACACCCGAGGTTGCTGACGTGATCGCCATGCTCCGGGTGGTCGCCGATCCACTTGCAGGAAGCGCAGCTGTTCGGCTGCTCACCGGCGCGCGATGGCAGATCGGCGCGAAGGATCTCGCCGCACTCTCTCAACGCTCCCGCGAACTTGCCATCTCCGCGGGATACGGAACGGCGGGTGCGGTCACCGACGCCGAGGCGCTCACCTCGGCGGTCCACGATGCTCTGCCCGGGGAGAACGCCGAGCAAGCAGGATTGGTCGACTCGATCTCCGATCCAGGCCCGGCAGAACGCTATTCGGCTCTCGGGTACACACGCATCAACGCGATAGCGGCAGAGTTGGCGTCGTTGCGCGAACGTATCGGCCAGCCGCTCACCGAATTGGTGGCGGAGGTCGAGCGGGTGCTCGGGATCGGAATCGAGGCGGGCGCACGGACCCGAGTCGGCGTCGTCGGGACCGCGGGCCGCGAGCACCTCGACGCATTCGCCGACGTCGTCGCCAACTACGCGACGCGTCCAACTGCCAATCTGACCGGGATGCTGGCTTTCTTCGCGGCAGCCGAACAGATCGAAAAGGGCCTCACGCCAGGCGAAGTGGAGGTGGCGCCGGATCGGGTCCAGATCCTGACCGTGCACTCGGCGAAGGGGCTCGAATGGGAAGTAGTGGCGATCCCGCATGTCAGCGACGGGGTGTTCCCCTCGTCCACCGCGTCCGGATCGTGGCTCGGGGCGCTCGCCGAACTGCCACCGTCGTTGCGTGGTGACCGGGCGGTCGACGCGGATTCGGCCGACGGAGTTCCGGTGCTCGACCTCGAGGAGCTCTACAACCGCAAGGACCTCGAGAACGCGATAACGGCGCACAAGAAGGCCTTGTCCAACCGTCGACTGGACGAGGACCGGCGGTTGTTCTACGTCGCGCTGACCAGAACCGAACGGGCGCTGTTCATCTCGGCGCATCACTGGGCGGAATCCGGTGCGGAACCGAAGGGGCCTTCGGAGTTCCTGGACGAGCTGCATCAGATGGTCACGGCCGACAACGATGCCGATGAGGAAGACTCACGCGGTGCGATCGGCGTCGTGGAGGAATGGGCGCCGGCCCCGGAACCCGATACCGAGAACCCGTTGGCCGCCACTCCCCGTACGGCGCAGTGGCCGCCGGATCCGCTGGGTGCGCGGCGCGGCGCCGTCGAGGCCGGAGCCGCGAGCGTCCTGTCCGCACTCGCTTCGCTGCCGCAAGACAGCGAAGAGGCGGAAGAACCGGAGGACGATCCGGAGAACTGGGCCTCGGACGTCGACGTTCTCCTGGCCGAGCGCGAGGCCCGCGCAAACGCGCGGGCCGAAGTGATTCTCCCGGCGCAGCTTTCGGTGACTCAGCTCGTCGACCTCAAGGCAGATCCGGACGAACTGGCGGCTCGCCTACGTCGTCCGCTGCCGTATCCGCCCAACCCGTTGGCTCGTCGCGGAACCGCTTTTCACGCCTGGATCGAGCGAAGGTTCGGTGCGACTCGGCTGTTGGATCTCGACGAGCTACCCGGCGCCGCGGATACCGGCGCGGGTCCCGAGACCGACCTGGTGAAACTTCAGGATGCGTTCTTGCGGTCCCCGTGGGCCAATCGCAGCCCGATCGAAGTGGAAGTTCCTTTCGAAACATCCATTGCCGGAACGGTTTTGCGAGGTCGGATCGACGCTGTGTTCGCCGATCCCGACGGCGGATGGACGGTGATCGACTGGAAGACCGGTGCCGAACCGTCGGCCGCCAACGAGGACGCTGTTGTGATGCAGTTGGCCGCGTATCGGGTGGCCTGGGCCGAATTGATGTCAGCCAGAGCTCGTTCGGCGGGGCGCAACGAACAGTTTCCGGCCGACAAGGTGCGGGCGGCGTTTCACTACGTTCGATCGGGTCGCACCATCGCACCCGAGAACCTGCCGGACGGTGAGGCTCTCGCTCGCCTCATCCGAACGGCAGGCGCGCAAGATTAGCTTGCGTTTCGGCGAGCCTTGAGTGCTTCGGTCACCAGCGGAACCTGCAGGGGGAGACGTGCGATCGAACCGATCTTCTGCGGGGTGGACGTCTTCGGGCTTCGGCACCAGTCGATCGCCATCTGGATGTTGGCGGGGAACACGGCAACAAAGAGCGCGGCGGCAAGGCCCGCGCCGAGCTTGCGGGTCTTCGGCACGGCCAAGGCAGCGCCGATCGCCAGTTCCGCGACGCCGGACACCTGGGTGTAGGTGCGGGCCTGTCCGGGAAGCTGGCGGGGAACGGTGCTGTCGAAGAACGAGGGCGCTGCAAAATGCATGGTGCCGGCGCCGAGAAGGAGGGCCGACAAACGAAGAGCGGCCGCTTGACTGGGAGTGGACGTCGAACCGGTGAAAGGCATTTGCCCAGCCTGCCTCACGGTGGACCTTCTTGCCACTACCGGCGCCACGACCCGCGCGCTATTCGGCGCCCGAGTTCCGAAGTCGATCTTCGAGGGTTACGCTGCCTGCCGATGTCCGTGTAGGTATTTCGTAAGTTCGAGTGAGAGAGTCGATGTATGGCCGGTAAGCTCCGGGCGCGTTTGACCAGGTCGGAAGCATTGACCGATCAGCCTGACTTCGCCCTTGTCGGTGTGCTGCGCATTCCCCAGCTACAGACCAGTCCGGCGCGGGCCATCTACAAGCGAGTTCTCATCGCATTGGGTGCTCTCGGCGCCGCCGTGTTGATCGTCTACATCGATCGCGCCGGATACCGAGACGCACAGGACAACGAGCTGTCGCTGCTCGACTGCATCTACTATGCGACGGTTTCGCTCTCGACCACCGGCTACGGCGATATCACTCCGTTCACTCCGTCGGCGCGCCTGGTCAACGTCCTGTTGATCACGCCACTTCGAATCTTCTTCTTGATCGTGTTGGTCGGAACCACACTTTCAGCTCTGACCGAGAGTTCGCGTCAGGCGTTCAAAATTCAGCGTTGGAGGCAGCACGTGCGTAATCACACCGTCGTCGTCGGATACGGGACCAAGGGGCGGACGGCAATCGAAGCAATGCTCGGTGACGGTGTACCGGCGTCGGAGATCGTGGTCGTCGATACCGATCAGACAGTCCTCGACTCCGCGGCGAGCAAGGGCCTGGTGACGGTGTTCGGTTCGGCGACGAAATCGGACGTACTTCGGTTGGCAGGCGCGCAGAATGCGTCGTCGATCATCGTCGCCACGAATCGTGACGACACCGCAGTGCTCGTGACACTGACAGCCCGCGAAATCGCGCCGAAAGCCAAGATCGCCGCAGCCATCCGTGAAGCCGACAACGCGCATCTTCTGCGTCAGTCCGGCGCAGACTCGGTGGTCGTGTCCTCGGAGACGGCAGGTCGACTCCTCGGCATCGCGACCACAACGCCGACTGTCGTGGAGATGATCGAAGACCTTCTGACCCCGGAAGCCGGATTCGCGATCGCCGAGCGCGCAGTCGAACGTGACGAGGTCGGCGGCTCTCCGCGTCATCTCTCCGACATCGTGCTCGGGGTAGTTCGCGACGGCCGTCTGGTTCGCGTCGGTTCGCCCGAGGTGGACGCCGTCGAGGCGAACGATCGCCTGCTCTACATCCGCCGCGTCACGAACTGAGTGCTGCCGAGCTTCGTGCGCGCAGTAATGTCGTGAGCGTGAACGACTTCCAGCTGACCGAAACACCGCTGCTCTCACGCTCGAGCGTCGGCCGCGCCGAGGAATTGCGGTCGGATGCCGCCGCACTGACCACGGGTTGGGTGGACGCGCTGCTCCTCCGTGTGAATTCACGGGGTCAGGTCAAGGTCTCACCGGAAGGTCAGTTGGTCTTCGCCGAGGCAACCGAACTGGGTCCGGAACCGGTGCGCGGTGCAGTGTTCCTGGGAATTCGGGAGAATCGCCACGTCTGGGCGGTGCGGGTGTCGCTGCTGGCGGGCACGTTGTCCGAATTGCGCATGCTCGGCGGAACACTCGACGACGCGGACGCCGGTTTGTTGACCGGTGCCGTCGCGATTCTCAACTGGCACGACAGTGCCGGATTCAGCGCTATCGACGGCGCACCGAGTGAACCCACCATGTCCGGCTGGTCACGCATTTCCACGTCCACCGGCCACGAGGAGTTTCCCCGAACGGATCCGGCGGTCATCTGCCTGGTACACGACGGCGGCGATCGAGTTCTACTCGCGCGTCAGCCGACCTGGCCGCAGCGACGTTTCTCGATTCTCGCGGGATTCGTCGAGGCCGGGGAGTCACTCGAAACGTGCGTTGTCCGCGAGATCAAGGAAGAAGTCGGCATCGACGTGCACAGCGTTCGATACCTCGGGAGCCAGCCTTGGCCGTTCCCGCGCTCGGTGATGTTGGGCTTCGCCGCAATCGGCGACCCCGCCGCTCCGCTTCTGTTCGCGGACGGCGAGATCGCCGAGGGCACCTGGTTCACGAAGGACGAGGTGCGTGCCGCTCTCGAACTCGGCGACTGGGGTTCGGAAGCGGACGCGCCACTGCTGCTGCCCGGCTCGATCTCCATCGCTCGCGGAATGCTCGAGAGCTGGGTCAAATAGGAGCTGGGTCAGACAGCAGCCTGAAAGGCTCTACAGACCCAGGGCCTGCTTGACCTGGTTGAGCGACGGGTTGGTCGCGACGCTGCCGTCGCCGTACTTCACGGTCGGAACGACGTGATTTCCACCGTTGACGCTGCCGACGAAATCGGCTGCTGCCGGATCGTTCTCGATGTCGATCTCGGTGTACTCGATCCCCGACGCGTTGAGCTGCGTCTTGAGGCGGCGGCAGTAGCCACACCACGTGGTCGAGTAGATGGTCAGGGCAGGCGCATTTTCGGTAGAAGTCACGGCCGATATAACACCACGACCGAGAGCGTTGTTCCGTATCGGCCCGTGTTCTCTTGCCCACATACCGTCGGGCGCGGCGAATGGAGTGTCGGAACGTCCTGCCATGATGGTCCCCATGCCTGCGGACACCGGACTGGATCCAGAACAATCGGCCGCCGTGCTCGCGCCACGCGGCCCGGTGTGTGTCCTCGCGGGCGCTGGAACAGGCAAAACCCGCACCATCACGCGCCGGATCGCGCATCTGGTCGCCGACGGTCATGTCTCCGCCGGGCAGGTGCTTGCCGTGACATTCACAGCGCGAGCGGCCGGCGAAATGCGTGGACGGCTTCGTGAGCTGGGGGTTGGTGGGAGTGGGCCGCAGGTACAGGCTCGCACCTTCCACGCCGCCGCTCTTCGTCAACTCAAGTACTTCTGGCCGCAGGTGATCGGTGACACCCCGTGGCGTCTGCTCGATCGGAAGTTCGCGGTTGTCAGCAGTGCCGCCGCTCGTGTCGGGTTGTCCACCAGCACGGAAAGCGTGCGCGACCTCGCCAGCGAAATCGAGTGGTCCAAGGCCTCACTGATCGCGCCCGAGGACTACCCACGCGCGATAGCCAAGATTCGTCGCGAGGCGCCGGTCGATGCCACCAAGGTTGCGCAGGTCTACGCGGCATACGAAGAGCTGAAGGCACGTGGCCAGGACGGCATGCTCCTCGATTTCGACGATCTCCTACTTCACACCGCGGCTGCGCTCGAAGAGCATTCGACGGTTGCCGACGAGTTCCGCGAGCGGTACCGCTGCTTCGTGGTCGACGAGTATCAGGACGTCACCCCGCTGCAACAGCGGGTGCTCGACGCCTGGCTCGGCGACCGCGACGACCTGACAGTGGTGGGCGATGCGAATCAGACCATCTACTCCTTCACCGGCGCCACCCCGAACTATCTGTTGGACTTCTCGCGGAAATTCCCCGAAGCGACCGTCGTCCGGCTCGAACGGGACTACCGCTCCACCCCTGAGGTCGTGTCGCTGGCGAACCGCGTGATCGGTGCAGCGCGCGGACGGATCGCCGGGACGCGTCTTCAGTTGATCGGGCAACGCGCTCCGGGGCCTGAGCCGGAGTTCATGGAGTTCGACGACGAGCCTGCCGAAGCGCTCGGCGTTGCGCGGGCGATCAAACGGCTGATCGCGGCAGGCACTCCAGCGGCCGAGATCGCTGTTCTGTATCGGATCAATGCTCAGTCGGAGGCGCACGAGCAGGCACTCACCAAGCTCGGCATTCCGTTCCAGGTGCGTGGTGGAGAGGGCTTCTTCACCCGCACCGAGGTCCGTCAGGCAGTGGCGGCACTGCGTCAGGCCGCCGGACGAGACGACCTCCCCGAAGGCGCAGACAACGGCGAAGCGCTGGTTTCACTGGTTCGCGCTGTACTCGCGCCACTCGGTCTGACCAACGAAGAACCTTCGGGCACGCAAGCCCGCGAGCGCTGGGCGTCGCTCTCGGCTCTCGTGGCGCTGACCGAAGAACAACTCGTCCACGAACCCGAACTGTCGCTCACCGGGCTTCTACAGGAGCTAACAGCCCGAGCCGAGGCGCGGCACCCACCGACCGTGCAGGGCGTGACGTTGGCTTCCCTTCACGCGGCCAAGGGGCTCGAATGGGATGCGGTGTTCCTGGTCGGCCTCAACGACGGCACCCTGCCGATCCAACACGTTCTCGGCGACGCCAATTCGGGCGCCGACGACGTCGCGGTGGAGGAGGAGCGTCGGCTTCTGTACGTGGGTGTTACCCGCGCCCGCGAGCATCTGCAGCTGTCTTGGGCATTGGCTCGCAATGAGGGGGGACGCAAGTCCCGTCGCCGGTCGAGGTTCCTCAACGGGCTCATCCCCGAGGACTCACCGGCTTCGCGCGTTGCCGCGCCGTCGTCGGGGAACAAGAAGCGTCCGCGCTGCCGCGTCTGCGGCAAACCGTTGATCGGGACGTCGGCGACAATGCTCGGGCGCTGCGAAAAATGCCCGTCCAATGTCGACCTGGAATTGCTCGAGCACCTCAAGGCCTGGCGGCTGGACAAGTCCCGAGAACTCAAAGTTCCGGCCTATGTCGTCTTCAGTGACAACACACTGATGGCTATTGCCGAACAACGACCACAAGACAATCGCGGACTGGTTTCGATCCCTGGAATCGGGCCGAAGAAACTCGACAACTTCGGGGAAGACGTACTAGCTGTCATTCGCGGCGAACTGCGTGCGGCAACACTCGATATCTGAAATGCATCCGAATCGACAACGGTGAGTTACATAACCGCAGGTCAAAAATAGGTTGTGCAGATTCGACGAATTCTCTACTCTGGTTTTCAGTGTTACGGGGCAACCTGTGCGCAGAAACTATCCGGACCGACACGAAATGGAGGTGGCAAAAAAATGACGAACTTGATCTCGTATGAAGCGTGCGCAAGCGCAAAGTTCGCTGTTGCCGCCCCCATGCTGCCGCGTGCAGCGGGATGGGCGCAGCATGCGTTCCGCCTGCGCCCTCAAGCAGCAGCAAAGAAAGCAGCTGTCGAGTCCGTGTTCTTAAGCCATCGAGGTATTTCTCGGTAGGACACATCCGTTCACTTACGGCCACGGACCCGCAGCCCCTGCGGACCGTGGCCTTTGTGTTGGATACCCCTCTTTATCCGGTTTCCGACTCGGCTCAGGTTCGCACCCATCGAACCCATATCGTGCGACACAGTTTCGCATCCGAGCACTAGGAGACCGAGTTGTCTGCCCAGACAATCCGCGTGGAATCCGAAAACTCCACCACTGCAGTAACTTCCACCGACGTCACTTCGGCTGCAGTCACGTTCATCGAGGTCGCGTCCACCCGCCGCGACCTGCCGTGCCGGGCATCCAACCCCGATCTCTGGTTCGCCGAAGCTCCGGCCGAACTCGAGCAGGCGAAGGCACTGTGCGCGCAGTGCCCCATCCGTTCCCGTTGTCTCAGTGCGGCTCTCGACCGCGCCGAGCCGTGGGGGGTGTGGGGAGGCGAGATCCTCGATCAGGGGGCCGTCATAGCGCGCAAGAGACCGAGGGGGCGCCCACGCAAGCAACTCGTGTGCGCGTGAGAGCCCTATTCGGCGGAGCCGGTGTCATCCAGAACCGGCTCCGCGAACCCTGGCAACCAACGAGTCAGGATTTCCATGTACGGGGCATATGCGTCCAACTGGGCGCATATGCCGACCGAACCGAGAAGAACTCGGAAGATCATCAAATACTCGGCCGGAAGGTTGAGTGCACGGGCCGTTCGGAACTGCGCACTGTTGAAGTCAGTGGCGGTTCCGGCGGCCTTTTGCAGCCACGACCGAGTGAAGTGAAATGACTCGGTCTGGATCGGGTCGGTGAAGGGTCGCAGGTAATCCGCGATCTCCTTGTCGGTCACCGTGCGTCCGGGAATCACGAAACCGTTGGCGCGCAACAACTCCGTTAATTCGTCGAATTGTTCCTCGACAGCCAAGCGCACCATCGTGCCGAGAACCCGTGGCAGTCCGTTCGGGAACGGCGCAGCGGCACCGAAGTCGATGACGCCGAGTCGGCCGTCCTCGAGAAGCATGAAATTGCCGGGGTGCGGGTCGCAGTGAAGCAAGCCGACACGGGCCGGAGACGCGAAGTGGAATTCGGCGAGTAGTGCACCGGCAGCATTGCGCTGCTCCGGCGTTCCACTTTCGATGATTCTGGTCAGCGGGGTTGCCGTCATCCATTCGGTCACGACCACTTTCGGCGCGCTCGCCACGACGTGCGGGATCACGAATTGGGGATCTCCGTCGAATTCTTTTGCAAAAGCTCGCTGATTGTTCGCCTCGATCCGATAGTCGAGTTCTTCCTCGGTGCGCGCGGTGAACTCCTCGATCACGGGGCGCACATCGACACCGGGCATGACCGAACCGAAGAGACCGGCAAATCTGCCCAAGGTCTTGAGGTCGGCGCGTAGAGCTTCGTCGGCGCCGGGGTACTGAACTTTCACGGCTACGTCGCGGCCGTCCGCCCAGACCGCACGGTGAACCTGCCCAATGCTTGCCGACGCGGTCGGTTCGTCGTCGAACGACTGGAATCGGTCGCGCCATTTGGTTCCGAGTTGCTGATCGAGCATCTTGTGTACTTGCTTGGTCGGCAGCGGCGGGGCGGCGGCCTGGAGCTTGTTCAGCGACTCGCGGTACGGCTCCGCGAATTCCTCCGGAATCGCCGCCTCCATGACGCTGAGCGCTTGGCCCAGCTTCATCGCGCCGCCCTTGAGTTCGCCCAGCACCGCGAACAGTTGCTCGGCGGCCTTCGCGCTCAACTGCGCGTCGATCTCGCCTTTGTCGCCGCCGGCGAGCTTGCGTCCGAAGCCCATGGCGGCGCGACCGGCCATCCCCAGGGGGATGCTCGCGAGTTTGGCAGTACGGGCAGAACTCTTGCGTGGGATCTCGGACACCACACCATCATGTCTGACTGGGGCGTCCTTTGCCCGAAACAGGTGCCAGGTATTGGCAACTGCAAGATATTTGCCGAGGCCAGCGCCTGGTTGTGATCCGATACGGACGGAGCGCGATCTCGAGCGTCGACGACAGACTCGCCGCATGCGTCGCCGTTGTCTCGGATAATGCGGAGTCGATCTCGGCCAGGGCCAGCGCGACACTTGCATGGATCATCGCCGATTCCGCGTGGCCGGCGCTGCCGAGTAGCTGCGCGGACAGATGAAGCCAATGAGGGTCGAGTTCGGATCGGATGATGTCGGCGCATCGCAGGCAACTCGACTGGCCCGGCAAGACAAGAGGACCGATCACGCCGTTGCCGTCGCGGATGCGGACGGAAAGGTGGGGGAGTCCGCAGCGAACGAGATCGCTGACCAGGCGAGGATCAGTGACAACGTCGTCGGCCAGGACCACCAGTTGTTCGTTCCACGTGCGCACGACGTCGGTGTTGCGATACCCGCGCGAGCGACGCGTGCTTACCCCGCCGGTGACCAGGGCGCGCTCGACGGCGTCCGAGAGCGGACCGACACCGTGGATCCGGACGGACACGGTCCTCCTGGCGGCAGTGTGGACGAATCCGGAATCGGTGAGTTGCTCGAGCAACTTCTCCGTCACCGACGTCGAAATGCCGCGCGTCGACGCTTCCCACAGGATGGTCGCGCGGGATCTGGAGCCGTCCATTTTGCGGAGGATCGACTTCACCGCGCGCGCATCGACCCCGACAGGCAGCGTCAGCAGGACGGCACGTCCGGGTGTCCATCCCAGCTGCAGCCGACCGTCCGGGCGCGACAGAACAGCGATCCGAGGGTCCCATCGGGGTCCCGCGGATCGCTGTGACGTGCTGTTCTGTGTGGTGTCGTCTTGCGTGTTACCGGTCATCGTTCGATGCTGGCACGGCGGGCCGTCGGGGAGTCCGCGTCAGTGACGGTTATCCACAGGACGTCAGCATGGCTGAACTGCGAAAATGTGTCGAGAAGGAATTACTTCTCTTCGTCGTCCTCGCGGGTCTTGTCCATCGCTGCCTCGGCCGCACGCTCTTTTGCCTCGACGGCTTCGAGCTGGGCGATCGGGTCGTCGAAATTGCCGGCTTCGCCGCCGCCGAGGACCCGGGCGACAAATCCGTCCGGTGCGTCGAGATCGCTCGAATCGGGCATGAGGTCGGGATGTGACCAGACGCCGTCACGAGTGTCCATACCGGCTTCCGCGGTGAGCTTCTGCCACAACCCGGCCGCTTCACGGACCTTGCGAGGACGAAGTTCGAGTCCGACCAGCGTCGCAAAGGTCTGTTCGGCGGGGCCGCCGGTGGCACGGCGACGCCGCAACGTCTCGCTCATCGCGGCAACACCGGGCAGTCGCTCGCCGAGTGCGGCGGTGACGACCGTCTCCACCCAACCCTCGACCAGCGCAAGCAGAGTCTCGAGCCGTTCGAGAGCGGCTTTCTGCTCCGGGGTGTTCTGCGGCTCGAACGTGCCCTGCTGCATCAGCGCTTCGAGCTTGCTCGGATCGGTGAGAGCGGACGGGTCGAGGTCCTTGGCAAATTCTTCCATTGCCGAAAAGTCCATCGTGATCCCGCGGGCGTATTCCTCGACTGTGGCGAGAACACGCTGTCGCAGCCACGGAACGTGACTGTAAAGGCGCTGATGAGCTGCTTCCCTCGCAGCGAGGAACACCAGAACTTCCTGATGCGGCTGTTCGAGACCCTCGCTGAACGCCTGAACCGCAGCGGGGAGAAGGGCCGCGGTGCCCTCTGGTCCGAGGGGCAAGCCGATGTCGGTGGAGGAGAGCACCTCGGTGGACAGTTGGCCGAGTGCCTGGCCCAATTGCGAGCCGAACGCGAGTCCACCCATCTGGCCGAGCATGCCCAGCATCGGGCCCGCCATCTGCTGTGCTTCGGCGGGAAGTCCCTGGACCCACATGCCCGCCACCTTCTCGGCCACCGGATCACAGAGTCGCTTCCACGTGTCGATCGTGTTGTCGAGCCAGTCGTTCGGAGTCCAGGCGAGAGTGCGGCTCGCTCCGGCCGGAAGCGTCGTTGCGGCGTCCAGCCACATCTCGGCCAGATGTGCGGCGTCGGCGATCGCCTTGACATTGCCCTCGGTGATCGGTGTAACCGATCCGATCTGTTGGCGTGCCAGCTTCTTGGCGATGTCGTAGTTCACCGGGCCGGAAGTACCGCCCTGGCCCATCGACGAGCCCATCCCGCTCAGCATCTGACCGAACTGGGTGAGCATCTGGCCGAGCTGAGCCGGATCGAATCCCTCACCGCCCGCGCCGAACCCGAACGGCGTGTCACCACCCCCGAACGGATTGCCACCCGCCGCGTTCTTGTCGCGATCGGGATCGTCGTCGGAGTTGGAGAAGCCGAACGGCATATTGCTCATACCTCAACGGTACAAGGCTCGAGCGGTCGGAGTCGCCCTCCGAGTCACGCTGACGGCGAACACGCACGGCGCTCAGGCGGTGCGATCGGTGCTCCGGCGCCTTCGCGCTTTACTCTGGATCAGGTGAATCGACGGATAGTGACGCTCTTGGCCGCACTCGCACCCATCGTCGTGTTGGGAGTCGTCGGAACAATGGTCACTGTTCCTTATGTCGCACTCGGTCCTGGCCCCACCTTCAACACCCTCGGCGACGTCGACGGTAAGCCTGTCGTCGACATCCAGGGGACCGAAGTCGATCCCACCGACGGCAACCTCAACATGACAACGGTGTCGGTTCGCGACGGCCTCAACATTTTCGAAGCGTTCGGACTGTGGGCGAGTGGCAGCAACGGACTCGTCCCACGCTCGGAGATCTATCCGCCCGAGAAGTCGAAGGAAGAGATTCAGCAGGCCAACACCGCCGACTTCCAGCAGTCCGAGGACAGTGCCGAGTTGGCTGCACTGCACTTTCTCGGTAAGCCGGTGGCACTCACTGTTTCGAAGGTGACCCCGGACGGCCCTGCCGCGGGTGCCCTTCAAGAAGGCGATGTCCTGGTCAAGATCGGCGACACTCCGGTAACCACCATCACCGGCGTTCAGGACACGGTCGGTGCGATCGCGCCCGGCACCGCGATCGACGTCACCGTCCTTCGCGAGGGTGTGGAGACCGTTGTACCGGTCACCGTTGGGGCGCGGCCCAACAAGCCCGAATCGGGTTACCTCGGCGTCACGCCCAACGAGGTCCCGGACGTTCCCTTCACCGTGCAGTTCAACCTTGCCGACATCGGCGGTCCTTCTGCCGGACTGATGTTCACACTGGCGTTGGTGGACAAGCTGACTCCAGGGGAGCTCAACGGCGGAAAGTTCGTGGCCGGAACGGGCACCATCGACTCCGACGGCGAGGTCGGTCCGATCGGCGGTATCAGGTACAAGTTGATCGCCGCCTCCGAAGCCGGTGCTGAGACCTTCCTCGTGCCGGCCCAGAACTGTGACGAGGCGAAACAGAATGCGCCGGACGGGCTTCGACTCGTCAAGGTCGACAACCTGCCCGGCGCAGTGGACTCACTCGAAAGCCTCAACACGGGCGGCGACGCACCCCGCTGCTGAAACCTGCCTTGCCGAAGACGGACTCGGTCAGTCTTCTTCTTTCAGTCTTCTTCGACCTCGTCGAGCGTCGCGTACAACGCGTGAACCAGGTGAGGTGCAAGACCGTCGTAGGTGAGCAGTTCCAGGTCGCCGTACGGATCCGCATCCTCGTCGGGACGCATCTGCAGAAGCGACAGCGAAGGACCGTCACGGAGCACGCCGACGAACAGTCGAGCCTCGCGTCTATCGGGATGCGCGTTGGCCGTCAGTCGCGCGACCTCGTCCGCAGCATGCTGATCGGTCAATACCGGCGCCGTGGCGTGATCGAGATCCGATTCCGCCTCGGGCGGCAGGACGACGATCTCCTGAACCAGGATGCAACCCTGCACCGACTCGGGCCAATGCGTCGTTGCCAGGAACTCGTCGAGTGCCCGTGAACCGCCGATGATGTCCTCGGGAAGCGATTCCTGTTCGATCGGTGTGTATTCGGCGCCCTCGGCGAGTTGGTCGAGCAGTCCGGGTTCGGCCGCGGCGAGCATTTCGGTAGGCACCAACGCGTACAGCTTCGGCGGTTGATCCCAGCCTTCGGCGTCGATGTGGTCGACAACTTCATGAACGCACCGGGCGAGGGCACTCGGTGATCTGCTCATATTCTCTTCACTCACACGTTCATCCTCCCACCTTCTGTCCGGCTCCCTGCTCTCCGTGTTGTCAACCCGTGACCGTTGTTACGTAGAGTGGTCGGAAACGGCCAAGTCCACTCGGGCGTGGCCGCAGTGATCGATGCAATCGGTTGCGACGCCACGGCGTCGCCAAATCTTGGAGCGTGGCACGTGGGCATGCGGCCCCCCGCAGGTTTACCCTCTCTGTCCAGACGCAGTCGAATCTTGTTGGTGGTGGCTGTCGTAGTGGCGGCCTTGCTGCTCGTGGGGCCGCGACTGATCGGCATGTACACGGACTGGTTGTGGTTCGGAGAAGTCGGCTACCGCGGTGTCTTCACCAAGGTTCTGCTGACGCGATTCGTGCTCTTCCTCGTGGTCGGAATTGTCGTCGGAGCCATCGTGTGGCTCGCGATGCTTCTCGCGTACCGCGCACGTCCGGTGTTCGTTCCGGTCTCCGGACCCAATGATCCGATCGCGCGCTACCGCACGACCGTCATGTCGCGACTTCGTCTGTTCGGCGTGATCATTCCGGTCGCGATCGGCATTCTCTCCGGTCTCATCGCGCAGGCCAACTGGGTCACGATCCAGTTGTTCCTCAACGGTCAGCCGTTCGGCATCACTGATCCTCAGTTCAACTTGGACGTCGGCTTCTACACGTTCGATCTGCCGTTCTACCGCTTCGTTCTGAACTGGTTGTTCGTCTCGATTCTGCTTGCCTTCGTGGCAAACCTGGTTACCCACTACGTTTTCGGTGGGATCAAGTTGGCCGGGCGCGCTGGCACATTCACGACTGCCGCACGTGTTCAACTGGCTGTCATCGCCGGCACCTTCGTGCTCCTCAAGGCGGTGGCGTACTGGTTCGATCGGTACTCGTTGATGTCGAGTAGTCGTAAGGAACCGACGTTCACCGGTCCGGGCTTCACCGACATCAATGCGGTTCTGCCGGCGAAGCTGATTCTGTTGTCCATTGCGGTCATCTGCGCCTTGGCGTTCTTCGCCTCGATCTTCACGCGGGATCTTCGGATACCGGCCATGGCAGTCGCTCTACTGGTTCTTTCGTCGGTGCTCGTCGGTGCCGTCTACCCGATGATCGTCGAGCAGTTCTCCGTCAAGCCCAATGCGGCGCAGAAGGAGAGCACGTACATCGAACGAAACATCGAAGCGACCCGTCAGGCGTACGGGATCACGGAAGAAAACGTCGACTACGTTGACTATCCGGGAGTTGGCACCAAGCAGCCCCAGGACGTTCCGGCCGACCGGACCACGATCGCGAACACCCGACTGCTGGATCCGACGATCCTGTCGCCGACGTTCACCGCTCAGCGTCAGCTCAAGAACTTCTACGGGTTCCCGCAGACGCTCAACGTCGACCGCTACGAACAGGACGGCCAGCTGCGCGACTTCGTCGTCGCAGCGCGTGAGCTGTCGCCGAACAATCTTTCCGGCAACCAGACGGACTGGATCAACAAGCACACGGTCTACACGCATGGCAACGGCTTCGTCGCGGCCCAGGCAAACGAAGTCACGGCCGTGCAGGGCGACAGTCAGAACAACACCGGTGGTTACCCGATCTACTCGGTCAGCGACCTGACGACCACGCCCGAGAACGAGAACCTCAAGGTAGACAATCCTCGGTCGTACTACGGCGAGGTGATCAGCCAGTCGGACGCCGATTACTCGATCGTCGGTTCCGTCGACGGCGAGGGACCTCGTGAGTACGACACCGACACCTCGAAGTACACCTACACCGGTTCGGGTGGTGTCTCGATCGGCAACTGGTTCAACCGTCTTGCCTTCGCGGCGAAGTACACCGAGCGCAACATCTTGTTCTCGAGTGCAATCGGCTCGAACTCCAAGATCATCTTCAAGCGTGATCCGAAGGAAAGGGTCGAGGAGGTCGCGCCTTGGCTGACGACCGACGGCGCTGCCTACCCGGCAGTGGTCGACGGCAAGATGCAGTGGATCATCGACGGTTACACCACCGCCCAGGACTACCCGTACGCGCAGCGCAGTTCGCTCGACGGGTTGGTCGAGGACAGTATCGACCAGACGACCGGGCGCCTCATTCCGCGTCAGGAGTTCTCCTACATCCGTAACTCCGTGAAGGCCACGGTCGACGCGTACGACGGCACGGTCACGCTCTACCAGGTCGACGAGCAGGATCCGGTTCTGAAGGCGTGGATGGGAGTCTTCCCGAACACGGTGAAGCCGAAGAGCGAAATCTCGGACGACCTGCAGGCGCACTTCCGCTACCCGGAAGACATGTTCAAGGTTCAGCGAGAGATGCTGGCGAAGTACCACGTCGACGATCCGAGTGAGTTCTTCACCAACAACGCGTTCTGGTCGGTTCCGAGTGATCCGACGATCGACACGTCGGCCAACCAGCCGCCGTACTACGTGCTGGTGGGCGACAAGGACACCGCGAAGGCGGATTTCCGTCTGACCAGTCCGATGGTCGGGTTCAGTCGTGAGTTGCTGTCGGCCTACATCTCGGTGGCGAACGACAAGGAGAACTACGGCAAGTTCACGGTGCTGCAGCTGCCGACCGATACGCAGACTCAAGGTCCACAGCAGGCTCAGTCTGCGATGACGTCGGATTCGCGTGTTGCTTCGGAAGTGTCACTGCTCAAGCAGTCGAACAAGATTCAGTACGGAAACCTGCTGACTCTGCCGATTGCCGAGGGCGGAATCCTCTACGTCGAACCTTTGTACTCGCAGCGAAACTCGCAGAACGCGTTCCCTCAGTTGGCGCGTGTGCTGGTGAGCTTCAGCGACACCAACGGCATTCGGATCGGTTATGCACCGACCGTCTCCGAGGCGATCAGTCAGATTTGGCCGGGCGCAGGTTCGGCAGCGACTGTCACTCAGCCGGCACCCGATCCGGATACCGGAGCGCAACCGGAAACGCCGACTACTCCGACGGCACCGGCCCCGCCGGCTTCTTCGGATGACGTCACGAAGGCGCTGGCCGAGGTCAATTCGGCAATGGCGGCATTGAAGTCGGCGCAACAGAGCGGTGACTTCACCAGCTACGGTGCTGCGCTCGACCGCCTGCAGAAGGCTGTCGACGCGTACCAGGCGCTGCCGAGGTAAGCGGCGTCAGTTCATGAATAGCAGAAGGCCCACCATCCGATCGGATGGTGGGCCTTCTTGTGTGCTCAGTGAAGCTGTATGAGCTGAATCAGCGCAGTGCTGCAACGATCGGTGCGTTGGCATCGGAGAGCTGCTGGAACTGTGCGGCGAATCCGTACTGGCCGGCGAGGTCACGAGCGGTGTCGTAAGCCTGCTGTGCGGCGGGCTTGAGCTCGGCCGGGATTTCGACGGCGGGAGCAACTGCGGGTGCCTCGGCGACGGGAGCCGGTGCTGCGGCGGGAGCCTCTTCGACTGCCGGCTCGCTTGCGACGGTCAGACGCTGGCCGCAGACGGGCCATGCGCCGGGGCCCTGGCTCTGCAGGGTGTTCTCGGCGACGCGGATCTGCTCTTCCTTGGAAGCGTTGGCGGGCGAGCCGGTGCCACCGTTGGCGGTCCAGGTGCTCTGCGAGAACTGCAGGCCGCCGTAGTAGCCGTTTCCGGTGTTGATGTTCCAGTCGCCACCGCTCTCGCACTGTGCGACGCCGTCCCAGTTGTGGGTGGCTGCGGAAGCGGTGCCGGTGCTCATGGTGAGGGGCACTGCGACAAGTGCGCCGGCTACTGCCAATGTGCCGAATGCACGCTTGCTGATGCTGGTGTACGTCATGTCGGGGTAAATCCTCTCCGCGCTTGCTGACATCGGCGGGCCTGCGGGTCGGCGATGATGCTGACTTTCCCGGGCGCTTGTCTCTCCGTGTCTCTGCCCCTCGAAGGTTTCGGGGGTTCCGATCCCGCGGGGCAGAGTGGAGCAGCGGCGGGTCGGCGTTCGCCCGGTTGATTCGGGCCGGGACCGACCGTACGGGAGCGCTGAACGAGGGTCGATTCGCGATTTTCCGGACCACCTGGTCTTCTCCCATCCAGGATTTTCGGCGTTTGTGCTGGTAGAGCCTTTCCGATGCCGTTTCGAGGTACGTTCGTTACATGCTTGTTATGTGTTGATGCTCACGGGCATTTTGTGAACCCAGTCACCCGATTCTTCGACTTTCAGGCGTGTATTTCGCTCCAGCGCAGGCGATTTGCGTTCCGTTCATCTGCTCGTGTAACTTTGTCAATGCATCGCGGGGTGGAGCAGCTCGGTAGCTCGCTGGGCTCATAACCCAGAGGTCGCAGGTTCAAATCCTGTCCCCGCTACTAGAAAAGGACCGCCGCACTGGATTCCAGTGCGGCGGTCCTTTTTTGTGCGCAGCCGTCGTAGGGTGGCGACGTGCGACTCTCGAAGATTCTTTTGGCGATGGCGGTGACTACTTCGCTGGTGACCACCGCTCTGGCGTTCTCGGCAGGAAGCGCTGCCGCCGGTGGGCGGATCACCGATGCGAAGCGCGTGGTCTTCATCGTTCCAGGGCAGCAGCTCTACAACTCGGGAGAAACGCACCAGGCGACCTACCGCGCCCTCGACGAGGCACTGAGCGCTGCGGGCTACGAGACACACTTCGTCGACGCACCCGGCAAGATGATTGCGGCCGACGCCGAGCTGATTGCCGATTCGATTCGCTCCTACGCTGCCGGCGCTGACTTCGTCGGGGTGATCGCGCACAGTGCGGGTGGACTGAGCTCCCGGTACTACGCGAAGTTCCTCGGTGGCTCCGAAGTAGTGGATTCATTCGTTGCCATCGGTGCTCCTCAGTACGGTAGCCCCGGTGGCTGCGTACAAGGCCCTGCCGACGGTTACGACACCTGCATGTTCTCCGAAGTTCCCGCCAAGCTCAATGCCGGTGAGGACACTCCTGGATCTGCCTACTATTCGGTGGTGCAGAGTTCGGGCGAGTGGGCGGACGGTCGGTTGGACGGGGGCCAGTGCCGGGTGTACGTCGATGGCGTTCCCGGGGCCGGAACCGGAGCAGACCATCTCACCGAGCTCGAGCATCCAGAGGTCATCTCGGGAGCGATCAGCGCTTTGGGGCGCGACTGTGTCGGTACGTTCGTGGACGAGAACGACGGCGACATCACCTGGCCTGACACGTTGTTCCCGTCATTTCGGTAAAGCTTCAGGTCCGGGTTGTTCGGACGAGTAGCCCGGCTACGTGTGCGCTCGCGGCAGTTCTGGCCCCCAAGGCGTCACCCGATTCGATGGCCGCGACTATACGAGCGTGCTCGGTGACGGCGATCCGCCGATTGAGCTCGAGGCTCCACATGTCCGAACGGTAGAGATGTGACTGTCCGTCGAGACGATGTAGGGCTTCACTGAGCGGGTGATTGCATGCAGTCTCACGAATCAAGGTGTGGAACTCGAGGTCCAGCGTCGAATCGCGACGCTGATCCGGCGGGCTCTCGAGAAGTTCGCGTTGCACCTGCACCATCTTGTTCAGCTGTGACACGGTTTCATGCGTGGCATTGGCCGTCGCGTTGAACGCCGCGAGACCGTCGAGTACCTCACGCACCTCGAAGACCGCGCGCAGAGACTCTGCGTCCAGCGAATCGACTTTTGCACCCGCATTTCGGGTGTGGACCGCGATGCCCTCGTAGATCAACTGCTGCACGGCCTCGCGGACCGGCGTTCGACTGACATTGAGCTTGCTCGCCAGCGCGGGAACACTCAGTGGTGTCCCCGGCGCCAGCTCTCCCGAAAAGATCAGTTCGCGAAGCGTCTCGTGCACGGACTCGGTGAGCAAAGCTCGTTCGGTGGTGGTCATCTTGTCCTCACTTCGATCCTGCACGATATCGACGGTACCCGGGAGCGCTATCCGGCGGCGCGCACCCGGTCAGCGCTGCGACTGTCGACGTCGGGCGCCGTCGCGCCTTTCAGTCCGGCCACTTTGGCCGCGATGTTCTCGGCGATCGTGATCGGCGGGTATCCCACCTCGCCCGGTTCGAGAGTCCCTGGCAGTGCTTCGATGACGGCGTCGTAGTTTCCGTCGAAAAAGAATGCGGCAGAGCGACGTCGGATGATCTGACCATCGACGATAGGTGGGTCGACTCGGTGCACTGTCGAGCGCCATCGGTCGTTCGTCCAGCGTGCCATTGCGTCGCCGAGGTTGATCAAGAGTGCGCCGTCGGCAGGTTGGACGTTGTGCCATACGCCATCGGCACTCAGAACTTGAAGGCCCGGAACTTGATCTGCCCACAGGATGGTCAAGATTCCGAAGTCGGTGTGAGCGCCCATTCCCGTCATGTCGCCGGAGATGCGGATCTCGCCCTCAGGCAGTGCGTAGTTGTTCATCTTCATCGCGTCGATCGAATGGTCGAGCATCGAATCGAAGTACTCGGGCGGCAATCCGAGGGCGTCGGTAAAGGCGCACATCAGGATTCGTGCCAAGCCCTGGGCATGACGGAAATACTCTTCGATTGCCGGTCGGAATCCGGGCGCGGCCTCAGGCCAAGTGTTGTCAGCGTAGCTGGACTCGGGTAGGTCGACGCCCGGATAGTCGCTCACCTCTGTGCCCACGACTATTGCTTCGTAGAAATCGTTCATCTGGTTCGCAGCGGCGACGCCCAGGCTCATGCTGAGTGATTCCGACTTCGGTGGCGAGTAGCCACGGTTCTCGGACGAGGGACGGCGATAGTTGTTCTTCACCGTCAGTGGGAGAGCAAAGAACTCGTCGAGAGCGTCGGCCAGTCCGTCGGTCGCCGATCGTGGAATGCTGTGTCCGACAATCTGTATGAATCCGACCTCCCGGCACGCGCGATCGAGTTGAGCTGCCACTTCCGCACAGGCAGTGCTGTTGGTGGCGTTTGCAGCCGATGCCTCGCCGGTGAGGTAAGGGCTGATATCGATCGTAGGGATTTCGAAGGCGGGAATTTCGTGGGTCATTTAAAGTCCTTGCGGCCGGACGTGTGCCACTTACCGACGAGCACACGTGAGAGGAATCCAAAGGCAGAGAAGACGAGGACGCCGAACACCGACGCGATCACGATCGCGGCGATCAGATCCTCGGACTGAAGGCGGCTTCGGTAGACGTCGAGCAGGGTCCCGATCCCGGGTTGTCCTTTGGCGAAGAACATGTCGCCGATGATGGCACCGACGACAACAAGGCCGGAGGCGGTGCGGATACCGGTGAGAATGGCCGGCATTGCCGCTCGAAGTTCGAGTTTCACCAGTCGATCCCAACGCGAGGCGCGGCCGAGGGTGAAGAGTTCGTGCAGTCCGCGATCGACCGATTGCAACCCGAAGTGTGTGTTGGTGATGATCGGGAAGGCTGCGATGAGAACGCAAACCAGGGTGCGCGCGGTCATGCCGTAGCCGAACCAGAGCCCGATGAGGGGGACGATGGCGAGGATGGGAATGACCTGCAGCACAACGGCATATGGATAGACGATCCGCTCGATCCACTTGGCCTGGCTCATCAGCACGCCGGTTCCGACGCCGACTGCCACCGCGACGACGAAGCCGACCAGCGCAACCTGTGCCGTCACTGCGAGGGCTTCGAGCATGGGAGAGAGGTGTTTCCAGTCGAGTAGCGACTTCGTCAGTACTTGACTCGGCGGCGGAAGGAGAAATCGACGTTCCGGGGAGAGAACGAGGTAGCTGACGATCGACCACGCTGCGACCGCGCCGGCAAGTGAGAGCAGCGGATAGAGCAGGAAGGTGCCGAGCGCTCTCATTCGAGAGGGCCGTCCGGACTGTGCCTGTGCTTGCGCCGTGGTCGCAGAATCAGTACGAACGGCGGTATTGCGTACGGTGGTGCCCTGTTGTACTGCAAGGACTTCGGTCATCGTGAGCTCCCATGGAGGCTGGCCGAGATCTCGGCGACGTGTTCGGTGTATCGGGCGTCGTAGCGCAGTTCCGGGCTACGCGGGTACGGGAAATCGATGTCCACGACCGAATGTATTCGTCCAGGCCTGGCGGTCATGACGACCACCTTGTTCGCGAGGTACACGGCCTCGGATACCGAGTGCGTGATGAACATCGAGGTGAACCCTTTGTCGGTGTAGAGCCTTTGGAGCTCTACCTGCATCTCCAGTCGTGTCATCTCGTCGAGCGCACCAAAAGGTTCGTCGAGCAGCATCACAGCGGGTGCGAGGGTGAGCGCACGCGCCAACGAGACACGCATCTTCATTCCGCCTGACAACGCATTGGGCAGTTGTTTCGCAAAGTCCGCAAGGCCGACTGCGCGGATTGCCTCGTCGGCGCGCAACTTTCGCGCTGCTTTGTCGCCGCCACCGAGTTCAGCCGATAATTCGACGTTGGCCTGCACGGTTCGCCAGGGGAGGAGAGTCGGCTCCTGGAAGATGAAGCCAACTGATTCGGTGTCGAGGGCAACCGCACCACTGGTCGGTCGCTCGAGGCCGGCCGCCATGCGCAACAAAGTCGACTTGCCACAGCCTGAGGGTCCGACCACGGCGACGAAGTCTCCTCGCTCCACGTCCAGATCGATGCCGTCCAGCGCGACAGTGCCGGTATCGAACTTCTTGACGACATCGGAAAAGACCATCTGCATCGGCGCGGTGAGCTTGCGAGCGTCGGCATCCTGCATCGTGTTCGCGAGTTCCATCTGAGCCTCCGGTTCGGTAATGCATGCAAAAGTTCTTCAAGATGTAGGAACTATCTTGAATTGCATGTATGTCGCTTAGATTGCTGAATGTAAATGTGAGGTGACATTGCAGGTGAAGCGAGAATCCTGGCGCGCGTTACCTGATGGAAACAACGAGGCGATTGCATGTAATCCACGTGCTGCAGAGTGTGCTCATCGGATCACCCTTCTTGGTTCGCCCACATCCCAATTGTTTTCACGAAGGAGACGCTGTGTATTCAAATCGCAAGGTGCATTCCAATCGCAGAAGTGTGGGAGCGGCGGGCGCGGCACTGGCCATGTGTGCAGCCATCGGATTGACTGCGTGCAGCTCCAGTGAGGCTGAGACGGCGAAAGCCGAATCTCTCGAACCAGCTGCCGAGGCGCAGAACCTTGCGGGTCTCTGTCCGGAAAACGTTGTGGTTCAACTCCAATGGCAGCCACAGTCGGATATGGGAGCGCTCTTCGAGATGCTCGGTCCCGGCTATTCGGTCGACACCGACGACAAGTCCGTCAGTGGGACTCTTGTCGCCGGAGGGAAGGACACCGGAGTCGACCTGACCTTGCGGGCCGGGGGACCGGCAATCGGGTTCCAATCCGTCAGCTCCCAGATGTACGTCGACGATTCCATCACTCTCGGCTTGGTGCACGGGGATCAGGTGATCGCGGCAGCGGCAAGTCAGCCCGTTGTGGCCGTCACGCCATTGCTCAAATACAGCCCGGCAATCCTCATGTGGGACAAAGAGTCTCATCCGGACTGGACGAGTGTTGCCGATATCGGCAAGTCCGACGCGAGTGTCGTCGTTTCCAAGGAGCAACTCTTTCCGCAGTGGCTCGTGGCGAAAGGACTACTGAAGCAGTCTCAGCTCGACACGAGCTACGACGGAGCTCCCTCGCGATTTGTCGGTGACCCGACCATCGCTCAGCAAGGATTCGCGAATTCGGAACCGTACACGTACGAGAAGGAGACGCCGGCGTGGGACAAGCCGGTTTCCTATGACCTGCTGAAAGATTCGGGTTTCGACATCTACGCGTCCAATGTTTCCGTTCGTGCCGACAAGGTCGAGACACTCTCGCCGTGTTTGAGCAAGCTGGTTCCGATCATTCAGCAGGCCACCGCGGACTACATCACTGCGCCGGATACGGCGAATGCTGCCATTGTCGACGTCGTCTCGCAGGACGTGTCGTTCTCTCCCTACACCGAGGGTGAAGCAGCGTTCAGTGCCCAGCTCCTGAAAGAGAAAGGCCTGATCGCGAACGAGGCAGACGGATCCGTCGGCACGTTCGACATGACGCGAGTCGCTCACACCGTCGAAGAACTGAAGCCCATTCTGAACGCCGGGGGTGCGGCGATACCGCAGTCATTGACTGCAGAAGAGATCTACACCGACAAATTCACCGATCGGTCCATCGGAATCCGCTGAAGGAGCTCACAGCAAATGACGTACGACATGACAGAACTCAACCGCGAGACCCGCATGGGTGGCCTGGGCACGGAGACCACCGACCGCGAGGTCCGAAGAATCGATCTCTCGGATTTCGAGAACCGGCGCAGCGAGATCGCCGAGGAGTTGTGGTCGGCAGCGACCGACATCGGATTCTTCCAAATCGTCAATCACGGAATCGATCTGGACCAGGTCCGCGAGGCTTTCGCGGCGGCCGAGCGATTCTTTGCACTGCCCAATGAGGTCAAAGCGCAGTATCCGCTCAAGAAGGGTTTCAACTCCGGCTGGGAGAGCATGACGCAGGTGCGTCCGTCCATCGGAACGCCTGATCAGAAAGAGTCCTACCAGGTGACCCGCCCGCATATGGGTGATCTGTGGCCCACTGCAGACGAATTGGGTGGATTCCGCGAAACGATCCTGGACTTCGAAGCCAAGTGCTGGGGCATTGCGATGGACCTGTTGTCGTGCTTCGCCGAGAAGCTGGGATTCGAACGAGACTTCTTCACCAGGGCACATGACCCGTCGGTGGCCACCTACCAGAGCACACTGCGACTACTCCACTACTTCCCCCTTGCCGCCGACGCAGATGTCGAAGGGATGTGGCGTGCCGGAGCGCACACCGATTTCGATTGCCTGACATTGCTTTTCCAGCGTGACGGTCAGGGCGGGTTGCAACTGTGCCCGGGCAAGGAGATGGACACCCAGGAATGGACGTCGGTGGTGCCGGCCGAGGAAGCGATCACCTGCAACATCGGCGACATGCTGATGAGATGGAGTGATGATGTCCTGCCGTCGAACTTCCACCGGGTCAAGAGTCCCGGAGTCACCGACTATCGGGGAGCCCGCTACAGCCTCGCGTTCTTCGCTCAGGCGAACCGCGACGTGACCATCGAGGGGCCGGCGGGCAAGTACCCGCCGATCACTGCCGAGGACTACATCGACCAGCGAGTACGCGCGAACTTCGCGCGTTGATCCGTATCCGTTCCGTCACACACTTTCAGGAGAACTGGCGATGACTACCGCGCCCAAGAACATGACCGACGCGATCATCCGGGACGTGACGTTGTACAGCGGCGGGCAATGGCTGGCCGGCCGCGACGTCGTCGTCTCGAATGGGGTGGTCGAATCGATCGAGAAGTCGACCGGCACCGCCACACCTGGAAGTGTGGACGGATCGGGGGCGTATCTGATCCCTGGGTTCGTCAACACCCATACGCACCTTCAGCAGTCACTGATGCGGGGGATCGCCGAAGGGACACCGCTTCTCGAATGGCTACTCGCGGTCGCAGAAGAGTCGGTTCAGATCACTCCCGAGCGCGCATACACGGCCACTGTCGCAGCCTCGCTGGAGGCATTGCGCAGCGGTACGACGACCCTGGTCGAACACATGTGGCCGCACCCGTCCAGCGAGGTTCACGACGCTGTGATCCGGGCGTTGCACGACACCGGGATTCGTGCGGTGCTGGGACGCGGAACCGCAGACCGGGCGGACAAGACGAGGAAGTGGGGCTTCGATCCGCGGCTCATGCAACCACTCGGAGATGTTCTCGCACATACGGATCAGATGATGCGCGACGTCGCCGGTTCCCGCATTGACGTGGCAGTCGCGGTACCGAACCCACGTTCGCTGACCCCGGACGGGATGTCGGAAGTGCGTGAGTTCGCGCAGGCTCGCGACCTGACGGTCTCGATTCACCTGCTCGAGACGCAGACCGACAACACGATGTGTACCGAACACGCGGGCATGAACGCGGTCGACTACCTCGATTCCCATGGGTTCTTGTGGGACCGGGTGCTGGCGGTCCACTGCGTCGAACTCGACGACCGTGGTCAGAAGGTGCTGGCGGAGCGCGGCGTCGGAGTGTCGTACAACCCCGTCAGCAACATGCGCCTCGGTAGCGGAATCGCGCCCGTCCCGAGTTTCCTCGACGCGGGGATCGCGGTGGGGTTGGGTGTGGACGGCGCAGCCAGCAACGACACTCAGGACATGCTCGAGACTCTGCGCACCGGCGCCTACGTGCAGCGAGCCGCGCGCGGCCGCGCCGACCTGTTCGGCTTCGAAGCCATGATCGACATCGCATCCGGCGGTGCGAACGCAGCACTCGGTCTGCCGGCCAGGTCTGGCGGGATCTCCGTGGGCGATCCCGCCGACCTCACCATGATTCGGTTCGAACGCGACTTCGGTTGCCTCCCGGTGCGAGATCCGGGCGCGTCCATTCTCACGACGGGCAGTCGTCAGATCGTGGACACGGTGTTGGTTGCGGGCGAGGTCGTGCTCCGCGACGGGCACTCCACTCGCGTCGACGAGGCGGAATTGATCCGGACGCTCAGCGCTTTGTGACTGTGCTCAGTCTTCGCTGATCTCCATCTCGATCAGGACGCGGCGCAACAGCTTTCCGGTGGCGTTGCGGGGAAGTTCGTCGATGAAGACGATCTCGCGGGGAACCTTGTAGCGCGCGAGATTCGACCGGACGTGATCCTTCAGCTCGTCGGAGTTCTGGTCGGCGCCGTGGGCGACGACGACAAACGCTCGCAGGCGGTGCCCGAAGTCGGCGTCCTCGACTCCGATGACTGCCGCTTCCAAGACGTCCTCTCGATCGGCGAGCAGGTTCTCGACTTCGAGCGGGTAGACGTTCTCGCCACCGGAGACGATCATGTCGTCGTCGCGGCCGTCGACGAAGAGGAGGCCGTTGGCGTCGAAGTGTCCGACGTCGCCGGTCGAGAGAAGTCCGTCGATACGTTCCTTGTCACGCCCGTCGGTGTATCCCTCGAAGCTCAGCCCGCTGGCGACGAAGATTCTGCCGATCGTGTGTGGGGTGGTGATCTTCTTGTTGTTCTCGTCGAACAGTTCGACGTGACAGGTCACCGGCGCGCGGCCCGCGGTTCCCGGCGCAATGGTCAGATCCTCGGGAGTCGCGACTGTCGCCACCGCGACCTCGGTGGATCCGTACAGGTTGTAGAGGACGTAGCCGAACGAGGCCGTGACTCGCTTGCACAGATCGGGTGAGAGTGACGAACCTGCCGAGAAGATGATCTTCAGGTTCGACGTGTCGTACTTGGACAGCACGTCGGGACCGAGGTCGATGATCCGAGTGAGCATCGTCGGGACCACGACCAGACTGTCGCACTTGTATTGTGCGACAAGTTTGATCGTGTTCTCCGGGTCGAACTTTCGATGCATGACGACGGTCTGGCCGAGCGCCAACGCGAGAGCGAACTGCGAGACGCCGGTTCCGTGGAAGGCGGGGGCCGCCATCATCATGGTCTGTCCGCGGCGCAACGGCACGCGGTCGAGGAACTGTGCCGACGCGAGAGGGGAGGTGTGGCCACGCGGCGCGCCTTTGGGAGTTCCCGTTGTGCCGCTGGTGAGGAGGACGAAGCCACCGTTCTTCTCGGGTGCCGGCACCGACGACGTGGTGCGTCCGGCGATGGCCTCGTCGAGAGTAGTTGCCGTGGAACCGTCCGCGGCCGTGCCCTCTGGCCAGGAACGATAGACGACGACGTCTTCCGGCAAGGCATCGGCGATGTCCGCGAACTCGTCGTCGTAGACAAAGGCGACCACCTTCTCACGCGCGGCGACGTCCACGAGTTGGGGCCGTGCGAAGCCCGTGTTCATGAGAACGAGCTTTGTTCCGTTCTTCGCTGCCGCCAGCATGGTCAGGACCAAGCCTCGATGGTTACGGCACATCGCACCCATGACCGAGTCGGACGTGATGCCGTCGGCCTGCCACGCCCGGACCAACGCGTTGCTCTGACGCTCTAGCTCGGCATAGGTGATGGGTCCGCGCTCGTCGATGATCGCCACCGCGTCGTAGCCGTTCTCGGCGTGTGCATGGACCGGACCGGCAAAGGGTCCGTACTTGTCCACGGCTGCAATGGATTTGAGCCCGCGATCGAGGCGAGGGAACGGGACGAGTCCGGCTCGGAACATGACCCCCGCCGCGCCGATGGTGTCAGTGACCTTGGTGACCAATCCGGGCATACGTGAACCTCTTCCGAGCGTCGTTGTAGGACTGATTACACACTAATGGGCAATCAGGTTTCGGTGGTGAAGTTTCACGATGGCGACCGAGCAGTCCGCCCCGCCACCTCGAAAGGTGGCGGGGCGGAGTGTTTCGGGATCGGGTCTGTGCGACCGTCACTTCAGTTCGACCGTCACTTCAGTTCGGCGGAAGACTTTCCGAGCAGGCGGCGTGCGACGATCAGCTGCTGGATCTGCTGGGTGCCCTCGAAGATGTCGAGAATCTTCGAGTCGCGGCCCCACTTCTCGAGCAACGGGCGCTGCGAGTAGCCGTAAGTGCCGGCCAACTCGACTGCCTTGAGCGTCACGTCGGTGCCGGTGCGGCCGGCCTTCGCCTTGGACATGGACGCTTCGAGCGAGTTCGGCTTCTTGTTGTCCGCCATCCACGCCGCGCGCAGAGACAGCAGGTACGCGGCCTCCCAGTCGGCTTCCAAACGGATGAACTCGGCTGCAGCTGCATGCTGGTTGTAGACCGGTGTGTCGTAGGAGATCTCGACACCGGCTTCGGTCAGGATGCCGCGCAGTTCTTCGAGAGCTGCGCGTCCGACGCCGACGGCCATGGCTGCAACGAGGGGCCGGGTGTTGTCGAACGTCTGCATGACGCCGGCAAAGCCCTGCTCGACGTTGACCTCAGGGCTGCCGAGGATGTTGTCCGCGGGAATGCGGCAATCCTGGAGCAGGAGTACTGCGGTGTCGGAGGCCTTGATGCCCAGCTTGTGCTCGAGGCGAGCAACGCTCAGGCCCGGTGCGTCACGCGGAACGACGAACGACTTGATGGCCGCTCGGCCCTTCGACTTGTCGACCGACGCCCACACGACGATGTGCGTCGAACGCTCACCGGCGGTGACGAAGATCTTCTCGCCGTTGAGAACCCACTCGTCGCCGTCGAGAACGGCGGTGGTGGTCACTGCGGCGGAGTCGGAACCGAAGCTCGGTTCGGTGATGGCCATCGAGGCCCACACCTTGCCGAAACGTTCGAGCTGTTCGTCGGTGGACACTGCGGCGATCGCGGCGTTGCCGAGCCCCTGGTAGGGGATCGAGAGCATGAGTCCGACGTCGCCCCAAGATGTTTCGAGCGAGTTGAGGAGCGCAGACATGTTGCCGCCGTTGGCGTTGCCACCCTTGGCGCTCGCGTCGGATCGTCCGCCGCTGGCACCGCCGATGTCTCCACCGGAATCGGAGAGGCCTTCGACCATGGCGGCCATGGTGTCGAGCTCGACGGGATACTCGTGCTCAGCGAGATCGTACTTACGTGAAATGGGTCGGAAGATCTGCGCCGCGACCTGATGTGCCTGGTTCGCTGATGCTTTGAGCTTCTTGGGAAGTTCGAGGTTGATCATCGTGGTTCTCCTGGAAGTTCAGCGGCGTCAGATGAGGACGATGCCCTCGGCAACGCCGATGGCACGGAGGTCGCGGTACCAGCGCTCGACCGGGTGTTCCTTGGTGAACCCGTGTCCACCGAGGAGTTGCACACCGTCGAGGCCGATCTGCATGCCCTTCTCGGAAGCCAGCTTCCGGGCCAGAGCGGATTCGCGAGCGAAGGACAAGCCCTGCTCGGCGCGTGAAGCGCCGCGAAGCGTGACCAGACGCAGTCCGTCGAGTTCGATGCCGATGTTGGCGACCATGAAGGCAACCGCCTGGCGGTGGCTGATCGGCTCGCCGAACGCTTCGCGCTCGTTGACGTACGGAATCACGTAGTCGAGAACTGCCTGGCTGGTGCCGACGGCCATGGACGCCCAACCGAGGCGAGCCAGGCGAATCGCGTCGGCGTATTCGGCCTTGCGCTGCTCGGCGTCACCGTCGCCGAGCAGCGCGGACTCCGACACAGCGACGTCGGTGAGGATCAGGCGACCCAGGCCGGCGGCGCGCAGACCCATGCTGGGATCTGCTTCGACGACGAGTCCCTTGGTGTCGGATTCGACGATGAAGAAGGACGGCTTGCCGTCGAGTTCCGCGGCGATGACGAATAGTTCGGACGTAGCCGCGGCGGGCACCAAGCTCTTGACGCCGTTGAGCTTGTAGCCGCTGGGGGAGCGCACTGCCTTGGTCTGCAGGGCAAACGGATCGAACAGTGCGCGTGGTTCGTTGACCACCACTGCTGCGCCGGGGACCTGCTCGCCGGTGAAGGCCGGAAGGTAGGTCTTCTGCTGCGCGTCGGTGCCCCACTGCGTCAGTGCAACTGCAACACCGCTCGGTGCGAGGATCGGAAGTGCAAGTCCCATGTCTCCGTGCGCAAGTGCCTCGGCAACAAGAGAATTGGTGACTGCGCCGCGATCGGCGGCTGCTCCGTCGAGTTCTTCGGGAACGTTGATCAGCGTGATACCGAGCTCGGCCGCGCGCTTGGAGAGATCGGCGGGGGCCTGAGCTGCGCCGTCGGCGTCGTAGGCCGCGGGACGCAGGATTTCGGCCGCGAACTCACGCACCGTCTCGACGATCATCCTCTGGTCGTCGTCCGGGGTGAGATCGAAGTAGTCGGCGTTCTTGCTCGGGTTGTCGGGCAGGCGCTTGGGTGCGCCGTTGCCCGAGACCTTCTGGAATCCTCGAGTGGCGGCACCCAGGGTTTTGAAGCCCGTCTTGGTGCCCTCGTAGGTCACGCGATCGATGGTCTGACGCAGATTGAATTTCTCGGCCAGTTCCGAACCGGTGATCTTGGTAAGCACACGCATGGCTGCGCCCATGGCGTCGCGTTTGATCGGGTTCAGGCCGACGGCGGACGTGTCGCGGGGCGCACCCTTGGCGCCGCCGCGCTGCGCGCCCGATTCGCTGCGCTGAGCGCTCTTGTCGGGGGCAACACTGTCTTGCTTGGTCATGATCACCAGCTGTTTCTCGGTGTTGGGGCGTTGGACGATTTTTATCTTACTCATCAGTAAGGTCTGTTGTCGAGAAACCGCGAAATGATGCGCGTCATAGGCTCGAGGGGTGAGCCGGACAGAGGTGCCAGATCGGATACAGCGATATATGCGCTACGCGCCGTTGGTGGTGGTCCCGTGCCTGTTGATCGCCAGCACGTATCCGGGGGAGTATCGAGTTCCCGTCACCTACTGGATGCTGTCGATGCTGTCGGCGCTCGCCTTCGTCGCCGGCCGTCGATGGCCGGTCTTCGCGTCCCTGGCCATCTCGGCGCTCGCCGTTCCGATGTTCGTCGCCGACGCCTGGGGGCTGTCCGAACTTGTTCCGTATCTCGGGGCTGTCGCCGTCGTCGACGTCACGATGCGGGCCGAGCGCAGAGAAATGGTTGCCGTATCGGCAGCAGGATGGTGCGGTTCGGTGCTCGCGGGGATCTGGTTCGAATCTCACGAAGCATTCTTCTCGGTCACCACGGCTGTGAAAGTGCTTGCGTACGTGGGGTTGCCACTGCTGCTCGGACTGTATCTGCGCTCGCAGCGTGAATTGGCCGCGAACAATCTTGCGCAGACCCGCGCTGCGGAGCGCAGTGCGCTCGCCCGCGAACTGCACGACCTGGTTGCACACCACATGGCATCGATCGTCCTGAGAATCGGCGTGGCTCAACATGTCTTGGCGCCCCAGGACGAGGCCGTGCGTGAGGTCCTCGCGGATGTGCGTGCGACGGCGTCGGATGCGTTGGCCGATATCCGTCGGCTTCTGGTCGCACTTCGTGATCCTTCGCTCGGTGAGGTCGCTCTGGTCGAGCCGGATGCCGTAGACGCGGAAATCGGTGCGGCGATAGATCGTGTGCGTGCGGCAGGTTTCGAGGTGCAGTCGGTTTTCGATACCCAGGAGAATGTCGAGTCAGGCGCAGCCGATCTCGACGCGATCGGGAGGCTGACGTTGTTGCGGGTGATTCAGGAATCACTGACCAACGTCATGAAGCATGGCGACAAGAAGGGGCTGGTATCGGTCTCGGTCGGTCGCGATGACAACCGGGTGCATGTCAGGGTTGTCAACGACGTCGAGGGATCGCCCCGGAATGCAGGTCATGGCCTGGTGGGAATGCGGGAGCGCGCGGAGTTGGTCGGCGGCGAGATGACCGCCGGCACGAACAGTGACGGGAAATGGGAAGTGCACGTGAGTATTCCACTGGTTGTCTCGGGCGGTGTCTCGTGATCAGCGTGCTGATCGTCGACGACCAGCGACTGGTGCGCGCCGGTTTGCGGATGCTGTGCGCTGCAGCCGAGGACATGACCGTGGCCGGTGAGGCGTCGAACGGCGTCGAGGCGGTAGCACTCGCTGCCGAATTGGATCCCGACGTGATTCTGATGGACTTGAGAATGCCCGGGCTGGACGGGATCGGTGCCACGCAGCAGATCGTCAAGGCCGGTCGTCGAGCACGCATTCTCGTGCTGACCACCTTCGACGACGACGATCATCTGTATCCCGCACTCGCCGCGGGGGCTTCGGGGTTCTTCGTCAAGGATACCGAACCCGCCGAGCTGCTCGGCGCCATTCGGCGGGTCGCCGAGGGCGAGATGGTGTTCACTCCGGAACTTCTCCGCCGCGTTGTGGATCGAGCGGTGATCGGTGGTATCGCAGACACTGCGGTGACAGAGAGGGTTCCGCTGACCGATCGCGAATCGCAGGTCCTCACACTGGTGGCAGAAGGGAAGAGCAATCAGGAGATCGCAGACTCACTGCATCTGGGTGTGACCACGGTGAAGACGCACGTGGCGAACCTGATGTCGAAGACCGGTTGCGACAATCGGGTTCGCCTCGCTGTGTACCACTTGCAGAACTTTCAGTGACCGGAGTGCGAACCAGGCATCGGCATGTCCATCGGCATGTCCATCTGCATCGGAGCCGCCTTCTGTCCCGGCTCGAGGACGAGGAATTGGCCCATCATCCCTTGGTCCTCGTGCATCAGCAGGTGGCAGTGGAACATGTACGGGAACGTGGGATCGGTGTACTCGGACCACTGCAGTGCGACGCGAACCCTGCTGCCCGGCGGTGTGTAGACGGTGTCCTTGAGTCCGCGCAAGTGCGGCGGGGGAGTGCGACCGTCGACGTCGAGGATCTGGAACTGTACGTCGTGGACATGGAAATTGTGTGGCCAGTTGTCCTTGTTGGTGATCGTCCACACCTCGGTCGCGCCGACCTCGGCCTCGAAGTCGATGCGGTTCATGTCCATTCGTTGCCCGTTGATCATGTACCACTGCAGATCGAAGGTTCGGGAAACGCTTGCCTTCGACGGATCGAGACGCGGTAGTACGGCCAACTGCGCCGGGAGAGTCGACCGTGACGCGCGGCTGGCAACGCCCCGCAGTTCGATGATGTCGAAGCGGTCGGTCATGCCGAAGTTCTCGGCGTCGGAGGAACTCACGCCACCGCCGTCCTCGATCGGGAACGACACCAGTGTGGTCGTCGCACCGGGGTCGACGCGAACCACGATCTCGGCTCGTTCGCCGGGGCTGAGCTGAATCCGCTTGATCGCAATCGGTGATTCGAGCAGTCCGCCGTCGGTGGCAATCAGATCGAACGTGCGGTCGTCGGGGAACCCCAGGTTGTAGAGACGGCCGGAAGAGCCGTTCAGGATGCGCAACCGGACGACCCCGGTGGTGACGTCGAGGTAGGCGTCGGAGATGCCGTTGGTGACGATCGTGTCGCCGAGCAGGCCGATGTCGGTCGGATCTGATTCGTCGAAGCTGCCGTCGGCGAGGAATCGACGATCCTGGATTATCAGCGGAACATCGTCGACACCATAGGTTTTGGGGATGTCCAACGCCCGGGTGTCGGCATCGTCGATCAGGAACAGTCCGGCAAGACCGCGCTGCACGTGCCGTTCGGTGGATCCGTGCGGGTGTGGGTGATACCAGAGCGTCGACGCCGGCTGACCGATCGTCCACGCCGGTTCCCAGCGTCCGCCGGCTTCGATGGTCTGGTGCGGGCCACCGTCGTATCTGGCGGGCAGATGCATGCCGTGCCAATGGACGGTCGTGGGCTCTGCCAGTGTGTTGTCGATCGTGAATGCGACAGATTCTCCGCGTTCGGCGCGGACGGTGGGCCCCAGAATGGATCCGTTGAAACCCCAAGTGTCGGTGAGTTTTCCCGCGACGATCTCGGTGGTCCCGGCACCGGCACGAAGTGTGAAGTGGCGAACACCTGCGTCGTCGACGGTGGATTCGGCAAGCGGCGGAATCGGTAGCGGACGCGAAGTTCCGGCCTCCGCCAACGTGGCGCTCTTCGCTGCCGGGTCGGCGCCGCAGCCCACCGCGAGCCCGAGGGGCGCTGCGGCCAGACCGAACAGAATCGTGCGCCTGGAAATCCGGTTCATCGTTCTCCTGGAAGTAGTGCGTGATCAACTACTTCCAGTCAACGGGCCGAGATGTCGTGCTGAATCCTGCCGACGGGCCTGTCGGAACTCCTCCCTCGGACCCTTGCGGCGGGTGGGATGTTCTGGTATCCGGGTGGTTACCGCAGGCGGGCTAGAACGTCTTCGTGCAGCAGTCCGTTGGTGGCGACCGCGCTGCCGCCGTGCGGACCTGCGCCGCCGACCAGATCGGTGAACGCGCCGCCGGCCTCACGGACCAATACGTCGAGCGCTGCCAGATCCCACAGGGAAACCTCGGGTTCGGCAGCAATGTCGACGGCGCCTTCGGCCACTAGGCAGTAGGAGAAGAAGTCCCCGTAACCGCGCACGCGCCATACGTGGTCGGTGAGTTCGACGAACTGATCGCGAATTCCGCGGTCCTTCCACCCCGAGAGGCTCGAGAAGCTCAGGCTCGCTGACTCGCTGCGATCGACGGCGGATACCTGGATCGCCCGCGCATCACTGTCCCCGAAGGACGTATGTGCGCCCAAACCTGTTGCAGCCCACCATCGCCGATTCAGGGCGGGTGCGCTCACGACGCCGATAACGGGGACGCCGTCCTCGAGCAAGCTGATCAGCGTGGCCCACACCGGTACGTTGCGGACGAAGTTCTTGGTCCCGTCGATGGGGTCGACCACCCACTGCCTGCCCTCGAAGACTGCGTCGCCGCCGAATTCTTCGCCCAGTACGGAATCCTCCGGTCGGTGCTCACCGAGTGTCGCGCGCACTGCACGCTCGACAGCGAGGTCGGCGTCCGAGACAGGGGTGAGGTCCGGCTTGTCGTCGACTCGAAGATCGAGCGCACCGAAGCGGGCGCGAGTGATCGCGTCAGCCTCGTCGGCGATACGGAGGGCTAGTGCGAGGTCGGATGCGCGATCGGTCACGGGTACACAACCTACCGGCTCAAACGGGGAGGACTTCGTTCAGCTTTCCGGTGGCGACGTCGAAGACGAATCCGCGTAGGGAGGTCGTCGCGGTGACGAACGGACTGTTCTCGATGCGCTTCAACGACTGACGGACGTCCTCGTCGATGTCGGGGAACGATTCGGCAGCCCAGTTTGGTTTGACGCCGATCTCGTCCTGGATGGATCGCTTGAAGTCGTCGTCGGTGAACGTCAGCATTCCGCAGTCGGTGTGGTGGATGAGGATGATCTCGGTAGTTCCCAGCAGACGCTGGCTGATGGCGAGGGATCGGATCTCGTCGTCGGTGACGACTCCACCCGCATTGCGGATGACGTGCGATTCACCTTCCTGGATCCCCAGCACCCGATAGACGTCGATGCGGGCGTCCATGCAGGCGAGAACGGCAACGTGCTTGCTGGGTGGGAGGGGGAGCGGACCGGTGAACTGCTCGGCGTAGGCGGCGTTGTTCTGCAGGTATTCGTCGGTGACAGTCATCACTCCAGTAGGTTCCCTCGGACCCTGGTTGGCAAGGCTTCCAGTCGCGGTGATCCCAATAGGTGACGCACGGGGGAGCGGACAGGGTGACGCACAGCAGAGCCCAGGTCGGCACCCGGTAGCCTTGAGAACCGTGCATCCCGACGTAATTGCAGACCTGAACGCCCTCGACACCACCCTTCGCACCTGCGAATCGGTTGTGGACGTCGAGGAGCTGCGCCGACGCATCGACGAGCTCGAGCACCAGGCGGCCGACCCCGGTCTGTGGAACGACCAGGAACACGCCCAGCAGGTCACCAGCCAGCTCTCCCACGCCCAGGCGGAGCTTCGCCGCATCGTTGCACTGCGCGAGCGGCTCGACGAGATGCCGATCCTCTACGAACTGGCAGAAGACGAAGGCCCCGACGCGGTGGCCGATGCCGACGCCGAGCGAGCGAGCCTGCGTGACGACATCGCGGCGATGGAAGTCAAGACCATGCTGTCGGGCGAGTACGACGAGCGCGACGCACTCATCAACATCCGCTCCGGCGCCGGCGGTATCGACGCCGCAGACTGGGCCGAGATGCTCATGCGTATGTACATCCGCTGGGCGGAGAAGCACGACTACGGCGTCGAGGTCTACGACACGTCGTACGCCGAAGAAGCCGGACTCAAGAGCGCGACGTTCGCGATCAAGGGCCCGTACACCTACGGAACGCTGTCCGTCGAGATGGGCACCCACCGGCTCGTCCGAATCAGCCCGTTCGACAACCAGGGGCGTCGCCAGACGTCGTTCGCCGAGGTCGAGGTCCTGCCGGTCGTCGAGACGACCGACCACATCGAGATCAACGAGAACGACATCCGCGTCGACGTCTACCGCTCGTCCGGTCCGGGTGGCCAGTCCGTGAACACCACTGACTCCGCCGTTCGACTCACACACATCCCGACGGGAATCGTCGTCACCTGTCAGAACGAGAAGTCGCAGCTCCAGAACAAGGTGTCGGCGATGCGCGTCCTGCAGGCCAAGCTGCTCGCGGTCAAGCGTCAGGAAGAGCGCGCCGAGATGGATGCGCTCAAGGGCGACAGCGGCAGCTCGTGGGGCAACCAGATGCGTTCCTACGTTCTGCATCCGTACCAGATGGTCAAGGACCTGCGTACCGAGTACGAGGTCAACAACCCGTCGGCAGTGCTCGACGGCGACATCGACGGGTTCCTCGAGGCCGGCATTCGCTGGCGCATGAGCGAGAACCAGTCCGCATAGCGTTCGGATACCGAAAGGCACGATGACTTTACTTCGACCTGGGCAGAACCTGCTCGATTGGCTTCAAACCACCGGTTTGTCCGTCCTCATGACCGTGCTCGGCGCGATGATTCTCGCCCGGTTGGTCAGTTGGGGCGGCAACAAGGTCACCGACCAGATCGACTCCAACTATCAGTTGGGCGATGCGCTGGTTCGCTCCGAGGCGACCAAGCATCGCCACTCGGTCGCGCAGGTCATCACCTGGGTGGTCATCACGTTCATCTACGTGATCGCGACGCTGAAGGTTCTCGACCAACTGAATTTGCCGATCGGCAGTCTCGTGGCGCCGGCAACTGTTCTCGGTGCGGCGCTCGGTTTCGGTGCACAGCGCGTCGTGCAGGACATTCTTGCCGGTTTCTTCATCATCACCGAACGCCAGTACGGCTTCGGTGACACCGTCCGGCTTGCGATCACCGGCTCCTCCGACGACGCCGAAGGTGTCATCGAGGACGTGACCCTGCGCGTGACGCGGATGAGAAACTCCGACGGCGAGGTCATCACCGTTCCCAACGGCCAGATCGTGAAAGCGACCAACCTGTCCAAGGACTGGGCACGCGCCGTCATCGACGTTCCGGTTCCGGCGACTGCCGACCTCACCCGGGTCAACGAGGTACTTCGTCAGGTCGGAGTCGACGCGATGGCTGACCGTGGACTCAAGAAACTGCTGCTCGACGAGCCCACTGTCATGGGCGTCGAAAGCCTCGAGGTCGATCAGGTCAACGTGCGGATGGTTGCGCGCACGCTGCCTGGCAAACAATTCCAGGTCGGGCGAGCACTTCGTGTCCGCGTCGCCGCAGCACTGCGACGTCAGGGGATCACGGTGTCACCGGATCTGCACACCGCACGGACCGAGGAGGCGAGCGAATGACCGATCAGGAACCGCGCCGCGGACTCGACCGCCTGATTCACCTGGACTGGCTTCCGTCACGGATCTTCGGTGGCCGGATGCGCACCTCGACGTTCATTCTCGTGGTCGCCTGGATCCTCACGTATCTGCTGCACACGTACCTCAATCCGGAAGAAACGGCAGCAACTCCGCCGCCCAGCGTCGACACGTCAGTCACCGAGCCGTACATCGCTCCATCGGTCAAACCGTCGACGACGACCCCCGTGCCGTCCTCGACCGAGCAGACGACCACCTCCGAGGCTCCGTCCTCGGAATCGAGTACGGGCAGCTCCGGTTCTCCGACGCCGACTTCTGGTCCAGCGCCTGCTCCGGGAAACGCCGAACAGTCTGCGACCATAGTGCCGACGACTCCTGCGACGACGACCGTCCCGCAACCTGGTGCGGCAATGCAGGCACCGACGTCGGTGCCACAGTCACCTGCGACCACCGGTACCGGATAAGGACGAGGGTGCTCGCGCGTGGCGCCAAGGTCACCGTTAGATAACGGCTAGACTGGCTAGTTGTGATCAGCATGAAGAATGTGTCGAAGTCCTACAAGGCCTCCACCAGGCCGGCGCTCGACAAAGTCAGCGTGGAGGTGGAGAAGGGGGAGTTCGTCTTCCTCATCGGCCCCTCCGGCTCTGGCAAGTCGACGTTCATGCGGTTGCTGCTCAAGATGGAGTCGCCCACGTCCGGTGACATCGAGGTGGCGGATTTCCACGTCAACAAGTTGGCGGCCCGCCGCGTGCCGAAGCTTCGCCAGAGCATGGGCTGTGTTTTCCAGGACTTCCGCCTGCTTCAGCAGAAGACGGTGTCCGAGAACGTCGCCTTTGCGTTGGAAGTCATCGGCAAACCCCGCAACGTCATCGCGCGCACTGTGCCCGAGGTTCTCGACATGGTCGGTCTGGCCGGCAAAGCCGATCGACTGCCCACCGAACTCTCCGGCGGTGAGCAGCAGCGCGTCGCCATCGCCCGCGCATTCGTGAACCGCCCGCTCGTGCTGCTCGCCGACGAGCCCACCGGCAACCTGGACCCCGAAACGAGCCAGGACATCATGCTGCTGCTCGAGCGGATCAACCGCACAGGCACCACCGTCGTGATGGCGACCCACGATCACCACATCGTCGACTCCATGCGTCGACGCGTCATCGAACTCGATCTCGGCAAGGTGACCAGAGACGAAGCGCGGGGTGTGTACGGCGTCGGCAGGTAGCGCCGACTACGACCACACGTCCCGTACGCCCACCGGTTGTCGTGAAACAACCGGCCTCTCGAAAAGGAATCGGATTCCCCGATGCGCGCCAGCTTTATTTTCAGCGAAGTACTGACCGGCCTACGCCGCAACATCACGATGACCATCGCCATGATCTTGACGACGGCGATCTCCCTCGGTCTCTTCGGCGGTGGTCTGCTGGTCGTGCAGATGGCAGGCAAGACCCAGCAGATCTTCCTCGAACGCGTCGAGGTGCAGATCTTCCTGACCGACGACATCTCTTCGGCTGATCCCGGTTGCGAGCAGGAGATCTGCAGTTCGTTGCGCAAGGAACTCGAGCAGACTCCGTCCGTCGTCGCGGTTCAGTACCTCAACCGCGAAGACGCCGTGAAGGACGCCACCGAGCGCGTGTTCAAGGACCAGCCCGAGCTGGCAGCGCTGGTGAGCCCGGACAGCTTCCCGGCGTCGTTCAAGGTCAAGCTCAGTGACCCGGAGCGGTTCGGCGTCATCAACGACACCTTCGGTTCGAGGCCCGGCGTCGAGAGTGTGCTCAATCAGCGCGAGTTGGTGGACCGACTGTTCAGTGTGCTCGGTGGAGTGCGCAACGCAGCGTTCGCGATCGCGATCGTCCAGGCGATCGCGGCCATCCTGCTGATCGCCAACATGGTCCAGATCGCCGCGTTCACGCGTCGTACCGAGGTCAACATCATGCGGTTGGTCGGCGCGACGCGGTGGTACACCCAGCTTCCGTTCCTCCTCGAAGCCGTCGTGGCGGCCTTGATCGGTGCGGTGCTCGCCATTGCCGGACTGTTCACGGCGAAGAACGTCTTCATCGACGGGGTCCTGTCCGATGTCTACGAAGCCAATATCGTGGCGCGGATCTCCAACAGTGACGTGCTGTTCGTCTCGCCGATCCTCGTACTTGCCGGCGTCGGAATGGCCGCGGTGACGGCGTACGTGACACTGCGTCTGTACGTCCGCGAATAATCGGTTTGCACGAGCTTCTATGCTGGAACAGCAAGAACCATTCGACAGCAAGACAGCGGACTGAGAGGCCCGGACAGTGAAGGAAAAGGGCCGCAAGGTCATTGCGACCAATCGCAAAGCACGCCACAACTACACGATCATCGACACCTACGAGGCCGGTATCGCGCTCGTCGGGACCGAGGTCAAGAGTCTGCGTGAAGGCAAGGCGTCGCTCGTTGATGCATTCGCCACCGTGGACAACGGCGAAGTGTGGTTGCGCTCGTTGCACATTCCGGAGTACACGCAAGGCACGTGGAACAACCACTCACCGCGTCGCACCCGAAAGCTCCTGCTGCACAAGCGTGAGATCGAGCACCTCGTCGGCAAGACCCGCGAGGGAAACCAGACACTGGTTCCGCTGTCGATGTACTTCAACGACGGCAAGGTCAAGGTCGAACTCGCGCTGGCAAAGGGTAAGCAGGACTACGACAAGCGCCAGGACATGGCCAAGCGGACCGCCGAGCGCGAGGTGACTCGCGAGCTCGGTCGTCGTATCAAGGGCATGCGCTGACCTCCATCCTGCTTGCCCTCGTGGCGGCAGTTGCCTACGGAGTCAGCGACTTCGTCGGGGGAGTTGCATCACGACGAGTTGCCGCACTGCGTGTGGTGATCGTCTCGTATCCGCTCTCGCTCGTCATCGTTCTGATCGCAGCACCTTTCGTTTCCGGGACGCTGACGCTGAACGGTTTGATCTGGGGCGCGATCGCGGGCGTCACGAGTGGTCTGGCGGTGTGGTGGTTCTATCTCGCGCTGGCAACTGGCCCCATGTCGGTGGTCTCGCCGCTGACAGCTGTTCTGGTGGCGGGTATTCCGGTCCTCGTCGGATTCGCATTCGGTGAGCGGCCGGGGTTGATCGCGTACCTGGGTATTGCCGTCGCGCTGGTCGCCGTCGTCCTGGTCAGCCGCGAGTCGCCTGACGACACCGCGGGTGAGGTTGCCGGCGGAATCACTCTCCGCTTCACCAGGCAAGTGGCGCTTCTGACCGTCGGAAGCGGTGGCGCATTTGCTCTCTCGTTCATCGCACTTCACCAGATCGGCGAGGGCAGCGGGCTTTGGGCGTTGGCCGTATCTCGCGGCGCAGCGACCGTCGTGGTGTGGTTGGTCGCGCTGGCGGCCGGTCACTTCGTTCTCCCACGAGGCGAGCCACTCAAACTCGCGGTGTACGTCAGCGTCCTCGACGTCGTCGCGAACGGGACGATGATCTACGCCTTCCAAGGCGGAATGCTCTCACTGGTCAGCGTGATCGGTTCGCTGTATCCGGCTGCGACGGTTCTGCTCGCCATGGTGATGCTGGGCGAGCGGGTAAGCCGCGTGCAACAAGCGGGAATGCTGTTGGCGCTGGCGGCAGTCGGCATGATTGCCGTCGCGGGCGCCTAGATTCTTTCGAGTTCCAGCGTTTTCAGTCCTAGTGTTTCAGCCGCGTCTGTCGGCCGGCGCTGCGCGTAGGTGAACACGCTCGCCCTGTTTCCCGAAGAGACTGATCGCCTCCGCAGGTCGGCCGTCGGCAGCGCTGATGCGGTGCGGAATGTGGGTGTCGAACTCGGCGGCCTCACCTGCCCCCATGATGAAATCTCGGTCGCCGAGTTGGAGTCGGATGCGCCCGGACAGAACGTAGACCCACTCGTAGCCCTCGTGGGATCCCGGTTCGCGATCGTCGTCGGTGGGGGAGATGATCATCTTGTAGGCCTGGAGGTTGCCGGGCTGACTGGTCAGCGGAATGACCGTCATGCATCCGACCGTTCGCGGTTCTTCTCGAACGCGGGGGTCCTTGATCTTGCTGTTCACCAGGTCGTCCAACGGGACGCCGTGTGCCTTGGCGATCGGCAGCAGCAACTCCAAGTTGGCTCGGCGAGTACCGGATTCGAGTCTCGAGAGTGTGCTGACGCTGACGTCGGTGGTCTCCGACAGGTCGGCCAGGGTCATGTCGGACTGCTGGCGCAACGCACGTAGGCGAGGGCCGATGCCGGCTAGAACGGCTTCGAACGATGTTTCGGTCATGGATCTATTTTGCCAAAGTGGCAACAGTGTTTGTCAAGAATGCGATCTCTTGTCATTCTGGATTCATGACGCAGAACTCATTCGACGTAGCAGTAATCGGAGCCGGCGCGGCAGGGCTGAACGCCGCACTCATCCTTGGTCAGGCACGCAGGTCCGTGATCGTCTTCGACAACGGATCACCACGGAACGCGGCCGCCGATCACATGAACGGATTCCTCTCCCGCGACGGCATGAACCCCGCCGAATTGTTGACCATCGGGCGAGGTGAGGTCCGCAAATTCGGCGGCGAGTTCCATGACGGCACCGTTGTCTCCGTGACACGGGACGGCGAGAAGTTCTCGGTAGAACTGGCTGACGGCAGCAAGATTCAGGTGCGCAAGGTCCTCGTTGCAACGGGTCTGACGGACCGCCTGCCGGACGAACTCGAAGTCTTCGGCGAGCGTTGGGGCCGCGACGTGTTGCACTGCCCGTACTGCCACGGGTACAGCGTGCGCGATCAGCCGCTTGGCGTGATCGCCAAGAGCGCGGAATTTGCGATGCACCAGGCCCTCATGGTTCGCCAGTGGTCGGACGACGTAGTTCTCTTCCTCCATCGAATCACCGAACTGAGTTCCGAAGATCGGGAAAAGCTTGCAGCTCGCGATATTTCGATCGTCGAGGGTGAGGTCGCTGGTCCCGTCGTCGAGGATGATCGGTTGGTGGGCGTGCGGTTGGCCGACGGCACTGTGGTCGCGCGTTCGGCGGTCTTTGTCGGTGGCGCTCTCACGATGGACCCCAACGATGCGATCTTGCGCGCATTCGGCGCGCAGCGCGCTGAGACGATGATGGGCGATTTCGTCACAGTCGACATGATGGGGGCGACGAGCGTGCCCGGCGTGTTCGCTGCGGGCAACGTCGTCGACCCGGGTGCCCAGGTCATCATGGCCGCAGCCGCCGGGGCGAAGGCTGGAGCGGGGATCAACATGATGTTGACCAACGACGACCTCGAGGTTGCACTCGCGCTTCGCAGTTGAATTGTGCGTAGCGTGGGGTGATGGACGCAGTGAGAGTGTTGATCACGGGTGCGACCGGATACATCGGCGGACGTCTTGCCCCTCGTCTGGTCGAAGAGGGCCATCGCGTTCGAGTGGTGGTGCGCAGCCCGGAGAAACTGCGAGATGTGCCCTGGCATGATTCGGTGGAGATCAAGCGTGGGGATCTGACCGACAGTGCCTCCCTCTCAGGTGTTTTCGACGATATCGACGTGGTCTACTACCTCGTTCACGCCATGGGCGGTGGAGGGTCGTTCTCGGATATCGACAAGCGAAGCGCGGAGAACGTCGCCGCCGCTGCTCGCGATGCGGGGGTGCGCCGGATCGTCTACCTGGGCGGGCTTCATCCGTCCGACCGAGAATTGTCGACTCACTTGCAGTCTCGGCTCGAAGTCGGTCGGATCCTCCTCGACTCCGAGGTTCCGACAGTTGTATTTCAAGCTGGGGTGGTGATCGGATCGGGTTCGGCGTCCTTCGAAATGGTGCGCCACTTGACCAACCGGCTTCCGGTGATGACCACACCCAAGTGGGTGCACAACAACATTCAGCCGATCGCGGTGCGTGACGTACTCCACTATTTGATCGCAGCCGCGGCGACAACGCCAGAGGTCAACCGCGCCTTCGACATCGGTGGGCCCGATGTCATGCAGTACGGCGAGATGATGAACACCTACGCCGACGTCGCAGGATTGGTACGCCGACGCATCCTCGTCTTGCCCGTCCTCACCCCGCGTCTGGCAGGTCACTGGGTGGGATTGGTCACGCCGATCCCACGGGGCTTGGCGATGCCACTGATCGAATCACTGCAGAACGACGCGGTGATGCACAACCACGACATCGACGACTTCATCCCGCCTCCCGCTGAGGGCCTCACGCCGTACCGGGAAGCTGTGCGTTTGGCGCTTCGCAAGATCGAGACCGGTGAGGTGGAGACGGCGTGGTCCGGCGCGACGATCGCGGGAGCGCCGTCCGATCCTCTTCCGTCCGACCCGGACTGGGCAGGGGAGGCAGTTTACGTAGACCACCGCGACCGTGACTGTGCTGCGGATCCGAAAACCCTCTGGTCGGTCGTCGAGTCGATCGGCGGCGAGAATGGTTGGTATTCATTCCCTTTGGCGTGGGCCATCCGGGGGTGGATGGACCGCGCGGTCGGCGGGGTCGGACTGCGCCGGGGTAGACGGGATCCACGTCGACTCAACACCGGTGAAGCCCTGGACTTCTGGCGGGTCGAAGAAATCGATCGAGGCAAGTTGCTCCGATTGCGCGCCGAGATGAAGGTCCCGGGCGGAGCATGGTTGGAGTTGCGAGTGTCGGAAGGTCCGGCGGGTGCGGATGGACGGCCGGTGGGTTCGCATCTCGATCAGCGTGCGGTCTTCTTCCCTCGCGGGCTCGCCGGCCGGGCGTACTGGTACTCGATCCTGCCTTTCCACGGAGTTGTCTTCCAGGGGATGATCACCAACATCACCGGTGCTGCAGAGCGTGAGACCGCAGCTATCAGGGAATCAGCTGCGGCGAAGGACACGGAAAGTGCCGCCGATTAATTGGTATGACTTCCGAACTTCGGCGCGTTATAGTGAATAGCCCCACGAAAGACGCGGGGCACACACGGGGCTGAACGGTTTCGACTGCGTGTGTTGAGTTAGGGGAAGCGTGTCGGTGCAGGCAAGAGACCACCGTAAGCGTCGCTGCAAACCTATAAGCGCCGATTCCAATCAGCGCGACTACGCTCTCGCTGCCTAAGTAGCGAAGCGTGTCTGTCAGCCCGGGGTTGCCCTCGACCCGGTTCCTGGCATCAGCTAGAGGGCTTTACTGTTCGGCTCGGTCACGGAGTCGAATGGGACATCAAACAGTGACTGGGATCGTCATCCTGGCTTGTTCGCGAGACTGGGAGATCCAAGTAGAGACTTAGCGAACTGCACACGGAGAAGCCCTAGCGATTCAACGTAGGACCCGGGTTCAATTCCCGGCAGCTCCACAACAGGTCGGGCCGGAGAGCACACGCTCTCCGGCCCGACCTTTTTGCGGTCTTGCTGCGGCACTCTGCTGAGCGCCCGGGTCTTCTTGCGATCAGGAGCCGAAGAATCCCAGGTCGACCGAGCCGACGAAGCCGGGAGCTTCCTTGGCCAGCGGCTTTCCGTCCAGATCGGCAGGCAATGCAACGCCCAGGCTTTGGAGGATGGTCGGCGTGATGTCGGCGATCGTGTACGCGTCGGTGGTCTTGCCGGCCGCGTATCCCGCACCGCGTGCAATGACGAATGTCGTTGCTTCCGCCGGCGTCTGGCCACCGTGCCCTCCGGCAGGCTTGTGGCCGTGATCCGCAGTGACCAGAACCGTCCACTTCTCACCGGTCTTCGCTGCGCGTTGATCAACGGCATCGACAATCTTGCCCACCTGAGCGTCGACCGAGGCAATGGACTCTTCGTACGCAGCGCCGTTGGTGCCGCCGCTGTGCCCCGCGCCGTCCACCTGATCGAGTTGGGTGAAGATCAGGTCAGGTCCCTTGTCGGTGATGTCGCGGGCGACGGCGTCAGCGGTCGCAGCATCGGTGGCCGCTCCGGAACCTGCATCGGCAGTGGTGACGACAACGTCGGCTTTCGGCGTGCCGCTGGATGCGATGTTGTCGATGCCGCCCCAGGTGGAGATCGACTCGGTGAGCAGAGAGGGCTGTGCTGTTTCCAACCGTGTGAACACGCTCGGGTAGAGGTCGAAGCGGGCGCCTGCGTACGTGTTGTCCTTGACACCGTGCTTGGTGTCCCAGACGCCGGTCAGGATGGTCGACCACGACGGTCCGGAGATGGTGGTGTGGCCGAGGATGGAAGATTCTCCGCTGGTTCCTTCGGCGATCAGCTTCTGGAGACGGGGAGCGTCGGCGGTCTTGATGTGGCTGAGCATGGTGCCGTCAAGGCCGATGACAACTGTCTTCTCGGCGGCCGACGGATTGAGGTCGGACGATCCGGGAATTGCTGCAGCAGTTGCAGTTCCGGCAGCAACAGCGCCGGCGAGGAGGAGTGTGATAGCGGCTGAGGTGCGTGCGATTTTCTTGGTCACGCTAAAGATATTGCGATAGGACTAGACCAATTGCACTACCTGAATGCGAGGGTTGTCCGATTGTTCACGACGGATTCAGATTGGACTAGACCAATGTTTGCTCACGCGGCCCAGCCGTCAAGGATGACGCTGACCGCGTGATCTAGGTGGAGGGGCTCTCCGCTCCATGCCGGCACGATCGCGTCATCGGGTACGTCTCCGCGCAATAGGCCATCGGCGAACCCCTCTGTTGGCGGTGCTGGGTCGATGACGTCTCCATTGGCGTAGTGGAACGCGAACTTCTGCTCGCCGAGTGCAGAGATCGTGAACTGGCCGTCGTGCAGCGCGCGGTGGCAGGTACCGCAAAGCATGATCAGATTGTCCAAGTCCGTATTGCCGCCACGTCCCCAGAATCTCACGTGATGTGCGTGCAGGAAGCGGGTCCGTCCGCATCCTGGTGTGCGGCAGCATCCGTCGCGGTAGTTCAATGCCAACATTTGTTTAGCGCTGACGACGCGAGTCCGCCGACCTAGATTCAGAACGCATCCTTCCTTGGTCGTTCCCAGGCGAAGCTTGGCGTTGCAGAGCACTTCCTCAGCGGCATTTTGAGGCAATGCGGGTCCGCTCGGCACTCGGACGGTGTTCGCTTCGTGGAAGAACACAACTTCGTTCGCGGCGGCCTTGGGCGTGCGGTCCGTGACTGCGGCGGTGGCGAGCTCTGCCATCGCGACGAGACCTGGCCCGATATTTCCGACCGGGTTCTTTGTGGCCTTCTCGTCGACGGGGCGGATGGCGGCGATTCGGGTGCGTTCACGTTCCGCCACAGCTAACGCTGCGAGGATTCGGGCGCCGTCCTGCGCAGGCAGGCGTCCTTTGATGACAAATTCGCCCGTATCCGGGTCCCAATGCCAGCGGACCTGAAGATGTTCGACCGCTTTGGTTTTGCCGGATTCGTTGTCGGTTGCTTTACGCAGACCTGCGGCGAGACGATCGATCTGGGCTGCGGGCGCCTCACATCCGAACCGAACCATCTGCTTTTCGTTGGAGGGCGTGGTGACCCGGGTGAGGGCGCGAACCTTCGAGTAGGACAGGCGGCCTTGCTCGAAGGCCTTCCGCATCTCGGGCAAAGGTCGGAGCGCTTTGGCGACGCGAACGTATTCACGGCCGGTGTGCAGGCTCATTCCGCACTTCCACGACAACCAGTGGGCGCACGAGTGAAGTCCCGGACCGGTCCATCCGCGGTCTTCGTCGAATTTCGACAGGAGGGTAAGGAATCGAGCCGTGGCCGCGGCGATCTGGCCGGCGAGGGCGCAGATTTCCGAGCTGAGCTGATCCACGTCGTCTCGGGCGGAACCCTGCGTTTCTTCATCGATCAGTGGTGCGTTCTCGGTTAATGCTGCGTTCATGGTTGCCCCCCGGCTCGCGTCCGACATCATTTCGAATGTACGTTCGATGGTAGATGTGGGTGCCGACACCTTCACGGATACGGGGTGAAAGCGTCCCCGCGGGGACGTCTAACTGCTGCCGATCGAGTACTCGGCGTAGGTGCCGACATCCTTGAAGCCGAGGTTTCGATAGAGCTGTGCGCCGTCGCTGGACGCCTGAAGTACTACTGTTCGGGCACCTCGCTCGCGGGCGATGTCGAGTGCGGCGAGGGTGACCGCCGAGCCGAATCCGCGTCGGCGAGCCGTTTCGAGTGTGACGACGCCATACAGTCCGGCGACGCCGGCGGCAAAGTGGACCTCGGCTCCGGCGACAGGCTGGGAGTTCGCGTACCCCACGACAAACGAACTCCGCGAACGCTCATCGAGGGCGGCATCAGCGGTGTCTTCGAAGAATCCAATTACTGCGGCTGAGGGCGGCGACCAGTTGGCGGCCATCACGGCGGCATAGTCGGCGAGCTGGGTACGAGTAGTCACCCGATGAACGGAGAGTTCTGGGACAGGCGTCGGATGAGGGACGACGTCAAGGTCCGCCGTCATCGCTCGTTCTTCCTCGGAGCGCACGCAGCCGAGGGCGGACAGTCGAGCCCCGAGGTCAGAGGGATTATCGCGGGGTCCGGTCCACCAGGAGAACGGACGTCCGGTTGCCCGAATCGAGGCGAGGATGTCGATCAGTCGCCGATCTTCGGGCCCGTCGGCAGGTACGGCGAAGCGAGCACCAGCGATGATGTTGAAAGTGTCGTCGGCGAGGCCGCTGTCTGCGACGACAACGTCCGCAGTGACCGTGACCGATGCAGTCGGCAAGTGTTCATGCAGGTGGCAGGCATGGGAAACCAAGTTGGCGTCCATGGCGTCGAGGACGTCACCGACGAGTGCTTCACGATTCACAAAAGAAATTCTACGAACCCCATCCAAATGGTTTTCGGCTCCGAATGCCATGCATGACGCCCAACCGACGGCAACAGCAGGACGGTGACCAGCACCTGGTGGTGCTCGTGCTGCCTGGAGGAAAGGTCTCGAGCCATCGCCCGGCTCGCGCCTGGCATCTGTCCAACCTTCGGATGCGCCCGTTCACCGCTCAGCTTCGCCGCTCCGGTGTGAGAGCGGTGCAGGCTCGCTATCGGGTGCGTGGTTGGAACGGTGCCGAGCGCAGTCCGGTCGCCGACGCTCGAGCCGCACTCGACGCGATAACGAAACGTAATGCACAAGCTCGGGTGATTTTGCTGGGCCACTCGATGGGCGGACGGGTCGCCGCCGAACTGTGTGGCGATCCGGCGGTGGTCGGTGTGGTTGCGCTGGCGCCGTGGTGGCCCGATGGAACGTCGGTGAATCTGCGTTCGGACACACCACTGGTTGTGCTCCACGGCACGGCCGACTCGTGGACCGACCCGGCAGCGTCTCGTCGGAAAGTTGACGAACTGCAGAAGTCGGGTAAGAGCGCTGAATGGATCGGCATCGGCGGCGCAGGCCACTTCATGCTCCGTCGGGCGGCGACCTGGCATCGCCTCGTCGCGGATGCAATCGCACGAATGAGTCGCGGGGTAGCCGCAACAAAGATGGGAGAACGACGATGAGTTCCGACAAGCGCAAGGTGGCCGTCGTCGGTAGTGGTGTCGCAGGTCTGACAGCGGCGTGGGTGCTCAGTAAGGACAGTGACGTCACCCTCTACGAAGCGGATTCACGGCTCGGCGGGCACGCGGACACCCATTCGGTCACCGACCCGGAAGGGCGAAGCCTCGCCATCGACACGGGGTTCATCGTTCACAACGATCGCACCTATCCGACATTGCTGCGATTGTTCGCAGAACTCGATGTGCCTACGCAGGAATCCGACATGAGTATGTCGGTCAGGTGTGGGGGTTGCGGTCTCGAGTACTCGGGAGGCCAAGGGTTGCGCGGCGTTCTCCCGACGCCGGGGCTCCTTGTCAACGGCAGCTTTCTGTCGATGTTAATGGAGGTCAAGCGCTTCCATCGCCGTGCCCGCGCTCTGCTCGACAACACGGATCCGTCGGCACCCGACCAGACACTGGGAGTGTTTCTGCGCAGCGGCCGGTTCTCCGACTACTTCACCGCTCACTTCATGACTCCGCTCGTGTCGGCAGTCTGGTCGTGTGATCCCGGCTCGGCGCTGAAATATCCCGCGCGGTACCTGTTCTCGTTCCTCGATCACCACGGAATGCTGAGCGTCACTGGATCGCCGACCTGGCGAACAGTCACCGGTGGATCGGGCGAATACGTTCGTCTCGTCGCCAAAAGCATCGGGGATATCCGCCTGAACACGCCGGTTCGCGCCGTCCACCGGTTCGACGATCGCGTCGACATTCGTGACGGCGACGACCAGATCCAGACCTTCGACGCAGTTGTGGTCGCAACGCATCCGCAGCAAGCACTGAAGATTTTGGCGGATCCGACGCCTGCCGAATCCCAGGTCCTCGGCGCAATGCCGTACTCCGTCAACCACACCCAACTTCACACGGACGAAAATGTGCTGCCCGGCAACACCAATGCGCGCGCGTCGTGGAACTACTACATCCCTGAATGCAACGCGAAGCCAGATCACGTTCTGGTCAGCTACGACATGACGAGGTTGCAGCGGCTGCCGGAGACCGGTCGGCGCTACCTGGTGACGTTGGGGGGAGACGAAATGGTGTCCCCGGACTCGGTGATCGATCAGATGACCTACGAGCATCCGCAGTACACACCCACCTCCGTCGCCGCTCAAGCGCGGCTTCCCGAGTTGGACTCGGACGTGCTCGCGTTTGCCGGTGCGTACCACGGATGGGGCTTCCACGAGGACGGTGCACTGTCTGGCCTGCGTGCCGCCGAACGCGTCGGAGGTCGGTGGCCGTGACTGCACCCATCACGCCGTCCATCGTTCATACGAGCATCCGACACGTACGAACGGAGCCGTTGCACAACGAGTTCGAGTACCGAAGTTACAGCTGGCTCGTCGACGTCGACGATCTGCCCGAGCTCCCGAAGGCACTGCGATCCTTGGCGAAGTTCGACGCCGGGGATCACCTCGGTGACCCCACCCGATCGATTCGTGCCAACGTCGAGTCTTTTCTGGCAACTAACGGATTGGAGTTCGCCGGCGGCCGCATCCTCATGCTTGCGAACGCACGTGTTCTCGGGCATGTGTTCAACCCACTGAGTGTGTTCTGGTGTCTGAACGACGACGGCAGTCAGCGGTGCGTCGTTGCCGAGGTTCACAACACCTACGGCGAGCGGCATTGCTACCTGCTCGAAACCGACGAACGTGGCGGGGCTCGCACGTCCAAAGAGTTCTACGTGTCTCCATTCAACGATCTGGACGGCGAGTACCGGATGCGATTACCGCTACCCGACACCGCGCTCGCGCTCTCGATAGTTCTGGCCCGTGACGGCAAGGCGCCATTCGTAGCCACGGTGTCCGGTCGTTGTGTGCCGGCGACGACGCGCGAGATCGTCCGCAGTGCGCTCTCCATCCCGCTGGCTCCGCTCCGAGTCGCCGCGCAGATCAGATTTCAAGGAATCCGGCTGTGGGCCAGGCGCTTACCTATCGTTCCCCGACCGCAACATCACCCGCAGGAGGCAGTGCAATGACCACGACCACTCTCGGCACCGAACCTTCCGCTCACCCGATCGAATCCGAGCGGTGGCCGGGCGTTGCCACGGTGCCCAGCGGTTTCAAAGTGAGGGTTGCGTCGCCAGTTGCCCGCGCTCTGTTCCACAAGGCGGTCGCGCGCTTGCCGCTGCGCGTTCAGATGCCCAACGGTGAGTTCTCCGGTGGAGGTAGTCCGGATTCGCCGTTGATGGTCATCCACCGTCCAGACGACTTCGCTGCTCGTGTGGGCGACAGTGGGTTGATCGGATTCGGCGAGTCGTACATGGCGGGCGATTGGGAAGCCTCCGACCTCACCGCGGTCCTGGAAGTTTTCGCCTCCCGGGTGGCGACGCTGATTCCCGACTTCCTGCAGCGGCTACGAGGCCTCTACATTCCGAAGCAGCCTCGCAGTGAGCGGAATTCGACGCAGAACACGCGCTCGAACATCTCCCGGCACTACGACCTCTCGAACGAGATGTTCGAACTGTTCCTCGACGACACCATGACGTATTCCAGTGCTCTCTTCGAGGATCTGTCGGTAGGAGCTACCCCGTCGTGGGACGCATTCGCAGCGGCTCAGCATCGGAAGATCGATCGCCTGCTGGACGGTGCGGGTGTCGGTCCCGGTTCGCGAGTACTCGAAATCGGCACAGGCTGGGGAGAATTGGCGATCCGAGCAGCCGAGCGCGGAGCAACGGTGCGCTCAGTGACACTGTCGGTCGAACAGCAGGAATTGGCGGCGAAGCGGATAAGCGCTGCGGGACTGGCAGATCGCGTTCAGGTCGACCTTCTCGACTATCGGCAGGTACAGGGGGAGTACGACGCCGTCGTGTCGGTCGAGATGATCGAGGCTGTCGGCCACCAGTACTGGGGAAGCTACTTCCAGACGATCGACGCCCTGCTGGCGCCGGGTGGGCGCGCGGCGATCCAAGCCATCACGATGCCGCACGATCGGATGCTCGCGACCCGCAACACCTACACCTGGGTGCACAAGTACATCTTCCCCGGCGGATTTCTCCCGTCGGTGCGGGCGATAGAGGACGTCACCGAACGCATGACAACCCTTCGGGTGCGTGAGCGGATGTCGATGGGCGATCACTACGCGCAGACGTTGCGGCTGTGGGACGAGCGTTTCAGTGCTCGCACCGACGAAGCGTCCGCGCTCGGGTTCGATGCAGTGTTCGCGCGGATGTGGCATTTCTATCTCTGCTACTCCGAGGCGGGGTTTCGCTCGGGGTATCTCGACGTCCAGCAAATTGTTCTCGATCGGAGGAACCAGCGATGACCGCCACGATGGATCGGACGGCACAAGGTGCCGGCGTTGCGGGCCGTCTCTCGGACATCCTCAGTCCACTTGTCGGCGGCGAACTTCCGGTGAGATTGACTGCTTGGGACGGCAGCACAGCAGGTCCGGAAGATGCTCCGAAAGTGACGCTCTACAGCCCGAATGTGCTGCGACGCTTGCTCTGGAATCCCGGCGAGTTGGGAGCGGCGCAGGCATATGTTCTCGGTGAACTCGACGTCGAAGGCGATCTCGGTGATGCGCTCACACACGTGTGGAAGGTCTCTGCCCAGCGGGGGCTCGGGTCGATTACCCCGACCCCGTCTCTCGTCCTGGCCGCGGTCAAGGCTGCGCGATCCTTCGGTGCTTTCGGGAGACCTTTGGCTCCACCGTCGTCGCAGGCTCAGGTGAAGGGCCGCTTGCACAGTCTCGCCCGCGACCGCGAGGCGATCGGGCACCACTACGATTTGTCGAACGATTTCTACCAACTGATCCTCGATGAGAACATGGCGTACTCCTCGGGCTATTGGACTTCCGACGCGCCGGAATACACGCTCGAAGACTCACAGACAGACAAGCTGGATCTGGTGTGCCGCAAGGTCGGCCTCGATCGGGCGCGAGGCCTACGGTTCCTCGATGTCGGCTGTGGTTGGGGCTCGCTGAGCCTGCATGCAGCGCGTGAGTACGGCGCTCGGGTTGTCGGCATCACGATCTCGGCGGAGCAGAAGGCTTTTGTCGACGCGAAGATCCGCGCACTCGGTTTGGAAGACTGGGTCGAGATCCGGCTCCAAGATTATCGTGAGATTCCGGACGGGCCCTTCGATGCGGTCGCGTCGATCGAGATGGGTGAGCATGTCGGTGAGGACAACTATCCGACATACGTGAAAGCGCTCCACGACAATGTTATTGCCGGTGGCCGTGTGCTGATTCAGCAGATGTCACGCACCGGTGCGCACCCCGGGGGAGGTCCGTTCATCGAGTCGTTCATCGCGCCGGACATGTACATGCGGCCGGTCGGTCGCACTGTTGCGATGATCGAGGAAGGTGGACTCGAAGTCCGGGACGTGCACGCCCTGCGTGAGCACTACGTGCGGACCGTCGACGCGTGGATCGAGACCTTCGAATCGAACTGGGATCGCGTCGTGGATCTCGTGGGTGTCGAAGTCGCTCGGGTGTGGCGTCTCTATCTCGTCGGCGGAGGAATGGCATTTCGGGACGGCAGGATGGGCGTCGATCAGATTCTGTCGGTCCGGCCGCACGGTGATGGTCGATCGGATATGGAATCGGTCCGGCCGCAGTGGGTGTCGCGGCGATGAACGGATTCGACTGGGGCGCATTCGGAGTGGTCACGCTCACGAGCCTGTTGGCGATCGCCGTCGGAATGGCAGTGACAGCCACCATCGGTGTACGGATCGGGCGGCACAATGTTGTCGACGTGTCGTGGGGCGCCGGCTTCGTTCTGATCGCGCTCGTGTCCGCGATAGTGGGAACCGGCGACCTCTGGCGCCGGTTGCTGATGCTTGCGCTGGTGGCGATCTGGGGTCTGCGGTTGGCGACGCACATGGCGATCAGATCCCGCGGCAAGGGTGAAGACCCGCGGTACGAAGAAATGCTCGGACGAGCGACGGGTAATCGAACGCTGTATGCGATCCGCAAGATTTATCTCACGCAGGGGATTTCGTTGTGGTTCGTCTCCCTGCCTATCCAGGTCGCCGCAGTATCGAACGGCAGCTTCGGGCTTCTTGTTGTGCTCGGTATCGCGCTGTGGATTGTCGGCGTCACGTTCGAGACGGTCGGCGACCGGCAGATGGAGGAATTCAAATCCGATCCGGGTAGCCGTGGCCACATCATGGATCAAGGCTTGTGGGCGTGGACGCGGCATCCCAACTATTTCGGCGACGCATGCGTCTGGTGGGGGATCTTCCTCGTCTCGGCGTCCGTGTGGCCGGGAGTGTTGACTGTCCTCTCGCCGATCGCCATGACGTACTTCCTGGTCTTCGCCACCGGTGCGCGGTTGCTCGAGCGACATATGGAACAGCGTCCGGGTTATCGCGAGTATCAGCAGCGGACAAGTTACTTCATTCCGCGCCCGCCGAAAGCCCGATCCGGGACGTAGGCTCTTTCGGGTGAGGCGAGAGCATGGGTGATCTGAAGCTGCCGGGTGCGGTGGGAGCGGTTGCCGTCGGCGGAGCATTGGGGGCACTGAGTCGATACGGGCTGGGGGAGCTCTTCCCCCACATCTGGACGACGCTGGTCATCAACGTCGTCGGCTCGTTCGTTCTCGGTGTTCTCGCGGCCCTCCTCGTCCACAACAAGGTTGGGTACCTCTTTCTCGGCACCGGGTTCTGTGGCGGCTTCACCACTTTCTCGTCCTTCGCGGTTCACGCCGTGACGGAGAGTCCGTGGCGATCGATTCTCTATGTACTCGGGACGCTGATTCCCGCGATCCTCGCCGCTGCACTGGGCAAAGGGCTCGGTGAACGCTGGATCCGCGCGCGGGACGGAGCGTCGGCATGACAGTTCTCCTGGTGGCACTCGGCGGCGGCGCTGGTGCGAGTGGCCGGTACCTGTTGGCGCGGTATGTACCCGCGTACAAGGGATTCCCGGCTGCGACGTTCGCCGCCAACGTGATCGGCTGCTTCCTCCTTGGATTGTTCACCGGGGCAGCTCTTTCCACCGAGATGGCCGCACTTCTGGCGGCCGGATTCTGCGGTGGCTTGTCCACCTACTCGACCTTTGCGAACGAGAATGTCGGGATGGTCGAGAGGCGCCAGACGGCCGTCTCGCTGATCTACATCGTCGTCAGTTTGATCGTCGGACTGTCCGCTGCGTGGTTGGGAATCCAGATCACGGATTGACCGATCCGGCGTCGAGCGTGCACGCCACGCGGCCAGGGTAGAGAATTGTCCACAGTCGCGTCGACACAGTGGTCGACCACCGGGCCGAGGGGGATTCGTGGCGCACGAACGAGCAGGACAAGTGGCTCTGCCAGAGGATCTGATCGACGTTCCTCATCTGGTCACCGCGTATTACACGCGCACCCCGGATCCCGAGAACCCGATGCAGCAGGTACTTTTCGGCACTTCAGGACATCGCGGTTCCAGTCTCGACGCGGCGTTCAACGAAGCTCACATCCTGGCGACAACCCAGGCGATTGTCGAGTACCGCGCTTCGCAGGGCATCGACGGACCACTATTCATCGGCCGCGATACACATGCGCTCTCGGAGCCTGCCTGGCTGTCGGCCTTGGAGGTCCTGGTCGCCAACGACGTCGTCGTCCTCGTCGATTCACGCGATGCCTACACGCCCACCCCGGCGGTCAGTCACGCGATCTTGCGGTACAACTCGACCGGACCCGAGGCAAAAGCCGACGGCATCGTCGTGACGCCTTCACACAATCCGCCGCGTGACGGCGGCTTCAAATACAACCCGCCACACGGCGGACCCGCGGATACGGATGCGACGTCGGTTATCGCCGATCGAGCGAACGAGCTACTGCGCAAGGGGCTTTCCGGGGTACGGCGTGTCACGGCGGCGCAGGCGCTGGACCGCGTCGAACGCTACGACTTCCTCCGGTACTACGTCGAAGACCTCCCCTCTGTCCTCAACCTCGATGCAATCCGCGATGCCGGAATCAGGATCGGTGCAGATCCACTCGGCGGGGCAAGCGTTGACTACTGGGGCGCGATTGCCGAAACTCATCGACTCGACCTCGAAGTGGTGAATCCGCTCGTCGATCCGACCTGGCGATTCATGACGCTCGACACTGACGGCAAGATCCGCATGGACTGCTCGTCGCCCGACGCGATGGCGTCGCTGATCGGAATTCGGGATCGCTACGACATCGCGACCGGAAACGATGCAGACTCCGACCGCCATGGCATCGTCACGCCCGACGGCGGGTTGATGAACCCGAATCACTATCTCGCCGTTGCCATCGAGTATCTGTTCGCGAACCGGCCAGGGTGGCGCGCAGACACCAAGGTGGGCAAGACACTCGTGAGTTCCTCGATGATCGACCGCGTGGTCAGCAGTGTGGGCCGCGAATTGCTCGAGGTTCCAGTCGGTTTCAAGTGGTTCGTTCCCGGTCTGCTCGACGGGTCGGTGGGATTCGGCGGCGAGGAAAGCGCCGGTGCGTCCTTCCTCCGCCACGACGGTTCGGTCTGGACGACGGACAAGGACGGCATCATCCTTGCGTTGCTCGCGTCGGAAATCACCGCGGTGACGGGAAAGTCTCCGTCAGCGCATTACGACGCGTTGGCCGAGAAGTTCGGGAGCCCAGCGTACGCGCGGATCGATGCGCCCGCGACACGCGCACAGAAGGCAGTCTTGGCGAAACTGTCTCCCGATCAGGTGAGTGCGACCGAACTGGCGGGTGAACCGATCACGGCGACACTGACCGCGGCGCCCGGAAACGGCGCGGCGATCGGCGGTCTCAAGGTGACGACAGAGAACGCGTGGTTTGCAGCGAGGCCGTCCGGCACGGAGGACGTGTACAAGATTTATGCCGAGTCGATGAAGGGCGCCGATCATCTGGCTCAGGTTCAGGCAGCGGCCAAGGACTTGGTGTCCGGCGTCTTGAAGGCGAACTAGCTCGCGGACCGCTCGTGTCGCCCGGCTAGAATTCCGGGCGACATGAAAACTCGTGCAGCCAAGCTGCCACAGGAAATTTGGGTACTGGTCGCCGCCAGCTTCGTCATCGCCCTCGGGTTCGGGTTGGTCGCTCCGGCTCTACCGCAGTTCGCGCGCAGCTTCGACGTATCGGTCACCGCCGCCACGATCGTGATCTCGTCTTTCGCATTCATGCGATTGGTGTTCGCGCCGATGAGCGGCACTTTGGTACAGAAACTCGGTGAGCGTCCGGTCTACATCGTCGGCCTTTTGATCGTCGCGGTCTCGACCGGTGCGTGCGCTTTCGCCGGGGAGTACTGGCAGCTTCTGCTGTTCCGGTCGTTGGGCGGTATCGGGTCGACGATGTTCACGGTGTCGGCTCTCGGGCTGATCATTCGCATGTCACCGCCGGACAGTCGCGGCCGCGTCTCGGGGCTGTACGCGACAAGCTTTCTCATGGGATCGATCGGCGGCCCGCTGGTCGGCGGTGCGCTGTTGCAGTTCGGTCTGCGGATGCCGTTCATCATCTACGCAGTTGCGCTGGTGATCGCCGCGCTCGTTGTCTTCGTGAGCCTGCGTGGATCTCACCTGGCGTCACCGGACAAGGCTGTCGATGTGAAGTCGATGACTCTCACCGAAGGGCTCCAGTCGCCGGTGTACCGGGCAGCGCTCGGATCGAACCTCGCCTTCGGCGGGGTGATCTTCGGAGTTCGCGTTGCCATGGTCCCTCTGTTCGTCGTGGAGTTCCTCGACCGAGACCCGTCGATAGCGGCCTACGCTCTCACGATCTTTGCCGTCGGAAACGCGTTGGTGTTGATCGTGTCCGGACGACTCTCGGACCGCTTCGGACGCAAGCCCTTTGTGGTGAGCGGTCTGCTCATCTGCGGTCTGGGAACCATCGCAATGGGATTCACCGACAACCTTGTGGTGTTCTTCGCCATCGCCGCAGTGACTGGTGTCGGCTCCGGGCTCATGAGTCCGGCCCAGCAGGCCGCGGTTGCCGATGTTGTCGGATCGACGGCCCGAGGCGGACCCGTTCTGGCGGTATTCCAGATGATGTCCGACATCGGTGGGGTAGTGGCGCCGATTTGTGCCGGGCTGATCGCCCAGCATGTGTCGTACTCGGCGGCCTTCGCGGTGATGGGAGCCGTAGTAGTCGTGTCGGCGACGGGTTGGTTGTTCGTTCCGTCGCGAACGAAGCCCGTCGAATCCGTCGTCGAAGATCTGACTGATGTGACGGTGCTAACGGATACTCCTGCGCGGACAAACCTGGACTGACCGGGCATTCTGTACTCTCGATCGGGTGGCAATTCGCATCGTGAGTCTTGTGGCCCGATTGGGTTTGGCGGCCGTTTGGCTGATTTCCGGGGGACTCAAGTTCTTTGATCCCGTGCAGACGAAGATCGCGGTGCGCGCCTATCAACTGTTGCCCGAGTCGCTGGTAGGTCCGGTGGCGACGGCTCTTCCCCTGGTCGAAATAGTGCTGGGCCTGCTGATCCTCGTCGGGCTGGCGGTGCGAGTATCCGCTGCGGTCTCGGTGGTCATCCTCACGGTTCTCATTGCGGTGATCATTTCGGTGTGGGCCAGGGGATTGTCCATCGACTGCGGATGTTTCGGCGGCGGAGGTGCAGCCGACGTCGGCGCTTGGGACTATTTGAAGGAGATTCTCCGGGACCTCGGCTTCTTGGCACTTGCCGTCTGGCTGCTCGTGTTCCCGCGTTCGCCGCTCGCATTGGGGCCCGGATCACGCGCGGCGTTCTCAGTGGATACTCAGTCTTCAGTGGCAAGGTAAGCAATCGGTAAATCGTTTCGACGCACGAAGGACTGCATCAGCGTGAGCACCAAGAGCAGCAAGAACAAATACTCGCCGGAACCGGTCTCGAGCCGCTCCACCTACATCATCGGTGGCCTCGCGGTGCTCGTGATCGCGGCCCTCGTCATCGGCGGTGTCTTGTGGACGAACAGCAAGAACAAGCCCCAGAACGACGGCTATGGCTCCGTGCAGAGTTCCGAAGTTGCCGTCACGGTGCAGGACAACGGAGTGGTGCTGCTCGGCAAGCCCTCCGCCGCGACGACCATTGATCTCTTCGAGGATCCGCTGTGCCCGGCCTGCGCTGCTCTCGAGCACCTCAGTGGCCAGGCTCTCGCGGCCGCCGTCGACAACGGTGACGTCGCCGTGCGGTACCACATGCTGAACTTCCTCAACCGGGCGTCGGGCAGCGGTGACTACTCCACACGGGCCGGCGCCGCTCTGCTCTGCGTCGCTCAGGGTGGTGACGCGATCGCGTACTCCGCATTCCACAACAAGCTTTTCGCGACCGACACGCAGCCTGCCGAGGGCGGCAGCAGCGATCACACCAACGACGACCTCGCCCAGATCGCTCGTGATGCGGGCGCATCCGAGGACGTGGCAACCTGCATCTCTTCCGGCACCAACGTCGAAGCCGCCGCGGCTAATGCCGCAGCCGCCAGCCAGGCGCTCAAGGATGTCGGGTCGAACGGGACGCCCACGGTAGTGGCGAACGGCAAGATCGTTGACACGGGCAGCAGCGACTGGGTTTCCAAGCTCTCCTCCTGAGCTGAAGCGGCCGCTCGGACGAGGAGCGGCCGCTTCGCTCTGACCAGGCGATTTGTTGCCCAGGAGTCAAGTGGTGTAACTTTCTTCCAGCAAGCGGAAAGCAGAAAAGCCGCTGCGAGTTCGACTGTTAGAGTGAATTGAATACGGGGCTATGGCGCAGCTGGTAGCGCACCACACTGGCAGTGTGGGGGTCAGGGGTTCGAGTCCCCTTAGCTCCACCCGAACAAATGCTCTGCACCAACCGGTGCAGAGCATTTGTTGTTTTCGAGCCAGTGTTGTGTTGTCGACCCTGTGTTTTTCGAGTCTCTATTGCATGCAGCACAGTTCTGCCTAGATGTGTCGACCGCCATAACGCCAGGGCGTCAATGTTCAATAACGTCCGCGATGAGGCCTGATCATCCCGTGCATTCTCAGCATGGGGACCGTTGGCGGAACGGAGAACCATGAGTGCACACGTGGTGATAATCGGGGCAGGATATGCGGGCGTCATGGCAGCGAAGCGACTGCTGAGAACTCGGTCGGACATCACGGTGACCGTCGTGAATCCGCGCCCACACTTCGTGCAAAGAATCAGGCTCCATCAGATGATCGCGGCTGGCTACGACGCGACGGTCTCGTTCGACAGGGCGCTACCGCGTGCGGCACACCGAGTCTTCGGAGAGGTGACGACGATCGAGGCGGCGCTCGGCAGGCTCACCCTCGACGACGGCAGCGTGCTCGACTACGACTACTTGGTCTACGCAGTCGGAAGTAGGCAGTTGCCCAGCAGGATCGCCGGGGCGGACGAGCACGGGTTCGGCGTCGCCGAATTCGAGGACGCGGTCCGCCTCTCGTCCAGGCTGGCGACTCTCGACGAGAAGGCTGCGGTCTGCGTTGTCGGCGGCGGTCTCACCGGGATCGAGACTGCCGCAGAATTGGCTGAGCAGCGAAGCAGCCGAATCACTTTGGTGACCGGAGGAATCTTGGCCCCGGATCTGTCAGATCGTGCTCGATCGGCAATTCTCAGAACATTGACCGACCTTGGGGTTGATATTGTCACCGAATCCCGGGTGACTCGGATCGACGGTTCGTCCTGCGAGCTAGCGGGAGGTGTACGGGTTGAGGCCGATTGCACGATTCTCGCGACCGAATTCGGGGTCCCCGAGCTGGCGCGCCGAAGTGGCCTCCCGGTCGACGATCTCGGTCGTCTGAAGGTCGACGATCGACTGGAATGCTCGTCCCACCCCAACATCTTTGGTGCGGGCGATGGCGTCGCAGTCGGTGATCTCTCACTGAGGATGAGTTGTCAGGCCGCGATCCCCTTGGGAGTCCATGCGGCCGAAACGATCCTGCATCGACTCGAAGGTTCCGCGCCGCGCCCGGTGACTCCGAAGTTCGCAGGCCGGTGCATCAGTCTCGGGAGGCGGCGAGGTGTGTTCCAGCGGACCACTCGTGTCGACGAGTCAACGGGAGTGGTCATTGCGGGCAGGGCGGGTGCATTCGTCAAGGAAAGGGTCTGTTCGTCGACGACCGAATGGGCTGTCACTCCGCGCCGCTCCCTCTTCTACAGCTGGACGTGAGCATCGTTGGTCATGTTCGGTCACAGATTCGGTCGAAGGCCGATGCAGTTTGCCGAACATACGGTGGACGAATCAGGTCTTCGTGACCGGCGTCGATGTCGTCGAATTCGAGTGAGCCCGTGGCAATGAGCGACCAAACTTCGGAACCCCGATTGTTGTAGGCGCCACGGATTACTGTGACTGGGGCAGCACAGGGACGAATGCGATGTCTCGCTATCGCCTGGTTTGCGATGTAGAGGAAAATGATCCACTGCATCGCAGGTGGATACTGCATGATCCCGGCGAACAGCGAGCGCACCCACAGTGCCGCGACTGCGGGCTTGGTCGGCTGCCACCGGACGTTCGACTGGGGTTGAGGCGCCAACTCGATGGCGGACGCATCCAGAGGGACGCCCGCGCGGGCCGCCAACCGCTGGACGACAGTACTCGGAATCCTGCTGTCGAGAACGATGACCCGCTGGATGTCATCGCCGGCCTGTTCGAGCTGAGCGGCTATCTCCAAAGCTACGTATCCACCGTAGGAGTATCCGGCGAGCAGGTACGGGCCCGTCGGCTGAATCTTCTTGATCTCGACTATCAGTCGCCGTGCCGCACCTTTCACCGAGCGGTCGGGTAGGCCACGAGATTCGAATCCGCGGGCCTGCGCCGCGAAAACCGGGCGATCTGTGGTGAGAGAATTCGACAAGTTCGACAATGCAGTCGGTGGTGCTCCGGCACCGTTCACGATGAAGAGGGGAGTGCCACTACCGTCGGATTTGAGTGGCACAACCGTCGGCTGCGGCGCGCTTTGCTTGACGACCGCACTTCGATCGATAACTCCTGCAAGGTCTTTGATTGTGCTGGCGGAGACGAATTGTGCGCTGGAGATTCGAACCCGGAACTTCTCCTGAATTCTGCTGAGAACTTCGATGGAAGCGAGTGAGTCGCCGCCGAGTTCGAAGAAGTCGTCCTCGCGGTCGACGGAGTCGGTGCAGAGAATCGACCTCCAGATACCAGCCAACATCAGCTCGGTGGGGCCGGCAAGAGTTGGCAGATCGCTCCTCACCGCGACAGTCGGCAGCCTCGGGCGATCGACCTTTCCGCGTTCGTTGCGGGGCAACTCGGCCAGGAGGACAAAATGTCGGGGAAGCATCCAGGTCGGTAGAAATTTGGCCAATTCGCGGCGCATTTCGGCGCCCGACCGTGCCATCACGGCTTTGGTCAGGACCACGTAGGCGACAATCTCCGGTCGATCGTTCTCGAGGACAACAGCCACGAAAACATCGGAGACGCCGGGAATTCGACGAATATGCGCCTCGACTTCCATCGGCTCTACCAAATAGCCCCGAATCTTGACGGCGTCGTCGACGCGTCCCCGCAGTTGTAGTTCGCCGCGTTCGTCGATACGGCCCCGGTCACCGGTCCGGTAGATGCTCACTCCGTCGCCGAGGCGCGTGAATCGTGCCGCAGTGCGATCCGGGTCACCGTGGTATCCGTCGGCAAGATCGCTCGAGACAACCTGTATCTCGCCGATCTCTCCGTCGGGGAGAGGCACGCCGTTCACATCGACGATCTGTACGTCCTTGCCGTCGCGAGCACGTCCGGCCGGAACCACTCCGACGGGTAGTTCGGAATGTGGTGGGAACGCGTTGTACGCGACGACACCGGTCTCGGTGGTGGCCAGCCAGTTGACGTAAGTGACGCGAGCGAAGCCGTGACTGCGATGGCGCGCGTAATCCTCGCCGTGCACTGCTTCCCCGTACGTCACGACGACCCGCAGCGATCCGAGCGAATTGTCCGGTGCTTCATCGGATTCGAGGCTTGACCACGCGCGCAGGAATGACGGCGCGCAGTGCGCGGTCGTGATCGAATTCTCGATCAGCCAGTCGTCGATTCCCGAAACTCCGTCTACGCGTGGATCCCAGCAGAAGACCGTGACGCCGTTCATCAGTCCCATGATCAGGGCCGTGATTCCGGCTCCGAAACTGACGGGCAACAGGTTTCCGATGTGATCGTCGGGGCGCAGGTCGATTGCTGCGGCAAGTTCGTCGGCTTTGTTCAGGCACATGGAGTGGCTCAACACGACTCCCTTGGGCGCTCCACTGGTCCCTGATGTGAACGCGATCATGGCAGGGTCGGAACTCGATGGTTCCAGCGCGTTGTCGAAACGGAAGCCGGTTGCGGCCGATTCGTCGAGGATCGACTGCAGCGCGACGGCGCCCGAGGCGCTCATGATGTGCGCTCGCCGGGCCTCGGGGAGTTGTGGGTCGATCATGACCAAGGGCCGACCGGAAATCAGAGTAGCGAGGATGGCGGGCACCGACTCGGCGGTTGGTTCGAGATCGACCGCAACCGGGCGAGCCCCGTGTGACCCACGTAGGCGAAGTTCGCGGACCAATGCATCGGTCCGGAGTTCGAGTTCGGCGAAAGTGATCCGGTCGCGCGGAGTCACGACGGCAACGGTGTCGTGCTGCATCGAGGTGACTCGGCGCCACCTCGACTCGATCGTCTCGTCGATGACTGCATAGCGAGTGCGCTCGAGACCTAAGTCGACAACCTTCATCACAGTAGCTCCGTCCGACTTTCAGCTATCTTTGAGCAAAGATTACATAAGGTTTGTGAAGTAGGTTCATAACAAACCGAAAGTAGTTTTACATACGTCCCCATCCTCCAGTCCGTCAGCTCCGAATACCTTGAGGAACCAATGCCGATCGAGCGTTGTACAGACGAGGAGCAATGACATGAAGTGGTCGGGGCGAAGTGCGATTGCGATTGCGGGAGTGTGCGCCGCAGCGACGCTGTTTTCGGGAACCGCGCAGGCGAGCCCACTCTGGGAACCTCTGCAGCCGGTGGCGAACCTGGACGCCGCGCGCTACGTAGGGGAATGGAACCAGGTGGCGGCGATTCCTCAGCCCTTCAACCTCGCGTGCGCGAAGGACACCCGGGCGAGTTACGGGATCGTCGATTCGTCGAACGTGAGCGTGAAGAACACGTGTACGACGTGGACCGGCCAAGCCAACGAGATCGTCGGGAATGCCCGAGTTACCGATCCAGCAACGGGTGCCCAGTTGCATGTGAGCTTCCCCGGGGTGCCCTCGCAGGAGAGTTTGGACGGTCCGCCCAACTACATCGTCACGTATATCGCCGACGATTATTCGTGGGCACTGGTGGGCGATCCACTCAGGCTTTCCGGGTTCGTGCTCTCACGGTCCCCGATTGTCGACGCGGCCGGCTGGAGTGAGATCCGCCGGGTCGCCGAATCCCGTGGATACAACGCGTGCACGATCTTGACGTCACCGACCACCGAGGGCACGTCGGACATCCGTCCGCTCTGCACGGTGTGAGTCTGCTGTCAGCGTGAACCTTCCGGAGCCACACTCCACTACGATCACTGATCGGTACGTGTGGTTTCGGAAGGTTGCGTGGTGGCGAAGAAGCAGATTCCCGTAATAGTCGTCGCAGGCTTTCTCGGCTCGGGAAAGACGACGCTGCTCAACCATCTTCTGCGCAACAACGACGGTGTACGCATCGGCGTGATCGTCAACGACTTCGGCTCCGTCAACATCGACTCGATGATGGTCGCCGGTCAGGTCGATTCGATGGTGTCTCTCAGTAACGGCTGTTTGTGCTGCGCTGTCGACGTCTCGGACATGGACGAGATGCTGAACAAGTTGGCGCAACGGCAATCCGGGATCGACGTCATCGTCATCGAGGCGAGCGGGCTTGCTGAGCCGCGGAACATGATTCGACTCGTCCTCGGAAGTGAGAACCCGTCTGTCGTCTACGGCGGCCTGGTGGTCCTGGTCGACGGAGCCAATTTCTCCACCGTTCGCCGCGAACATCCCGAGCTCGATCAACATGTCCGCCTGGCAGACCTGGTGGTAGTCAACAAGATCGACAGCGTTCCGGTCTCCGAGCGCGAGAGATTCACGGCCGGAATTCGCGAGTTGAATCCGCGAGCGCCGATAGTGGAGACGGCGCATTCACGGATAGACCCTGCTCTGCTGTTCGATTCCGGTGAGGTGACCCCTCCCGCTCCGGGCGATCAACTGAGCCTCGACGAGCTCTTGCGCGAGGGGCACGACGACGATCACGAGGACGGCTCGTGTCACCACGATCACCTGCACCACCGCTACGAATCGGTTGATTTCACGTCGGAGATGCCACTCGATGCCAGGGCTCTGACGCATTTCCTCGAGAATCAACCGCCGGGGGTGTACCGCATCAAAGGATTCGTGAACTTCGAGATTCCGGGTTACACAGGAAAATTCGAGATCCAATCGGTGGGTGATCATGTTCGGATCACGCCGCTGCGGTGGAAGTCGGGCGAACCTCGAACCACGCAACTGGTTGTGATCGGTACCGGGATGGATTCGGGAGTGGTCGGCAGCGCACTCCGCGCCTGCGTGCGCGAGGAAACGGTCGAACCGCACCCCGACGCCATGCTGGGATTGCACCGCTATACCGTCGGGGCGTGAGTGAATCAGATGTATCCGTGTACGAAGCGATTCGGCGACGGCGAGACGTTCGCGCCGAGTTCTCGGGAGAGGTCATCCCCGACGAAACTCTGATGCGCATTCTCGACGCCGCCCATCGCGCGCCGAGCGTGGGAAACACGCAACCGTGGGATTTTGTCGTCGTTCGTAATCCGGAGACGCTCAATACCTTCGCGGCACATGTCGCCGATGCCCGGCTGAAGTTCGCGCAGTCTTTGCCCGAGGATCGCCGATCGACGTTCGACCCTATCAAGATCGAGGGAATCGCCGAGAGCGGTACCGGCATCGTCGTCACTTACGACCCGTCACGCGGTGGCCCGAACATCCTCGGCCGTCATACCGTCGACGACACCGGACTGTTCTCGGCGGTACTCGCAATTCAGAATTTGTGGCTCGCCGCGGTAGCCGAGGAGATCGGCATCGGCTGGGTTTCGTTCTACGACGAGAAGTACCTCACCGAACTCATGGGCATTCCGTCACCCGTACGCCCCATTGCGTGGCTGTGCGTCGGGAAGGTGACTGAGTTTCAACAGGTTCCGGATCTCGAGCGCTTCGGATGGCGACAGCGCCGGCCATTGGCCGACGCTGTCCACTACGAATCTTATTGAGTTGTACCGGGTGGCCTAGCGCGCGGGACGGCCCCCGGTGGAGCCTGCGGTGCGAGCGCCGCCGCCGGTGCGGGGACGGCGAGCGCCGCCGCCTGCATGTTCCTGACGGGCAACTCCGCCGGTGCGAGCACCGCGTGACTGACCGCCTTGTCCGGAGCGTGCCTGACCCGAACGTGCTGCGCCGCCGCGTCCACCCTGGCCGGCGGGACGCTGTCCGCGTCCACCGTTCGGCTGGGCCGGAGCCTTCGGAGCCGGCGTGACGTGCGGTGCGATGTCGCCGACCAACTTGACGACGTGCTCGGAGTTGGCAGTCGAACGAACCGGGGTCACCTTGATGGCTGCCTTACGCATGAGGATCGCGAGATCCTTACGCTGCTCGGGCAGAACCACGGTGACCACGTCGCCGGCGCTGCCTGCTCGAGCGGTGCGACCACTGCGGTGCAGGTACGCCTTGTGCTCGGCCGGCGGATCGACATGGACGACCAACTCGACGTCGTCGACGTGGACGCCGCGCGCTGCGACGTCGGTGGCGACGAGGACGCGCGCTTCACCGGCGGAGAATGCCGCCAGGTTACGGTCGCGCGCAGCCTGAGAGAGGTTGCCGTGCAGGTCGACTGACGGGATGCCCGACTCGGTGAGCTGGCGAGCCAACTTGCGTGCCTGGTGCTTGGTGCGCATGAACAGGATGCGACGACCGGTACCGGAAGCGAGCTTCTCGACCAGAGCCTTCTTGGCTTCGACGCCGTCGACGTCGAACACGTGGTGCGTCATTGCGGCGACGGGGGAGTTGGCCTCGTCGACCGAATGCATGACCTCGTTCTTGAGGAAACGCTTGACGAGCTTGTCGACGCCGTTGTCCAGCGTTGCCGAGAACAGAAGGCGCTGCCCGTCCTGCGGGGTGGACGAGAGGATGCGGGTGACGACGGGCAGGAAGCCGAGGTCGGCCATGTGGTCGGCCTCGTCGAGCACGGTGATCTCGACGGCGTCGAGGCTGACGAATTTCTGCTTCATGAGGTCTTCGAGGCGACCGGGGCAGGCGACGACGATGTCGACTCCGGCCTTGAGAGCCTGAACCTGGCGGTGCTGCGAGACGCCACCGAAGATGGTGGTCACGCGCAAGTCGTATGCGGCGGCCAATGGTTCGAGGGTTGCGGTGATCTGGGTGGCGAGCTCACGCGTCGGTGCGAGCACCAGGCCGAGCGGTCGACCCGGACGACGCTTTCCTCCGGACAGTTCGCCGGCGAGGCGGGAGACCATGGGGATGGAGAACGCGAGGGTCTTGCCGCTTCCGGTCTTTCCGCGGCCCAGTACGTCGCGCCCCGAAAGAGTGTCGGGGAGGGTGTCGATCTGGATCGGGAACGGAGAAGTGATTCCGCCGTCTTCGAGAGCTTTCACCAGCGGTGCGCGCACACCGAGGGCTGCGAAGGTGGTAGCGGGCGTAGAGATGTCAGACAAGTGTGTTCAGAGCCTTTCGGGCACGTGTTCGTGCCCGGATGCCGACACGGGAATTAACCGGTCGAACAATCAAGCACAGTGGTGGCGGCGCTGCCGGTCGGCAGGCTTCTTCGCCGTAAGAAGAGCGGGTGCATTGAGCACTCAGCAAGAAAATTTGCGTTCTACGACGCTGGATGCCCGATTTCAGGCACCTAGTGATCGCAACTCTACCTTCTCGGAGCGTTCGACCTACAACCCGACCCATTCGGAGACGCCGTTTGCGAAGTGTTGCCGCTTCCAGATCGGTACCTCGTGCTTGATGCGCTCCACCAGTTCGGCGCACGCGGCGAACGCCTCCGCTCGATGCGGGGCGGCGACGGCGGCGACCAGTGCGAGGTCACCGATCTCGAGGTGGCCGACGCGATGGATCGCGGCAACCGGCAGGCCGGTCGAGGCTGCAACCTCTTGGCAGCACGTCTCGAGAAAGCGTTCCGCGTCCGGGTGTGCCTGGTACTCCAACGCTGAAACTGCTTGACCTCCATCGTGATTGCGCACCGTTCCCGTGAACACCACAACAGCGCCGTTCTTCGGACCGGCAACGGCGGCGTCGACGGTGTCTGCGTGAATCGGTTGCTCGGAGATCCGAGCCAGTAGCTCACTCATCGTGTGCTCCTCCGCCTGCGACCTGCGCGAGCAGGTGATCGATGATGGGTTCGAGGACGGCGAGACCGTCCTTCACTCCACCGGGAGAACCCGGAAGATTGACGATGACCGTCGTACCTGTGAGACCTGCCACACCACGGCTCAGTGACGCGTGTGGGGTCTTCTCGAGGCCCTTGGTTCGGATCGCTTCTGCGACCCCGGGCAACTCACGGGTCAAGACTGCCCGGGTAGCTTCCGGGGTTGCATCCGTGGGGGAAGCACCGGTGCCGCCGGTGCTGATGACAAGCGACGGGGAGCCCTCCTTGGCGTCAGCGATGCCTGCCGCGATGTCTGCGTCGGCGTACACAAGCGGTCCACGCACCTCGAAGTCCCGCTCGCGTAGCCAGGCTGCGATCGTCGGTCCGGTGGTGTCGGGTCTGGTTCCGTTGGCACCGCCGGTGGAAGCGACGAGGACGGTTGCGGACCGTGGCGAGGTGAAGGCGTGCGCTGGAGATGTCTGTGCGTTCTGAGTGTCGCGGGTCCAATGTCCGTGTTTACCACCGTCTTTGGTGAGCAGGCGAACACCGTTCATGGTGGCTCCGGGATCGACCGCTTTGACCATGTCGTGCAAGGTCAGGCCGGCTACCGCGACGGCGGTGAGTGCTTCCATCTCGACGCCGGTCTGTCCGCGAGTCTTTGCCGTCGCTTCGACGGTGATCGAGGTTTCGGTGAACCCGAATTCCACCTTGACCGACGAAAGCGCGAGCTGATGACACAACGGGATCAGCTCTGACGTCTTTTTTGCACCGGCGATTCCGGCAATGCGCGCGGTGGTGAGGACATCGGCCTTGGGCATGCCGTCGGCGCGGACGAGGCGAACTACCTCGGCGGTCGTGACGAGTTCACCGGCAGCGACGGCGATGCGCGTCGTCTCGGCCTTGGCGCTGACGTCGACCATGCGCGCTCGGCCTTCGCTGTCGACGTGTGTCAATTCGGTCATGAGTGTCCTTTGAATCAGATCGAGTGAATCAAATCGAGGAAGTCGAGAGCGGGAGGACATCGACGAGATCGCCCGCTCCGAGTTCGGTCACGGCAGCGGGGACGTCGATCAGGACGTCGGCCCACGCCATTGCTGCAACGAGGTGCGAGCCGGGTCCGGCCACGAGTTCGATACCGTCCGCAGTTCTACGCGCGCGCAGGAACTGGCGCTTGCCATCCACCGAACGCAGCGGTGCAGTAAGTGGCAGCCGTTCGCGCGGGATCTCGGGCAGACCCGCGGCCCGGCGCAGTTCGCCGCGGGCGAAGACCTCGAACGAGACCATCGTGCTGACCGGGTTGCCCGGGAAACTCAGGACCGGCACTTCGTTCACGACTGCAGTGCCTTGCGGGCCACCAGGTTGCATTGCGACGTGGCCGAAGTGTGCACCCAGAGGGGTGAGAGTTTCCTTCACCACCTCGAAGTCGCCCATGGACACCCCACCGGAGGTGAAAACCAGATCGGCGACCGAGGTTGCGTACGAGAGTAATTCGCGGAACTTGGCAGGGTCGTCGCTGCTTCGGGCGACGGAGACGACATCGGCGCCGTTGGCTTCGGCCAATGTTGCCAAAGCTGGGCCGTTGGAATCGTAGATCTCGCCGGGTTCGAGAGTTGTTCCGGCACTTTTCAGTTCGGCGCCCGTCGTAATTATCGCGACCCGTGGCTTCGTGTACGTGTCGAGCGAGGCCAGGCCCACAGCACTCAGCGCGGCGATATGGCGAGGTTCCAAGTGTGTTCCGGCCGTGACCAGTAGCATTCCGGCAGTGATGTCGCTGCCACGTTCGCGAACGAATTCGCCTACAGACCTGCCCCGTTCGATGGTGACCACGTGTTCGGTGACGCCCGTGGTGTCCTCGACGGGAACGACGGCGTCGGCACCCTCGGGGAGCGGCGCACCGGTCATGATGCGAAATGCCGATCCTGGAAGGTGTTTCGGTGGTTTTCCGCTTCCGGCGGCGATCACGCCTCGAACCGTCAGTGTCGTGGGAACCGAGGCAACGGATGCGGCGTCGACCGCATATCCGTCCATCTGTGAGTTGCGGAAGAGGGGCAGGTCCACCGGCGATGCGATATCCGAGCAAGTTATGCGCCCCAACGCTTCTGCCGTCGGAACCGCCGACGGAGAGAGGGTGTGCAGGCCGGTGAGCAATCCGGAGATGTGCGCAGCGTGTTCCTCGACCGAACGCGCGCTCATGACAGTAACCTCGACAACCTCGACATGTTTTGATCCTAGGCGGTGTGGTCCGTCCGACACACGGAGTACGGCTTTCGGTCATACTGGAGCAATACGGAAGTTGGTGAAGTGATGACAGTGGTCTCGATGGGAATTCCCACCGTGCGGTTTGACGCTGCCTCCCTCGCCGGTCGTCCCGAGACGGATCTCCTGGTCGACAGGTTCGGGCGTGTTGCCAGAGATCTGCGAGTCTCGATCACCGAGAAGTGTTCACTTCGTTGCACGTATTGCATGCCGGAGGAAGGCTTGCCGGCCATCGCTGCGGAAGACCTTCTGAGTGCCGACGAGATCGTTCGAGTAGTCGGAATCGGTGTCGAACGAGTCGGTATTCGCGAGGTGAGATTCACCGGCGGCGAGCCGCTGATGCGTAGTGACCTCGAAAAGATCATCGCGGGATGCGCCGCGCGTGTGCCAGGAATTCCACTTGCCATGACCACCAACGCCGTTGGGCTCGAACATCGTGCCGCAAAGCTGGCTGCAGCTGGTTTGACCCGCGTGAATGTTTCCCTGGATTCGGTTGATCGCGCGCACTTCGCGGAATTGACGCGTCGAGACAGGTTGCCTTCGGTTCTCGCGGGAATCCGAGCGGCCGCGGTGGCTGGCCTTGCGCCGCTCAAGGTAAATGCCGTTCTCATGCGCGAAACGCTCCACGGCGCGGCGGACCTTTTACAGTGGTGCCTCGACGCCGGAGTCGAATTGCGGTTCATCGAACAAATGCCTCTCGATGCAGACCATGCTTGGGCGCGCGAGAACATGGTGACTGCGGCTGAATTGCTGTCGGTATTGAGTGAGCGTTTCGAATTGGCCGCAATCGGTCGCGAAGACCCGTCGGCTCCTGCTGAAGAATGGCGTGTCAACGGGACTGAAATGACGGTGGGGATCATCGCTTCGGTGACGCGCTCGTTCTGCAGTGATTGCGATCGGACGCGAATGACTGCAGAGGGGACAATTCGGTCATGTTTGTTCAGTGACCGTGAAGTTGATCTGCGTGCCGCGCTCAGGGCCGGAGCAAGTGACGACGAACTTGCGGATTTGTGGCGCGGTGCGATGTGGAACAAGTGGGCAGGGCACGGCATCGACGCCGCGGACTTCGTTCCGCCGGAAAGAAGTATGGGAGCGATCGGTGGCTGATCCGCATTCGATCTCGGTTCGTTACTTTGCTGCTGCAGCGGATGTATCCGGTTGCCGTAGCGAGGTAGTCGCCATTTCGCCCGACAACACACTTGCCGAGTTGGTGGCGGTCTTGGTCGGGCGATACGGACCGGAGATGGAGCGAGTGCTGTCGGTCTCGGCTTTCCTCGTCGGTGACGAGTTGACCCGCGACGTCTCTCGAGCCTCCGGTAGCGCTGTCGATATTCTTCCGCCTTTCGCTGGAGGCTAGTCCGAGAATTGCCGGCGTAGCTATTTGTGGGCTGCCGACGTATTGTCCTTTTTCGGTTTTCCGGTCCAAATATTTATATCCTGATCACTCCAGCTCAAGTGGCATCTATCTCCGTTTTCTCCATTGTTGGTCAATTGTCCAGCATTGGTCGTTTTGTTTAGTTTCTCCTACTTTTGGGGGAGTAAATGCACTTTTAATTGCCCAGTTGAATTGTCATCTGTTTGGATGACAAAAGAAATACCTTCGCTGTTGGCAATTGTCGACATGTGTTAATTTTGGCGCAATTCCACTCGGGATATGTGAAAGGTATTTCAATGTCGATTAATTCCACGCGCCGTGTCGGAGTCGTCGTAGCGCTCCTCGGGGCAGCTGCACTCACCGCTCCGGCAATTGCTACTGCGCTTCCGTCCACCGGTTCTCTCGGCTCTTCTGCGCCGGAAGCCTCGTGCTCGACCCTGTCCACCGAAGCGACGCCGAACGGGTGGGGCATCCCGTTCACCGACGAGAAGGATCAGACCGCGTCGTACTCGGCCGACAACGTTCTCGACAAGGACGGTTCACTGAAGCTGGCCGTCGACGGTACCGGCGATCGTTCGGTTTCCTACCATTCGGCCGGCGGTATCAAGCTGTCCGACGCAGTCAGCAAGGCGATCGGTTTCGCCGAGCGCGCCGCCACGCCGACTGCGGCGTTCCAGCTCCGCCTCACCGGAACCACCGGCGGAAAGTTCGAGAACGGATTCACCACCCTGGTGTGGGTCCCGGGACCGGACGCGACGCCGACGGCTGACGGCGGCGTTCACGCGGATCTCCAGAAGGGCGTGTGGTGGAGCACTCAGAACATCGACGGCGCCAAGGACCGCGTGTCAGTGCCTTTGGCTGACATCGTCGCCGCGAACCCGAAAGCGGTAGTCGACCACTACGGCGTCAGTGTCGGGACCGGCTCCGCTGCCACCTCGACGCTGGTCGATGCGGTGCAGTTCAACGGATGCACCACCAACTTCGCGAAGAAGGATCCGGCTTCGGGAACGGGTTCGCTGGGCGACGTCTTCGGCAGCCTGTTCGGTAGCTAGTCGCTGGTAAGAGTTACTTCCACCAGTCATCCAGGGGTGTGACCGGCACCGTGCGCTTGTGACGAGTGTTGGCGAACATCTTCTCGAGCTTTTCGGCTACCTCGGAGGAAACGTCCTTTCCTTCGAGGTAGTCGTCTATCTGTGAGTACGTGACGCCGAGGGCAACTTCGTCGGGCAGCGCGGGTCGGTCGTCCTCGAGGTCGGCGGTCGGCACCTTGCGCCACGTGCTCTCGGGTGCGCCCAATTCCTGCAGTAGCGCAGCGCCCTGACGTTTGCTCAGGCCGGTGAGCGGCGTGATGTCGACGCCACCGTCACCGAATTTCGTGAAGAAGCCGGTAATCGCTTCTGCGGCGTGGTCGGTACCGATTACCAAGTAGCCGAGCTGACCGGCAATCGCATACTGAATGACCATTCGTTCGCGCGCCTTGATGTTGCCACGGACGAAGTCGCGTAATTCGCCGTTCCCCAACGCCTCGGAGGCCTCACGGGCTGTGGCGTCGGCGCCAGGCTTGACGTTGACCGTGAGAGAGCGGTCCGGCTTGATGAAGCCGAGTGCGATCTGAGCATCGGATTCGTCGGCCTGCGCGCCATAGGGGAGTCGAACGGCGACGAACTCGGCCTCGTGGCCTTCTTCACGAAGTTCAGCGACCGCGCGTTGGGCGAGGGCTCCGGCGAGCGTGCTGTCCTGACCGCCGCTGATTCCCAGAACGAACCCTTTGGCGGGGGTCGAGCGCACGTAGTCCTTCAGGAACTGGACTCGCGCGCGAACCTCCGCTGCGGCGTCGATTGTCGGCTTTGTGCCGAGTTCTTCGATGATGCTTTCACGCAGTGTGGCCATGAATGGACTCTAGCGATGTGAGCAGGCGCGTGCAGTGCCACCGTATCCGGGGCGGTACGGTCGCGCACATGAGTGCGAACAACGTTCTGGTGGTCAGTGCGACGAAGTCGGAAGCGGCATACGTGCCGCAAGGATACGAACTGCTGATCACGGGGATTGGAAAGGTCAGTGCTGCAACAGCAGTCGCCTCTGCTCTCGCGCGGTACGAGCGGGAGAATCTGCCGCTGGTCGTCAACATCGGGACCGCCGGTGCGCTGCACGCGCACCACGGTGGCCTCTATGTTCCCGGGGTCGTCATCAATCACGACATCAGCAGCACCGCGATCCGAGCGCTGGGGCACGACGTCGCGGACCGTTTGGTACTCGCCGGCGGTGACGACTCGGTGTTGGCGACCGGCGACGCATTTATCGCCGACACTGCGACCCGGGACGCTCTCGCTCAGCGAGCCGATCTGGTCGACATGGAGGGGTTTGCCATCGCATTCGCCGCGCAGGCTGCGGGTGCTACCTGTCGCCTCGTCAAACATGTCAGCGATCACGCGGACGACTCGGCCTTGGACTGGCCCGCGATGATCGATGCCAGCGCCCGCGAATTGGGGCGCTGGCTGCTCGACAACGTCTGATCGAGCCTGCAGCGTCTGGTCAAGCCTGCGCAGTCAGTATCAATCCGGTGTTGTCGGGCTTGCGCAGGGTCAGCGTGTCGGCGTCGACGGTGTAGCTCACTTCACCGTCGAGTACCGCCAGGATCTGACGCTCGATGTCCATGTTCTCCTCGGGGCAGGCCATTCGCGTGGTTGCCATCGGCGTGAACGTGACTGTGGTGTCGGATACCTGGGCGCTTCCGGTCATGCGATTGCATCCGGTGGTTCCGCTGACCGAACCGTCTGCGGCAATCGTGAGTTCGGGAGCTGACGTCTCCAGAGCCAGGCTCGTACTGATCGCATCGGGACTGATGAGCGACGTGACGGTCCACGTCGTGCCCTGGAGCGCTCGATCCGGCGTGACGATCTTCTTGTCCTGCAGAGTCACTGTGGCGTCGTCCGATGTCAGGGTGAGGGTGTCGCCGTCGAGGCTCCACGTCGGCGCGGAGGTCAGCAATGTTGTTGTCCAGGTGTCGGATTCGGCGATGCCGGGAGGGCAGCCCATCATGGTCGATGCCATGGTGCCGGTGGTCAGCTTGCCGTCGGTGAACTCGATCGAGCCGTTTGCCGTGTTGCATCCGGCGCTCGCGGACACTCGACCCGCTTGGCTGAAATCGAGAGTCAGCGGGCCGCCGCCGGGAATTTGTGTTCCGTCGACGGAGGTCGAGATGAAGACGCGGCCGGAGGGGTCCGTCTTGTCCTCGGGGGAGTCGGACGAAGCGGAGCAACCGCTTACCGCGGCGATGGTCAGGAGGCCGATGACGGCAGCTGCGATGCGCATGGGCTCACATTAAGTGGTGGGACGGATCTGGGGAGTCAACATCGAGTAACGCGCCGGGCAAGGTCTTCCCAGCCGGCGGCCAGGCGCTCGGTGGTCATCCCGAGATCGCGCACCTGATGAAGGACAAGCGACGCTTCGAGCGGTGCCAACAGTGCCGAAGCGAGCAGATCGAGGTCGCCCTCGACGCCGGCTCCTCGAAGAAGTCCGATGACGTGAGCGATGCCGAGTGCTCGTGCCGGACCGCCGAAGCGGTATTCAGGAGCGTTTTCCGCCGCTCGGAGGACTTCGCCCTGTACTTCCACCATGGCGATCCGGGCTCGTCCGAACGCGATGAGGCGCTCGATCGGCGGCGCGCCAGGACCCAACGGTGGGGGGCCGAACATGAATGCCTGCTGCAGTTCTCGCTCGGTGTGATCGAGCAGTGCCTGCATCAGTCCCGATCGATTGCCGAAGCGCCGAAAAACTGTGCCCTTGCCCACACCGGCTCGGCACGCGACGGCATCCATCGTGACCGCGTCGACACCTCGCTCGGCGACGAGGAGGGCTGCGGCGTCGAGCAGAAGTACGCGGTTACGTGCTGCGTCACCGCGCTCGACGGGTACGGCGCCGATCTGGGGGAGGGGGATTGCGCTCACGGGATCAGGTTACAGGGCCGGGGAATGTAAGTGGACCGCGGTCCGTTTAGTTGATATAACTTTCAACCGGAGCCACCAACCGCACCACTCTCGAAGGAATCTCGTTATGTCACAGACCAATGTTCTCGTTCTCGTCGGCAGCCTGCGCGCCGGATCCGTCAATCGCCAGCTTGCCGAGACGGCTGTGTCCGCCGCACCCCAGGGTGCAACGCTGACGGTCTTCGAAGGCCTCGCCGACGTCCCCTTCTACAACGAAGACATCGACGTCGAGGGTGCTTCCATTCCCGCTGTCGACGCACTGCGCGCCGCTGCGAGCGACGCTGACGCGTTCCTGCTCGTCACCCCCGAATACAACGGCACCATCCCCGCAGTTCTGAAGAACGCCATCGACTGGATCTCGCGTCCGTACGGTGTCGGTGCCGTCAAGGACAAGGCTGTCGCAGTCATCAGCGCGTCGCCCAGTGGCAACGGCGCCAAGTGGGCACACGAAGACACCACCAAGGCAGTCCGCATCGCCGGCGGCAAGGTCGTCGAGGACACCGCACTGAGCATCGGTGGAACCGGCGCACTGTTCGGTGAGCTGCACCCGCGTGAGAACGCAGAGGTGCTCGCGCAGGTCTCCAAGGTCGTCTCCGACCTCGTCGACGCCAGCAAGCAGCTCGTCAACGCGTAATCCGTTTCACGAGCGAGGGCCATGCCGGAAGGTATGGCCCTCACTCGTATGCGAGTCGCGCCCATATGTGCCCTAGAGCCCTTCGCGTTCCATCGCATCGTCGACGGCGTCGCGAACCGCTTCGAAATCCTTGCCGGCCATCATCGCTTCGCCCATTGCGGCGTCGATACGGTCGGCGACGACGGCGTACCGACGCTCCCAGTTCTCCTTGTCCTCCCGCCAGTAACCCATCACGTGCATGCGGGGTGCCGGGATTTCCGATGTTCGACGCAGATGGGCGCGGATGCGTCTGGCGGTCGCTGCCTCGACTGCGCACCAGATGTAGCCGTCGCCGCGAGGCAGGGGTATGGCAGCCAATTCGGCGAGCAGTGAGTCTGCTTCGTCGATCCATCGGTAATGAGCGTCGGCGCGAGTCGTGAACGTCTGCTGTTCGCTCGGCGCGGGCACCTGTGCAATGACGTGGATCGGTAGACCGTCGGGTGCTTCTTCCAAGATCCGCCCGATCGCTGGCAGTGCGGCGTGATCGGCGACGAGTAGCAGCCAGTCGCACTCTGCCGGCGGCTTGAACCACCCGCTCGCAGTCGAGAGATGGACGGTCTCGCCCGGTTGCGCATTCTCGGCCCAGAGTGCAGCTCCGCCGTGGCCGTGGAGAACGAAGTCGATCTCCAGTTCGTTCTTCGAGGGTTGCCAGCGCCGGACCGTGTAACTACGGGCGTGAGGGGGGTCGAGGGGGAATCCGACGAGCACCCGTTCGTCGGGGCTCCCGCTCGTCTCGAAGTCGCTCAGGCCCGCACCGCCGAAGGTGATTCTGCGCATCTTAGATGTCACCTGCTGCGTTCTCGTCACGGTTGCCTGGTGGCGCGGAGCTTCGTCCTTCGGGGGTGTTTCCACGACGCTCATGGTAGGTCCGAGTAGTGGTTTTCAGATGCTGTCGGGCCTGCGACCGAAATGTGACGGGCGACACGCCGACGCGCCGGAAGATGTATGCGCTGAACTGGGGCTACCTGGGAATTTCAACGATGTGACTCACAACATCTCGCGTTATGTGTTTCTGTCGGCCACTAGGTGTAGTGTCTTGAGCACTGAGAGACCACAACGCGGAACGCCTCGAGCGAGACTCCGGCAATCGGTCGAATCGGTGCTGAACATCACTACATCGGCCTTTGTTGGCTAAGCGAAAGAGGGACTCTCATGAGCATCACCGTCTACACCAAGCCCGCTTGCGTTCAGTGCAATGCCACCTACCGCGCCCTCGACAAGGCCGGTCTCGAATACAACATCATCGACATCACCGAGGATGCCGAAGCCCGCGACTACGTCATGGCTCTCGGGTACCTCCAGGCGCCCATCGTGGTTGCCGGTGAAGATCACTGGTCGGGTTTCCGTCCCGATCGCATCAAGACCCTGACCGTCGCTGCTTGAAGCGCCGCAGTGTCGGCGGTGGACACCTCCGCCGACACATCTGAGTAGTTCCGGGCACCGTACAAGAAAATGGTGACAACCGATGACTTCGCTGGTCTATTTTTCCAGCGTGTCGGAGAACACCCACCGATTCGTTCAACGTCTCGGCCTGCCTGCGACACGTATACCTATCCATGACCGTGACGGCTCATTTCGTGTAAACGAGCCCTATGTGCTGATTCTGCCCACCTATGGTGGCGGGGTCACCGTGACAGGGCGCGACACCAGTTATGTGCCGAAGCCGGTCATTCGTTTTTTGAACAATCCACACAACAGGTCGTTGATCAGAGCAGTGATCGCGGCGGGAAACACCAATTTCGGTGAGTCCTTTTGCTATGCAGGAAACATCATTTCCCAGAAATGCCACGTTCCTTTTCTGTACCGGTTCGAACTCATGGGCACTGCCGAGGATGTCGACCGAGTACGAGAAGGCTTGGGGGAGTTCTGGAATCATCTCGAAACAGAGAAGGAGCACGGGCAGTGGCGCCAACCATCACTGACACGATCGCGGCAGGAAGCGTAGAGCGTGATGCACGCGGCGGCGATTCCACCAACGGTCTCGACTACCACGCACTCAATGCCATGCTCAACCTGTACGGCGCCAACGGTGAGATCCAGTTCGAGATGGATGTCGCTGCAGCCCGTCAGTACTTCTTGCAGCACGTCAACCAGAACACCGTGTTCTTCCACAACCTCGACGAGAAGCTGGACTACCTCGTCGAGGAAAACTATTACGAGCCCGAGGTTCTCGATCAGTACTCACGTACTTTCGTGAAGTTCCTGATCGATCACGCGTACGCCAAGAAGTTCCGCTTCCCGACGTTCCTGGGTGCATTCAAGTACTACACCTCCTACACGCTCAAGACCTTCGACGGTAAGCGCTACCTCGAGCGTTTCGAAGATCGTGTCTGCATGGTTGCGCTCACCCTGGCCGCAGGCAACGAAGACCTGGCCGTCGAACTCGTCGACGAGATCATCGCCGGACGCTTCCAGCCCGCCACCCCGACGTTCCTGAACTCGGGCAAGAAGCAGCGCGGTGAGCCCGTGTCCTGCTTCCTGCTTCGTATCGAAGACAACATGGAGTCCATCGGCCGCTCCATCAACTCGGCACTGCAGCTGTCCAAGCGTGGTGGCGGAGTTGCCTTGCTGCTCACCAACGTTCGTGAGCACGGCGCACCGATCAAGAAGATCGAGAACCAGAGTTCGGGTGTCATCCCGATCATGAAGCTTCTCGAGGACTCGTTCTCCTACGCCAACCAGTTGGGTGCGCGTCAGGGCGCCGGCGCCGTGTACCTGCATGCGCACCACCCCGACATCTACCGCTTCCTCGACACCAAGCGTGAGAACGCCGACGAGAAGATCCGCATCAAGACGCTCTCTCTCGGCGTCGTGATCCCGGACATCACTTTCGAACTGGCGAAGAAGAACGAGGACATGTACCTGTTCTCGCCGTACGACGTCGAGCGCATCTACGGAGTTCCGTTCTCCGACATCAACGTCTCCGAGAAGTACTACGAGATGGTCGACGACAAGCGAATTCGCAAGTCCAAGATCAAGGCTCGCGAGTTCTTCCAGACCGTCGCCGAATTGCAGTTCGAATCGGGCTACCCCTACATCATGTTCGAGGACACGGTGAACCGGGCAAACCCGATCGAAGGCAAGATCACTCACTCGAACCTGTGCTCGGAGATCCTGCAGGTTTCGACGCCTTCACTGTTCAACGACGACCTGTCCTACTCGAAGGTCGGCAAGGACATCTCCTGCAACCTGGGTTCGCTGAACATCGCGAAGACCATGGACTCGCCCGACTTCGCCAAGACCATCGAAGTGTCGATCCGCGGATTGACGGCCGTGTCCGACCAGACGCACATCTACTCGGTGCCGTCGATCGAGCAGGGCAACAACGACTCTCACGCCATCGGCCTCGGTCAGATGAACCTGCACGGATACCTCGCTCGTGAGCGGATCTTCTACGGCAGCGAAGAAGGCATCGACTTCACGAACATCTACTTCTACACCGTGCTGTTCCACGCACTGCGTGCGTCGAACAAGATCGCCATCGAGCGCGGCTCGTACTTCAAGGGTTTCCCGGAGTCGAAGTACGCCTCGGGTGAATTCTTCGACAAGTACACCGACCAGGTCTGGGAGCCTGCAACCGACAAGGTTCGCGGACTCTTCGCCGATGCGAAGCTGCACATCCCCACCCAGGACGACTGGCGTGAGCTGAAGGCTTCGGTTCAGAAGCACGGTATCTACAACCAGAACCTTCAGGCCGTCCCGCCGACCGGCTCGATCTCGTACATCAACTACTCCACCAGCTCCATCCACCCGGTGGCGTCGAAGATCGAGATCCGCAAGGAAGGCAAGATCGGTCGCGTCTACTACCCGGCGCCCTACCTGACCAACGACAACCTGGAGTACTACCAGGATGCCTACGAAATCGGGTACGAGAAGATCGTCGACACCTATGCTGCCGCAACGCAACACGTCGACCAGGGCCTGTCGCTGACGCTGTTCTTCAAGGACACCGCCACCACCCGCGACATCAACAAGGCGCAGATCTACGCGTGGCGTAAGGGCATCAAGACGCTGTACTACATCCGTCTGCGTCAGATGGCACTCGAAGGCACCGAGGTCGAGGGCTGCGTTTCCTGCATGCTGTAAAGGGCTCCGCCCCGTGCGCCTTTTCGGTAGTGGTTACTACCGAAAAGGCGCACAGGGGTATCAGGCCGGCGGACGGCCTGGACCGTGCATCTTGCCGGCATTCTTCGGCATTCGACCGTGCTCGGTGAGTGCGCGCCGAAGAAGAAACTCGATCTGGGCGTTGGTACTTCGGAGATCGTCGGCGGCCCAGCGGGCAAGCGCGTCGTGCACCGCTGGGTCCAACCGAAGCAGGATCTTCTTACGCTCCGATCTCGGAGCTGGATCCGTGGCCATGTGGCCTTTCCTTTACTGGTAGAGCGAACCGGTGTTCAGCACCGGTTGTGCGTCGCGGTCGCCGCACAGCACGACCAGAAGGTTACTGATCATCGTGGCCTTGCGTTCCTCGTCGAGTTCGACGACGTGCTTTTCCTCGAGTTGCTTGAGTGCCATGTCGACCATGGACACCGCACCTTCGACGATTTGCTTGCGGGCGGCGATCACTGCACCCGCTTGCTGGCGCCGAAGCATTGCGCTGGCGATCTCGGGTGCATACGAGAGCCTGTTGATGCGTGTCTCGATAACTTCGACACCCGCCGCACGCACGCGGGCGTGAACCTCCTCCGACAAGGTGGTGGTGATGATATCGGCGTTCTCGCGCAACGAGACTCGGCCTTCGGCGTCGTACGGGTAGCTGCCGGCGATATGGCGTACGGCCGCCTCGGTCTGCACCGAGACGAACTCCTCGTAGTCGTCCACCTGGAATGAGGCGAGCGCTGTGTCGGCAACTTGCCAGACGACCACCGCTGAGATCTCGATGGGATTTCCGTCGGCGTCGTTCACTTTCGCCTGACCGGTCTCGTGGTTTCGGATGCGCGTCGAGATCGATCGACGGACCGTCAGCGGATTTGTCCATCGCAGGCCCGGCGTGCGCAGGGTGCCGCTGTACGAGCTTCCCAGGAGTTGAAGGACTCGGGCTTGATTCGGTTGCACCAAGGTCAGGCCCATCAGCAGGGGGAGTGACGCGATGAACAGCACCACACCGACCGGAATCAGGGCGAAGAGTCCCAGAACTCCGCCAACGACGGACAGCGCGATTCCGGCCAGGAAGAGAAGTACGCCGCCGAGGAGCATCCAGCTGCCGGACAGGTCCCAGCCTGGGCGTTCGGCGATCGTTGTGGTGGCGACTCCGGTCGGTTTCTCGGCCACGGTGGGTGAGCTGGTCATGCGGGACTCGCTTTCCATAGGTAAGTGATATTTAATTGATATCACATTTTTTGTACTCGTGGAGGGGCGCGTGCGACACATGTTGTTGTGTTGGCATCGCGGACCCGACACAACGGGTAGTGTTCAGGCAAGCCAACATTCGGCAGTATCTCTCTCGCTAGGTAGGAATTATGGTCAAGCTGGTCAGTCGCGTTTCCGCCATCAACTGGAATCGCGTCCAGGACGAGAAGGACGCCGAGGTATGGGATCGCCTCGTCAGCAATTTCTGGCTGCCCGAAAAGGTGCCGGTCTCCAACGACATCCCGTCCTGGGGAACGCTGACCGCGCAGGAGCAGCAGCTCACCATGCGCGTCTTCACGGGCCTGACGCTGCTCGACACCATCCAGGGAACGGTCGGCGCCGTCAGCCTCATCCCGGACGCGATCACTCCCCACGAAGAAGCGGTGTACACCAACATCGCCTTCATGGAATCGGTGCACGCGAAGAGTTACAGCTCGATCTTCTCGACGCTGTGCTCCACCCCGGACATCGACGACGCGTTCCGCTGGTCGGAGGAGAACCCCAACCTGCAGCGCAAGGCGCAGATCGTTCTCGACTACTACAACGGCGAGTCGCCGCTCAAGCGCAAGGTCGCCTCGACGCTCCTCGAGAGCTTCCTCTTCTACTCCGGCTTCTACCTGCCGATGTACTGGTCCTCGCGAGCCAAGCTCACCAACACCGCAGACCTCATCCGCCTCATCATCCGCGACGAGGCCGTGCACGGGTACTACATCGGCTACAAGTACCAGAAGGGCCTCGAACAGCTCACCGAGGCCGAGCGTGAAGAGCTCAAGAACTACACGTTCGAGCTGCTCTTCGAGCTCTACGAGAACGAGGTCGACTACACGCAGGACCTCTACGACGGCGTCGGCCTGACCGAGGATGTCAAGAAGTTCCTGCGCTACAACGCCAACAAGGCGCTCAACAATCTCGGCTACGAAGGCCTCTTCCCGAAGGACGAGACGGACGTCAATCCGGCTATCCTGTCGGCACTTTCACCGAATGCGGACGAGAATCACGACTTCTTCTCCGGTTCGGGAAGCTCCTACGTCATCGGCAAGGCAGTCAACACCGAAGACGACGACTGGGATTTCTAGAGCGACCCTGCACCCAACGAAGCCCGACTCCTGCACACGCGGGAATCGGGCTTCGGTCGTCGATGGGGGAGTGGGTCAGCGCAGAAACCACGCTTCCGGCTTGTCCAGCAATGCTTTTGCGAGGCGCAGACGCGAGGTTTCCGTCATGTCCGAAGGCAATTCGCTCGGCGCGAACCACGCGACCTCGAGGTTTTCGTCGTCCGCCACGTGCGCATCTCCGCCGGTCCACCTGGCCAGGAAGCAGACGTCGAGGTACTGGGTCACGTCACCATTGGGGTACGTAATGGGTTCTGTGACATCGACACTCGTGATCCGAATCAATTCGGCGTCGACGCCGGTTTCTTCCTTCGCCTCCCGCACCGCCGCCGCCGACGGTTCCTCTCCGGGCTCGAGAACGCCGGACACGACGGCCCACTGACCGTTGTCGGCGCGGCGGGTGAGCAGGACCCGGCCGTCGTCGTCGCGGATCACGACGCTCACGCCGGACAGCCAGAGCGGCGCATGACCGACCTTCTCGCGCAAAGCGACAATGAATTCCGGGATCGGCATGATCAGAACCCGACCGTCACAGTTGTGGCGAGCCGCCTCGAATGTGGGAGTAGTGGTTCGTTCCGGTCAGCTCGCATATCCGTTCAAGGTTCCCTTCAAGTCCGCCAATACGGCACGGGCGGCAGTCATCCCGTTTCCGTTCCAGATTTCGTCTTCAGCGACGAACACACGCCGGTCGGTGGCGGCGGCGAGGTCCTGCCACTGGTCGCTCTTCATGATCTCGGTGCCGTAGGTACGGCCGTTCGGCCCGCCGAAGAGTACGTAGATCAAGTCACCTTCGGCGGCGCTGAGATCGTCGGCCGGAATCGGTGCTGTGGTCGCATCGGTCAATCGCTGCGCCGGTGGGCGCCGGACGCCGACGTCGCTGAGGATCTGTCCGGCGAAGGATGCGGGACCCTCGATCTGCAGGTCCTTCGAACCGAACCGAACCACTGATGCCTGCGTCTGTGATGCATTCAATGCGTCGCCGAGCTGCACGACGTCCTGCTGGTAGCGGTCCAGCTCCGTCGCAGCCGCGGACGAACGGCCAAGTGCCTGGCCGGCGAGGGCGAACTGCGCTTTCCAGTACACGGGATCCGAGCCGGCGAACACGGTGGGGGCAATGGCGTCGAGTTGCCCGTACAAACCGTCGGACGCCGGACTGGACCCGAGGATCAAGTCCGGCGCGGCGGCCTTCACGGCGTTGACGTCGGGTGCGCTCACGGGGCCGACGCTCGGAATCTCCGAGATGCCGAAACCGAGGTACGACGGTTGAGGCGAGTCGACACCGGTCGCGGCGCCCACTACCCGCTCCCACAGACCGAGGGCGCACACGGCGTCCATCGAGACGCTGTCGAGGACCACGATCCGTTGGGGATCGGAAGGAACCTCGGTTTCACCCGCAGTGTGTACGACTCGACGCTTCACCCCGGGGCCCGCTCCCGGGTCGGCTTGCGTCGGCGTCGGGCACGCGGTGGCGGTGTCGCGTTCGATGCCCATCACGCCGGCACCGGCGATCGACGTAGTGGTCCGGACGATGGTGCTCGCGGGATCGTCCGACGAGTCGGACGAGCAACCACCGAGGACGAGCATCGTGGCGGCGATCCCCAGGATCGAGACACGACGAATGGACGTGCGGGCGGTCGTGCGTGAGAGAACAGACGTGCGTGAGAGAACAGACAAGTCGACGGCTTCCTGTGTGAGCGGGCGCCGTTCAGGTTAGCTGTTCGACTCAGCTGTTCTGCTTGTCCACCTCGAACGTGTCCGAGAGGTCGTCGAGGATCATGTGGGCGCCCTGGATGCTGACCGGCGACATCCAACGTGAATCGTCCACGTCGACCTTGCGTCCTCGAAGGGTCTGCCACAGCGGGCTCTCGAGGAACGGCTTCGCAGCTTCGGCGCTCTTGCCCTCGGCGTCTTGCCAGGTGCTGATGAAGATGACGTCCGCGTCGGCTTCGTTGATCAGCTCGGGGCTGATCTTCATCATGATGTTTCCGGCATCGGCGGGGTCAGGTCCCTGGTTGTCCGGGCGCTTCAATCCGGCGTCCTGAAGGACGATGCCGCTGAACGAGGTGGTGCGGTAGAGGCGTGCCGTCGGTTCACCGGCGAATCGGACTACCGAGATGACCGGGTTGTTCGCCTTCTCGTTGATTTCCTTGCCGACGGTGGCTGCGCGGGTTTCGTACTCGGTGATCTTCGCCTCGGCCAGTGACTCCTTGCCCAGCGCTTGACCGACCAGGCGGATGTTGTCCTTCCACGTCGGGCCGGTCGTCTGAGTGAAGACGGTGGGTGCGATTGCGGACAGTTGTTCGTAGTTCTTCCCGTCGCGGACCTCGGCGGAGATGATGAGGTCTGGCTGCAGTGCGGCGATCTTCTCGAGGCTTGCACTGCTGACCGTGCCGACCGAGACGGCGTCCGCGGCGAATTCCTCCCGCGAGGATCCGAGGTAGTCGGGCAGACCGGGCTCGCGGTAGTCGACGTAGCCGACGAGCGGGGATTCGAGGAGAAGGACGGCGTCGGTGAAGCTGTTGTCGAGCGCGACGATCCGCTGGGGTGCTGCCGGGATTTCGGTGCTTCCACGGAAGTGTTCGATCGTGCGGGGGAATGCGCCCGACTCGGTCGAGGTGGTGGTTGCAGCGGGCTCGTCGTTACTCGAGCAGGCTGGAACGACCAAGGCGATCGAGGCTGCGACGGCTACCAGCGCGGCGCGGCGGGGAAAGAATTTCACTGAATACTCCTGAGGTGAGTTAGGCGAGGGTGACCTTATCAGTGGAGGGGATGGCCGAAAACGGACACCGGCCGAATTCTTCGACGGGTACGACACGCCGATTCGGATGTGGGTTCGGACTCCCGAGGGAACATAAACCGCAGGTCGTTCGTTTGGTGCCCCCAAAAACGGATGCTCGAGTACGACGCAGAGTAGGACCGGGTCGCGGTGCCTCGGAGTCACGGTCTACGATTCGATGAGCGCAAGCCAGAAGCCGTTGTCCGCAGCCCGGGCGACGGACCCTGCGGGCGCAACCAAGGGCTCTTTGACGGAGTCTGCGGAGCGACCAAAGGCACATTCAGGAGGATCAGTGACTGCCGTAGCGCCCCAGCCAGTCCCCACGATAGCGCCGGCCAGGCCTTACCCGCCGCGGCAGGGACCCAAGGGCTCATTCATTTTCAAGATGATCACGACCACCGATCCCAAGGTGCTCGGAATCATGTACTTGGCGACTTCCATCGCCTTCTTCCTCATCGGTGGCCTCATGGCACTGATGATGCGTGCCGAACTTGCTGTACCCGGCATGCAGTTCCTTTCCAACGAACAGTTCAACCAGCTGTTCACCATGCACGGCACGATCATGCTGCTGCTGTACGCGACCCCGATCGTCTTCGGCTTCGCGAACTACATTCTTCCGCTCCAGATCGGTGCACCTGACGTCGCGTTCCCGCGTCTGAACGCGTTCAGCTACTGGCTGTACCTGTTCGGCGCGATCATCACGACGGCCGGATTCGTCACGCCCGGTGGCGCAGCAGACTTCGGTTGGACGGCATACACGCCGCTGACCAGCGCGCTGCACAGCCCCGGCGTCGGCGCCGACCTGTGGGTCTTGGGTCTGGCTGTCGCCGGCCTCGGCACCATCCTCGGTGGCGTCAACATGGTCACCACCGTGATTTGCCTGCGCGCACCCGGTATGACCATGTTCCGCATGCCGATCTTCACCTGGAACATCTTCATCACCAGCATCCTGATCCTGCTGGCGTTCCCGCTGCTGACCGCTGCATTCATGGGCCTGTTCGTCGACCGCCATCTCGGTGGACACATCTTCGACCCGGCAACGGGCGGTGTGCTCCTGTGGCAGCACCTGTTCTGGTTCTTCGGTCACCCCGAGGTGTACATCATCGCGCTGCCGTTCTTCGGCATCGTCTCGGAGATCTTCCCGGTCTTCAGCCGTAAGCCGATCTTCGGCTACAGCGGCCTGGTGTACGCAACGTTGGCCATCGCCGCTCTGTCGATCGCTGTGTGGGCTCACCACATGTACGCAACAGGCGCTGTTCTCCTGCCGTACTTCTCGTTCATGACGTTCCTGATCGCTGTGCCGACAGGTGTGAAGATCTTCAACTGGATCGGAACGATGTGGAAGGGGCAATTGACCTTCGAATCGCCGATGCTGTTCTCGATCGGCTTCCTGATCACCTTCCTCTTCGGTGGTCTGTCGGGCGTCATCCTCGCGAGCCCGCCGCTCGACTTCCACGTCACGGACAGCTACTTCGTCGTCGCCCACTTCCACTACGTGGTCTTCGGTACGGTCGTGTTCGCCACGTACGCCGGTATCTACTTCTGGTTCCCGAAGATGACCGGCCGCATGATGGACGAGCGCCTCGGCAAGTGGCACTTCTGGACCACGTTCGTCGGCTTCCACGGCACGTTCCTCGTCCAGCACTGGCTCGGTGCCGAAGGTATGCCGCGTCGTTACGCCGACTACCTGCCCTCGGACGGGTTCACGGTGCTGAACTCGGTGTCCACGATCTTCGCCTTCGTACTCGGTGCCTCGACGCTCCCGTTCATCTGGAACGTCTTCAAGAGTTACCGCTACGGCGAAGTGGTCACCGTCGACGATCCGTGGGGCTACGGAAACTCGCTCGAGTGGGCGACAACCTGCCCGCCGCCGCGTCACAACTTCACCGAGTTGCCGCGCATCCGCAGCGAGCGTCCGGCGTTCGAGCTGCACTACCCGCACATGGTGGAGCGGATGCGCGCAGAAGCGCACGTCGGCCCCGGTCACGGTGGGAAGAACGCCAGCACCGTGCTCGAAGATGCTCGTCACGAGCCGCTCACAGTCGGGGACGAAGGCGACCCCGGCACCGACAGCCGCTCCTGAGCGAAGTAACACACTGAAGTAATCAGCGAAGGCCCCGCCCGAGTAACGGGTGGGGCCTTTCGCTTGGCACAATGGTGACGATCAAGACGCGAACGAAGAAACGATCGGAGTTTTCGGTGGGTGCCTCTGACACCACTGTTCTGGTGACTGTGACCGGGCCGGACCGCCCTGGCGTCACCTCGGTACTGTTCGCGGCGCTGTCGCGGCACGATGTGCGTCTGCTCGACGTGGAGCAGGTGGTGATTCGAGGTCGACTGACACTCGGCGTCATGGTGGCCTGCCCGAACGATCCCGAAGCCCTTCAGGAAGAGCTCGAACAGGCGATGGCGACGGTCGGAATGAACGTCGACATCGAAATCGGTGCCGATCCAGGTCGACCTGCAGTGTCCACTCACGCGGTCGTTGTTCTCGGCAGCCCCGTCAATGCCCGCGCAATGCGCTCGGTAGCACGCGAACTCGCGAAGCAGGGCGCCAACATCGACTCCATCCGTGGTGTCGCCGACTATCCGGTCACCGGCCTCGAACTCAGCGTCAGCGCAGCCGATACTGTCGACGGCGACGCGAAGCTGCGTACCGGACTCGCCGAGGTCGCCGCTCTCGAAAACGTCGACATCGCAGTCGAGCGCGCAGGACTGGCTCGCCGGGCCAAGCGTCTGATCGTGTTCGACGTGGACTCGACGCTCGTTCAGGGCGAGGTCATCGAGATGCTCGCCGCGAAGGCCGGCGTCGAGGACGAGGTCCGCGCCGTCACCGAAGCTGCGATGCGCGGCGAGATCGACTTCACCGAATCACTGCACCAGCGTGTGGCGACACTGGCCGGTCTCGATGCCTCCGTCATCGACGAGGTGGCAGAGAGCATCGAACTGACGCCGGGCGCGCGCACCACGATTCGCACCCTGCGCCGCCTCGGATTCCACTGCGGCGTGGTGTCCGGCGGTTTCCGCCAGGTCATCGAAGGCCTCGCACACGAACTCGAACTGGACTTCGTGCACGCCAACACCCTCGAGATCGTCGACGGCAAGCTGACCGGACGTGTGATCGGTGAAATCGTCGACCGCGCCGCGAAGGCCGTTGCGCTGCGCAAGTTCGCCGATCAGGTCGGTGTGCCGATGGAACAGACTGTCGCCGTCGGTGACGGTGCCAACGACATCGACATGCTCAACGCCGCGGGACTGGGTGTGGCGTTCAACGCCAAGCCCGCGTTGCGGGAGGTCGCGGACGCGGCTTTGTCGCATCCCTTCCTCGATGCTGTGCTGTTCATTCTCGGTGTGACCCGCGACGAGGTCGAGGCTGCGGACGCCGTCGACGGTGGCGTACGACGCGTTCCGATTCCATGAGTTCCGATCCAGCAGTCAGTTCCGATCCAGCAGTGAAGTCCGGCCCCGATTCTCGCTGGAGCGAGCGCCACGCGGTGTTGGCCGCTGGGTACGGTGGGCGAGACGATCCCGCGGATCCGGCACTGGTGTTGGCGATGCCGATCATTCTCCACATCCCGAAGGCAGACCCGCCGAAGCGCACTGCACTGCTCGAGGCTGCCGCAACGGCGGCAGTGGCGCTGTGCCTGGACGAACGCGTCGGGTTCACCGAAGACGGGGAGCCCGGCCCGTGGCACGAGGACTATTCGGCGTGGGTGGGTGCCCGGATCCGGAAAGTGTCTCGCCGAGCGCGTGGAGCCCAGTGGCTCGCCGCGCAAGAGGTACCGGGAATCACCGTCGACGTGGATGGCGCCCAGGCGCGGGCTCTGGTTCCCGGGCCGGTCGGAGAACTGGACCCGCGAATCAAGAAGTTGCAGATCGGTGGCACCGACCTGGAGCACGACGAGCCTGGCCAGCCCGAGCCCGGTCTTCCGGTGCTGTGGATCGACTCGGAGCTCGAGATGACGGTAGGCAAGGCGTCGGCACAGGTAGGGCATGCCTCGATGTTGTTGGCAGCGGCCATGTCCGAGAAACAGTGCTGGGTATGGGCGCAGAACGACTTTCGCTGCTCGGTACGCGACGCAAGTCCGAAACAGTGGGCCGAGGCAGTAGACCGATTGAAGCGGTCGGAGGCTGTCGCGGTTCGTGATGCGGGCTTCACGGAAGTGGCACCAGGCTCCATGACAGTCATCGCGGTTCCGTAGAGACCTAACCGACCAGTCCAGTATCGACAACTTGGCTATGGATGAACAGTCCAGTGGCCTTCAAGATGGTCGAGTGTTGATACGGAGATTCGCCTCGCTGTTCGTTGGTCTGTGGTTGTACGGCTTCTCGATGGCCATGATGATCACAGCCGGCCTCGGACTGGACCCCTGGGATGTGTTCCATCAGGGCGTGGCCGAGCATGTTTCGCTCAGTTTCGGCGTGATCACTGCGATTACCGGTGCGGTGGTACTGCTGCTCTGGATTCCGATCCGTCAGCGGCCAGGGTTCGGCACGGTCGCCAATGTCGTGGTCATTGCAATCTCGGTGGATACTTCACTGGCCTTCTTGCCGGTCTTTGATTCCATGCCAGTTCGCGCCGCGATCATGGTCGCGGGAATCCTCCTCAACGGACTGGCCAGCGTTCTCTACATCGGGGCAGGCATGGGGCCGGGTCCCCGCGACGGGTTGATGACAGGACTGGTGGCGCGCACCGGCTTGTCGGTCAGGCTCGTGCGTACCAGCATCGAAATCGCGGTCCTCGCTACCGGATGGCTCCTCGGTGGAACGGTTGGCGTCGGAACAGTGTTGTACGCCTTCGGGATCGGGCCGACGATTCAATTACTGATCAAGGTGCTGCCGGATTCCATGACAGCAGCGGTTACCGGCGGACGTGTCACGGAACGTAAGGCCAAGACCGTGGGTCCGGTCAATGAGATCTCCGTGCCGACGGGAACTTCGGCCGTGGAGGCAGGTTCGCCGGTCGGTGACGCCGAATCGAACGATGCAGTCAATGTGCCGTCGAACCATTCCGGAGTGCCGACGGTGACCTGAACCGGTCCACCGGAATGCAGGATCAGGAGCCAACTGTCGTCACCGAGTGGGCGCCCGGTCCGAGTGTGAGACCGAACGTCGGCTCCGTCGATCCAGGCCTGCAGCGTTCGGTGACTCTCGTCGTACCATGCGGTGTCGTCGAACTCGACGCCGGCAGCGTCGAACCAGACGAGGTCCGGGTGCTCCAGTCTTCTTCTGCCTTCGAAGAATTCGGGCTGACGCAACGCCGGTGCCGCTCGGCGTAATCCGAACGCTCGGGAGACGAACTGCACCAACGACTGATCGGCCGCCGTCCAGTCCAGGGCCCACGAATCGGCTGGGGAGGCAAGTGTGGGAACACAATACGCGTTGTTGTTTCCGCCGAGACTGTGGCCGAACTCGTCTCCGGCGGTGAGCATCGGTGTGCCTGTCGACAGCACGAGCGTGGCTAGTAGCGCCCGTACATGACGTGCCCTGGCGTCCTGAATCTCGGGATCGGTGCTCGGGCCTTCGATTCCGTGGTTGAACGAATCGTTGTGATCGGCGCCGTCACGATTGTCTTCACCGTTGGCTTCGTTGTGCTTGTGGTTGTACGCGACCAGATCGGCGGCGGTGAACCCGTCGTGCGCTGTGACGAAGTTGATCGACGCCCATGGGCGACGGCCGCTGCCGGCAAAGATGTCCTCGGACCCTGCGAGGCGCGACGCGACCTTCCGGACGCTGGAGCCGCCGTTCCAGAACTGGCGAATAGTGCTGCGGTACTTGTCGTTCCATTCCGACCATTGGAGTCCGAAGTTTCCGACCTGGTAACCGTCGGCCGTGGCATCCCACGGTTCGGCGATGAGCTTGCACCGGGTCAGTACCGGATCGGAGGAGATGGCCGACAAGATGGACGCCCGCTGGTCGAAGCCGCCGCCGCGCGGCCTACCCAACGCGCTCGCGAGATCGAATCGGAAGCCGTCGACACCCATTTCGGTGGCCCAGTAGCGGAGGCTGTCGGTGATCATGCGGACGGCGATGGGGGAGCAGGCGTCGACCGTGTTGCCGCACCCGGTCAGGTCGATGTCGCGGCCGTCGCCGTCGAGAAGGTAGTAGCCGGGGCCGTCCAAACCTCGCCAGCTGACGCTGATTCCGTCGACACTCTGCTCGCAGGTGTGGTTGTAGACGACGTCGAGGATGACCTCGATGCCTGCCGCGTGTAGTGCGTCGACCATGATCCGGAACTCGGTGACTTCGCCGCCCGGAGTTGCCGCGTATCCGGGATGCGGGGCGAAGTACGACGCCGTCGAGTATCCCCAGTGGTTGCGCATCCCTCGCTCGCGGACGCTCTGTTCGGTCAGAAACGCCTGTACGGGAAGCAGTTCCACGGCGGTGACGCCGAGTGAGACGAGGTGATCGATCACGGCCGGTGCCGTCAGGCCGAGGTACGTTCCGCGGTGGGCGGCGGGTACTCCTGGATGACTGGCGGTGTACGCGCCCACATGCAGTTCGTAGATCACGCTTTCCTCCCACGGCGTCTCGAGGCGGGCTCCGGCGGGCACGAGGCCGGGAGTCACCACGGACAGCGGCACGTGGCCGAGCGAGTCGAGGGTAGACGGGTCGCCGAAAGGATCGTCGGCGTACGACAGGAGGGCACGGTGGTCACCGAGTTCCCCCTCGATGCGGCACGCCCACGGATCGATGAGCAGCTTGTGTGGGTTCAGTCTCAGTCCGGCGCGCGGATTCCACGGGCCGCTTGCCCGAATTCCGTATCGCTGCCCCGCACCGATCCCGGCGATGATCCCGTGCCAGATTCCGTACGTGTGTTGCCGGAGTTCGACGCGATCTTCGTTTCCGTCCTGGTCGATCAGGCAGATCTGGACGCTCGACGCAGCTGGTGCGTGGACCGCGAACTGGGTTCCGGAGTCCACGATGTTGGCGCCGAGTGGGAACGGAGACCCGGGCGTCGGGGTGCGAGTTTCGATGAGAGGCGACACGCAAGATGATCCTGCCGTGAACGGCCGGAGAATGTGCGGGAAGATGTTCGGGTGCCGCTACCTGATCCAGATCTGCTCATCGATTTCGACAACGTACTCATCCGTCGGGGAGGGTCCACTCTCGTGGGGCCCGTCACCTGGAAAGTGGAGCTGGACGAGCGATGGGTGGTGCTCGGACCCAACGGTGCCGGCAAGACCTCGCTGCTGCGCATCGCGGCCGGTGAGACTTTCCCGACCAGTGGTTCTGCCCACCTCCTCGGCGAAGTTCTCGGCAAGGTCGACGTCAACGAGTTGCGCCCGCGAATCGGTTTGTCCTCGTCGTCGTTGGCGAACCGCGTGCCCGGCGACGAGAAGGTCAGCGACCTCGTCGTGTCGGCGGGCTACGCCGTTCTCGGTCGGTGGCGCGAGGAGTACGAATCCATGGACACCTCGCGCGCTGTGGAGATGCTCGAAAGCCTCGGCGCCGAGCACCTGGCGGATCGCACGTACGGGACGCTTTCCGAAGGCGAGCGCAAGCGCGTCCTCATCGCGCGAGCCTTGATGACCGATCCCGAACTTCTTCTCCTGGACGAGCCCGCCGCCGGGCTCGATCTCGGTGGACGTGAGGAACTTGTGGCCAGACTCGCCGAACTGGCTGCCGATCCGGACGCCCCGGCTACCGTTCTGATCACCCATCACGTCGAGGAGATCCCGCCGGGATTCACTCACGCACTCCTTCTCAAGGAAGGTGAGGTCGTCTCTCAGGGCCTTCTGGACGACGTCATCACCGCCGAAAATCTGAGCGCGGCATTCAGCCAGTCCATCAGCCTCGACAAGGCGGACGGCCGATACTTCGCACGACGTGCGAGGCCGTCCGGGGCTCATCGCGCGTGAGCTTCAGTGGGACCTGAAATGCGGCCCAGATCACAGATCGCGTAGGTTCGCGAAGCATGGCTAACGAGAATGCAAACGCTGTCCCCGAGCCCAAGGATGCGTCGACCGTCATCTTGGTGCGCGATGCCGAATCCGGGATCGAGATCTTCCTGCTTCAACGAGTACAGGGGATGGCGTTTGCCGGGGGCATGACGGTCTTCCCCGGCGGAGGCGTCGACAAGTCCGATGCGACGGCAGAGGTCGAGTGGGCCGGACCGTCGGTCGAGTGGTGGGCCGAGCGGTTCAGCACGGATGTGGCTCGGGCGAAGGCTCTCGTCTTGGCTGCGGTGCGGGAAACGTTCGAGGAGTGCGGCGTCCTACTCGCCGGACCGACCGCGGACACCGTCGTCGCGGACACGGCCGGCTACGCCCAGGACCGAGTAGCTCTCGAAAAGCACGAGCTGTCGTTCAGCGATTTCCTGAAGAAGGAGAACCTGGTCCTGCGAACGGATCTGCTGCGGCCGTGGGCGAACTGGATCACGCCGGTGGGCGAGACCCGCCGCTACGACACGCGCTTCTTCGTCGCAGCGTCACCGACCGGACAGATCGCGGACGGGGTCACCTCCGAGGCCGCCGAGGTGCGTTGGCAGAGCCCGCAGGACGCGCTGGCGCATTGGCGGGAGGGTGGCAGCATCCTGTTGCCGCCGACGTGGAGTCAGCTGACCGAATTGGCCAAGTTCAGCTCGGTGGCGGAGATACTCGCAGCCGAGCCGGAGATTCCCGTCATCCTGCCTACGTTGATCACCGACGAGGAGACTCTGCGCGTCGAGTTCCCGAATCAGGACGGTTACTACGTCGCCGGGCCGCATCCGTGGTCGGTCAAGGCGGCAAAGTAACCTCTCGATCATGGCTGAATTTGTGACTCTCGAGGTTTCCGAAGGCATCGGCACCATCCGTCTGGCGCGCCCGCCCATGAACGCTCTGAACCGTCAGGTCCAGGACGAGTTGGCTGCTGCCGCACACGCTGCGACCGTCGACAAGGCAGTCAAGGCCGTCATCGTCTACGGCGGCGAGAAAGTCTTCGCAGCAGGTGCCGATGTCAAGGAAATGGCCGAGATGGATTACGGCCAGATCCGTGACGCCATCGGTGGCATGCAGGCCGGGCTCGGCGCCGTGGCGTCCATCCCGAAGCCGACCGTTGCCGCGATCACCGGATACGCACTCGGTGGCGGACTCGAAGTTGCACTCTCGGCCGATCGCCGGATCGTCGGAGACAACGCCAAGCTCGGAGTTCCGGAGATTCTGCTCGGAATCATTCCCGGTGGCGGCGGAACGCAGCGCCTGGCTCGTCTGATCGGACCGGCCAAGGCCAAGGATCTGGTCTTCACCGGCCGTTTCGTCGGGGCTGACGAGGCGTTGGCCATCGGTTTGGTCGACGAGGTCGTCGCTCCCGACGACGTGTATACCGCCGCTCGCACGTGGGCCTCGCAGTTCGTCGGGGGAGCGTCACGTGCCTTGGCTGCTGCCAAGGCAGCCATCGACGAGGGTCTGAACACCGACCTGGAATCCGGGCTCAAGATCGAGCAGCATCTGTTCGCCGGATTGTTCGCGACCAAGGATCAGGCGATCGGCATGGAGTCGTTCATCGCCAACGGTCCGGGCAAGGCCGAGTTCACGGGCGAGTAGGCTCCCCTAAACTAGAACTTGTTCATCTCTTACCAGCGAGTAGGATAGCCGCCATGACAGCCAGCCCGAATGACGACGCAACCGTCACGCCGCCCGCCGCTACCGACACCTCGGTAGTCGACCCCGCGCCGCGGCCGCACGCCACGGCCGAAGAGGTCGAGGCCGCTCGTAAGGACACCAAGCTCGCCCAGGTGCTCTACCACGACTGGGAAGCCGAAACCTACGACGACAAGTGGTCCATCTCGTACGACGAGCGCTGCATCGACTACGCACGTGGTCGTTTCGACGCCGTCGCGGGCGATCAGCCGCTCCCGTACGAGCGCGCCCTCGAACTGGGTTGCGGCACCGGATTCTTCCTCCTGAACCTGATGCAGGGTGGAGTCGCCAAGACCGGTTCGGTCACCGACCTCTCGCCCGGCATGGTCAAGGTCGCACTGCGCAATGCAGAAAGCCTCGGCCTTCCGGTCGACGGCCGTGTTGCCGATGCCGAGACCATTCCGTACGAGGACAACACCTTCGACCTGGTCGTCGGCCACGCCGTGCTGCACCACATCCCCGACGTCGAGAAGTCGCTGCGCGAGGTCCTTCGTGTCCTCAAGCCCGGCGGCCGTTTCGTCTTCGCCGGTGAGCCCACGACTGTCGGTAACTTCTACGCCCGCTGGCTCGGCCGCGCGACGTGGGAAGCAACCACACGCGTGACCAAGCTGCCGTTCCTGGCAGATTGGCGTCGCCCGCAGGAAGAGCTCGACGAGTCCTCTCGCGCAGCAGCGCTCGAAGCAGTCGTCGACATCCACACGTTCGACCCCACCGACCTCGAGAACATGGCGAAGTCCGCGGGAGCCGATCAGGTCCACGCTGCCACCGAGGAATTCGCCGCGGCGCTTCTCGGATGGCCGGTCCGTACCTTCGAAGCAGCTGTTCCGCCGGAGAAGCTCGGTTGGGGCTGGGGACGTTTCGCTTTCGGTGGTTGGAAGACGCTCAGCTGGGTCGACGAGAAGGTGCTCCGCCACGTCGTTCCTCGCGGATTCTTCTACAACGTCATGATCACCGGCGTGAAGCCCGGCAACTGAATTGGGTTATGACTTCACCCTCGGCGACGTCGACTATCTCGGAAGTGATTCCGGCGTAGCTGCCTTGGCCGAGGTGGATCAGCTCGAACTGTCCACGCGTACGCGTCTGGCCGACATCGGCCGGGCGCGTACGCGTTTCGGTGATCACATGCCTGCGCTCGTGGACACCGTCCTGCTTCGACGCAAGGCCGCTTCGAAACTGCCCGGCAGTGATCAGTGGTTGTTCACGGACGACGCGATGCAGCAGGCCACTCCCGGTGTTGTGGCGGCGCACCGCGCGCAGCGTCTGATCGGGCGCGACGTCCACGACGTGACGTGCTCAATCGGCGCCGAACTGCATGCCTTGACCGGAGTTGCGCATCGCGTGATCGGCAGCGACATCGATTCCGTTCGCCTGGCGATGGCACAGCGCAACGTGCCGAGCGCAGCGTTGTTGCGGGCCGACGCGCTCCGCCCGACGACACGCGACACCGTCGTACTGGCAGACCCCGCCCGGCGATCGGGCGGTCGCCGCACTCACGATCCGGCAGCGTTGATGCCGCCGCTACCGGACCTCATCGAGGCGTACTCCGGCCGTGATCTCGCGGTGAAGTGTGCTCCCGGACTCGATTTCGACAATCTGGGCTGGGACGGGGAAGTCGAGGTCGTCTCGCTCGACGGCGGCGTCAAGGAAGCATGCCTGTGGTCGACGGGACTGGCCGAGTCCGGCGTCACGCGTCGAGCTTCGGTGCTTCGCTCCGACGGGAGCGGGTGGGCGATCACCGACGCCGAGGACGACGTGATTCCGGAGCAAGCTCCGGGGGAGTGGATCATCGACCCGGACGGAGCGGTAGTGCGCGCAGGCCTCGTGCGCCACTACGCGGCCAGACACGGCCTCTGGCAGCTCGATCCACGCATCGCTTATCTGACCGGTGACAGCGTCCCTGAGGGAGTTCGCGGATTCCGGATCCTCGAGCAGATCAAGTACTCGGAGAAACTGCTCAAACAGACACTGTCCAAGCGGGACTGCGGTGTGGCCGAAATTTTGGTGCGAGGAGTCGACGTCGACCCGGCAGTGCTGCGTCCACGGCTCAAGCTCAAAGGCTCGCTTGCACTGAGCGTCGTGATCGTGCGGATCGGACGATCGGCGTCGGCCTTCATCTGTGAGGCGTCCCGCTAGCTCACTTGAAGACGAACAGCTCACCGATTGCGCTGGGCGTCAACACTTCGCCCTTGGGGCCGATCGAGGTGCCGACGGTGAAGCCGACTGCTCCCGGCAACGTGTCCTGATCCACCGTCTCACCGGTTTCGGTGTCGAAGGTGATCAGGCTCAGTCCGTTCTCACCCTCACGGACGACGGTGTATCCGGTGTTGCCGGCGGTCTGCGCCGGAACACCCAGTTGCAGAAGGTCTTTACGTTCCCAGGCCAGTTCGGCGTGATCTCCCTCGTCGCGCACGGCAAGGAGGTGGCCCTTGTCGCCGCCGGCGGGAATGATCAAACCGTCGTCGGACGTCGAGGCACTACCGGCCGAGTTGAAGCCGATGTCGTAACTCCACCTGGTGTCACCGGTTTCGGCGTTCACTGCCCAGAGAGATCCGTTGTTGTCGGTGGCGTAGACGGTCTTGCCGTCCTTCGACAGGTCCGGGCTCGATGCCGTCCCACCGGGAAGCGCGTCGGTGGACCACTCGCGGGCGATGGACGGATTGTCGCCGCCCGTGTACTTCATGGCGACCAGATCGGCTGCCTGAGAACTGGGTCCGTAGAAGGTGAAGTAGAACTTGCCGGTGCCCAGGTCCACTGCCGGCGTATTGGCCACCGGGCAGCCGGACGTGCCGAGGAAGCACTCGTTCAAACCCTTGTTGTCGGGAATGAGTTCTGCATTTGCGCCCTGGTCGATCGACGGCGGCGGGATCAGGTCGAACGACGGAACCGCTTTGGCGCCGGTCTGCGGGTCGAGCACGTTGATCTGACCCAATTGGGTGATGAACAACAGGTTTCCGTCGCCGGTGAACTGCGACGAGAGAGGAGTGCCCACAACGAGCGTGCGCCAACGCAATTGACCAGTCTCGGTGAAGGACATCATCGCGCCGCTCTCGCCGACGTAGACATTGGTGGCCGTGTCGACGACGGGCGTCGAGGCGACTACTCCGTCGTTGAGTCGAGCGCACCACTTCTTGCGACCCGTATCCATCTGGAACGAGAAGAGATTGCAGCCGTTCTCGGTGCGGGCGGTGACGAAGCTCTGGCCGTTCGCGGCCACCGAGGCGTACGCGGCAACCGGACCGCCGAGAGGGCGTGACCATGCGAACTCGACATCGCGTGATCCGGTGACCGGGCTCGTGTCGCTGTTGCGGGCGTCGGCATGCATGGCCGGCCAACCCGCCGACGCGTACCGGTCCACCCGACCGTCGTCGCTGCCGCAACCGGCGATCAGGGCCGCAGCGATCGCCGTCGACACCATCACGGACGACCGTAGGACCCGCCGCATCACAATCTCCCTGCCTTCACTTGATCAAGAGCCCTCGGTAACTGCACAAGCCCGGACCAGAGACTATCCCGACCGGGGCAACGTGACGGGGCACACCCCGAGGGTCGGTGAGTCGGCCCCACGTAGGCTGAACACTCATGACGAGCATGTGGGGCGCACCGTTGCGCACTCGATGGCGGGGATCACGCCGAGGCGACAGCGATCAGGCCAAGTTCTTGACGGTCGATTCCCTCAAATGGGTTCTGGCGAACAAGGCGTACACACCCTGGTATCTGGTGCGGTACTACCGTCTCGCCAAGTTCAAGATGGCCAACCCGCACGTGATCCTGCGCGGCATGGTGTTCCTCGGCAAGAACGTCGAAATCCATTCGACCCCCGACCTGTCCCGCCTCGAGATCGGGCGCTGGGTACACATCGGCGACGGCAACGCGATCCGTTGCCACGAAGGCTCGCTGCGCATCGGCGACAAGGTCGTCTTCGGCAAGGACAACGTCGTCAACACCTACCTCGACATCGAAATCGGTGCGTCGACGCTCGTAGCCGACTGGTGCTACATCTGCGACTTCGACCACCGCATGGACGACATCAACACACCGATCAAGGACCAGGGCATCGTCAAGGGCCCCGTCCGTATCGGCCCGGACACCTGGGTGGCAGCGAAGGTCACCGTGCTGCGAAATACCCGCGTCGGACGCGGTTGTGTCCTCGGTGCGCACGCCGTCGTCAAGGGAGACATCCCGGATTTCAGCATCGCGGTCGGCTCGCCCGCGAAGGCGGTCAAGAACCGCAAGTCCGATTGGGAAGCCGGCGCTGCCGATCGTGCAAAGTACATCGCGGCACTCGAGGACATCGCACGCAAGAAGGCTGCTGCGGACGCTGCCGACGCGTCGTCGACGTCGTAGCTCACTTTTTGGCAGAACCAGCGATTACTTTCGGCGCCGCCACCGGTCTGTATCGGTATCGGCGCCTAAAGTCTGCGCCGGTGAAAGGAGTGCCGACATGAGCGAACAGACACCCGAATGGGTCGTGGCGCAGCGCCGCGAACTGGTGGGATTTCTCGAAGGCCTGAGCGCGGAGCAGTGGAACGCGCCGACCCTGTGCGACGGGTGGCGGGTCCGCGAAGTGATCGCGCACATCACCATGCCCTACCGATACTCGGCGCCGCGATTCGTCGTGGAAATGGTCAAGTCACGCGGAAACTTCAACAAGATGTCGAATCGGCGAGCGCTCGCCGACGCGTCGGAAGTCGGTGAGCAACAACTGCTTGCCTCGCTTCGCGACAACGTCGCACACCCGTGGAAGCCGCCGGGCGGTGGCTTCGAGGGCGCACTCTCACACGACGTGATTCACGGTCAGGACATTCGCGTGGCACTCGGCGACGACTACGTGGTCCCCGAAGACCGGCTCACTCGTGTGCTCAGCGGACTCTCGCCCAAAACCGTGAAGTATTTCGGAACTGACCTCGACGGCGCTCGGTTGCGCGCCGACGACCGAGACTGGACGTACGGCGCCGGCGCCGAGGTTCACGGAGCGGCGCAGGACTTGTTGCTGGTGTTGTGTGGCCGGATGTTGCCACCAGGCCATCTGCTCGGGGATGCGAGTTCTCGCTTCACCGCGCCCCTCCCGACCCGCTGAGGTCAGTGCTTCAGCGACCAGGGAGCGGCCGCTCGGGAATCTGCGGCCGCGCCAACGGCTGCCGCACCCGACGCTTTGCGCCCGCGTAGACGTGAGCAGTCTCCTCGGCGACCTGATGCCAGTCGAAGTCCGACGTCAGGCGTGCCCGGGCGGCCACTGCCCGTTCCTGCGCCCCGGCGGGATCGTCGAGAACCTCGCGGACCGCCGAGGTGAGCCCGGCGATGTCACCCGGTTGGAACGACATCCCGGTCACCCCGTCGACGACGGCTTCGCCCAGTCCGCCTGCGGTGGACGTGATCAGCGGCGTGCCGGCTGCGGCCGCTTCGAGGGCGATGATCCCGAACGGCTCGTAGCGCGACGGCAGGACGATGGCGTCCGCTCCGTGCAGCCAGCTGAGCAGTTCCGTGTGATCGAGGTTGCCGAGAAAGTCCACTGCCCGCGCGACGCGATGTGTGCGCGCCTGTTGGTAGAGCCAGGTGAACTGGGTGCCTTCGCCCGCGATCGCGAGGGTCGTGCCGGGGTGGCTACGACGGATTCGGGGGAGTGCCGCGATAGCGTCCTGCACACCCTTCTCGTATTCCAGGCGGCCGACGAAGAGGAGTTTCGGCGGCCCTGACCGCGGGCCACGTTCGCGAAAGTTCCACGTGGCCACGTCGATTCCGTTGCGGATGACAGTGATCGGCGGCAGCGTCGGACCGTAGAGTTCGGTCACTTCTTCCTGCATGGACGCCGAACAGGTTATGAGAGAGTCGGATTCGTTTGCCAGCCACCACTCGACCGAGTGGACCTGGCGGTTGATGCGTCCGGAGATCCAACCGCTGTGGCGACCCGCCTCGGTGGCGTGAAGCGTGGAAACCAGTGGGACGTCATAGAATTCGGCCAAGGCGATCGCCGGATGTGCGACCAGCCAGTCGTGTGCGTGCACGACGTCCGGTTGCCAGCCCTCGCCCACTCCTGGCTTGTGCAGCGCCATCCCGGCACGGACCATCGCGTGACCCATCGCGAGGGTCCACGCGAGCATGTCCTCGCCGAAGACGAAGTGTGCCGGGTCCTCGGCCACTGCGACGACCAGTACGCCTTCGGAGATGTGCGTGACCGTCGGGTGCGTCGACGCATCGGTGCCGGAGGGGCGGCGCGAGAGAACCACGACTTCGTGGCCTGCAGCCGCAAGCTCGGTGGCGAGATGGTGGACGTGTCGGCCGAGGCCGCCGACAACGACCGGTGGGTACTCCCACGAGACGATGAGAATCTTCACGACGCGCTCCCGTTCACCAGTTCTGTGTCAGGCAGGCGGCGAGCATCCAGCCCCGGGAACAATCCGTCAGCGCGATTCCAGCCTTCGGCCAGCCGCTCGGCCACGGCATCGCGGCCGGAAACGAGCGCTTCGGAGATTTCCCTGGTCGCGTGGGCGTGCTTGTGTGCGCGTTCGCGGGCGTACCCCGCGGCCGAATCCTTGCTCACCATGAATGCCCAATCGCTCGAAACTGTCATCAGTGTCTCGCGAAGGACCTGATCGTTGACCCGGTTTCGCAGTTCCGGTCGGCCGGGTGCGTTGTCGCGGCCGCGAGACTTGTCCACGGTGGTGAGGGCGGTATCGACCACCTCGGAGTTCAGTTGCACGAGGTCGGACACCTGATCGCCGGCCCATACGCGCCAGTCCTTGCCCGATCCCCAGGACGAATCCTCGAGCTGAACGGGTTCGCCCACGTATCCCGATTCCTTGGCGTCGGCGAGGGTGCCGACGCGAATTCCGGCTTCCGGAAGCGCGCGCAGGAGCTTCTCGAGCCACTGCGGGCCTTCGTGCCACCAGTGCCCGAACAGTTCGGTGTCGAATGCTGCGACCACGAGGGCATCGCGGCCGATGCGGGTGGATTCACTGCGCAGACGCGCCCGAACGGTTTCGACGAAGTCGGCGACGTGCTTGTCGACGGCGGCGGCGGCGAGTTCGGGGTCGTACGGCAACTTGTCGGCGGAGTCGACGGTCCGTCCGGTGACCCGCGACGGCTTGAGGCCCGTCTCGTGGTCGTAGGTGTGGAAATCGCGGTAAGCAGCGTGACCCGGATATCCGGATTTCGGGGACCAGACGCGGTAGCTGACCTGCAGGTCGCGGCCGAAGGCAACCACGTCGGATTCTCGAACCGGGCGACCGCGGGACGTGTCGCCGCGCAAGGCGGGACCGTCGACCATGAAGTGGGTGACGCCCGCTTCGGCGTACCCGCGCTCCATGCCCGGGGTGTACCCGCACTCGGGCCCCCAGATCCCGGTCGGAGTGTGGTTCCACCGGGCATGCGCGTCGGCGAGACCTTCGCGGAGGGAGAACGCACGCAAGCGAGGGTCGAGCAGCGGTTGGAATGGGTGGGCCAGCGGCCCGCCGAGAAGCTCGAAGGCCTCGCGGTCGATGAGGTCGCGGAACACGGGTGAGGCGCCGTGCTGCCAATGAGTCTCGAAATCTTCGAGAGCCGCTGCGGACGCTCGGTGTTCGCGCGCTCCGAGTTCGCGGTGCGCTGCGTCCGGCATGCCGGCGGCCTCGTGTGCACGGATCTGCCAGTTGCCGAGCCAGTGATGCATACCGGCGAGGCAGTGGGGATCGTCCAACTGGGCCGCGAGCACCGGCGTGATTCCCAGCGTCAGCAGGTGCGATCGGCCCTCGTCGGCCAGTCGTCGTAGTGCGGCGGCGAGCGGAATGTACGACGCAGCCCAGGACTGGTAGATCCATTCCTCGCCGACGGGCCATCTGCCGTGGTTGGCGAGCCACGGCAGATGGGAGTGCAGAACCAGGGCGAACATCCCCGGTTCGGTGACGGGTGTTGCGTTACTCACTCGCCGGATTCCTTCACGGCAGTTTCTTTCACGGCGATAGCGACGAGGTCGAGGCTGTCGTCGATGTCGGGTTCGCTGATGCTGAAGTCGTCGACGGTGATGCCCTCGACGTCGCGGGTGAGATCTTCGGGCCAGGGCTCACCGGCCAACGCGCGGTCGATCTGCGCGTTGATGAACGATCCGCCGTGCTTGGCGTCGAGTTCCTGCAGACGTGAACCGTGGTGGACGCCGGTCATCAACTGAACGCGGAATCCGGCGTCTTCGAGCAATTCGGTCATTTCGGCGGCGTTGAGCTCACGAGTGTGGAAAGGGTTGAGCGGCGTGTCGCGGCCGGGGGAGAACGTGATCCGGTTGGGGGTACTGATCAGAAGTTCACCGCCGGGAGCGAGAACTCGGAAGCACTCGCGCAGGAACTGACCCTGATCCCACAGGTGCTCGATAACCTGGAAATTGACGACGACGTCAACCGAGTTGTCGGCCAGTGGAAGCTCGGCGAGATTGCCGTGGAGCATCTCGACACGGGGGTAGCGCGCACGAACGTGTTCGACCGCGGAGACGTCGTAGTCGAGGCCGGTAACCTTCGTTGCGACGTCCGCAATCATGTTGGCGCCGTAGCCTTCTCCGGATCCGGCCTCGAGGACTCGGCGGTCCGTGCAGCGCTCCAGAAGTGCGCGGTACACCACTTCGTGGCGTCGGAACCAGTAGTTCTCCTCGGGGATTCCTGGCACGGTTCGTTCGCCCGTCAAGGGCAGGGGTGCGTCCTCGTGGTTGCTGACACTCGTTTCACTCACCCGTGCGAGATTAGTGCCATCCGAGTAGAACGTGTTCGCCGTGGTCCAGATCACTGCTGTCAATTCCTGTTCGTGCCGTTATGGTGGACGAGGTTCCACGTTAAGTTACCCACCGGTAACTTAACGTGGGGTAATCTAACGCACAGCCGACGTGAACCGAGAAATTCGCCCGTGGGGAGACCTGTCGGACTCTCTTTTCGGACGCTCGGACTGCGCGAGCACCACAGACGATTTATCAGGTGAATTACACACAGGAGGTCGACGAAGACCCATGACGAATATCGTTGTTTTGATCAAGCAGGTCCCCGACACATGGTCCGAGCGCAAGCTGACCGACGGCGACTACACGCTTGACCGTGAAGCCGCCGACGCAGTCCTCGACGAGATCAACGAGCGCTCCGTCGAAGAAGCACTCCTCATCAAGGAAGCTCAGGGCGGTGAGGTAACGGTGCTGTCCGCAGGTCCCGACCGCGCCACCGACGCTATCCGCAAGGCTCTGTCGATGGGCGCCGACAAGGCCGTCCACATCAACGACCCGGCACTGCACGGCTCCGACGCGATCCAGACCGCATGGACGCTCGCTGCTGCTCTCGGACAGATCACCTTCGAGAACGACGAGCCTGCCGACCTGATCATCGCCGGCAACGAGGCCACCGACGGCCGCGTCGGCGCTGTTCCGGCCATCATCGCCGAGTACCTGGGCATCCCGCAGCTCACGCAGCTGCGCAAGGTCGTCGTCGCCGACGGCAAGATCACCGGTGAGCGCGAGACCGACGAGGGCGTCTTCGGCCTCGAGGCTTCGCTGCCCGCGATCGTCTCGGTCACCGAGAAGATCAACGAGCCGCGCTTCCCGTCCTTCAAGGGCATCATGGCCGCGAAGAAGAAGGAAGTTCTCGTTTACACGCTGGCCGACCTCGGAGTCGACCCGGAGACCGTCGGAGTTGCCAACGCAGGCACCACCGTGACGTCCTCCACCCCGAAGCCCCCCCGTACCGCTGGTGAGCGCATCGCCGACGAGGGAGACGGTGGCACCAAGATTGCCGCTTACCTCGTCAGCAACAAGGTCATCTGATCGCGCCCTTCTAGACATCCAGCAGAAGAACTCAGGGAGAGTTAAGTCATGGCAGAAGTACTTGTGCTCGTAGAGCACGCAGAGGGTGCGCTGAAGAAGGTCAGCACCGAACTCATCACCGCTGCACGCGCACTCGGTGAGCCGTCGGCAGTTGTCGCCGGCCCCGCGGGCACCGCAGCAAAGCTCGCCGACGCTCTGGCAGCAGCCGGAGCCGAGAAGATCTACGTCGCCGAGTCCGACGACATCGACGGCTACCTCGTCACCCCCAAGGTCGACGTTCTCGCCGCTCTGGTCGAGTCCACCAGCCCGGCAGCAGTCATCACCGCAGCCGGCACCGAGGGCAAAGAGGTTGCCGGTCGTCTGGCCGCACGTCTTGGCTCCGGACTGCTGACCGACGTCATCGAGATCAAGGCTGACGGCACCGGCGTCCACTCCATCTTCGGTGGCGCGTTCACCGTCGAAGCCAAGGCCAACGGCGACGTTCCCGTCTACTCGGTTCGTCCGGGTGCAGTCGAGGCTGCTCCGCAGGCCGGCGCAGGCGAGCAGATCACCGTCGAGGTTCCGGCTCAGGACGAGAGTGCCGTCAAGGTCACCTCGCGTGAGCCCATCGTCGGCGGCGACCGCCCCGAGCTCACCGAGGCGTCGGTTGTCGTCTCCGGTGGACGTGGCGTCGGCAGCGCGGACAAGTTCTCCGTCGTCGAAGAGCTGGCCGATTCCCTCGGTGCTGCAGTCGGTGCTTCGCGTGCCGCTGTGGACTCGGGTTACTACCCCGGACAGTTCCAGGTCGGTCAGACCGGTAAGACGGTCTCCCCGCAGCTGTACATCGCGCTCGGCATTTCCGGTGCCATCCAGCACCGCGCCGGCATGCAGACGTCCAAGACCATCGTCGCGGTCAACAAGGACGAAGAGGCACCCATCTTCGAGATCGCTGACTTCGGCATCGTGGGCGACCTGTTCAACGTCGCACCGCAGCTCACCGAAGCTGTGAAGTCCCACAAGGGCTAAAAAGCGCAAACTGCTGTGCGCCTTTATCAACCCCCCGCGGTTGATAAAGGCGCACAGTGCTTTATTCACCCGGCCTGCATCGGCATGTCACTTCGTCGATACCGAGACGCCGTTCGCGCTCGATAAACCTTGCGCATGACAACTACGTCAGTCCTTCGCTCCGCGAGTGACAATCTCGGCCGTGAGGTCGCCCAGCCGAGATATTCCCTGATCGTCTCCTCCGACCGCGAGCATCGTGTCGCAGCGCAGCGCCTTCGATACCGAGTGTTCGCCTCCGAGCCAGGCTTCTCCCTCCCGGCCTCGGCCGGGGTCTTCGAACTCGACGCCGACGGCTTCGACGAATTCTGTGATCATCTACTCGTTCGCGACAACATCACCGAGGAGTACGTCGGCTGCTACCGAATGCTGCCGCCGGATTCCGCTGCGGCGGCGGGTGGGTATTACACCGCAACCGAATTCGACATCTCCGCGCTCGATCCGGTGGCGAACAGGATCGTCGAAATGGGTCGCGCGTGCGTCGATCCCGCGCACCGCACCGGATCCGTCCTCAGCCTGATGTGGTCGGGCATTCTGCACTACCTCGAACTGACCGGATACGAGTGGGTGATGGGCTGCGTCTCCGTGCCCATCCTCCCGAGCCCCGATTCAATTGCCGGCGCCGATGTCCGCGGCGTCCGTGACTTCGTGATGAACAAACACGCCAGTCCGGGGTCGCGGCGGGTGACGCCACGAAACCCGGTGGTCCTCGGCGGTCTGACGCTCGACGAGATTGCCGCACCGGAACGCGTGACGATGCCGCCGTTGCTACGTGGCTACTTGCGGATGGGCGCGATGATCTGCGGGGAACCTGCTCACGATCCCGAGTTCGGTGTAGCCGATTTTGTTGCGCTGCAAGGCCTTCACTCCGCCAACAAGCGCTATCTGGAACGGCTGCGATCGGCGGCCGCCGCACACGAATCGGGGATCGGCTGATGACCGCGACGGTGCCGTACTGGGTGCCGACGAGCCCCTGCGGCGACGGGTGCCTACCCACGGACGCACCCGGTGTGTCGAGTATCACCGTGATGGCCCGCGGGGTCATGGTCGGCGCCGCACTGGTGACTGCGCCGGTGCTCTCGGCCGGCTGGCTGCTCCCGCGCACCTGGCGTACGGAGATGCAACGCGGATACTCGCGCGCGTTGCTGCGTTGTCTGGGAATGAAGCTCACGGTCGACGATCAGCGGTTGGGGCGCGCCGAACCGGCGGGCGTGATGGTTGTCGCCGGTCACGTGTCGTGGACCGACGTCCTCGTCGCGAGTGCCGTTGCCCCGGCCAACTTCGTCGCCCGTGCCGACCTGCTCGACTGGGCAGTGCTCGGTGGTCTCGCGCGCCGGATGCGCGTAGTGCCCATCGATCGCGCCCGACTGCGTGAACTTCCCGGAACCGTCGACGTCGTTCGCGAACGACTTCAGCGTGGTGTCCGCGTAATGGTGTTTCCCGAGGGAACGACCTGGTGCGGGCGGGCGTACGGAGGTTTTCGCCCGGCAATGTTCCAAGCTGCCGTCGACGCCGAATGCCCGGTTCAGCCGATGGCGATCCGCTACGAGAACGCCGACGGTTCCCTGTGCACCGGACCGTGCTTTGTCGGCACCGAAACTATCGGTCAGTCCATCCGTCGGATCCTGCGTCAGAAGAACGTCGAGGTGAAGGTCAGGCTGGCTCCGCTCGAGGAGGCAGGGGAGTGTCGAGTCGACCTCGCGCAGCGATGCGAGAGAGCCGTACGTGGCGTCGAAACCATCGATTTGGCAGCTCACGACATCTTCGACCCCGCACCGGAACTCGTGACACAAGCCGTGGGACAAATCGATACCTCCCCGGCAATGACCGCTTAGCCTGCTGAGCGAGGCTGGGCGAACTCTCGTGCTGGGCTATCCTTGTCAAGCCATGACTCTGCCTGCACACAGTGCCCACGCCGGATTTCCGGTGTACCTCGATCATGCCGCCACGACTCCGATGTCGGCAGCCGCTATCGAGGCGATGACCGATACCTTCAAAACCGTGGGCAACGCGTCCTCGCTGCACGGTTCCGGCCGTGCGGCCCGGCGCCGCGTCGAGGAGTCGCGGGAATCGATCGCTGCCAGCCTGGGTGCGCGGCCTTCGGAGGTCATCTTCACCTCTGGAGGAACCGAGAGCGACAATCTCGCGGTCAAGGGCATCTACTGGGCTCGCCGTGACGCCGATCCGCGACGCACTCGCATCCTGGCCAGCTCCGTCGAGCATCATGCGGTGCTCGACGCCGTCGAGTGGCTCGAGCAGCACGAGGGCGCGCGCGTGACGTGGTTGCCGGTCGACGAGAACGGTGTCGTCGACCCGCAGACCTTGCGCGACGAGCTTTCCGTCCACGCCGACGAGGTAGCACTCGTGACGGTGATGTGGGCCAACAACGAGGTCGGCTCGATCATGCCGGTCGTGGAGTTGGCGGAGATTTCGGCTGAGTTCGAGATTCCGATGCACAGCGACGCGGTTCAGGCCGTTGCGCAATTGCCGGTCGATTTCGCGGCGAGCAAGTTGTCCGCGCTGAGCATCGCGGCGCACAAGTTCGGTGGTCCGCACGGCGTCGGCGCACTGCTGCTCGGACGCCAGGTTCCGTGTGTGCCGCTCCTTCACGGCGGCGGACACGAACGTGATCTGCGTTCGGGCACTCCGGATACTGCGGGCGTTGTCGGGATGGCTGCGGCGTTGCGCGCGAATGTCGAGAACTTCGATTCCAGCACAAGGGAATTGGCGCAGCTGCGTGACCGTTTGATCGACGGAGTCCTGGAGATTCTTCCCGAGTCGGTGCTCAACGGCCCGACCGGATCCGATCGGCTTCCCGGTAACGCGCACTTCACCTTCCCCGGCTGCGAGGGCGATTCGTTGCTGATGCTGCTCGACGCCGCCGGTATCGAATGTTCCACCGGTTCGGCGTGCACCGCCGGTGTGGCCAGAGCCAGCCATGTCTTGATCGCGATGGGCGTCGAATCGCCCGTCGCGCGTGGCTCACTGAGATTTTCGCTCGGACATACGTCGAGTGTCACCGATGTGGACGCGCTGATCGCTGCGCTTCCACAAGTAGTAGAGCGCGCTCGGGCCGCCGGTCTTGCCGGTGCCGGTTCGCGTGGAGGGGATCGCTGATGCGAGTACTCGCAGCCATGAGCGGAGGTGTCGACTCCGCTGTCGCCGCCGCCCGCGCTGTTGCCGCCGGACATGACGTCGTCGGCGTTCATCTTGCGCTGTCCACGGCGCCGGGTGCATTGCGGACGGGTTCGCGTGGATGCTGTTCGAAGGAAGATGCCGGCGACGCCAGGCGCGCTGCCGACGTCCTCGGAATACCCTTCTACGTCTGGGATTTCGCCGATCGCTTCAAGGAAGACGTGATCGACGACTTCGTGGCGTCGTACGCAGCGGGTGAGACCCCCAATCCGTGCCTGCGGTGCAACGAGAAGATCAAGTTCACCGCACTGGCCGACCGTGCGGTCGCTCTCGGCTTCGATGCCGTGGCGACCGGTCACTATGCGCGCCTCGAAGACGGCGTCCTACGCCGGGCGGTCGACGCGGACAAGGACCAGTCGTATGTCCTCGGTGTACTGACGGCCGATCAGCTTTCGCGAGCGATGTTCCCGATCGGTGACACACCGAAAGAACAGATCCGCGAGGAAGCCGCCGAGCGCGGTCTGGCTGTGGCGAACAAGCCTGACAGCCATGACATCTGCTTCATCCCGACCGGCGATACCCGAGCATTCCTGGGTGCGCGCATCGGCGTTCGTCCGGGAAGCGTCGTCGATGCCGATTCGGGTGAGGTCCTCGCCGCACACGACGGCGTACACGGCTTCACGATCGGACAGCGCAAGGGCCTCGGCGTCGAAGGTCCCGCAGGTGACGGCCGTCCGCGGTACGTGACCGCGATCGAGCCCGAAACCGGAACGGTGCGAGTCGGTTCGGCCAAGAATCTCGACGTCTGGGCCATCTCGGCCCAGCGCGCGATCTGGACCTCGGGCCAGGCGCCGGAAGGCCCCGTCGAGTGCATGGTGCAGGTTCGTGCGCACGGCGGACTGGCGCAGGCCGTCGCCGAGGCCGTCGACGACGGTACTTCGGGCGGCGGCATCTCCATTTCGTTGCGCGAACCACTGACCGGCGTCGCGAAGGGCCAGGCCGTCGTGCTGTATCGCCCCGACAGCGAACTGGGCGACCAGGTTCTCGGCAGTGGCACCATCTCCGGCACCGAATCCGAGCCGAACACACTGTGACACAGCAGGTTTCCATCGGTGGCCTCGTCACCGGAATCGGATCCTGGCCGGGCACGGACGCCCGCGAAAGCGCCGCAACCATCCTTGGCGAACTGGGCGGTTTCCCACACCTGGTGGAGTTGCCGAGCCGCGGTCTCGGCGCTGACATGGTCGGCCGAGCAGGCGCGATTCTGGTCGACATCAACCTCGACGCCTCGACCCGCGCCTATCGCGTCGTGCCTCGGCGGGGCAACGTCGCGAAGCGAGCCGAGGACTTCCTGAATCAGGATCTCGACGCACTCGAGGAAGCCTGGGAAGCGGCCCGTCTGGTCGGCGGAGACCACGTCGTCAAGCTCCAAGCTGCCGGCCCGCTGACACTCGGCGCCGAGATCGAGGTTGCAAACGGTTCGCGAGTTCTCGTCGACCGTGGGGCACTCCGGGACATCGCCGAATCACTTGGTGAGGGGCTCGCGCGCCACGCCGCCGAGGTCACTCGTCGTACCGGTGCCCGGGTGGTGATCCAATTGGACGAGCCGCAGATCGCGGCAGTGCTGGCCGGTTCACTACCCGGGCGCACCAAGATGGAGAGCGTTCCGGCTCTGCCGGAACCCGAGGCGCTCGCCGTTCTCGACTCGACGATCAGCGGTTGCGGATTGCCCACAATCGTCCACAGCTGCGGCGCCGACATGCCGTGGGATCTACTGAGGCGAAGCCAGGCGTTCGGCGTGAGCTTCGACATGTCGCTCATCGGCTCACGTGATCTGGACGGCATCGGCCAGTTGTTCGACGCCGGCAAGGAATTGGCTCTCGGTCTGGTTCCTTCCGCCCCGCCGGAAAAGCCGGTGACGTGGAAAGAGTGCGCGATGCCGGCCGTCACCCTGATCGATCGTCTCGGCTTCTCGCGTGAACTCCTGCAGAACCAGGTCGCGGTAACCCCAAGCTGTGGTCTTGCGGGTGCGAGCCTCGAGTGGAGTCGAGCCGCCCTTCGGCTGTGTACAGACGTCGGCAAGGCATTGGTGGACGATCCGTCGGCGTTCTGATGTGTTGCGTTCTGACGTGGAGTCGTGTGGTGTGTCGGTGTGAACCGATAATCTTCTAGCTGTGACTGAAACCGCGGATGCAATGCAGCCAGCGCCCAACGAGGCGCGCGAGCAGTGGACGGAGCTGGCCGAAGAGGTACGCCAGCATCAGTTCCGCTACTACGTTCGTGACGCGCCCGTCATTTCGGACGGTGCATTCGACACATTGCTCGGGCAGCTCAATGCTCTCGAAGAGCAGTACCCGGATCTGCGAACTCCCGACTCTCCGACACAACTCGTCGGCGGCGGATTCGCGACGGACTTCACGTCCGTCGATCACCTCGAGCGGATGCTCAGCCTCGACAATGTCTTCGACGAGTCCGAACTCCGCGGATGGATCGCCAAGGTAGAGCAGGAAACCGGGCCGGAACTGCACTATCTCTGCGAAGTGAAAATCGACGGTGTCGCGCTCAATCTCGTCTACGAGAACGGCAAACTCGTGCGTGCGGCAACCCGCGGCGACGGTCGTACGGGCGAGTTGGTCACTCTCAATGCCCTGACGATCAACGACATCCCGGAGCGGCTCACCGCTACGGACGAATTCCCGATTCCAACCTTGCTCGAGGTGCGAGGAGAGGTGTTCTTCCGCCTCGAGGACTTCGCGGCACTCAATGCCTCCCTCGTGGAGGAGGGTAAGGCGCCGTTCGCCAATCCGCGCAACTCTGCGGCGGGCTCCCTGCGTCAGAAGAATCCTGCCGTCACCGCGCGTCGTCGCCTCGGCATGATCTGCCACGGGTTCGGGCGCATGGAAGGTTTCGAGCCGGCTTCGCAGTACGACGCCTACGTGGCCCTCGCCGCCTGGGGGCTGCCGGTGTCCACGCACACCTCGCGGGTGGTCGGCGCCGACGCCGTGGTCGAAAAGATGAAGTACTGGGGAGAACATCGCCACGACGTCGAGCACGAGATCGACGGGTTGGTGGTCAAGGTCGACGAGATGTCGTTGCATCGACGTCTGGGCACCACGTCTCGCGCACCGCGGTGGGCGATCGCGTACAAGTACCCGCCGGAAGAGGTCACGACCAAGCTCCTCGACATCCGGGTCAGTGTCGGCCGCACGGGTCGCGTGACGCCGTTCGCGTACATGGAACCCGTCACAGTGGCGGGTTCCACTGTGTCCTTGGCCACCCTCCACAACGGCTCGGAGGTCAAGCGCAAGGGTGTGCTGATCGGCGACACCGTGGTGTTGCGCAAGGCTGGAGATGTCATCCCCGAGGTTCTCGGTCCCGTGGCAGACGTTCGTGACGGTACCGAGCGCGAGTTCGTCATGCCGACGCACTGCCCCGAGTGCGGCACGTTGTTGGCACCCGCGAAAGAGGGCGACGTCGACGTGCGATGCCCTAATCAGCAGTACTGCCCGGCGCAGTTGCGCGAGCGCGTGTTCCACGTCTCGGGGCGCGGAGCATTCGACATCGAGGTGCTCGGTTACGAGGCCGCGACCGGACTGCTGGAGGCGAAGGTCATCGGTGACGAGGGCGACCTCTTCTCACTCGACGCCGAGAAACTGATCGAAGTTCCGATCTTCCGCACCAATGCGGGAGCCCTGTCTGCCAACGGAAAACGCTTGCTGGCCAACCTGGATTCGGCCAAGGACAAGCCGCTGTGGAGAGTGCTTGTGGCACTGTCGATTCGGCACGTCGGCCCCACTGCTGCGAGGGCGTTGGCTGGCGAATTCGGTTCGCTGCAACGTATTCGGGAAGCGTCGGTCGACGAGTTGGCTGCAGTCGACGGCGTCGGATCCACGATCGCCGCCGCTGTCGTGGAGTGGTTCTCCGTCGACTGGCATCAGCAGATCGTCGACAAGTGGGCTTCGGCCGGGGTGCGCATGGAGGACGAGCGAGACGACTCGATTCCGCGCAATCTCGAGGGTCTCTCGATCGTCGTCACCGGTTCGCTCGAGACGTACTCGCGAGATCAGGCGAAGGAAGCGATTCTGGTGCGCGGCGGTAAGGCGGCTGGGTCGGTCTCGAAGAAGACTGCGTTTGTCGTCGTCGGTGAAGCGCCCGGTTCCAAGCATGACAAGGCACTCGAATTGGGTGTGCCGGTGCTCGACGAAGACGGCTTCCGGCGGTTGCTCGAAGATGGCCCGGATGCGGTCGCTCCCACCGATTTGGACGAATCAGAGTGACTTTGTCCGATTTCTGAGATTGGTGTGCTGGGTGCGATAGTGACGCCATGATCGAGATTCGTGAAGTTCTACCGGCTGAGTTCGAGACCGTCGGGGAACTGACTGTGCAGTCGTACGTGGGTGGCGGATTTGTCGCCGGCGGATCGCCGTACGCGGAGCGCCTGCGAGACACCGCAACTCGGGTGGAGCAGGGGCGGGTGCTGGTTGCCGTTCTCGGCGAAGAGGTCGTGGGTTCTTTGACGATCGCCGAACCCGGCACGCCCTTCGCGGATGTTGCGCAGAAGGGCGAACTCGAGTTCCGCATGCTCGCGGTCTCGCCGCAGGCTCGGGGATCGGGCGCCGGAACCGCATTGGTTCGCGCAGTGATCGCCGAAGCCTACGACCGAGGCGATCACTCGGTGGTCATCTCGACGCAGCCCGAGATGGTCGATGCTCGTCGCATCTACGACCGCAACGGGTTCGTTCCCGATCCCGAGCGCGCGTGGGAGCCGATTCGCGGTATGGAGCTGACGGTCATGGTTCGCGGTCTGGCCTGATTACCCGGCCTGGTCAACCCAGCACTGTCGCGACGATTCCGGCGAGATAGCCGAGGCGGGCTATCTCCGAAGGGCGGAATTCGGGTCCTCCGGGACGACCGAGCATGAGGACGCGATTGCCGGAGCCGAGCGGTGCGGCAGCGAGGCTGGTGTTCATCTCTCGCCAGACGTCCGGAACCCAGTCGGCCTCGCCGTCGAGGGCGGTTGGCTTGTCCAGTGGCATCCACGGAATGTCGGTGGCATGGGTTTCCGGCGCACCGGCGCTACCGACGACGCGGTACGCACCGTGCTTGCCGATGTCCGCGACGACGCACCAGCCGACTCGCAGTACACGCGGCGCGCCGTCGACGAGGACCTGTAGTCGATCGTTTCGGGCTGTCGCAACGGAATCGATGAGTTCGAGCTCACGATGGGTGTCGAGAATCCCGGCGTAGGGGCGGATCGAATCGACCAGCACGTCGGGCAGATGCTCGGCAGCGGTGATCAAGGTGTCGGGCAGTGCGCCCGGTTCGACGTCGACCACGAGGTCGTCGATGGCAAAACCGTCGCCTCGCTCCACGACGTCGAGGGAGAGGATGTCTGCGCCCACGGATCCGAGAGCTACGGCGAGCGCGCCGAGGCTGCCGGGTCGGTCGGGCAGTTGGACGCGAAGCAGGTACGACACGTGCGTGCCTTTCGCTGATCGGTTCTCGCCCGGATCACGTCGACCCGGGCCACACCCATCTTTGCACTTGCTCAGCACGCGTTGGTGGGCGCCGCGGCGGGGTCACACCGGGTGCACATGCTTGTCACACGAGCGAAACACGAGGTGGATTCGACGTGGCGGTGGACACAGTAGGCGCGCGTACCGGTCGACACAGCAGGCGTGCTTACAGGTCTGTCGCGGCGAGGAACTAGGCTGGACCGGCAATGTTCACGTCCTCTTCCGAAAGGGGCCCCGCGGTGCCTGCCATCTCCCGTGACGAGGTCGCGCACCTCGCGCGGCTGTCCAGACTCGCCCTGTCCGATGCCGAACTCGACGAGTTCGCCGGTCAGTTGGATTCGATTCTCAACCACGTCAAGGTGGTCACCGAGGTTGCGGCCGACGACGTCCCGCCCATGGCGAACCCCAATGCCGTCACCAACGTGACGCGCCCCGACGTGATCGTGCCCGGGTTGACCCCCGAGCAGGCATTGTCCGGAGCACCCGCAGTCGAACAGGATCGCTTTGCGGTTCCGCAGATCCTTGGAGAGGGCGAATGACCGATCTGACCACGCTGGACGCCGCTGAGCTGGCCGGCAAGATCCGCTCGCGTGAGGTGTCCTCGGTAGAGGTCACGCAGGCGCATCTCGACCGCATCGCTGCCGTCGACACCGAGTACCACGCCTTCCTGCACGTTGCCGGTGAACAGGCTCTCGAAGCCGCCGCAGCAGTGGACAACTCGCTCGCAGGCGGAAACGAACCCGCTTCGGCACTCGCCGGCGTCCCGATCGCGTTGAAGGACATCTTCACCACGACGGACATGCCGACCACCTGTGCGTCGAAGATTCTCGAAGGCTGGGTTGCGCCGTACGACGCGACCCTGACGAGCAAGCTTCGCGCTGCGGGCATCCCGATCCTCGGCAAGACGAACCTCGACGAATTTGCGATGGGCTCCTCCACGGAGAACTCCGCATTCGGTCCGACGCGTAACCCGTGGGATGTCACCCGCATCCCCGGCGGATCCGGTGGTGGTAGCGCTGCAGCGCTCGCGTCCCGTCAGGCCCCGTTGGCCATCGGCACCGACACCGGCGGTTCGATCCGTCAGCCCGCTGCGGTCACCGCGACGGTCGGAACCAAGCCGACGTACGGAACTGTCTCGCGCTTCGGGCTCGTCGCGTGCGCCTCCTCGCTCGATCAGGGTGGCCCCTGTGGTCGCACCGTGCTCGACACCGCTCTGCTGCACGAGGTCATCGCCGGGCACGATCCGCGTGACTCCACGTCCATCGACGCCCCCGTGCGTCCGGTGGTCGCTGCGGCACGTGAAGGTGCAGTCGGCGACCTGCGCGGCGTCAAAGTCGGTGTGGTCAAGGAACTTCACTCCGACAGCTACCAGCCCGGCGTCATCGCTTCCTTCGACGCTGCTGTCGAGCAACTCAAGGCTTTGGGCGCCGAAGTTGTCGAGGTTTCGTGCCCGAGCTTCGAGCATGCGCTCGCGTCGTACTACCTGGTGCTGCCCAGTGAGGTCTCGTCCAACCTGGCCCGCTTCGACGCCATGCGCTACGGACTGCGTGTCGACGAAGGCAACATGAGTGCCGACCAGGTCATGGCGGCAACCCGCGCCGCCGGTTTCGGCCCGGAGGTCAAGCGCCGCATCATGATCGGTACCTACGCACTGTCCTCGGGCTACTACGACGCCTACTACGGTTCGGCGCTCAAGGTTCGTACCCTCATCGCACGCGATTTCGACAAGGCCTACGAGAAGGTAGACGTACTGGTCTCGCCGACCAGCCCGTTCACGCCGTGGAAGTTGGGGGAGAAGGTCGGCGATCCGTTGGCCATGTACCTCTCCGACCTGTGCACGCTGCCGACCAACCTGGCCGGACACTGCGCGATGTCGGTGCCATCGGGTCTGTCCGCGGACGACAACCTGCCGGTGGGCTTGCAGATCATGGCGCCCGCCATGGCTGACGAGCGCCTCTACCGTGTCGGTGCCGCCTACGAAGCTGCTCGCGGCCCGATTGCAACTGCAGTCTGACCTGTTTGCTGTGCGCCTTTATTAACCCCCCGCGGTTAATAAAGGCGCACAGCAGTTTCAGGAGCAAGTCCCCAAAGCTGTTCCCTGATCGGTTCCGTAGCGGTGGCCGTGACCGGCGGGTACACCGAGCGAACCGAGCATGTCGACGGTGGTCTGCAAGAACGTGACGCCCGGGATCCACTGCGGGATCGGGCCGTCCTGCACGGCACGGCTCAGATCCGGCTTCTGCGTCGCGAGGGCGGGGGACCACCACACCACCGGGTCAGACGTGTTCGCTAGGACGGTTGCGCCGTCCGTCCGTGTCGCGCCGGCCGGGGGACCGGCCCACAACACGTCGCACGGGACGATGGGACTGCCCTCGGACAGAGCCTCGGTCAGTGCGGCGCTGCCGCCGACGGCGCCGAGGCTCTGTCCGTAGAGGAACAGGTCCGGTCGATCCTCGGCCGGCATCGCGGCAATGTGGCTACCGACAGCCGTGAACAGGGCGGTGGCTGATTCTTCGGCGTCGTCGCGGCTGAACAGGAATGTCGCCCAACTGGGTGCGTCGGAGTATTGCTGCCCGACTATCGCGACGTCTCCGCCGAACCGTTGCTCGATACCGTCGACTGCGTGGGTGTCGATCCAGCCCGAGCCGGTCGGAACGGCCACCACGACGCTGTTGCGGGCGAAGCCGCCGACGCGATCGAGTTCACTCACGGCGAGAGCGGCACGCGATGCGGCATCGGGTGCGGAATCCACACCGGCGTAGACGCGCACCGAGTCTTCACCTGCAGCGATGAATTTGCGTCCCTCCGCGCCCATCGAGGTCCACGAGATGAGCGATTCGGAGCTGCCTGTCGCAGAGCCCGAAAGTGGCTGTGTCAGAGCGGTGTCGATGTACGCGTTGGACTTGTCGAACGAATCGGCGAGGCCGTTCCAGACGGCGGGACCGACGACCAACTGCACGCCGAGGACTCCCATGACCAGTGCGCCCACGCTCCGCGCGAAACCCATCCACCGCAGCGCCTTCGAAAGTCCGACCCCGAGGCCCCAGAGTGCAAGGGCGGTCAGCGAGGCAATGCACCCCGCCTCCACCCAGTGGATCAGCCCGGCAGGCGGTGCACCCATCGCTGCTCGCAGCGAGTTCTGCCAACCGGCGGCGGCGAACATCGCAACTGCGGTGCAGGCAGTCGACAACCCGAACGCGGTGATGCGCCAATGACGTTCGTCGAATCGGGCCTTGACCCGGTCGGGGACGAGCCGACGGGCTACCGCGGAGAACGCCCACATCGCCAGTAGCCCGACCGCGACGAGCAGACCGCTGAATACCCCTTGGAGTACTGCTGATCTCGGCAGGAGTCCGGGAGCTAGCGAGATGGCGGACATCGCTGCCACGGCGACGCTCGTGGACACCCGGGGGAGTGCGAGCGCCCCGACTCGGGCGAGGACGGGGGTCCGTGACGCATTCAGAACGCTCATGCTGCAATCGCTTTCGGGGAGAAGGAGAACTCGTTCGACGGATCGAGGCGCCGCGATCGCATCAGGGTGAAGCCGAGGGCGGAAACTGCCAGAACTCCGGCCGTGCCGTAACCGAACCCCGATTCCGCGACCGGTGTCAGATAGCTTTGGCGCCAAGAGTTTCCGTTCACCGCTGTGACGGCGACATCGGCCATCGCGAAGCAATACCCACGTGAGAGAAAGGACGTGCGGTCTTCACAGGCCGCATGCATTCGCTCGTCGAGCTGACCGTCGAGGACCTGGCGGGCCCACGGCCCCAGTTCCGTTCCGTGCGAATGCGCGTAGCGGAGTAGGTCGTACCCGAGATCGTGTGCTTTGCAGGCCGAGTCGAATTCGTCGGGAAGCGGAATCGGTGACGAGCAGTCGCCGTGGGGGTTGGCGAGGTATCCGTCGACGACGGTAGGCGTGTAGCCGGCAAATGCGGCGAAATCCGACGGGATGGTGGTCGCAGCATCAGAGGCATCCGCGGTAGTCACAGTGGCGATCGCCCTGGATGCGTTCGAATTCTCGGTGCGCGGCGGCTCGGCTCCGCTCGCTCCTGCAGTGACGGTGATCGCTGCCGTTGCCGCCAGCGCCAGGGCAGCCCAGGTGCCGGCGCTTCGAGAGAGGTCTTTCACTCGTGTGATCCGCATGCCGTTCACGCTATGAACGGACAATCCTGGCGGTCATCGCTCTGGAGAGGGGTTCTCCGACGTGCGATCGGGTGAGAATTCCCTCCCCTGTGATACCTCGGAGGTAGGGGGATCTCACTCTGCAGTATGAGGACTTTCCGGGTTCGCCTTCATAGGCTTGACGGGTGATCAAGGTCCGAAGGAAGAACAGAGGCGCACCGGGTGTGCCCGCGCCGACATACACCACTGCCGGGTCGGTGCTGTCCGGCCTCGACGGGGCGGTCGTACATTCGGAGAAGGTGCGCCGGGCAACCAGTTTCGTGGCCCGCGGTCAGTTCTGGAACATCGTCATCGTAGTGATCACTCTGATCCTCTATTCGATTGCCTGGCCGACACTGCAACTGACGCATCATGTTTCGCCGCCGATCATGCCCTTCGTCGCCGCGTTGGCCGCCTTTCCGTTTGTCCTGATCCGGATCAACGCTCCGTTGGGATGGGCGGTGTCGGCGGTGTCGGCACTGATCATCCCGTTGGTGTTCGACAACACAACTGGTTACGACTACCCGTGGCAGGTCGTCCACATCATCGTGCTGATGTCGTTGCTCGCCGCGGTGAGTCTGCGGGCGCCCATTCAGGTTGTCGGCGTCGCCTGGATCTCCACGGTGCTGCTTTTCCTCGGCAACGCTCCGGGAAGCGACGGAGCCGGTTGGGCTGTCGGATTGAGCGCGCTGGTGGTCTTCTGCCTGCTGATCCGCTGGTTGGTTCTCTCTCGTCGTCAATTGGCCAAGCAGGAAGAAGTCAGTGAACTCGAGCGCACTCGGCGAACGATCCTCGAGGAGAAGGCGCGGATCGCCCGCGACTTGCACGACATCGTGGCCCACCACATGTCGATGGTGGTCGTGCAAGCGCAGAGTGCGCCGTACCGACTCGATGCGGTCACTCCCGAGATCCGGACCGAATTCGAATCGATAAGTGAGACAGGGCGAGCAGCGCTCAACGAGATTCGTGGACTCCTCGGAGTGCTGCGCAGCGACGGTGACTCCGTGGTGACGGCCCCGCAACCGGGCGTCGATCAATTAGACGACCTGCTGCTCGGCAGCACCCGTGCCGGACTTCCGGTGTCGTGGCGAGTCGACGGAGATCGAGCGTCGGTCTCGGAATCCACGGGCCTTGCGCTCTACCGGATCATTCAGGAGTCGATTACCAATGCGGCCAGGCATTCACCAGGCGGACCCATCGAGGTCGCCGTGGCGTTCGGCCCGCAATCGGTGAGCGCGCTCGTGAACAACGGGCCTTCGCCACTGGGTGGCAATCAGCACTCGGCGTCGGAAACCACTGGTGGCAACGGAATACGCGGAATGCGTGAGCGGGCTTCGGCGGTGGGCGGCATGCTGTTGGCAAACCGGCGCGAGGACGGAGGGTTCGAGGTCCGGGCCGAGTTGCCGTCGATGCCAGCCTAGGCTGTCCGAGTGCCCATCACAGTATTCATCGCAGACGACCAGGCGATGGTTCGACAAGGGTTCGGAGCCCTACTCTCCGCCCAGCCCGACATCAGCGTGATCGGCGATGCGCCGGACGGCAAGATCGCCGTCGCCGAGGTCGCGCGATTGCGTCCGGACGTGGTGTTGATGGATGTTCGTATGCCCGAGATGAACGGACTCGACGCTGCCCGCCAGATTCTGTCCGCCGGATGGGAACCGCCGGTGCGAGTCCTCATGCTTACCACTTTCGACATCGACGATTACGTCTACGAGGCCCTGAGCGTCGGAGCGAGCGGGTTCATGCTCAAGGACGCACCGGCTGAGGAACTGATTCGGGCGGTGCGCGTCGTCGCCGAAGGGCAGGCCTTGCTGGCGCCGACGGTGACGCGTCGCCTGATTGCCGATGTGACCAGCCGGCGGGCCGCACCGCGCGCACGGCCCGCAGCGCTCGATGCGCTGACCCCGCGTGAGCGCGAGGTCCTCGAACTGATCGCCCGCGGATTGTCCAACGTCGAGATTGCCGAGCGGCTGTTCGTCGCCGAGCAGACCGTCAAGACCCATGTCGGGAAGGTGCTGTCCAAGCTCGATCTGCGCGATCGCGCCCAGGCAGTCGTGTTGGCGTACGAAAGCGGGCTCGTCACGCCGGGTTAGGGGTCCCGTGCGGCGCGGCGTTGCGGCTCGGCAACGCCGCTATCCTGCGGCAATACGGTGACTGGGGGAAGATGGACACCAAGATCCACAATCCGGTCACGAGAGGTGCTGCACTATGCGAATCGGAATCCTCACGGGCGGCGGCGACTGCCCGGGCTTGAACGCGGTCATCCGCGCCGTCGTACGTACGTCGGCCGGTCGTTACGGCAGTACCGTGGTCGGATTCCGGGACGGCTGGCGAGGATTGCTCGAGGACCGCAAGGTCCCGCTCGACTCCGATGACCGCATCAACCGCATCCTCACCCGCGGCGGCACGATCCTCGGCACCGCTCGCGTGAACCCCGACAAACTCCGTGCGGGCCTCGATCAGATCAAGCAGACCCTCGACGACAACGGGATCGACGTCCTGATCCCGATCGGCGGCGAAGGCACACTCACCGCGGCCAGTTGGCTTTCCGAGAGCGGCGTACCCGTGATCGGTGTGCCCAAGACGATCGACAACGACATCGATTGCACTGACGTGACTTTCGGTTTCGACACCGCATTGGCCGTCGCCACCGACGCCATCGACAGACTCCACACCACGGCTGAATCGCATCAGCGCGTCATGCTCGTCGAGGTCATGGGCCGGCATGCGGGCTGGATCGCGCTGCAGGCCGGACTGGCGTCGGGGGCACACCTGACTCTGGTTCCGGAACAGCCGTTCGACGTCGACGAGGTGTGCGCGATGGTCAAGAAGCGCTTCCAGCGTGGCGACTCCCACTTCATCTGCGTCGTGGCTGAAGGTGCGATGCCCGATCCCGCGTCGATGACTCTGCGCGAAGGTGGCATCGACGAGTTCGGCCACAAGATCTTCACCGGCGTCGCGCAGCAGCTCGGAAACGAGATCGAGCGCCGCATCGGCAAGGAAGTTCGCACCACCGTCCTCGGACACATCCAGCGCGGCGGCACCCCGACGCCGCACGACCGCATCCTCGCCACTCGCTTCGGCGTTCATGCCACCGACGCAGCTCACCGCGGAGATTTCGGTCAGATGGTCGCGTTGCACGGAACGTCCATCGACCTCGTTCCGCTCGCCGAGGCGACCCGCAAACTCAAGACGGTGCCCAAGGAGCGCTACGAGGAGGCAGCCGCATTCTTCGGTTGAGCCGCAGACGCATAAACTGATCACCATGACTGCTGTCGATGCGCCCGACATCCTCGATTACGACGAAGTACTGACCAAGTACGAGCCTGTGATGGGTATGGAGGTGCACGTAGAACTCGGCACCGCGACCAAGATGTTCTGCCCGTGCCCCACCGAGTTCGGTGCCGAACCCAATACCCAGGTGTGCCCGGTCTGTCTGGGCATGCCCGGTTCGTTGCCAGTGGTGAACGCAGCCGCTGTCGAGTCCGCGATCCGGATCGGCCTTGCGCTCAACTGCTCCATCACGCCTTGGGGCCGATTCGCACGCAAGAACTACTTCTACCCGGATCAGCCGAAGAACTACCAGATTTCCCAGTACGACGAGCCGATCGCAACCGAGGGATACCTCGACGTGATCCTCGACGACGGGACGACGTGGCGCGTCGACATCGAGCGCGCGCACATGGAAGAGGACACCGGTAAGTCCCTCCACGTTGGTGGCGCTACCGGCCGTATCCACGGTGCGAGCCACTCACTGCTCGACTACAACCGTGCGGGTGTGCCGCTGGTGGAGATCGTCACCAAGACCATCCACGGTGCCGGTGAGCGCGCACCCGAGGTTGCCCGCGCCTACGTGACGGCGCTTCGTGATCTGCTCAAATCACTCGACGTCTCGGACGTGCGGATGGATCAGGGATCGATGCGCTGCGACGCCAACATCTCGCTGATGCCGATCGGCGCCAAGGAACTCGGAACGCGTACCGAGACCAAGAACGTCAACTCCCTCAAGAGCGTCGAGGTCGCAGTTCGCTACGAAATGCGCCGTCAGGCAGCAGTTCTCGACGCCGGCGGCGAGGTCATCCAGGAGACCCGCCACTTCCAGGAAGCCGACGGCACCACGGCCGCCGGACGCCGCAAGGAAACGGCCGAGGACTACCGCTACTTCCCGGAACCGGATCTCGAGCCTGTTGCTCCGAGCGCCGAGTGGGTCGAAGAACTGCGCGGCACCTTGCCGGAGCTTCCCTGGATTCGCCGCGCGCGGATCCAGAAGGACTGGGGAATCTCCGACGAGGTCATGCGTGACCTCGTCAACGCCGGCGCCATCGATCTGGTGATTGCGACCACCGAGGCCGGTGCTTCGCCCGAGGCAGCGCGCTCCTGGTGGCTGTCCTACCTGTCGCAGCAGGCCAACACCCGCGGCGTCGAACTCGGCGCTCTGCCGATCACCCCGGCGCAGGTTGCGCAGGTCGTAGCTCTCATCGACAGCGGCAAGCTCAACAACAAGGTCGCTCGCCAGGTCGTCGATCACGTCCTCGACGGCGAGGGTGACCCGGAGCAGGTTGTCGCGGCCCACCCGGAGCTGGTCGTCGAACGTGACGAAACCAAGCTCAAGGCAGCCGTCGACGAAGCACTCGCGGCCAACCCTGACATCGCGGACAAGATCCGCAGTGGCAAGGTCCAGGCCGCCGGAAAGATCGTCGGCGACGTCATGAAGGCCACCCGAGGACAGGCAGACGCGGCTCGTGTGAAGGAACTTGTCATCGAGGCGTGCAGCTAGCGCACACCGAATTTCTGACACTGATGCCCGGCCGAATCGAATTCGGCCGGGCATCAGTGTTCTACCGCTGTCGGTCTACAGACCAGGGACCACAACCGCACGGCCGCTTAGCGTTCCGGCAGCCAGTCGTCGATACGCTTCGGCACCGTTGTCGAGACTGAAGGTCTCCACCGCGATGTCGAAGATGCCGGCGTGGGCGAGGTCGATCAATTCGATCAACTCGTTGCGGGCACCCCAATACGGAACTGTCACCGAAGCCTCGTAAGGACTTTGGAAGAACCCGACTTTGGCGTGGGCCTGGCCGTCCCCGATCCCGACGATCGTGACGTCTGATCCGACGCCGGCGACAGCCATCGCGGTGTCGATGGTGGGCTGGTAGCCGACGAAGTCGAGAACCAGTGCGGCGCCTTGACTTCCAGTGATCTTGCGGACGTTCTCGGCCGCGTCCTTGTCGGACAGAACCACTTCGTGAGCGCCTACCTTGGTTGCCAGTTCGAGCTTGTCCGCGCTCACGTCCAAAGCGATGACCGTTGCCGCCGAGAGGTGACGGAGGAGCTGAATAGCGACGTGGCCGAGACCGCCGGTACCAATGACAACCGCGAACGAGCCTCCGCGAAGTTTCGGCAGAGAACGCTTGATCGCGTGATACGGCGTCAGACCGGCGTCGGTCAGCGGCACCGTCTTGACCGGGTCGAGGTCACCGATCGGGACAAGGTGGCGAGGAGAATCGACGATCATGAACTCGGCCAACGCGCCGGGTGCACCGAGACCGGGAGGATTGATTCCGAGTTCTTGGGCGCGAGAGCAATAGTTCTCGAGTCCTTGTGAGCAGTGCCAACAGTTGCCGCAACCCCAAGGCCCGTAGACGACGACATTGGTTCCGATGTCGAGACCTTCGACACCCTCGCCGACGGCGGCGACCTTGCCTGCGCCTTCGTGGCCGAGCGTGAGCGGAAGGCCGTAGGTGTACTGCTCTTCGGGCAGGCTCATGATGAAGTCGTCCGAGTGGCAGACGCCGGCAGCGGTGACTTCCAGGAGCACTTCACCTGGACCGGGCTCGGGTTTGGGAATCTCCGTGAGTTCGGGTTCCGCGCCGATTCTCGTGTACTGGATTGCCTTCATACCGACTCCTTTGTCGTGGTTGGCCAACCGCTCCTGGCAAGTGCGGGGTGTTTAGCCCCGCTAACAAAAGAGTACGCATCTGTGCATGTTCGGTCACGGGATCCGTGACCGAACAGACATGGCGCTTCGGCGATCGCGGCTCAGTCGATCCCGCCGCTGCCACTCGGCATCGGGATCTTGACCACCTTGTCGTCGTTCGGCCCCGGCTCGCCCGCGGTCTTGTTGATCGTGCTCGCCCACATCAAGCCGTCGGATCCGAGCGCCAAACCGCCCAGTTGGCCGTACGTGTCTTTCGCCACTGCCGACGGCGCGGTGGTGATCGCTCCCGTTCCGGGGTCAGCGGCCAATGCGGAGATCGCTTTGCCGGCCCCCAACGCGACAGCTACCACTCCCTGCGCCGCAATGCACCCCCCGACGCCGGGCCGGTCGGGCCAGGTCCAAGCGGGCGACGTCACTGTGCCGTCGGAGCCGACGCGTTGGAGGCGATCTTCGAGAGTGGTTCGGTCGGTGACCCAGGTCGCGATGCCTGGATCGACACACACGCCGCCGCCGTTACCGATTCCGGACAGAACAACTTCCGGGCGAGGCGGCGAAGCGTTTGGCGTCAACGATCGGACTCGCAACAGTTTCCCCGCCAACGAGCCGGGATCCTGAGCAACCGCAGGGTTGCCGGTATCGCCGGTCAGGACCATGAGCTGGTCCGGGGCCGCGAACTCGAGTGATCCGCCGTTGCCGCTTGCACCGCGCGGGATTCCGCCGAGGACCTCCTTGGCGGTGTCACCGGGAGCAATGCGGACCACCCGGTTGTCGGTTCCGGTGGTGACGTAGGCATAGATCAGGTTGTCTTCGACAAATGTGGGGGAGAGGGCGATGTCGAGCAGTCCGCCGTCGCCGCTACCGTCGACGTCGATTTTGGCAACCTCGACCGGCGTCGTGTTGGGGGCTACCTGCATGATTCGGCCGGTTCGCCGTTCGGCCACCAGCCCGGAGTTCCCGTCCGGGAGTGTGACGAGGCCGCCGGTGGTGTCGAGACAGGTTGCGATCACGGCGGTGTCGGCGTCCTGACACGGCCCGAGGGGGCCGGTCCGCGGCGCCGGCGGCGTGGTCGACGGCGGCGGATTCTCCGGCTGCACTTCGGCGCTTGCCTGGTTGGTCGGTTCGGGTGTGAACGGCGAGGCAGTCGATTCGTCGAAGTCCGCGCAACCTGCGAGCAACGATGTCCCGAGCACCAGAGCCAGTGCGCCCAGCGCTGCATGCCTACCCGTAGTCATGCCCAAGACGTTACGTAACCCACGGCAGATGCCGCCACGCCGGACCAAGGTTCCCCGTCGAGTTCGTGAATCGGCCATAGGCTCACCTACGTGACTGACGAGCGAAAAGATCCCAGCGAGTTGTCGGATGCGGACAAGCCGACGGGCAACGTGTCCAGTCCGTATGACTCGCCCACCGAACAATTTCCGACGGTGAGCGCCAAGAATCCGTTGCCGCGGACCGACGACGATCTCGATTTCGGTTCCACGAACGCCAACTCGCTGACCGAACAGATACCGACATACCGAGCGCCGGGCGCGGATCAGCCGACAGTGGCTCTCGGGCGAGAGACGGCGTACGACGCTCCGATCACCGCCGTCCCCACCGCCGAAGCCGTGGCAGGGACCACCGAGACTCCGCGGGGCCGAGGCACTCTCGACCTCGGTTTGCTTGCACTGCGTTTGGCCGTCGGCGGAACAGCACTGGTGCACGGTCTGCAGAAGTTGACCGGTATCTGGAACGGGCCGGGTCTGGGCGGTTTCGAGACGATGCTGGCGGATGCCGGGTTCCAGCAGGCGAAGTGGATGGCGATCCTCGGCGCCGTCGGTGAGGTCGCAGGTGGCGCCCTCCTGATCCTGGGGTTGCTGACTCCCGTTGCGGCAGCATCGGTTCTGGCCGTGATGATCAATGCGTGGGCGCTGCGTCAGGCGAGCGCACCTGGACTGGAGTACTTCGCCCCGGCCGGTACCGAGTACGAGATGCTGCTCGGAATCTGTGCGGGCGTCATCATTTTGACGGGTCCTGGCCGTATTTCGCTCGACGGTCGTCGTGGCTGGGCAACCCGCCCGTTCGTCGGATCGCTCGTGGTCTTGATCCTCGGCATCGCTGCCGGCGTCTGCACTTGGATCTTCCTGAACGGTGCCAATCCGCTCATCTGAAACTCGCGCCGTCGAACAAACGAACCGCCGCTCTCCGAATCGGAGAGCGGCGGTTCGTCTGTGAAGGATCAGTCCTTGACGAGTACCGGGTCGGCGTTCGCGGACGGGATGGCTGTTCCGTCCTTGAGCTTGCGACCGAGGACCGACTTGCGGTGACCGTAGGCGAAGTACACGAGCACACCGATGGCCATCCAGACGAGGAACCGGATCCAGGTCTCGACCGAGAGGTTGAGCATCAGCCAACCGCAGGCGAGCACGGCGACGATCGGCACGAAGGGCACCAGTGGGACGCGGAATCCGCGCGGCAGGTCGGGGCGGGTGCGGCGTAGGACGATGACACCGACACAAACCAGGACGAATGCGAACAGCGTTCCGATGTTGACCATCTCTTCGAGCGTGCCCATCGGGAAGAAGGCTGCCAGGACGGCGACGATGCCACCGACGATCAACGTGATGCGCATCGGGATGCCCTTGGCGTTGGTCTTGGCCAGGCTGCGCGGCATGAGGCCGTCACGGGACATTGCGAAGAGGACGCGGGTCTGGCCGAGCATCATGACCATGACAACTGTCGTGAGGCCGGCCAGGCCACCGAAGTTGATGGCGGTTTGTGCCCAACCGATTCCGTTGGCCTCGAATGCGGTTGCGAGGGTGGCGCTGGAATCGCCGACCAGAGGACTGCCGTCCTTGAGTTCGGTGTACTTGACCATGCCGGTCAGGACGAGTGTGACGGCAACGTAGAGAACGGTGACGATGGCGAGCGAGCCGAAGATTCCGCGTGGCAACGACTTCTGCGGGTTCTTGGTTTCCTCGGCCGTGGTGGCGACGACATCGAAGCCGATGAAGGCAAAGAACACGAGGCTGGCTGCGGCGAGCAATCCGTAGGCGCCGTAGCTACTTCCGCCTGCACCGGTCAGCCAGGAGAACAAGGTCTGATGGATTCCGCTTGCAGAGCTCTCGGATCCTTCGGACGGCGGGATGAAGGGAGAGTAGTTCTCCTTCTTGATGTAGAACGCCCCCACGACGATGACGAGCAGGACTACTGCGATCTTGATCGCGGTAATGATCGCGGAGACTCGCGAGGAAACCTTGGTGCCGATCGCGAGAATCAGGGTGATCGCGCCGATGATGAGCAGGGCGCCCCAGTCGAAGCTGATCGACCCGATGTGGGCGGTGGTGCTGCCGCTCGCCCCGATGACGTTGCCGAGGTACAGCGACCAACCCTTGCCGACGACGGCGGAGGCGAGAGCAAACTCGAGGATGAGGTCCCAGCCGATGATCCAGGCTGCGAACTCACCGAACGTCGCGTAGGAGAACGTGTATGCGCTGCCTGCGACTGGAACGGTGGAGGCGAACTCCGCGTAACACAGCGCGGCAAGGCCACAGGCGATCGCAGCGAGAACGAATGCCAGTGAAATCGAGGGTCCTGCGACATTGCCTGCGGTTCGAGCAGTCAGCGTGAAGATGCCTGCGCCGATGACGACGGCGACTCCGAATACCGTGAGGTCCTTCGCGGTCAGTTCCTTCTTGAGCTTTGTCTCAGGCTCGTCGGTGTCCGCGATCGATTGCTCGACGGATTTGGTGCGCCATATGCCGACTCCGGGCATGTATTGCTCCTTGGTTGTTTCCCGTCGACCTTGTGGGTGGCGGGCGGTGGCTGACTGTCGTCGTTGTGATGTGCGTCTCAGCGACCTGATGAGGGAACCACTGGTGAGCGCCGTGTGCAAGTCAGCTAGCTCGAACTGACCGAAATGATCACCTGACTGGAAGTCATCCCCCCTCATGTATCTGAATTGATCAGCTGGTGTCTGGAACCCTACGTCCAAGTGAATTCGCTCACGAGCCGGACGCGCGATTCAGTCTGAAATGTCTGATAGCTCATATCGTTCCGTTCGTGCTCCGCGTGTCGGCCGACTATTCGGTACCTGTCGGTCGGTCTTGCGGTCAATGAGTCTCACAGTTGCGGTACGTCCGTACCAGAATTACGTATATGTGTATCCGCGCAAGACGGCTGACAGGCCACTGCACGCACTACGACGCAGTGGCGTTCGGTGGTGGTACTCCGACGTCTCTCGACGCTTACGAACTCGACCGGATGTGCGATGTCGCGGAATTCCGTATGGGCGCTGACCTTTCATCCGTTCTCGTGTGAAAGAAGTCCCTGGACGCTGCGCCGGCTCAAGGTCGCCATGCGCAAGTTCCTACGTGTCGGCGTGGTTGTCGAATGTGCTGCCGACGATGCGTACCAAACCGACGCGATGATCGGATTGGGTTGTGGTGCATGCTCGTACAACACCGGATGAAGATTTTCCGGAGGAACTGGCGCGGATCTGATCCCGATTCATCTCGCACGCTGACAGAAAAGATCCCCGGCCGAAGCGGCCGGGGATCTATGTCCGTTCGTGGCAGAATTTACGGAACGTAGCGAACCGCGCCCTTGTCGGCGGACGTTGCCAGAGCGGCGTAGGCGCGCAGGGCTGTCGTCACGGTGCGCTGACGATCGACCGGCTGCCACGGGCGCTCGGAGGCCTCCATCTTCGCGCGTCGCTCGGCGAGGACGTCGTCGTCGACCAGGATCTCGAGCGTGCGCGAGGCGACGTCGATGCGGACCTGATCGCCGTTCTGGACGAGTCCGATGACTCCGCCTGCGGCAGCCTCGGGGGAGATGTGACCGATGGACAGTCCGGAGGTTCCGCCCGAGAAACGACCGTCGGTGATCAGTGCGCATTCCTTGCCGAGGCCTGCGCCCTTGAGGAAGGCAGTGGGGTGCAGCATTTCCTGCATGCCGGGGCCACCCTTGGGGCCTTCGTAACGCACGACGAGAACGTCGCCGGCCTTGATCTTCTTCTGCAAGATGACCGAGACGGCTTCTTCCTGAGATTCGACGACGAGCGCCGGGCCCTGGAAGGAGAACAGTTCCTCGTCGATGCCGGCCGTCTTGAGGATTGCGCCGTCGAGTGCGATGTTGCCGCGCAGGACAACCAAGCCGCCTTCGACGGTGTAGGCGTTCTCGACGTCGCGGATGCAGCCGCCGGCCGCATCGGTGTCGAGAGCAGACCAACGGTTGTCCGTGGAGAACGGTTCGATGGTGCGCACGCCGCCGGGAGCCGCGTGGAAAAGCTCGATTGCCTCGTCGGTTGCCTTGCCGGAGCGGATGTCCCAGTCGTCGAGCCACTGGTCGAAGCTCTTGGTGTGCACGGTGGACACGTCGGTTTCGAGGAGTCCGCCGCGGCGAAGCTCACCGAGCAGCGCGGGGATTCCGCCGGCGCGGTGGACGTCCTCCATGTGGTAGTCCGAGTTGGGGGAGACCTTGGACAGGCACGGCACCTTGCGGCTGATCGCGTCGATGGTGTCGAGGTCGAAGTCGACCTCGCCTTCCTGTGCCGCAGCCAGCGTGTGCAGGACGGTGTTGGTGGAACCGCCCATGGCGACGTCGAGAGCCATCGCGTTGCGGAACGCTGCCGGGGTCGCGATGTTGCGCGGCAGCACCGACTCGTCGCCGTCGCGGTAGTACTTGAGGGCAGCCTCGACCACGGTGGTGCCCGCACGAGAGAAGAGTGCGTGACGAGCCTTGTGAGTTGCCAGCGTGGAGCCGTTGCCCGGCAATGCGAGGCCGAGGGCTTCGGTCAGGCAGTTCATGGAGTTGGCGGTGAACATGCCCGAGCACGACCCGCACGTCGGGCACGCGCTGCGCTCGACCTCGTCGAGGCCTTCGTCGGACACGGCATCGTTGGCAGAGGCCGAGATCGCGGTGATGAGATCGGTGGGGGCTTGGGCCACGCCGCCGACGACCACTGCCTTGCCTGCTTCCATCGGACCGCCGGAGACGAACACGGTCGGGATGTTCAGACGCATCGCGGCGTTGAGCATGCCGGGAGTGATCTTGTCGCAGTTGGAGATACACACCAGTGCGTCGGCCGTGTGGGCGTTTGCCATGTACTCGACCGAATCGGCGATGATCTCGCGGCTCGGGAGCGAGTAGAGCATGCCGCCGTGGCCCATTGCGATGCCGTCGTCGACTGCGATGGTGTGGAACTCACGAGCGACGCCGCCGGCCGCACTGATGGCCTCGGCAACGATCTCGCCCACGTTCTTGAGATGCACGTGGCCGGGTACGAACTGGGTGTACGAGTTCGCTACGGCGACGATCGGCTTTCCGAAGTCGGAATCCGTCATTCCTGTGGCGCGCCACAGGGATCGGGCTCCGGCAGCATTACGTCCGATGGTGGTGGTGCGTGACCTCAACGGGGGCATGGGCGTGTTCCTTATGTGATCGTTGCTGGTCCACTCAAATAGAAGCGAGGGCCTTTCAACGCTACTCGCGTGCTACGGGCGCTTCTCTTCGGGCTGGTCCTGTGAGTTCTCGGCGACCTCGGATTCTGCTTCTGCTTCTGCAGCTGCTTCTTCCTCTTCGGCTTCCTTGGCGGCGAAGGCTTCTGCCGCCGATGCATAGGGATCAGTGATGCGGCCGCCGCTGGCGATCGCGATCTCGGGAAGCCTGACGAAGCTGACCGCAGGCAGGGTCACCTCGGTTCCGTCGGTGAGTTCCGCGCGCGCCCAGCTGCGCTTCGGGAAGCGGAAACCCTTGACATCGTCCCAGGCGAGGGTGCGCTTGGAGAACGTCGAGCGGACCTCGAGGCCGTCAGGGCTGACGGTGGTGCGCAGTCGCGCGACGAGATACACGGCGATGATCGGAAGGATCAGCAACCAGCTGAAGGCGACGGGCCACCCGAAGATCGGGAAGCTGACCGCGAACAGGAGGAACGCGCACGCCATGTAAGCGAGCTGCGAAATGCGGATGACGTGCCGAAGTGGTTTCGGCGTGTGGGATGATTGAGCCGGTGGCACGGGCTGCTGCGAAGTTGACACCTCTACATCTTCGCATTGCAGCCGATGTATCTCAGATTCTGGGACGGTCGACTCACCAAGTTTGCCGTTCGCGACTAGCGCCTCTACTGTCGAGTGCGTGAAACAGAATGAGTTGCTCGTAATCGGCCGGCGCGTCGTCGCCTGAGTCGATTTTTCAACTCACCAGATAACGACGCGCCACCCTCGCTCAGCAGATGCTGACGGGGGTTTTTTGTTGCCCGGAGCCAGAATCAGAGGATTTCCCAGTGAGCGCACCAACAGCACGGCCTCAACCCACGCCGCGCAAGTCAGGGACACCGAGCCCGACAACCGCGGCTGCCGCAACCCAGACGGCCAACCGTCGCCAGCTCCCGCCTGAGCGGGTAACCGGCGCGCAGTCTGTGGTTCGAGCCCTCGAAGAGCTCGAGGTCGACACGGTATTCGGCATTCCCGGCGGTGCCGTGCTCCCGGTTTACGACCCACTCTTCGATTCGGTCAAGGTCCGCCACGTGCTCGTGCGCCACGAGCAGGGTGCAGGCCACGCTGCCACCGGTTACGCCCAGGCGACCGGCAAGGTCGGCGTCTGCATGGCTACCTCGGGTCCCGGTGCGACCAACCTGGTCACGCCACTGGCCGACGCGCAGATGGACTCCGTTCCGATCGTCGCGATCACCGGACAGGTGGCGCGCTCGCTGATCGGTACCGACGGCTTCCAGGAAGCCGACATCTCAGGCATCACGATGCCGGTCACCAAGCACAACTTCCTGATCACCGACGCGATCGACATCCCGCGCATCATGGCCGAAGCCTTCTACCTCGCGGCCAGCGGTCGCCCCGGCGCCGTCCTGGTCGATATCCCCAAGGACATCCTGCAGTCGCAGACCACGTTCTCGTGGCCGCCGGAGATGCGTCTGCCGGGCTACCGCCCGGTCACCAAGCCGCACGGCAAGCAGGTTCGTGAAGCTGCACGTCTGATCGCCGACGCCAAGTCGCCGGTTCTGTACGTCGGTGGCGGCGTCATCAAGTCGGACTCCTCGCCGGAGCTGCTCGAATTGGCAGAGCTGACCGGTATCCCCGTCGTCACCACGCTGATGGCCCGCGGCGCGTTCCCGGACAGCCACGACCTCAACTGCGGTATGCCGGGAATGCACGGCACCGTTGCCGCAGTCGCCGCTCTGCAGCGCAGCGATCTTCTGATCACCCTCGGCGCGCGTTTCGACGACCGCGTCACCGGTCAGCTGAATTCCTTCGCGCCCGACGCCAAGGTCATCCACGCCGACATCGATCCGGCCGAGATCGGCAAGAACCGTTACGCCGACGTCCCGATCGTGGGCGACTGCAAAGAGGTCATCACCGAACTCATCGAGGCTATCCGTGCCGACATGGCCACGGGCACCACGTTCGAACTCTCGGAATGGTGGGCGTACCTGAACGACATCCGTCGTACCTACCCGCTGAGCTACGACCGTCCCACCGACGGTCAGCTGAGCCCGGAGTACGTCATCCAGACCGTCGGCAAGCTCGCCGGACCGGATGCCATCTACTGCGCCGGCGTCGGCCAGCACCAGATGTGGGCCGCGCAGTTCGTCGGTTACGAGAAGCCGCGCACGTGGCTCAACTCGGGCGGGCTCGGCACCATGGGGTACGCGGTTCCCGCAGCCATGGGTGCCAAGATGGGCATGCCCGACACCGAGGTGTGGGCGATCGACGGCGACGGCTGCTTCCAGATGACCAATCAGGAACTCGCAACCTGCGCACTCGAAGGTATCCCGATCAAGGTTGCCCTCATCAACAACGGCAACCTCGGCATGGTGCGTCAGTGGCAGACACTCTTCTACGAAGAGCGCTACTCCAACACCAACCTCGGAACGCACGGCGCCATCCGCATCCCGGACTTCGTCAAGCTCGCAGAAGCATTGGGCTGCCACGGAATTCGTGTCGAGCGCGAAGAAGATGTCGAAGCTGCGATCCGTGAGGCGCAGTCCATCAACGACAAGCCTGTCGTGATCGACTTCATCGTCACCGCTGACGCACAGGTGTGGCCGATGGTCGCTGCCGGAACGAGCAACGACGAAATCATGGCGGCCCGGGGCATCCGGCCGCTGTTCGACGACGACGAGGCAGTTGCCGAGCCCGCCGTCATCCACGAAGCCATGTCACGCGAGCAAGCCGGACCCGCCGCGGGCACAGGGGAGGATCAGAAGTGAGCACCAGTCACACCCTCAGTGTTCTCGTCGAGGACAAGCCAGGCGTGCTGGCCCGCGTCTCCGCACTTTTCTCCCGCCGCGGATTCAACATCGAATCCCTTGCGGTGGGCGGAACCGAGATCCCCGAGATCTCACGTATGACCATCGTCGTCACGGTCGACGAGTTCCCTCTCGAGCAGGTGACGAAGCAGCTCAACAAGCTGATCAACGTCATCAAGATCGTCGAGCAGGACGGTGAAGCATCCGTCGCTCGCGAGCTCGTGCTCATCAAGGTGCGCGCAGATGCAAGCGTGCGCACGCAGGTCATCGAAACGGTGAACCTGTTCCGCGCCAAGGTGATCGACGTCTCCCCGGAGTCCGTCACCATCGAGGCGACCGGTACTCGGTCCAAGCTGGATGCACTGCTGCGGATGCTTGATCCGTACGGTATCCGGGAGATCGTTCAGTCCGGGGTCGTGGCAGTCGGTCGAGGGCCGAAGTCGATCACGGCCACCCGCTAGTACTTTTAGACACGTAAAAATCCAAGGAGAGGTTGAGAACTGTGGCAGTCGAGATGTTCTACGACGACGATGCCGATCTGTCGATCATTCAGGGCCGCAAGGTTGCTGTGATCGGCTACGGAAGCCAGGGCCACGCCCATTCGCTGAGCCTGCGTGACTCGGGCGTCGATGTGCGCATCGGCCTCAAGGAGGGCTCCAAGTCCCGCGAAAAGGCGCAGGAGCAGGGCCTGACAGTCGGTACGCCTGCCGAGGTTTCCGAGTGGGCCGACGTCATCATGGTGCTCGCACCTGACACCGCTCAGGCCAGCATTTTCAAGGGCGACATCGAGCCGAACCTCAAGGACGGCGACGCGCTGTTCTTCGGTCACGGCCTGAACATTCACTTCGACCTGATCAAGGCTCCGGAGTTCGTCACCGTCGGCATGGTTGCCCCCAAGGGGCCGGGCCACCTGGTGCGTCGTCAGTTCGTCGACGGCAAGGGCGTTCCCGCGCTCATCGCCATCGACCAGGATCCCAAGGGTGAAGGCCAGGCTCTCGCTCTGTCCTACGCCAAGGGCATCGGCGGAACCCGCGCAGGCGTCATCAAGACCACGTTCAAGGAAGAGACCGAGACGGACCTCTTCGGCGAGCAGGCTGTGCTCTGCGGCGGCACCGAGGAACTGGTCAAGACCGGTTTCGAGGTCATGGTCGAGGCCGGCTACGCACCCGAGATGGCGTACTTCGAGGTTCTGCACGAGCTCAAGCTCATCGTCGATCTCATGTACGAGGGTGGCATCGCCCGCATGAACTACTCGGTGTCCGACACCGCTGAGTTCGGTGGATACCTCTCCGGTCCGCGCGTCATCGACGCCGACACCAAGGAGCGCATGAAGGCGATCCTGGCCGACATCCAGTCCGGCGAGTTCACCCGTCGTCTGGTTGCCAACGTCGAGAACGGCAACACCGAGCTCGAAGGCCTGCGCAAGGCCAACGCCGAGCACCCCATCGAGGTCACCGGCAAGAAGCTGCGCGACCTGATGAGCTGGGTCGATCGTCCGATCACCGAAACCGCGTAATTCGCAGTTTCACGCTCCACGTCTCCACTGGCCTGATGTCGCGCCGGTTCAATTACGTTGAACCAGCGCGGCATTGGGCCGGAGTCGTTTTCCGGGCCGGCTGAGTCCGGATTCATATTCCATCGAGAATTCGCCCTCGAAAGTGTCCACTATGTGGTATCGCCTACCGCGTTGTGGATTCGAAGTGAGCGCGCACTAAACTATCGGTGGTTAAACCACCTTCACACCCACCTAATCAGGGAGTTTGCACGTGAGCCAGCCTGGCCGTCCCGTTGTTCTGATCGCCGACAAGCTCGCGCCGTCCACAGTCGAGGCGCTCGGTGACGGTGTGGAGGTGCGTTGGGTCGACGGACCCGACCGCCCGGCGCTGCTCGCCGCGGTACCCGAGGCCGACGCGATTCTCGTCCGTTCCGCCACCACCGTCGACGCCGAGGTTCTGGCCGCAGGCACCAAGCTGAAGATCATCGGCCGCGCCGGTGTCGGCTTGGACAACGTCGAGATCCCCGCAGCCACCGAGCGCGGCGTGATGGTCGTCAATGCACCGACCTCCAACATCCACTCGGCAGCCGAGCACGCAGTTGCTCTGCTCATGTCGACCGCTCGCCAGATTCCCGCAGCAGACAAGACTCTGCGTGAGAACACCTGGAAGCGAAGCAAGTTCAACGGCGTCGAGATCCTCGGCAAGACCGTCGGCGTTGTCGGACTCGGCCGCATCGGCCAGCTGTTCGCGCAGCGTCTCGCCGCGTTCGAAACCACCATCATCGCGTACGACCCCTACTTGCCCGCAGCTCGCGCCGCGCAGCTCGGCATCGAACTGGTCACCATCGACGAGCTCGTCGAGCGCGCCGACTTCATCTCCGTGCACCTGCCCAAGACCAAGGAAACGGCCGGCCTGATCAACGCCGAGCGTCTCGCCAAGGCCAAGGACGGCGTCATCATCGTCAACGCCGCCCGCGGTGGTCTGATCGACGAAGACGCGCTCTACGACGCACTGGTCTCCGGCAAGGTCCGCGGCGCCGGTCTCGACGTGTTCAGCACCGAGCCGTGCACCGATTCCAAGCTCTTCGAGCTCGACAACGTCGTCGTCACCCCGCACCTCGGAGCATCGACGTCCGAGGCTCAGGACCGCGCAGGCATCGACGTGGCGAAGAGTGTTCTCCTCGCTCTGGCGGGCGAATTCGTTCCCGAGGCTGTCAACGTCTCCGGCGGCCCCGTCGGAGAAGAAGTTGCTCCGTGGCTCGAGCTGGTCCGCAAGCTCGGTCTCCTCGCTGCGACGTTGTCGCCCGAAGCTGTGCAGACCGTGCAGGTTGTCGCCACCGGCGAGCTGTCTGCCGAAACCGTCGACATCCTCGGCCTGGCTGCACTGCGCGGCGTGTTCTCCGCCAGCAGCGACGAGGCCGTCACGTTCGTCAACGCTCCGGCACTGGCCGAGCAGCGCGGCGTGACCGTATCGGTCGAGAAGCACTCCGAGGCTCTTGCTCACCGCAGCGCGGTCGAGGTTCGCGCAGTTGCCGCGGACGGCACGGTCACGTCGGTCACGGGCGCACTCACCGGTCTGCAACAGGTCGAGAAGATCGTCAACATCAACGGACGCAGCTTCGACCTGCGCGCCGAGGGGCACAACATCGTCGTTCACTACAGCGATCGCCCGGGCGTTCTCGGTGTTCTCGGCACCGTTCTCGGTAACGCGGGCGTGGACATCCTCGCCGCAGCACTGAGCCAGGATGCCGAAGGCGAAGGCGCAACGGTCATCTTGCGCGTCGATCGCGTCGTCGGAGACGCCGAGGTCGAGGCAATCGTCTCGCAGCTCGACGCTCGCGTCGCCCAGGTCGACCTTTCCTGATTGTTTTTGCTGTGCGCCTTTATTAACCGCCCGCGGTTAATAAAGGCGCACAGTTCTACTGAGATGAGGACTCCATGAAGCTTGCGGTCATTCCGGGCGACGGAATCGGTGTCGAGGTCACAGCCGAAGCACTCAAGGTGCTCGGCAAGTTGGTTCCGGATCTGGAAACCACCGAATACGATCTCGGTGCCCGTCGCTACAACGCCACCGGCGAGTTGCTCCCGGCGGACGAGCTGGACCAGATCCGTCAGCACGACGCAATCCTGTTGGGCGCCATCGGTGATCCGCGGATCGTCGCACCCGGCATCCTCGAGCGTGGTCTGCTGCTGAACATGCGTTTCCAGCTCGATCATCACGTGAATCTTCGCCCCGCACAGCTGTACCCGGGTGCGCTGTCGCCGTTGGCGGCCCAGCCGGAGATCGACTTCGTCGTGGTTCGTGAAGGCACCGAAGGCCCGTACACCGGTAACGGTGGCGCCATCCGCGTCGGCACCGATCACGAGATCGCGACCGAGGTGTCGATCAACACCTGGTTCGGCGCCGAGCGTGTTGTTCGTTATGCATTTGCGTTGGCGCAGACACGTTCCAAGCACCTCACACTGATCCACAAGACCAACGTGCTCTCCAATGCGGGAGCAATCTGGACGCGTGCGATCGAGACAGTCGGGGCCGAGTACCCGGACGTCGAGACCGCGTACTGCCACATCGACGCTGCCACCATCTACATGGTGACCGACCCGTCGCGCTTCGACGTCATAGTGACTGACAACCTCTTCGGTGACATCATCACCGACCTGGCCGGTGCGGTGACCGGCGGAATCGGTTTGGCCGCAAGTGGAAACATCGACGCGTCTGGTACCAACCCGTCGATGTTCGAGCCCGTGCACGGCAGTGCTCCGGACATCGCCGGCAAGGGAATCGCAGATCCCACCGCCGCGATCCTCTCGGCCGCACTGCTTCTTCGCCATCTCGGACGCGAGGACGACGCCGCTCGCGTCGAGGCTGTGGTCGCTGCCGACCTGGCTACCCGCGGTGAAGGCCCCATCTCCACGACGGAGATCGGCGACCGGATCACTGCAGCGCTGTAAGGATTTCTTTCACGAGACTGACGCGCGTAAGCCTTTCGGCTTGCGCGCGTCAGTCGTTTCCGGCACCCCGATAGACTGGCCAGTATGCGTCTTGGTCGAATTGCCAGTCCCGATGGTGTTGCGTTCGTCAGTATCGAAGGTGAAGAGGATGCCCTCGTCGCCAAGGAAATTGCGGAGCACCCGTTCGGGAACCCCACCTTTACCGGCCGAAGTTGGCCGCTCGCCGATGTTCGTCTGCTGGCTCCGATTCTCGCCAGCAAGGTGATCTGTATCGGCAAGAATTATGCAGATCACATCGCGGAGATGGGCGGCGAGGCGCCGGCTGATCCGGTGATCTTCCTCAAGCCCAATACGTCCATCGTCGGCCCGGGCGCCCCGATCGTCTTGCCTCCGACGTCCAACGAGGTGCATTTCGAGGGTGAACTCGCGGTGGTCATCGGTCAGCCTTGCAAAGACGTACCCGCGGCGAAGGCGTTGAGCGTGGTCCTGGGCTACACGATCGCCAACGACGTATCGGCGCGAGATCATCAGCGTCACGACGGGCAATGGACGCGCGCGAAGGGCCACGACACCTTCTGCCCGCTCGGTCCGTGGATCGAAACCAGCCTCGATGCGTCCGACGTTGACATCAAGACCGAGGTGAACGGTCAGGTCAAGCAGGTCAGCAGCACCGCCTTCCTGCTTCACGACATTCCGAAGATCATCGAGTGGATCTCGGCGGTGATGACCCTCCTGCCCGGCGACGTCATCCTCACCGGAACCCCCGCCGGAGTCGGCCCGATCGTCGACGGAGATTCCGTGTCGGTCACGGTGTCGGGGATCGGCACGCTCACGAACCCGGTGACCGCAAAGAATTGATCTGACCCGGTTCGTTCCGTCATGACACTACGAAGGCCCCATTCCCACCGGATGGGGCCTTCGTCGTGGTGTGAGTCGAGAGGTGTCTGTCAAAGAAAAGTTGCAAGATGGTAACTAACGTTCGGTGGCCGATTGGGATTGCCCTCCGGTTCGAGATAATCGGGCCCTGGGACTGACCTGCGGGTTTCATGAGCCAGGCGAAGCTTCGTTCCTGATCCTCCTGGCGTTATGTCTGATTTAGCCAGGTTGAGCGAGTTCGCCTCGCGGTTTGCTGCCGCGGCTCACAACAGACCAAATTCCCTGAAATGTAACGCTGAGCAGTAGGGTGACCGATAACTGAAGAGAAGCCGATGGGGCAATCGAGTGGATTGCGCAGAAACGTGGTGATACATGACGACCTTCGCGGAAGGCTCCCGGACAGCGGCAGGGCAAGCGCAGAACGGTCAGCGGCCGGTGTGGCGAGACAAGAAGCGCTACCTGTGGCCACTGGGTTTGCTGGTGCCCCTCAGTCCGTTCGCTGCGTGGTTCCTGGTCGACAAATTCAGTCTCGGGCTCTTCTGGGCCATCGGGGCCTGGCTCATCGTGATCGTCATTCCCCTGATCGATCTATTGGCGGGCGAGGACGGTAACAGCCCACCGGACGAAGCGATCCCTGAATTGCAAGAGGATCGTTTCTACCGCTGGTGCACGTATCTGTTCCTGCCCCTCCAATACGTCGGTCTCGTGTTCGTCGCCTGGTGCTGGGTGAATGCGCCGATGGCGGCGGGGGAGAAGTTCGCGCTCGCGATGACTGCCGGCGTGGTTGCCGGTGTGGGGATCAACGCGGCGCATGAATTAGGGCACAAGAGCGAGAAGCTCGAGAAGTGGCTCGCGAAAGTAGCGCTGGCGCAGTCCTTCTACGGCCATTTCTACGTCGAGCACAACCATGGTCACCACGTCCGTGTCGCGACGCCGGAGGATCCGGCCAGTTCGCGATACAAGGAAAACTTCTGGTTCTTCTTGCCGCGCAGTGTCATCGGCGGCCTGCGCTCGGGATGGCGGATCGAAAGCGCTCGCCTGCAGCGTCAAGGCAGACGGACGTGGAGCTATCGGAACAACATCCTGAACGCGTGGGCGATGAGTGTTGTCCTGTTCGGCAGCCTGATCGCGGTGTTCGGGTGGGAAATCGCGCCGTGGCTGGCCGTTCAGGCGATTGCCGGATTCACGTTCCTCGAGACCGCCAACTATCTCGAGCACTACGGCTTGCTACGTGCGAAGCGGCCTGACGGCTCGTACGTTCGCTGCTCGCCCGAGGACAGCTGGAACAGCGACCACGTCGTCAGCAATCTGTTCCTCTATCAACTTCAGCGTCACAGTGACCATCACGCGAATCCGCGTCTGCGGTACCAGAGCCTGCGCAGTGCGGCCGAAGCGCCGCAACTTCCAGCGGGTTACGCGGTCATGATCGTGTGCGCGTGGGTGCCGCCGCTGTGGCGAAAGGTCATGGACAAGCGACTACTCGCCTACTACGACGGTGACATGACACGTATCAACGTCTTGCCGGGTAAGTGATCGGCGGGATGGAGGAAGCGCTGCGGGACTAACCTGTAGTACGACCATCCATCATCGCCGAGCCAAGTGAGCCATGACCAACAGCGAAGTACGCGTCCGTTTCTGTCCGTCACCCACCGGAACCCCGCACGTAGGTTTGGTGCGCACCGCCTTGTTCAACTGGGCATTCGCACGACACCACGGCGGCACGTTCGTGTTCCGTATCGAAGACACCGATGCGCAGCGCGACAGTGAAGAGTCCTACCAGGCCATCCTCGACGCCCTCCGCTGGTTGGGGCTCAATTGGGACGAGGGCCCGGAGGTCGGTGGGCCGCACGCACCGTATCGCCAGTCCGAGCGTCGCGACCTGCATCTCGACGTCGTTGCCAAGTTGCTGGCCGCGGGCGAGGCCTACGAGTCCTACTCGACCAATGAAGAGGTCGAAGCGCGACACAAGGCGGCCGGACGCGACCCGAAGCTCGGATACGACAACTTCGATCGCGACCTCAGCGACGAGCAGCGCGCTGCCTACGTCGCCGAGGGTCGCAAGCCGGTCGTCCGCCTCCGGATGCCCGATCACGACCTGACGTGGAACGACCTGGTTCGCGGCGAGACCACGTTCAAGGCAGGCACCGTTCCGGACTTCGCGTTGACTCGCGGGAACGGTATTCCGCTGTACACGCTGGTCAACCCCGTCGACGACGCGTTGATGAAGATCACTCACGTACTGCGCGGTGAGGACCTGCTGTCCTCGACCCCGCGTCAGCTCGCGTTGTACGAGGCTTTGATCCGCATCGGTGTCGCCGATTTCACACCGTCGTTCGGGCACCTGCCGTTCGTGATGGGTCAGGGCAACAAGAAGCTTTCCAAGCGCGATCCCGAGTCCAACCTCTTCATTCACCGCGATCGGGGCTTCATTCCCGAGGGACTGCTGAACTACTTGGCTCTGCTCGGGTGGAGCATTGCCGACGATCACGATGTCTTCTCACTCGACGAGATGGTTGCGGCCTTCGACGTCTCCAAGGTCAACTCCAACCCTGCCCGCTTCGACCAGAAAAAGGCCGACGCGATCAATGCCGAGCACATTCGCTTGCTCCAGCCGGCCGACTTCGCGGCCCGCCTGAAGTCGTTCCTGGTGGAGCACGGCCACATCAGCGCCGACGTCGATGAAGCCACGTTCACTGTTGCGGCGGACCTCGTGCAGACGCGCATCGTCGTCCTGTCCGACGCGTGGGATCTGCTGAAGTTCCTGTTCGTCGACGAGGCGTCGTTTGCGCTCGATCCGGCCGCGGCGGCAAAGAACCTGAAGGAAGACGCTGGTCCGGTTCTGGACGCGTCTCTTGCGGCGCTCGAGGCCACCTCGGAGTGGACTGCGGCCAGTATCGAGGAAGCACTCAAGAAGGCCCTCATCGAGGATCTGGAGCTCAAACCGCGTAAGGCCTTCGCTCCGGTTCGGGTCGCGATCACCGGCTCTCACATCAGCCCTCCGCTGTACGAGTCGATGGAATTGCTCGGTCGTGAGGTCTCGATTGCTCGGTTGCGCGCCGGTAGGGCAGCGGTAACCGCCTAGATCGGACTGTCTTCCGGCCGAAAATGAAGCAAAAACCTCCCGTGACCATACGATTTGGTATTTGGGGCAGGGGTACTGGTAATCTTCTTTTCGGCCGGAGACGAGCCGCCGAGCACAACAGCGAAGCGGATCGGGCAAGGCTGGTGAGCAAGACCTTGGGGTATGGTGTAATTGGCAACACAGCGGTTTCTGGTACCGCCATTCTAGGTTCGAGTCCTGGTACCCCAGCGGAAATCCGGTCGATTTTGTGGCCGGACTCAGACAAGCTAAGCTTGCTGAGCATCCAAGAGCAAGACTGAATACCACGTTTAAAAGCGTGTCCTGGCCCCGTCGTCTAGCGGCCTAGGACGCCGCCCTCTCAAGGCGGTAGCGCGGGTTCGAATCCCGTCGGGGCTACAAAGGAAAGACCCTCCGATCATTGATCGGAGGGTCTTTTCGTATGTATGGGAAATGTTTCCGGCGATGCGAAAAACGATCACCCCCAGTCGAATTCGACTGGGGGTGATCGTCATCTCACTCTGTTGTCCGCGATCGGCTATCCGCTCTTACGGCGAAACTCTCGCTTGTGATCGGCCGGGCCATGCGTGTTGTGGACCTTGGACTGTCCGTCGCGATGGTCGGTCGATTTGGCGTTCTGATGATTCTTCCGTTCGAGGGCTTCACGGAACTTTCGTTTGGTTTCCTCCGATTGGGATTCGGGTTCCGACGGGGTGTTGCTGTCGAGATCGCTCATATGCTCACTCCTTGTTGTTGGGCCTGTTGGTGAAACTACGCCGGCCCGAATTCGAAAGCTCGTGAATTTCGCTTCACGAATCTCGGGGTCTACGGCGATGGTGCAGTAGAACCGGAAAGAGGCATCGCAGGCATCCCGAGCTTGCGGTGATCCCACGAACGAGTTCGATCGGGAACGAACCGTACCGCGACGCGCTTGTGGAGCATCGCGTCGACGGCCGGGCGGAGATCCTCCGTGTACGGGCCCGTGTATCGCTCCCAGACACTGATTCCCACGGCAAAGAGAGCCCCCGGATCCTCGACGATCACTCCGGTGCCCTCCATCGAGACTCCTCGCAGCGTGTCGTACGTCAGACCGTCTTCGATCAGGACGGACATACGGGTGTCCCGGCGAAGATTGACCGCCTTCTGCGACTTGGCTTTGGTTTCGAACCAGATTTCGCCGTCGACTATCGCGAACCACATCGCGATCAGGTGAGGCATTCCGTCGGCGCTCAACGTCGCCATCGTTGCCGTACGGCTCTTTTCGACGAAGCTCGAAATTTCGGCCTCGGTCATCGTGATCTGACTACGCTGCTTTCCTGCCATGGTCGCGTCGTACTCCTACGTGCTCGAGGATCTGAAGGCCTTACTGTGTCACGAATTACAGACGCTTGTGGAGCGCTTCGGCAGCTGCGAGAAGGTCCGCCGCCCAGCGGGCTCCCGGTCGTCTACCCATCCGATCGATGGGGCCGGAGACCGAAATCGCGGCAATGACAGCGCCTGCCGAGTCTCGGACAGGAGCCGCGACGCTGGCGACACCCGGCTCACGTTCGGCTGCACTCTGTGCCCAGCCGCGCCGGCGAACCTCGAGGAGCACTCGTTCGCCGAACGACGCATCGGCGAGAACGGTCCGTTGGGTTTGTGGATCTGCCCATGCGAGAAGGACCTTGGCGCCGGAACCGGCATTCATCGGCAGCCTGGCCCCGACGAGAACTGTGTCGCGAAGGCCCGTGGGCGGTTCCATCGACGCAACGCAGATGCGTTGGGTGCCTTCCCGGCGGTACAGCTGGACGCTTTCGCCGGTGATTTCGCGAAGGCGGGGGAGGATGAGTCCGGCCGCAGCAATGAGTGGATCATTAGCGGTGGCAGCGAGTTCGGCGAGTCCGGGCCCTGGGCACCACTGACCATCCGAGTCGCGTGTGAGGAGTCGATGGACTTCGAGACCGACGGCGAGTCTATGGGCGGTCGCGCGCGGCAAACCGGTTCGTGCACAGAGTTCGGTGAGGCTGCACGGTTCCTCAGCTACTGCATGAAGAACGCCCATTGCTTTGTCCAGGACGCCGATGCCGCTATGCTGTCTCATAGGTCGATACCAGTTTCTCGCATAGTGGGATGATAGCGCATTTCCTGGTGGACTAGCGCATTTGCTGAAGGGCTAGTGCATTTCCTAGGGGCAGTCTGCATCTGCTGCGAGGGCTGGGGACCTACTTCACGCGCGGCGGGCCAGCCCGTAGTCCGCCGACGCGAGGCTACGTACAGAGGTGGAAGACATGGCACAGAAAGCACGCACTCTCGCCGAGAAGGTGTGGGACGACCACGTTGTCGTGAAAGGGGAGGGGCAGGATCCCGACCTCATCTACATCGATCTCCACCTCGTTCACGAAGTGACGAGCCCGCAGGCATTCGACGGACTTCGCTTGGCCGGACGCCCGTTGCGCCGTCCCGACCTGACGATCGCCACCGAGGACCACAACGTTCCGACGATCGACATCGACAAGCCGATCGCCGATCCCGTGTCCAAGACTCAGGTCGACACCTTGCGCCGAAATTGCGAGGAGTTCGGAGTTCGCTTGCACCGCATGGGCGATCTCGATCAGGGCATCGTGCATGTGGTCGGACCGCAGCTCGGCCTGACTCAGCCGGGAACCACCGTGGTGTGCGGCGACAGTCATACGTCGACGCACGGCGCATTCGGTGCGCTCGCAATGGGAATCGGCACCAGCGAGGTCGAGCACGTGATGGCGACGCAGACATTGTCGTTGCGCCCCTTCAAGACCATGGCGATCACGGTCGACGGCGAGCTGCCTCCTGGCGTCACGAGCAAGGACTTGATCCTGGCAGTCATCGCCAAGATCGGCACCGGCGGCGGCCAGGGCTACGTCCTGGAGTACCGCGGCGAGGCCATTCGCAAACTGTCGATGGAAGCTCGTATGACCATCTGCAACATGTCGATCGAGGCCGGAGCCCGTGCTGGCATGATCGCACCGGACGAGACCACTTACGAGTTCATCAAGGGCCGTCCGCATGCACCGTCGGGCGCAGAGTGGGACGAAGCCGTCGCCGCGTGGGAGTTGCTCAAGACCGACGAGGGCGCCGAATTCGACAACGAGGTCCACATCGACGCAAGCGCATTGACGCCTTTTGTCACGTGGGGAACCAATCCGGGACAGGGTGCACCGCTCGGTGACCGAGTGCCCGATCCGGAACTGATCGTCGACGAGAGCGAGCGTCAGGCTGCCGAGAAGGCGCTCACCTACATGGGTCTCGACGCCGGCATGGCGCTTCGGGATGTTGCTGTCGACACCGTCTTCGTCGGTTCGTGCACCAACGGACGCATCGAAGATCTGCGCGCGGTGGCCGAGGTGCTCGAGGGTCGCCATGTGGCAGAGGGCGTTCGGATGCTCATCGTTCCCGGCTCGATGCGGGTGCGTGCTCAAGCCGAAAGTGAAGGTCTCGGTGAAATCTTCACGGCGGCAGGGGCCGAATGGCGCCAGGCCGGTTGCTCGATGTGCTTGGGAATGAACCCTGACCAGCTTGCTCCCGGCGAGCGTTCGGCATCGACGTCCAACCGGAATTTCGAAGGCCGACAGGGTAAAGGCGGTCGGACCCATCTGGTTTCCCCGCTCGTCGCGGCTGCCACTGCGGTCCGCGGAACGCTCTCGGCACCGGCCGATCTGGTCTGACCCACTTACCATCTCGAGGAGAATTTCGATGGAATCCTTTACCACGCACAAGGGTATCGGCGTCCCGCTGCGACGCTCGAATGTCGATACCGATCAGATCATCCCTGCCGTGTACCTGAAACGGGTGACGCGCACGGGATTCGAGGACGGGCTGTTTGCAGGCTGGCGCACCGACCCCAACTTCATTCTCAATCTGGCTCCGTACGACAAGGGAAGTGTCCTCGTAGCCGGTCCCGATTTCGGCACGGGCTCTTCGCGTGAGCATGCCGTGTGGGCTCTCTCCGACTTCGGATTTCGGGTCGTCATCGCTTCCCGGTTCGCCGACATTTTCCGCGGGAACGCCGGAAAAGCCGGTCTCGTGGCGGCACAGGTCGAGCAGAGCGACGTCGAATTGCTCTGGAAGTTGCTCGAAGAGCAGCCCGGACTGGAATTGACAGTAGATCTCGAGAATCGGACCGTGAGCGCCGGAACTACGGTGGTGCCGTTCAATATTGACGACTACACACGGTGGCGTCTGCTGGAGGGTCTCGACGACATCGGACTGACATTGCGGCAGGTAGAAGCGATTTCCGAGTTCGAAAAGTCAAGGCCTTCATGGAAACCGACTACCCTTCCAGCCCGAATTTCGCAGGGCTGAACCGAAATCCGCAACTCCGCGCGGGAAGAGAAATAGGTCACCATTTCGCAGTCACGTTGAATGAGAATTGGCGTGGCACATAGACTCTTGCCGTTATCAGGTTTACCGTGGTTCTCAGTCGGTCCGACGGTGGACCACAATTAGCGGAGGAATTTCAATGAACAAGGCAGAGCTCATCGATGTTCTGACTGAAAAGCTGGGTTCGGACAGGCGCACAGCGACCGACGCAGTGGAGCACGTCGTGGACACCATCGTCCGCGCCGTCCACCGTGGCGAGAGCGTGACCATCACCGGCTTCGGAGTCTTCGAGCAGCGTCGTCGTGCAGCACGTGTTGCACGCAACCCGCGTACGGGCGAGACCGTCAAGGTCAAGCCGACGTCGGTTCCGGCTTTCCGTCCGGGTGCGCAGTTCAAGGCTGTTATCGCTGGTGGACAGAAGCTTCCGGCCACCGGCCCGGCAGTCAAGCGTGGCGTAGCAGCACCGGCCACCAAGGCTGCAGCCAAGAAGGCTGCTGCCAAGAAGACCGCAGCCAAGAAGGCTCCGGCAAAGAAGGCTCCGGCCAAGACCGCAGCCAAGAAGACGGTTGCCGCGAAGGCTCCCGCCAAGAAGGCTCCGGCCAAGACCGCAGCCAAGAAGACGGTTGCCACCAAGGCTCCCGCCAAGAAGGCTCCGGCCAAGACCGCAGCCAAGGCTCCGGCCAAGAAGGCTCCGGCCAAGAAGGCTCCGGCCAAGACCGCAGCCAAGAAGGCTCCGGCCAAGAAGGCTCCGGCCAAGCGCGGAAAGTAGTCGCGTTCGGGTGAAAAACCCGATGCCGTAAGACAAAGAGGTGCAGCCGCGGATCTGATCCGCGGCTGCACCTCTTTTTGCTGTCTGGGAGAAGTGTGAATTCTCCTGTGTTTCAGTGCTTTGCAAAACTACCGAATCGAACTGGGGCCGGTTGGTCCAAATCCCTCAGGAGTTGGCGACTTTGGGGAGCGGGCTGTCGAGGTGATCGGCGGCGACGAGACGGCCGTCGAGGAACGAGAGCACCCAAGTGCTCGCCTTACGGTTGCGTGCAGAGGGCAGTGTTACACCGGCCGTATCAGCCCACCAGCGCATCAAATCGGGGATGACGCCTCCTTGGCTGCAGATCACTGGAGTGCCCTCCAGTGCGGCGATCTGCAGCGCACGTGCCCGAGCGGCGTCGGGATCGGCCTCGTAACCTTCTTCGGTCAGAAGAGGTTCCGTCGAAATCTCGACACCCAATGCCTCCGCCAACGGCATTACGGTGTCGATGCAGCGCGTACGGTCAGCCGCGAAAACCGAATCGGCTCCGAAGATTTTCAGCTGTTCGACCAAGGCGGCGGATTGCTCTTTGCCCTTGGCGTCGAGTGGACGCAAATTGTCGTCGCCCTTGTACCGCTTACGGCTTCCAGCCTTTGCGTGGCGGACGAGTAATACCGTTTTCGTATCAGGCCGAATGGAAACGAAGCGGCGAAGAATCATTCGATCCATCGGGTAGGAAAGATGATCGGCGACCTCGGCGACCGGAAGCCAATAGAGAACATCTACTTCGTTATTCGGCCCGAAATCTCCGTCTACTGCTTCGGCCGACCAGTATTCGACTCGTTTGAGTTTGCGATGTCCCGGGATCGGGTACGTCACGCCACCGAGGTGCCTTCCGAAACGTCCGGTGATCGAGGTCTCTTCGCGGACCTCGCGAACTGCTGCGGTCAAGAAGGTCTCGCCTGGATCGAGCTTTCCTTTGGGGAATGACCAGTCGTCGTACTTCGGTCGATGTACGACGGCGATCTCGATGGCGGAAGGATCCTGGGGAGCCTTCCGCCACAGAACCGCGCCTGCGGCAAAGATGTTGGCTTTGACCGGCTTGTCGCTCATGGTGTGATCCGAGCCCGTCAAGACCCGCTGGCGGTGCGGCTGCGCATCAACGACTGTTGATGCTCACGTACGTCCTCACCGCGTTCGGGAGCAGCGACCCAACTGCCGTCCGGATGCAGTACCCAGCAGCGAGTTCGCGGATCGAGCGCGGAATCGAAGATGTCACCGAGTTGCTTCGACAGTTTCGGATCCTTGACCTGCACCATGACCTCGACGCGGCGATCGAGGTTGCGGTGCATCATGTCTGCGCTGCCGATCCAGAATTCGTCGGCCGAGCGGAAATGGAACATTCGCGAGTGTTCGAGGAACCGCCCGAGAATGGAACGTACTTCGATGTTTTCGCTGAGGCCCGGAACACCCGGCTTGAGCGCGCAGATTCCGCGGACCACGATCTCGACGGGGATACCGGCCTTGGACGCGCGGTACAACGCGTCGATGACCTGCTCGTCGACCAATGCGTTGGCTTTCAAGCGGATACCGGCATCGCGGCCTGCAAGCTTGTGAGCGATCTCGTTGTCGATCCGCTCGATGATCCCGCGGCGAACCCCGTACGGCGCAACGAGAAGGTTGCGGTAGCTCGTCTTTCGGGAGTATCCGGTCAGCGAGTTGAAGAGGTCGGTGAGGTCAGCACCGATCTCCGGTGCTGCGGTGAGCAATCCGACGTCCTCGTACATGCGCGCGGTCTTCGGGTTGTAGTTGCCGGTGCCGATGTGGCAGTAGCGACGAATTGTGGAACCTTCGCGCCTGACGACGAGGCACGTCTTGCAGTGAGTCTTGAGACCGACGAGACCGTAGACGACGTGAACGCCGGCCTGCTCGAGTTTGCGTGCCCACTTGATGTTGGCCTGCTCGTCGAAGCGGGCCTTGATCTCCACGAGGGCAACAACTTGCTTGCCGGCCTCGGCGGCGTCGATCAGTGCGTTGACGATGGGGGAGTCGCCCGAAGTTCGGTACAGGGTCTGCTTGATCGCGAGCACCTGCGGGTCGGCCGCGGCCTGTTCGATGAAGCGTTGAACGCTGGTGGAAAACGAGTCGTAAGGGTGGTGGACGAGCACGTCGCCCTCGCGCAGGGTCGAGAACACACTCTTCGGTGTCTCACGCTCGCCGAACGCCGGATGCGTCGCCGGGACGAACGGAGCGTCCTTGAGCGCCGGGCGATCGACGGCGTAAACCTGCCAGAGGCAGGACAAGTCGAGGAGCCCGGAAACTTCGATCACGTCAGCCGGATCGACGTCGAGTTCACGCAGAAGCAGTTCGAGCATGTGCTCGGTCATGTCGTCGGCAACTTCGAGGCGAACGGGCGAACCGAAACGACGACGCGCCAATTCACGTTCGAGTGCCTGCAGCAGATCCTCGTCCCGATCCTCTTCGACCTCGAAATCAGCGTTGCGTGTGATTCGGAAGGCGTGATGTTCGACGATTTCCATTCCGGGGAACAGCACGTCCAGATGAGCCGAAATCAGTTCTTCCATCGGGAGGAACGAATCGATGGTGGACGAAGACGTCGTGCTCTTGACTCGCACGAACCGGCCGACGTTGTCGGGAACCTTGACGCGAGCGAAGTGTTCGCCGCGGGTGACGGAGTCCTTCACTGTCACGGCGAGGTTGAGGCTCAGTCCGCTGATGTAGGGGAACGGGTGGGCGTGATCGACTGCCAACGGCGTCAGTACCGGGAAGACCTGCTCGTGGAAATGCGCCGAGAGCCGGCCGTGATCGTCGGCGCTGAGGTCGGCCCATCGAACAATTGAAATGCCTTCTGCCGCCAGGGCAGGGCGGACCGAGTCGAGAAACACGTGTGCGTGCTTGTCGGCGAGTTCCTGGGTGCGACGCGCAATGAGCGCCAATTGTTCGCGTGGGGAGAGGCCGTCGGCGGACCTGACCGACAGTCCCGTCTCGTCGCGGCGCTTGAGTCCGGCGACCCGGACCATGAAAAATTCGTCGAGATTGGAAGCGAAGATGGCGAGGAACTTTGCGCGTTCGAGCAACGGCAGTGACTCGTCGGCAGCCAATGCGAGAACACGGGCATTGAAATCGAGCCAGCTGAGTTCGCGGTTGAGGTAACGATCCTCGGGAAGTCCGACGAGCAATTCGGGTAGCTCTGCCTTGGTAGCTGCAGGGGGAGCGCCCGGGATGTTGGTGGCGACCGCGACGGCCTGAGATCGCGGGGAGGTGGCCGCGCCGTTCTCGTGCCGGCCGGAGCTGTGGTCTCCGTCCGACTGGTCTTCGGAAATACGGTTTTCGAGTGCTTCGCCATTGCTCACTCGTCGATCATCCCTCACAATCGCGCGGTCCGACAATCGATGAAAGAAAATTCATCGACTGTTCGACGGCGTGGCCTTGAGTCTGGTCAACGAAGCCAATGTCGCGGGGCCTACTCCCAGTGCGCGCACGGTGTCGAGGTCGGCGTGGGTGTCGACGTCGGTGCGCAGTCCCGGCCATTGGCCTTTGAGTGGACGAGCACCTGAATTAGCATGTCCCCGTGCGGATTCCGGACCGAATCGAGGGTCGAGCGCACTCTCGCCACACGAAAAGAGTGCCGAGGTGCCGGTGCCGTGGTGATCGACGACGACTGAACGTCCACCGCTTCGGGCGGCGGCCACGGCCTCCGTCAGTTCGCTCGGTTGCATCGCGGGCAAGTCGGCTTGCAGCACAACGAGGTCGACCACTCCGCGTTTGGCTCGGATATCGGCGGCCGCTGCACTCAACGCTGCGTTGAGGGTTTCCTCCGCGCGTGGTGAGGCGCCGTTGGTCAGCGAGATGCTGGGTGCTGGATCGGCGTAGACCGTCACGCCGACGGAATACGCAAGAGCGGCAACGGTCGGGTCTGGGGTGACCACCGTGACGGTGTCGATGGCAGAGACGGCGGCAACGGTCGCGAGGGTGTCGTGAAGCATGGCCAACACGAGGTCTGCACGCGCGTCCGCGTCGAGTTCGCCCGCGAGCCGGGACTTGGCCGATCTCAAGGACTTGACGGCCACTATCGCATGCATGGGGCGTTCGATCTCCGTGCGCGCATGCGGTGTCTCCACGACGTGTGGGTACGGGGGTTCCGCGCTGTCCATCCCTCGATCTTGCCAGTCATCACGCTCGGTGTCCGCGGCTGCCCACCGCAGTGCACCACAGGCGATACTCTGTGCAGACGATTTTTCTGGCGGCGACCCGCTTCGCCGGGTAGACGGGGTGAGCGTGTGAGTAAGGCAGCTGTATTGGGCGCAGGTTCGTGGGGAACAGCGTTGGCCAAGGTGATGGCCGAGGCCGGAACCGACGTGACGATGTGGGCCAGGCGTGAAGAGGTCGCGAAGCGCATCGACACCACGCACGAGAACAGCGACTATCTGCCAGGCATTGCTTTGCCTTCGTCGATTCGCGCGACCCACCACCACGAGGAGGCGATGGCAGGCGCTGACTTCATCGTGCTGGCGGTTCCCTCGCAGTCGCTACGGGGAAACCTGGAGCAGTGGAAAGGCTCGATCGGACCCGATGCGACTCTGCTGAGTCTGGCCAAGGGAATCGAGACCGGGACGCTCATGCGCATGAGCCAGGTCATCGTGTCGGTGACCGGCGTGGAACCGGGGCGCGTCGCGGTGCTCTCGGGCCCGAATCTTGCACACGAGATCGCCAGCGGGCAGCCAGCGGCCACGGTGATCGCCTGCTCGGATTCCTCGCGTGCCCTCGCTCTCCAGGATGCTTGCGCTACCGGCTATTTCAGGCCGTACACCAACTCCGACGTCATCGGTTGCGAGATCGGTGGCGCGTGCAAGAACGTGATCGCGCTGGCCTGCGGCATGGCCGCCGGTAGTGGATTCGGCGACAACACGGTTGCCAGCATCATCACCCGTGGTCTCGCCGAGACGATTCGGCTCGGTGTCGCGCTCGGCGCCAAGGCGTCGACGCTTGCAGGCTTGGCGGGCGTCGGTGACCTGGTCGCGACCTGCACGTCCGAGTTGTCGCGAAACCGGACGTTCGGAGAGCGACTCGGACGGGGCGGGTCGATGGAGTCGGCACAGAAGGCAACCAACGGTCAGGTCGCCGAGGGCGTGAAGTCGTGTACGTCGGTACGCGCACTCGCTGCCGGCTACGACGTGGAGATGCCGTTGACCGACGCGGTCCATCGGGTGTGCCACGAAGGCATGGCCGTCAGCGATGCGATCGGTCAGTTGCTCGGACGCCGGACGAAGCCGGAATGAGTGAAATTAATGTGAGTGATTTCGAGGGTTACGGGGATTCGACGCGCAGTGTGAGCGCCGTTGCGCGCGAACACGCTGCGGGTCAGCCCATGCAGCTGGGTCCGATATTTGCTGCGCCGTACCAACTTTCGGTGGACGAAGGCTCCGAGTCCGATACCTATGCTCGAGCGTCGAACCCGGGTTGGCGCGGACTCGAATCGGCGCTCGCGGCGCTCGAAGGAGCGGACCACGCACTCGTCATGGGGTCGGGGATGTCTGCGATCACCGCGACCTTGCGCAGCGTGCTCGTCGCCGGGGATATCGTCGTCGTGCCCTCGGACGGGTACTACCAGGTGCGGTTGTACGCGAACGAACGGTTGGCTCCGTTGGGAATCACCGTTCGCGAAGTCTCGACCCTGCAGATGGGCGACGCGAGTTTCGGGGAACTGCTCGACGCGTCACCGGGTCGCGTGGTCGTCGTCGCCGAGACGCCGTCCAACCCGGTGCTGGACGTGGTCGACCTTCGCGTGCTCGCCGACGTGTGTCACCGATCGGGCGCGCTGCTGATCGTCGACAACACGACTGCAACACCGCTGGGGCAGCGCCCGCTCGAATTGGGTGCCGACGTCGTGGTGGCCAGCGGTACCAAGGCACTCAGCGGGCACAGTGACCTCCTGATGGGTTACGTCGCTACTTCCGATGCGGCGGTGAGTCAGCTGATCGAGCGTGAGCGACTTCTTTCGGGAACAGTGCTCGGCCCCTTCGAGACGTGGCTTGCGCACCGGAGTCTCGGCACGGCAGGCCTGCGATTCGGGCGTCAGTGCGACAACGCGCTGGCCCTGGCCGAGATGTTGGCTGGACACAAAGCGGTCCGGTCCGTTCGTTATCCCGGCCTTCGCGGTGACCCGTCCTACACAACGGCATTCGGTCAGATGAAACGATTCGGCGGATTGGTGAGCGTCGAGTTGGATTCGGCTCAAGCATTCCACTCGTTCGTCGAAGCGAGCAATCTCGTCACGGCCGCCACCAGCTTCGGTGGGATCCACACGACGGCGGATCGTCGTGCGCGCTGGGGCGATCCGGTCAGTGCGGGTTTTGTCCGAATCGCTTGTGGCATCGAGGACACCGCCGATCTCCTGGCCGACATCGAGCGCGCGCTCGACGCGTGAGCGGACCACGTCGATGATTTCCGGCCCGGCCCGATCGCGTGCCGAAGTCGATTCGGCGGTACGGTTTGACGCGTGAACAGCAGCCGTACCCGCGTGGCCGTGATCTTCGGTGGCCGGAGCAATGAGCATTCAGTGTCCTGTGTTTCCGCCGGAAGCGTCCTGAGCAACCTCGACCCTGATCGGTACGACGTCGTACCGATCGGCATCACAGTCGACGGTTCCTGGGTCCTCGGGTCGAGCGACCCCAGCTCCCTCGCGATCAGCGGGCGCGCGTTGCCGTCGGTCGACAAAGACGGAACGTCGGTGGTCCTCAGCGCGGACCCCACCCGCGAGGGCGAGGTCATCTCCTTCGACGGCTCCGACGCCGGTGCTGTGCTCGCGTCGGTCGACGTCGTTTTCCCCGTTCTGCATGGGGCTTACGGCGAAGACGGCACCATTCAGGGATTGCTCGAACTTGCCGGGGTTCCGTATGTCGGACCCGGAGTCCTGGCCAGCGCCGCCGGCATGGACAAAGAGTTCACGAAGAAGCTTCTTGCCGCTGAAGGGCTTCCCGTCGGAGTGCAGGTCGTGCTTCGACCGGGAATCGCAACGCTGACCGAAGAGCAGAAGGCGGAGTTGGGCCTTCCCGTGTTCGTGAAGCCCGCTCGTGGTGGTTCGTCCATCGGCATCACCCGGGTGAGCAATTGGGACGGTCTGGACGGGGCGATCGCTCATGCGCGCCTGCACGATCCCAAGGTGATCGTCGAAGGCGCGATCATCGGCCGTGAGGTGGAATGCGGCGTCCTCGAATTCCCGAACGGTGACGTCAAGGCGAGTGTGGTCGCCGAGATCCGGATGCCGGATTCCGACACCGATTCGGACGCGTTCTACGACTTCGACACCAAGTACCTCGACGACGTCTGCGAATTCGACATCCCCGCAAAACTCGACGAGTCGGTGAGCGACCAGATCAGGGAGCTTGCAGTCCGCGCGTTCAAGGCACTCGATTGCCAGGGACTCTCGCGGGTCGATTTCTTCGTCACGGCTGACGGCCCGGTGATCAACGAGATCAACACGATGCCCGGGTTCACTTCCATCTCGATGTATCCGAAGATGTGGAACGCTACCGGAATCGATTACCGCACTTTGATTTCGACACTGGTCGACACCGCCATCGCTCGCGGTACCGGACTTCGCTGATCAGGGAACTGCGACCGGCGCCGGGTCGAGGGGCTTCTGTTCGAGAGTCGCCGTGATGGTGTCGGAGATCTCCTGAATCGGCGTCGGGCCGGTCCCGTCGGGGATCGTGATACCGATGTACTCACCGCGGTCTACGGCAAACCAAGTGCTCGCAGCCAGACCGACGTCGGTTCCCGAGACCTGGAACCATTGGACACCGTTCACAACCTGTAGTGCTGCAGCCTGGTCGAACTCGGTCGGACGGTCGAGCCCGCAGCGCAACACGATCGGCTCACCTTCGCTGCGCTGCCAAGCTGCCGCTCCAGCCGGAGCAGGGTCAACCAACTCGGCTTTCGTGAAGTCGTCGATCTTGTCGGGGAGCGCACCGAGGAGGGAAACGCAGGCCTCCGACTCCGCTGCCGGTGCCGGTACGGGTCCCAGCGCTACCGGCGAGAGTTCAGGGTTGTTTCCCGCGACGACGGCCGCGATCACCACTCCGACGATCAGGGCTACCGGGAGCGCGATGGCGGTGGCGATCAGCGCCGGACTGCGGCGCTCGGACGGATCGTCGTCGCTATCGGGGTCGATGTCGGCGTTGTCTGCGGTGGAGGTGTTTTCTGCCATGCTCAGTTCTTCGCTCGGGTCCTGGTCCAGTCGATCAGCGGTCTCGTCACTTCTGAGGGCACGTCGGTGAATCGGTAGGATTGCCGACACACGCGTGAGCTTGCAGAAGCATTCACGACCACAGCTAGAAGGTACCGCAGGCCGCTTACGAGCGAATTGCGTCGGCATTGGAGACACTCATCGCATCATCGGAGTTCGCTGCATCATCGGAGTTCGCTGCATCATCGGAGTTCGGGTCAGAGCACACTGTTGAACAGGTGGGGGAGTTCGACGTGATCGCGCGATCTCTGGTCGGCCGAATCCAACCGGTCACCACCGAATTGGGGCCGGGTGACGATGCCGCGATCGTGACGTCCGGAGACGGCCGTGTGGTCGTCTCGTCCGACATGCTGGTCGAAGGTCGGCATTTCCGAATGGATTGGTCTTCGCCACGCGACATCGGCCGAAAGGCAGTGGCACAGAACGCTGCGGATGTCGTCTCGATGGGAGCGCGGCCGACGGCATTCACCGTGTCCCTGGGATGCCCGCCTTCGACTCCGGTCGACGTGATCGACGCAATCTCCGCGGGAATCTGGGACGCGGCAACTGATCTGGGGGCCGGTGTGGTCGGCGGTGACCTGGTCCAGTCGCCGGTGGTCGTGGTGTCGGTGACCGTGCTCGGCGATCTCGGTGGCCGTCCGGCAGTTCTGCGTTCGGGAGCAAAGATCGGTGACAAGATCGCGGTCGCCGGGTTGTTCGGTTGCTCGGCAGCAGGGTTGGCACTACTGCTCGACGAAGCCGTATTGCTCGACGAATCCGAAAGCTTTCCAGATCTGCTTGCCGCTCATCGTGTTCCGAATCCGCCGTATCAATCGGCATGGGACGCCGCAGAATCAGCACATTCCATGACGGACGTATCCGACGGATTGATCGCGGACCTTCGACATCTCGCAGAGGCCTCGCACGTGCGGTTCGACATCGTCTCGGCCGCGGTTCCCACCTCACTCGATGTCGCATCGGCGGCCGAGGCGTTCGACGTCGATCCGCTGGACTGGATCCTCTCCGGTGGTGAAGATCACGGATTTGCAGCAACTTTCGAGTCTGAGGTCGAGATTCCGTCGGGTTGGACTGTGATCGGTGAGGTTGTGGCCGGTTCCGGCGTGAGCGTCGACGGTTCGCTTCGCGAGAGCGGTGGGGGCTGGCACAGCTTTTCGACCACCGGCACCACCGCGGTATAGGTTGCTTTCATGGCTGTATATGCACTTGGAGACAGAGTTCCGGACATTCATCCGGACGCATACGTTCACCCGGACGCGGTGGTGATCGGCGCCGTGACTCTCGCGGCGGGCACCTCGATCTGGCCGCAGGCGGTATTGCGTGGTGACTACGGAACCATTTCGGTGGGAATCGGATCCAACATCCAGGACGGAACTGTCATCCATTGCACCGCCATCGATGCGACTGTCATCGGTTCCGGTTGCGTCGTGGGCCACAACGCGCACATCGAGGGGTCGACCATCGAGGACCACTGCCTGATCGCATCGGGATCCGTGGTTCTCAACGGAACGGTGATCGGGACGGGGTCGATCGTCGCCGCGGGTGCGGTGGTGGCCAACAAGATGCAAGTTCCCCCGCGCAGCATGGCACTCGGTGTGCCCGCCAAGGTCCGTGCGGGATACGAAGTTCCGCTCGGCCACCTCGACGGAAACGTCAAGATGTACGCAGCCAATGCGGCGTACTACCGCGACGCGTTGCGCAGGCTCGACTGATGGCGCCGCTTGCAGAGATCGTCGATCCAGGGTGGGCGCGGGCACTCGAACCGGTCTCGGAGCAGATCTCCGCGATGGGTAAGTTCTTGCGCGAAGAGATCGCTGCGGGACGGGAGTATCTGCCTGCGGGAGAGAACGTCTTGCGTGCATTCACGAACCCGTTCGACGACGTTCGGGTGCTCATCGTCGGTCAAGATCCCTATCCGACGCCCGGTCATGCTGTCGGGTTGAGCTTTTCGGTTGCCCCGGACGTGCGGCCGGTTCCACGAAGTCTCGGTAATATCTACAAGGAGTATCACCAGGATCTCGGGTTGCCGATACCGCCGAACGGCGATCTGACGCCGTGGTCGAAACAAGGTGTGCTGCTTCTCAATCGCGTACTCACCGTGCAGCCGGGTCAAGCCGCTTCTCATCGTAAGAAGGGCTGGGAGCCGGTGACCGAGCAGGCTATCCGCGCTTTGGTGGCGCGGTCGTCACCGATGGTGGCGATCTTGTGGGGTCGTGACGCGGCCACTCTCGCGCCGATGCTGGGCGACACACCGATCATCGAATCAGCGCACCCGTCACCGCTTTCGGCTTCGCGCGGCTTCTTCGGTTCGCGCCCGTTCAGTCGTGCGAACGAACTCTTGACCGGACTCGGGGCCGACCCGGTCGACTGGAATCTGGGCTGATCGAACTGCGCCTGCACTCACCTGGCATGCCGAACGTCGTGACACGACATTCGGCATGCCAGCTGACTAGGCCTGCTTTGCGGAAGTGAAATCGGGGCGACGCTTGTCGACGAATGCGTCGACACCCTCGCGCCCGATCGGGCTGTTCGCCGCGAGGGCGATGGACGCAGCCTCGGCGTCGAGTTGCTCGGCGAGCGAGTTCGTCCGTGACGACCGCAGCAGCGCTTTGATTCCCGAGTACGACGTGCTCGGCCCGTTGGCCAAGGCGCGTGCGAGGCGAGCTGCCTCTTCCTGGACCTCGTCGTCGCCGACGAGTCGGGTGAGGATCCCCAGCCGGACGGCTTCGTCGCCACCGATCACCGAATCGTTGAGAAGAATCTCGCGAGCGCGTGCCACGCCGACGATGCGGGGGAGTGTCCACGACATTCCGCCGTCCGGGGTGAAACCGATGGAGGGGTACGCGGGGCGGAGCTTGGTGCCGGTGCCGCCGATTGCGACGTCGGCGAGGCAGACCAGGCTCATTCCGGCGCCGGCAGCCCATCCGTGGACCCCGGCCACCACTGGAGCGGTCGCGGCGTCGAGCGCGCGAACGAACACGTGGAAGACACGGGCAACCTCGGCGACGTACTCGCCGCGGTCAGGGGCTGCGGCGAACGCACGGACGTTGCCGCCGGCACAGAAGTTTGCGCCTTCGCCGACCAGAAGGATGCTCCCGATGTCGTTTCCGACTGTCTCGAGCGCCTGCGCGCCCTGAACCAGTCCTTCGTCGTCGAGGGAGGTGCCGTTGGCGGCGGTGGAAATGGTGATGCGGAGTACGCCCTCGTCGAGGGTCACTTTGCTCAGGTCATCGATGGAAGTCACTCAACGCACATTACGGGTGTCGGACAGCCATACGAAACACGGGGACACATAGAAACAGACACATAGAAACAGCTCTGCCCCCGTCACCGAAGTGACGGGGGCAGAGCCTGCAATAGTTTGTGCTCGGGCAATCAGCCCCGAGCGACCTTGCCTGCCTTCAGGCAGGAGGTGCACACGTTGACCTTACGGGTGTTACCCGGGGCAACCTCGGTACGAACAGACTGAATGTTCGGGTTCCAGCGACGATTGGTACGCCGGTGCGAGTGCGAGACCGACTTACCGAAGCCGGGCCCCTTGGCGCATACGTCGCAGACGGCAGCCATAGTCGCGAACTCCTTGTTAGAAATGAATATTGAAGTGGTTACCCTACACGGTAGGGCAGCCAGAATTACAATCCGAATATACTCGACTTCGAACCGATCCTTGACCGCTCACTGTGCAGCCGAACGTGAAAACAGTCAATCAGCAACAAACAAAGTGCAGCATTATTTCGTGTAGCCCGTTCGAGGCAACCGTGTAAGAGTAACCGCTTCCGGCCCGAATGGCCAAACCGCCCGGTAATGACGGTTGCGCAGAAGCGTCGGACTACCCTCGACTGCACCGATCACCGATCTCTTTTTCATCGTCAGTCTTTCCATCGTCTGTCTGTCCATCGTGGAGGGGAACCGTCAGTGGGGGAAGTGCAACGCGTCGCCGAAGAAGCGGAATCCGTCGCGGACGGACATCTGCTGCGGCGCTGGGCCCGCCGGGCGGTCGACAGCCTCCAGAAACGTCGCGGTGAGATCAACAGCCTCAACGTCTTTCCCATCCCTGATTCGGATACCGGCACCAACCTGTTGTTCACGATGCGGGCCGCGCTCGATTCCGCCGAGACGATCGAGGACGACGTCCGCAGTGCCGGCCGCGTCGCGAACGCGCTGGCTCGGGGCGCAGTGTCCGGTGCACGCGGTAATTCCGGAGTGATCCTCTCCCAGGTGATCCGGGGTATCGCGGAGAGCGTTCAAGGCGAGCACATCGACGGCCGGAGCTTTGCGAACTCACTGACCACGGCGACGGGACTGGCTTCTCGGGCTGTCTCCGATCTGGTGGAAGGCACCATCGTCACGGTTCTGCGCGCGTCGGGTGAGGCAGCGCAGGAGTGCGTCGACACCAAGACGCCGAGCGGCGAGGACCTTGCTTCCGTGGTTGCCGCCGCTGCCGATGCGGCTGCGATCGCGCTGAACAAGACCCCGGAGCAACTGGACGTTCTGGCGTCGGCCGGGGTGGTCGATGCCGGGGGATTCGGTCTGGTTCTGATCCTCGACGCTTTTGTCGAGGTGGTGACCGGGAAGTCGCAGGTTCGCGAGGATCTGGGGACGCCGGACCCGAGGTCGAGCGCAGTTGTCGACGTCAGCGCATTCGATCACGATTGGGCTCACAAGAGCCCGATCGAATGTGGTGATCACTCGGAACAGGATTTCGAGGTCATGTACCTCGTCGACGACTCGGACGACGATCGCATGACGGCGCTGCGCACGCGACTGTCCGTCCTCGGAGATTCGACGGTCATCGTCAGCGATGGCTTCGGTGGCTGGTCGGTGCACGTGCATTGCTGCGATGCCGGTGCAGCCGTGGAAGCCGGCCTCGAAGCCGGGAAGGTCCACGGTATTCGCATCAGCAGTTTTCTCGTCGACGAACGCGACCAGTTGGTGGCACGGGCGGAGAGGCGATTCCCGGGTGCCGGTGCCCGCGGCGTTCTGGCCGTCGTCGCCGGTGAGAGTGCGGCGGCGTTGTTCGAGAGTGAGGGTGCGACGGTTCTTCGGTGCGACGACGCGCCGGTGACACGTGCGCAACTGCTCGGCCGCATTCGTCAGATGGAGCGAAGTGAAGTTCTGGTGCTGCCGAACGGAGCCTTGACGGCTCAGGAACTGGTCGCAGTCAGTGCCGCTGCACGCGATCCGCTTCACCAGGTTCTGCTGCTGTCGACATCGTCGATGGTTCAGGGCTTGGCCGCACTTGCCGTTCACGACGCTCAACGCAACGTCGCCGACGACGGCTTCACGATGTCCGAGGCGGCGGCTGCGACGCGCTGGGGATCATTGCGAATTGCGGTCGAGCGTTCGCTGACGTACGTCGGGACGTGTGATCCGGGTGACGCGATCGGTCTGATGGGGCACGAGGTGGTGCTCATCGGTCCCGACGTCGCGGAGTCGAGTGCGCGACTGGTCGACCTCGCGCTCGGATCCGGTGGCGAACTCGTGACCCTACTCATGGGCGCCGACGCGCCGGACGACCTGGCCGGGCAGCTCGAGGCGCACGTCATCGCGCACCATCCGGGCGTCGACGTGCTCGTCTATCAGGGTGATCAGCCGGGTGACCTGTTCCAGTTGGGTGTGGAGTGATCGAATCGGGTCTGTCGGTGACTACTGATATACGAACACATGTGCTTACCGCGACACTGTGCTGGAGGAACTGATGGCGACGCTCGCCGACCCACTCGATCGGCTGCTGGGAAAGAAGACCGCGGACGCGCTCGACGAGGCATTCGAGATTCGGACGGTCGAGGACCTGCTGCGTCACTACCCACACCGGTACGCGTCGGCAGGCAAGGAACTTGCCGAGAAGGAGCCGCCCGAAGGTGAGCACATCACCATCATCGCGCGGGTGGCGTCGGCGGCGGTCGTGAAGATGAAGAACCGTCCGGGGCAGATGTTGCGAGTATCGCTCGCGACTGATTCGCAGACCGTCGACGTCACCTTCTTCAACCCGCAGAAGGTGCGGCACGTCATCAAGCCCGGCGTGCGCGCGATGTTCTCCGGGACGGTGAAGTACTTCCGCGGCAAGTGGTCTCTCACCCACCCGAGCTACCTGATTCTCCCGGAACCTCGTGTCGGCGAGGAGGATTCGGTAGTTCCGCTTGCGTCGATCAAGGGAGCCGGTGACCTTGCCGGTCTGGCTCGCGCAAACCAGGATCCCGGCGCCGAACTCGATCTGTCCGTCTTCGACCGCGCATTGATCCCGCTGTACCCGGCGACCCGCGAGGTCGAGAGCTGGACCATCATGCGGTGCGTGCGGCAAGTGCTCGATCAACTCGATCCGATCGAGGAGCCGTTACCTGACGAGACCAGGGCCGAGCACGGATTCATCGGTTTGGACGAGGCGCTGCGTACCGTTCACCTCCCGGATGCCAAGGAGGACATCGAACGATCTCAGGATCGTCTGCGTTTCGACGAGGCGCTGTCTCTGCAGTTGGTTCTCGCGATGCGTCGTCACGACAATTCCGAGCGTGTGGCACCGGCCTGCGCTCCGGTTGCCGGCGGGATCGCGGACCAGTTCGAGGAGATGCTCCCGTTCACTCTGACGGAGGGACAGCAAGCAGTCGCGGAGGAGATCTCCAGCGACCTCGCCCGCCCACACCCGATGAGCAGGCTTCTTCAGGGCGAGGTCGGGTCAGGCAAGACCATCGTGGCTCTGCGCGCGATGCTGCAGGTCGTCGATGCGGGTTATCAGTGCGCGTTGCTCGCACCGACCGAGGTCCTGGCAAATCAGCACGCGCGATCACTGCGCAAGATGATGGGCCCGCTGGCCGCAGGCGGTGAACTCGGTTCGGCCGAACATTCCACCCGTATCGCCCTTCTGACCGGCTCGCTGCCTGTCGCTGCGAAGCGCGCAGCGCTGCTCGAAGCCGTGACCGGCGATGCCGGGATCGTCATCGGTACCCATGCGCTCATCCAGGACAACGTGGAGTTCTTCAACCTCGGCATGGTTGTCGTCGACGAGCAGCACCGCTTCGGTGTCGAGCAACGTGATCAGTTGCGATCACGTGCCCGTGAAGGTCTGAGTCCGCATCTGCTGGTGATGACGGCAACGCCGATTCCGCGAACCATCGCCATGACGGTGCTCGGCGACCTCGAGGTCTCGACTCTGCGGGAACTACCGCGTGGGCGAACCCCGATCAAGAGCAGCGTCGTGCCCGCGAAGCAGAAGCCGCAGTGGGTGGATCGCGCATGGGAACGAATCCGTGAGGACGTTGCCGCTGGCCGTCAGGCGTATGTCGTGTGCTCACGCATCGGCGACGGTGAGCAGGGTGCCGGTGAGGACCAGTTCACCGAGGAGAAACAGCCCGAGACCAAGTCGGCAGTCGACGTCTTCGAAGAGCTGTCGAGTGGCCCGCTGGCTGATCTGCGAGTCGGGTTGCTGCACGGTCGACTGCCTTCCGACGAAAAAGACGTCGTGATGAGCGCGTTCAACGTCGGTGACATCGACGTCCTCGTCTGTACGACTGTCGTCGAAGTCGGTGTGGACGTTCCGAATGCGACGGTGATGGTGATCGTCGACGCCGAGCGGTTCGGCGTCAGTCAGCTCCATCAGCTGCGCGGACGAGTCGGTCGAGGCAAGCACCAGGGGCTGTGCATCCTCGTCACCGGAAGCAATCCCGGCGGACCGGCGTACGAGCGGCTCTCGGCGGTGGCAGCGACCAACGACGGGTTCGAACTGGCGCAACTCGACCTCGCGACCAGACGTGAAGGAGACATTCTCGGTGCGGCGCAGTCGGGCACAACCTCGAATCTGAGACTGCTTTCCCTCATGGCCCACGGAGACATCCTCGAGTCCGCCAGGGAGTTCGCTCAGGGAATCGTCGACTCCGATCCGTCGCTCGAGGATCATCCCGCCCTCGCTTCCATGGTGACCGCTGCCCTGGACTCCGACCGGATCGAGTACCTCGAGAAGTCGTGACGGGTATGACGACAACCTGAAATCGAATAGCACGAGGACCACCGGGTTGGTTTCTCGATTCAGTCCGAAATATGAGACTCCGCATGTAGACGCAAGATGAAATCGGGGTAGTTTTCTCGAATGTTCTCCAAAGTGCTCGTCGCGAACCGCGGCGAAATTGCGATCCGTGCCTTCCGCGCCGCCTACGAACTAGGTGCCGGAACCGTCGCGGTGTTCCCGTACGAGGATCGGAACTCGATCCACCGTCTCAAGGCAGACGAGAGCTACCAGATCGGGGAGAAGGGTCACCCCGTTCGGGCGTATCTCTCAGTCGAGGAAATCGTCGCCGCCGCCAAGAGTGCCGGAGCCGACGCCATCTACCCCGGTTACGGCTTCCTTTCCGAGAACCCGGATCTGTCGGCGGCGTGCGCCGAGGCAGGCATCAAGTTCGTCGGCCCGTCCGCCGAGATCCTCGAGTTGACCGGAAACAAGGCTCGGGCCATCGCAGCGGCAAAGGCCGCCGGTCTCCCCGTGCTCGCGTCCTCGGAGCCGTCAGCGGACATCGACGAGTTGCTCGCGGCCGCCGAGGACATGACCTTCCCGATCTTCGTCAAGGCCGTTGCCGGCGGCGGTGGACGCGGAATGCGCCGCGTTGCGGAGCGCTCACAGCTCAAGGAATCGATCGAAGCCGCAGCGCGCGAAGCGGAATCGGCCTTCGGCGATTCGACGGTCTTCCTCGAGCAGGCCGTCATCGACCCCCGGCACATCGAAGTGCAGATCCTCGCCGACGAGCAGGGCAACGTCATCCACCTCTTCGAGCGTGACTGCTCGCTGCAGCGTCGCCACCAGAAGGTGATCGAGCTTGCTCCGGCGCCCAATCTCTCGGAAGAGTTGCGCGCCAAGATCTGTGCCGACGCCGTCGCCTTCGCGAAGGAGATCGGGTACACGTGCGCGGGTACCGTCGAGTTCCTCCTCGACAAGCGCGGCAATCACGTCTTCATCGAGATGAACCCGCGAATTCAGGTGGAGCACACCGTCACCGAAGAAGTGACGGACGTGGACCTGGTCCAGTCGCAGCTCAAGATCGCGTCCGGTTCGACGCTTGCAGAGCTTGGTCTGTCACAGGACACGATCAAGCTTCGCGGCGCGGCGCTGCAGTGCCGCATCACCACGGAGGATCCGGCCAACGGATTCCGCCCGGACACGGGCCGCATCACCGCGTACCGCACCCCGGGCGGAGCCGGTATCCGCCTGGACGGCGGCGCCACGCTCGGAGCCGAGGTCGGCGCGTACTTCGACTCGATGCTGGTCAAGCTCACCTGCCGTGGTCGTGACCTCGAAGCCGCTGTCGCGAGGGCTCGCCGCGCGGTCACCGAGTTCCGCATTCGTGGCGTCTCGACCAACATTCCGTTCCTGCAGGCGGTTCTCGACGACCCGGACTTCCGTGCCGGACGTGTGACGACCTCCTTCATCGAGGAACGTCCTCAGCTGCTGACTCTGCGTTCTTCGGCAGACCGCGGCACGAAGATCCTGACCTACCTCGCGGATGTGACGGTCAACAAGCCTCACGGTGAGCGGCCCTCGGCGGTGTACCCGCAGGACAAGCTGCCCAAGATCGATCTTTCGACGCCTCCTCCTGCCGGTAGCCGTCAGCGCCTGCTCGAACTCGGACCCGAAGGTTTTGCGAAGGCGTTGCGTGAGCAGAAGGCCGTCGGCGTCACCGACACCACCTTCCGTGACGCGCACCAGTCGTTGTTGGCCACGCGAGTTCGGACCAGCGGACTGCTCGGAGTAGCCGGGCACGTTGCGCGGTTGACGCCGGAACTGCTCTCGATCGAAGCCTGGGGCGGCGCGACCTATGATGTGGGACTTCGCTTCCTGCACGAGGATCCGTGGTACCGGCTCGCCGCACTCCGCGAGGCGATCCCGAACATCTGCCTTCAGATGCTTCTTCGCGGCCGAAACACCGTGGGCTACACGCCGTATCCCGAAAAGGTCACGCGCGCATTCGTTCAGGAAGCCACCGACACCGGTATCGACATCTTCCGAATCTTCGACGCGCTCAACAACGTCGACCAGATGCGGCCTGCCATCGACGCGGTGCGTGAGACCGGAACGGCCCTCGCCGAGGTGGCGCTGAGCTACACCGGTGATCTGTCGGATCCGAACGAAACTCTGTACACGCTCGACTACTACCTGAAGTTGGCCGAAGAGATCGTCGATGCCGGCGCTCACGTGCTCGCGATCAAGGACATGGCAGGCCTGCTGCGCGCTCCGGCAGCTACCAAGCTGGTGACGGCGCTACGCAGCAACTTCGATCTGCCGGTTCACGTTCACACGCACGACACTCCCGGTGGACAGCTGGCCACGTACTTCGCAGCGTGGCAGGCGGGCGCCGACGCAGTCGACGGTGCTTCCGCGGCACTGGCCGGAACCACCAGCCAGCCTGCGCTCTCGGCCATCGTCGCCGCTGCCGCGCACTCCGAGTTCGACACCGGACTGAACCTGCAGAACGTGTGCGACCTCGAGCCGTACTGGGAGGCGCTGCGAAAGGTGTACGCGCCGTTCGAATCCGGATTGCCGGCGCCGACGGGTCGCGTGTACACGCACGAGATTCCGGGAGGCCAGCTCTCCAACCTCCGGACGCAGGCCGTTGCTCTCGGTCTCGGCGACCGGTTCGAAGAGGTCGAAGCCAAGTACGCCGACGCGGACCGCATGCTCGGGCATCTCGTGAAGGTGACGCCGTCGTCGAAGGTCGTCGGCGACCTCGCGCTCCATCTTGTCGGCGCTGGTGTGCCTTCGGAGGAGTTCGCCGCAGATCCGGCGAAGTTCGACATTCCCGACTCCGTGGTGGGCTTCCTGCGCGGTGAACTCGGTACGCCTCCCGGTGGTTGGCCGGAACCGTTCCGCAGCAAGGCACTCGAAGGACGTGGCCAGGCCAAGCCGGAAGCGACGTTGTCCGCTGAGGACGAGGTACTTCTAGAGGGCTCGTCGAAGGACCGTCAGGCGACGCTGAACCGTCTGCTGTTCCCCGGCCCGACAAAGGAATTCCTCGAACACCGCGAGAAGTACGGTGACACGTCGCGGCTTTCGGCAAACCAGTTCTTCTACGGTTTGCGGCGCGGCGACGAGCACCGGGTCGAGTTGGCTCCCGGCGTGGAACTGATCATCGGTCTCGAGGCGATCTCCGAGCCCGACGAGCGCGGCTACCGCACTGTCATGTGCATCCTGAACGGCCAGCTTCGCCCGGTCTCGATCCGCGATCGCTCCATTGCCAGTGACGTACCGGTGGCGGAGAAGGCCGACAAGAACAACCCGGGCCACGTGGCTGCACCGTTCGCGGGCGTCGTGACGCTCGCGGTCAAGGAAGGCCAGAAGATCGACGCCGGCGACACCGTGGCCACGATCGAAGCAATGAAGATGGAAGCGGCGATCACCTCGCCGCGCGCCGGCGTCGTCTCTCGGATCGCGATCAGCGCCGTCCAACAGGTCGAGGGCGGAGACCTGCTGGTAGTCGTCTCGACGGGGGAGAGCGCCGCAGAGTGACACGCATCATCTCGGGACTCGCGGGCGGTCGACGCCTGCGAGTCCCGCCGAGCGGCACCCGTCCGACGTCGGATCGGGTTCGTGAGGCGCTGTTCAGTGCTCTCGAAGCGCGCATCGATCTCGAAGGGTGCGCGGTTCTCGACCTCTTTGCGGGTTCGGGTGCTCTCGGCCTCGAGGCGCTCTCGCGGGGAGCCGAGCACGTTGTTCTCGTGGAATCCGATGCCAAGGCTGCTGCCGTCATCAAGGCGAACATCGGCACTGTCGCGTTGTCGGGGGCGACGGTTCGCGCCGCTCCGGTTGCGGCCGTGGTCTCGGGTCCGAGCGCGCGTGAATACGACATCGTGATCGCGGACCCGCCGTATGCGGTAACCGACGAGGCCGTCGTGTCCATGCTCGCTGATCTGCAGGCCAACAAATGGGTGGGGGAGGGCACGATCGTGGTACTCGAACGATCGTCGCGCTCGCCGGAGACCGTGTGGCCTCAGGGCTACGAGCCGATCAAGGCCAAGAACTACGGTGAAGCCCGCATCGAGCTGGCCACCTGCTACGGTCTGGACTCATGACTGGCGCCGTCTGCCCCGGATCCTTCGACCCTGTGACCAACGGTCACCTCGACGTAATCGGAAGAGTTGCTGCGCAATTCGACGAGGTCGTGGTCACCGTGCTGATCAACAAGAGCAAGCGTGGCATGTTCACGATCGACGAGCGGATCGAGATGCTCGAAGACGCGACGAGCCACCTGCCCAACGTTCGCGTCACGTCGTGGCACGGATTGTTGGTCGACTACGCGAAACAAGAAGGACTCAGCGCGATCGTCAAGGGTCTGCGAGGCGCGAACGACTTCGATTACGAGCTGCAGATGGCTCAGATGAATCAGAAGCTCACGGGCGTCGACACGCTCTTCGTTGCCACGAATCCGACGTACAGCTATCTGTCGAGTTCTTTGGTGAAGGAAGTTGCGACCTTCGGCGGCGACGTCTCCGACATGCTCCCGGCCAAGGTGCATTCTCGGCTACTCGCGCGTATCGCCGAACGAGCAGCCGAAAACAGCTGATCCCCGACACACCGACCACGACGACACCCCGTTGGCCGTTCTTCCGGCAAACTTGGACAGGAACGGGCACAGGTCCGAGTGGACCGGTGACGATGTGGGCCGATTTCGGCCGGTAGAGATTGGGGTTGCTTGTGTACCGCGTATTCGAGGCACTGGACGAACTGGTCGCAATTGTCGAAGAGGCGCGCGGTGTTCCCATGACCGCAGGGTGTGTTGTGCCTCGCGGTGACGTACTCGAGCTACTCGACGACGTCCGGGACGCAATTCCGAGCGAGCTGGACGACGCTCAGGACGTCCTCGATCATCGCGACAAATTGGTCGGTGACGCGCGAGCAAACGCCGAGAAGACGGTCAGCAGCGCCAATGCCGAGGCAACCTCGACTGTCGAGAACGCACGCGACGACGCCGACCGGATTCTGTCCGATGCCAAGGCTCAGGCCGATCGCATGGTTGCCGAAGCACGCGCACACGCCGATCAGTTGGTCGAGGACGCAGAAGCAGAAGCGGAACGGACCGTCACCGACGGCCGCCGTGAGTACGAGGCCGTCACCGGACGGGCGCGTGCCGAGGCCGATCGGATGATCGAGTCCGGCCAGGCCTCGTACGAACATTCAGTGGCGGAGGGAACGGCGGAGCAGGCTCGTCTGGTGTCGCAGACCGAGGTTGTCCAGTCAGCTCACGCGGAATCCGCGCGAGTGATCGACGCCGCTCATGCCGAGTCCGACAGGATGCGTTCGGAGTGTGACCTGTACGTGGACACCAAGTTGGCCGAGTTCGAAGAGTTCCTCACCGGAACGGTTCGATCGGTCGGGCGTGGTCGTCAACAGCTTCGAACGGGTTCGGGAGTCCCCGACTACCAGGACGACGATCGTCGTTCGGAGCGTCGTCGCTAGAGCGAACGAGACAGTCGAGGGTGGGTCGTCCGATATGGGGCGGCCCACTTTTTCGTGGACGGAATTGGGATTTGCGTTGTAGCTGCCGTATTGTGGAGTGGTTGCCCATACCAGTTTCAACAGTTAGGTGAGTTCTCTTTGTCAACGCATCGTCGTAGTTCGTCGCATCAATCAAGTGATGCGGGATTTTTGCTGGACACGGTCAAGCTCGGTCGTCGTCCAGGGTCGATGCGTACCGTCGAGAGAACAATTCAGTCCCCGAACCGTATCGGTCTCGATCTGATCGCGATCGAAGCGGGCGCGGACATAGATCTCGATCTTCGTCTCGAAGCAGTGTCCGAAGGCGTTCTCGTCACCGGAAACGTGCACGCACCCACCAAGGGTGAATGCTCGCGGTGCCTTGAACCTTTCACTGACACCGTGGACATCTATCTCACGGAGTTGTTCGCTTACCCGGACAGCACCACCGAGGAGACGACGGAAGAGGGAGAGGTCTACGCGGTCGAAGACGACGAAATCGACCTCGAACCGGTCATCGTCGATGCAGTCGGTCTGGCGCTTCCGCTCCAGCCTCTGTGCAGTGACGATTGCCTGGGATTGTGCTCAGAATGTGGCATTCGCCTGGCGATTGCGGAATCTGGGCATGGGCATGACATACTTGATCCTCGCTGGGCTGGTCTCGCGGCCAAATTTGGCGTGGAATCAAACACCAGCGAAAATCTTGTGATCACCGAAGCCGAGGAGAAGTAGAAGTGGCTGTCCCCAAGCGCAAAATGTCGCGATCCAACACGCGGTCGCGTCGTAGCCAGTGGAAGACCACTGTGCCCACCCTCGTTACCTGCCCCAACCGTGGCTGTGGCGAGCAGACCCTTCCCCACATCGCATGCCCGTCATGCGGTACTTACAAGGGCCGCCAGGTAACCGCTGCTGTCTAGTTCTCCCCGGAGAAAGACTATGACGAGCGAAAATACAGTTTCAGCCGCCGGCGGCGAGGGCAATCACGACAAGCTCCTCGCCGCTGTCGGCGTAGATATAGAGCCCGGTCTTCTGACCCTGGCTCTCACGCACCGCTCGTACGCGTACGAGAACGGCGGTCTGCCCACGAACGAGCGCCTCGAATTTCTCGGGGATTCCGTTCTCGGCGTCACGGTGACCGAAAATCTTTATCTGTCCCACCCGGACAAATCCGAAGGTGATCTGGCGAAGATTCGTGCCAGCGTGGTCAACATGCATGCACTCGCCGAGGTTGCCAGGACTCTGGGTGAAGGTGGACTCGGAGCGCACCTGCTGCTGGGTAAGGGTGAGGAAATGACGGGCGGCCGTGACAAGCCGTCCATCCTCGCCGACGGTATGGAGTCGATTCTCGGCGCCATTCACCTGCAGCACGGCATCGATACTGCGCGACGTGTTGTTCTCGATCTGTTCGACGATCTACTCACTCGCGCACCGCTTCTCGGCGCGGGTCTGGATTGGAAGACGAGTCTGCAGGAACTGACCGCAGAACACGGTGCCGGAGTTCCCGTCTACGAGATCACCGCTACCGGACCCGATCACGACAAGGAATTCACGGCCACGGTTCTCATCAGTGGCAAGCCCTTGGGCGTCGGTGTCGGTCGTTCCAAGAAGGAAGCCGAGCAGAAGGCAGCAAGTTCGGCATGGAAGACGATGTCGGAGAATGCCGCTGCTAGCGCAGTCGCTGCTGACAACCCGTCTGATCTCGCCGGCTGAGTTCACTCTTGCCTGAGCTTCCCGAAGTCGAAGTCGTTCGCCGCGGCCTACAGTCTCATGCTGTAGGTGCGGCGATCGAGGCCGTCGAGGTCCTCCATCCCCGCGCGATCAGGCGCCACATTCTCGGTTCCGAGGACTTGATCGGCCAACTCACCGGGCAGACCATCGCTTCGGCAGAGCGTCGCGGCAAGTATCTGTGGCTGGTTCTCGAGCCTGCCGGTGTCGGACTGGTGGTTCATCTCGGGATGAGCGGACAGATGTTGGTCCAACCCCCGACAGTCGACTGGGAAAAGCACCTACGCATTCGGTTGGCCCTCGATTCCGGGGCTGATCTTCGATTCGTCGACCAGCGGACCTTCGGGGGCTGGTCGATTTCACCCCTCGTCGAGGTCGACGGAACGATGCTGCCCGAGTCGGTGGCGCACATCGCTCGCGATCCCATGGATGCTGCGTTCGATCTCGAATCCGTCGTGAAAGTCCTGCGGGGCAAGCACACCGAGATCAAGCGCGCGATTCTCGACCAGACAGTGGTCTCCGGAATCGGAAACATCTACGCCGACGAATCATTGTGGCGTGCAAAGATTCACGGCAACCGAATCGCCGAATCGCTCACCAGGCCCAAACTTCGAGAACTGTTGACCGCGGCGCACTCGGTGATGGGAGAGGCGCTCGATCAGGGCGGTACGTCCTTCGACGCGCTGTACGTGAACGTCAACGGGGAATCGGGCTACTTCGACCGGTCGCTGTCGGCGTACGGGCAGGAGAATCTTCCGTGCCCGCGATGCGGCGCGCCGATCAAGCGTGAGAAGTTCATGAATCGATCGTCGTTCAGTTGCCCGCGGTGTCAGCCGACCCCGAGGGCACGGCGAATCGCCTAGGTCTCCGCCCCTTCGGTTCGGCGGAGTGGCAAGATTGCGTCATGGCTGAACAGACTCCAGACAACACTGCAACCGCCCCAGCTCACACGGAGCTTTGGGTGGAACGCACAGGAACCCGCCTCTACACCGGCAAGAGTTCGCGTGGCGCAGAGGTTCTCATCGGCTCCGAATCGGTGCCAGGAGTCTTCACGCCCGGCGAACTCCTCAAAATTGCACTGGCTGCATGCACCGGGATGAGCTCAGACTTCCCGATCTCTCGCCGCCTCGGTGACAACTACGACGCGACGGTTCGAGTGTCCGGTGCCGCCGATCGTGAAAACGAGGTCTACCCGCAGCTCGACGAGGTTCTCGAACTCGACCTCAGTGAGTTGGATGCCGAAGCGCAGCAGCGCCTCATCACTCTCGTCGAGCGTTCCGTCGACAAGGTGTGCACGGTCGGGCGCACTCTCAAGGCCGGAACCAAGGTCACGCTGTCGTTCGACACGGAAGCCTGATGTCCCGCGCCGGCAGTGTTGTCGCTGCGATCGCACTGGGTTCCGTTGTGGCGGTGAGTGCTCCGGCACAGGCCTCGGTCCCGGCCGACGGCTCGGACGGTGGTTGCGGCAAATGGACGTCGAGCGTCGTGACGACTGGTGCCGGAATGCTCGAGAATCTCGAATTCGACGGCAGCGGATCGATGGTGTTGTCGCAGTCGGCTCTGATAGGGCCGGGTGCACTGCTGAAAGTGGCGCCGGACGGAACACGGACAACTTTGGTCGGTGACGTCACCGGACCTGGCGGGCTGGTCGCGCGTGACGGTTCCGTGTACTTCACCACGGGCAACTCGACTGTCTCGGGTCTGTTCGGAATCGCCGACGGCAGCCTTCGTAAGGTCGACGTCGCAGACGGATCGGTGACAACGATTGCCGACGGTCTGGTGATGCCGAACGGGCTTGTGCCGCTGGACGGTAACCGTTTCCTCACAGCTCGCACCCTGACCCGGCCGGGGCTCACGGTCATCGACAGTGGCGGAACCAGTTCGATCGTTCGTGAGGATCTCGGCACCGTCGACGGCCTCGCACGCTCCGGTTCGACGATCTACGTAACGACCACTTTCGACATGGTGACCGCGGTCCACGTCCTCGACGCACACGATCTGGGCGGGCCGGTGCGAACGATCACGCTCCCCGGGTTCGGTCCGGCAAACATGGCGGACGATCTGACCGTCGGACCGGACGGCGCGTTGTACGTCGCATTCAATGCCGGCGGCAAAGTTGTTCGCGTCGATCCGGATTCGGGATCTTCGTGTGAGATCGCCTCGGGTCTGCCGTTCACATCCGCGGTGAAGTTCGGTGCCGGCCCGGGCTGGGACCCCAACTCGATCTACACCGCCGGTTTCCTCGGCGACGTCCACCGTCTCGAACGTGTGGCGGGCTGAACGTCATGACTGAGACACCGCCTGTGCGGTTGACGGCGTGGGTTCACGGATATGTTCAGGGCGTCGGGTTCCGGTGGTGGACCAGGGCCCGCGCCCTCGAACTCGGGTTGATCGGATATGCGTCGAATCAGCGTGACGGTCGAGTGCTCGTCGTGGCGGAAGGCGAACGCACGCAGCTCGAGAGATTGTTGGAGTTGCTTCGCTCGGGAACAACACCGGGCACGGTGGATCTCGTGGTCGACAGCTGGGACCCCGCCAGGGGCGACCTGACAGGGTTCGTCGAACGCTGACCGGTTTGGCGGTAAAGTTTCCCCCCATGCACCTCAAGAGTCTGACACTCAAGGGATTCAAATCCTTTGCGTCGGCAACGACTCTTCGGTTCGAGCCGGGGATCACCTGTGTCGTCGGGCCGAACGGCTCGGGTAAATCCAACGTCGTCGATGCGTTGACCTGGGTGATGGGCGAGCAGGGCGCCAAGGCTCTGCGCGGCGGCAAGATGGAAGACGTCATCTTTGCCGGCACCTCCGGCCGCGCGCCGCTGGGCCGCGCCGAGGTGACCTTGACCATCGACAACGCCGACGGCGCGCTCCCGATCGAGTACTCCGAGGTGTCGATCACGCGCCGGATGTTCCGCGACGGCGCGGGGGAGTACGAGATCAACGGCTCGTCCTGCCGTCTGATGGACGTCCAGGAACTGCTCAGCGACTCCGGTATCGGCCGCGAAATGCATGTCATCGTCGGGCAGGGACGGCTCGCCGCGATCCTCGAATCCCGCCCCGAGGATCGACGCGCCTTCATCGAAGAAGCCGCGGGAGTCCTCAAACATCGCCGCCGCAAGGAAAAAGCGGTACGCAAGCTCGATTCCATGCAGGCCAATCTCGCTCGACTCAGTGACCTCACCGCGGAACTGCGTCGGCAACTCAAACCGCTGGGACGCCAGGCCGAGGTTGCTCGGCGAGCACAGACGGTCCAGGCTGACCTGCGTGATGCCAAGATGCGGCTGGCCGCTGACGACCTGGTGACCCGTCGAACCCAACTGAACGACCAGGCGCAGGACGAGAAAGCGGCCCGCGAACAGCACAACGAGGTGGCGTCCGCGCTCGACGAGGCCAACCTCGAACTCGGGCGCCAGGAGCAAGCTCTCGCTCGTCTGACTCCGGGATCGGAAGCGGCTGCGCAGAGTTGGTTCCAGCTCTCCGCGCTTGCCGAACGAGTCAACGCCACCGTGCGCATCGCCCGCGAGCGTGCACGACATCTCGACTCCGAACCCGTCGGCAACCGCGGCCAGGACCCGGACGAGATGGAAGCGCGCGCCGAACGTCTTGCGGCCGAGGAGGCCGAACTCCTCGAAGGCGTCGAAATCGCGCGAGCGGCGTCGGAAGCTGCTCGGGACCAGCTGGCAGCCACCGAAGATGCTGCAGCAGAGGCGGAACGGGCGCACATGGCGGAAGTTCGTGCCGTCGCCGACCGCCGTGAAGGTCTTGCTCGACTCTCCGGTCAGGTCGACACTCTGCGTACCCGCGTCGAATCCGTCGACGCGGAAGTTTCCCGACTGACCGAGGCCATCGACGAGGCTCGTCTGCGTGGGGATGCCGCACAAGCCGAGTTCGACACGGTGCAGGAAAGCATCGGGGACCTCGACGCCGGTGAAGTAGGCCTCGACACCAATCATGAACGCGCCGTCGAAGCTCTCGAGATGATCGACGCACGTGTCGAAGAACTTCGTGAGGAAGAAAAGACGAGCGGGCAACGCATAGCTTCGCTCCGTGCGCGCGTCGAGGCACTGTCGATGGGCTTGCAGCGCAAGGACGGTGGCGGCTGGCTGCTCGAACATCGGCGCGACGACGGCATCACCTCGCTGGTCGGATTGATTCACGTCGAGCCCGGCTACGAAGCTGCCATCGCTGCCGCGATGGGGCCGGCGGCGGACGCCGTCGTGGCGCAGTCGCTGGACTCGGCTCGCTCCGCTGTTGCAGCGCTGGCCGATCAGGACGGTGGGCGTGCCTCGCTGATCGTGAGCGGTGAACCGGTGATCAAACGCGAGGCCGAGATCGCACCGGGCAGTCGTCCTGCCGTCGACGTCATCGACTGCCCTGACGAGTTGTGTGCGGGGTTGACCGCAATACTCGATGGCGTTGTCCTGGTCGAGACTCTCGAGGACGCGATTCGAGTTGTTGCTGATCACAAGGGAATTCGTGCAGTGACGCGTTCCGGCGATCTGCACGGTTCGGGGTGGATGATCGGTGGCTCGGATCGGCAACCCAGCTCGCTGGAGGTACAGGCGGCGATCGACGCGTCAGCAGCGGAACTGGCGGCAACGGAGAGCCGATCCGAGGAACTCGATGCGGCGCTGTCCGGCGCTCTGGCCGAACAGGCCGCTCGACGCGAGACCGCGGAGCAGACTTTGGCCGCGCTCAACGAGTCGGACGCTGCCATGTCCGCGATCTACGAGCAGTTGGGCAGATTGGGGCAGGCAGCACGAGTCGCCCATGCGGAATCCGAGCGGTTGACTGCCCAGCGAGTGCGTGCCGAGGAGGGCCGCGGTGAGTCGCTGACAAAGCTGGCGGACCTGGAAGAACGTCTGCGCGTCGCCGAAACCGACGGCACTGCACCGGGACACGGTGCGGAATCGACCGCTGCCGATCGCGAAATGGCCGCAGCAGCGCTGGCCGAAGTGCGCATAGTCGAAATGGATGCTCGCCTTGCCGTGCGCACCGCCGAAGAACGTGCGGAATCCGTACGCGGAAAGGCTGATTCGCTTCGCCGCGCCGCTGCTGCCGAACGAGAGGCACGAATTCGCGCCGAGCGGGCTCTGCGCGCCAGAGCGCACGCTGCGGAGGTTGCAGCTGCCGTCGCCGAGTCGGGGCAGCGCGTGGCGGCCGAACTCGAGGCCGTCGTCGCTGGAGCTCTTGCTCATCGCGACGAGTTGGCTCGGGCCCGCTCCGAGTGCACGGCCAAGCTGGATCAGGTCCGCGAGATCGTCCGGGCACTGACCGGACAGCTCGCTTCACTCACCGACGCCGTCCATCGCGACGAGGTTGCGAAGGCTCAGGCAGCGCTGCGCATCGAACAACTCGAGGAGTCGATCCTCGATCAGTACGGTATAGGCCTCGATGATCTGATCGCCGAGTACGGACCCGACGTCGAACTGCCGCCGACCGCTCTCGAAATCGAGGAGTACGAGCAGGCCAAGGAGCGCGGCGAGCAGGTAACCGCCCCCGCTCCGCTTCCGTACGATCGTGCGACTCAGGAACGGCGCGCGAAGCGGGCGGAGAAAGACCTCGCCACCCTCGGCAAGGTCAATCCGCTGGCGCTCGAGGAATTTGCAGCTCTCGAGGAGCGGTACACCTTTCTCTCCACTCAGCTCGAAGACGTCAAGACCGCACGCAAGGACCTTCTTGCTGTGGTCGCAGACGTGGACGCACGAATTCTGCAGGTGTTCACCGAGGCCTATGCCGACGTCGAGCGGGAGTTCGTGGGGGTGTTCGAGAAATTGTTCCCCGGGGGAGAAGGACGACTGGTTCTCACCGATCCGTCGGACATGCTGACCACAGGCATCGAAGTCGAGGCGCGTCCGCCCGGTAAGAAGGTCAAGCGGTTGTCGTTGCTGTCGGGCGGCGAGAAGTCGTTGACCGCGGTGGCCATGCTGGTCGCGATCTTCCGGGCACGCCCGTCCCCGTTCTACGTGATGGACGAGGTCGAGGCGGCGTTGGACGACACCAACCTGCGGCGGCTGATCGGACTCTTCGAACAATTGCGGGAGAAGTCGCAGTTGATCGTGATCACTCACCAGAAACCGACGATGGAAATCGCCGACGCGTTGTACGGAGTCAGCATGCGCGGCGACGGCATCACCACCGTGATTTCGCAGCGACTTCGCGGTCAAGACATGGCCTCGACGTAAGCCCTGCTCACTTTCCGGGTCGGAGCCTGAAACAATGGGCCGGTGACTACCCAGGCTTGGATCATCATCGCGGCTGTAGCGGCCGTACTACTCGTCGTTCTCGTTGCCGGATTCCTGCGCTACCGCAAGGGGCAGGTGTCGCTGAAGGCGCCCGAGACGAAGCCGGAGCTCGGCACCCCCGAGAAGGACAAGTCAGGCGGCTACAAGGCCGGCGGCGGGTTCAACTTCAGTCAAGGCTCGACGGCAACGGCGCCACCTCCGGTGGTTCCGACGCCGCCGGTCGCGGAGAAGCCGCCTGTCGTCGAAGAACCTGTCGTCGAAGAACCTGTCGTCGAAGAACCTGTTGCGGAGAAGCCGGCCGTCGTCGAGAAACCGGTTGTCGAAGAGCCGGTAATCGAAAAGCCGATTGTAGAAGAACCACCGGTAGCAGAACCTGTTGTCGAAGAACCTGTCGTTCCCGAACCTGTTGTCGTTCCCGAACCTGTAGTCGTACCCGAGCCCGTCGTAGTTCCCGAGTCCGTCGTAGTTCCCGAGTCCGTCGAGCCTGCACCGCGCGTGCTGGACGAGATCGACCCGACCGAGGGTCGGCTGGACCGACTGCGCGGGCGCCTCTCCCGCTCGCAGTCAGCAGTCGGCAAGAGCTTGCTCGGCCTACTCGGTGGCGGCGATCTCGACGAGGACTCGTGGGAAGAAGTCGAGGACACCCTTCTCATCGCAGACCTCGGCTCCGCGACCACGGAAAAGGTCGTCACGAAGCTTCGTGAGCAGATGGCGGCCCGCAGCGTCCGGACCGAGGCTGCCGCCCGCGCCCTTCTGCGCGAGGTGTTGATCGCCGAACTGCGTCCGGAACTGGACCGCTCCATCCGCGCGTTGCCGCACGATGATCACCCGGCTGTTCTGCTCGTCGTCGGCGTCAACGGAACCGGCAAGACAACCACCACCGGCAAGCTGGCTCGCGTGCTCGTCGCCGACGGTCGTCGCGTCGTGCTCGGCGCCGCGGACACGTTCCGCGCCGCCGCTGCCGATCAGCTCCAGACGTGGGCCGAGCGTGTCGGCGCTGAAGTTGTTCGTGGCAAGGAGGGTGGCGATCCCGCTGCGATTGCATTCGACGCGGTCTCTCGCGGCATCGCGGACGGCGTCGACGTGGTCCTCATCGACACCGCGGGCCGTTTGCACACCAAGACCGGTCTGATGGACGAGCTCGGCAAGGTCAAGCGGGTCATCGAGAAGAAGGCGTCGGTCGACGACGTTCTGCTGGTTCTCGATGCGACGGTCGGCCAGAACGGACTGGCGCAGGCTCGAGTGTTCGCGGAGGTCGTGGACATCACCGGCGTCGTACTGACCAAGCTGGACGGAACTGCCAAGGGCGGAATTGTCTTCCAGGTTCAGCATGAACTGGGTGTGCCGGTGAAGTTGGTCGGTCTCGGTGAAGGTGCCGACGACCTGGCGCCCTTCGAGCCGGGTGCATTCGTCGACGCGCTCCTGGGCTGACGCCCCCGTGCGCCTTTTTGGTAGCGCGAACTACCGAAAAGGCGCACAGGGTCGGTAGAACCCCCTGGCGAAACCTGTTTGCAACAAAGTTGGGCAATTGGTTCACGTCTGCGAAACGCGACAGCGCCATGGACGAAACACCAGCCCAGCACTCTTCTCCTTAACGACGTGCTGCCCGGCACGTGCGACTAGGAGGTAGTAAGTGAGTACCGACGATTTGTTGGCGAACTCCGGTAACGCCGCATGGATGCTGATGGCTGCATCTCTGGTCTTGCTGATGACACCCGGCCTCGCTTTCTTCTACGGCGGGATGTCTCGGTCCAAGTCCGTCCTGAACATGATGATGATGTCCTTCGGGGCCATGGCCGTCATCGGCGTCATCTACGTTCTGTGGGGATGGTCGATGTCCTACGGCACCGAGAACATCGGGGGCATTTTTGCCAACCCGTTCGAGTTCTTCGGCCTCAAGAACAGCATCACCGATGCTGACGGCAACTTCATCGCCGGCGCGTGGGGCTACCCCAACGTCATCGACATCGCGTTCCAGGTGACATTCGCGATCATCACCACCGCCCTTATCAGTGGTGCCCTGGCCGAGCGGGTCAAGTTCGGCACCTGGCTGCTGTTCTCGGGTATCTGGGTCACCGTCGTCTACTTCCCCCTCGCACACATGGTGTGGGGCGGCGGACTCCTCTCGGGCTCCGAGGACGGCATCGCGGCAAAGCTCTTCGGCACCACGGTCAACGACGACGGAGTCACCGTCGCCAACGTCGCTCCGATCGACTTCGCCGGTGGCACAGTCGTTCACATCAACGCGGGTATGGCCGGTCTGGTCCTCGCCCTCATCGTCGGCAAGCGTCTCGGCTTCGGCAAGACCGCCTTCCGTCCGCACAACCTGCCCTTCGTGATGCTCGGCGCAGCACTTCTCTGGTTCGGTTGGTTCGGCTTCAACGCCGGCTCGGCATTCGCCGCCGACGGTAACGCCGGTCTCGCCTGGGTCAACACGACCACCGCGACGTGTGCCGCAGTCCTGGCCTGGCTCGCCACCGAGCGTATTCGTGACGGTCACGCCACCAGCCTCGGCGCAGCTTCCGGTGCGGTCGCCGGTCTGGTCGCCATCACCCCTGCTGCCGGTGCGCTCAACCCCGTCGGTTCCATCTTCCTCGGCGCCGTAGCCGGCATCCTGTCCGCTCTCGCAGTCGGCCTGAAGTTCCGCTTCGGCTTCGACGACTCGCTCGACGTCGTCGGTGTGCACCTTGTCTCCGGCCTGTGGGGCACGATCGGTATCGGATTCTTCGGCACCGCAACCGGCCTCTTCTACGGCGGCGACTACAAGCAACTGGTGGTTCAGATCGTGATCGCACTCGCAGCACTCGTCTTCACCGGCGTTCTGACGACGATCATCGGCTTCGCACTCAAGCCCCTGGGCTGGCGAATCTCGGCCGAGGACGAGGCACGCGGCATCGATGAGACCGAACACGCAGAGACCGCATACGACCTCGCGTGATCAGCACGTGATTAAAGTGAATTCAGGCACTTCAGAGTTTGGAAAGGGATGAGCACATGAAGCTGATCACAGCAATCGTCAAGCCGTTCACGCTCGAGGACGTCAAGACCGGACTCGAGCAGGCCGGAGTGCTGGGTATGACAGTCAGCGAAGTTCAGGGCTACGGCCGACAGAAGGGTCACACCGAGGTGTACCGAGGCGCGGAGTACTCCGTGGACTTCGTACCCAAGGTCCGGGTCGAGGTCGTCGTCGACGACGCGGCCGTGGACAAGGTGGTCGAGGTGATCGTCGAGGCCGCTCGCACCGGCAAGATCGGTGACGGCAAGGTGTGGGTCTCGCCAGTCGAGTCGGTCATCCGGGTTCGCACCGGGGAACGCGGTGGCGATGCACTCTGACCCGAAAGGGTCCGAGAACCTCGGCCCTGGTTCCGTCGCGAAAGCGACGGGGCCAGGGCCGGTCTCGTCAGGGGGATCCGACGAAGCTGCGGACCTGGCCCGCGCACGCAAGGCCCTACTCACCGGAGGCGTCAAGAACAGGAGGCTCGACGCCCCTTCTCTGCGACATGCACTGGTCGATCTGCACGAGTTCTGGTTGACCACCAAGGGGACCGAACTGGGCATCAAACCGGATTGTGGGTTTGCCATCGTCGCCGTGGGTGGTCTTGGCCGACGCGAACTGTTGCCGTATTCCGATCTCGATCTGATTCTGCTGCACGACGACATGGACCCAGCAGTCGTGGCCCAGGTTGCGGACAGCCTGTGGTACCCGCTGTGGGACGCGCACATCAAACTCGACCACAGCGTGCGGACGCTTCCGCAGGCGCTTCAGGTTGCGGCCACCGACATGACGGCGGCACTCGGAATGCTCGAAGCACGCCACATTGCCGGCGATGTGGAGCTGAGCAACCTGTTGATCAGTGGTGTCCGTCGACAGTGGCGCATGGACATCCGCAGCCGATTCGACGAATTGATCACCCAGACCCGTACGAGGTGGGAGCGCAGCGGCGAGATCGCCCATCGCGCCGAACCGGATCTCAAGAGCGGCCGTGGCGGGCTGCGTGACGTCCAACTGCTCAACGCCCTGTCCATCGCGCAATTGACCGACGGGATGCCAGGGCTGGGACCCAACTCGCCCGGCGGCGGTCTGGCACTCGCGCACAGGCGGTTGCTCGACGTGCGCACCGAACTTCACCGCGTTGCCGGTCGCGCCCGCGATCAACTGCGAGCGCAGGACGCCGACGAAATCGGTGCGGCGCTGCGGATCGGTGATCGATTCGATCTGGCCCGCCTTCTCAGTGAATCGGCGCGCACCATCAGCTATTCGGTGGACGTCGGTATCCGTACCGCCGGAAACTCCTTGCCCCGGCGTGGTTTGTCGCGGCTGCGTCGCGCGCCGGTGCGGCGACCACTGGACGAGGGCGTCGTCGAGCATGCCGGCGAAGTTGTCCTGGCGCGCGATGCGAGGCCGAAGAAGGATCCCGGTCTGGTGATGCGGGTCGCGGCAGCGGCGGCCACCAACGGCATGCCGATCTCCGCGTCGACGCTCAATCGACTGGCCGACAATGCCCCGGAACTGCGTGAGCCGTGGCCGAAAAATGCGGTCAACGATCTCTTGGTCGTGCTCGGTTCGGGATCGCGTGCCGTTCCGGTGATCGAGGCGATGGACAGGACCGGGCTCTGGGGTCGACTCCTGCCGGAGTGGGGGACCATTCGCGATCTTCCGCCGCGCGACGCCGTCCATACGTGGACGGTGGATCGCCACCTGGTCGAAACCGCCGCGTATGCAAGCGGATTCACCACTCGCGTCGCTAGGCCGGATCTGCTCATGCTCGGTGCGTTGATCCACGACATCGGGAAGGGGCGAGGGGGAGACCACAGCGTCGTCGGTGCCGAATTGGCCACCGCGATCGGAAATCGCTTGGGACTCTGGCCTTCCGACGTCGCGACGTTGACGGCGATGGTGCGCTATCACTTGCTGCTGCCGGAAACGGCGACCCGTCGCGACCTCGACGATCCGGCAACGGTGCAGCGAGTGGTCGACGCACTCGAAGGGGACGGGACGCTTCTCGATCTCCTGCATTCGTTGGCGGAGGCGGATTCGCTGGCCACCGGGCCTGGCGTCTGGGGCGACTGGAAGTCGTCTCTGATCGGTGAGCTCGTGCGTCGTTGCCGTTTGTTGATGGCGGGGGAGGAACTCCCACAACCCGATCCACTCGCTCCCGAGCAGTTGGCCATTGCCGAGGAGGGCGGGGTTCACGTCTCGCTCGTACCGGCCGAGAATCCGCACACCTACGTCGTGACCGTCATCGCGCCCGACGCGCCCGGGCTGCTGTCTCGGGCTGCCGGCGTTCTGGCGTTGCAGTCGTTGCGGGTGCATTCCGCTTCGCTGGGGTCGCATGCGGGTTCGGCGGTCAATTCGTTTGTCGTCACACCGAGGTTCGGCACACCGCCGCAGGCGGTGCTGCTCAGGCAGGAATTGATCCGCGCTTCGGCCGGTGAACTGAATCTGCTCGAACTTCTCGACGCCAAGGACGAGGAGGCACGGGCAGAGCAGTGGGACGACCCGATCCAGACAAACAAGGACTCGGCGGTTCCGGTGCTCTATTCGCAGGCACCGCCGCGGGTCATCTGGTTCGACGCGCCCGGTGACGGTCACGCGATCCTCGAATTGCGTACCGAAGACCGCGTCGGCCTGCTTTGCCGACTGGCCGCAGCACTCGAACACAGTGGTGCCGACATCCGGTGGGCGAAGGTCGCCACGTTGGGTTCCTCGGTGGTCGACGCGTTCTGCCTCGACTTCGGTGAGGCCGATACCCGCGCGGCGCGAGAGCGCGTCGAGGAGGCGGTGCTGGCGGTGGTTCCGGTGCCACAACCGAAGAAGAAAGAGGATTGACGGACCGGTTTCGGCAGTTACGCCCGCATCGGCTGGGATCGGTGCGGGCGTAGCGGCTAGGCTGGTGCCCGAGAATATCCACGGCTAACTCGCACGACCTTCAGGAGCGCACTCGGTGTTCGAATCCCTTTCCGACAGATTGACCGGATCTCTCAAGGATCTGCGTGGCAAGGGTCGTCTGTCCGGCGCCGACATCGACGCTACGGCCCGCGAGATCCGCCTTGCCCTGCTCGAGGCCGACGTCGCGCTTCCCGTAGTGCGCAGCTTCATCGCCAAGATCAAGGAACGCGCCAAGGGCGCCGAGGTCTCGGGTGCACTGAACCCCGCTCAGCAGGTCGTCAAGATCGTCAACGAAGAGCTGGTCGAGGTTCTCGGCGGCGAAACTCGTCGACTCCAGTTCGCCAAGACTCCGCCGACGGTCATCATGTTGGCCGGTCTGCAGGGTTCCGGTAAGACCACGCTGGCCGGAAAGTTGGCCAAGTGGCTCAAGGACCAGGGGCACACGCCCCTCCTCGTAGCCTGCGACCTTCAGCGTCCCGGCGCCGTCACTCAGCTTCAGATCGTCGGTGAGCGTGCGGGCGCGGCAGTCTTCGCGCCGCACCCCGGTACCTCCATCGGCGGCGGCGAAAACGCACTGGGCGTGTCCGCTGCCGACCCCGTCGAGGTCGCCCGGGCCGGCGTCGAAGAAGCACGCAACAAGCATTACGACGTCGTGATCGTCGACACCGCCGGTCGCCTCGGTATCGACTCCGAGCTGATGGCGCAGGCCGCCGGTATCCGTGACGCCGTCAACCCGGACGAGACCATCTTCGTCCTCGACGCCATGATCGGTCAGGACGCGGTCAGTACCGCCGACGCGTTCCGTGAGGGAGTCGGCATCACCGGTGTCGTCCTCACTAAGCTCGACGGCGACGCCCGCGGTGGTGCCGCACTGAGCGTCCGCGAGGTCACCGGCCAGCCGATCCTCTTCGCGTCCACCGGCGAGAAGCTCGAAGATTTCGACGTCTTCCACCCCGATCGCATGGCCAGCCGGATCCTCGGTATGGGCGATGTACTGAGCCTCATCGAGCAGGCCGAGCAGGTTTTCGACGCCGATCAGGCCGAAGCGACCGCAGCGAAGATCGGTTCCGGTCAGCTCACCCTCGAAGACTTCCTCGATCAGATGATGGCCGTCCGCAAGATGGGCCCGATCGGCAACCTCCTCGGCATGCTGCCGGGTGCCGGCGGCATGAAGGACGCGCTGGCCAACGTCGACGAGAAGCAACTCGATCGCATTCAGGCCATCATCCGCGGTATGACGCCGGCCGAGCGCGACGATCCGAAGATCATCAACGCCTCACGCCGACTGCGCATCGCGAACGGTTCGGGCGTGAAGGTTTCCGACGTCAACCAGTTGGTGGATCGCTTCTTCGAAGCCCGCAAGATGATGGCTGCCATGGCCGGCCGTATGGGCATGCCCGGCGCGCGTAAGCAGGTTCGCAGCAAGAAGGGCAAGAAGGGCAAGAAGGGCGGCAAGGGCCCGACGCAGCCCAAGATGCGCGGAGGATTCCCCGGCATGGGCGGATTCCCGGGTATGCCCGGCGGAATGCCGGCCGGTATGCCCGACCTGTCGAACATGCCCAAGGGTCTCGATCAGTTGCCGCCCGGACTGGAAGGCATCGATCTTTCCCAGCTCAAGCTGCCCAAGAAGTAGTCGGTGGCTGCGCTTCATCTGCGGGGTATCGGTCTGCCCGATGCCGAGCCGATCGAATTGTGGATCGTCGACGGGCTGATTTCCTTCGAGGCGGTGTCCGGTGCGGAGACGATCGTCGAATCGGGTTGGATCACACCGGGTCTAGTGGATGCGCATTGTCACGTCGGTATCCGCTACGGCGGTGGCGGGGGCGAAACCGTCGACGGCTTGCTGGAGCAGGCGAAGACCGAACGTGACGCGGGCGTGCTGTTGCTCCGCGACGCCGGATCACCGGTCGACACCAGGTTCATCGACGAGCGCCTCGATTTGCCGCGAATCATTCGCGCAGGTCAGCACATCGCGGCACCCAAGCGGTACATCCCGGGCTTGCCGGTCGACCTGGACGACGAATCTCAGTTGCCGGCCGAGGTAGTGCGTCAGGCACGCGCTGGTGACGGCTGGGTCAAGCTCGTCGGCGACTGGATCGATCGTTCCGTCGGCGATCTGGCTCCCTTGTGGAGCGACGAGATCCTGGTCGAGGCCATCGCTGCCGCCCACGCCGAAGGCGCAAAGGTCACCGCTCACGTTTTTGCCGAAGACGCTTTGCCCGGCCTGATCAACGCCGGTATCGACTGCATCGAGCACGGCACCGGATTGACGGACGCGACCATCGAGTCGATGGTCGCGCACGGCACGGCCCTGGTTCCGACGCTGATCAACATCGCTACTTTCCCCGAGATCGCGGACTCCGCCACGCGGTATCCGATCTACGCGGCGCACATGCGCGATTTGCACGCTCGTCGGCACCAGACAATCGGTGCCGCTCACGAGGCCGGGATTCCGATCTATGCCGGAACGGATGCCGGCGGTTCGATCAGGCACGGGCGGATCGCCGACGAGATCGCCGAACTCGAAGTTGCCGGATTGACAGCTCACCAGGCGTTGGGCGCAGCCAGCTGGGATGCGCGGAGTTGGTTGGGTGCCCAGGGCATCGAAGAGGGAGCGCCCGCCGACCTGGTGGTTTATTCCGAAGATCCGCGCGGAAACTCCGATGTGCTCGCGAAGCCGGCGCGTGTGATCCTCCGCGGCACCCCCGTGAGTGGTTAGGGAGTCCCTGCACTCTCGAAGCGCGCACAGGGTGGTTTCCGAACGAGCCCACCCATCTGGCACAATGGACCATTGTTCGTCGCAACCGGTTACGTACCGCTGCGACGGTCACAGGATAGAGGCAAAACCGGGCTCACAAATCGTGTGGGTCGCTGAATTGCACGTGACATGCGCAGCACTGTTGTGCGCGCTGAAGGAGAACTGCAGCTGTGGCTGTCAAAATCAAGCTCACCCGCCTCGGCAAGATCCGCAACGCTCAGTACCGCGTTGTCATCGCCGACTCGCGCACCCGTCGTGACGGCCGTGCGATCGAGACCATCGGCAAGTACCACCCCAAGGAAGAGCCCTCGCTGATCGACATCGATTCCGAGCGCGCTCAGTACTGGCTGTCCGTGGGCGCACAGCCCACCGAGCCCGTCGAGGCACTCCTCAAGATCACCGGTGACTGGCAGAAGTTCAAGGGCCTGCCGGGCACCGAAGGCACCCTGCGCGTCAAGGAAGCCAAGCCCACCAAGCTCGAACTCTTCCAGGCTGCACTCGCGCAGGCCGAGAACGAGCCGGTTGCAGAAGCAATCACCCCCAAGAAGAAGAAGGCTGCAAAGGCTGACGAGGCCAAGGCAGAAGACACCGCGGCTGACGCCGAGGCTCCCGCTGCAGACGCCGAGGCTGCTGACAAGTGAGTGCCGTCGTCGCTGATGCGGTAGAGCATCTCGTGCGTGGCATCGTCGCCAATCCCGACGATGTGCGTGTCGAGCTGATCACCGGACGTCGGGGACGGACCGTCGAGGTGCACGTGCACCCCGACGATCTCGGCAAGGTCATCGGTCGGGGTGGTCGCACGGCGACCGCGCTGCGGACCTTGGTCTCCGGCATCGGTGGCCGCGGTATCCGTGTTGATGTCGTCGACACCGATCAGTAGACGGCAGTAAACAGGTGGAACTCGTAGTCGGTCGTGTCGCGAAGTCGCATGGCATCAAAGGTGAATTGGTAGTCGAGGTTCGTACAGACGAGCCCGAAGATCGTTTTGCCGTAGGTTCTGTGCTGCGTGGGCGCAAGCCGCGCGAGTCCACACTGAAGTCGTACACAGTGGAAGCCGCCCGGGATCATTCCGGGCGGCTTCTGCTGCGCCTCGAAGGCGTCAGTGACCGTGGCGACGCAGATGCGTTGCGCGGCACACTGTTTGTCATCGACAGTTCCGAACTCGAGCCTTCGGATGATCCGGACGAGTTCTACGATCACGAACTCGAAGGACTGAAGGTCGTCCTCACGGACGGTACCGAGGTCGGTTCGGTCGTCGAGGTATTGCATTCCGCCGCAGGCGAATTGCTTTCGATTCGCCGCACCGGTGAGACGTCCGGTGAATTGCTGATCCCGTTTGTCGCCGCCATCGTCACCTCGGTGTCGATTGCCGACGGCGTCGTGATGATCGAGCCTCCCGAGGGACTGCTCGACCCGGACTTCGGTGACAAGTCGAACAGCGATAATTCGAACCCAGACAACGACTGATCGTTTGTCATGCGTCTCGACGTCGTCACCATCTTTCCCGAGTATCTCGAACCGCTTCGTGCTGCCTTGCTGGGCAAGGCAATCGAACGTGGCTTGATCTCGGTCGACGTCCACGATCTTCGGTCGTGGACCCATGACGTACACAAAGCCGTCGACGATTCCCCGTACGGCGGCGGACCCGGCATGGTCATGAAACCCACCGTCTGGGGTCCGGCACTGGACGACGTGATCGGTCGCTCCGATTCTTCCGGCCCGGATGATGCCGAGACGATCCTGGTGGTGCCGACTCCCGCCGGCGTCCCGTTCACTCAGGCGACCGCACATCGCTGGGCCACCGCCAAGCACCTTGTCTTCGCCTGCGGCCGATACGAAGGTATCGACCAACGCGTCTTCGACGACGCCGCCAAGCGGGTTCGCGTTGAAGAAGTCAGTATCGGCGATTACGTTCTGATCGGCGGCGAAGCAGCCGTGCTGGTGATGGTCGAGGCTGTTGTGCGACTGATGCCCGGTGTTCTCGGCAATCAGCTGTCACACCAAGAGGATTCGTTCTCCGACGGGCTCCTCGAAGGGCCCAGTTACACTCGCCCCGCCGTGTGGCGTGATCTCGAGGTTCCGCCTGTTCTGCTTTCCGGAGATCACGCGAAGATCAAAGCCTGGCGCCATGAGCAGTCGCTGCAGCGCACGGCCGAGCGTCGACCGGATCTACTTCCTTAGGTATTTCTCTTCAACCAGGTGATGCTTGCGCCGTCGTCGAGCGATTCGGTTGCAGTCGGTGTGAACAGTGTCGGCTCGAAGTTACCTCTGATCATCGGTATGCCCGCGCCGGCGACAATCGGATACCTTTTGACGATCAACTCGTCGATCTCCGGTAGTAGTTCGCCGGCGAGAGTTCCGCCGCCGCACAGCCAGATATCTTGTCCTTCTTCCTCTTTGAGGGATCTGACGACCGCACGTGGATCGGTGCGAACGATGGTGACCGCGGGATCCTCGGCGTCAGCGAGGGTGCTGGAGACGACGAACTGGCGCAGGTGCGCAAAGGGGCTGGTCACGCCGAGGCTCAGCCCGGGCTCGTAAGAGCCGCGGCCCATGACGACCGTGTCGAAGGTTCTGTTGGGTGCGTCCTCGATTCCGAGAGCGGGCCGCACATGCGTTGGCACGGTCTCGGGATATCGATCGCATATCCAGGCCGTGATCTGTTCGGAAACCGGGAAGAAATCGAATTCGCCGTCTGGTCCCGCGATGTAGCCGTCGAGGGAAGCTCCCACGTAGTACACAAGCTTTCGCATGAAACGCTCCGTTCGTAGTACTATGTTTGTAGTGGTTCAACTTAGGGCCGTGTCAGGAGTGATGTCAAGTGCGAAAGAACCCGGAACGACGGCTTGCCCTGATCGACGCGGCAATCGAGGTGTTGGCCCGAGAGGGTGCTCGAGGCTTGACCTTTCGAGCCGTCGACACCCAGGCAGCCGTGCCGAACGGGACAGCGTCGAACTACTTCTCCAATCGCGACGACCTACTCACGCAAGCCGGTGGCCGGATCTACGAGCGACTGATTCCGGACGACCTCGAGGGATTGATCGATCCCGTCAACGGCACCGATCGTGAGCGACTGGTGACGCTCATGCTCGACGTGGTCGAGCGGGTCACCTCGTTTGGAGCGGGTTTCCTCGCGCTCATGGAGTTGCGGCTGGAGGCGGTGCGTCGCCCGGACCTGCGAGCGGTCCTGACCGTCCGTATTCGAGAAGACTTCGATCTGAACGTAGCCAATCATCTGGCGTCGGGCGTGCCGGGTGATGCGATGACCGTTCGCCTGCTCTATTTGTCGCTGAACTGGCTCGTACTGGATCGACTGACATTGCCGAACCTGTTCGGGGAGGAAGATATTCGTACGATCGTCGAGGCCGCGGTGGATCGAGCGCTACCCCGCGAATCGTAGAAGGGTCAGTGCCGCTCGGCAGGTTTGCGGCGGAACGAGAAGTATCGATGACCGAAGAAACTCACCCCGGCAACGATCAACATGACAACCGCCTGGGCGGGAAGCGGCGGGGCATGCAGAATCGACACCGCGATCGTTCCGAGTATCAGATTCAGCACGAGGCCACCGGAATTGACGACGATGAACGCGCCCAGGTCGCGTGCCACATGTCCGCGGACGCGGAAAACCAACGTCCGATGCAGAACGAAAGCGATGAGCACGCTGATGGAGTACGCACCGATCACAGCCACTTGATACAGATCCTTGTTGTCGAGGATCAGTGACCAGATCACGAAGAGCCCGTATCCGATCGCCGTATTGGCCACTCCGACAATGGCAAACGCGATGGGTTGATGCTTGACCACCCGCAGCAGTGGGCCGGGGTTCTCGGGTGATGCGATGTCTTCGGTCATGAAGACTCGGTTTTCACGATGTTGATCCGGTCCTTGCGTCGTGTCCGCAGATACATCCACTCGAGCACGCCGAGGCCGAGGATTCCGGCGACCATCGAAGCGCCGCCGACCTTCCATCCCGGGGGTCGCCACGTGAGGACAAGTTCAGCGTCCTTCGTCCCGGCTGGGATGTCCACGGTGACAAAGGACTTCGCGACGACGTCGATCGGGACAGGCTGACCGTCGAGGCTAGCTCGATACCCGGGCCAGCCGAGCCGTGCGAACACAACCTTGCCGCCGGTCTCCGAACTGACACGAAGGGTGCTCGACATGTTCGATTCCGCGGTCGAAACAGCTTCGACGCCAAGGGTATCGGCGATGCGGCCGTTTCGTGTCGAGACGGGGCCGTCGACGCGTTCGAGCACGGAGATGTAGTTCTCGTGTCCGGGGTAGTCGACCCATGTCCACCCGTCGGGGGCCGGGTTCTTACGTGCGTCGGGGTAGAGGGCGTTCTGCAGTACGACGCGGTCCACCTTCATCAGGTCGACGATGGTGCGGCCGGTGGTGGGTTCGACGGTGAATGCCCGTCGGAAGGCGTCGGGGCAGACGCTCATGTCCCAGCGCATGCAGAGCAGATCACCGAAGTAGAAGTGCCCGTTGGGGGTGTAGCCGCTGGTGTAGGTCAGTTCGAGGTCTTTGGGGTAGTTGCCGAAAGCCAGGGAACCGTACGCTCCGTCGAGGGTTTTGTCCCCGGGTGCGATGAGTGCACGGTCGCCCAGTTGCAGTGTCGTGCCTTCGAAGTCGGGGAAGGCCTCTTTCATCTCCGAGCGGGATTCGGGCAGGTCCCAGCTCATTGGGGTTGGTTGCGCGGCCCGAACCTGGGCGTAGGCGATGGGGGAGACCGCGGCGATTGCCAACAGGCATGCGAGCGCGGTGCCCTTGGTGCGGCCCAGCCACACCATCGCAGCGCCGAGTGCGGCAACGACCAGGGCTGAGATCACATGCCATTTCGCGAGCCCGGGAGCTGCCGAGGCGGACCTGATCAAAAGCAGGCCCACGAGGATTCCCGCTGCAACGCAGCGTCCGCGCAACTTGTCGGTCGTGGCGTAACGCCCGAGCAGGATGCACACCAGAAGCAGGAGTCCGATGGCCACCATCGGAAGCACGCGCGCGGGCCACCGCAGTGGGCCGATCGTGCTCGGCCCGGCAGTCCACATGAGGACGGCGACCGTGAAGATCCCGACGGCGGTCAATTCACGTGCCGCGGCGCGTGCCTTGCCCCAGTCGATGAATGCCAGAGCCGGAATGAGGAACCACGCGACGTAGACCATGGGCATGGTCTGGATGTATCCCCACCACGAGGAGAACGCGGGCATCGTGCTCGGCAGGCTCGCGTTCAGCGATTCCGACCAGGGAACGGCGAGGAAAGCGTCGTTCTTGACTTCGGATGCACCGCGCCAGGTGACGTCGGCGGTGAGCAGGCTCGGTAGATACGTCGCGAGACCGGCGAGGGCGGCACACGCGGACACCGCCAATAGCCGCAGCGACGGCAGCCAACGCCGCTGATAGACAACTTCGCCGATCGCGACTGCGACGATCATCAAGCCGGATTCGACTGCGGGGAAAACATATTGGACCGACATCGCGAGATACAAGAACACGAAGGTCGGGATCGGACCGCTCTTGCCTCTGGCGTAGCGGATTGCCGAGGCCCACGCCTGCACCATCCAGGCAGTGCCGGTGAAGGCTGTCATCCAACTGGCCGAGTCGAAGAAGAGGAGGAAACCGGTGAACGGAATCGAGACTCCGGCGACCGCAGCCCATGTGGGCTTCGAGCCGTACTCCAGGCAGATCCGATAGACGCCCAGCGCAAGGATGATCGCGAAGATCAATTTCACGATCGTCGCGTAAAGCGCCAGGTTGTCGAAGGACGGTGCGATCAGGTCGATCAGAAGTTGTGGCGGATTGAGAAGGCCCGCTTCCTCGATCGCGTAGTTGCCCGCCATCCAGTTCTCGGGGACGAGTACCGGCAGGTGTCCTTCTCGCAGGCTACGGCCGAGCATGACCCACAGCGGCGCGTACTGGGACTCGGTGTCGTCGGTGTAGAAGTGACGAGCGTTCGCGAGCACCACGGCCAGGTAGCCGGCGATGACACCGACCGCCGTGACGGCGCCCCACTTGTACACGTCTGCCCGGGCGAGAGTGCGAGTTTCCACCACGAGTTCCAGACCTTAACAGGGCAGGTGGGGCGCGCGGAGACGCGAGCGCATCACGCGCCGTCGGCATCCGAAGTCCGGACATCTCTGCGTGTTAAAGTTCGCGACGGTGTGGGCCCGATCGTGCCTGTCTCTCGGCGCCAGTCGAGCCCCCTGAAGGGAGTGGAAGCGAGTGCACTCGATTTCCGTCGTAGTGCCCGTTTATCAGGGCGAAAAGACGATCACGGCGCTCGTCGAGGAGTTGGACGGCCTGTGCGCACCGAGTTCGACGCCCGGTGGAGCGCAGTTCACCGTCGACGAGATCGTGCTGGTTCACGACAACGGTCCGGACCGTTCCGACGTCGTGTTACTCGAATTGGAGCGCCGTTTCGATCAGGTGCGTGTCGTGTGGCTCAGTCGCAACTACGGCCAGGACGCGGCGACTATCGCCGGTATGGCCGTTGCACGTGGCCAGTGGATCGTGACGATGGACGAAGACGGCCAGCACGACCCGGTGCACATCGGGGCTTTCCTCGACACCGCGCTGACGGAGCGATCCGATCTCGTGTATTCCAAACCCACGAACACCCGCCCGCATGGATTCTTGCGGAACCTGACCTCGCGCGGTGCAAAGATCGTCTTGGCGACGGTATTCGCGTTCCCTGATTCGACGAGATTCGAAAGTTACCGCCTGATCCGAGGTGACATCGGCCGACAGTTGGCCGGCGTCGCCGCCAACGGCGTGTATCTGGACGTCGCGCTGACGTGGGTCGTCGGCAATACCGCCTCTGCGCCGGTGACACTTCGAGCGGAAGGCCGCGAGGAATCGGGGTACAACTATCGCCGTTTGTTCTCGTTGTTCTGGAAGATGGTGTTGTGTAGCGGAACACGCGGTCTGCGACTGGTGAGTCTGCTCGGGGTCACCCTGGCGTCGGCCGGTGTGATCATGGCTGCGGTGATCTTCGTCCAAGCCATGACCGGTGACAACAACGACCCGGAAGGATGGGCGTCGATCATCATGGCGCTGCTGGTCTGTTCGGGTGCGATCCTGTTCTCGCTCGGTCTCATCGCCGAATACCTTGGCGTGGCACTGCACGTCCTTGTCGGAAAGCCTCTGTATCTGACTGTCGATTCACCGCGGCCCGGAACCTCGATCGATCGGCGTAGTCGTGAGCACTGATCGCATCATCTTCTCCCGCCCCTATCGGGCATCGAACGAATTGTCGAATCTGGCAACGGTTCTGGAGTCCGATCACATTCACGGTGACGGACGTTTCACCAAGTCCGCGACTGCAGCACTCAAAGCGATCACCGGATCCACGCATGCTCTGCTGACGACCTCGTGCACGCACGCACTCGAATTGGGTGCGCTGCTACTCGAATTGGGCCCAGGTGACGAGGTGATCGTCCCGAGCTTCGCGTTCAGTTCGGCGGCAACCGCCGTCGCGTTGCGCGGTGCCACTGTTGTTTTCGTCGACATCGATCCGAGTACCGGCAATATCGATCCCGACTGCGTCGCAGCGGCAATCACGGAACGAACAAAAGCAGTACTGGTCATGCATTACGGCGGAGTCGCCGCCGACATGGAACCTCTCCTCGACCTCGCGGAACTCCACGGTGTCGCGTTGATCGAAGACAACGCTCACGGGCTCGGCGGAAAGTGGCGCGGGCGGGCGCTCGGCACCATCGGAACTATCGGTACGCAGAGTTTTCACGACACCAAGAACGTTCACTGCGGTGAGGGTGGCGCGCTGTTGCTCTCCGACGATCAGTTGATGACCCGCGCCGAAATCATCCGTGAGAAGGGGACCGACCGTGCGCGTTTCCTGCGCGGCCAGGTCGACAAGTATTCGTGGCAGGACATCGGGTCGAGTTATCTGCCCAGTGAACTCAATGCCGCTGTCCTCGACGCACAACTCTCGGAGTTCGACGCGATTCAGGCGGCCAGGCATCGCGTCTGGGATGCCTACAGCGTGAGTCTGGGCGAGTGGGCGTCCGAGAACGGTGTCGTTCCCATGGCGGTTCCCGATGATCGCGAGCACACCGCGCACCTGTTCTATCTCAAGATGCCTACCGAAGAGAGCCGCGACGGCTTGATTCGGCATCTTGCCGCCGACGGAATCGTGGCGCCGTTCCACTACATTCCGCTCGATACGAGTGCGGCCGGTGTGCGCTACGGACGAACACCGGAGCCGTGTGTGCGTAGCGCCGAGTTCTCCGCGTCGATCCTTCGACTGCCGCTGTGGCCCATGCTCACGTCCGAACAACAGGAACGGGTCATCGGTTCGGTCCTCGAGTACAAGCAGGCTTGAGGACGAACACGACCGCGTGGATCGAATCAGGGCCCGGAAGCTTCGGGCATCACCGAATCCGCGGTCGTGGATGCCGCCGCCCAGTCGTCGATGCTTCCGCTCGGGAAGAGAATCTGTGTGACGCCGGTGACCGTGTCACGTGCGTGCAGTGCGCTTTCGTCGTCGACGGCGTCGGTGAACGAGGTGTCGGGATAGAAGCTGTCCTCGTCCGTGTACTGGACGTCTTCTCGCGAACCGATTGCGATGATGTATCGGTTGTCGTCACCGACGATGCCGGTGGACAGATGGATCCACTTGTCCTCGACACAGCACATCCAGCCTTGCTTGACTCCGATGACCGGCTCGCCGAACAAGGCCTCGGGCAATCCGAACCTCTGGTCGTAGCCGTCGGTTCCTTCTGGAGTGGATTGCCGCAGGTACTCGACGAATTGCTCGACCCGCTCAGGTCCGAGCTGGTCGGAGTCGTCGAGGACGCCGTTGTAGAAAGTGACCAGGTCGTGCGTCGTGGTCTCGGTGTTCCACCACATTCCGTCCCACGGCGGCGTCGTCGCGGTCAGTGCGTAACGCTCGGCAACCCGGGTGATCACCTCCTGACCGCCGACCTCGTCCCACAGAAGGTTGGCTGCGGTGTCGTCGGAGGATTCGAGCATTGCCGCCATGAGGGTGCGATCGTCGTCCGTGATGGGCCGCTCGCCGCGAGCGTCCTGATGGAGGAGATCCTCGGCGATGAAAAGTTTTGCCACCGAGGCAGTTTCGATTTGCTGGTCGCCGGCAACATCGAGGTACTTGTCCGAGGATCGATCGAGGACGGCGATGGAGACGTCCGCACCACGCCCGAGCGCCGCCACCTGAGCTTGAGCCAGTCGGCCGTCGAGAGTCTCCGCGACCGGAACATTGGTGTCGGGGAAGGCGGGGGTCTGCATCGAATCATCCGGGTTCTGTCCGCCGCTGCACGAAGCCGCAAAAGTAACTGCGGCCGCCATTGCGGCAATCCGGACGTACCGCGTACTCATCTGTTTCCCCCGGTAGCCCTGACACGGCACTGTTGCCGATCTTCTTGTCTCAGGATAGCGGTAGGGTCGGATCTCGTGATTCTCAAGACCGTGAACCAGCGCATTGCCGAGGAACTCGACGTCCGCGAAGGCCAGGTTGCAGCAGCAGTCGACCTTCTCGACGGCGGAGCCACGGTGCCCTTCATCGCCCGGTACCGCAAGGAAGTCACCGGCACGCTCGACGACGCCCAGTTGCGACTCCTGGACGAGCGGCTGCGGTATCTCCGCGAGCTCGACGACCGTCGTGACGCCGTGCTCACGGAGATCGACTCTCAGGGCAAACTCGACGATCAACTGCGCGGTCAGATCATGCTGGCCGAGACAAAAGCGCGGCTGGAGGACATCTACCTCCCCTTCAAGCCGAAGCGGCGCACCAAGGCGCAGATCGCCCGCGAGGCCGGCCACGAGCCCGTCGCGGACGCTCTCATCGGAGATCCCACCACCGATCCCGCGCAGTATTCGGACGAGCAACTCGACGGTGCCCGGTCGATCCTCGTGGAGCGCTTCGCCGAGGACGCCGATCTGGTCGGTGAATTGCGCGAGCTGATGTGGAGTCGCGGCCAGGTCGTCTCATCGGTCCGCAAGGGCAAGGAAACCGATGGCTCGAAGTTTGCTGACTACTTCGAGTTCTCGGAACCGTTCTCCAAATTGCCCTCGCACCGCATCCTCGCCGTCCTGCGCGGAGAGAAGGAAGAAGTGCTTTCGCTCAACATGGCGGCCGACACCGAAGAACTCGCGCCGGGGGAGCGCACGGTCTACGAAGGCCGCATCGCGTCGCGGTTCGAGATCGCCGACCGTGGTCGGGCCGCCGACGGGTGGCTTCTCGACACCGTCAAGTGGGCGTGGAAGACGAAGTTCGCCGTCACGCTCGGTATCGACACTCGAATGCGTCTGCGGCAGTCGGCCGAAAAGGACGCCGTCGACGTCTTCGCCACCAATCTCAAGGATCTACTCCTCGCGGCTCCCGCCGGCGCCCGACCCACCATGGGACTCGACCCCGGATTTCGCACCGGAACGAAGGTTGCCGTCGTCGACGGAACCGGCAAAGTTGTTGCATACGAGACGATTTACCCGCACCAGCCGCAGAACAAGTGGGACGCGGCGCTTGCGACGCTTGCCGGGCTGGTCGCCAAGCACGGCGTCGAACTGATCGCCATCGGCAACGGCACGGCCTCACGCGAGACCGACACGCTCGCTACCGAACTGATCAAGAAGACCGGCGCGCCCAACCTGACCAAGATCGTCGTCTCCGAGGCAGGCGCATCGGTGTACTCGGCTTCGGCCTACGCGTCGCAGGAACTTCCCGACCTCGACGTCTCGATTCGCGGCGCGGTGTCCATTGCGCGTCGCCTGCAGGATCCGTTGGCGGAGTTGGTCAAGATCGATCCCAAGTCCATCGGTGTCGGTCAGTACCAGCACGACATCACCGAATCGCTGCTCTCACGTTCCCTCGACGCCGTCGTCGAGGATGCCGTCAACTCGGTCGGCGTCGACGTCAACACCGCGTCCGTGCCACTTCTCGCTCGGGTGTCCGGAATCGCAGGTTCCCTAGCGGAGAGCATCGTCGCCCATCGGGACCAGAACGGTCCGTTCAAGTCCCGCAAGGGACTCAAGGACGTCTCCCGACTGGGACCCAAGGCTTTCGAGCAGTGCGCAGGCTTCTTGCGGATCACCGACGGCGACGACCCTCTCGACGCGTCGAGCGTCCACCCGGAGGCATATCCGGTGGTTCGCAAGATCGTTGCCAGTGCCGGCGGGGACGTGCGCACCGTGATCGGAAACTCGCAGGCACTTCGATCGGTCAAGGCGTCCGACTACGTCGACGAGCGATTCGGTCTACCGACCGTCACCGACATCATCTCCGAGTTGGAGAAGCCGGGACGAGATCCACGACCCGAATTCAAGACCGCGACCTTTGCCGCAGGCATCGAGAAAGTCGCGCATCTCAAGGCCGGTATGACTCTCGAAGGTGTGGTCACCAACGTCGCAGCCTTCGGTGCCTTCGTCGACATCGGAGTTCATCAGGACGGTCTGGTTCACGTCTCGGCTATGTCACACAACTTCGTCAAGGACCCACGCGAGGTCGTCAAGTCAGGTGACGTCGTCAAGGTGAAGGTCCTCGAAGTGGACGAGGCACGCCAACGCATCGGGCTGACGCTTCGTCTCGACGACGAGGTGGGCGCACCCCGCAAGTCCGAAGGCCCGCGAGGTGGGCAACCTCAGCGTCAGGGCCAGCCGCAGGGTCAGCGTCAGGGGCAGCAACGAGGTAATGGCGGACGTCAGGGTGGACGCGAGTCGCGTCCGGACAACCGCGCGCCTGCTGCCGGGTCGATGGCTGAGGCTCTGCGCAAGGCGGGCTTCGGCAAGTAAATCCGTCCGCCGGGTTTTCGAAGTCCGTATCGTCACAATCGAGTCGGTTGGCGGTATGAATCCGATCAGGGCCGGATCATGAATTCGGTGAAGGGAGGACAGTGATGCGGGAGTGGCTCGAGCGCGAGATCATCGCCCATGGCCGATTGCCGTTGCTGTTCTTCCTGCTCGGGTTCCTCTCTGCGTTCCTCTTCATCCGTCTCAGCGTCCGGATGATCCGCGCGCAAGTGAAATGGTGGCCGGGCAACATCGCGCCCGGAGGTCAGCATGTGCATCACGTCGTGTTCGGTGTGATCGCCATGATGATCTCCGGTGGTGCGTTGATCGCGGTCTACGTCGATGGTTCGCAGACCACCGGTGCCGTCCTGGCGGCGATCTTCGGTATGGGTGCGGCGTTGGTGCTCGACGAGTTCGCACTGATCTTCTATCTGAAGGATGTGTACTGGTCCGAACAAGGTCGGACCTCGGTGGATGCGGTCTTCGTCGCGATCGCCGTGACCGGTCTGGTGCTGCTGGGTTTCCGCCCCCTCGAATTGCTCGACGTCGCCGGATTCCGTGAAGAACGAGATCCGTGGATCAAATTGGTCTTCGTTTTTGTCGCGTTGATCAACTTCGCCTTGGCGGCAATCGTGATTCTCAAGGGGAAGATATGGACGGGGCTCGTCGGCCTGTTCGTCTTTCCGCTGCTGGTAATCGGAGCGGTTCGCTTGAGCCGGCCGGGTGCACCGTGGGCTCGCTGGCGGTACACGCGCAAGCCGAAACGGATGAACCGCGCGCTCGAGCGTGAGCGGAAATGGCGTCGACCGGTCATCCGGGCCAAGATCTACGTCCAGGATCTCATTGCCGGATCACCGAGCGTCGAGCATGCGATGACCGCGGCCGAGCAGGAACTGGACCACACCATCCACGCGGCCCCGCCACCACCGATTTCCCCGCTGGTGTCCGCGTCTGGCACAATGGACGGGTTGCCTGGACCAGGCAGCAGCACTTGATCTGGGCACGAACCAGACGAGCGCCGTTTCGGGAGACCGAAACGCGTGCCGCTCGGTTCCTCTGCTCCTGCGAAATACAAGGATGACATATGAACACCCTGGACTTCCTGGACAAAAAGTCGCTCCGCGACGACATCCCCGAGTTCCGTCCCGGCGACACGCTCAACGTGAACGTCAAGGTTATCGAAGGCTCCAAGGAGCGCGTGCAGGTCTTCAAGGGCGTCGTTATTCGTCGCCAGGGCGGCGGCGTTCGCGAGACCTTCACCGTCCGTAAGGTCTCCTTCGGCGTCGGCGTCGAGCGCACCTTCCCGGTTCACAGCCCCACGCTGGCCTCCATCGAGGTTCTGACCCGCGGTGACGTCCGTCGCGCCAAGCTGTACTACCTCCGTGAGCTTCGTGGCAAGAAGGCGAAGATCAAGGAAAAGCGCTGATCTTTCCGATGAGCCCGGCACCGCGTACGCGCGGTGTCGGGCTAATCTGGTTTCTGTGGCAGATTCTTCGAAGGAGCAGGCATTGTCGTCCGGACCCGAGAATCACGAGGGATCAAGCGGTTCCGCGGAACCGACCTCACATCGGCCGCAGAAGAAACAGCGATCGTTCCTGCGAGAACTCCCTGTTCTGATCGGCGTAGCGCTGGTACTCAGCATCGTCCTTCAGGCATTTGTCTTCAGAGTTTTTCTCATCCCATCCGAGTCGATGGAACCGACACTGCACGGCTGTGCGGGATGTACCGGTGACCGCATCGTGGTGGAGAAGATCGGATACCGCTTCGGCGATCCGGAACCCGGCGACGTCGTCGTCTTCAAGGGACCCGATTCGTGGAACACGAAATATGTGTCCAATCGGTCCGACAACGTTGTCGTCCGCGGCATTCAAGAGGTCGGTTCGTGGGTCGGCCTCGTTCCGCCGGACGAGAACGACTTGGTCAAGCGAGTGATCGCTACCGGCGGCCAGACCGTCGAATGCTGCGACGATCAGGGCCGAGTCCTGGTCGACGGCAGGCCGCTCGACGAGCCGTACATCAAGATGGATTTCCCGTTCACTCCGGGAACGCAAACGTGTGACACCGAATTGAAGTCGGGCCGCTGCTTCGGACCGATCACCGTTCCCGAGGGCCACGTGTGGGTCATGGGTGACAACCGCAGCAATTCCGCCGACTCGCGCTACCACGTCGACGACGAGTTCCAGGGAACCGTCCCGATCGACAACATCATCGGTCAAGCTCGATTCATCGTTCTTCCCCCGTCGCGAATGGGCGGCATCGATGCGCCTGATATTCAGGGCAATTGAGTTGTCGTACCGCACACATGGATTCGCGTAGTTTCGAGTAGGCAGAGACAGTGAGTAGTTGGCCCCCTCGCGTTGTCATTCGCAGATCGGCAGGTCTGCGGACGATGGAGTCTGCGTTGGCGCGAACCGGACTCGGTCCGGTCGCCGGCGTCGACGAAGCCGGGCGCGGAGCGTGCGCTGGTCCACTCGTCATTGCCGCGTGTGTCCTGGCGCCGAAACCGCAAGCGGCACTGGCACGGCTCGACGATTCGAAGAAGCTGACCGAACGTGCGCGCGAGGAGCTTTTCCCGGCGATCAAGCGCTTGGCGTTGGCGTGGAGTGTCGTTTCGGTACCCGCTGCGGAAGTCGATCAGATCGGTATCCACGTCGCCAACATCGAGGGGATGCGTCGCGCAGTCGCGGGCCTCGATCTCGAACCGGGCTACGTCCTCACCGACGGGTTCCGGGTTCCGGGTCTGACGGCTCCGTCGCTACCAGTTATCGGCGGTGACGGCGCCGCTGCATGTATCGCCGCGGCGAGCGTTCTCGCGAAGGTGACCCGAGATCGTGTGATGACCGAGATGGACGACACTCATCCCGGATACGGCTTCGCGATTCACAAGGGATACAGCACGCCGTTGCACATGGACGCTCTCGACGAGCTGGGGCCGTGCCCCGAGCATCGCATGACCTACGCAAACGTGGTGGCTGCGGGAGTCCGGTTGGAACAACGCGCGGGCCGTACGGGATGATGGACGTTCAGACGAACTGGGAGGACTGGCTAAACCGATGAGTGCCGAGGATCTCGAGAAGTACGAAACCGAGATGGAGCTGTCGCTCTACCGTGAATACCGGGACATCGTCGGACAGTTCTCCTACGTCGTGGAGACCGAACGACGTTTCTACCTGGCCAACACGGTCGAGTTGCTGCCCCACAATTCAGACGGGGAGATCTACTTCGAGCTGCGGATGTCCGACGCCTGGGTGTGGGACATGTACCGCCCGGCGCGATTTGTGAAGTACGTACGCGTCGTGACGTTCAAGGACGTCAACATCGAAGAGCTGGACAAGCCGGATCTGCGCCTTCCTGACTGATCTTGACAACGAAGTGCCCCGCCGATATCGGCGGGGCACTTCGCATTTCGCGGAGTTGCGCGGGGTCAGTTGCCCTTGACATTCACGATCTGACGCAGCGTGTGTCGAATCTCGACCAAGTCCTTCGCGTCGTCCATCACGACGTCGATGTCCTTGTACGCACCCGGGATCTCGTCGAGGAACGCCGCGGAACGCTTGTATTCGATGCCGACCATCGCCTTGTCGAGATCTTCGATGGTGAAGGTCTTGCGTGCCTGGTTACGTCCGTACACCCGACCCGCGCCGTGGGGGCTGGACTTGAACGACGGCACGTTTCCCTTCCCGACAACGACGTAACTCGCCGTCCCCATCGAACCGGGGATGAGCCCGGGCGTGCCCTCGTCTGCCTTGATCGCACCCTTACGGCTCAGCCACACACCCCGGCCCATATGGAACTCCTTCTGGGTGAAGTTGTGGTGGCAGTTGATCCGCTCGACTTCGTCGATGATCGCGGGCTTGCCGTCACCCATGAAGTGCGCGAAGTCCTTCACGACGCGGTCCATCATCTCTTCGCGGTTGAGCAGAGCGAAGTGCTGAGCCCAGTTGAGATCGGCGATGTACGAGTCGAATTCGGGCGTCTTCTCGACCAGGTAGGCAAGATCCGGATCGGGAAGGTTGATGTACCACCGCTCGCACAAGTCCTTGGCGATCTTGATGTGATGCTGTGCGAGCTTGTTTCCGATACCGCGGCTGCCCGAGTGCAGGAACAGCCAGACGCCGTCGCTCTCGTCGAGCGTCACCTCGATGAAGTGGTTGCCAGAACCCAGCGTTCCGAGCTGAAACCTCCAGTTGTTCTTGAACTTGTCGTAGAAGGCCAGGCGATCGCCCGCCATTGCCTCGAGTTCTGCGATGCGGATTTGCGCCGTGTCGCTCAGCGTCTTGTTGTAGACACCTGCCGAGAGCGGAACGGAGCGTTCGATGCTGTGGCGAAGAACGCTCAGGTCGCGGCCTTGAAGGTCGCGTGCGCTGAACTGGGTTTTGACCGCAATCATTCCGCAGCCGATATCGACTCCGACGGCGGCGGGCATGATTGCGCCTTCCGTCGGAATGACCGAACCCACCGTCGCTCCCGCACCGAGGTGCGCATCCGGCATAAGTGCCAGATGTGGACGGACAAAAGGCATCTGGGACGTGCGCAGCGCTTGCTCGCGAGTGTTCTCGTCGAGTATCGATGCCCAGTTCCACAGCCTCTTGGTGATCTTCTCCATCAGATTTCTCCCACATAGTTCACAGCCGAACCGATCGGTCCGGTGTGTCGTGCAGGAATGACCATGCGCTCCGTCAGTGGTTGTGTGCAACCTCTTTTCAGGTGCGCAGACCGTCTGCGAGTTCGTAGATTCGTCCGACGTACTTCTCCTGGAAGGCTTTTCGGGCAGCATCTGCTTGTTGCCGTGCGCCCATCCTGGCGTAGAGGTACTCGAGTTGAACCAAGCTCTCGCCGATGTCGACGCGTCGCTGGTCGAGAACCGTCAACTCGTCGACCAGCCGAGCCAGATCGAGTCGTGCAAGATCCAGCGCTGTCTCCGGTACCTCGTCCATGGTGATCCTCGATGTCCGTGAGTGCTTCCTGGTTTGAGGCTAGCATCATTCGAACATATTTTCGATACCTGGAATTGTTGGTTACTTCGACAATGTGGCGGTCAGTTGGTCGATGGCGTACGGAATGCTCAGGACGGTATTGCCGGACATCGCCGCGCCGACGGGTGGATCTGCGGTGTATCGCACGACTATCGCATTTCCGTTTTTCACAGCGGGTAGCCGCTGGTAGAGAGTGTTGCCGGGGAGGGCCTTCTCTCCCTCCGGATCGGCCATCACGATCAAACGATCAACGGGTTCGAGGATGTCGTATCGCTCGTTCGGCAGCCAGTCGCCGAACTGGTCGCCGACGAATGCGTCGACCGTCGGGGGGAGGGTGAATCCGAGTGACGAGAGGAAGATGCCGCGTGGGTCGTGCGACGAGAACACGTATCCCTCGGGAGTGTCGAGGTTGACGATCGTTGCGGTTTGCCCGGAAAACTCCGGGTGTGCAGCGCGAGCGGTGGCAAACGCGTTTTCGGTATCCGCGATCAGTTGCTGAGCTTGTGGTTCTTTGCCGAGGGCGCGCCCGGCGGTGAGTGTCATGTCGGTCCACGGCGTTGTGTATGCGTCGTAGTCCTTGCTCTGCGCGACAGTCGGCGCAATCGAGGTCAGCTTCTTGTAGGTCTCCGTGTCGATGTCGGCGTACAGCGCTAGGATCAGATCTGGTGCGAGGGAGGCGATTTGCTCGAAGTTGAAGTCTCCGCCGCTGTTGATGTAGGTCGGAGTTTTCCCCTTCCAGTAATTCTTCGTCCACGGCCAGCTTTCATCCATGCCGGACCCCCACCATTCGGCCATGCCTACGGGTTCGACTCCCAAGGCGAGCAGTGGTTCGTGATCGGTGTATCCGAGTGTCACTACCCGCCGCGGTTCGGCATCGATTGTCGTCGACCCCTGTGCGTGCTCGATCGTCACGGGGAATGCGTCGTTGCTCTGGGTCGCTGATGCGGTGTCGACGCCTTGCGAGGTTCCACAGGCGGTCGAGAACCCGATGATCGCGGCCGTCGTGAATAAGGCGGCGAGGATTCGGGTGCTACGTGAGGGCACGTGCATGCTCCTTCGAAGTGGTGGGCGAAGTGATCTGAGTTCCGCGTGAAGTGCTGAACTGGTCGCGTCAGCAATAAAGTGAGGCTAACCTTTGCGGGATCGTCGGTCCATCCTTCAGGATGGACTCGGATACGCCCAGAAAGACGCAAAATGTCCACTATCGAGTACTCGACTCGTCCAAAGTCCTTGCTAGCGCTGCCCGATAGTCGCGGACGGACATTCAAAGATTTTCAGGTCTACACCAACGTCGTCGACGGAGTGACTGCGTACGGAGCTCATCGACACCCCGAGCATCAGATCGCCTGGATGAGTGAAGGGACGATGCAGATCGCTGCCGGAGGCAATGTGTGGCACCTGCACAGCGAGCACTTGGTCTGGTTGCCGGGCACCGTTCTCCACGACATGACACTTCTGACGGAGGGGTGCATGATTGCGGCCTATGCGCGTCCGGATCTACGCCCTGCCGGGCCGCGGTGGACTCAGCCACTTGTTCTCGAAGTCGATGCTCTGTCCGCTCAATTGCTGCGCCATCTCGCAGATCGGACCATCGACGATGCTCGGCGGTTGATGAGTCAGGAGTTGCTCTACGACATTCTTGCTGCCGCGCCCGAACGGCACGACGTCCTCGCGGTTCCTCGCAATGCTGCGGCGAGTTCGGTTTCTGCCCGCATCCTTGCCGATCCGGCAGACTCACGGACGCTGGGGGAGTGGGCGGGCGAACTCGGGGTCAGTTCCAAGACCTTGATGCGAGCCTTTGTCGCCGATACCGGGATTACCTTCGGGCAGTGGAGAACTCGAGCACGCATGTACGCATCACTCGAGATGCTCGCGCGGGGTGAGGGTGTCAATGACGTTGCCCCGCAGGTTGGTTACCGCACCAGCAGTGGGTTCATCGCCGCATTTCGGGAAACATTCGGTACGACGCCGGCCCGGTACGGCGGAAAGCTGATGCGGTGATTTGCTGATGATTTCTTGAACTCGGTTGACGGCAAAGCTTTGTTCGACAAAGTAGAAATGGGCCGAGCTACCAGCATCTGCTGGTAGCTCGGCCGATTAACTAATCCGAACTGAATCAGCTCATGTTGCCGAGCACATTGCCCAAGACACCGCTGATGACATTGGTCATCGACCCCTGCGGGTCGGTCAGGGAGCCGAATACCTGGCCTGATCCGGAGTTGAGTGAGCCGAAGCCCATGTCCTCGAGGCTTCCGGCGCCCGCCTCGACGGGGTTCGGCTGCCGGATGGTGACGCAGACGCCCATCGGATTGATGTTCCAGTCGCCCGCCGCCAGCACAATGTTGGTGCCGGCGCCGCTGTCGAGCTGCGTGCCTACAACTGCGTTATCGGGAACTTTGTAGGTGGTTTCCAAAGCGATGACGCCGCCGCCCGCAGTGGTCCATCCGCCGCCCTTTGCCACCACGGAGTTGTTGCCGACAACGACGGTCTTGGTGACGTCGTCCCACTTCTGGTCGCCGATAAGCCATTTGACGTTCAGGCGAGCCTTGACCAGCTGGAATCCTGCCGGGTGGAAATCGCGGATCTGATTGACGAGGGCTCCGGAACCGGAAACCTTGGTGATGTAGGTGACCGTCTGACCCGCGGCGACCTTGCCATCGCCGACAACCTCCTTGCTGACGGTGTACGGCGTCCCGAGGGAACCGGCCCAACTGTCGGTGACCGACTGGTTGAGCGCGCATGCCGGTGCTGCTTGCGCCACCGAGGCTCCAAGTCCAACAGTGACGCCGGCGGCGATGAGAACGAGGGATGTAGTGGTTGCTACTGCGTGGCGAAGTGAGCGGCGGGCCATGTAGAACTCCATTCAGCGGGGTGCGTGACGGTTTGAGCAAAACTGTAACTAGTTCTACTGGACTTTCGTCCAAATTGTGGGGATTTCAGAAAATTGTCACGGTTCGGGTCGCCGTTGGTGTGTCGCGCTGCCGAATTCCACAGGTTCTGAGTTGTCAACAGGTTGTTTTCGGGTGGCTTGGTTTTGTGGTGGTGGATCGAGGGTGGTGGTTGGGACGCGTTTCGTATGGGGCGGGCGCGGGGTGTGAGTGGTGGGGGCTGCGATGGCGAGGAATATGGCGTTGGGTGCTCGGGGCGAGGATGTGGCTGTCGAGTTCCTGATCGATTCTGGTTTGGAGATTGTCGAGCGCAATTGGCGTTGTCGGTACGGCGAGTTGGATGTTGTTGCGACGTCCGGTGATCGGATTGTGTTCGTGGAGGTGAAGACTCGGTCGGGTGTCGGGTACGGGAGTCCGGCGGAGTCGGTGACGTTCGCGAAGCAGCGTCGGATTCGGGTGTTGGCGATGCAGTGGCTCACTGATTCGGGTCGGTCGTGGTCGAGGGTGCGTTTCGATGTGGTGGCCGTGTTGATCGGCCGCGACGGCGTGCCTTCGGTCGAGCATTTTGTGGATGCGTTCTGATGGCGTTGGGTCGGGCGCATTCTGTTGCGGTCAGTGGCGTGGACGGGCAGATCGTGGAGATCGAGGCGGATATCGGGCGCGGGTTGCCTGCGGTGCATTTGGTGGGGCTGCCTGATACTGCGTTGCACGAGTCGCGTGATCGGATTCGGGCCGCGGTGACCAATTCTGGTGAGGAGTGGCCGGACAGCAAGGTGATTTTGGCGTTGTCGCCGGCGACGTTGCCGAAGGTGGGCAGCGTTTACGATTTGGCTTTGTCGTTGTCGGTTCTCGATGCGGCGAAGAAGTTGCCGCGGAAGTTGTTGCGGGAGACTGTGTTTTTGGGGGAGTTGGCGCTCGACGGGCGTTTGCGGACGGTGCGTGGTGTGTTGCCTGCGGTGCTTGCGGCGAAGCGGGCGGGGTGGGGGACTGTGGTGGTTCCAGCTCGGGCGTTGGCTGAGGCGGGCCTGGTGAAGGGGATCGAAGTGCTGGGAGCTGACGATCTGTCTGCGGTGATCGGGTGGTTGCGTGGTGAGTTGGCGCTGGCTGTTCCTGATGTTTTCGAGCGTGCGGATGTGGTGACGGTGCGTGATTTGAGTGAGGTTGTCGGGCAGACGGATGCTCGGTGGGCGATCGAGGTTGCTGCGGCGGGTGCGCATCATTTGATGTTGACGGGTCCGCCGGGGATCGGGAAAACGATGCTGGCGCAGAGGCTTCCGGGGATTCTTCCGCCGTTGACGGAGGGGGAGTCGTTGGAGGTGACGGCGATTCATTCGGTGGCGGGGGTGTTGCCGGAGGATCGGCCGTTGATCGATATGCCGCCTTTCATTGCGCCGCATCACAGTTCGTCGGTCAGTTCGCTGGTGGGTGGTGGTAGTGGGATGGCTCGTCCTGGTGCGGTCAGCCGCGCCCATCGCGGCGTGCTGTTTCTCGACGAATGTGCCGAGATCGGGGTGAAGGTGCTCGAAGCGCTACGCACGCCACTCGAAGACGGGGAAGTACGAATCGCCCGGCGGGACGGAGTTGCGCGGTACCCGGCGCGGTTCCAGCTGATCCTGGCCGCCAATCCCTGCCCATGCGCGCCGCCGCGAGACGCGGACTGCGTCTGCGCACCTGCGGCGCGTCGCCGTTACCTGGGGAAATTGTCCGGTCCACTCTTGGACCGAGTCGACATCAGGGTTCGGATGCAGGCCGTTGCAACCGGAGCGCTGATCGACGAAGTAGGGGAAAGTACCGGCGATGTCCGTGCGCGCGTGGCGGCGGCTCGAGACACTGCAGCCCAGCGGTGGAGTGAGTACGGGTGGCGGACCAACGCGGAAGTACCAGGGCCCGCGTTGAGACAGAAGTTCAGACTCTCGCGTGCGGCGCTGGCGCCGGTGGAACGGGCGCTGCGCAAAGGTGTCATCACTGCTCGTGGGGCGGACCGAGCGTTGCGGGTTGCCTGGAGTGTCGCCGATCTGGCAGGTGAGGCGATGCCCGGACCAGACCAAGTTGTCACCGCACTCGACTTCCGAGACAGGGGATTCCAATGACTGCGCACGATCCGCGACTACTCGCTTGGGCATATCTGTCCCGCGTCGTGCAGGGCCCAAGCGCGTATATGTCCATGTTGATCGACGAGCTCGGGGTCGAAGAAACTGCGAGGGCGGTCCGCAACGGCGAGCTGCCACCCGCAATCGAGGAGAAGACGCGAGCCCGCGCTCACATCGACACAGCCCAACGAGACCTCGACCTGATGGAGGCAATGGGTGGCAGACTCGTAACACCGAACTGCGCCGATTGGCCGGCGTGGCGAATGCTTTCCTTCGACGGACTCGATGCCTCCGGGGGTGAGACGGCGCCATTTGTGTTGTGGGTGTTGGGGTCCGGGGATTTGGTTGATCTGACCGAGAGATCGGTTGGGATTGTCGGCACGCGGGCATCTACTGCGTACGGCGAACACGTGACGGCAGAGATTGCCGGTGACCTCGCTGTCGACGGATGGACCGTGATTTCCGGGGCGGCCTTCGGTATCGACGGGGCCGCGCACCGCGCTGCATTGGGCGTAGGTGGAAACACACTGGCTGTCTTGGCCTGTGGGGTCGATCGAGCGTATCCGTCAGGGCATGCGCGACTACTCAAACAGATAGCGAGTTCGGGTGCAGTGATAAGTGAATATCCACCGGGCACAACACCTGCAAAGTTCCGGTTTCTGGCAAGGAATCGACTGGTAGCTGCGTTGTCGGACGGAGTAGTGGTGGTCGAGGCGGGTTGGCGCAGTGGTGCACGCAATACCGCCAATTGGGCCCGGAAATTGGGCCGCCCGGTAATGGCGGTGCCCGGGCCGGTTACTTCGGCATCGTCGACCGGATGTCACCGGATGATCCGCGAAGGTGAAGCGCAACTCGTTTCCAATGCCGTGGATGTAGTCGAAGCGTCAGGTCCATTTGGTGTCGGGGATTCCGCGGAGGATGCAGCCGCTACACGTGACATCGACGCATTGCGGGGCAATTCTCGATTGGTATACGAAGCATTGCCGGGAACAGGTTCACGTAGTACGCGTGAGCTGTCCGAGGAATCGGGATTGCTCATAACGCAGGTTCGTGCAACTCTTCCTCTGCTCGAACTCGAGGGGTTTGCGAGTTCCGATTCGAGCGGATGGTTTCGGACGCGGTAGCGCGTGAACTTGATTGTGCTCGTCGGGTGGGCGGGTGGCGATGCCCACTAACCGTTCCGGCGAGAACGAAACTCGAATACCCTCGCGATGCTGGTAATTGCACGTCAGGACTGCTTTTCGTGAACTTGATCGGCCTGTGCGCAGCGTTATTCTCGACCCAGCTTTGCAGACTTGGCCGTGAATTTAACGGGCCTCAGGAAAGTCTCAGGTCAATGTGCTTTGAAGTCTGATTAGTCTGGATCCCCTGAGTGCGGGTATTGATTGGTGCGTCGTTAACCCGCTGCTAATTCGGACCATTGAGTCTGTTCGGAAATGGCACAGGTTTCCGGACTTCTTTTGTTCATCAACGCTCTATCTGTGTATTGTGAAGGAGAATTGAATCGATCATTGAAAGAGGAGTGCAATGGCTGAGAAGCTGATTCGGCAACTCATCGACGACCTTGACGGTAAGCCGATTGACGATGGATTCGGTGATCGAATTGAGTTCTCTTACCAGGGAACGGATTACGTGATCGATCTGCGCGCCACCAATGCAGAGAAGTTCGACGCTGCTGTGAAGCCGTTCGTCGAGGCGGCGGCGAAGGTGAGCGGGAAGCGTGGCAAGAAGGCGCAGGCTGCATCTCCGCAGGCCACGTCGGGTTCTGGCCGCTCCAAGGAGACGCTCCAGGCCATTCGTGATTGGGCGGGTAAGAACGGTTACGAAGTTGCTCCGCGCGGGCGTATCAAAGCGGAAATCATCGACGCTTTCGACGCTGCACACTAGGTTGAATTAATACCTCCTCTGGCCCCTGGCGAACCTCGCCGGGGGCCAGAGGCGTATTTTACTATTGCTTTGCTGAATTTCTCCGATAGCGATGTGCTGCCTGATCATGCACGAGTCCTGATTCGGAAATTTGGTTGCCACCGACGAATTTACCCGGCAGAGTGGTCGGTTTATTTCGTTGAGCACCGTGGTCTGTCGCGCGCGGGGCGGATGTACCGGGGGAGGCATTTTGTCCATGCGCTGCAATTGTCGTGTACCTTAGTTAGGTAACACTAACTTTTGGAAGGATCTTTCTGTGGCCAAGCCGACAACTGCATTGACGGTTCTGCGGACCGAACAATTGACTCCCCATATGGTGCGAGTGTTTCTCGGGGGACCGGGCTTCGAGTCCTTCACTCCCAGCGAATACAGCGATTCCTATGTAAAGATCGAATTCGGCACTCCTGATCAGCCGATACTGCGCACCTACACGATTCGTTCGTACGATCTTGCTGCCAAAGAGATTGCAATCGATTTTGTCGTCCACGGCGACATGGGAGTTGCAGGTCCGTGGGCCGCGTCCGTTCAGCCGGGCGCTGAGATTACCCTGCGTGGACCGGGTGGCGCGTTTTCGCCGTCACCATCCGCTGATTGGTATCTCTTCGTCGGAGACGAGACCGCAATACCTGCTATTACTGCTTCGATAGCGAGATTGGCGCCGGATGCGGTCGGCTACGCCGTCGTCGAAGTCGGGGGGCCGGAAGACGAAATCGCGCTCGATGCCCCAGAAGGTATTGCCGTGACCTGGCTGCATCGCGGAGCATCGTCCGATGCTGTCGGCGAAGAATTAGCTGGCGACAACGCTCCGGTTGTCGCCGCGGTCAAGGCACTCGAATGGTTGCCGGGCGAACCGCACGTGTTCATTCACGGTGAAGCACAAGCCGTCATGCACAACCTCCGGCCGTACATACGCAAGGAACGAAATGTCCCGGCGGCGGCTGCTTCGATTTCCGGCTATTGGCGTCGTGGTCGCACCGAAGAAGGCTTCCGGGTCTGGAAGTCCGAACTCGCCGCGGCCGAAAACTAACTCGCGGCGGCCTTGCCGCGAGTCAGCAACACGAGCGCAACGGCCGCGAGAACTCCGAAGGTGGGAATTGCGATTGCCATCGGCACGGCAGTGTCTTCTCCCGCAATTCCCACCAACGGCGAAACCAGCGCTGCCAAGCCGAACTGGCCCGCTCCCATCAGGGCTGAACCAGTTCCGGCCGCGTTGGTGACCTCTCCTTGGGCGAGAGCGGTTGCATTGCCCATGATGAACCCGATGCTCGAAATCGCCACGAACAGCGGGACCAAGATCAACCACGTATTCGTGGAACTGAAAACCACGCTGGTACAGAACAATACGGCGCCACCAATGAGGAGCAGGCACACCCCGAAACGCAGCAGCGTGCGAGCTCCGACGCGACCGAGCAGGCGAGTGGTGATCATCGCTGCCGTGACCATTCCGGTGGCGTTCACTGCGAACACGATCGAGAATTGTGACGGACTCAGCCCGAGAACGTTCTGAACGACGAACGGTGACGCGGAGATGTACGCGAACAAGGCGCCGAATCCGAAGACGAATGCGAGCGCATATCCGAGGTAGTGCCGGTTTCGGACCACGTACTGCAGATTCGAGATCAGGGCCTTCAAACCACCGCCATGGCGTCGCTCGGGTGGAAGTGTCTCGGGAACGAGCAAAACGACACCAGCCACCATCACAGCGCCTGCAACAGCCAGGACCCAGAAGATCCCGCGCCATCCGACGGGACCCAGAAGTGCGCCGCCGATCAGTGGCGCGACCACGGGAGCGATACCGCCGATGATCATCATGATGCTGAAGAGCTTCGCTGCGTCGTCGCCACGCGCTCGGTCGGCAATACAAGCGCGGGCAAGAACGATGGCAGCGCCTCCACTCAAGCCCTGGACGAGTCGTGCACCGATGAGAAACTCGATGTTCGGCGCCACCGCGCATGCCGCGCCGCTCAGTGCCGTGATGATTGTCGCGGCCAGCAGTATTCGTCGCCTGCCAAGTCCGTCGGAGATGGGACCGATGATCAGCTGGCCGATTCCGAGGCCTGCCATGAAGGTGGTCAGCGTGAGCTGAACGCTGGCCGCAGTAGTGTCGAGTGCATCCGCCATCAAAGGTAGGCCGGGCAGGTACATGTCGATGGACAGTGGAGCGATTGCGGAAATCAGTGCCAGTACACACAACATCTTCAGAGGAATTGCTCGATTCACCGATCTACCCTATCGGCGAGGCAGCTTGCAGTTTCAATCGCGGCGAGCGAGCGTGTGTTCATGACTGACGCATTGCCGGCGAGCTTGAGCGTTCACCTCGATGCGTATGCCGAGCACCTCCGACTGAGCCGAGGCCGGTCGGAACACACGATCCGCGCCTACGTCGGTGACGCGCGGGCATTGCTGACCCATTTCTCCGCGGGTTCGGAGAATGCAGATCTCGACCGCCTCGACCTAAGTGTCATGCGTTCGTGGTTGGCCGCCCAGAATGCCGTAGGAACAGCCCGTACGACGGTAGCTCGACGGGCTTCTTCGGCGCGTGGTTTCACTGCGTGGCTCGCGCAGACCGGACGTATTTCCGTCGACCCGGGCACACGTCTGGCGGCTCCACCTGCTCGTCGCACGCTGCCGACGGTGCTGCGTCAGAGCCAGGCCCTCGACGCAATGGATGCAGCGGAAAGCGGTGCGCAGCAACAGGAGCCGCTCGCCCTGCGAGACCGACTCATCGTGGAATTGTTGTACTCCACCGGAATTCGCGTCGGCGAGTTGTGTGGACTGGACGTCGAGTCCGTCGATGCTGATCGACGTTTGCTTCGTGTCCTCGGCAAGGGGAACAAGGAGCGATCGGTGCCATACGGCCTGCCTGCAGAATCGGCACTGAACGGGTGGCTGGAGCACGGACGACCCGCGCTGAGTTCGGATAGGTCCGGGCGAGCATTGCTCCTCGGAGTTCGAGGCGGCCGGCTCGATCAGCGTCAGGCGCGTTCGGTGGTCCACGAAACCATGGCTGCAATTCCAGGGGCTCCCGACATGGGTCCGCACGGGCTTCGGCACTCGGCTGCGACGCATTTGCTGGAGGGTGGTGCAGACCTTCGTGTGGTCCAAGAACTCCTCGGGCATGCGAGTTTGGCGACCACTCAGCTGTACACGCACGTGTCGGTCGAACGCCTTCGATCCGTCCACGATCAGGCCCATCCACGCGCCTAGATTGTGAAGCGACGCGAGTTCTCGGCCGGTATTTGGTAGCGTCGCAGCTCAGAAGAGTGAACAATCGGCAAGTTCGATCGTCGTGTCGAGACACTCGATGACATGCGAAATCCGGGGGATTCGTGAACCGCCAAGATGTGAAGCACCTGCCGAACAGCGGCCAACCGGCCTGGCTGTCCGAAGCGCCACAACCGGCTCCCGAGCCGGCGCCGACGCCGGAGCCTGTGGCACGACTGCAAGAGGTCTGGACCACGCCACCGCCACCGTCGAGCCAACAGCAGGTGACAAACCAGGATCTGGTTGCCGAAGCTTTACTGAAACGCCCTAAACGGACGCCGCGTGGCGGATGGCGTAGGGGATTGCATCGTGCGACCGGAGGTGTGGTCAATCTGGGGGATTCGACCAACGAACAGCGCAACCGTGCACTGGCCGCCCGAATCGAGCAGCCGATCCGTAACGACTATCGAGTCGCTTTGCTCTCGCTCAAAGGGGGCGTGGGCAAGACGACGGTCACGGTCGGACTCGGTGCGACATTTGCTTCGCTTCGTGGTGACTGCGTCGTGGCGGTTGACGCCAATCCCGATTTCGGAACTTTGGCGCAACGTGTTCCGCTGCAGACCAATTCGACGGTGCGCGATCTGATTGCTGCTAGACCGGACATAAAGAGCTATTCGGACGTTCGAGTGCACACATCCCAGTCGTCGAGTCGTCTCGAGGTCCTGGCGAGTGAGCAGGATCCGGCGATTTCGGAGGCATTCAGCGAGGCGGACTATCGCCAGGTCATCGACATCTTGCAGGTCTACTACAACATCATCCTCACCGATTGCGGTACCGGGATCATGCACTCGGCGATGAACGGCGTTCTCGATCTTGCCAATTCGTTGGTTCTCGTCAGTTCGCCGGCAATCGACGGAGCGCGCAGCGCAGCGGCAACGCTCGATTGGCTTCAGTTGCACGGATACGGCCATCTGGTCGAACGGACCGTCGTCGTCATCAGCGCCGCCCGACCAGGGTCGAGCGTGATCGACATGGACGCTTTGGTGGACTATTTCATGCGTCGATGCCGCGCCGTCGAGGTCATTCCTTTCGACGAGCATCTCGCGGAGGGTTCGGTGATGGACCTCGAGTTGATGCGACCGGCCACCAGACGAGCGTTCATGGAACTGGCAGCGATGGTGGCCGACGACTTCGCGGACGCTGTGGGTCGGCACGCCGTTTCCGAGTGGCACTGATTCTGCGACCGATTTCTGCGACCGATCAGCCTCCTTTCAATGGCTTGAGCCTGAGCGGTTGCGTCCGAACGAGTCCGAGTGGATCGAGATACTCGCGTCCACGGCGCAAGCCCCAGTGCAGACATGCTTCGACAGCACACCCTTCGTGCCCGGTTTCGAGGGTTCCGATCACGGACCTGGCGGCGACGCGTTCACCTGCGCGAACGACTGCTACGACGGGTTCGTAGGTCGTGCGTAGGCCGCCGGAGTGATCTATCGACACCGTCGGCTTTCCGGCGACCACTCCCGCGAACACCACAATGCCGTCGCCGGCCGCGAGGACGGATTGGCCGGCACTGCCGCCGAGATCGACCCCGCGATGACCCGGCAGCCAATTCTTGGCCGGTTTGTCGAAAGCGCGTTCCACGTGCGGCCGGGGAGCGAGCGGCCAGTCGAAACGCGTGTCTGCCGACGCCGTGCCTACGGCGACACAGCAGGAGATCACGGCAACGACCACTCCTCGTCGAGCTCCGCGAAACATCGTCATTCCTTGATCTTGCGTGGAGTCGCACGCGCTTCAATGCAGATCAGACGGGTAATCCACAAGATGATCGCCGATCCACAACCGCCGGTTCGGTCTGTTGCTTCCGGGGTGGTTATGGCATCGGCGGACGAGGACGTACACTTGTCGAGCGGTCTGTGCTCGCACAGTCCGACTTCGCGCGCCCGCGCACGTTTTCCGGCCTCGGCTGGTCCTGGTTCTCACGAAACAGGTCCGACGGCCGTGCGGGTGCCAGGGCAGGGATCACCCGATCGCCTGCATCAACCGGATTGAAAGTTTGAGGTACACAGCCATGGCTGTCGTAACCATGAAGCAGATGCTCGATAGTGGAACCCACTTCGGACATCAGACCCGTCGCTGGAACCCGAAGATGAAGCGATTCATCTTGACCGACCGCAACGGCATCTACATCATCGACCTCCAGCAGACGCTGACGTACATCGACAAGGCGTACGAGTTCGTCAAGGAGACCGTTGCCCACGGCGGCACCGTCCTCTTCGTCGGCACCAAGAAGCAGGCGCAGGAGTCCATCGCTTCCGAAGCGACTCGCGTCGGAATGCCCTACGTCAACCAGCGTTGGCTCGGCGGCATGCTCACCAACTTCACCACTGTTCACAAGCGTCTGCTTCGCCTCAAGGAGCTCGAGGCAATGGAGCAGACCGGTGGATTCGAAGGTCGCACCAAGAAGGAAATCCTCATGCTCACGCGTGAGATGACCAAGCTGGATCGCACCCTCGGTGGTATCCGCGACATGGCCAAGGTTCCTTCCGCGGTGTGGATCGTCGACACCAACAAGGAGCACCTGGCAGTTGCCGAGGCTCGCAAGCTGAACATCCCGGTCATCGCGATCCTGGACACCAACTGCGACCCCGACCTCGTCGACTACCCGATCCCGGGCAACGACGACGCCATCCGTTCCGCAGCACTGCTGACCAAGGTTGTCGCTTCCGCGGTTGCCGAAGGTGTGCAGGCACGTGCAGGACTGAGCGCCGACAAGGACGCGAAGCCCGAAGCCGGCGCAGGCGAGCCCCTCGCCGAGTGGGAGCAGGAACTGCTCTCGCAGGCAGCTCCGGCTGCAGAGGCTGAGGCAGCTCCGGCTGCAGAGGCTGAGGCAGCCCCCGCCGCAGAGGCACCGGCCACCGAGGCCTGATTCGTTGAAACCGGCCCTGACCAAGAGTTCTTTTGGTCAGGGCCGTTTCACCGTTAGGCCCGAGCACCACCGTCAGGCCGTGCTTCACCGCTAGGCCGTGCTTCACCGCTAGGCCGTGCTTCACCGTTAGTCCTAGGTCCGAAACAGACACATGAGGAGGCTCGCTAATCATGGCGAACTACACCGCCGCTGACGTCAAGCGGCTCCGTGAGCTCACCGGCTCCGGAATGATGGCATGTAAGAACGCACTCGCAGATGCAGACGGCGATTTCGACAAGGCCGTCGAGCAGCTGCGCATCAAGGGCGCGAAGGATGTCGGAAAGCGCGCAGAGCGCACCACCGCTGAGGGTCTCGTCGTCGCCAAGGACGGCGTCATGATCGAGATCAACTGCGAGACCGACTTCGTCGCCAAGAACGACGAGTTCATCAAGCTGGCCGACGAGATCGTGACCGTCGCTGCTGCTGGCAAGCCTGCGGACCTCGACGCTCTCAAGGCGCTCGAGCTCGACGGCAAGACCATCGACACCGTCATTGCGGAGCAGTCCGCGAAGATCGGCGAGAAGCTCGAACTGAGCCGCGTCGCTTCCTTCGACGGCCCCGTTGCCGTTTACCTGCACAAGCGCAGCTCCGACTTGCCGCCCGCTGTCGGCGTTCTCATCGAGTACACCGGCGAAGGCGATGCTGCTGCTGAGGCCGCTCGCGGCGCTGCAATGCAGGTCGCAGCACTCAAGGCAAAGTACGTCACGCGTGACGAGGTTCCCGCTGAAATCGTCGCTTCCGAGCGTCACATCGCCGAGGAGACCGCCCGCGCAGAAGGCAAGCCCGAGCAGGCTCTGCCGAAGATCATCGAAGGCCGCGTCAACGGTTTCTTCAAGGACGTCGTTCTGACCGAGCAGTCTTCGGTCACGGACTCCAAGAAGACCGTCAAGGCGATCCTCGACGAGGCAGGCGTGACCATCAAGCGCTTCGTGCGTTTCGAGGTCGGCGCCTCCGCTTAATTCGGAGCCCGTACACATGGACCCCGCCTGAAGAGCATTTGCTCTACCGGCGGGGTCTACGTGTACCTGGGGCCTCCGATGAGGCAGGATGAGAGTGCTTCGGGACGAGTCCCGGGGGCTTTCCTATGTCGCGGTGTCCGATTCGGCGGCAGAAGAAGAATGAAGGACCTACAAGGTCTTGTATCGAACTGAGGAGAACAATGTCCGAACCAGCCAACGAACGTCCAGGATTCAAGCGGGTCCTGCTCAAACTCGGCGGCGAAATGTTCGGAGGCGGCAAAGTCGGTCTCGATCCCGACGTGGTCACCAAGGTGGCTGAGCAGATCGCAGAGGTCGTTCGATCGGGCGTGCAGGTTGCAGTGGTCATCGGCGGCGGAAACTTCTTCCGCGGAGCGGAACTGCAGCAGCGTGGCCTCGATCGCGCGCGCTCCGACTACATGGGCATGCTCGGCACCGTCATGAACTGCCTCGCACTGCAGGATTTCCTGGAGAAGGCCGGCGTCGATTCTCGAGTGCAGACGGCAATCACCATGGGACAGGTCGCCGAGCCGTACCTTCCGCTTCGCGCACGTAGGCACCTCGAGAAGGGGCGCGTAGTCATCTTCGGTGCCGGGATGGGTATGCCCTACTTCTCCACCGACACCACTGCTGCGCAGCGCGCGCTGGAGATCGGTGCCGAGGTAGTGCTGATGGCCAAGGCCGTCGACGGCGTCTACTCGGCCGACCCGCGTATCGACCCGGACGCGACGATGTACGAACAGATCACGCACCGCGAGGTCATCGAACGTGAGCTCAAGGTCGCGGACGCGACGGCGTTCAGCCTGTGCATGGACAACTCGATGCCGATGATGGTGTTCAACCTCCTCACCGAAGGAAACATCGCTCGCGCGGTGTCCGGTGAGAAGATCGGCACCCTGATCAAGTCGTGAGTGACACCCAAAAAATGATGCAGAACAACATGGAGGAACAGCCGTGATCGATGAAGCGCTCTTCGAGGCAGAAGAGAAGATGGAAAAGGCTGTCACGGTAGCCAAGGACGATCTCGGCTCGGTTCGCACCGGACGCGCGAACCCCGGTATGTTCTCGCGCATCGTGATCGACTACTACGGTTCGATCACGCCGATCACGCAGCTCGCGAGCATCAACGTCCCCGAGGCCCGCATGGTCATCGTCAAGCCGTACGAGGCTTCGCAGCTCAACGCGATCGAGACGGCGATCCGCAACTCGGATCTCGGTGTGAACCCGTCCAACGACGGCAGCATCATCCGCATCTCGGTTCCGCAGCTCACTGAAGAGCGTCGTCGTGAACTGGTGAAGCAGGCCAAGTCCAAGGGCGAGGATTCGAAGGTCACGCTGCGCAACATCCGCCGCAAGGCGATGGACGAACTCGGCCGGATCCAGAAGGACGGTGAAGCCGGCGAGGACGAGGTCGGTCGCGCAGAGAAAGAACTCGACAAGACCACGGCGAAGTACGTGCACACGGTCGAGGAACTCGTCAAGCACAAGGAAGCAGAGTTGATGGAGGTATAGCCTCCTCATTTGCAGTGTTTGTCGTCGGGAGTAGATCAGGGAGTTTGGGTGCACGCACAAGAGGGAACCGCCGGTGGTCCCGTCACGGACGGGCCTACGGGCGGCGCTGAGGGCGCGCAACCGCCGAAGTCGAAGGCGGGCAGGAACCTACCTGCCGCCATCGGCGTCGGAGCGGGTCTCGGAGCCTTGGTCATCGGCACTTTGATCTTCCTGCCCCCGGGATGGATCGCTGTCGTCGCGATCGCGATGTTCATCGCGACGTGGGAGGTCACAACGCGGCTTCGTGAAGCCGACATCGAGGTGCCGCGAATTCCCCTTCTCGTCGGAGGGCAAGCCACGATCTGGCTCGGCTGGCCGTGGGGACCGGTCGGGGTGCTCAGCGGATTCACCGCAACCGTCCTGGTGTGCATGGTGTGGCGGTTGTTCGACCACGGGCTCAAGGCGACCCCGAAGAACTTCCTGAGAGACACCTCGATCACGGTGTTCGTTCTGGCGTGGATCCCGCTGTTGGCGTCATTCGGTGCATTGATGGTGCTCGAAGACGACGGCCCGGGGCGCGTCTTCGTCCTGATGATCGGTGTCGTGTGCTCCGACATCGGCGGTTACGCGGCCGGAGTGCTGTTCGGGAAGCACCCGATGGTGCCGGCTGTGAGCCCGAAGAAGTCCTGGGAAGGATTTGTCGGCTCCCTCATTTTCTGCGTCATCGGCAGCCTGCTTTCGGTGACGTTGATCCTCGACGCGAATTCGATGATCGGCGTCCTGCTCGGTGTCGTCCTGGTGGTAGTCGCGACGGTCGGAGACCTGATCGAATCGCAGATCAAGCGTGAACTCGGCATCAAGGACATGGGAACCCTGCTTCCCGGCCACGGCGGAATCATGGATCGCCTGGATTCACTCCTGCCGTCGGCATTTGTCACCTGGCTGATTCTGTACGCACTCGTCTGATTTCGCGTGCGTGATTTCTTCTCCGGCCGTTCCAAGCCGATCCCCAGCCCGAACATCTGGCACTGGCCGGGCGTGTACGAAATCGAGAACCGCGCGCAGGACGTCGACGGTTCCATCTGGGCCGCGATGCGAGCCCAGGTCGACTGGTCTGGACGCGACGTCGTCGACGTCGGCTGTGGGGCGGGGTTCCATCTACCGGAGTTCGCTCGTACTGCCCGTCGTGTTGTCGGAGTGGAGCCGCACGCACCGCTGGTGAAGGCCGCGCGGGAACGAACCCGCGATTCGGCGTCGATCGACGTAGTCCAGGGTTCAGCAGAGTCCACGGGTCTGGTGGATGCTTCAGTCGATCTCGTTCATGCCCGTACGGCGTACTTTTTCGGCAAAGGCTGCGGCCCGGGAATTCGTGAAGCCATGCGCATCCTGAGGCCCGGGGGAGCCCTGCTGATCGTGGATCTCGATGTGAGCGCCGGCCCGCACGGAGAGTGGATGAGGGCGGATCTGCCCAAATACGATCCCGCGGCGGTCGAAGGATTCTTCGAGGCTCAAGGGTTCTCGCTCACGCGTGTCGACGCCCGGTGGGAGTTCGAGAATCGAGACGACTTGCGGCGGGTACTCGGAATCGAGTTCACCGAGAAGACTGCCGAGCGTGCGTTCTCGCAAGTAACGGGATTGGGCTTCACGGTGCGATACCGGATCCATGTTCGGTCCAAACCACGATCACTCGAACTTGCGTGAAAGCGGGCTCAAAAGACGAACGTCAGGCGCTCCGACTTGAGCGCCTGACGTTTTCTGCACCGATTCAGTAGTAAAAAAATCAGTGATCGGTGGGGATGTGGAACAGGGTGGCGAGCTTGTGAATCTTCTTCGCCTTGGCGAGCTTGGGCAGGTCGCTGCCATCGCGCACGCGTGAGCCGTCTTCGCCGAGATCGTCGATGACATTCTGAGCCCAGATCGCGTCGGCCACGGATGGACTCAGTCCCGCGTTGACGGGGGCAGTCTGCGCGGTGGTCATGCAGAGTTTGCCGGCCATACCGAGTGACAAGGTGATCGCACAGTCTCGGGCGAGCAGATCTAGATCGGGGCCGAGCGTGGGACCGTCGATCGGCGGAGCGATGCGTGCCGCGCGGCTGGCGATGGTGAGCCGCGAACGCGGGTACGACATCGACGTGGGGGAGTCGTCCATCCCAGTGTCGCGCCGGAAGTCGCCGCTGCCGAATGCGAGACGGAAGATGCCGTCTGTGCGTGCGATCTCGGGCGCAGCCTCGAGTCCTACCGCGGATTCGACGAGAGCAAGAATCTTGGTGCCTTCGGGAAGTCGCTCGGCCGTGGCGTCGGCCTGCTGACCGCTTTCGGTCTTTGCGAGCATGACACCCTCGAGTCCGGGGAGGCCCGCGAGTGCGGCCAGATCCTCTTCCCAGAACGGTGTCGTGGCATCGTTGATCCGAACCCAGGCGTGATTGTGTTCGCTCAGGAATGCGGCGACGTCGCGGCGGGCCGCCGGTTTGTTGGGTGCGGTGACGGCATCCTCGAGGTCGAGAATGACGGCGTCGGCCGCACTCGCGAGTGCGGCGTCGAAGGTGTCCGGTTTGGACGCGGGGACGAGGAGCCAGGATCTTGCCTGCTGTGGGGCAATTCGCGAGGTCACAGGTCTCTCCATGTGAGTAGTCACATCAGGGCCTTTCCGGTGATTTCCACGACATCAATGATGCCTGCTGGCCCATCGATCGACCCAATTGCGTAACTAGATTTCAGTCACATCTGCCGCTTCGCTGCGCGCCGGATCTGAATGATGCGAACCCCGCCTGCCAACGCCATGATCAATGCGCCCGCGATCGCGGAGAGCAGGATCGTGATTCCGAGCGGAAAGTCGATCTGCCAGGCGAGGATCTTGACGGAGACGCTCTCGAGGTTCTGCAGGATGAACACCAGCAGTAAGATCAGCACAATTGCGCCTATGACCAGGCCAACCCAGGTCGTCGCAGCCCTGGTGCGGTCGGTGACCGACGTTCCGGTCGGCACCGGTTCAGGCGTCGGGTTCGGTTCGGGATCGTGTTTTTCGACTGCCTTGTCCTCGCCCACCTTCGGAAGTTCCGGGTCGGGACCGAAACCGTCGGCAGGGCCGTACACGGGGGAGTTCGACGGATCCTCTGGTGTGGTTGACATGACATGATCATCACGCAACCTGCGCAAAGTTGCACGGGTAATCCGGCCACAATCGGGTGGCAGTGGGGTAGCACCCCAAAACAATGGGACAATGGTGTAACTATGGCTGCCTCTCTTCCCCTCGTTTTCACTGCACCCAAGCGCGGAATGCCTCCACGGCACCTCGCCGATCTCGATTCCGCCGAGCGCAAAGAAGCGGTGAAAGAGCTCGGCCTTCCGGCTTTCCGGGCCGATCAGCTCGCGCGTCAGTACTACGCGCGACTCGAAGCCGATCCGGAGAAGATGACCGATCTCCCCGCATCGGTGCGCGAGAAGGTGGGGGAGTCGCTGTTCCCGACCTTGTTGACCCCGATCAAGCACCTCGCGTGCGATTCGGGCGACACTCGCAAGACCCTGTGGAAGGCGCATGACGGAACGCTGCTCGAAAGCGTCCTGATGCGCTATCCCGATCGGGCGACGCTCTGTATCTCGAGTCAGGCAGGTTGCGGAATGGCCTGCCCGTTCTGTGCGACAGGTCAGGGCGGCCTCGACCGCAACCTTTCGACCGCCGAGATCGTCGATCAGGTTCGCGAGGCAGCGGCCGCCATGCGCGACGGTGATGTTGCCGGCGGACCCGGACGCCTCTCGAACGTCGTGTTCATGGGTATGGGCGAGCCATTGGCGAACTACAAGCGCGTGGTGGCAGCGGTACGACGGATCACTTCGCCCGCACCCGACGGCCTCGGCCTCTCTCAGCGGTCCGTAACGGTCTCGACCGTCGGCCTCGCTCCCGCTATCCGCAAGCTCGCTGACGAAGGCCTGAGCGTCACGCTGGCGGTATCGCTGCACACACCAGACGACGAACTGCGCGACACACTTGTGCCGGTCAACAATCGCTGGTCGGTGTCGGAGGTACTTCAGGCTGCCCGGTACTACGCAGACAAGACCGGTCGGCGTGTGTCCATCGAGTACGCGATGATCAAGAACGTCAACGATCAGCCGTGGCGCGCGGACATGCTGGGCAAGAAGCTGAAGAAAGCACTCGGCGGGTTGGTGCACGTCAACCTGATTCCGCTCAACCCGACTCCGGGTAGCGAGTGGGACGCGAGCCCCAAGGACGTCGAGCGTGAGTTCGTGCGTCGGGTCATCGCCCAGGGCGTCTCGTGCACTGTGCGCGATACGCGCGGTCAGGAAATCGCCGCAGCCTGTGGCCAGCTGGCAGCCGAGAACTGAAACCCTCCAGGCCTGAAAAACACATAAAGCGAAGGCCTCCACGAACTTTCGTTCGTGGAGGCCTTCTCTTTGTCAGGTCTCTAGCGCGGGCGGCGACGGATGACGATGTCGCGGACCAGAACGAAGATCATCAATCCGGCGGTGCCGATGAGCCACAGATCCTCGACTTTGCCGTGATGGTTTCCGATCATCATCAGAAGCAGGAATATCGCGAAGAACCATCCGAGGAAACGGAAAAACTTGAGTCCTTCACCACTCCACCCCCATGCGGCAGAGGGGACCTCGGCCTCATCGACGTGCGAGACCACGACGGGGGCGCTGGACTTGACGTCCAACTGGGTATCGGCCACGGTCGATCCTCCTGCTCATTCGGTTGCACTACTGCCCAATATGGTGACATACGACTGCCTGTCGTACGTAGTTGGGCGTCGATAAGGTTGTTCTCAGGTGTTATCAGGAACAATGGGCGAGTGCAGGAAACCACACGTACCCGCGTCCTCCTCCTCGGCAGTACCGGTTCGATCGGTACCCAAGCGCTGGAGGTCATCGCAGCCAACCCCGGTCGTTTCGAAGTAGTCGGTCTCGCAGCGGGCGGCAACAACGTCGAGTTGTTGGGCGAACAGATTCGTGCAACCGGCGTCACGGACGTCGCCGTCGCCGATCCTGCAGCGGCATCGGCGCTGCAGTCGGTAACCGCCCGTTCGGGACCGAGCGCCGTGACGGAACTGGTTCGGGACAGCGGTGCCGATGTTGTCCTCAATGCACTCGTCGGTTCGTTGGGACTCGAACCGACTCTGGCGGCGTTGAACTCGGGAGCGCGCCTTGCGCTGGCGAACAAGGAATCGCTTGTCGCCGGCGGAGCGCTGGTGACCAAAGCCGCCGCACCCGGTCAGATCGTGCCGGTCGACTCGGAGCATTCGGCGCTTGCCCAGTGTCTACGTGGTGGAACAGGCGACGAAGTGGCTCGGTTGGTTCTCACCGCTTCGGGTGGACCGTTCCGTGGCTGGAGCGCCGAGGATCTCGAAAGTGTGAATCCAGCTCAGGCAAAAGCGCACCCCACCTGGTCGATGGGGCCCATGAACACCCTCAATTCGGCAACTCTGGTCAACAAGGGCCTCGAGCTGATCGAGACGAACCTGCTGTTCGGGATCGACTACGACCGCATCGACGTCACCGTGCACCCGCAGTCGATCGTGCATTCCATGGTCACCTTCTTCGACGGGTCGACGCTGGCGCAGGCAAGCCCGCCGGACATGAAGCTCCCGATCGCTCTCGCTCTAGGCTGGCCGGACCGCATCGAAGGTGCTGCGTCGGCATGCGACTTCACCACCGCCTCCACCTGGGAATTCGAGCCGCTCGATTCGTCGGTGTTCCCCGCCGTCGATCTGGCGCGAAGCGCGGGCAAATCCGGCGGTTGCTTCACCGCGATCTACAACGCGGCCAACGAAGTGGCGGCTCAGGCATTCCTCGACGGTGTCATTTCCTTCCCGGCGATCGTCCGCACGGTGGCCGCTGTTCTCGACGATGCAGGTCAATGGTCCGCGGAACCGGTTACCGTGGACGACGTTCTGGCCGCAGACGGCTGGGCACGCACACGAGCGCGTCAGCTCGTGAAGCAGGAGGGCTAGAGCTTTCATGGTTTTTGCACTGGGCGTAGTGCTGTTTGCCCTCGGCATCGGCGTGTCCATCGCCCTGCACGAAGCCGGCCACATGTGGACGGCCAAAGCTTTGGGAATGAAGGTTCGCCGCTACTACATCGGCTTCGGACCGAAGATCTTCTCGTTCCGTCGAGGTGAGACCGAGTACGGCCTCAAGGCGCTGCCGCTCGGTGGATTCTGCGACATCGCCGGCATGACGGCTCTCGACGAGATGACACCCGAAGAAGAGCCGCACGCGATGTACAAGAAGGCGGCGTGGAAGCGCGTCGTCGTCATGTCCGGCGGTATCGCGATGAACTTCATTCTCGGGTTCCTCCTGATCTACGCATTGCTCCTCGGTTGGGGTCGAACTAGTTCGGAGCCGGCACCGCCTGTTGTCAAGGGCGTGACGTGTGTTGCTCCGACGCAACTCGGTCAGGATCAGGGGTGGAAACTCGCGGATTGCACCGGTACCGGCCCGGCGGAGGCAGCCGGAATTGCTGCCGGCGATCGGATCGTCGCGGTGGACGGTCAACCGACGGACACTTTCGCCAAGGTTTCCGCGGCGATCCGCGACAAGTCCGGGACAGTCACGCTCACAGTCGAGCGCGGCGACGAGACTGTTCAAGTTCCGGTCGACGTATCGCCGGTTGAGCGTTACGTAGCCAAAGAGGGCAGCACAACGCCGGAACTGGCAAAGGTAGGCGCTGTCGGAATCGAGGGTGTCAGCAATCTGATCGAGTACAACGCGCTCTCTGCTGTTCCGGCAGCCTTCGACTACACCGGACAGATCATGGTCGACTCGGTGAAGGCGTTGGCTGACATTCCGTCGAAGGTGGGGGCTCTGTGGGAGTCGATCACGGGCGGCGAGCGGGCGCTGGACACACCTATCAGCGTGGTCGGCGCCAGCGTGATCGGTGGCGAGGCCGCTGATCGAGCCGAGTGGCCGATGTTCGTCGGACTGCTCGCGTCGATCAACTTCTTCCTCGGCGTGTTCAACATTCTGCCGCTGTTGCCGCTAGACGGCGGTCACATCGCGGTGGTCTTCTACGAGAAGATCCGCGATTGGTTCCGCGCTCGCCGCGGCTTGATTCCGGGCGGTCCCGTCGACTACACGAGACTCCTTCCGATTACTTACGTATTCATCGTGATCGGTGGCGCGTTCATGTTGCTGACACTCACGGCTGACATCGTCAATCCGATCAAGATCTTCTGACCGTGTGAGCATGGCGACGGTTGCCGCGCGGTAGTGCGGCGATCGCCCGGCTAAACTTGCAGTGAAGCTATGAAAGAAGGCACAGACGTGACCATCCCTATCGGACTGGGAATGCCCTCGGCACCCGCAGCGATTCTTGCTCCTCGACGCAAGACACGGCAGCTGCAGGTCGGCACGGTAGGTGTGGGCAGCGATTTCCCCATCTCGGTGCAGTCCATGTGCACCACGAAGACGCACGACGTCAATGCAACGCTCCAGCAGATCGCGGAACTGACCGCGTCCGGTTGCGACATCGTCCGTGTCGCCTGCCCGCGTCAGGAAGACGCGGACGCGTTGTCGATCATTGCGAAGAAGAGCCAGATTCCGGTTATCGCCGACATCCACTTCCAGCCGCGCTACATCTTCGCGGCAATCGATGCGGGATGCGCTGCGGTGCGCGTCAATCCGGGCAACATCAAGGAATTCGACGGCCGTGTCAAAGAGGTAGCCAAGGCTGCCGGTGATGCAGGCATTCCGATTCGTATCGGTGTCAACGCGGGATCGCTCGATCCTCGGTTGATGGAGAAGTACGGCAAGGCGACGCCCGAAGCGTTGGTCGAGTCCGCGCTGTGGGAGGCCGGGTTGTTCGAAGAGCACGGCTTCGGTGACATCAAGATCTCCGTCAAGCACAACGATCCGGTGATCATGGTCGAGGCTTACCGCCAACTCGCCGCCAAGTGCGACTACCCGTTGCACCTCGGCGTCACGGAGGCAGGGCCGGCGTTTCAGGGCACGATCAAGTCCGCGGTCGCCTTCGGTGCGCTGCTCGCGGAGGGTATCGGCGACACCATCCGGGTTTCGCTCTCGGCCCCGCCGGCCGAAGAAATCAAGGTCGGTAACCAGATTCTGCAGTCTCTGAACCTGCGTCCCCGCAAGCTCGAGATCGTGTCATGCCCCTCGTGTGGCCGTGCACAGGTCGATGTCTACACACTTGCCGACGAGGTCTCTGCCGGCCTCGAAGGCATGGAGATCCCGCTGCGCGTGGCAGTCATGGGTTGCGTCGTGAACGGACCGGGTGAAGCACGTGAGGCTGACCTCGGTGTGGCGTCCGGCAACGGCAAGGGCCAGATCTTCGTCAAGGGCAAGGTCATCAAGACGGTGCCCGAGGCGCAGATCGTCGAGACTTTGATCGAAGAAGCGATGAAAATCGCCGAAAGCATGGAGGGTGACGCTTCGGAGGGTGCGCCGGTCGTCACCGTGAGTTGAGTGATTGCCGGATGAATCTTCCCCGTCGGTGTCAGGTTCGTGGCAATCTGAGTGCATCATGATCGGGTAGTGATATTCGTGGACGCGCAGTCGAGTCGAGGGGGTTGACGGATGCTCAAACTCCTCGGAGCCAAGCAGGTCGGAAGTCGAGATCTCGAAGACGTCCGACGGGTACTCGACGCCGATCCGGTGGCCGCCTGCATGATTGCCGCGCGCGTCGAAGAATGCGGTGTCGACCCACGAATGATTCACGGCGAGCTGTGGAGTCGAGGCGGGCCGTTGTCCTCGCTGTGCTTTGCCGGGGCAAATCTGGTTCCACTTCGAGGCGATCCGGATGACATTCGGGCATTCGCTGACCGCGCCTGTCGGATTCCGCGCATGTGCTCGTCGGTGGTCGGTCGCGCCGAATTGGCGTTGCCGCTGTGGGAGATGCTCGAGCTCGATTGGGGAACTGCGCGGGAGGTTCGCCCCGAACAGCCGTTGCTCGCGGTATCCGAGCCGCTGGCATGCCCGTCGGACCCACTGGTGCGGCAGGTTCGCTCGGACGAACTCGAGATCTATCTGCCTGCCGCGATCGCGATGTTCATCGAAGAGGTTGGCGTCGATCCGCGTGCAAACGACGGTGGGCGCGGATATCGACATCGTGTGGCAAGCCTGATCGCCGCTGGTCGAGCGTGGGCGCATATCGAGGACGGCCAGGTCGTCTTCAAGGCGGAGGTCGGTTCGATGTCTGCTCGCTGTGGCCAGATTCAGGGCGTGTGGGTCAACCCGGAATTTCGTGGGCAGGGCTTCGGCGTGACCGGTACAGCGGCTGTAGCGGAGTCGATCATGGCGACCGGTCGCATTGCGAGCCTGTACGTCAACAGCTTCAATACGATTGCGCGGTCGACCTATTCGCGGGTGGGGTTCCGGCAGGTCGCGACCTTCTCGACGGTGCTGCTCGACTGAGCGTCCAAGCTGCGTGCAATGGTCGCGCCTACGCTGGGTGGAGCATTTGTCGCCCTACTATGGGGCTCGATGAACACTCGGCATTTCTCTCGTAGTCGCTCGGCCCAACTGTTGGCCTCCTGCACCGTGATCTTTTTGGCGGTGGGGATCAGTTCGTGTACTCCGAAACCCGCCGGCCCCGAGCCCGTCGCGCAGCAGTTCCTGAGTGCGTTCGGTGACAGGGACATCGACGAGGCAGCAAAAATGACGGACCGGCCTGATTCCGCGGGTCCTGTATTGAGTGACACCTGGGATGCGCTTCAGGCGGAGTCGATGACTGCCGAGACCACGTCGGTGAAGATGAACGGTGACACTGCGACGGTCGGCTACACCTACGAGTGGCACCTGCCGAAAGACCGCGTCTGGACGTACGACGGCGAGCTGCAGATGGGACGCAAGGACGGCGACTGGTCCGTCCGTTGGAGTTCGACGGACGTTCATCCGCGCCTCGGTGACAAGCAGACGATGTCGTTGCGGGCAACCGCGGCGCCGCGAGCGCGGGTCAACGAGCATTCGGGGACCGACGTCCTGGTGCCGGGAATCGTCTACCGAGTGAAGTTCGATCGCTCCAAGAGCAACGACATCATAGGTTCCGCGAACAGTCTCGCAAGTGTTCTCGGGCGGTTCGATCCGTCGCTGACCGGTCAGTCGATCGCCGAATCCTCGACGGCCGTCAAGGGTGACTATCTCGTGACGCGGCTGCGCAGTGATGACTACGACCAAGTTTCGGCGCAGTTGGGTGCGATATCGGGAGTATCGGTATCGGACGAATCGGATCTCGTGTCGACCGACCCGGAGTTCGCGCCTGACCTTCTCGGGCAGATCAAGAAGACGATCATCGACGAGGTCGACGGCAAAGCCGGCTGGAGTGTCGTCACGGTCAACCAGAACGGCGTCGACACCGACGTGTTGACCGAGACTGCGCCACAACCGGTTCCGTCGTTCAGTATCAGTCTGGACCGCAACATCCAGATCGCTGCTCAGCGCGCGGTGAACGTGAACAAGGATCAGGCGATGATGGTGGTGATCGAACCGTCGAGTGGCGCGATCCTGGCCGTCGCGCAGAACAAGGCAGCTGACCGCGACGGGCCGGTCGCGACGATGGGTCAGTACCCGCCTGGTTCGACCTTCAAGATCATCACGGCAGGTGCGGCAATTTCGACCGGTCAGGCGACCCCCGACACGATGGTGCCATGCCCGGGCCGAATCGAGATCGGCGAGCGCAGCGTGCCCAACTACAACGAGTTCGCACTCGGCACGGTGCCGATGGCAACGGCCTTCGCGCGTTCGTGCAACACGTCCTTCGCCAAGTTGGCCAGCGAGATGCAGGCAGACACGTTGACCACTGCCGCAGCGCAGTTCGGCATCGGCCAGGACTACAACGTGGTGGGATTGCCGATCGATTCCGGTTCGGTGCCGCCGGCGTCGGACCTGGTCCAGCGGACGGAAGACGGGTTCGGTCAGGGCAAGGTCGTGGTCAGTCCGTTCGGAATGGCGATGGCAGCTGCGACGGTCGCGAACGGTTCGACTCCGGTGCCGCAACTTATTTCGGGGCGCGAAACCACCATCGACGGTGAGCGCCCGGCGATCACGCCGGCCATGGTCGACGGTCTGCGCGGCATGATGCGACTCGTGGTCACGAGCGGTACTGCAGAACGCGTCGAAGATCAGGGTGAGGTGTACGGCAAGACCGGTGAAGCCGAGGTCGACGGGGGATCGCATGCGTGGTTCGTCGGCTATCGCGGCAACCTGGCCTTCGCCACTCTGGTTGTGCGGGGCGGAAGTTCGGACAACGCCGTCGCAGTCACCCGCGACATGCTCACCGCTCTGCCGGAGGGCTACTGACCCGTCAGGGGAGCAGTCCCAACCTGCGGGCGGTCACCACGGCTTCGTGGCGTGAGCTCGCGTCCAGCTTTCCCATCGCGCTTCGCAGATAGCTCTTGACTGTTTCAGGTCGAAGGGAAAGCCTTTGGCCGGCTTCGATGTTGGTGCAGCCGAGTGCGACTTGCGAGAGAACATCCACTTCACGTGGGGTGAGTGCGACGGCGGATTCGGCGTCGGCGGTAGGGCGCAGCAGGTTGGCCAAACGCTGGGAAAGTCCGCGGAGCTTGGTCTGCAAGTCGGTGTCGGTCACGGTCTGGGCGACACTGCGTAGTTCGGCGTGGACTCCGCGGATCTCTTCCGAAGACATACCGTCGGCGGTGGTCGCGGCGGCGGCCTGAAGTAGTTGCAGGCGACGATCGACCTCGTCGCGGATGGCGAACTCCATCCCGAGACGCCGGGATGCGCTGACCATGACGTCTGCTGTGCGATCGCCGAGGGGAGCGGAGTCGCGGATCGCGGCGTAGAGGACCGCGCGCGATTTGCCGGACACCATGACCGGAACGGCGATGATCGAATGCAGGCCCTCGCTCAGAACAGGCCGGTCGAAGTGATGAGTGATGGACTGCGAATTGCCGTAATCGTTGACGGTGATCGGTGAACCCTGGGCGACGACGCGTCCGCCCATGCCCGAGCGCGGCGGGATGGCCAAGCCCTTGAGATTGTTGGTGCGGGTGCCGACGAATTCGCTCAGGTGCAGGGTTCCGTCCTGGACCTCGCCTCCGAACAGCACGGGAACAACGCCCTGAGCTGCAATTGTTCGGAGTTCACCTCGCATAGCGTCCCCGTCGCGGGGACGCAGAAGTGACGAAGCATGTCGATTCACGCAGGTACCCCTTTCTGGGGGTAGTGAAGTTCTCTTGTGAGCTAGATCATAGGGGGTGAACAGTACGTATGACGAGCCGCCAACGTAACCGGTCGGGCCAACCATACGACGATCGATAAGGAGCAAGTTGATGAGCACCGATCCCACCGCACGGGTGCGCGAGCTGCTGGACCAGTACGACACCCCGCATGCCAGCGCCGCAGAATTGCTCTGCGATCGGCATCCCGCGGATGGCGTTGCATTCACCGTCGTCGAGGCAGACCTTAGCTCGGTGGACCTCACTTACGGTCATCTACGTGAGCAGTCCGCGCGTTTCGCGGCAGCTCTGGCGGACCTCGGAGTCGAGCCGGGTGACAACGTCGCGACCTTGATGGGCAAGTCTGCGGACCTCGTGGTCGCGCTCCTCGGAATCTGGCGCCGGGGCGCGGTCCACGTGCCCTTGTTCACGGCGTTCGCTTCGCCGGCCATCGCTTTCCGCTTGACGGCCAGTGGCGCGAAGGTGGTCGTTTCCGACGCCAATCAGCTCGACAAGCTCGCGCCGGGTGAGGACATCCCCGCCGACGCAGCGTGGCAGGTCATCGTCGCGGGCGGCGCGGCCGGTGACGAGTTGGACTTCGATGCACTTGTCGCAGCTCAGGATGCCGAAGACCCGAAGGGCGCTGCTCAGGCAGTCGGCGGCAACGCACCGATGGTGCAGTTGTTCACCAGTGGCACCACGGGGACACCCAAGGGCGTGCCGGTTCCGGTGCGCGCGCTCGCGTCGTTCCATGCCTACCAGGAGTTCGGCCTCGACGTCCGTCAGGACGACGTGTTCTGGAACGCCGCAGACCCGGGCTGGGCGTACGGGCTGTACTACGCGTTGCTCGGTCCGCTTGCCGCGGGAACGCGAAGCATTCTGCTGCACGCCGGATTCTCCGCGCCGCTGACGTGGCAGATCATCGAGAAGTTCGGTGTCACCAATTTTGCCGCTGCTCCGACCGTGTACCGCAGTCTGCGTGCCGACAAGGCGCCCGTTCCGGAAGGCATCTCGCTTCGCCGCGCGTCCTCGGCCGGTGAGCCCTTGACCCCGGATGTTGTTGCGTGGTCGAAGAACTCGTTGGGCGTCGAGGTTCGTGATCACTACGGCCAGACCGAGCACGGCATGTTCATTGTCAACGCCTGGGCCGACGGACTCCGCGAGGACGTCCGTCCAGGATCCATGGGTCGTCCGTTGCCGGGCTGGTCTGCCGCTGTGCTGGAGGACAATTCGGATGACATCGCACCGGCTCGCACTCAGGGACGCGTGGCGATCGATACTCACAACAGTCCGTTGATGTGGTTCACCGGGTACGTCGATGCGCCGGAGAAGACGAAGCAGCGATTCAGCGAAGACGGTCGCTGGTACATCACCGGTGACGCCGGAATGACGGACGAGGACGGATTCTTCTTCTTCTCCTCGCGCGACGACGACGTCATCATCATGGCGGGCTACCGCATCGGTCCCTTCGACGTCGAGAGCGTGCTGGTCATGCACGAGCACGTCATCGAGGCGGCAGTGGTGGGCATGCCCGACGAGTTGCGCGGTGAGGTCCTCGAGGCGTTCGTCGTACTTCGCGAAGGTGTCGACGGTGACGACGAACTCGAGAAGGAACTGCAAACCCTGGTGAAGAAGAAGTTTGCAGCGCACGCGTACCCACGCACGGTGCACTTTGTTCCGAACCTGCCCAAGACCCCGAGCGGCAAGGTTCAGCGGTACATCTTGCGGAAGGGATAAACCCCTTGCTGTGCGCCTTTATTAACCGCGGGCGGTTAATAAAGGCGCACAGCAAGGTCAGCGCCGACGGATTCTGCCGACCACCATGAGGGCGATCAGGGTAACTGCAAGCAGCAGTGTCGTATTTGCTGCGGCAAGAAATACCTGGCCGCGGTCGGTGAGTCCGAAGATGCTGACCGGCAAGGTCTTCCATGTCGCCGGGTAGACCATGACCGTTGCGCCCAGCTCACCCATCGACAGTGCGATGGAAAGCCCGGCGGCCGCACCCAACGCTGGGAGCAGCAGCGGTAGCGTCACCCGCGTCAGCACCCGCACTGGGCCGGCGCCGAGTGATTCGGCAGCTTGACGGTAGGCGGGATCGAGCCGTTCGAGCGCGGCCGATACGGAACTGAAGGCAAAGGCAAGCACCAAAACCGTGTGAGCGAGAATCACGATCCATTTGGTGCCGCCGAGCAGTAATGGGCGCTCGTTGAAAGTGATGAGCAGACCCAGGCGATCGCGACCGACGGAACTGCAATCGGTAAATGGAATACGGCATCGGTGATGCGCCGCAGCCACATCGGTGCCTCACGAGAGGCCAGCGCGGCCCACGTTCCGACGATCAATGCCAGTGCTCCCGAGATGAATGCAGTCTGCAAACTGACGATCAGGCTGGCGAAGTTCTCGTCGGACAGCGCCGTGGAGAAGTTCTTGCCGCCGAGATTCGACGGAAGTGGACCGGTCCACGATCCGGCCAAGGCAGCCGCGACGACGGTGGCGATGGGCGCGACAAAAACCACCGCGACGACCAGGGTGAAGAATCCGAGTACGAGAGCCCTAGAGCTTCGTGTCCACAGCAGCACGGCTGCCTCCCATCAATCTGTTGAAGGTGAATCGGTAGAGGCAGTACAGGCCGAGTGAGAGTGCGACCTGGACCGTCGCGATCACTGCCGCGCCGGGCAAGTCGAAGGTGACGATGCCGCGGGTGTAGATGAGGACCGGAAGCGTTACGACGTCTTTTGCTCCGGTGAAGAGCACGATGCCGAATTCATTCAGTGTCATCAGAAGTACGAGCGATCCACCGGCCAGGAGGGCTGGCCACGCTTCCGGCATCACCACCTGCCGCAGAACTCGGACGGGTGACGCGCCGAGGCTGGCTGCAACGTCGAGCTGTTCACGCGGAATCTGGGTGAACGCGGCCAATAGCGGACGCACGACAAAGGGTGTGAAGAAGGTGATTTCGGCCGCGATGACTCCGAACGGAGTGTTCAGGAAGTTCAGCGGGCCGCTCGCGTCGCCGGTGATGCGGATGATCAAGGCGTTGACGGCGCCGGCCGTGCCGTACAGAAACGTGAACGCCAGCGTGATCAGGAATGACGGCAGGGCGAGCACCGTGTCGATCAATCGCCCCACCACCTTGGATCCGGTGAATGGAACGAAGGCAAGCACCAAGGCGAGGAAGGTTCCCAGGATCAGGCACCCCAGGGTTGACGCCACGGCGATCTGGATGGTCCGCCAGAGTGCGGTCCTGAACAGTTCCGAACCGAGCACGGAGGACCACGTGGACAACCCGGTGCCGCTTCCGGTGCTCAGCGATTCCGTGAGGACACGCGCAGTGGGATAGACAGCAAACACGAGGACAAGAAGCAGTGGCGGTAGCGTCCACCCGATCCGGCGCCACGGGATCGGGTCTTTGTGCTGGGGCACAGCGGTTTCGGGGCGTTCCAAGGTTGTCGTCATGGGTGGCGATCCGCCGGAACCAGGACACTGCCGTCCGTGGGCAAGACGACGCCCACTTCGGTGTCGACCGGTCGTTCGTCGTGCCCTGGAACATCCGCGTCGACGCGGACGTCGTCGAGGCCACGGACAGCCAGCGTCAGACGCGTCGTGGAACCGCGCCAGACGCTCGAGACGATGCGCGCCGGGAATGATCCTCGTGCGCCGACGCCGGTTACGCCTACCGCGTGTGGACGAACACACAGGTAGGCGTCCATGTCGGACTCCCATTCGATGTGCCCGATCTCGGGCTGCGGGGCGTGAGCGGTGAACGGCGTGCCACCGATCGAGACCAGTGCGGAGGTGCCGATGACGCGTGTGACGGTGCAGGGCAGCAGGTTGGCACCCCCGAGGAAGGCCGCGGTGAAGCTGGACGGCGGGCGTTTCCACAAGGCCTCGGCGGTGTCGATGTCCGCGAGTCTGGCGTTGCGCATCACTGCGATTCGGTCTGCGAGCGCCAGGGCTTCACTCTGATCGTGCGTCACATAGAGCATGGCTGTGTCAGGTAGTGCGGCGCGCAGTCTCGCCAGTTCGCCGAGCATGCTCTCGCGAAGTTGCGCATCCAGGGCGGCCAGTGGTTCGTCGAGGAGGAGTACTCCAGGGCGAATTGCCAAGGCTCGGGCGATTGCGATTCGCTGCTGTTGACCGCCGGAAAGCTCACGGGGAAGGCGCTTTCCGTACGCCGACATCCCGACCATGTCGAGGGCTTCGGCTACGCGAGGGCCGATCTCCGAGCGCGGCACGCGATGGGCTCGGAGTCCGAAGGCTACGTTCTCGGAAACTCGCATGTGCGGGAAAAGAGCGTACGACTGAACGACGACGCCGATACCGCGTTGTGCGGGAGGCAGATTGGTGACGTCTCGGGTGCCGAGCTTGACGGAACCGGACGTGGGGCGGACAAAACCCGCGAGGGCCTTCAGGGCGGTCGACTTGCCGGATCCACTGGGCCCCAGCAGTGCCACAGTTTCACCCGGTGCCACTCGCAGATTGAAATCGACGAGTGCATGGGTTGCGGTCTTCCCGCGGCCGTAGGCGACGTTGACGCGATCGAAGGTGATGGCCGGAGCGGAATGTTCGATCGCTCCGTGAACACCGACGGTCTCGGGGAGCGTCCGCCCCAGTCTGGTTCTTGCCATGATCAGCTCCCGGTGGCTTTCTGGTAAGCGGCGATGTCGGCGTCGAGCGAGCTGAGGACGTCGTTCCAGTTCGGGGTCCACACGTTGACGCCCTGCAGAACTCCCGAAGGCGTGTTCTTGTCGGTCGATTCACCGGCACTGCTTCGGACGTCCTCGCGGACCGATACGCCGAGTGCATCGGTGGCGACGGTCTTCTGGGATTCTTCGGAGAGCAGGAACTCCATCAACTTCTTGGCTTGTTCGCTGCTCGGTGCGCTCTTGGCGAGGCCCATCACGTAGGGCAGTGCAATGGTGGTGCGAGTGCCGTCGGCTCCCGCGGGGAAGAAGATGTCGAACTTCGAGCCGTCGTCGGCGATGGAGGCGAGGTTCATCTGGACGTCACCGTTGGCGACCAGGAGTTCCCCGTTGCTGACCTTGGGCTGGAGCTTTCCGGTGGAGGACGAGGGACCGACGTTGTTGGCCTGGAGCTTTCCGAGGTAGTCGAGTGCGCCTTCCTTGCCCATCAGATGCTGGAGCAGCAACAACACCGCGGTACCGTCGCCGGCCTGGCCGGGCGTGGAGTACTGCAACTTGCCCTTGAACTGATCAGTGAGCAGGTCGTCCCAAGATTGTGGGGCGGGTGACGCAGTCGGATTGGCGATGAACGAGAGGTAATTCTCGACGACGGGTACGTATTTGCCGGCGTCGTCCTTCTCGTCCGCGGGAACGGCGGAGGTGTCGATTCCGCTGGGCTCGAGCAGACCTTGGGCGTCGGCCTTCTGGATGAACGGCGGCAGCGTGATGATCACGTCCGCCTGTGGGTTGGACTGTTCTTTCTCGACCCGCGAGACGACCTCGCCGGATCCGGCTTCCACGAGGTTGACGGCGATACCGGTCTGCGCGGTGAAGGCGTCGAATCTTCCCTTGTACCAACCGGACAGACCGTCGGCGCTGTAGACGGTGACGGTCTCGGTATCTGATCCGGCAGCAGTGCCGGTGCCACCGCAGGCAGTGGTGAACGAAAGGACGGACACGGCGAGAGCGGCCGCAGCGATGCTCGGGCGTAGACGCATGACGATTCCTTTTTCGGAGGTGAGATCAGGAGTGGGTGAGGAGTTCGGCGAACTCCGTCACGGACGGGACGATGTGGGTGGCTCCGGCGTCGCGAAGCTGTTGCTCGTCGTGTGCGCCGGTCAGAGTTCCGGCGACGATGGATGCGCCGGAGCGAATGCCGCTGAGCACGTCGTTGGACGTGTCGCCGAGTACGGCGATCTGGTGGACGTCGTCGATCGAAAGTTTGAGCAGGGCAGTCAGAATCAGGTCCGGGTACGGTCGACCGCGACCGGCCTCGGCGGGGGAGAGGGTGAGATCGGCGAGGGTTTCCCAGCCGAGTGCGACGAGGAGTTTGTCCTGCGTCGATCGGCTGAAACCGGTGGTCAAGGCAACTTTGATGCCGGCCTCGCGCAGTGTGGTGATCGCCTTCTCCGCGCCAGGGATCGGCTCGGCCAGGCCCTGGTCGATGAGGGAATCGTAAGTGGTTTCGAAGGCGGCGTTCGCGGCCTGGGCGCGGTTCTCGTCACCGAAGATCGCCCGGAACACGACGATCTTCGACTGGCCCATGGTGTCGAGGACGTACTGGCGAGCGGCGTCGGCTTCCGGGCCTTCGGCAGGCAGTCCGCCGGCTTCGGCAGCGGCGGCGAACGCGCGAAGAACCAGTCCGTCGTCGGCGACGGTGGTGCCGGCCATGTCGAGAACGGCAAGGGTGATGGGAGACATGAGAAGTCTTTCTTGTCGGAAGGATTCAGAGACCGAGCTGGTCGGCGGTTTGTTCCGCCAATGCCGGGCCGAGCGTCATGCCGCGGCCACCGGGACCGGCAACCACCCAGACGTTGTCGGCGGCTTGTGCGCGGTGAACAAGTTGTGAGGGGTCGAGGCACTGGCTGTAGACGCCCGCCCATCGCTTGACGATGGGCGGAAGATCGCGTCCCAGAAGTGTTTCCACGACTCCGGACAGATGGCGATAGGGCGCCTCGTCGACGTCGAAGTCGAAGGGCTCCTCGTATTCGTGGGTGTCACCGATGGTCAGACCGCCGTGCAAGCGCTGCACGCACAGGAGCTGCATGCGGTGCTCCTCGGCAGTCGGTTCCTGTGGCTGCACCGTGCGAAGGTGATCGAGGGCAGATCCGGCGAAACCGGGGTAGTAGCGGAAGCTGTCACCGTCCGCGATTGCGGTGGTGAGCTTTTCGCCGAGTGGGGCGGTCTGCATCATCTGCAGGCGCACACGTCGCAACGGGAGATCGCCGGCGAGATCGCGGGCCAATCCGCCGAGTGTTGCTCCGGGGCAGACGATCACGAGATCGGCGTCGAAGTTGCGACCGTGGTCGTCGCGGATGTGTACGCCGGAGGTGTTCGTCGCGATCTCGCGGGCTTCCGTTCCGGCGTGGAAGGTGTAACGGCCGGTGGATTCGAGGTAAGAACGGATGGCGGGGAGCGCTTGCCGTGACTCGACAGCGGCGTCCAGGGTGCAGTGCAGTCCGCCGAGAAACTTGCCCCGGAGCGCGGGGTTGACGACGCGAACGGCGTCGGGATCGAGAAGTGCGAACCCTCGGTTGTCGGCGTCCGGCCGAGCGAATGCTTCCTTCGCGACCGCGACCTCCTCCTCGGTGCGCATGAGGGTGATGGAGCCGGCCGGGCGGTATCCGACGCCGGGGACACGGGCGGCAAGGTCCGCCCACAGCTCGCGCGAACGCAGCGCGGCTTCGAGTTCGTGCGGAGCACGCCCGGATACCCAGACCAATCCGAAGTTCCGTACCGTTGCACCGCGGGCTTCGGGCTCGCGTTCGAGATGGATGACGTCGTGTCCCCGGCGGATTGCCTCGTCGGCGTGCGCCGTTCCGAGGATTCCTCCGCCCACAATCAAAATTCGCATGTAGAGATAGTGACGTTTGGTCTAGACCAATAGGGAGAATCGAGACGAACTCCAGGTTAACAATTGGTATAGACCGAATTCTTGTACGCTTGCGCCATGAATCAGCAGACGTCCACCGGGCCGGGGACCTCGAGCGTCGTGATCGAACCGGAGCTGAAGTACTACCGGGTGCGCACCGAGATCGAGACCATTCTCAGTGGGCTCGAGGAGGGCGACGCAGTCCCGTCCGAGCGGGAATTGGCGGCACGGTTCACTGTCGCTCGCGAGACGGTCCGTCAAGCGCTTCGTGATCTGCTTGTCGAAGGACGGATCGAGCGGCGGGGGCGGGGCACTGTCGTCGCGAGTCCGAAGTTGGTTCAGCCTCTCTCGATTCGTTCGTATACCGAAGGCGCGCTGAGTGCTGGGCGAGTGCCCAGTCGTAAGGTTGTGACGTTCGAACGAATGTCGGCCGACGACGGTCTCGCCACGGAGTTGGGTATCGAGCTGGGCGACAGCGTCGTTCATCTCGAACGTGTCCTCTTCGCCGACGGCGAGAAGATCGGACTCGAATCAACCTTCCTGCCGGACAGCAGGTTCGGTGAGATGCTCGACGCTTTCGACGCGACGACATCGCTCTACGCGGCCATTCGCTCGATCGGCGTGGTCTTCGCCTCCGCAACCGAACGGATCGAGACGGTGCTCGCGTCACCACGTGAGGCAACGCTCGTCGAGTCCACGACCTCGATGCCGATGCTTCTGCTGCACCGGACCTCCGTCGATCCGGAGGGTGTGCCGATCGAGCGCGTTCGTTCGCTCTACCGTGGTGACCGTATTGCCTTCTTGACGACTCTTCGCGAGTAGGAGGGGCGTCGAGGGGGTCTGCTGTTACCGGGAACGATAGGCACTCCCAGGCCCGTGGAATCTGTTCTGTACTGGACTCCATCAAACGGGAGGACAGTGAACATGGGTGACAAGAAGGTCTGGTTCGTAACCGGCGCAGGCCGGGGCATGGGAGTCGACATTGCGCAGGCGGCTCTTGCCGGCGGGCACGCGGTGGTGGCAACGGGGCGTGATGCGGACCGTGTTTCTGCAGCGATCGGTGAGCATGACGACCTGTTGGTGATTGCCTTGGACATCACCGACGAACAAGCCGCATATGCTGCGGTGGACACGGCAGTTGCACGATTCGGTGGAATCGATGTGCTGGTGAACAACGCCGGAAACTTCTACGCCGGGTTCTTCGAGGTTGTCAGTCCGGCGCAACTTCGCGCTCAGATGGAGACCAACTTTTTCGGGCCGATCAATGTGACACGGGCGGTGTTGCCGGTGATGCGTAGGCAACGGAGTGGACATGTCGTGACTGTCAGTTCGCTTGCGGGCCTGGTTGGTCAGGAGTTTTGCGCAGCCTACGCCGCGTCGAAATTTGCGCTGGAGGGCTGGATGGAATCATTGCGATTCGACGTCGAACCGTACGGAATCGGGACGACGATCGTGGAGCCGGGATTCTTCCGGACCGAACTGCTTGTCGAGGGTGCGTCGTCGATCTGGCCTGAATTGTCGATAGACGATTACGACGCCCGGACTGGCAAGACCGTCGAAGCGTGGAAGAGCATGAACGGTGCCCAGGGTGGGGATCCGGTGAAACTTGCCGCGGCACTTGTGGCACTTGTCGATTCGCCGCTACCCCCGCGTCGGTGGGTCGCCGGCGCCGATGCACTGTCCGTGGTCGAGCAGAAAGCCCACCAACTGCTCGATGAAGTCGAAGCCCACCGTGGTTTGTCTTCGTCGCTTGCCCTCGAGGCATGACGACCTGATCCGAATTCGTCAGGTCACGGTTGTGAGTTGAACATGTCCAGGAGCCCCTGGGGTGCGTTCTCGCCGAAGCACATGTCCAGACCGTCAGCCGACTGTTGTGCCGATGCGGCGCTGCGTGGGAAGAGTCGTTCCTCGTAGGCAGCAAGTCCTTCCTCCGTGCCGCTATGTGACGCGATCGCCTGGCCGAGTTCGGCGCCGTCGAGCATTGCCAGGTTCGCGCCCTCTCCGGCAAACGGCGACATGACATGCGCTGCGTCCCCGAGCAGAGTGACCCCGGGAGTACGGCTCCAACTGTGCCCGATGGGAAGAGCATGGATGGGGCGAGGGGTCAGCGAGCTGTCCGCTTCGACGATCAGTGACCGCAGCGACTCGTCCCAGTCCGAGAAGTGTTCCAGCAGAATCTTCTTCGCAATATGATCGTCGGAGAAGTCGACACTAGCTGACCAGTTCTCGGGAACTCGCAGGGCGGCATAGATGTGCAGACTGTTGTCGGTCTCACGGTGGGCAAGGAAGCCCTTGTCGGCACTGAGCGCGAACATCATTCCGCCGCCGACTGTTTCAGCGGCCTTCGCGTGCTGGTTGTCGGCGTCGTGAAGGTCGAACTCCACGAAAGATACTCCGGTATAGGCAGGAGTGGCGTTTGAAACCAGTGGGCGAATTTTCGACCACGCGCCGTCGGCGCCGACCAGGAGATCGGTGGTGAAGTGGGTGCCATCCACGAGGTGGACTTCATGCCGACCGTCCGGCAACGGATGGGCACTGCGGACCTTTGCTCCCCAGCGGATTGTTTCTTTCGGAATTGAGCTGAGCAGTAGGTCACGCAGCTGGCCGCGGTCGATTTCCGGGCGGTCGCCGTCTCCGGTGTCCTGCTCGCTCAGGTGCACGACGGCATTTCGATCGAGGACGCGTGTCTCTTCGCCGCCTTGATGAACGAGTGCGCGGAACTCGTCGTAGAGGCCTGCGGCACGAAGCGCGATCTGGCCCGAGTCTTCGTGGATGTCGAGCATCCCGCCTTGGGTCCGAGCTGTTGGTCCGGATTCGAAATCGAATACCGCCGAATCGATTCCGCGGAGATGGAGGACTCGGGCGAGGGTGAGGCCGCCGAGGCCGGCGCCGATGATTGCGATGGGGTAGTGGTTCATGGTGGGTTCCTAAGAAGTGAGTGGGGTGTTCTCGATGCCCGTGATGAGCGTGCGGAATCCCCAGGAGAGGCGCGCGGTGGGTTCACCGGCAAGTAGAGCTGTTGCATGGCCTGCGACGAGTGGGTGCGTCTGCGGGTTTGCGTTCCGGATTGCGTCGGTCAACGCGCTCCATTGGGCATCCGAGTCGGCGGAATTGTTCGGCGCCGAGTGTTCGGCAGCAGTGGACGTCGCGTACTGCAGCAGCAAGTCCACGCCCCACGCGGCTTGACCCGAAGGGACTTCGCCTTCGTCTAGCAATGCCAGCAGGCGCTCGAGCAGGCGTACGTAGTGAACTCCGCTGGGCCGGGAAACGAGAGCCGACTGGGCAAGGCCGGGATGATCGAACAGTATGGCCGTGTAGGACGTCAGCACCCGTTCGAGGCGCGCTTGCCAAGTGCCGGAGGAATTTTCGGCGAGGTCCACGACTCCGAGCAGTTCGTCCAGAACGGCGGCGTGCAATTCGGCGGTATTTTGAACGTACACGTACAGCGACGCCGGCCCGGTGTCGAGTTCGAGGGCGAGTCGACGCATGGTCAACTTCTGCAACCCCTCCGACCGCAAGATTTCCACCGCGGTACTGACGATGCCCTCGCGTGTCAGAGCGGGTTTGGCCGGACGATTGCGTCGGCTCGATGGACTTGCTGGCTGGTTGGGCATGCTTTCACCGTACACGAACATGTTCGTAACGAACATGTTCGTTGAGTCACGTGAAGATGTCACGAATCACATGCTGATGTTAATGGGCTACATGCCCGTACCGCCGGAGAGCATTGCGATCGTCAGCAGGATGCCGCCGACTATGCCCACGAGCGGGCTGTCGCTGTTGAGTAGCCAGTCGTTCAACGATCCCATGAGCGCCTCTTTCGGGTTTCGATCTGCCGACGGTCGAGCTTATCGACAGATCGAACCCGATATGGCACTTTTGTCTGAATTGTCGATCGGACCTGAGGTGATCAGCCGTAGACGTTGTCGGGGCTGATCAACTTGGTGATCGGTACCATCAACGCGCTGGTCAGATCAGTCTCGCCGTCGATGTCGGTGTTGATGAAGACGACCAGGGTGGTGTCCTTCTCGGGCAAGTAGACCGAGACTGTCTTGTAGCCGGGCAGGCTTCCGTTGTGACCGATCCAGCCACCGCTGTTGAACAATCCGAGTCCGTAGCCGGAGCTGTCGTCCCCTTCGCTCAAGTTCACGGTCTGCAGGCGCTGCTTCTGAGTGTCGTCGGTGAGGAGATCGCCCTTGGCCAGCGCCGGAACCCAGATGCGCATGTCGTCCAACGACGAGATCATTGCACCCGCGGCGCCGCCCCACGACGGATTCCAGTCCGTCGCCGCGGTCACGGATTCGTCGAGCGTTTGGTTGGTGTAACCCTGTGCGTGTGGTGTCGGGAACGCGTTGGTCGTGGGAAAGCTGGTGTGCTCCATGCCGAGTGGTGTCGTGATCTTGGTGTCGATGACGTCCGACAGTTTTGAGCCGGAGACCTTTTCGATCACCATTCCCAGCAGAATAGTGTTGGTGTTCGAGTAGTCGACGGTGGTCCCTGGTCGAAGTTGGAGTGGGAGGTCCTTGACGTATCCGACGAGTTCCTCCGGTGTGAAAGTTCGGCGAGGATCCGAAAGATATTCCATCACAAACTGTTCAGACGTCGTGTAGTCCACGAGGCCGCTGCGCATCCCTGCCAGATGACGCAAGCTGATCGCATCACCTTCCATGACCCCGTCGACGTACTGGGAGATCGGATCGTCGAGACCGATCTTTCCCTCGTCGACCAATTGCAGCAGGGCGGTGACGGTAAATGTCTTGGTGACGCTACCGATCCGGTGGTAGAAGTCGGTCTCCATCGGTGCCTTGGTTGCAGTGTCGGCGACTCCTGCAACCTTCACATAGTTGCCGTCGGGTCCCCAAATGCCCACCATCGCACCGGGAATCCCCGTCGAATTCACTGCAGCGTCGATGATCGAATCGAGCTGGCCGGTGATGGCAGAGTCCATGACCTTGTCAGTGGTGGATGTGGGATTGTCTGCGGATTTGTCCGTGCTGCAGCTGATTACAGCGCCGGCAACCATGGCGCTGCACAGGCCGACAAGCATGATGCGTCTTGCTCCGGTTTTCATGAGTCGAACTCTGCCTGTCCGAGGGCACTCACACATCGACCCCGGGTACGGCAGACGCAGTCCCCAGGTACCTCCTCAACCGGTACCGGGGGACTACGGAACCCTGGCCTGAACCCTTGACTTGGGTCAGAGCCCGCCGTCGAAGAACGCCGCCAGCGCCGGTGCGGGGTCTGCCGCGGTGCCCATATTTGCTACGCCGACAACGATCAATCCCAGCGTGAACAGTGCAGTGAGAAGGCCTATCGACCCCGACATGAATCTCGTCCGCCTGTCGGATCGTGCCGTTCTCGCGAAGCGTGCCGACACGACCACAGTCACGGCCAGTGATATTGCTGCCGCGATCAGCGCGATCACCGCCATGGCCAAGTGATACCGCGCGAAGTCGCTGATCATCAGTTCGAGGGCGGGACTTTGCTGATTTCCGGTGGCCGTCGACTGAGCGAGCTGTTGTCGGACCTGCCCGACGGTTTCGGAGAGTGCCCCATCCGTCTGGGCCACGGGCAACATCGAGATCAGCGAAGAGAAGGGTGCGACAACACCTTGGACATTTGCCATCACGAGTACCGAAGAGAACAGCGCGAGGAGCGTGACCAGGCCTCCCGCCGAGACGAATGCGAGTTTCTTTACAACCGTCAGAGAGCCGGCGTTCACGAACGACGCCTTGACCATGCGGCCGAGTGCGAGCAGAACCGTCAGCAGGATTACCGCGATCACAGCCTTGGCCACGTGGTAACGCAGCCAGTAGTCGACAGCGGACTCCAAGCTCGGAGAGAAGGCTTGGACACCGGAACTCCAGTATTCGACGAACGCGGCGCGAACCGTCTCGACGAATTCCCCCTCGCCTGCGTACCCATCGCCCGGCCTACTCGTCAGCATGCCCGGGGCGAGAACGAAGGCAGCGGAGAAACCGGCGACCAACGCGATCAACGTGGCGATCTTGCGACCGGAGGACTGCGTCGAGCGCGACGGCCCCGCGGTGTTGTGCAGTGGAGAGTTGTGCAGTGGGATTCCTCCAGCGTGATGAGCGATCATCTGGTCACCGTCCACAAAGTCATGTCAACGAGTGTAGAAATCGGTACACCGGACTTCATCGTTCGAGAGGATGATATTTCCGGCGATGGCGTCCGCCCGCCGTCGCCGCTGCCGTCGACATCCCCTCAGCACTCGACGACATTGACGGCGAGTCCGCCTTCACTGGTTTCCTTGTAACGCACGGACATGTCGTTTCCGGTTTGGCGCATGGTTTCGATGACGGTATCGAGGCTCACCACATGCGTCCCGTCACCCAGGTATGCGAGCTGAGCTGCGGTGACTGCAGTCGAGGCGGCTACGGCATTTCGTTCGATGCAGGGGATTTGGACCAGGCCACCAACCGGATCGCAGGTCAGCCCCAGATGGTGTTCCATGGCAATCTCAGCTGCATTCTCGATTTGTCGTGGTGATCCGCCCATGACAGCGCACAAGCCGGCTGCCGCCATCGCGCAGGCAGCTCCGACTTCACCCTGGCACCCCGCCTCCGCGCCCGAGATCGAGGCATTCGCCTTGATGATCGATCCGATTGCGGCAGCGGTGAGGAGAAAGGTTCGAACGTCGTGAGCGCCGGCGCCCGTCGCACGTATGTGGTGGTAGAGCACCGCCGGCACGATGCCTGCGGCACCGTTCGTCGGAGCCGTTACCACGCGGCCGCCTGCTGCATTTTCTTCGTTGACCGCCATGGCGTAGACGGTCAACCACTCGCGTGAGGATGGTGCGCAGTTACGTTGTTCCAGTTGAATGTTCGCAGACCGTGCTCGTCGGCGAACTCCGAGACGCCCGGGCAATACACCTTCGGTCTGGGTGCCGCGTTCGATGCATGCGCGCATCGCGGACCAGATCGCGTCGATGCCGGCGAATGCCCGATCCTGGCCGTGTATCGCGATTTCGTCCGACAGTGCCAGCTCGGCGATAGTTCCGGAGTCGCATTCCGCCAGTAGTTCTTTCGCGGTTCGATAGTGTGAGTTGATCGAATGCGTGCTTGCTTGCGTCTCCGTTCCGGCGCGCAGTACGAATCCGCCACCGATCGACAGATATGTACTCGTACAGACGATTTCGTTACCCTTGAAGGCTGTCAGTGTCATCGAGTTGGGGTGCCCGTGACGGCGAACGAGTGGCTCGAACACCATGTCCTCGCGAGTGAACACAACATGTCCGAGTGAACCGCCGACGAGCATCACCGATCCGCCGTCCGACAGTTCGGCCCATCGCCCGTGAACGTCGGTCGGCTCGCACGTTTCAGGATCCAACCCACGAAGTCCCGCAATCACCGCGTCGGGAGTGCAGTGACCTATTCCGGTGGCGGCGAGAGAGCCGTGCAGGTTGCAGCGAATTCGGTCGACCGACGCGGTCAAGCCGGCGGCGGAGAGCTCGCCGCCGAAAGTGCGAGCGGCGCGCATCGGACCGACCGTGTGTGAACTGGAGGGTCCGATGCCGATGGAGAAGAATTCGAGAGCGGAAACATAGACGCCGGTGGTGCTCATTCGGCGCTCGTGACGGTGGTCGCTCCTGACTCGCGCTGGGCCGCAATCGTCAGGAGATTGGAGCGCGAGTCCCCGGTGGCGGCTCGGATCACTGTGCGCGCCATTGCGATTGCTCCGTGCAGAACAGCTTCGTCGCCCGCTGCGGAGCGGGCATCAGCGGCAAACTCGATAGTGTGAGGAACTCCGGTGACGCCGCGCAACGCGATCATCGGGTGGATCGAGGGGACCACCTTCGACACGTTGCCCATGTCCGTCGAGCCGCCGGTCAGGGGAGTTCGGGCGGCCGCGGTGCGGCCCAGGCTCGCGATCTCCTCGTCCCAGATCGTCGCCAGCACGCGATGTTGAACAAGCTCCTCGTAGCGCGGTTCGGCGCGTTCGGTCGACCAGGAGCAGTCGCTGGCCACAGCTGCGCCCTCGAAGCAGGAGAGCATGCGACGCTTGGCGTCCAACAGCACGTCGAGTTCTGCGGCCCGAACTTCCGCTCGCACCAACGTCGAGGCCGGAATGATGTTTGTTGCTTCGCCGCCGTGCTCGACATAGGCGTTGAGCCTGACGTCGGACGGAAGTTGTTGACGGAGAAGTCCGATGGCGACCAAGGCGATCGTGGCGGCGTCACCTGCGTTGATGCCCTTGTGTGGCGCAGCGGCCGCGTGTGCGGCTCGTCCGGTGTAGGTCACGTCGAACCGGTCGACTGCCTGCGTTCCGGTGACCGTGCAACTGACGTCTTCACCCGCAGCGCCGTGGACCATGATCGACATCGCCGCGCCCTCCCATGCGCCACGTTCGAGCAGCAAGACTTTCCCGCCGCCATGTTCTTCGGCCGGCGTACCGAGAAGGACGACGCTCAGGCCGTGTTCCTCCGCGACCTCTCCGAGCGCGATCGCTGTTCCCAGTCCGGCAGCGGCGATGACATTGTGTCCACACGCATGACCGATGTCGGGAAGGGCGTCGTACTCAGCGCAGACTACGACGCGGAAGGGGCCGGAGCCTCGCACAGCTTCGAATGCCGTCTCGAGGCCGTAGGCGGCGCGAGTAACCGTGAAGCCGGCTTCCTGTGCGGCGTCCGCCAAGAGGGCGGACGCCCGATGCTCTTCGAATGCCAGCTCTGGGTGAGCATGGATCGTGTGGCTGACATCGATGAGGCGTGATGCCCACTTCTCGATCGTGCTCGAAACCGAGTCTGTGTGGGTGAGGGTGTCAGCGATGGACATGGGTATTGCTTCCTTTCAACATCTTTGGTTCTCTGTGTCTTCGGATCGCGGTGTCTTCGGTTCTCAGCGTCTTCGGGTGCAGTTCTAGTGCCAGAGGCCCAGCGCGAACTCCGCGACGACCACGGAAAGTAGGTAAGAGGCGAGGATCGCGACGATTCCGACGGGCACGATCTTCCAGCCGATCGTCTTGAGCAAGGGAAGGTCCTTGCCGAGGCTGAGACCTGCGACAGTCAAGGTGAGGGTGCAGATCGAGAGAAAGTCGACAGTCCCGACGGTGCTCGAGACGAAATCACCGATGGGGGACCACGGTGTTGTCGCCAAGGCGCCGATGGTGATGATTGCGATCATCGCCGCGATCTTGCCGCGCGTCAGGCGGGCCACGCCGACGCCCAGGAGCAACAATCCGGTGAGGATCAGGTAACCGACGATGATCGATCGAGATACGCCACCCGCTGCGATTGAGGAGACGATGACCCCACCGACGAACAGAATCGGAACGATGGTGGTCAGCGGCACGGTGACGCTCGGCGCAACCGCTCGTGGGGCAGTGTCGGCTTTCCGTTCGCTGGTCGTCTTCGAGCGCTTGGTGAGTGCGCCGTAGATTCGATCGGCAAGGGGGAGTGCGACATACATGCCGACATACACGCCGAGGAGGCCGGTGATGATGTTGGATGTTGCCGCTACGGCGAGTACCTGGTCGGCCATCTCGGGGTGCGCCGAAACGACGCTGGCGGCAGCGGCAGCCATCATCGAGCCGGATCCGACCCCAGCACCCATAGCCAATGCAAGGGGGTCGAAGATGTTGAAGGATGTCGCCAGCGACGCAATCAGGCTGATCAGCACGGCACCGAACAGAGTGCCGAAGACGTACATCGACAGGACACCACGGTACTGGTCGGAATCGGGACCGTAGCGTTCACTGACCATCGCGAAGGACCCCTCGCGGTCGATGGAGAAGGTGGCTCCGACGGTGGCCGGTCCCATCCGAAGGAGTACCGCCAACGGGAGTGCGAGAGCGATAGTGCCGAACAAGTGCCCCAGTTCCTGCAGTAGCAGGGCGGGGCCCGCCTCGAACAACAGTTGGATGTTCGGGCCGATGGTGAAAGACAGTCTCGCGCAAAGCAAGAGAACAGCCAGCCCCATGATTGCCGAGGCTGCGGCCTGAAGATCGAGGCCGAGAGGTTTCCACTTCTGACTCGAGACGGCACCGCCGGCAATCAGTCCCCACACCATGGGCAAGATCGTGATGGCGGCAGCGCCGACAGGAATCACTGCGGGGCCGATCAGTTGGGCGCCTGCCGCAAGCGCGAGGAGCAGAATCGCCACGATCCACAGCCGTGGCGACCTCAAGGCGAAAACGATCTTTTGCGTCGGGGTTTGATCGCTGACCGGAGAATCGTCATGCGAGACAGGGAATGCTTCGGTCATGTCGGTGTCTTTCTCGAGGGGGCGAACGAACGCAAGAAGCAAGCGTTCTCGAGGTTCAGGATTTGGTGGACTATTGATGTGATGAAGTTAGGATCGATGCGTTTCGATCCTGTCTCGGTGCAGCATTCTTTTGAAAGTGAGGTCCTCGGTGCAGGATCAGGTGCTCAAGGACGAAGATCTTCGGCTGTTGAACGCACTGCAGATCAGGCCGCGAGCCTCGTGGTCCGAGCTTTCACGCGCGATCGGTTCCGACCCGGTCACCCTGACCAGGCGTTGGGAGCGTCTGCACTCGCAAGGGATAGCGTGGATCGCTGCGTACCGTGGGGGTCCCATCGTGTCGGCGACCGCACTGCTCGAGATCGAATGCGCACCGGCACAGACCTTGAGCGTGGCCGAACAGATCGCGCACGATCCCGAAGTTCTCACAGTCGATCTCACAACCGGCAATCGGGATCTACTCGTCACGCTCACCTGCACTGACCTCGATCAATTGTCCAGGTATGTCTTGGAACGAACACGATCGCTGCCGATGGTCACTGCGATGCGAACTCAGATCGTGTCCTCGGCGAATTCCGACGCACGAAACTGGCGTCTACGTGCTCTCGATGCGGAAGAAATTGCCGCGCTCGAGTCGGCCCCGGCGGCGAAGAGTCGTGGGGTACGCGCCAGCGAAGAGGAACAGTCGAAGCTGTTCGACATCCTTTCTCGCGAACCACGAATTACCGTCTCGGCCCTCGCTGCAGCCCTCGGCGTCACGCCGGCTCGCGCCGGGGCGCTCCTTTCTCACGAGCTGTCGACGGGGCGCCTGGTCGTCCGCACGGAGATTGCTCGGCCCTACTCCGGCTGGCCGGTCTACGCCTGGTATTTCTTACGTCTCGAGGGGCGAAAGGAAGCCATTGCTCAGCGCCTTTCCCTCCTGCGTGAGGCGAGGCTTGTTGCTTCGACGATCGGCAGCTACGACATCGCATTGGCGGTGTGGCTGCGCTCGATCGACGACGTGCAGCGTTTGGAAGGTTATCTCGCCGAGCAGTTTCCGGGCGTATCCGTGGTGGACCGGTCGATCGTCCTGCGTACGCCGCATCATCTACATCGAACGATCGATGTGTCGGGTCGAAGCATGCCGAAGCACGGGTGATCCGTAACGCGTTCGCGCGGATCGGGTGCTCTCCGGTTACTGGGGGATCGCCACGTCGACGATCAAGCCGTAGTGATCGGAACCTTCGATCTCGATGCGCTCGAGAGACTTCGCCTGTGCACCCCGCAGAAGTACATGGTCGATGCCGACGATCGCGGGAAATTTTTTGTCCGCCGGGTAGGTGCGAACGATGCCGACTCCCAATTGGTCTGCGGTATCGGAGTAGCCGACGTCGAGAAGGTCACGGAATTGCTTGTGCGTGAAGGTCGTGTTGAAATCGCCACTGACGATGACGGTTCCCTCGGCGGCAGCAGCGTCGAGCGCGTTTCGCAAAGTGCTCAGCTCGGCAGTCCACACGTCGGGCGGGGTCACGTACGCCGGTCCGGGGTGAACCGCCAGAAGGGTGAACGGGGTTGAGAATCCCACTTCGGCAACAAGATTGGTAGGTCCGAAGCCGTTCAATTCCCGAGTTTCCGTCAGTGGATAACGGCTGTAAATACCTGCGCCACCCCCGCCGGCCTCGTCCGGTACCAAGTAGTGATGCGGCAGCAGTTGCTCGAGCCCTTGATCTCTCAGAGAGCCTTCGAGTGATGTGGTCAGTTCCTGAACCGTCAGGACATCGACTGCCTTCTCACGCACCGTCGCAGTCAAACTGACGGGGTCTGCCTGCCCGAAGAGAAGGTTCGCTTGCATTACGCGCAGAGACGGCCCGTCGATTTCGGAACTGTTTGCTACATACAGTGGACTGATCACCGACGCGCCCACCGCTGTCAGTACCACCGAGATCGCCAGCAGGATCCAGCGGCGAAAAACCAGGCATATCACGGACGCTGCGAGTGTGACTGCAAGCAGCATCGGGACAAAGGAGGCCACGGCGATCAACGGGTTGATCGGCTTGGTGGAGTACAGCGAGATCAGCGCAATGACACCGACGGCAATCCCACCCACCCCGGCGACCTGAGCGATACGGCGAGCCGGAACGTTGTCCGTCGTGAATCCCATACCAAACGGTACCTAATGCAGCCTAGGCTCCCGATTGCCCGGCGTTGTCAATCGCTGGTTCGGGTGCGGAATGCGTTCACGGCCGCTTCGATGGTCGGGTAGAAGTGCGTCGAATCGAACCTGTCGCCGACCCCGAATCGGATGAGTCGATCCTTGATCGGACCTTTCATCTCCGCGAATGCCAATCGAATTCCTTTGCCCTCCAAAAATGTATCCAGATCGACGAGTTCGTCGACGGCGGTCGTGTCGAGCCCGGTGATCGGCTCGGCGGCAATGACCACCCATTCGACCGGGTCGGGTGCCTTGGCGACGACGGAGCGAACGTACTCGTCGAAGATCTCGCCGTTCGCGAAAAACAGTGGTGCGTCAAATCTCACCAACACGAGGCCGGGGATGCGATGTCCGTCCGGGTGGCGTTCGACGTCGTGGAATCCCGCGGGTTCGCCCGTCTCGACGAGTTCGGTTCGATGTGGCTGCCATACCTGCGCGATGACCGCTACGAAGGAGAGTCCGATCGCAACAAGGATGCCTTGAAGCACCCCGACCAGGGCAACGCCCAGAAACGCCGCGACGGCGAGGCCGAATTCCACGGTGCTCATGCGCCACATGCGGACCATGCCGCCCACGTCGATCAGTGCACACGCGGCGACGATGACGACGGCGGCCAGTGTTGCATCGGGCAGATATGCCGTCAGTCCGGGAGCGACGAGGACAAACACCAGGACGGCGAGTGCTCCGACGACACCGGCCAATTGTGTATGCGCCCCACTCTGTTCGGCTACCGGCGTCCGTGATCCGCTCGCCGATATCGGAAATCCGCCGAACAGTCCGCCGGCCACGTTCGCGACACCGATCGCCTTCATCTCGGTACTGCCGTTCACGTCCTCGCCGTGGCGGGCGGCGAAGGTGCGCGAGAGAACGCCGGTGTCGGCGAAGGCAATCAGCGCGATACCTGCCGCCGGTCCGATCAGGTGCCCGACGTCCTGCCAGGTGACTCCACCGAGAGAGGGGAGGGGAAGTCCTTCCGGCAGTGCGCCGACCATGCCGATGTCATCGGTGAGACCGGCGGCGGCGGACAAGACTATTGCCGCGACGACGGCGACCAGCACACCGGGTATAACAGGTACCCAGAGCCGGAAGACCACAATGACAATGAGTGAACCCACGCCGATGACGGCAGCGAGGGGATCGACATCTCCACCGGCCAGAGCCTTTCCGATCTCACCGATTTCACCGAGGAGGCCGGACGCGTCGACGGAGAAACCGAGCAGCTTGGGAATCTGACCGATTACGACGACGAGCGCGATGGCGTTGAGGTAGCCGAGGCGGATCGGTTTCGAGAGGAGTTCGGTCACGAAACCCAGACGCAGGAATCCGCCGATCACCAGGATGAGCCCGACAAGAACGGCGAGAACTCCGGCTAGTGCAAGCGCGTTCTCCGAATCGCCGACCACCGCCAGCGGTATGACTGCGGCGGCGATGAGCGGTGCCAGCGACGAATCAGGTCCGAGTACAAGAATCTTCGACGGTCCGACTACCGCATACGCGAGCAACGGCACGATGGTTGCGTACAGACCGGCGTACGCGGGCAATCCGGCGGCCTCGGCGTAGCCCATCCCCGCCGGGATCAGCAGGGCCGTCAAGACGAGCCCCGCTGTGATGTCGGTTCGCAGCCATTCGCGGCGGTACCCGCGGGCAGTCGCGATCCCCGGTAGCCGACCTAGACCCTCCGTCCACGTCATCGTGTGATTGTCCCTCCCTCAGCGGAGTGACGGGCGCGCTCGGGGGCAACTGCAGTGGTCGCGGTGATGGCGACAGGTGTCGGTGAGAGGCGGCGGCGTCGGATCGCCTTTTCCAACTCGACGACAACCGGGATGATCAGCGACCAGCCTAGGCAGACGAGCCACTGGGCGCCGGTCAGTGAGGTTGTCATGAGGAGATCCTGGAGAACACCCGCCTCGACGGCAAATACGGTCACGACCGTGGGGATGGTCAAGATCTTGATGGCACCGAGAACCGGCGGAACAAGTCCGGACTCGGGATCACGCCGCATGGTCAACCCAGCGAATATCGAACCGAGAGAGAGCACTACGAATGCGGTGGTCATGGGGACATTCGCCTCAGTAGTGCTCATTTCGCCGGGTGCGAGAAGCATCGCTGCGAGTGTCACGGCAAATTGCAAGACGCCGTACGCGAGCCACTGAGCGACTGCGCTTCGATGTGCGATCGGCATCTTGGGATCGCGTGGCGGCTTGTTCATCAGATCCGGTGGCGGCGGGTCGAGCATGATCACGGCGACGGGGAACAGTGTGATGAAGAAGTGCTGGAACAGCACCATCAGCGGTGTCAGTGCCACACCCTCGTTGATGTTGAAGATGCTCGCAGCGAGGAAGAGGAGTACCAACGAGAAGAGTTTCGACATCTGGTAGCGGATGTACGAGACGATCTTCCCGTAGATGTTGCGGCCCAGGGTGATCGCGGTGATGAGGGTTCCGAAGTTGTCGTCGGTGAGCACCATCTTGCCCGCCTGTTTGGTTACCTCACTGCCCGAGCCCATGGCGACGCCGATATCGGCCTTCTTCAACGCGGCGGCGTCGTTGACAGCATCTCCGGTCATCGCGACCACGGCGCCACCGCTCTGCATGACATCGACCAAGCGAAGTTTGTCCTGCGGAGTGACTCGGCCGAACACGTGCAGGTTCGGCAACGCGGCCGAGAGTTCGTCATCGGTCATCGCTTGCAATTCGGCTCCGCCGACCGCGCCCGGGCCGAGTCCGAGTTCGGCACCGATCGCGGCGGCGGTGATGGCATGGTCGCCGGTGATCATGCGGACCTCGATGCCGGCCCGGTGTGCGGTTCGCACCGAATCGACCGCCTCCGGACGCAGCGGGTCGATGATGCCTGCCATACCGACAAACGTCAGGTCCTCGACAAAGGACATAGGGTCCGCCACGACAGCGTCTTCCCGTCCGTCGAGGCGTCTGACCGCGAATGCCAGCACCCGAAGACCCTTCTCGGACATGGACTGATTTGCTGCCGTGAGTTCGTCTCGGACTTCCTCGATCGGGACCTGCCGACGGCCGGGGAGAAAGGCCGAAGAACACCGAGCGAGGACGACATCGGGTCCGCCCTTGACCAATCCGACGAACTGACTTACGCCGTCGACTTCGAGATGGTGGTACGTGGCCATGAACTTGTACGCGGAATCGAACGGAACCGTCGCCACCCGCGGGTAGGTCCGTCTGGTGAGTGGGGCGTCGGCACCGATCTTTGCCGCGAGCACCACGAGTGCGGCCTCGGTCGGGTCGCCGACAACTTCCCCGGAATCGGAAACCGTTGCATCGCTGTCGAGACACAGTCCGTATGCGAGAAGGGTGAAGTCGGGCGGTGCCTCGCCGGCAACCTGCGTGATCCTTCCCGCTTTGGCGTAGCCTTCGCCGTCGACCGTGTACCAACGGCCGTGGACGTACAGCGATCGGACGGTCATCTGGTTCATGGTCAGCGTGCCGGTCTTGTCCGAGTTGATTGCACTGGTCGCGCCGAGAGTTTCGACGTCGGTCAGGTTCTTCACGACGGCCTTGGCGTCGGCCAGTTGACGGGCCCCGTAGGCCAGCATTGCCTGGACGAAGGTTGGCAGGCCGGTCGGAATCGCGGACACTCCCATCGCGATACCAAGGAGCAGAAGCGTTGTCAGGTCCTGACCACGAATGAGTCCGATGACGACGATGACGATCACGGCCGTCCACGCGATGATGCCGAGAAGTTTGGTGAGAGAGTCCAATTCTCGTTGTAGTGGCGACTTGCCAGGGGCGACGGCCGACAACATCGACGCGATCTGGCCGATCTGCGTCTGCATTCCGGTCTCGGTGACCACCATGGTCGCTGTGCCGCGGGTGACCGAGGTGTTCTGGAACACCAGATTGCTGCGGTCTCCGAGTGGAATATCCTCATTGCTCAGCGTTTTCGGGTCCTTCGGGATCGGCGCGCTTTCCCCGGTCAATGCGGCTTCCTGTGTCTCCAGGGTGGTCGAGGCGAGCAACCGCCCGTCGGCAGCGATGATGTCTCCTGCCTCGACTTGGACGACGTCACCCGGCACCAGTTCGGTAGCGTCGAGCTGAATCAGGTTCCCGTCACGAATGACCCGCGCTTGGGGTGTCTGCATCTTGGCGAGCGCGTCGACGCTGGCCCGTGCCTTCAACTCCTGTCGAGTTCCGAGGACGATGTTGAGCACGACGAGCACCGCCACCACGATCGCTGTCGGCACTTCACCGATGGCGATGCTGACCGCGGCCACGGCGACGAGCATCAAGTTCATCGGATCTTTCAGTTGCAGCAGTGCGATCGACCACGTCGACGGCGGTGGCGTCGAGGTGATTTCGTTCGACCCGTAGCGTTGTCGACGTTGGTCGGCCTCACTCGATTGCAGTCCGCGCTGCTGGTCCGACTGCAGTACGGACACGACTGATTCGCCACTCTGCGCATGCCACGGCGTGGGGCTCATGACCGCACGTCCTTTCCTTGGCGATCGTCAATACCGGGTCGGAATCCAGTGAAGCGGTTGTTTGGGCGTCTGGTAGCCGTGGGCCTTCTGCCGTTTCGGCAGGGTGATGTCAGTGGATTGCACGGGCTCGTAGGGGATCTGACTCAAAATGTGACTGATGATGTTGAGTCGTCCGCGTTTCTTGTCGTCGTTGTTCGCGACATACCAGGGCGCCCAGCCGGTGTCGGTGAAGCGAAACATCTCATCGCGAGCACGCGAGTAGTCGTACCAATGACTGAACGACTTCAGATCGAGATTCGACAGCTTCCAGATCTTTCGAGGATCGTCGATCCGGCTTTGCAGACGTAAGAGCTGCTGTTCTTCGCTGACCTCGAGCCAGTACTTGAGCAGGATGACTCCCGATTCCACGATCGCGCGTTCGACGGTCGGAATGAGCTGGAGAAATTGATGAGCCTGTTCTTCGGTGCAAAAGCCCATCACTCGTTCGACTCCGGCACGGTTGTACCAACTTCGGTCGAAGATGACGATCTCGCCCGCCGCCGGGAGATGTGGGACGTAGCGCTGGACGTACATCTGCGAATGCTCTCGCTCCGTCGGCGCCGGTAGAGCAACCACCCGGAACACTCGTGGACTCACGCGTTCGGTGATGGCTTTGATTACTCCGCCCTTCCCCGCGGTATCTCGGCCTTCGAACACGATGCAGACCTTGGCGCCAGACGATTTGACCCACTCCTGCAAAGCCACGAGCTCACCGTGCATCGGCTTGAGTTCGTGGCGGTATACCTTGTTCTTCATCGGTTTTTCTGCGACGAGTGCCGCGTCGTCGTGAAGAATCCGAGCGTTCTTTCCCACTTCCACTCCTTGGAGACGTGAGCGCGCGGGGCATCGTCCGCTCGTATGTGTATGCCCCGTATTCGGTCAACCTATTCTCTCCGTGATCGAGACCCGAATCGTGTTGTTTTCGAACCTGTTTCGAGTCTTGACGCAGTCGCCTGGACGGACGACCATTAACGAATGACTGGCGACGAAGAGTTGCTCCACGTCGAGCGGGTGATCACTCGCCTGATTTCCCGGTATCCGAATGTTCCTCCATCGGAGATCGAAAACAGAGTGCGAACAATTCACCAACGTTTTATGGGCTGTCGGATACGTGATTTCGTGCCTCTCCTTGTCGAAAAGGCGGCCAGACACGAGATCTCGAACCGGATGATCGTGATTCCGATAATGGATGAACGGTCCGCAGTGCTGAACCCTCTCGAACTGTAGCCGGAACGGACGTCGTCGGCGCATACTGAAATGACCTTGGACCAGGGAGTTTTGGCCGACTGCAGATTTCAGGCGCGGAATGTCAGCCTCCCGAACTCCTTATGTGTAAACCGAGTACAGGGAGCGTTGACATGGAAGGTTTCTGGGAATTCTTCTGGTTCATCTTCGTCTGCTTTGCCTTTGTGGCGTATTTGAGCGTGTTGTTCTCGATCATCACCGACTTGTTCCGTGATCACGAGACTTCGGGTTGGGCCAAGGCGTTGTGGATGATTTTCCTCTTCGTCATTCCATTCTTGTCCGCGATGATCTACGTGGTTGTCAAGAATGACGGAATGACTCGGCGGTCGATGGAGGCCGCTCAACAGCACATACACGCGCAGAGTGACTACATTCGAACCGTCGCCGGCAGGTCTCCGACTCAGCAGATCGCCGACGCCAGAGAGCTTCTCGACTCCGGCGCGATCAACGAAGAGGAATTCCAGGCAATCAAGGCAAAGGCGCTGGCGTAGTTTTTGTATCTTCTGCCCCAGGCCTGGCGTCGTCGGTTCCGGCGTCGTCAGGCCGGGCGTCCTGCGCGGCGGCGCGTGCCGGACGAACCAGCACTTCGAGAGCTACGAGTGCAACCAGCGCAATGACGACGATCCAACCCACGACCAAACCGGTGGGGTAGCGCCAGAAGAGCAGCAACAATGCGGCGATGCCGATGATGGCGCAGCGCAGCGGAACACGAAGCTGATTGGCCCACCGCTCCACCTGATTTGGCGTACGGCCGCTTGAAGAATGCCGGACGAAGTCCAATGCCTGCCCGTAGCCTCGTCGAACGGCGATCGCCGACGACGACCCACCGACCAGGTAGGCGCCGAGCCCGACCACCACGCCGAGGACCGCAACCGCTCGCAGGCTCGTGCGCAGTGGTACCAGAACTGTGTCGATGACGGCAGTCGCGGCGTCTGGCGAGAGGATATCGGTGGGCACACTGTCGAGGTAGATTGCGCGTCCGATGAGAATTCCGATCGCGAGAACCAGCATTCCCAACGCAATCGACAAGCCGACCAGGGACAGTGCGCGGAGCCTGCGACCGGTTGGCGCAACGGCGACAGCGGCTGCCGCGCAAGCGATTCCCAACCACGGCAACACCGCTGAGACCTTGTCGAGTGCCGAGACGGCTCGCTGAGCCTTCACCAGCTCGGGGGACTGGAAGAGAACAAATTCCTTGTCCACGGAGGGGATTTTGTCTGCGAAGGCGAAGCCGCGGTCGATCAAAGCTGCTTTGACCCTGTCGATGATCGTACTGAGCGAAATGCTGACGGTTCCGCTCTGATCGACTTCGACGGAATTGGGGCCGTAATCTCCGGTCATGACCGAGACCAGTGCGTTGTGCGCCGATCGGTTCGCTTGAATCCACAAGTCCTCGAACTGTTGTGACCGAACGAGCGAGCCCACCGTGTCGTGAACAAAGCTCTTTGCCTGGCCGGCGATCACCGGTGCCAACCCCACTACGGCTTGATCCAGACGCGGCGCGTTGGCCGCAAGATTCGACACGTCGGTCAGTGCGGTGAGTGCGTCGGTGGTGAGCCCCTCGACGTCGACACGATCGAAGATCTCGTCGGTGATCTGATTCGTGATCTCGGCCTGCACGGCGGGATTCTCGCCAAGTGGCGCGACCGTGCTGACGTAGCGGTCCGTATCGAGTATCTGACTACGGGTGAAGCGGGTGGTCACGGACAAGACTGCAAGGAGGGCGACCAACACCAGCAGTATCGCCACGGCAGTCCACCGGAGTCCGTGTCGAGGTGGCCGGGAGACTTGCTCGACGGTCGTTTCGCGGGCGCTGGGAGTCTGCTCTCGAAGTGTTGCAACCTCTTGCCGCAACCTGGCTAGTTCGGCACGTTCGTCCTCCTGGAGTGGGCCGTCGTTCGTGCCGTTTGCCATCATGTTCCTCTCCGGAGGGAAACTGCTGCCGCACAGATGAAAACGCTGAATTCGATGGGTGGATCTGGAGTCGAGACTTCAGATCACGTCGGGATTCCATGTCGCGACAGCCCAGATGACGAATACGTCGAGCGCGATGATGGTGATCGACCACCACGGAGAGTGGGGTAGCCACAGGAAATTCGCGAGGATCGACAGCGAACAGAAGATTATCGCGCCTACCCGTCCCCACGTCGCGCCGGTGAAGAGCATGATTCCGACAGCGGTGACGAGCACGCCGAGTACGAGGTGAATCCATCCCCAGGATGTGAGGTCGAATTGGTACGCGTATTCAGGGCCGACGACGGTCACATCGTCCTTGGATATCGCCGAGATGCCTTGGAGAATTTCGAGCACGCCGACGGTGACGAGAAGTACGGCTCCGCCCAGCGCACTTCCTTTTGCCACACCTTGCTTGACCAGTGATTCCTCGGCCATGACCGCCCCTTGGTATCAAGTGCGAAATTGCCTGGCGTAACTCCGTATTGCGACCATTTACGGTGGTGAAGTATCCCGCCACGGGGCAAATCAAACATTGAGCGCTGGACATCCTCGCGATATTCGCTCGCCCACGAATCCGAGAGGATCTACCGTGACGGCATGGATGTGGAGGACGCAGGCATGACGCCGACGACTGCGCCGGTAACAATTCGGACGGATCGACTGGTGCTTCGTACCTACCGTCCCGGCGATCATCAGGACCTTCTCACCTTCTACGGGCGTAGCGACGTGTGCCGGTATTTGTTCAACGAACCCTGGAGCCCGAACGATGCGCGAGAGGCAGTGCAGACCAGAATGTCTCGCCGCGACCTGGCAGCGGGCGCGGTGGCTCTTGTTGTCGGATACGAGGGCCGGGTTGTCGGAAGCGTGAGTGCCTGGCTAGTCGACGAATCAGGGGACGCTGTCGACACCGAGCGCACCGCCGAAGTCGGGTGGGCATTCTCGCCCGAGTTCGGCGGCCGAGGATTCGCGACGGAAGCTGTGACCGCTCTGATCGACCTGGTCTTCGCGACACCCCGATTGCGCCGCGTGGTCGCGCAGATGGATGCGAGAAACGAATCCTCGGCGCGACTCGCGCGGCGAATCGGGTTGCGGCGAGAGGCGCATTTTCGGCAGAACGCGTGGATCAAGAACGAGTGGACCGACACTGTGGTTTTTGCAACGCTGCGCAGTGAGTGGCCTACAAGTCTCTGATCAGGAGGGCCGAGCTGCTACTTCGCAACCAGTTCGGTCAACTGGGGGACCAGCTCGTCAGTTGCCCATGGAACGCTCAAAACGCTGACGTACATGGTGGCGGCTGTCAGGCGATTGTCGGTGATCCACAAGTCCTTCCCGTTGGCGATAACCGGCCACCGTGCGAACAGGGTGTTGGCCAACGTGCTGTCGACCTCCGACTGATCGCTTGCCCATCCGAGATATACGTCGGTGTTTATCGTGTCGAGCTTTTCCATGCTGATGCCGAACAGGAACGAGTCGCCTGCAAAGTTCTTGGCACCGTTGACCACGTCGGGAGCGACTGTGAGCCCGAGGTTTTCGACGAACTTCACGCGCGGATCGTCCGGGCCGTAGATGGCGGTCTCGGTTTCGCCTTCGCGGATGTAGGACCCGAAGGCGAACGTGACTCCATTGAATTCAGGATGGCTGGTCTTCGACTCTTCTACCGTCTTTTCGACGGACTTGATCAAATCCGCGGTCTGGGCCGGGCGCCCCAAGGCCTTGCCGACATCGGTGGCGAGGTTTTGCCACGAACTCGGCTGGTACGGCTTGGTGTCGTAGGGGAGTGTCGGGGCGATCGAGCTCAGACGCGAATAGTCCTGCTCGGAGAAACCGGAGTACGGGGCCAGAATCAGGTCGGGTGCGGCATTGAGGATCTGCTCGAACAGAAGCTCACCGCTGTCGGAGTAGTACGGCGCCGGTGTGGGCAGCGGCTGGCCCGACTTCTCGAGTTCCGCGCGCGTCCACGGGAGGAAGCCGTCGGCGTCGCCGGCCCACGAGTCCTTCTGCATTGCAATCGGAGTGACGCCGAGGGCGATGACAGTGTCGGCCGCTGCGGAATCGAGGGTGAGGATCCTGGTCGGTTCCTTGTCGATGGTGGTGCCGCCGAATGCGTGCTCGATCGTGACGGGGTATGCGCCGTCCTCGACAGCAGATGCCGACGAACTATTTTCCTGGGCGTCCGATGACGACTGCGTGCAGGCGGTCAGAGGCAGTGCGGCCGCCACCATCAGCGCAACGACAATTCGCCTCTTCCGTTGGGGACGAATTCTCTGACGGGCAGATCTGAACACGCGAAACTCCTCGGGATAGATCGGGGAAGTGCTTGCACGACTCAGCGCGGTACGCACATGAGAGCAGGCTTACCTAAGTGAATCTAGGGCGCGTGCGTGTAGCGAAGGGGCCAGCAGATGTCGACAACAGGTCAGGCTCGAGTCAGTTGACAGCGGCGAGCGCATTGCCAGGGGTGTAGCCGACCGTCTTACGAAAAGCAGCGATGAACGAGCTCGACGTCCCGTACCCGACTCGACGGCTGACGGCGTTCACACTCATCCCGGTCCCCAGCATGCCCAGCGCTGTACTCATGCGAACCAGAGTGCGCCATTGCGCAAAACTCAGCGCAAGTTCCGCGGCAAAAATCCGGGTGACCGTGCGTCGGCTGAGGTTGAGAACGTGCGCCCACTGGTCGAGTGACCGATCGTCGGCGGGATCCGACAACACTTTGTCGACGAGTTGTCGAAGCCGGGGATCGCGGGGGATCGGTACGTCGAAGTGAGGTGCCGATGCCGGGGTGAGGAGATCGACACAGACCTGCTGTGCCCGAAGGCGTTGTTCTGCAGGCATTCCGGTATGGGCGAGGTGTATCAGCAGTACCCGGGCTGCCTCACTCAAGGTCACGATGCACGGTTCGTTCCAGGCGGGAGTCCACAACTCGGGGGTGAAGAGAGTGGCGCGGAATGCGACGTGCGGATTGGCCTGACCTTCGTGGAGGACCCCGCGAGGGATCCACAGGCCGACGCCGGGCGTGACGGTCCAGAGTTGATTGTCGATGATCATGTTGACGACGCCGCGGTCGGACCAGATGAGTTCGTGCTCGGCATGAGCGTGCTGTGGCCACTGGGTGATGTGGTCGGTCTCGACGATGTACGTCGTCAGTTGGAACGGCGCCGGGACGGCGCGCGCCATCGGAGTGTGGCGGTCGGAATCCGACAGGTGGAGGCCACCGTCGATTTCACGAAGGGCAGGGATCGGCACCGCGGACTACCTCCAAAGCAAAGTTAGGTAAACCTTACACCCTGTTTGCTGGGTTCAGTGGCCCGCACCGAGTTCGATGAGAAGCACGCCTGCCGCGATAAGGCCGATCCCCACGATCATGAGCTTGGTCAGCGGTTCGCGAAAGAGAATGCGGGATGCGATTGCTGTCAGCGCCACCCCGCAAGCAGTCCAGATGCCGTACGCAACGCCGATTGTCAGGCCCGCGTCGAGTGCGAGCGTGAGGAAAGCGAAAGCGGCGAGGTACCCCACGGTGACAACCGCGAGCCATCGTTTGTCGCTGCCGTCCTGCGACGCCATCCGTAGTGACAACGTCGCGGTGACCTCGGAAATAATTGCAGCGATCAGAAATACGAAGGTCATGCCGGGTCCACCGGCCCGCTGTCGGCAGCAACCTGGGAACCGAGTTCAACGCACAGGACTCCGCCGATGACCAGGGCAATGCCGACGCCCATGGTGGCTGTCAGGGGGTCGCCGAAAAGGAAAGTCGCGAACACCGCGGTCAGGACAACTCCGGTTGCGCCCCAGATTCCGTATGCAACACCGAGTCCCATGCCCTCCCTCAGGACGAACGACAACGCGGTGAATGCTGCGAGATATCCGCCGACGACCACGACGTACCAGGCGGGGTGATCGAGGGCCGCGCGCAGAGACAGAGTCGCAGACACCTCGGTCAGGATCGCGGTGATCAACAGGAGCCATTTCTTCACGGTTCGGATTCTGTCAGGCTCCACCGATTCCGGTCGCGCACTACGGTCGAGACATGACGTGCGTGCTGCTCGGCGGAATCCGCCAAGGTGACATCCGCCACGATGTGTCCGGTGGCGATATAACCGCGACGCCGATTCTCGACTGGGGCCACGATGACGTGGCTCGCCTCTACGAGGACATTGCAGAAGGTGCGATCCAGTCGGCGCAGGAGTTCCTGGTGTCGGCGCATCGCAGCGTCGCTGCAAATATTCGGCCGGTGTACGGCCTCGACGACCGGCAACCCGTCTCGGTGACATTGAGCCGAGGACGCGGATCCTGCAGTCAGAGACTGGCTATCGTCGAAGCGTTGGCTCGCCGCCGAGGTATCGCCACCCGAGTTCGCGGTCTCGTACTTCGTGGGGAGTTCTGGTACCCGAGATTTCGGCGTCTACATGCGGTGATTCCGAAGTCAGTGCTGCTGGCGTGGCCGGAATTTCTGGTCGACGGACGCTGGCAGGACATCTCCGAGATCGTTTCACCTGCGGTGGTCTCAGCGCTCGAACCGTTCACGAATACCGGCGAGGAGACACTGTTCGACGCGATCGGACGCGCTCCGATCAGTTGGGGCAAATCAATTTCGTGCGATTGCTTGGACTTCTCCGAATTCGTCGACCGTGATCTGGGCACCTTCGAATCTCGCGACAAGCTCTTCGAGGAATTCGGACAGACGATGTCGACCCCCATCAGAATTCTCGTCGATCCGGTTTTCCGGAACTGGAGTGCATCCGGCTGACGCGCGACGCGAGGTCTAGGCTGTTCTGCATGTCTGTGCGTACCCCATTGGTCCCTGGAACCGTCTCTCCCGTCCTCGCTGTGCCCTCGAAGATCGAGCGGCCCGAGTACGCGTGGAAGCCGACCGCCAAAGAGGGCAACGAGCCCTGGGTTCAGACGCCGGAGACGATCGAGGCGATGCGCATCGCCAGCAAGATCGCTGCCGGCGCGCTGCAGGAAGCCGGCAAGGCTGTCGCTCCCGGTGTCACGACCGACGAGCTCGACCGCATCGCACACGAGTTCATGCTCGACCACGGCGCATACCCGTCGACGTTGGGCTACAAGAGCTTTCCGAAGTCGTGCTGCACGTCTCTCAACGAGGTGATCTGCCACGGAATCCCCGACTCGACCGTGATCCAGGACGGAGACATCGTCAATATCGACGTCACCGCGTACATCAACGGAGTGCACGGGGACACCAATGCGACGTTCCTCGCCGGTGACGTGTCCGAAGAGAACCGCTTGCTCGTCGAGCGCACACACGAGGCAACGATGCGGGCCATCAAAGCCGTCAAGCCCGGCCGCGCGCTCAACGTGATCGGACGCGTCATCGAGTCCTACGCCCATCGGTTCGGGTACGGCGTCGTCCGGGACTTCACCGGACACGGAATCGGCGAGACCTTCCACAACGGCCTCGTGATCCTGCACTACGACGAGCCCGCGGTCGAGACGATCATCGAACCGGGCATGGTCTTCACGATCGAACCGATGATCAACCTCGGTGGTATCGACTACGAGATCTGGGAGGACGGCTGGACCGTCGTCACCAAGGACCGTAAGTGGACGGCGCAGTTCGAGCACACCTTGGTGGTCACCGAGACCGGTGCAGAGATTCTCACCCTGCCTTGAGTTCGGCGATGCGCGGCGCTCTGCTGGTAGCCGGCACTACTTCCGACGCAGGCAAGAGCGTTCTGGTAGCCGGATTGTGTCGTATGTTGGCGCGTCGAGGCGTCCGAGTGGCGCCGTTCAAGGCGCAGAACATGTCGAACAACTCCGTGGTCACGCTGGACGGCGGAGAGATCGGCCGTGCGCAGGCACTTCAGGCGCGGGCATGCGGTCTGGAGCCGAGTGTTCGATTCAATCCCGTGCTGCTCAAGCCGGGGAGTGATCGCACTTCGCAACTGGTCGTTCGGGGCAAGGCGATGACCACAGTGGGTGCTCGCGATTACATGCAGCATCGGCAGTGGCTTCGCGCCGTCGTGGCCGAAGATCTCGAATCGCTTCGATCCGAGTTCGACGTCGTGATCTGTGAAGGCGCCGGTTCACCGGCCGAAATCAACTTGCGCGCAACGGATCTTGCCAACATGGGATTGGCTGAGGCTGCGCAGATTCCGGTCGTCGTCGTCGGTGACATCGATCGCGGCGGCGTCCTGGCCCATCTGTTCGGGACCGTTGCTGTGCTCTCGCCGAGCGACCAGGCATTGATCGCGGGATTTGTGATCAACAAATTCCGCGGTGACGTTGCACTGTTGGAACCCGGACTGGATCAACTGCGCAGCCTCACCGGTCGACCCACTCTCGGAGTGATTCCGTTTGCCGACGATCTTTGGCTCGACGCCGAGGATTCGCTTGGCGTCACCGGCAACGCCCCGGTAGGGCGCCCTGGCCCACCCGTCGGTTCGGCCTGGCTCACCGTTGCTGCGGTTCGGCTCCCGCGCATCTCCAACTCGACGGATGTCGAGGCGCTGGCATGTGAACCGGGCGTGGCAGTTTCGTGGGTGACCGATCCGTCGCGGATCCGCGACGCAGACCTCGTGGTGATCCCCGGTAGTAAGTCCACCGTGAGTGACCTCGAGTGGTTGCGGAGTACCGGCCTGGCTGACGAGATCATCGCCCGGGCGGGCCGCGGGCAGGCAGTGCTGGGAGTCTGCGGCGGATACCAGATGCTGGGTAATTCCATCGTCGATGACGTCGAATCAGGATCAGGGATCACCGCAGGACTCGGTCTGCTGGACCTCGACATCGAATTCGCTTCGGACAAAGTGCTGGCGCAGGTAACCGGTTCCGCCGACGGTATCTCGGTGTCGGGGTACGAGATTCATCACGGACGCGTCGTGCACAACGGGGACCGTCCATTGCTGGCGGACTCGGGCGGTGTGCCGGAAGGCAGTGTGCGAGGGTCTGTTCGAGGGACACACTGGCATGGTCTCCTGGAAAGTGACGACTTTCGGCGCAGCCTGCTGCGTGAGATCGCGGTTCCCGGTTTTGTTGCTGCACCCGACACCTCGGTTGCCGCGGTGCGAGAACAACAACTCGACCTTCTCGCTGATCTCGTCGAGCAGCACCTCGATCAGGATCTACTCGAGAAACTGATCAACGGTGGGGCGCCGATCGGGCTTCCCGTCATTGCCTCCGCACTCGAAGCCTGAGAGCGCTCCCGCGGGCGTCGACGTGGACGCGGTAGAATAGCCAGGCCTCACTCCCGCGACGGCTCCCTAGTAGGAGTGTGCGCGGTGACAGATCAATTCGACGGCTTGCTTACCGACTTCAGTGACGAGGTGCTGGTCGACTCGGCAATGCTCGGCGATCATGCGGCCTTCGACGTCATCGTTCGCCGATACGGCCCGCACTTGTATCGATTTGCCCGTCGACTCGTCACCAGTGAGAGTGACGTCGACGACATCGTCCAGGAAACCTGCGTTGCCGCCTGGCGCCAACTTCCGGGGTTTCAGCGGCGCTCGAGCATCAAGACCTGGTTGTTCGCGATCTGTTCTCGCAAGATCTCGGATGTCCATCGAAAAGTCGGCTCCTGCGCCGCCGATGTGGACGGACTTCGGGACGAAGTCGATACTCGATTGCGCGATCCGAGCGAGGAAGTATGCGGCACAGCATTTCTCGACGCTCTTGAAGCCGAACTCGATCGTCTACCGCTGCGTCAGCGCGCCGCCTGGGTCTTGCGGGAAGTCGAGGGCATGACGTATCCACAGATCGCAGTTGTCCTGGAACTGAGTCCGGACGCGGTTCGTGGCCAACACACTCGGGCGAGGCGGAATCTGGGTCTCGCGCTCGACCGATGGCGATGACGACTCGGCGGTTTGCCGGGTTCTGTCACCGAACTCACTCTCCTGACGGCCCGGGTAGCTGGAAGAATGCTTCGTCGTGGATACCGCTTTCGACCCCAGAGGCTTCGACCCGAGAACCGAGGATTCGGTGCCGTCGGTAATGCCGGACGATGCGACGGCAACGGGTGCTGACGTCGCCGTCGAGGCTGCGGAAACTCGGCTGACTGCAAGCGCGGTCCGGGAGTTGCTGGCAGCGCTCGGAGGAAGTATCGGCGACGAGGACGAACTCGTGGTTTTGCTCCAGCGCGCCGTCGAAATCGCGAACGACGCCATCGAGGGCGCCGACAGCATCGGCGTCACCATCGATCTGGCCGGGCAGACCTACACCGCCGTTCATACCGATTCGCGGACTCTGCGTGTCGACATCGAGCAATACGACGCCGGCGACGGACCATGTCTGCACGCCGCTCGAACCGGTGAAACCGTTGTCGTCGATGCCGAGACCAGCGCGGAACGCTGGCCGCGGTTCGCGGCGGCGGCGAAGGACGAAGGGATCAAGTCCTTTCTCGCGGCGCCGCTCTTCACGCCGGATCAGCGACTGGGTTCGTTCAACCTGTACGGACGCGCCTCAGCGGCATTCGACCGGGTCGACGCGGATGTCATGGAGATTCTCACGACAACGGTCTCACGCGCGATCGGCGACTTCTCTCGTTTCAAGTCCGCCAAGGCGGTGGCTGATGCCTTGCAACGTGCGCTCGAGACCCGGGCGCCGATCGAACAGGCCAAAGGCATGCTGATGGCCATCCATCGGATCGACGCCGACACCGCATTTCACATGCTGCGCAAGCAGTCTCAGACGACGAATACCCGGTTGCGCGACGTGGCAGCCGAGATCGTCGAGACGTATTCGGCGCCGCCTACCGCTGTCTAGTTCGAGGGGGACCGACGTACAGCCTCGAGCGCGACGACGACGCCCGCGGCGACAACCACGTGCATCAGCGCGAGCATGACCGTGCTGGCGGCGTCGAAGTCCGCGGCAATGGTCAAAGCGATGGTGCCGAGCGCCACGACTGCACCCACGATCTGGGCGATGCGGATGATCGGCTCCCACTTCAGCGAGATCAACATTGCGACCGACAAACCGACCAGCAGTGGCACCACCGTCAATGTGATGACCCCACCAGGCGCGACGCTCGCCGGCTTTCCCTGATCTGTCATCTCGAAGGATCCGCCCAATGCGAGGCCGATCAACCACAGGATCAGATTGACGACGAGAGAAATTACCGTGGCGCCGAGTACGGCACGTGGCTTGGTGACGTGGAGGTTGTGTGCGGTTGACGTGATTGCAGACATGGTGTTCTCCCGGCTCGATGCGATGGTCTTGTGACGTCGCTCTGGTGAATAGACCCGCCGGCCGGCAGAAACTCATCGCTGAGGTTGACTATTGCCCGTCGACGACGGGCACTGCGGTGCCGGTGACCGAGATACCGCCGTCGACTGGGATGTCGACCTCGAGCACACTGGGACGCCCGACGTGTCGGCCCTGGTGGATGGTGATCCGCCGCGGAGTGGCCGCGGGTTCGAGTTTGCGCAGGTAACCGCCGGTCGACGCCGCTGCGGACCCGGTTGCAGGATCCTCGACGATGTTTCCCACCGGAAACAGATTTCGGGCTTCGAAGGTGTTGTCGCCGAGGGGGTGCAGGATTGTCACCGTGCCGGCCCACCCCTGCGCGTCCATCAGAATTCGCATTGCGGATGGATCGAAGGTGAACTCGTCGAATGTCGACTGATCACGAAGTACGACGATCGGGTGAGTGTTGCCGGCGTACGAGAGCATTGCGGGATACCGCGCGTCGAGCGCAGACGAATCGACGCCGATGAGCCCGAGCAGCGCTGTCAGCACGGCGTGATCGATCGGCGAGACCGACGGTTCGACGCTGGTGAAGGTCGCGGTCGACCTTCCGTCCTCGTCGGTCGCCGTGTCGATGGATACCGGTCCGATCGGTGTTTCGAATGTGAAGGTTCCGTCGCCGTCTCGCTCGGTGAGAGCGATGGCCGTCGCAATAGTGGCATGACCGCAGAACGGTACTTCGGCGATAGGGGAGAAGTACCGGATCCGGCTGTGGCGCGGGTTGCCTCCGAGTTCCGGTTCGATGAGGAACGCCGTCTCGGCATACCCGACTTCGGCTGCAACGGATTGTAATTCGGGGTCGTCGAGCCCGCGGGCGTCGAGCAGCACGCCGGCGGGATTACCGCCGGCCGGATCCGAACTGAACGCAGTCAGTCGGAGGATGTCGTGAGAAGTTGCCATGTCGACCATCTTTGTCCGCTGTCGTCCATCGGGGGAAGAGACATCGCGCGATTGCGGTCCGCGATCTTCGAACTGGCCTGCCTCCGGAACAAACCGGCCGCACGGCGTCGTTGGTGCAGATATGAGCAATGACACAGACACCGCCGAAGCGTTGTTCGCACTCGTGGCCCAGGGAAAACAAGGCGTGCTGGCAACCGTCAAGCGTGACGGCCGCCCACAGTTGTCCAACATCATTTACTGCTGGGACGTCGAGTCGAAGACGGCTTCCGTGTCCATCACAGCCGATCGCGCCAAGAGTAAAAATGCGATCCGCGATCCGCGGGTTTCCCTCCACGTCAGCGCGCCCGACTTCTGGAGCTACGCCGTGATCGAAGGACTTGCCGTGGTGACACCCGTCGCGGCCGATCCTCACGACGAAGTGTCTGACGCACTGGTCGAGCTGTACCGGGACATCAGCGGCCAGGAGCATCCTGATTGGGAGGAGTACCGCGAAGCAATGGTTGCGGAGCGTCGACAGATCCTCACGGTGCGCGCTGATCACGTCTACGGAATGACGAGGCTCCCCAAGCCGTCCGGCACCTAGCCCCGCGCCCCACTCGAGTTTGGCCCACCCCCAACCCGAGCGAACGGTACGTCCGTCGCCTCAGATGCGCCGAAAGCCACTTTCGCTCAGGGGAGAGGCGGTGCAGAGCGAACAATTCGGACTCGCCGGCGGTGGTGAGAATGTATGAGTGGTCATACTTCTGTCGACTCCAGGGTCCTCCACAGTGTGGATCGCGTACCGTTTCCAGACATGGAATTGACTCGAGTAGCGGTGGGCAGTGGTTCGTGCACCGTTCGGATCGACGGGCCGGTCAGCAAGCATGCGGTACTCCTGCTCCCCGGCAAGGGCGACCCCGTCGACTTGTACGACGATGTGTGTGAGCGACTGCACCATTCGGATCTGCGGACCGTCGCGGTGGAATCGATCGAGAATCTCGACGAGACCTCGGCTGTGGTACTTCTGGACGAGTTGAACATCGCCTGGGTGAACCTGGTCGGTCACCGGGAGGGCGCCGATCTCGCGTGGCTGTTGGCGGCACGTCAGTTCGGCCGCTTCGCGAGTTTAATCGCCGTGGACCGTGGCCATCCGTCGGCGAGCGATATTGCCGGCGTACCGCCGGTCGAGGTTCCGACCACCGTCGTCGTGGGCAGTGGAGGTCGGGCCATCGCCGACGCCAGCGGTCGTTTCGTGTACTCCGACTTCCGCGTGACGGAACTTCCGGGTGTCGACGACGTCGTCAAGTCGGCACCGGCCGAACTCGCAACCGAGATCGTGCTGCGTACCAGCCCCTGGTGAAACTCTGACCTACGAAAAGGCGGGCACTCCCACTGCGCGGAGTGCCCGCCTTTTCGGCGTTGTAAGGGCTGCGGGGCTCAGATGTCGAGGCCGAGCAGCGCGTTCTCGACCACTTCGGCCAGGGCCGGGTGGATCCAGTACTGGCCACGCGCCATGTCCTGAGCTGACAAACCGAAGCTCATCGCCTGGATGAGGGGCTGGATGACGGTCGGAGCCTGCGTGCCCATGACGTGGGCACCCAGGATGCGTCCGGTGCCGCGCTCGGCGATCACCTTGCAGATGCCCTCCTGATCCTCCATCGCCCAGCCGTACGCGACGTCGCCGTATGCCTGCACCTTGACGGTGATGTCGAGTCCGGCGTCGCGAGCCTGCTTCTCCGTCATTCCGACGTCGGCGATCTGCGGGTCGGTGAACACGGCTGCCGGCACGAAGCGGTGATCGGTGCTGCGAAGCTCGGACGTGTCCTTCCAAGCGTCCTGGAGCAGGTTGTGCTGAACAACGCGCGCTTCATGGTTGGCGACGTGCTTGAGCTGGTACGGCGACGAGACGTCACCGAGCGCGAAGACGCCCTCGGCGGTGGTGCGTTGGTATTCGTCGACCACGACCGAGCCCTTGTCGTCGAGTTCGACGCCGGCCTTGTCGAGACCGAGTAGGTCACCGTCCGGCTGACGACCCACCGCGACGAGAAGGACGTCACCGGAAACGACTGTGCCGTTTGCCAGTTCGACGGCAATGTTGTCGCCGTCGCCGCGTACCGACGTGAGGGGTGAGCCCAGATGGACGTCCCACTTCTGTTCGGCCAACTCGGTGAAGCGCTCGGAGATCTCGTCGTCGAGGTGCCGCAGCAGTCTCTGGCTGCGACCGATGATCGACACGCGAGAACCCAACGCGGAGAACACGTGTGCGAACTCGGTGGCAATGAATCCGGAGCCGACGATCACCAGGTGCTCGGGAAGTTCGGGCAGTCGCATGATGTCTTCGTTGGTGTAGTACTTCACACCGCTCGACGCGATCTCTTCCGGGATGATCGGACGCGAACCGGCAGCGATGACCACCTGGTCGGCGGTGATCGTCTCGCCGGTTCCGGTGTCGATCGTCTTGTCGCCGGTGAACGTGGCGTGGCCGCGGTAGACGGTGGTGTTGGGACTGTCTTCGCTGCGGTACCGCTCACCACCTGCGGAAATGGGATCGATGCGGCCGAAGACGCGCTTGACGATGTCGGACCAACGGACGCCGTCGAGCGTGGCGTCGACGCCGTACTTCTCGGCAGTGGTGATGGTGCGTGCCACCTCGGCGGCGTAGACGAACATCTTGGTCGGGATACACCCGACATTGAGACACGTTCCGCCGAAGGTTCCCTCTTCGAGGATTGCGATCTTCTTGCCGTCGAACCGCTCGTCGGGCAGCGAGTTTCCGGATCCGCTGCCGATGATTGCAAGGTCGTAGTGCGTCACTGCGCGATCTCCTGTGTGTTGCTTGCTGTGCTTGCCGAACTTTCTGCGGTGGGGGTGAGGTGGCCGTCGAGCCACTCCAGCCACAGGTCGAGTTCGGAAAAGGCTGTGGCCAAGGGCTTCTCGGTCGAAAGAAACACGTCGTGACGGGCGCCGTCGATCGGGACGATGGTGGTGCGATCGCCGAGGCAACCCGCCCAGCGTGCGATCTGCTTGACGTCGAGAACGGAATCGGCGAGGTCGACGCTCGGGTTGTACGCCTTGGCGAACTGCGACTTCTTCGAGCGCAGAATCAGCGCAGGCACTCCGATGTCGAGGCCGCGGTGAAGTTTCGCGTGACCCGCTCGGACGGCCCGCATCCAGCCGAAGGTGACGGGGCAGCCGGCCAGCGGCTTCCAGTCGAGGTTGTAGTCCCACACTCCGTTTGCCGAAACATGAAGGCTGGAACCGTAAGTCGGTAGTCCGGTTCCCGGGATCACCGTCTTCGCCGATACCCGTCCGAGGGCGTCGATCGCGGTGGTTCCCACGTTGCGCACCACCGAGGGGCCCTGAAGATCGAACCAGGGACTGTTGAGCACCAGCCCGCAGATTCCGGCGCCGTCGCTGCCACCGGGCTTGCGCTGCAAACGGTTCAGCCACAGCGGAACGATCAGACCGCCGGTCGAGTGCGCCATGAGCAGCACCTCGCTCCCGTCGGTCTCGCTGCGGACGATGCGCAGCGCCTCGTTCAGTTCGGCGTCGTAGAGCGCAAGGTCGGAGACGTAGTGCGCCGTGTGTCCCGGCTTGAGGGATCGCCCGCACTTGCGCAGGTCGAGTGCGAAGAATGCGTAGCCCTGCTCGGCAAAATGCTCGGCCAGGTGCTTCTGGAAGAAGTAGTCGGTGAATCCGTGCACGTACAAGACGGCACGACGTGTCTTCACCGCCTCCTTCCGCGGTTGGTAGCGGACCAGTGATGCGTCCACCTCGCCTTCGCCGTCCGGATCCGTTCCGAGCGGGATCGTCAGCTGCTGATATCCGTCACCGAGGACGTCTGGAACCCAAGTAGTCACAAATCACAATCTAATCGTCGTTTCGGGTGCGCGTTGTAGAGCACAATTGGGGGTGGTGAACCGCGCGAGTACGCACGGGTAACCTATTCGGCGTAACACAGCAGGCGGATGCGCGCACGGCTAATGACAAGGAAGTCGATTCTCCAGTGTCGAATCAGAACGCGGTAGAGACGAAGACGGATGTAGTGCTCGTGGGCGCAGGCATCATGAGCGCCACGCTGGGTGCATTGTTGCGCCAGCTGCAGCCCGATTGGTCGATCTCGACCTTCGAGCGGCTCGATGCCGTCGCAGCCGAGAGCAGCGACCCCTGGAACAACGCGGGAACCGGTCACTCCGCCCTGTGTGAGCTCAATTACACCCCGGAGAACTCCGATGGCACGGTCGACATCAAGAAGGCCGTGAACGTCAACGAGCAGTTCCAGGTGTCCCGCCAGTTCTGGGCACATGCGGTCGAGCAGGGCGTCCTGACTCAGCCCAAGGAATTCATCAACCCCATCCCACACGTGAGCTTCGTTCACGGTGAGGCCAACGCCAAGTACCTGCGTGCTCGCTACGACGCACTTGCCGGCCACACGCTCTTCCGCGGCATGGAGTACATCGACGATCCGGCCGAGTTCAGCGAGCGTTTGCCGCTCATGGCCAAGGGACGCGACTTCTCCGATCCCATCGCCCTGAACTGGAGCCAGGACGGCACCGACGTCGATTTCGGAGCGCTCACCAAGCAGCTCATCGGCTACATCGGTAAGACCGGCGGCAAGATGTACTTCGGCCACGAGGTCACCAACCTGACCCAGAACTCGGACAAGTCCTGGACCGTCAAGGTCACCAACCGTCGCACCGGTGAAAAGCGCACCGTTCGCTCGCGCTTCGTGTTCGTCGGTGCCGGTGGCGGCGCCCTGCACCTGCTGCAGAAGTCCGGCATCAAGGAAGCCAAGGGCTTCGGTGGCTTCCCGGTCAGCGGTGCTTTCCTGCGATGCACCAACCCCGAACTCATCGACCAGCACAGCGCCAAGGTCTACGGCAAGGCTGCCGTCGGCGCCCCGCCCATGTCGGTGCCGCACCTCGACACCCGTGTCATCGGCAACAAGCCGGGTCTGCTGTTCGGCCCCTACGCCGGATGGTCGCCGAAGTTCCTCAAGCAGGGTCGCGTCACGGACCTGCCCGGCTCGGTCAAGCCGAACAACATCCTCTCGATGCTCGGCGTCGGCGTCACCGAGCTCGGCCTGGTCAAGTACCTGGTCAGCGAACTCGCCAAGAACGAAGCCGGTCGCATCTGGGATCTGCGTGAATTCGCGCCCAAGGCGCAGGCTCAGGACTGGGAGCTCATCACCGCGGGCCAGCGCGTCCAGGTGATCCGCCGTGCCAAGGGCAAGGGCGGCGTCCTCGAATTCGGTACCGCTGTGGTCGCCGCTGAGGACGGCTCCATCGCCGGCCTGCTCGGCGCCTCGCCCGGTGCGTCCACGGCCGTCCCGGCGATGCTGGACGTCCTCGAGCGCTGCTTCCCGACCGAGTTCCAGGGTTGGAAGGGCAAGCTTCGTGAGATGGTTCCGTCCATCGGCGTCAAACTCACTGACAACGAAGGCCTGTTCAACCAGGTCTGGGATTGGTCCTCGAAGGTTCTCGAGCTCGATTCCGCTGGTGCTTCCGAATCGGCTCCGGTCGCGGATACCGTCGCGACTGTGTGATAGTCCAACCCATGACGGCAACAGCAGCTTTGAAGCGTTCATGGGCACTCGACCTCGACAACAAGACGTTCTACGAGTTGTTGAAGCTTCGAGTGGAGGTCTTTGTCGTCGAGCAGGCCTGCCCGTATCCCGAGTTGGACGGGCGGGACCTGCTGACGGAAACACGCCACTTCTGGCTCGAGCAGGACGGCCAGGTGGTGTGCACACTCCGTCTGCTCGAAGAGCACGACGACGGAAACAAGAGCTTCCGAATCGGACGCCTCTGCACGTCGCGTCAGGCTCGCGGCCAGGGCCACACGACCCGCCTCCTGCAGGCCGCACTGGCCGAGGTCGGCGAAGCGCCGTGTCGGATCAACGCCCAGACCTACCTGGTCGAGATGTACGCCAAGCACGGATTCAAGGCTGACGGCGAAGAGTTCATCGAAGACGGCATCCCGCACACCCCGATGCGCCGTGGCGGGGGAGAGCCTTTCGTGGCTGTCAGCTAGTTTGTCGGAGATTTGACCCTGGTCGGCTCGTGGAAAAGCGAGCCGACTAGGGTTTTTTCGATACCGAATGTTCGCGGGGAAGTCCTGTTCGATCCAGGCGCGGTCCCGCCACTGTGAAAGATCTCTCCTCTACCGACTGACCGGGAGATCTCAGCCAGGTTGCCGCGACATTCGAGTGCAGCCAAATTCTCGGCGAGGAAACCGAGAGGTGGAGGGATATCGACGTGCGAAGTGAAGAAGATCGACCAGTGGCGGGCTTCCCGTTCAGTGCTGTGGTCGGCCAGGATCAATTGCGGTTGGCGCTGATTCTGTGTGCTGTGCATCCGGGGATCGGTGGAGTCCTGGTCCGCGGTGAGAAGGGAACTGCCAAGTCGACGGTCGTGCGCGCGCTGACTGCGCTGCTGCCCGCGGTCGACGACGCCGGAACGACACGACCGGCCCGCTTGGTGGAACTGCCCGTCGGCGCCACCGAGGACCGAGTGATCGGGTCCATCGACCTCGAGAAGGTTCTCCGCGACGGTGAGCGCGCTTTCCAACCTGGACTGCTCGCCGCGGCTCACCAGGGAGTTCTGTACGTCGACGAGGTGAATCTGCTTCACGACCACCTGGTCGACGTGCTTCTCGACGCCGCGGCGATGGGTCGCGTTCACATCGAGCGTGACGGAATTTCCCATTCGCACCCGGCTAAATTCGTACTCGTCGGCACGATGAATCCCGAAGAGGGAGAACTGCGTCCACAGTTGTTGGACCGTTTCGGACTGGCGGTCGATGTCGCAGCTTCCCGCGACGTCGACGTACGCATGGAAGTGGTGCGTCGCCGGCTCGACTACGAGCGCGACCCCGAGGCGTTTGTCGCTCGGTACTCATCCGCCGATGAGGAGCTCGCGGCCGAAATCCGCACGGCGCGTGAGAAACTGGACTCGGTCGAGCTGAGCAACCGCGAGCTGCGTCGAATCGCCTCACTGTGTGCGTCGTTCGACGTCGACGGTATGCGCGCGGACTTGGTGCTGGCGCGCACCGCGACCGCCCACGCTGCCTGGCGAGGCGACAGTGAGGTCACTGCGGAGGACGTGCGAGTGGCTGCGGAACTGACGCTGCCGCATCGCCGCCGCCGCGATCCGTTCGACGAGCCCGGCTTGGATCAGCAGCAGTTGGACGATGCACTCGAGCAGGCCGATCAGGACGCCCAGTCGCAGGTCGAGGACGACGCGCGCGACGGAGAGCCCGAACCTCCCGAGAATCCCGAAGACCGTGGCCCTGACGAAGACCATGGCCCGGAAGATGGTGGCCCCGAAGACGGCGGTCCTGAAGACGAGGGTCCGGACGACGACGGCCCGGAAGACCCTGACGGACCTGGCGGGGGAGTACGCGCTACCGATCGCCCCTCGGCGCCACCGGCCGGCGAATTCAAGGCCAAGCTCCTTGAGGTTCCTGGTGTTGGCGAAGGTGCACCGGGACGCCGCTCGCGGTCCATGTCGTCCCGTGGACGAGTCGTGCGGTCCACGCGGGAACGTGGCCACGGATTGCACCTGACGAGCACGGTCTTCGCCGCAGCCGAGTCTCAAGTTGCGCGCGGCCGCACTGCTGGACGGCTGCGGCTGGCACCTGCTGATCTCCGCGGCGCGATTCGTGAAGGGCGAGAAGGCAATCTGATCGTCTTCGTTGTCGACGCGTCGGGGTCGATGGCAGCACGCGACCGCCTCTCCGCGGTCACCGGTGCGGTTGTCTCGTTACTCCGCGACGCCTATCAGCGCCGCGACAAGGTCGCCGTCATCACTGTCCGTGGTCGTGAAGCAGAGCTCGTACTGCCGCCGACCTCTTCGGTGGACATCGCCGTCCGTCGCCTGCAGTCGATGCGTACCGGCGGCAAATCCCCACTCGCAGAGGGATTCCTGCGTGCTCGCGAAGTGGTTCTGCGGGAACGACTTCGTGACCCGCAGCGCCGCGCCCTCGTCGTCACGCTCACCGACGGCCGGGCTACCGGAGGCAAGGACGCGCTGCACCGCGCCCGCGTCGCCGCGCATCTTCTTGCCGACGCGTCCGTCGCTTCCATCGTCGTCGACTGCGAGACCGGCCTCGTGCGTCTGGGGCTGGCAGCCGAGTTGGCCCGAGAACTACGTGGCGGTTACGTCCGCCTTGCCGAATTGTCAGCGCAGCAGGTCGCGGGTGTCGTCCGCGCCGCAGCATAGATCCCAGCTCAGGAGTTCACGATGCCCAAGGGTGTGCCCGAGACAGTTCCCGACGACGGTCTGACCACGCGTCAGCGTCGTAACGCGCCGGTACTTGCCGTGCACACCGGCCCTGGAAAGGGTAAGTCCACCGCCGCTTTCGGCATGGCGCTGCGTGCCTGGAATCAGGGTTTCGACATCGGCGTGTTCCAGTTCGTGAAAAGTGCCAAGTGGAAGGTCGGCGAGGAAGCCGCGTTCCGCGCGCTCGGAAACCTGCATGACGAAACCGGCGTCGGTGGGCCGGTGCAGTGGCACAAGATGGGCGAAGGTTGGTCATGGACACGCAAGGCCGGTAGCGAGGAAGATCATGCTGCTGCCGCTGCGGAGGGTTGGCAGGAGATCGCGAGAAGGCTTGCAGGCGAGGAGCATCGATTCTATGTCCTCGACGAGTTCACGTACCCGCTCAAGTGGGGTTGGGTGGACGTGGACGAGGTGGTGCAGACACTGCGCGATCGCCCAGGCAACCAGCACGTCGTCATCACGGGGCGTGACGCCCCGCAGGCGCTGATCGACGCCGCCGACCTTGTGACCGAGATGACGAAGATCAAGCACCCGATGGATGCCGGCCGAAAGGGTCAACGGGGCATCGAATGGTAAGTCCTTCCACTCCGGCCGTGGTGATCGCCGCTCCTGCCTCGGGTAGCGGAAAGACCACGGTGGCAACGGGATTGATCGGCGCGCTGCGGCGGTCCGGTAGCAGCGTTGCACCCTTCAAGGTGGGGCCGGACTACATCGACCCGGGTTATCACGGACTCGCGGCAGGGCGGCCCGGACGCAACCTCGACACTGTTCTGGTCGGCCCGGATCGCATCGGACCGCTCTACCGGCATGGAACCGCCGGCTGTGACATCGCCGTGGTCGAAGGCGTCATGGGTCTGTTCGACGGAAAGATCGACGAGGCCAACTCGCAGCCGTCGGCGGAGGGATCGACGGCGCAGGTAGCGTCGATCCTCGGTTCGCCGGTAATCCTCGTGATCGACGCCCGTGGGCACAGTCAGAGTCTGGCCGCCGTACTCCACGGCTTCGCGACCTACGACGCAGGTGTGCGCATCGGCGGCGTCATTCTCAATCGCGTCGGGAGCGCTCGTCACGAGCAGGTGTTGCGTCATGCGTGCGACAAGGTCGGCGTCGCAGTGCTCGGAGTTGTGCCACGGTTGACGGAACTCGAAGTTCCCTCCCGGCACCTCGGTCTGATTCCGGCGGCCGAGCACGGCGCCGCCGCTGTGGCCGCAGTGGACGCGATGTCCGACTTGATTGCCTCGCACGTCGAACTGGACGCTGTTCGTGCACTGGCCGCCTCGAACGTGGGTGCAGCTGCATGGGATCCGGTTGCCGAGGTCGGCGCACATGCCGAGTCTCGTCCCGTGGTTGCCATGGCGGGCGGCCCTGCCTTCACCTTCGGCTATGCCGAGCACCGTGAACTCCTGACTGCTGCCGGCGCGGACGTGCGGGTGTTCGACCCGTTGCGGGACGAGCTTCCCGCGGGAACTGCTGCTCTTGTCCTTCCTGGCGGGTTCCCGGAAGAGCATGCGGTGGACCTCGCGGCCAATACCGTTCTGCTGCAGCAGGTTCGTGACCTGGCGGACGGCGGCGCACCGATCCACGCCGAGTGTGCCGGTCTGCTCTACCTCGCTCGCAGCTTGGACGGTCACAGCATGGCCGGTGTTGTCGGGGTGGATGCCACATTCGGGAAACGCCTGACCCTCGGGTACCGCGAAGCAGTGGCGATCAGCGACTCCAGCCTCTTCGAAGCAGGCTCCCGCGTCACCGGTCACGAGTTCCACCGAACGTCTCTCGTCTCGGCAGACGCGGACGGTTGCGGAAGTGCGTGGGGGTGGCGGCCCTGGGACGGCGGCAGTGTCCGCGAAGGATTTGTTCGCGGCGGCGTCCACGCGTCGTATCTGCACACTCATCCGGTGGGGCAGCCCGAATCGATCGCGAAGTTCGTCGATGCCGCACGGGGATGACCTTTGTATAGGCGTTGGATTCACGTCGAGCGCCACCGCGAAGGACATCGTCGCTGCGGTGAACGCGGTGCTGCAGGAGCGAGCGAGGATCGTGGTCCTCGCCACTGCGACCGGCAAGGCGGCGTCTGCAGCTCTGCTCGCTGCCGCCGATGAACTGAACGTCCCGATTGTGAGTTTCGACCCGGACGTACTTGGGCGAGTTCAGGTTCCGTCACCGTCGACTCGCGTCGAGCACGCGATCGGGACGGCAAGCGTCGCGGAAGCGGCGGCGATCCTCGCCTCCGGGGGCGGCCCGCTCCTAGTGGCCAAGACTGCCAGGGATGGAGTGACCGTGGCGGCGGCCCGTAAAGTTCCCTCCAGCTTGACCAATTCTGACGACGAAACGGAGTGCGAGTGAGCGAGTCCACCGCAGACGAGACCAACTACTTGGTCGGCCTCAACCTGACCGATCGACGCGTGGTCGTGTTCGGTGGCGGCACTGTGGCTCAGCGCCGACTCGGACTGCTGGTCGCCTCTGGTGCCCGTGTTCACGTCATCAGTCGCGCGTTCACTCCAGCCGTCGAAGGTATGGCCACGGCCGGGCAGATCACGGTCGAAGAGCGCCCGTACGCCGACGGCGACCTCGAAGGTGCGTGGTATGCCATCGCCTCGACCGACGAGCCGGAAACCAATGCGGCGATCGTCGCCGAAGCGGAGCGTCGCCACATCTTCTGCGTGCGCGCCGACAACGCGAAGCACGGCACCGCGGTAACTCCCGCCAGCGCCGAGTACGACGGTATGAGTATCGGAATTCTTGCCGGCGGCGATCACCGTCGTTCGGCAGCAGTCCGCACCGCGGTCGTCGAAGGTCTTCAGTCGGGCGTGCTCGCCGATACGGCCGATCCGGCCGCTGCGGGCGTTGCTCTCGTCGGTGGTGGCCCCGGTGACCCCGACCTGATCACCGTGCGCGGACGCCGTTTGCTCGCACGCGCTGACGTCGTCGTGGCCGACAGATTGGCTCCGCCGGAGTTGCTCGCCGAACTGGGTCCCGACGTCGAGGTGATCGACGCCGCGAAGATCCCGTACGGCCGTGCCATGGCTCAGGAGGCCATCAACGCCGCGCTGATCGACAACGCGAAGGCAGGCAAGTTCGTGGTCCGCCTCAAGGGCGGGGACCCGTACGTCTTCGGGCGGGGATACGAAGAACTCGAAGCGTGTGCCGCTGCCGGCGTTCCGGTGACCGTAGTGCCCGGAATCACGAGCGCGATCTCGGTCCCGTCGGCCGCAGGCATCCCGGTGACCCACCGCGGCGTCACCCACGAGTTCGTCGTCGTCAGTGGGCACGTGGCTCCCGATCATCCGGATTCGCTGGTCGACTGGTCGGCACTGGCCAAGTTGCGCGGCACGATCGTGCTGCTCATGGCGGTCGAGCGCATCGATCAGTTCGCGAAGGCGCTCGTCGACGGTGGACGCCCGTCAACAACGCCGGTCACCGTGATCCAAGAGGGCACTCTGCGCACCCAGCGTGAACTTCGGGCCGATCTGGCGACCGTTGCTCAGCGCGTCAAAGACGAGGAGATCAAGCCTCCGGCGATCATCGTGATCGGGCCGGTCGCGGGCTTTTCCGTCGACGCTGGGTAACGTGAAGTCTTGTGTCTGATTCCCCAACATCTGAAACCGCTTCGGCGAATGCCCCGGTAGCGACTCGAGTCATCGGGCTCGCCATCATCGTCCTGAGTGGTTTGCAGATGATGGTGGTGCTCGACGGCACCGTCGCGAACCTCGCGCTGGCGCCACTGCAGGCAGACCTCGGGCTGAGCGACAGTGGTCGTAATTGGGTGTTGACCTCGTACGCGCTTGCGTTCGGTGGGCTCATGCTCCTCGGCGGTCGCCTCGGTGACGCGTACGGGCGCAAGAAGATGTTCATCGCGGGAGTCTCGCTGTTCACGGTGGCGTCGTTGCTCTGTGGTCTCGCCCTGAACGAGGGCATGTTGATCGCAGCGCGGGCGCTTCAAGGTGTCGGCGCAGCCGTAGCGTCGCCCACCGCCTTCGCCCTTGTTGCCACGACTTTCGCCGCGGGTCCGGCTCGTAATCAGGCCATCGCGATTTTTGCCGCCATGACGGGCGTCGGATCGATCGCCGGTCTGATCATCGGCGGCGCATTGACCGAGGTGTCGTGGCGTCTGATCTTCCTCATCAACGTCCCGATCGGCATCGCGCTCGTCGGCATGGCGTTCCGCGCCCTTCGCGAGACGAATCAGACGCGTCTGGCTTTGGATGTCCCCGGCGCGATCCTCGCGACCCTCGGTTGTACCGGTGTTGTTTTTGCTCTCACCGAAGGCCCGGAAATGGGATGGGGGAGTATCGCCGTCATCGGTGCATTGGCGGCCGGATTGGTCGCCCTCGCCGCCTTCCTCTTCGTCGAGCGAACTGCGGACAACCCGCTCTTGCCCTTCTCGTTGTTCGCCGATCGCAACCGTGTCGCGACGTTCCTCGCCATCTTCTTCGTTGGTGGCGCGATGTTCAGCATGACGGCCTTCGTCGCGCTGTTCGTGCAGGACATCATGCAGTATTCGCCGTTGCGTGCCGGTATCGCGTTCATTCCGTTCGCGTTCGGATTGGGCGCCGCCGCGTCGGTTGCTTCCAAGCTCGCCGTAAAGGTTCAACCCCGTTGGCTGGTCCTCACCGGCGTCGTGATCATGATCGTCGGACTCCTCTACGGATCTACTCTCGATTCCGATTCCACCTACCTGGCCAACTTGTTCGTGCCTGTGATCGGGATCGGATTCGGTATCGGCCTCGCGATGGTGCCGTTGCCACTGTGCGCGATCGCCGGTGTCCCGGAGACCGAGATCGGCCCGCTGACGGCCATCGCTCAGGTTGCCCAGACGCTCGGTGGACCACTGGCGCTTTCGGTGATCGGTGCGATGGCGACGTCGAAGACGCTCTCGCTCGGCGGCACTTCGGGCAAGGCAGCGGACATGAATCCGGCGCAATTGATCGCACTCGGAGAGGGATACACCTTCGCACTTGTGGGCTGCGCGGTCTGCGCCGTGTTCGCCGGCATCGCGGCGCTGTGCATCAGGTTCACACCTTCTCAGGTAGCCCAGGCACAGGCTGCGGAGAAGGCAGCTCAGGGAATTGCCTGATCAGTCCTGTTTTTCCGCTTCGCTAGCCGATACGATCGTTGCAGGACGTGCCGAGAGTCTCGACGAATCGGGGTGCCGTGATGCGGATCGCGGACATATTGCGAAACAAGGGCAACAGCATCGTCACGATCGACGCCCACACGACGGTCAACGGGTTGCTGTGCGATCTTGCCCGCCACAACATCGGAGCCATGGTGGTGGTCGACAACGACGCGGTGGTCGGCATCATCTCCGAACGCGATGTCGTTCGACGCCTGCACGAGCGTGGCCCGGACCTTCTCGGGATCCAGATTTCCGAGGTCATGACCGCTCTGATGTACACGTGCGTTCCGGCAGACGCGGTGGACAGCATTGCCGCGATCATGACCGAGCGTCGAATCCGACATCTGCCGGTGATCGAGGACGGCAACCTCCTCGGCATCGTCAGTATCGGTGACGTGGTGAAGAGCCGCATCGACGAGCTCAAGAGCGAACGCGATCAGCTCGAGTCGTACATCGATCAGGGCTGATCGATAGGTTGTCGCACGGTGACTACTCTCGTGTGATGGCCGCATTCCAGGAATCCACAGCAGGCACGGTCACCATCGTGGCCGGCCTCGAGAGCACCTTCGCCGACGAACTCGGCGCTCTGACGGTGCCGTGGCAAGGTGCTGCCGCGCCCGACCCGCAGTTGCTCGTGCTGAACGAGCAGCTGGCTGCGTCGTTGAGATTGGACGTAGCAGCGCTGCGAAGTGTGGACGGGATCGGCGTCCTGTCCGGTTCGACGGTGCCGGTCGGGGCCACACCGGTGGCGATGGCATATGCGGGTCATCAGTTCGGTGGGTACGCACCAATTCTCGGGGACGGTCGGGCTTTGTTACTCGGCGAACTCGTCAGCATTGACGGGCAGCGAGTGGACTTGCATCTGAAGGGCTCCGGGCGCACGCCGTTCTCTCGGGGCGGCGACGGGTATGCGGTCGTAGGGCCGATGCTGCGCGAATATCTCGTCAGTGAGGCGATGAATGCCCTCGGTGTCCCCACTACGCGCGCGCTGTCGGTGGTGGCGACGGGCCGAGACGTTCGCCGCAACGGCGCAGAACCCGGTGCCGTGCTTGCACGGATCGCGTCGAGTCACCTACGCGTTGGGACCTTCGAGTTCGCGGCCCGGCAGGGCGAGGTATTGCAGCCGCTCACCGATTACGCGATTGCCCGGCACTACCCGGAGCTGACCGAACTTCCGGCAACGGGTACACACAATCGCTACCTGAAGTTCCTCGAGGCGGTGGTTGAGGCGCAGGCATCACTGGTGGCGAGGTGGATGCTCATCGGTTTCGTGCACGGGGTCATGAACACCGACAACACGACAATTTCGGGGGAGACCATCGATTACGGTCCGTGCGCCTTCCTCGACGCGTTCGATCCGGCGGCAGTGTTCAGCTCGATCGACCACGGGGGCCGCTATGCATTCGGCAATCAGCCCGCTGTACTGAAGTGGAACCTGGCGCGCTTGGCAGAAACGCTGTTGCCACTGATCGATTCCACACCCGACGAAGCAATTTCCGCGGCGTCAGCAGTTCTCGAGACCTTCGACGAGCGCTACGAGGGTCACTACGCGGCCGGTCTCGCGGCAAAGCTCGGTCTGGCCCAGCCGTTTGTCGATCGGGCGCTCGTCGACGATCTGCTGACGTTGTTGGCGGAACACGGTGCTGATTGGACGGGCAGTTTCCGCGCTCTCGCCGACGAATTGCGCGGAAATTCGGTGCCTCTCGACAACCTCGTGCCACGGGAGCACATCGCGCCCTGGTTGCAGCGGTGGCAGGGAGCCCTGACCGAAAACGGACACGGGGCCGCGGAGACCGCGAGCGCGATGGATCGCGTCAACCCGCTGTACATTCCGCGTAATCATCGGCTCGATGCGGCCTTGCGCGCCGCGACCGACGGTGACCTCGCTCCCTTCGAGAAGCTGTTGGAAGTGGTCACGCACCCGTTCGGCCGACGCGACGAGTGGGCTGACTACACCGAGGCGGCTCCGCAGTCTTTCAGCGAGACATTCCAAACCTTCTGTGGCACTTGACAGACGAAGCCATCAATCCGTCAGGATGATCAATTCGCGCTCCGACGCGATTTCGACGCGCAAGCCCGCCTTCGACGCCACCCGCGCAACACCCTTGATGTCGGTCGGTTCGCCGCGCGAGACCACCAGCGCACGGGCGAGCAGACCTTTGTGGTGCTTGTTGAAGTGACTGACGACAGTGCGGGTGCCGTCCGGCTTCTCGGTGAGGACCGTTGCGATCAGTGCGTCCGGAACCGGTCCGAGGTCTTGGTAGGTGCCGGACCGTAGATCGATGACAAGGCCGTCGGCTTCGGCCGCCAAGGCCTTCGGCAGTTCCGGCTTCCACAGTGAGCGGAGCGTGCCCATCCCGGGCAGCTTGGACCCGCCGGAAAGGCGGTAGGCGGGGATCAGATCTCCCGCACGGACTGCACCGAACAGAGCGGAGCCGATCGCGATCCGATCGAGAGCCTTGGCCCTCTGGGCGCGGGTGAACGACTTGGCGTCGAGGGCGTCGAAGAGCACCCCGGTGTAGCGCTGCAGTGCGGGCCGCGTCGCGGACACCCACAGCTTGGCGTTGCGTTCCACTTCGTCTGCTTGCGTCGGACCGAGCCCGAGCGCTTCGCACGACGCCTCGACGTCAGCGGCCAGATCGACCAGCGTCTGAACCAGCAATTCGCGCGTTTCGGTCAACTGTGGCATCGACAGTTCGGCCAGATCGAGGGGCGCATCCTTGCCGCCGTCGGACTTGGTTTCTGAGGGAGGCAGCAGTACAAGCACGCTGTAACCGTACCGAGGCCCGCTCGGCCGACTGCGGCGACTATCCTTACACCTCGTGATTACCCGTCTGTCCCACCTGTTCCTGCGTACCCTGCGTGACGATCCCTCGGACGCCGAAGTTGCCAGCCACAAATTGCTGGTTCGTGCCGGCTACGTGCGTCGTATCGCTCCAGGCGTCTACTCGTGGTTGCCGCTGGGATTGCGGGTGCTGCGCGAGGTTGAGCGTGTTGTCCGCGAAGAAATGAATGCCATTGGTGGGCAGGAAATTCTGCTGCCTGCTCTGCTCCCGCGCGATCCGTACGAGGCGTCGAACCGCTGGACCGAGTACGGCCCCAACCTGTTCCGCCTCAAGGACCGCAAGGGCAACGACTACATGCTCGGCCCGACCCACGAGGAGCTCTTTGCTCTGACGGTCAAGGGTGAGTACAACTCGTACAAGGACTTCCCGGTCACCCTGTACCAGGTGCAGACCAAGTACCGCGACGAAGAGCGTCCGCGTGCGGGCATTCTGCGTGGTCGCGAGTTCCTCATGAAGGATTCGTACTCCTTCGACCTCAGCGACGAAGGTCTGACGGAGTCGTACCAGGCGCACCGCGGTGCCTACGAGAAGATCTTCACGCGTCTGGGCGTCAAGTACGTCATCGTCTCGGCCACCTCCGGTGCGATGGGCGGCAGCGCGTCCGAGGAGTTCCTTGCCGAGAGCGAGATCGGCGAAGACACCTACGTACGCTGCCTCGAATCCGGCTACGCCGCCAACGTCGAGGCCGTCAAGACTGTTGTTCCCGACTCCATTCCGTTCGACGGGCTGCCCGAAGCGAAGGTGTACGACACCGCGAACACACCCACCATCGACACTCTCGTGGACTGGGCGAACGGTGCCGACCTCGGCCGCACGATCACCGCCGCCGACACTCTCAAGAACATCATGGTCAAGACCCGCCTGCCCGGCGGCGAGTGGGAACTGCTCGGTATCGGCATCCCCGGCGACCGTGAGGTCGACGAAAAGCGCCTCGAAGCTTCACTGGAGCCGGCCGAGTTCGTGATGATCACCGAGACCGACTTCAAGAACAACCCGTTCCTGGCCAAGGGTTACATCGGCCCGAAGGCTCTGCAGGCCAACGGTGTTCGCTACCTTGTCGACCCGCGCGTCGTCGACGGCACCAGCTGGATCACCGGCGCCGACGAAGACGGCAAGCACGTGGTCGGCCTCGTTGCCGGTCGCGACTTCACCCCTGACGGAACCATCGAAGCCGCCGAGGTTCGTGACGGCGACGCCTCGCCCGACGGAGCCGGCACGCTGGTCTCGGCTCGCGGTATCGAGATCGGGCACGTCTTCCAGCTCGGCCGCAAGTACACCGACGTCTTCACCGTCGACGTCCTCGCCGAGAACGGCAAGCCCGTCCGCCCGACCATGGGTTCGTACGGCGTCGGCGTCTCGCGTCTGGTGGCCGTCATTGCCGAGCAGCACCATGACGAGAAGGGTCTGCGCTGGCCTGCCGAGGTTTCACCGGCCGACGTCTACCTCGTCATCGCGAACAAGGACGAGACCGCGCGCGAAGGCGCCGAAGGCCTCGCCGCGCAACTCGACCGTGCCGGACTCGAAGTGATTCTCGACGACCGTAAGGCGTCGCCTGGCGTGAAGTTCAAGGACTCCGAGCTGATCGGTGTTCCGCTGATCGTTGTCGTCGGCCGTGGTTGGGCCGACGGCAAGGTCGAGATTCGCGACCGCTTCACCGGCGAGAGCCGTGAGATCGACGCCGACTCGGCGATCGAGGAGATCATCAGCGCAGTTCGCGGCTGATTCGAATAGTCGTCAGGGCCGTCGCAGCCACCTTCCGAGGTGTCTGCGGCGGCCCTTCTTTTCTGCCACAATCGTGGCTATGGAACGCGAACCGGATTGGGCAGAAGTCGACGGCTATCTCGTTTCCACGTTGGTAGGTGAAGATCCGGTTCTCGACGCGGCACTCGCCGCCAACTCCGAGGCCGGTCTCCCGCCCATCGACGTGGCGCCGAACCAGGGCAAGCTCCTCAACCTTCTGGCGCGAATGTGCTTGGCGCGCAATGTCCTCGAGATCGGAACGCTCGGCGGATACAGCACGATCTGGCTCGCTCGCGCGGTCGGCCCCTCGGGCCAGGTCATCACGCTGGAATTCGATCCCACTCATGCGGATGTCGCTCGGGCGAATATCGAGCGCGCCGGCTTGGCTGACCGTGTCGACGTCCGCGTCGGGGCCGCGCTCGACAGCCTCCCGTCGATCGCGAAGGAAGAGTTGGGACCTTTCGACTTGGTCTTCATCGACGCCGACAAGGAGAACAACACCGAGTACGTGCGGTGGGCGTTGGCCCTTTCGCATCCCGGAACCGTCATCATCGTGGACAACGTGGTGCGTGGGGGACATGTGTCCAACCCGGATATCGACGACGAGCGCGTCAAAGCGAGTCGAGCGGTGTTGGAGATGATCGCGGCCGAGCCGAAACTCGACGGCACCGCCATTCAAACCGTGGGTTCGAAGGGGTGGGACGGGTTTGCCGTTGCAGTAGTGAACGAGTGAGCGCAGACTCGAAGCGGTGAGGATGCTGGGGGCAGCAAAGGCGGCATGGCGATGGGTGCGCAGTGCTCCCGGTACCTATGTCTGGTTGCTTGCCCTGCTGTTCACCACGCTGTTCCTGCGGCATCTGCCTGACAATGTCGAGGAGCGTTTTCTCGGCAAGCGCTCGACCAATCTGCATCACCTGGCCGAAGACCCGCTACGAGTCCTGTTCTCGAGTGCCTTCTGGCTCGAAGGTGGCGGTTGGTTGGGATACCTGGTTCTCTTCACCATCTTTCATGCAACGGCTGAGCGTTGGCTCGGGACGTGGCGGTGGCTGTGTGTTGTCGTCATCGCCCACGTCGGAGCCACGTACATCAGCGAAGGTGTTCTGTACGAAGGTATTCGGCACGGATACGTGGCGGAGTCGGCGGTCAACACTCTCGACGTGGGAGTGAGCTACGGTCTGGCCGGCATCATGGGGATTCTGGTGTACCGCATCGTCGATCCGTGGCGATACGTCTATCTCGCGGGGCTGTTGGTCTTCTACGGTGTACCTCTGATTTTCGCCACCAATTTCACCGCCATCGGCCACATGTCTGCGTTGTTGCTGGGATTGGCGTGCTATCCGATCACGCGTGCTCGGGCGGGCACGTGGAATCCGATGGACCTGTGGCATTCGCGAAGAATCGCAGGTCTTCCATGAATCGCACCGCGGAAAGTTACCCGCTGGTAGTTTAGCGTCATCGACGAAAGGTAATGACGTGTCTGGCACCGATGGATTGCTCTTCAACCCCCATACTTACGACCCCGCTCAGTTCGATCCGGAGACCCGCCGTTTGCTGCGAGCCACCATCGAATGGTTCGAGAGGCGCGGCAAGAAGCAACTGCTTCAGGACGACCTCGACGCAGTGTGGGTCTCCGACTTTCTCGAGTTCGTCGGCAAGGAGAAGTTGTTCGCGACGTTCCAGACTCCGGCGGCATTCGCCGACGGTGACGAGAACCGTCGTTGGGACGGTGCCCGCAACGCGGCCTTGAGTGAGATCTTCGGTTTCTACGGACTCGCTTACTGGTACGCCTGGCAGGTCACGATCCTCGGACTCGGACCGATCTGGATGAGTGACAACGACGCAGCGAAGAAGCGTGCAGCGCAGGAACTCGTCGACGGTGGTGTCATGGCGTTCGGCCTGTCCGAGCGTGATCACGGCGCCGACGTGTACTCCACCGACATGCTTCTCACTCCCACCGACGGCGACGTCGCCTTCCGCGCGAGCGGCGAGAAGTACTACATCGGAAACGGCAACGTAGCCGGAATGGTGTCTGTGTTCGGGCGCCGTACCGACGTCGAGGGTCCCGAAGGCTACGTGTTCTTCGTCGCCGACAGTGCACATCCGAACTATCAGCTTGTGGACAATGTCCTGCGCGGGCAAATGTACGTCAGCAATTTCCGCCTCGACGACTACCCGGTGCGCGAGGAAGACATTCTGCACACCGGCGTCGCCGCATTCGAGGCCGCGCTCAACACGGTCAACGTCGGAAAGTTCAACCTGTGCACCGGCTCCATCGGGATCACCGAACATGCGTTCTTCGAAGCAATCACTCACGCGCAGAATCGAATTCTCTACGGTAATCCGGTCACCGACTTCGCCCATGTACGCGCCGCCTTCGTCGACGCGTACTCACGTCTGATCGCGATGAAACAGTTCAGCGCGCGTGCGGTCGACTACTTCCGCAGCGCCAGCCTCGAAGACCGTCGCTACCTGCTGTTCAATCCCATGACCAAGGCCAAGGTCACCTCGGAAGGTGAAAAGGTCGTCGGGTTGCTGCACGACGTGATCGCGGCAAAGGGGTACGAGAAGTCCACGTACTTCCGTGAAGCAGCGCAGATGATCGGCACGCTGCCCAAGCTCGAGGGCACCGTCCACGTCAACGTCGGCCTGATCCTCAAGTTCTTGCCGAACTACCTGTTCAACCCCGCGGAGTTCCCGGAGATCGTCACGCGCGACGACGCAGCCGACGACGAGTTCTTCTGGAATCAGGGACCGACCCGCGGCGCTGCGAAGATCCAGTTCCACGAGTGGAAGCCCGTCTACGAGAAGCACTCTTCGATCCCGAACGTCGCTCGTTTCTACGAGCAGGCGATCGCACTCACCGAATTGCTCACTGCCGCAGCGCCGGACGCGCAGCAGCAGAAGGATCTCGATTTCATGCTCAATGTCGGGCACCTGTTCTCCCTCGTCGTCTACGGTCATCTGATTCTCGAGCAGGCCGAGATCAGCGGACTCGACGCCGACGTTGTCGATCAGATCTTCGACTTCCAGATTCGCGACTTCTCGGGATACGCGATCGCACTGCACGGAAAGCCGTCGTCGACGCCGGAGCAGCAGAAGTGGGCCTTGGCCGCAGTGCGGAAGCCTGTTGTGGACAGTGAACGCTTCGACCGGGTGTGGCAGCAGGTCAAGGCGTACGACGGTGCATACGAGATGCGCGCATGACCGCGCCGGTGGTACGTGAGCAGTTGATGGCCGTCGTGGAGGGATCCCCGAAAGCCGTCGGCGCGCATGATCGCTCGACCTGGGTTGCGCTGTTTGCCGAAGAGGGCGAGATCAACGACCCTGTAGGTTCACGTCCGCATAACGGGCAGGCGGCGATCGAGAGTTTTTACGACACGTTCATCGCCCCCAATTCGATCACCTTCCACGTCGAGCGCGATATCGTGTGCGGCCGCACAGTGTGGCGCGATCTGAGCCTCGCTACCGAGATGTCGACCGGAGTCGTCCTCGACGTGCCGATGCATTTGCGCTACGACTTGGTGGGGGAGCCCGATTCCTTGCGGATCGGAACCCTCTATGCGCATTGGGAATTGGCAACGATGCTGAGCCAGCTCGCTACCGCCGGCGTTGCCGGGGTGAAGGCTGCCGCGAAGTTGACCCCGCAGCTGCTCTCGAACCAGGGGATCGGCGGAGCGCTCGGATTCTCGCGCGGCATCTTCGGAGTCGGAGACAAAGGCAAGAAGGCGGCTTCGCGGTTCCTCGATGCGGCCGCTGTCGGTCGAACGCCGCCGGTACCCGTCGAGCTTCCGGCGGGAACGCAGTTGTCCAAAGCCGACGTCAACGCTCTGCTCACCGGCGTGACGAAGAGCAAGATGCTGGTTGCCGGTCGAACTGTGACGGCGAGCGTAATCGTGTGCGGGGAACCGGCCATCGCCCTGTTCGGCTTCGAGGCGAGCGGTCATCGCCTCAATCGGGTGCGCTTCTTCACCGAGAGCTGATACCGAGAACACTCGAATGCAGGTCAGGCTCGGCGCGCCACTCCGGCGCGCCGAGCCTTCGCTTTTCTGAGAATTGTCAGATCGCCCCGAGATCCGCAGACAGCCAGTGCTGCGGATTCATATAGATCGCTACCTGCTCGCCCAACTGCGATCGCGCGAATTCGAGATATCCGTCGACCTTGTCCGGGGTCAGGTATCGCCGCGAGACTTCGACCAGCATCTCGTCGGTGCCCGGAACGATCTTGTCGACGGATCCGCTGACGCTGACGTAACGGATTGTCGGATCGAGCCTTTCGGCCATCAACGAGAAATGCCCGGCCGACTCGATGAGTCGTGCCTTTCGTGAATCCTTGCCCGTGAGGATCCATGGTTTGCCACCGGGTGAGTACAGGTACCAGATCGGGACGGTCAACGGACCGCGTTCGGTGCCGTCCGCTACGGACAGCGCCCCGATGTGGGGTTCGGCCAGGAACTGTTCACGCTCATTTTCGGAGAGTGCCATTCCTCGAGATTACCGCGACGTTTGACATGGCGTTGTGACTCCGTACACAATCGATGTGCTCATTATGAACATGCGTTCGCAATGCGAACAGATCTCGATCTGGACTACTGGATCTGAACCGGTAGCGAACGCCCACAAGCAGTGAATGTCGAGGATCCGATGACCGCACCGCATACGCAATCGAGTTCGATCACCGGTTCGCCTGGGGCGCGTGCCGCAATGTGGGTAGCACCGCTGTGTTGGATCGCTGTGCTTCTGGACGGATTCGACCTGGTCGTACTCGGTGCGGTCATTCCTTCGCTTCTCGACTACGACGCGTGGGGATTGAGTACCGGCACGATCACGATGATCTCGACCTTCGGGCTCATCGGCATGACCATCGGCGCCCTCGTCATCGGCACTCTCACTGACGTCATCGGTCGACGCCGCGCGCTGCTGTACGCCGTTGCCGCATTCTCGATTCTGACTCTGTTGTGCGCAATTGCGCCCAACCCGTTCATCTTCGGTCTGCTGCGCTTCCTCGCCGGGGTGGGACTGGGTGGCGCCCTTCCGACGGCATTGGCTCTGGTCAACGAATTCTCGAAGAAACAAGGCGGTGGATCTGCGTCGACCATGCTGATGACCGGCTATCACGTCGGCGCCGTTGCCACCGCCGCGCTGGCGCTCGTCGTGATCGAACCTTTCGGTTGGCGGGCGATGTTCGTTGTCGGCGCACTTCCTGCCGTCGTCCTGATTCCACTCATGTTGCGGTATCTGCCGGAATCCCCGTCGTACCTTCTCGCTCACGGAAAGCGTGCCGAGGCCGAGGAAATCGCTGCCCGCTACGGTGTCGAGCTCGAGGCTGCGCCTACGTCCGAAGCTGGGCGCGCCGAAGCCGCCAATCCCGTTCGCGCACTGTTCTCTTCGAAGTTCCTGCGTAACAGCATCGCCATCTGGATCACCAGTTTCATGGGCTTGCTGCTCGTCTACGGATTGAACACGTGGCTTCCGACGATCATGCGCGAGGCCGGTTACAACCTCGGAGCCTCGTTGACGTTCCTTCTGATCCTCAATGCCGGAGCCGTCGTCGGGCTGTTGATCGCCGGGGGCGTCGCGAACAAGATCGGCCCGCGTACCGCAGCAATCGTGTGGTTCACGGGAGCAGCGTTGTTCCTGGCGCTTCTGAGTGTGAAGGTGTCGTTCGGAATCTACGTGATGGTCTTCCTCGCCGGATGCTTCGTTTTCAGTGCACAGGTACTGGTCTACGCCTTCACGAGCGCCAATCACCCACCGCAGATTCGCGCGACAGCGCTCGGATGGTCGGCGGGTGTCGGCCGGGTCGGTGCGATCTGTGGCCCGATTCTGGGCGGAGTTCTCCTGGGTGCGGGTTACGCCGTGCCGTGGGGTTTCTACGCTTTCGCGCTCGTCGGACTGCTCGGTGCAATTTCGATCTCCTGCACACGGGTTCGCACCTGAAATACCAGTTTCGCAGGTTGGTGCGCTACTGCTATCGTTGAATATGAGTATGAAGAGTAGCGCTATCGTCACGTCACGGGCACCGCTACCGATGCCATCGTCTCGATCCGGTTTGTGGTGGGGCTTGCTCGGTGTTCTGGCGTTCTCGTTCACCGTTCCGCTCACGAGGGTCGCCGTCGCGGATCTCGACCCCCTGTTCGTCGGCGCGGGCCGCGCCGTCGTTGCCGGGGCCCTTGCGATTGTGATGCTGTCGGTTACTCGCGCGACGCTTCCGACGCTTCGGCAGTGGTTGCGCATCGCACTCGTGACCGTTGGCGCGGTACTGGGGTTTTCACTGTTCACCACGTTTGCGTTGCAGACATCGCCGGCGAGTCACGCGGCAGTCGTGATCGGACTACTTCCCGCTGCGACCGCGGTATTTGCCGTCGTCCGAGGAAAAGAGCGTCCCAGTAAGGGATTCTGGTGGGCAAGCGCCGCCGGCGCGGTATCGGTCGTAGGGTTCGTGGCCGTCGCAAACGGCGGACTCGGCTCGTTTCATCTCGCTGATCTTCTTCTGTTCGCCGCGGTTGTGTGTGCAGCGCTGGCATATTCGGAAGGTGCGTTGCTGGCCCGCGAGATCGGGTCGTGGCAGACGATTGCCTGGGCATTGATTCTCGGACTGCCGGTCACGATTGCGTTGACGGTGGCGTCCATGGCCCAGGCTCCGGTTTCTGCCGATGTGAATTCGTGGCTTTCGTTTGCCTACCTGGGATGCGTGAGTATGTTTCTCGGGTTCTTTCCCTGGTACCGGGGTCTGGCGATCGGTCCCATTTCCACTGTGAGCCAAACACAGTTGGTTCAACCGGTGCTCAGCATTGCCTGGTCGGCGCTGATACTCGGTGAGGCGTTGTCACCCTCGATCGTGGCCGGCGGCGTCGTCGTCATCGGGTGTGCCTGGCTTGCCCTGAAGGCGCGAGTGGCAGCGCCGCGTGCTGTGCCGGCACGCGACGCGACCACTGCGACCGATGATTCAGAAAAGCGGGCCGCCACCGAAGGCACTGCGGTGTGACGCAGGTTGTCTCCCGTTGGCGTCGGTGATTCCGTACTCGACGGCCGTCTCGGCGGTGATCAGTGTGTGACCGCTGCGCGCGTTCACTTCTGGATCGTTGGCCAATGCAGTGATGACCTGGCCGACGAATTCCGGGGTTTCGGCCTCGGCCAGTGAGAAGCCTTCGAAGCTCTCGATCCCACTCGCCTCCATCCGCTCGTTGCGGATCAACCCGAGCCAGAAGGAAAGTGCGGTGACGCCGGTTCCCTTCAATTCGACAGCCATGTCGGCGGCCATCTTGTCCAAACCTGCTTTTGACATCCCGTACAGGACAGAGTGCAGGTACCCGCGGGTGCCGAATGACGAGATATTGCCGATCACTCCACTGCCCCGGGGGACCATCAACTTCGCCGCTTCTACCGAAGCAACGTAGTGGGCGCGCAGTCCGATTCCGATCAGCGAATCCCAATCGTCGATCGGCCTCTTCCAGAACGGATCGGCGAAGCCGGCATAGCCCGCCGGGTTGGCCCAGACGTTGTTGACCAGAAGATCGAGGCGGCCTGACTGTTCCTCGGCAATGCGTGCAAACAGGTCGACGATCTGTTGATCGTCGGCGTGATCGCACTGCACGGCAATGCCGTGACCGCCGCGCTCGGTGATCTCCGCTGCGGTGCGATCGAGCGGGCTGTCGGCGCCGACGGTGCCTCGGGCCGTCACGTACACCGTCCAGCCGTCGCTTCCCAGTGCGAGTGCAATGCCTTTACCGACGCTCCTACTCGCGCCGGTCACGAGCGCTACTTTGCCGTTTGTCGACGTGGTCATCGGGGGCCTCCCAACGAACCCTCGGCGATATCAGTGTCGGGGGACAGGGGAGTGGTGATCGACCACGTCTCCGTGAAGTGACATTGACTCATTTTCCACACACCGTCCTCGATCACGTATTTGTCGTCGTATTCGCCGGTCATCAACTTCTCGGTGCGTCCGACAGTGTCGACCTGGCGGAACTGCAGGGTCCATCGCCCCACTGCCGACGTCTCCGAGGTCAGTGTGATGTCGGGATGCAATCCGTGATGCATGTCGAGTACCGCGTACCGGCCGTCGACCTTGCGAAGAGCGATCTTCTCGAAGATGTCCGCCATCGGCCCGGCGTCGTCGAACGCGCCGAGACGGCCGTAGTCGATCGACGCTCCTGAACGGATGAAGCTGCTGCGGAACCGAACCGGATCCTTGGCGTCACATGCTCGCCAGTAGCCATGTTTGAGCTTCTTGATTTCCTCGATCTGTTCGAGCGCGTCGAGGCGTTGTGCGAGATCCACCGTCGGTCCTTTTCGTCTGGGTTTCCCGGAGACATGTCGGATCGACTGTAGGGTGTCCTCAGTCACATGTGTGTAGTTTTTCCCAGTGACCGGTCAGGAAACGGTGTCGGTTTCGCTCGAGGATTCGTCGCCGGTGAGAGTGATCGCAGTCGAGTCGCTGAAGACGCTGCCCCAGAGTTCGCCGAGGGCCGGATCTTCTTCGGCGTGTTCGGGTGCCATCATTGCGAGCAGATTGTTGATCAGCATGCCGTTCGCGATGAACAAGCGTGCTTGCTCGGGCGTGCAACCGGTGCGCTCACGCAGCAAGGTGTAGATGCCGGACATGGCGTTCCGGGAGACGGCGGCGACGTCGTCTGTGCTGGTTGCGAAGCCGTGCAACATGACAAGCAGCAGATCCCGGTCGAGAACCAGCTCGCCGTAGGCGGATCCGAGTTCGGCCCAGAACTGCGGATTGCTCGGATCGATTGTGACGGTGTCCAATTTGTCGTTGAAGGTGCGGACGATTTCGTCGAGCGCTCGCGTGAACACCGCGTGGAACAAATCTGCCTTGGTTCCGAACATGCGCACAACGTAGGGCTGCGAGACGCCGGCTTCCTTGGCGACGGCGTCCGTGCTGGTGCCGGAGTACCCGCCCTTTGCAAATGCCCGCGTTGCCGCGGCAAGGACCAGTGCGCGACGTTCCGGTGCGCTCATCCTGCGGGTACGTGGTTCAGCTGCACCGATCGACATATTGACACGTTATCACCGGATAGCTTAGTTTCGACCTAAGTAATCAATTGATGCCTTAAGGCACCTTCACATCGAGGAATCACGATGACCGTTTTGACGAAGTCCGGATCGGACGCCGCATCCGGGTCGGAAAACAGTGGAGGACGTAAGGTTCCGATCGCGATAGCGATGGTTGCTGCTTCTCTGCCCATGTTCATGGCTACCCTCGACAACCTCGTGATGACGAGCGCGCTGCCGGTGATCGAGAAGGAACTGAACGCGTCCGTCGGGCAGCTCCAATGGTTCATGAATGCGTACACGCTCTGCTTTGCGACGCTGATGCTTTCGGCGACGACGCTCGGCGATCGGTGGGGACGCCGCCGGATGTTCGTGTTCGGAATCGGGCTGTTCACGGCTGCATCGATCGCTTCGGCGCTGTCGACAACTCCCGCCCTGCTCATTGCGGCCCGGGCATTTCAAGGCGCGGGCGCAGCCGCGATCATGCCGCTCTCGCTGACCCTCCTCGTCGCAGCGGTACCGGAAGCCAAGCGCGCCATGGCAATCGGTGTCTGGGGTGGCGTCTCCGGACTGGGAATCGCGATGGGTCCCGTGGTCGGTGGAGCGGTAGTCGACGGCTTCTCGTGGCAGGGGATCTTCTGGATCAACGTGCCGGTTGCGATCGTTGCCGTTCCTCTCGCGTTGTATGCGTTGCGTGAATCGACCGGTCGCACACAACCTCTCGACCTTCCCGGTGTCGCACTCGCCGGACTCGGTGTGTTTCTGGCGGTGTGGGGGATCGTTCACGGCAACGACGACGGCTGGGGATCGCTTGGAGTGGTTGCGTCGTTGGTCGGTTCCGCAGTCGCGTTGGCGCTGTTCGTTCTTCGCGAGATGAAGACGTCACATCCGGTCATGCCACTACGTCTGTTCCGTTCACGCAGCTTCTCGATGGCGAACGTCATCGGCTTGACCTTCTCGATCGGGATCTTCGGAGCGGTGTTCCTGCTGTCGCAGTACCTCCAGATCGTGATGGGCTACAGCCCGTTCCAAGCAGGCCTGCGGACGCTTCCGTGGACGGCAGCGCCGATGATCTTCGCTCCTCTCGCCGGTTTTCTGGCGCCGAAGGTCGGGCTCCGTTCACTTATGCTGACCGGTCTGCTGCTCCAGGCCGGAGCATTGTTCTGGTTGGCCGCGTTGATCGGTCCCGACGTGACGTACGGTTCGCTGGTTCCGGCGCTCCTGATGGCGGGCATCGGCATGGGCCTGACCTTCGCGCCGAGTTCCACGGCTGTCCTCGTCGACATGGACGAGCCTGATCACGGAACGGCCAGTTCGACCAACTCGACGCTTCGCGAGATCGGTGTTGCGCTGGGAATCGCGGTTCTCACCGCAGTCTTCCTTGCCGCTGGTGGCGCGCTCACGCCGCTGGGCTACGGAGATGCGCTGACACCTGCACTGCGCGTCGGCGGTTGCTTCGTGTTGGTGGCCGTGGTTGCGGCTTGGTTCGTGCCCTCGCATCGCAAGGCCTGAGCCACTGCTGTGCGCCTTTATTAACCGCCGGCGGTTAATAAAGGCGCACAGCAGTTTACGAAGCCGGGTCCCCTGGGAACGCTGAGGTGGCCGGAGCGGTTCCCAGCGCGGACCGCCATCCGGCGCCGCGGATTGCCGCATCGGTCAGGCCGTCGATTCCGAACGTGCGGAGTTGGTCGGTATCGACCTGTTCGACGAATGCACGGTAGGTCACGGCGGTGTCGGATTCGATCTGTGCTGCCAGTTGTGCCGCGGTAACGGCGTCCGTCACCGGGAACGGGATCTCGTAGGCTGCTGCGGCTGTCGGCGGGGTCTCGCCCGCGTCGGTCGACAGGGCAACCAGCGCATCACGTCGCGCGCGGTGCGCGGCTGTATGTGTGGCAACTTCGTTGACACGGGCAGGATTCGAAAACGCGGCAACCACTCCGTAAGCGAAGATCGCGGCATTCTCTGATTCGATTGCGGTCAGCAAGGCAGAACTCTCGGTTCGACGGGTGTGCGAAGTGATCATGGAAGCAACACCGCAACCTGGGTCGAGCACGACGCGCTGATCGAACCGAGCAAGCCCGCGCGATAGCCGGACATCGTGCGAGCGAGATCCGCGGCACTGCGCGCCGAATCGTTAAGCGAGGTCCTCAAGGTGTCGACGCCCGTCGGAGCGTTTGCGACCGAGGTCGACGGGGGCGCAGTGGTCGTAGCGCCGCCGCCCGCTGCTCGCGCAATCTCGGCGTCGAGTTCGAGTGCATGCGCTGTGCGTTCGGCGCTGATCGTGGTCAGTGATGCCGACTTGTCCGGCGCAAGAGCGATGGCGGCGGTTGCGGCTGCCGCGTCGGAGCGAGCTCGCTCGGCCTGGGCCGTCAACTGGTCGACTTCTGCAGCCGCCTCCGCTGTGCCGTTGTCGGTGCAGGCGGACAACGAGAAGGCTGCAGCGCCCAACGCTGCTGCGGTTCCCGTCTTGAGCGCACTCCGCCGGGAGAGTGGGGTAGTAGTCATGGGCGTCAGCACCAGTCCATCGTGCCAGGTGGTCGGCTGATCGTTCGAATCCGCGGCACGTGTTCAAGTGTGACGTGCGTCGGGCACTCTGGTCACGGAGACGCGTAATGAGCGGTACTCTTGGATGCTTGCAGCATGAGGCACCTGGTGTCTTTTCATGCTCGCAGCCGCCCACGTCGACAGTCGACACAAGTCGGACAATCGACGACAACTGAAATGAGGAGTTCGCGAGATGCCGGTGCCATCCAGGGAGAGGGTGATCGAGCTGATCTCCGAACTCGTGCACGCCCAGGGTTACGACGTCGAAGACGTTGTCGTGACCAGTGCGGGCAAGCACAGCGCGGTGCGCATCATGGTCGACAGCGATGCCGGGATCGAACTCGATGCCGCCGCAGAGATCAGCAGACTCGTTTCGGAACTTTTCGACAGCCTCGAGGAAATCGGTGAAACGCCGTACACCCTCGAGGTGACCTCCCCGGGAATCGATCGTCCACTGACGCTCGAGCGTCACTGGCGTCGAGCTCGTGGACGCAAAGCGCGTATCGATCTGGCCGGCGAGACCGTGGTCGGCCGTATCGGAACGTTGAACGACGATTCCGTGGCGGTTGTCATCGGCGGCCGTGGCGGACTGACCGTGCGAGAGATTGCACTGGGCGACGTTCAGAAGGCCGTAGTTCAGGTGGAGTTCTCGAAGCCCAGTGAGGCGGAGTTGGAACTCGCGGGCGGCATCCCGGAGGGGCGCGCAGTTCCCTCGGATGCGGTTGACCTCACCGATGACTCGGGCGTGGACAGTGTCGAAGACGACGAAGCAGAATTGGAAGACGTAGAAAACGAAGAAGGGTTCGACAAGTGAATATCGACATTGCAGCGTTGCGAGCGATCGAAGCCGAAAAGGGCGTTTCGATCGAAACTGTGATCGCCACGATCCAGACCGCGCTGCTGACGGCGTACCGCCACACCGAGGGGCACAAGCAGAACGCTCGGATCGATGTCAACATCAAGACCGGTTCGGTGCGAGTGATGGCACACGACACCGATGCCGACGGCAACATGATCGGCGAGGAGTGGGACGACACTCCCGAAGGATTCGGTCGAATCGCGGCGACCACCGCACGCCAGGTCATCCTGCAGCGTTTGCGCGACGCCGAGCACGAGCGCAGTTTCGGTGAGTTCTCCACCCATGAGGGTGAAATCGTCGGCGGTGTCATTCAGCGCGACACGCGTGCAAACTCTCGCGGGATGGTCGTCGTTCGAATCGGCAGCGAATCCAATGGCGCCGAAGGATTGTTGCCGCCCGCAGAACAGGTTCCCGGCGAGAACTACGAACACGGCGAGCGCATCAAGTGCTACGTCGTCGGGGTTGCTCGCGGCGCCCGTGGCCCCCAGATCACCCTCTCGCGGACCCATCCGAACCTGGTTCGCAAGTTGTTCGCACTCGAGGTTCCGGAGATCGCGGACGGCAGCGTCGAGATCATCAACGTCGCGCGCGAAGCGGGACACCGTTCCAAGATCGCCGTTGCCTCACGCGTGCAGGGGCTGAACGCAAAGGGTGCATGCATCGGCCCGATGGGTCAGCGCGTCCGCAACGTCATGAGCGAACTTGCGGGGGAGAAGATCGACATCATCGACTTCGACGAAGATCCCGCGACGTTTGTGGGCAACGCACTTTCCCCGTCGAAAGTGGTCTCCGTCACTGTCGTCGATCCCGAGGCTCGTGCGGCCCGTGTCATCGTGCCCGATTTCCAGCTTTCGTTGGCCATCGGAAAAGAGGGTCAAAATGCCCGCCTGGCTGCACGGTTGACGGGTTGGCGTATCGACATTCGGAGCGATGCGGCACCCGTTGGCGACGCGTCCGACCGGCCCGCCACGTCCAACGGATAACGGTGGAATGCAGTGATCGAGACGGTTCGGCGGTAGAGTGGACAATGGTTCGACGTGAGTCCTCGGATTCTGCGCGCGTGAAACCCGGTTCGCCGGTCAGAACGTGTGTGGGGTGCAGGGAACAAGGGTCGGCTGTCGATCTGTTGAGGGTCGTGGTTGGTGAGCAGGGGCCGGAGGGTTCCCCGCTCGTCCCCGACGTATCGCGAAGACTCCCCGGTCGAGGTGCATGGCTGCACCTGGATCCGAGTTGTCTGAGCCTGGCAGAGCGGCGCCGAGCATTCAGCAGAGCACTGCGAGTGTCCGGAAATCTGGACACGTCCGCTGTCGACCAGCTGGTCGACGCAGTTCACACAAAAGCAGTACCTCTCGAGAAGAACAGGCACAAGCACTCATGAGCACACCGTGAAGCACCAACGATGAACGTCCATCGGCGATAACCCGAGGTCGTGCGGGACCCACATCTGTGGGATGCCTCCTGCTCGACCTCATCAGTGAGGAGAGCAGTGGCAGGCAAGGCCCGCGTGCACGAGTTGGCTAAAGAACTCGGTGTCACCAGCAAGGAACTACTCGCAACGCTCAAGGAGCAAGGCGAGTTCGTGAAGTCTGCGTCATCCACAGTGGAGGCGCCCGTCGCCCGTCGTCTGCGGGAGTCATTCCCGTCGGCAGGCGGAGCAGAAACCAAGTCCGAGACCGGCGCAGCCGCTCCGGCGGCTCGCCCCGCGGCAAAGCCCGGCGCACCGTCGCCGTCAGCTGCAAAGCCCGGTGGCCCGCGTCCCGGCCCCAAGCCGGCCGCACCCGCACCGGCTGCTCCCGCAGCTCCGGCACCGGCAGCCCCCGCGGCTCCCGCAGCCGCTGCTCCGGCAGCACCGTCGGCGCCGGTCCCCACCCCGACGTTCAACGCTCCGAAGCCGGCACAGCCGGCACGCCCGGCTCCGGCTGCTCCCGCAGCATCGGCACCGGCAGCCCCCGCGGCTCCGGCGGCACCGTCCACCGGCGCAAAGCCCGGCGGACCGCGTCCGGGACCGAAGGCACCTCGCGTCGGTAACAACCCGTACTCCTCGGCACCCGCCGAGCGTCCGGCACCTCGTCCGGCTCCCGGCGCACCGCGTCCGGGTGCAGGCCAGGGCGGTTCTCGTCCGGCTCCGGGTCAGGGCGGTCCCCGTCCGGCTCCCGGCCAGGGTGGACCTCGTCCGGCTCCGGGTCAGGGCGGTCCCCGTCCGGCTCCCGGCCAGGGTGGACCTCGTCCGCCTGCAGGTCAGGGCGGACCCCGTCCCAGCCCCGGCTCCATGCCTCCTCGCCCGAACCCGGGTGCAATGCCTGCTCGTTCCGCTCGTCCCGCGCCCGGTGGCGGCGGACGTCCGGGACGTCCCGGTGGCGCTCCCGGTGGTCGTCCGGGCGGCGGCGGCGGTGGATACCGCGGCGGTGGCGCTCCCGGCGCAGGTGCTGGTGCAGGTGCTCCCGGTGGAGCAGCTCCGGCCGGTGGATTCCGCGGTCGTCCCGGCGGCGGTGGCCGTCCCGGTCAGCGCGGCGCAGCGGCAGGTGCATTCGGTCGTCCCGGCGGAGCAGTTCGCCGTGGACGTAAGTCGAAGCGGGCGAAGCGCGCCGAGTACGAAAGCATGCAGGCTCCCGCAGTCGGCGGCGTCAGGCTGCCACGCGGCAACGGTGAGACCATCCGTCTCGCTCGCGGCGCATCGCTGTCGGACTTCGCGGACAAGATCGATGCGAACCCCGCGGCACTCGTGCAGGCGTTGTTCAACCTCGGTGAGATGGTCACGGCAACTCAGTCGGTCAACGACGAGACGCTGGAGCTGCTCGGCGGCGAAATGAACTACGTCGTGCAGGTCGTCAGCCCGGAGGACGAGGACCGCGAGCTGCTCGACAGCTTCGACCTCACCTACGGCGAGGACGCCGGCGGAGAAGAGGACCTCGAGTCCCGTCCGCCTGTGGTCACCGTCATGGGCCACGTCGACCACGGTAAGACCCGTCTGCTCGACGTGATCCGTAAGGCGAATGTCCGTGAGGGCGAAGCCGGCGGCATCACGCAGCACATCGGTGCCTACCAGGTGCTGACCGAGCTCGAGGGCAACGAGCGTCTCGTGACGTTCATCGACACCCCGGGTCACGAGGCCTTCACGGCCATGCGTGCTCGTGGTGCCAAGGCCACCGACCTCGCGATCCTTGTTGTCGCAGCCGACGACGGCGTCATGCCGCAGACGGTGGAAGCGATCAACCACGCCCAGGCGGCCGACGTGCCGATCGTGGTCGCGGTGAACAAGATCGACAAGGAAGGCGCGAACCCGGACAAGATCCGGCAGCAGCTCACCGAGTACGGACTGGTGGCCGAGGAATACGGCGGAGACACCATGTTCGTCGACATCTCGGCGAAGCAGGGTCTCAACATCGACGCACTGCTCGAAGCAGTGCTGTTGACGGCGGACGCTTCCCTGGATCTGCGCGCCAACCCGGACATGGACGCTCAGGGTGTTGCCATCGAGGCGCACCTCGACCGTGGCCGCGGCCCCGTCGCTACCGTGCTCATCCAGCGCGGAACGCTGCGGGTCGGCGACTCGATCGTTGCCGGCGATGCTTACGGCCGCGTCCGCCGCATGGTGGACGAGCACGGTCAGGACGTCCACGAGGCACTGCCTTCACGTCCGGTCCAGGTCATCGGCTTCACGTCGGTCCCCGGTGCAGGCGACAACCTGCTCGTGGTCGACGAGGACCGTATCGCTCGTCAGATCGCGGACCGTCGCAACGCACGTAAGCGCAACGCGCTTGCAGCGAAGAGTCGTAAGCGCATCAGCCTCGACGATCTCGATGCAGCTCTGAAGGAACATTCACAGCTGAACTTGATCCTCAAGGGTGACAACTCGGGAACCGTGGAGGCCCTCGAAGAGGCTCTCCTCGGAATTCCGATCGACGACGAGGTGCAGTTGCGCGTCATCGACCGCGGTGTCGGTGGCATCACGGAGACCAACGTCAACCTGGCTGCTGCGTCCAACGCGATCATCATCGGCTTCAACGTCCGCGCCGAAGGCAAGGCAACGGAGCTGGCGAACCGCGAGGGCGTCGACATTCGCTACTACTCGGTGATCTACCAGGCCATCGATGAGGTCGAAAAGGCACTCAAGGGTCTGCTCAAGCCGGTGTACGAAGAGGTCGAGCTGGGCAAGGCAGAGATCCGCGCCATGTTCCGTTCGTCCAAGATCGGCAACATTGCCGGTTGCTTGGTCACGTCGGGCAGCATCCGTCGCAACGCCAAGGCACGTCTCATCCGCGACAGCAAGGTCATCGCCGAGACGGTCACCATCTCCTCGCTCAAGCGGGAGAAGGAAGACGCTACCGAGGTTCGCGAAGGCTACGAATGTGGTTTGACCGTCACCTATTCCGATATCAAGATCGGTGACGTTCTCGAGTGCTACGAGCTTCGCGAGAAGCCGCGCGACTGATTATGTCGACACGGGCGTTGGGGCGGACGCACGTGAGTACTAGCTGACATGGACTCTTCCGGACTTGAACATATAAGTCCGGAAGAGTCCATTCGGCTCTGTCTAGGGGGAAAATGTTTGTAGGGGCACTGGAGTTCGACATTCTTTTCGGCGATGTCCACTCACTCAAGGAAAAGCGTTCGATGCTGTCGCCGATCCTGACGGAACTCCGTCGATTCGGCGTGAGTGCAGCGGAGGCGGGGGAGCAGGGACGCCTGCGTCGTGCGCTCGTGGGCGTCGGTGTGGTCAGTTCGTCCGTCGATCACCTGCACGATGTTCTCGATCATTGTGAGCGAGCGGTCGCCGAGCGTCCGGAGATTCAGTTGCTGGCTGTGCGAAGGCGAATCTTCGGCCCGGAAGACTGAGCATCACCGATCGGTGTCAGCGAGTCACTCTTCCGGACGGCGTACCGAATCGAGTTGGTCGGCAAGGGATTCGGTGTCCTCGGGTCCAAGTGTGACGGTATCTGTACTCACGCTCGATGTGCACGGTGGCTTGTGGCCGAAGACCTCTACCGATGGTGATTTGGTTGCCGGGTAGCCGATGGACGAGACTGTTGTCGGTAATAATTCTTGTTAACCAGAACTTTGATCGATCGAGTCACCTCGATTCGAGTGGCCAGGTAGAGGAGACTGACAGTCATGGTAGATCCAGCCCGGGCACGCAAGTTGGCAAAGCGTATCGGAACCATCGTCGCGACCGCGATCGATCACGAGATCAAGGATCCGCGACTCGCATTTGTGACCATCACGGACACCAAGGTCACCAACGATCTGCACGACGCGACGGTGTACTACACAGTCATGGGCGAGAAGGTCGATTCCGCACCCGATGTGGAAGCCGCCGCCGCAGGACTCGAGAAGGCCAAGGGTGTTCTCCGCTCGAAGGTCGGTGCCGGAACTGGCGTTCGCTTCACACCGACTCTGACGTTTGTCGCCGATACCGTTCCCGACACCGCGCGTCATATGGAAGAACTGCTGGCCCGTGCCAAGGCCGCCGACGACGAGGTCGCCAAGGCGCGTGAGAATGCACAGCCGGCCGGAGATGCAGATCCGTACAAGGAGCCGCGAGTGGCTTCGGACGAAGACGAGGCGTCGCCAGATGTTCGTGAAGCCGACTGACGCGCACCGAGAATGACGATCACCGCACTTTCGGACGTCGACCCCTGCGAGGCGAAGTTCGCTCAGGTGGCCGAGGTTCTCGAATCGGCGCACACGGTGACAATTCTCTGCCATGTGCAGCCGGATGCGGACACGATCGGCAGCGGACTTGCACTCGGTCTCGTTCTCGAGCGTCGGGGTGTTTCGGTGCAGGTCGCGTTCAGTCGGCCGTCGGCGCTGCCCGAGTCGATGTGTGATTTCCCTGGTGTTCACTTGCTCACGGCGCCCGCCGATGTTCGGGAAAGCGTCGATGTTCTGGTGACCGTGGATGTCGGCAGCGAGGGCCGCCTCGGTGAGTTGGCGAGTCGACTCGCCGGCGCGCATCGCACAATCGTCCTTGATCACCATCGCTCCAATTCCGAATTCGGAACCATCAACGTCGTCGACGAAACCGCGGCTTCGACGACGGCGCTCATCGCACGATTCTTCGATGTGTGGGGAGTCGCGATCGATCGCGATATCGCGCACTGTCTCTATGCCGGACTGGTCACCGACACCGGCTCCTTCCGGTGGGGAGGTCCGCTTCCGCACGTGCTCGCGGCGCGTTTGCTGGCGACCGGCATCGACGGCGACGCGATTGCGCGAAAGCTGCTCGACACGCATCCGTTCGGGTGGTTGCCGATGCTGGCTTCGGTACTCGGGTCCGCGGTGCTGGTCCCGGAAGCCGCGGACGGCCGTGGGCTGGTGTACGCGGTGATCCGACGCAGTGACATCGGCGATCTTCGCTCCGAGGAGATCGAGAGCGTCGTCGATATCGTGCGAACTACTTCGGAAGCCGAAGTTGCCGCAGTACTCAAAGAGTCGGTTTCCGGAAGCTGGTCGATCTCGTTGCGTGCAAAGTCGGCGATCGACGTGTCGGCGGTCGCTGAAAGTCTTGGTGGCGGCGGGCACCGGCTGTCGGCCGGATATACGTCGACCACTTCCAGCGACGAGATTGTTGCCGCGCTCGTCGCGGCACTCGGCTGAATCCGCGGCATTGAGCGAATCTGACGCCACCTCGGCGGGATCTTCGGCAGCTGATTTCGACGTCACTGGGCGTCGAATCTTTTCCCTGGCGTTTCCGGCACTCGGGGTACTGGCGGCCGAACCCCTCTATCTGTTGTTCGACATCGCCGTGGTCGGCCGACTCGGGGCGCTTCCGCTGGCCGGATTGGCAGTCGGTGGTCTGATCCTGTCGTTGGTGAGTACGCAGCTGACCTTCTTGTCGTACGGCACGACGGCGCGCGCCGCACGGCTGCACGGGGCGGGCCGCGAGCGCGACGCGGTGGGCGAGGGCGTTCAGGCGACCTGGCTGGCGGCCGCGATCGGCTTGGCCTTGGTAGTGATCGTGCAGGTGATCGCGGGCCCGCTGACTTCGGCGGTGGCCGGGACTCCCGACATTGCCGCGGCTGCGGAAAGTTGGCTTCGGATAGCGGTATTGGGTGTTCCACTCATCCTGGTGGCCCTGGCCGGCAACGGCTGGATGCGCGGGGTTCAGAACACAGTGCGACCGCTTCGGTTCGTCCTTGTCGGCCTGGGTATTTCGGCGGTGTTGTGCCCGATTCTCGTGCACGGTTTGCTCGGTGCTCCCCGGATGGAACTCGAAGGATCAGCTGTCGCGAATCTGGTCGGCCAGAGCGTTTCGGGTGTCCTGTTCGCCTGGGCACTCTTTCGTGAACCGGTCTCGGCTCGACCGCATTTTGCAATCATGCGGGCGCAGATGCTGATGGGCCGCGACCTGATTCTGCGCAGCCTCGCATTCCAAGCGTGTTTCGTCTCGGCGGCCGCGGTGGCGTCGAGGTTCGGTGCAGCCGTAGTCGGTGCACACCAAGTTGTCCTCCAACTGTGGAACCTGGTTTCGCTCCTTCTCGATTCCTTGGCGATCGCCGCCCAAACGCTCATCGGAGCTGCCCTCGGCGGTGGATTCGCAGCCGCCGCGAAGAGGATGACCTGGCGGATCACTGCCTGGTCGACGGTATTTGCCGTGGTACTCGCGATCTTCTTCGCCGCGGGCCACTCCGTGATCCCCGGACTTTTCACGTCCGACGCCGAGGTCCTCGGTCAAATGTCGATCGCCTGGTGGTTCTTCGTCGCGATCATGCCGGTAGCGGGAATCGTGTTTGCACTCGACGGTGTTCTGCTCGGCGCCGGGGACGTGGTGTTTCTGCGCAACGCGACCATGCTCTGCGCAGTTCTCGGATTTCTGCCCGCGATCTGGCTCTCCCTCGCCTACGACTGGGGGCTGGCCGGAATTTGGGCAGGGCTTACCGTGTTCGTAGTACTTCGGATGGTCGCGGTGTCGTGGCGAGCGTTTTCCGGCAAGTGGGCAGTGACAGGTCCGGCGGCGGCGAAGCGCGGAAGTTCAACTGAGGAAGCAGAGGGATCGTGGCAGCAAAGCTGATGGCGGTGAGCGACATTCATGTCGGTCACAACGGCAACAAGCCGATGACGGAGGAACTGTTCCCGGATTCGCCTGACGACTGGCTCATTCTCGCCGGAGATGTTTCCGAGAAAACTGACGACATTCGGTGGGCGTTGAAGCTCCTTCGCAGCCGATTCGCAAAGGTCATCTGGATTCCGGGCAACCACGAACTGTGGACGACCGCCAAGGATCCGGTTCAGATTCACGGAGCGCCGCGGTACGAGTACCTGGTCAACATGTGCCGCGAACTTGACGTCATCACGCCCGAGGACCCGTTCCCGGTGTGGGAGGGAGACGAGGGCCCGGTCACGGTCGTCCCGATGTTCCTTCTCTACGACTACTCCTTCCTGCCGGAAGGCGCGCGAGACAAGGAACACGGGCTCGAGATCGCGCGGGACAAGAACGTCGTCGCCACCGACGAGTTCCTGCTCTCGCCGCAGCCGTATGCAACGCGCGACGCGTGGTGCCGGGCGAGAATCGAATACACCCAGGCACGGCTGGACGCGCTCCCCGAAGGCACAAAAACCGTTCTGGTGAACCATTTCCCGATGGTCCGGCAGCCCACGGACGTGCTCATGTATCCGGAGTTCGCGTTGTGGTGCGGAACCACCGCGACCGCCGACTGGCATGTGAAGTACAACGCGGTGTGCTCGGTGTACGGGCACCTGCACATTCCTCGAACCACGTACTACGACGGCGTCCGCTTTGAGGAAGTCTCACTCGGATACCCGCGCGAATGGCGTCGGCGTGGACTGCCGGAGAAGTTGTTGCGTCAGATTCTTCCCGTTCCGGAGTACCCGCCGGGAACGCTCAACAAGTGGGGTGGCCACTTCAAGGTCACGCCGGAGCAGGAAGCCGAAGTCGAGCGCATGCGCGCCGGACGCTGAGAGGTATCGCTACGTGATCGAACAGATTCTTCCCGGTGGAGTTGCGACGGCCGAGGCCTTCGTGGATCCGCCCGGTCTGGTTCCGCACCCCAGTGAGGAGGCGTTGATCGGCCGCGCGGTCGAGAAGCGCCGTCGCGAGTTCGTGACTACCCGGCACCTCGCGCGTCAGGCGATGGGCAAGCTCGGTGTTCCGTCTGCCGCTGTCATGCGCGGCGAGCGTGGTGCCCCACTCTGGCCGCAGGGAGTAGTCGGAAGCCTCGCCCATTGCGACGGCTACCGCGGCGCTGTCCTGGCGTACTCCATGCAGGTCCGCTCACTCGGTATCGACGCCGAGCCGCACGGCCCGCTGCCGGACGGGGTATTGCCCGCGGTCAGCATCGAAGCGGAACGAACGTGGCTGGACACTCAGGAAACCGGCGGTCCGGTGCACTGGGATCGAGTGCTCTTCTGCGCGAAGGAAGCCACGTACAAGGCGTGGTTTCCGCTCACCGGGCGCTGGTTGGGTTTCGAGGACGCCCACATCACATTCGAGGCGGAGTCGGAAACTTCCGGAACTTTCAACTCGCGTCTGCTGGTCCCCGGTGAGGCGACGTCTGGTCCGCCGCTCACCTCTTTCGACGGCAGGTGGTTGGTGTCGGACGGGCTCATTCTGACGGCAATTTCGGTGCAGTGAGCGCGACTGGCAGAATCGGCACACGTGTCAGCTCGTGAAAAGCCTTCCTCCGGTCTTGTCGGCGCCGGAATCCTGATTGTCGACAAAGAGGCGGGCATCACCAGCCACGACGTGGTCGCTCGGTGCCGCAAATTGTTGAACACCCGCAAGGTGGGACATGCCGGGACTCTTGATCCCATGGCGACCGGCGTCCTCGTTCTCGGCGTCGAGCGTGCGACCAAGTTGCTCGGACTCCTGGCACTGACAACCAAGGCGTACTCGGCGACCATTCGCCTCGGTGCAGCGACGGACACGGACGATGCCGAAGGTGAGGTCCTGACTTCCGCAGACGCTTCGCAGGTGACGGACGCGGAGATCGCGGCGATCGTGGCGACGCTGACCGGAGACATCAAGCAGATCCCGGCAAGCGTGAGCGCTATCAAGGTCGACGGTCAACGCGCACATGCCCTGGTGCGTGCGGGAGAAACCGTCGAGCTGGCGCCGCGCCCGGTAACGGTGTCGACTTTCGAAGTTCTGGCTCGGCGAGATGTCCCGGGTGGCTTCGTCGATCTGGATGTAGACGTTGAGTGCTCTTCCGGAACATACATCCGCTCGCTTGCACGCGACCTCGGTCGTGAATTGGGCGTCGGCGGTCATTTGACGGCATTGCGCCGCACCCGCGTCGGGCCGTTCACTCTCGAACATGCGCGCACGCTCGAAGATCTCGCGGAACAGCCGGGTGTGAGCCTCGACATCGATCAGGCCGCGCAGACGGCTTTTCCGCATCGGCAGATCACGGCGGAGGAAGCCGAGGCGATCAGCCAGGGGCGCTGGCTCGAGCCGATCGGGATGAAGGGGATCTGTGCGGCGATCGATCCCACCGGTCACACGATTGCGCTTCTGCAGGAGAAGGGTCGACGCGCCAGTTCGGTGATGGTCGTGCGACCGGCGACGCTTCGCGGGTGATCGTCCGCGAGCGTGTCGACGGCGACCTCGACGGTTGCGTCGATGCGCTGGCACAGGTCCACGAGTGCGACGGATATCCGAACACGTGGCCACAGAACCCGCACCGCTGGCTCAGTTCGCCCACGGTGGTGAAGGCGTGGGTCGGTGAGAGCGACGGCCGTGTTGTCGGTCATGTGGCCGTCGACCGCGAGGTCGGAGGCGCGCCCACCACCGCGGGATCGATTGCCGTGTCGCGATTGTTCGTTCATCCCCATGCCCGCGGAAACGGCCTCAGCGGTGCGCTACTCGACGCTGTCACGGATTTCGCAGCAGAAAGTCAGTTGGAACTGGTGCTCGACGTCGTCGAGGACGCTTTACCGGCGATCGCGCTGTACGAGCGTCGAGGTTGGGTGTACGTCGACGAGAGGCTCGCCGACTGGACCCGGACCGACGGCGTCCGGCCTGTAGAACGGCGATATCGTCTGCCGCTCTGAGCGACCTCGACTACACGAGCCAAATTGCTTGAGCGACTGGGCTTCCCAGGTCGATGGTGTCGGGGCTGTCGCCGAGTCGAACGGACACTGTTCCGGCGAAATCACGGCGTTCTTCGACAGTGATGTCGACATCGAGACTGACGCCGACGGAATCGAAGTACCGAAGCATTTCGGGATCGGAATCGGAGATCCGGGCAACGCGGCCCCGCTCGCCGTTGGCGAAGTCGCTGAGCTGACGGGCCGGGGGAGTCGGCACCGAACCATCGGTGGCGGGAATGGGATCGCCGTGCGGGTCACGTTCGGGGAAGCCCAGTTTGGCGTCCATCCGCGAGATCATCAGATCGGAAACGGCGTGTTCGAGGACTTCGGCTTCGTCGTGGACTTCGTCCCAGCCGTAGCCGAGTTCCTGAACCAGATAGGTCTCGATCAACCGGTGGCGCCGGACCATGGACACAGCAGCCGCGCGGCCACTGTCCGTCAGAGCGATGGAACCGTAGCGGGCGTGATCGACGAGGCCCTGGTCCGAGAGTTTGCGGATCGCCTCGGACACCGTCGAAGCCGAGACGTTCATCTTCTCGGACAGGAGCTTGGTGGACACCCGCTCGTGGGACCACTCTTGGATCGTCCAGATGACCTTGAGGTAGTCCTGAGCCACCGACGAGAGTGCGAGCGTGTCGATTGCCGCGCCGTGCGCCGAAGTGCTGTCGCCATCCGACGTCGATGATGCTTCCGAGGTTCCGGTCTTGTGAGCTGCCACAACGCTTAGCTTAGGCTACGAAATCCGGAACTTCCGTACGTGAGCGGCAGCACAGCGGTGATTCGCTGGGCGGGTCCGAACGTGACCCGCCGCCGGTGGACCCGTAGGCTGCCAATCGTGCTGAGATGGCGTGGTCTCGACGAAGTTCCGGCCGATTGGGGTCGTTGTGTGCTCACTATCGGTGTGTTCGACGGTGTGCATCGTGGGCATGCCCAATTGATAGCGAGAGCGGTTACCGCTGCGCGCAAACGTGGTGTTCCGAGCGTGTTGATGACGTTCGACCCGCATCCCATGGAGGTTGTGCGGCCGGGTAGTCATCCAGCCCAGTTGACGACGCTGCAACGGCGTGCGGAATTGGCTCAGGATCTGGGCATCGACGTGTTCTGCGTGATGCCGTTCACCGCTGATTTCATGAAGCTGACGCCGGAGCGCTACGTCCACGAAATTCTCGTCGAACGTCTGCATGTCGCCGAGGTGGTGGTGGGGGACAACTTCACCTTCGGCAAGAAGGCGCTCGGCAACGTCGATCTTCTTCGTGAGATGGGCGCTCGCTTCGGCTTTGCGGTCGATGGCGTCCAGCTGCTCGCCGAGCATGCGGTGACGTTCTCGTCGACCTACATCCGCTCGTGCGTCGACGCAGGCGACATGGAAGCCGCCACCGAAGCTCTCGGCCGTCCACATCGTGTCGAAGGTGTAGTCGTCCACGGTGACAAGCGTGGACGCGAGTTGGGATTCCCGACGGCCAATGTTGCACCGCCGATGTTTTCGGCGATTCCGGCCGACGGCGTCTACGCAGCGTGGTTCACGGTGCTCGGCGCCGGCGAGGAACTCGGAACTGTCGTTCCCGGTCGTCGATACCAAGCCGCAGTGTCTGTGGGGACCAACCCGACCTTCTCCGGCCGGACCCGAACCGTCGAGGCGTACGTTCTCGACACCGAAGCAGACCTGTACGGACAACACGTCGCTGTCGACCTGGTTTCGCGGATTCGCGGCATGGAGAAGTTCGACTCGATCGAGTCGCTCATCACGGCGATGAACCGAGACGTCGAACGCGCACGCCAAATCCTGAGTGAGGATGCAGAGCGCAGCGTGGGTTGAGCGCGGCGCGCAGCGTGGGTTGAGCTCGTCCTGCACTAGTGGCGGCGGCCACATTCGCTCCAGGTGGGCGAAAGCGCCTCATTGCTGCTGGTAGGATCTTCTCTCGGTGCGTGCTGCGGTTTGCGGTGGCCGCACCGATCTAGTTCCTTTCACGCAAACGTCATCACAGGAGTGAATCAAGTGGCATTGACCACGGAAGAAAAGAAGGTCGTTCTCGGCGAGTACGGCTTGCACGAGACCGACACGGGATCGCCTGAAGCTCAGGTGGCAATGCTCACCAAGCGCATCACCGATCTCACCGAGCACCTCAAGACCCACAAGCATGACCACCACTCGCGTCGTGGACTGCTCTTGATGGTCGGTCGCCGTCGTCGTCTGCTGAAGTACGTGGCAAAGACTGACGTCGCTCGCTACCGCACGCTCATCGAGCGTCTCGGCCTGCGTCGCTAGATTTTTCTCACGACGCTGATCGAAAGCAACACGGCACGCTTCGGTTTGCCGAACACTCCGTTAGCCGGCGAAGCCACGCATATACTGGGCTTCGCTGGCTTTCGGCGTTAGCTGCCGCAAGGCAGTTTCCGCTGTCGGCGCTATGCACAGTTGTCTACGAACAGTTGTGCAGTGCGCAGCCAGCACACCGTATGCACCAGAGAACGTGGTGTCGGTTGTCGGTAGTGGTTCTCCGGACCGGGCAAGTGCCCGAAAGCTCCGGCGGACTTCGATCGACGGCCGCCCGAACGTCGTGACGTCCCGAAGCAGAAATCGCTCGCATCGCAAGGAGCGTCTGCAATTCAAGAGGGGGACGTCCCTCGGTGCGCAGTTTCCACCAGGAGGGTGGAAACGCCCGCGCGGGTACGGCGAAGACGAGAGGGAAGTGAAGAGAAAAGAATGACAGAGAATTCCGTAGTAGAGGTCGACGAAGGCGTGTTCGAATCCACCGCCGTGATCGACAACGGGTCCTTCGGTACCCGCACCATCCGTTTCGAGACCGGACGCCTTGCTCAGCAGGCCGCCGGCGCCGTCGTTGCTTACCTGGACGACGAGACCATGCTGCTGTCCGCCACGAGCGCCAGCAAGCACCCCAAGGAGCACTTCGACTTCTTCCCCCTGACGGTGGACGTCGAAGAGCGTATGTACGCAGCGGGCCGCATCCCCGGTTCGTTCTTCCGTCGTGAGGGACGCCCCTCCACCGACGCGATCCTGACCTGCCGCCTCATCGACCGGCCGCTGCGCCCGTCCTTCGTCGACGGTCTCCGTAACGAGATCCAGGTCGTCGTCACGGTCATGAGCCTCAACCCGCAGGATCTGTACGACGTCGTGGCCATCAACGCCGCTTCCGCGTCGACGCAGATCGCGGGCCTGCCGTTCTCCGGACCCGTCGGTGGCGTGCGTGTTGCACTCATCGTCTCCGAGGACAACAAGGCCGGCCAGTGGGTTGCATTCCCGACGGTCGATCAGCTCGAGAACGCCGTCTTCGACATGGTCGTAGCCGGCCGCGTCGTGTCCGGCAGCGGTGACAACGCCGACGTAGCGATCATGATGGTCGAGGCCGAGGCCACCGACAACGTCATCGCGAAGATCGCCGACGGCGCTCAGGCACCGACCGAGGCCATCGTTGCCGAAGGCCTCGAGGCCGCCAAGCCGTTCATCGCACGCCTGTGCGCTGCTCAGGCAGCACTGGCATCCAAGGCTGCAAAGCCCACGGGTGACTACCCGGTCTTCCCGGCGTACCAGGACGACGTTTTTGCTGCCGTCGAGGCTGCTGCGTCCGAAAAGCTCAATGCCGCACTGACAATCGCCGGCAAGCAGGAACGCGACGACAAGACCGACGAGGTCAAGGTCGAGGTTCTCGAGCAGGTTGCACCCAACTTCGAAGGCCGCGAGAAGGAACTGGGAGCAGCGTTCCGCTCGCTCACCAAGAAGCTGGTTCGCCAGCGCATCCTGCGCGATCAGTTCCGCATCGACGGCCGCGGCGTCACGGACATCCGTTCGCTGTCCGCCGAGGTCGCGATCATCCCGCGCGCACACGGCTCCGCACTGTTCGAGCGCGGCGAGACCCAGATCCTGGGTGTTACCACTCTCGACATGGTCAAGATGGCTCAGCAGGTCGACTCGCTCGGTCCCGAGACCACCAAGCGCTACATGCATCATTACAACTTCCCGCCGTACTCCACCGGTGAGACGGGTCGCGTCGGTTCGCCGAAGCGCCGCGAAATCGGTCACGGCGCACTCGCCGAGCGCGCTCTCATGCCGGTTCTGCCCAGCGTCGAAGAGTTCCCGTACGCGATTCGCCAGGTCTCCGAGGCTCTGAGCTCCAACGGTTCCACCTCGATGGGCTCGGTGTGCGCGTCCACGCTCGCACTGCTCAACGCCGGTGTGCCGCTTCGCGCTCCGGTTGCCGGTATCGCCATGGGTCTGGTCTCCGACCAGGTCGACGGTGAAACCCGCTACGTCGCTCTGACCGACATCCTCGGCGCCGAAGACGCCTTCGGCGACATGGACTTCAAGGTCGCAGGCACCAAGGACTTCGTCACGGCCCTGCAGTTGGACACGAAGCTCGACGGCATCCCGTCGCAGGTTCTTGCCGGTGCACTCTCGCAGGCGAAGGATGCGCGGACCACGATCCTCGAGGTCATGGCGGAAGCCATCGACACCCCGGACGAGATGAGCCCGTTCGCTCCCCGCGTGACGGCCATCAAGGTCCCCGTCGACAAGATCGGTGAGGTCATCGGCCCCAAGGGCAAGATGATCAACTCCATCACCGAGCAGACCGGTGCCAACATCTCCATCGAAGACGACGGCACCGTGTTCGTCGGCGCCACCGATGGACCGTCTGCACAGGCCGCGATCGACATGATCAACGCCATTGCCAACCCGCAGCTCCCCAAGGTCGGCGAGCGGTTCCTGGGCACGGTCGTCAAGACCACCGCCTTCGGTGCCTTCGTTTCGCTCCTGCCGGGACGCGACGGACTGGTGCACATCTCGAAGCTGGGCAGCGGTAAGCGCATTGCCAAGGTCGAAGACGTGGTCAACGTCGGATCCAAGATCCGCGTCGAGATCGCCGACATCGATGCACGTGGCAAGATCTCGCTGATCCCGGTCGAAGAGGGCAACGACGAGGCTGCCGCTCCGGCCGCCGACGAGGCTGCTTCCGAGTAGATCTCACTTCGTACTCTGATGCGGCCCCGCGCGGATTTCCGTGCGGGGCCGCATCTGTACTGTCTGTAGACACGAGCCTGTAGATACCTGATTCAACACTTGCACCGAGGACTGCTGAACCTTTTCATGGCAAAGACCACTCCCAACACCACGCGCAGCCGCAGCGCTGTGCTGAAATCGCCGATCGATGCGACTCCTGAATCGGGAGTGCAGCGCACGGTCCTTCCCGGCGGCCTGCGCGTCGTCACCGAATTCATCCCCGGTGTGCGTTCCGCCTCCGTCGGCGTGTGGGTCGGAGTCGGTTCCCGCGACGAGCAGCCGAGTGTGGCCGGTGCGGCGCATTTTCTCGAGCATCTGTTGTTCAAGTCGACGCCGTCACGGACCGCGTTGGACATCGCGCAGGTCATGGATGGTGTGGGCGGCGAACTCAATGCATTCACGTCGAAGGAACACACCTGTTTCTACGCGCACGTGATCGACGAGGACCTCCCGATGGCGGTGGACCTTGTTGCCGACGTCGTACTGCGTGGGCGCTGCAGAACTGCGGATGTCGACGTCGAGCGGCAAGTAGTGCTCGAAGAGATCGCGATGCGAGACGACGATCCGGAAGACCTGCTCGGCGACGCCTTCCTGACCGCGTTGTTCGGAGATCATCCTGTCGGTCGTCCCATCATCGGTAGCGTCGAATCGATCGAGTCGATGTCGCGCAATCAGTTGCACTCCTTCCATGTTCGGCGTTACACGCCGCAGCGGATGGTGCTGGCAGTAGCGGGGAACGTCGACCACAAGCAGGTTGTGACGCTCGCTCGCCGCGCATTCGCCGGGCATCTCGAGCGTGGGGTCAAGCCGGCGCCGCGGCGCGAAGGCACTCTGCGGTTGCGAACGATGCCTGAACTGAGCTTGACCCACCGCGACAGCGAGCAGGTCCACCTTGCGCTCGGGGTACGCGCGTTCGGTCGGCACGAGGGTCATCGCTGGGCCCTGTCTGTTCTCAACGCCGCAGTGGGCGGCGGGCTGAGTTCTCGTCTGTTCCAAGAGATTCGCGAGAAGCGTGGGCTTGCGTACTCCGTCTATTCCGGCGTAGACACCTTCGCGGACACCGGAGCGTTCTCTGTGTACGCGGGTTGCCAGCCGGAGAACCTCGGGGAGGTTGCCACAGTGATCCGCGAGGTACTTGCGAACGTGGCGACGGACGGAATCACCGATGCCGAGATCGCCCGCGCCAAGGGATCGCTGCGCGGCGGATTGGTTCTGGCACTGGAAGATTCAGGTTCACGCATGAACCGTATCGGTCGCAGTGAACTGAATTACGGCAACCATCGCAGTGTTGCGCAGACGCTCGCGACCATCGACGCGGTTACCTCCGAAGAGGTGCTCGATGTGGCGCAGGTGCTCTTGACCAGGCCTTTTGCGGCCGCCGTCGTCGGCCCGTACAAGCGGGTTCGTGATCTTCCCGCGTCGGTACGCGGGATCGTGGGCAAGTAGTTCGAACTATCGAAATCGGGGTGTGCAGTTGAAGATCCGTGGTGCAGTGCTCGAAGAGATCGGCCGGGAGCGTCCCTTTGCGGAGTCGACTCCGATTTCGATTTCGGAACTCGACCTCGAATCCCCGGGCCCGGGTGAGATCCTCGTCAAGATCGAAGCTGCCGGGCTTTGTCACTCCGACCTCTCCGTGGTCGACGGGAATCGCGTTCGCCCCGTGCCGATGTTGCTGGGCCACGAGGCAGCTGGTCGAATCGTCGAACTCGGCGACGGCGTTGATTCGTTGTCGGTGGGCACCCGCGTCGTGATGACTTTTCTTCCGCGGTGTGGCGAGTGCGCGGGATGCGCCACTGGCGGCCGGATGCCGTGCACGGTGGGTAGCGCCGCCAACAACGACGGCAGTTTGCTCGGTGGCGCGCAACGACTGCGGCGCTCCGGCGAGAGCGTCAAACATCATCTCGGCGTTTCGGGTTTCGCGACGCATGCGGTGGTCAACGCCAAGTCCGTAGTTGCCGTCGAAGACGATATTCCGGCCGAGATTGCAGCCGTACTCGGTTGCGCGGTGTTGACCGGCGGGGGAGCGCTACTCAACGCGGCCAAGCCTCGCCCGGCGGACACCGTGATGGTGGTCGGCTTGGGCGGCGTCGGGATGGCCGCAATCCTGACGGCGCGGGCACTCGGGGTCGAGAACGTCATAGGCGTCGATGCACTGGAGTCCAAGCTGGCTCAGGCGCTGGAACTGGGCGCGACCGAGGTCTTCACACCGTCCGGCCTGTCCGAGAGTGGCGTTCGCGCAGACATCGTCGTCGAAGCTGCGGGAAATGCTCGGGCGTTCGAGACAGCCGTGGCCGCGACGGCAGCCGGTGGCACGACCGTCACGGTCGGGTTGCCTGCGCCTGATGCGCGCTCGTCGATCTCGCCGCTCGGGCTGGTGGCCGAAGCGCGGACCATCATCGGCAGCTACCTCGGATCCGCCGTCCCCGCCCGCGACATCCCGATCTACGCGCAGTTGTGGCGCGACGGGAAGCTGCCGGTCGAGAAGCTCATTTCCTCGCGAATCGAATTGGCCGACATCAATTCGGGTATGGACGAACTCGCCGACGGAAAAGCAATCCGACAGGTCATTATCTTCGACGCGGAGTAGGTGCACGTCGGTGTTATGCAGCGGAAATGAGGCGTTTACGCCCCCGATTCCCTCCCGAGTCGCGACGGAAAATCGTTACCCGTTGTAACGCTCCTCTCGTACTGGACGACTACTCGAATGACGTTGCGTGACGCCCCGGGGGTCGGTCGTACGTTTTCCAAAAGCTGATTGGGGAGAAGATATGCCGGTTCGTGGGTTCTTTTCGCGACATCGAATACTGGCGGGTGCAGTAGCGCCCGCAGCGCTCGGCGTGGCCGCACTGGTCGCGGTTGCGGTCGCTGTGGACTCTCCGGAGTCACGCACGATCGAGACACAATTGACGTCGTCGGTCACCGAGTGTCACGACATGGTCAGCATCGCGGTTGCCGGTCGACACGACACACCCGACGCTTCGACGGTGAAGATGTTGCTGGGAGCCGACGGGAAGCCGCTGCCGGCCGCCCTGTCCGGTGACTACAAGAGTGAACGCGTCGACCAGGTGATCAACCCGGCAGGCTCCGTCAACGCGAACAAGCCCGGCTCGTACGCGGCGGTGTACATCGCATATCCGGCCAACATGGCGTCCTACGAGGACGCCGTCGCTGCCGGTGCTGCAAATACGCAGTCCGTGATGAGTGCCATCGCCAAGGAATGCCCGAAGACTCAGTTCTCGATCGTCGGTTACAGCGAGGGCGCCGATGTGGTGCGTCGTGTGGCGATGGACATCGGTACGCAGGAGAACAACGAGTTCGGTGTCGACCCGGACAAGGTTGTCGGTGTGGTCATGCTGGCGGATGCAGGCCGTGAAGCCGGCGACGGTACGTTCCTCGGTGCCAAGAATCCGTTCACTAACCCGGACAACTTCGATAAGAAGTACCAGAGCGGCACCTCCGCGACACCTGGCGAAGGTGTCCTCCCCGGCACTGCCGGAGGTTTCGGCAAGCTGAACGGCAAGGTCGCGTCCTTCTGCTCGGACGGTGACTTCACCTGCTCGGCTCCCAGCAACATCTCTCTGTTGATCTTGGCGGCAAATGTCGGTCGGCAGTTGAACATCGACCAACTCGAATCACAGGGTCTGAACCCGGCCACCGGCCAGGACGTCGCGGTGGTGTTCGGCCAGATCGTCTTCGAGGCGTTCGCAGACATTTCGTCGAATCCCAACTGGATGCAGAGTGACGAGACGTTCCTTCAGGTGATGCTCAAGGTCTCGGATCCGGAGTACAAGCCCGGTAAAACACCCGCGCCGGCGCCGGTAGCCGAGGGCGAGACGGTATCTACCGACAAGGTGTCTCCGCTGGCATATCTGCCGCAGAAGCTTTTCAAGGAGATCGTCGGTCTGATTGCTACCAACCAGAACACGATTCCCGTGATCTTGAGCGACCCCTACCAGCAGACACTCGCTCCGGACGTCGGACACCACTTCGATTACTGGCGTGATGCGGACGCGGCCAACGGCAAGCCGTTGACTTCAGCTGAGTACGCAGCGGCCTGGCTCACCTACCTAGCCCAGCAGGCGAAGGAAGGAAAGCCCGTCGACACAACGGCGAAGCCGACCCCGGAACAGATCCGCGCGGCAGTCGATGCCTACATGGCCGACGGCAATGCGGAAGGCGACGCAGCAGTGGCTGACGGCACCGGTCAGGCACCGGCCGCAACCACGGGCTCGACGGAATCCGCTGGAGCGCCCGCAACGACGTCGCCGGTACCTGCGGCAGGATCCGCGCCGGTCACATCGGGAGCAGCAGCGACGCCGACTGGTTCGGCCGCGGTCACTCCTACGTCGACTGTTCCGACCTCACCGGTTGCGGGAACGGATGCGACGACGGCGCCCCCGACCACGACGGTGACGTCGACGACGACGACGAAGGTGCCGGTTCCGAACCCGTAGGGGTCCTCGCGACATTACGTCACCAATAGCTCGGTCACAGGCTGCGATCCGCAAGTAGTTGCGGATCGCAGCCTGTTTTGTATGTACGGGTTACGTACAGCGGCGGTTGGTGCTTATCGTGGAAGGGAGGTTTCCGGATCACGAATCGTGGGTTTCACCGTGCACGAGCTGTCTATTGCGCAGAGTGTGGTCGAAGCCGTGTGCGAGCGTGCCGGCGACCGACGAGTAGCGAGCGTGCGGCTTGAAGTAGGGCAACTCTGCGCGGTGGTTCCACACTCTCTGCTGTTCTGCTTCGACGTTGTCACCGCGGGTACTCACGCTGAGGGTGCCAGCTTGCACATCGATCAGATTGCAACCAGCGCGCGATGCAATAGCTGTGGCGTGACTTTCTCGCCGCCCGACATGTTCTTGTTGTGTGGGTGCGGCAGTGCTGATGTCGAGGTGCTTGCCGGCCGCGAGTTGCGGATCCTGTCGATGGAAGTGAGCTGAGCATGTGCGCGACGTGTGGGTGCGGGGACGCCACGGGACCTCGGGTGTCGGTCGTCGCCGGCGGAGAACACGAGCAGGACGACAGCCATGGGCACGGTCACCACCACGACCATGACCATGACCACGACCACGACCACGACCACGACCACGACCATGGGCACGGTCACTCCGACCACACGGTAATTCTCGAGCAGCAGGTGCTTGCCAAGAACGACGGCATTGCGGTTCACAATCGTGAGTGGATGCGGGGCCGCGGAATCACGGCGCTCAACATCATGAGTTCGCCCGGCGCGGGTAAGACGGCATTGCTGGCGCGAACGATCCGGGAACTAGGACGACAACGACCGATTGCCGTGATCGAAGGTGACCAGGAAACCCGGCTCGACGCCGAGCGGATTCGTGAGGCCGGCGCGTCAGTGGTCCAGGTCAACACGGGGGCGGGCTGTCACCTCGATGCCGAGATGATCGACCGCGCGCTGCGCGCCTTGGACCCCGCGGACGAGTCGCTGCTTCTGATCGAAAACGTAGGAAACCTGGTGTGCCCCGCGCTCTTCGACCTGGGTGAGGAAGGCAAGGTTGTCCTAATTTCGACGCCGGAGGGGGTCGACAAGCCGAAAAAGTACCCGCACATCTTTGCCGTCGCGGACCTCGTGGTGATCAACAAGATCGACTTGCTCCCGTACGTCGAGTTCGACGTCGATGCCTGTGTCGCGCAAGCGAAAATCCTCAATCCTGCTGTGCGCGTTGTTGTTTTATCGGCCACGACAGGTGAGGGTATGGACGAGTGGTACGAGTGGATCGGTAGTCGTTCGGCGATTTCTCCGGTGGCCGTTGACAACTGATCTGCTCGGGTAGTTAATGAAATGAGTGGGTGCCACGCAAGTGGGCCGAGGTTCGACTCCGGTGGCGTCAGCGTTTCGGTGCCGCAGCAATTTGAGGCCATAGCGTGTCAGGCAGTAGCGGCGCCGAGAATCAGGCGCAAGTGCACCCGTGAAAGCGGCTGACATGGACACACAAAAATCGACTGCTGGCACCACGGCGGAACCTGCCTCCGAAAGCGCAGCTACCCCGGAAAGCGCAGCGGCCAAAGCGGAAGAAACTCTGATCCACGTGCTGTGGATCAATGCCGGTCTCAGTTGCGACGGTGATTCGGTGGCGCTCACCGCGGCCACGCAACCCAGTATCGAGGAGATCGCGCTCGGTGCGTTGCCCGGCCTACCTCAGGTGGCGGTTCATTGGCCGCTCATCGACTTCGAATGTGGACCGCAGGGTGGCGCTGACGATTTCCTGGAATGGTTCTGGAAAGCCGACCGGGGAGAATTGGAACCCTTTGTTCTTGTTGTCGAAGGATCTATACCGAACGAGAAACTTCACGACGAGGGGTACTGGTGTGGATTCGGGAACAATCGCGAAACCGGTCAACCGGTCACCACGAGCGAATGGCTCGACAAGCTGGCGCCGAAAGCCACTGCGGTAGTTGCGGTCGGCACGTGCGCAACCTACGGCGGCATACATGCGATGGCCGGCAATCCGACCGGTGCGATGGGCGTGCCGGACTATCTCGGGTGGACCTGGAAATCGAAGGCGGGCATCCCGATCGTGTGCGTTCCCGGGTGTCCCATTCAGCCGGACAACCTCTCCGAGACCCTGACCTATCTTCTGTACATGGCCACTGATCAGGCGCCGATGATTCCCTTGGACGAATCCCTCCGCCCGCAGTGGCTTTTCGGTGCCACCGTTCACGAGGGCTGTGACCGTGGCGGGTACTACGAGCAGGGCGAGTTCGCGACGGAGTACGGGTCGCCGAAGTGCATCGTCAAGCTGGGATGTTGGGGACCGGTTGTGAAATGCAATGTCCCCAAACGCGGTTGGATCAACGGAGTCGGCGGGTGCCCTAATGTCGGCGGGATCTGCATCGGCTGCACGATGCCGGGATTCCCGGACAAATTCATGCCGTTCATGGATGAACCACCTGGCGGCAAACTCTCCACCAATGCGGTGGGAATGTACGGGTCCGTGATCCACAGTCTGCGCCGGATCACCGGTCACACGTTGGACAAGGAACCGCACTGGCGCGAGCGCGGGTCGAAGTTGCTCACCGGTGCGACGCGTACGTGGTGACCGACCGGATACCTTCAAATCAGTTCGTGAGCAACGTCTCTGGGAGGCACTGCAATGACGGCCATCGTTCCCGAACCCACCTCGACTGCGGACCGCGACGGTCTTGTCGAGATGGCGTGGGACCCCATCACCCGAATCGTCGGCAGTCTGGGTATCTACACCAAGATCGACTTCGCCAACCGCGAAGTGGTGGAGTGCCACAGCACGTCTTCGATCTTTCGTGGGTATTCCCTGTTCATGAAGGGGAAGGACCCGCGCGACGCGCATTTCATCACCAGTCGTATCTGCGGCATCTGCGGTGACAATCACGCCACATGCTCGTGCTACGCACAAAACATGGCGTACGGCGTCAAGCCGCCGCATCTGGGCGAGTGGATCGTCAATCTCGGCGAGGCCGCCGAGTACATGTTCGACCACAACATTTTTCAAGAGAATCTGGTAGCAGTCGACTACTGCGAGAAGATGGTCTCCGAGACGAATCCCGGTGTGCTGGCGCAGGCAGAGAACACCCGCTGCCCGCACGAGGAGCAGCACGGTTATCGCACGATCGCCGACATCATGCGGACTCTCAATCCGTTCACAGGTGAGTTCTATCGCGAAGCGTTGCAAGTCTCGCGTTCGACCCGCGAAATGTTCTGCCTGATGGAGGGCAGGCACGTCCACCCGTCGACGCTCTATCCCGGCGGCGTCGGCACCGTCGCGACGATCGAACTGATGACGGACTACATGTCGCGGCTGATGCGGTACGTCGAATTCATGAAGAAGGTCGTGCCGATGCACGACGACCTGTTCGACTTCTTCTACCAGGCGCTGCCTGGTTACGAGAAGGTTGGCCTGCGGCGGACCCTGCTGGGTTGTTGGGGATCGTTCCAAGACCCCGAGTACTGCAATTTCTCGTACAAGGACATGACCGACTGGGGCCGGAAGATGTTTGTCACTCCCGGTGTGGTTGTCGACGGAAAGTTGGTCACCACGGATCTGGTGGACATCAACCTCGGTATCCGAATCATGCTGGGGTCCTCGTATTACGAGGACTGGAGTGATCAGGAGATGTTCGTCAAGACCGATCCGCTGGGTAACCCGGTCGATCGCCGGCACCCGTGGAATCAACACACCAACCCTCACCCGCAGAAGCGGAACCTCGAGGACAAGTACAGCTGGGTCATGTCACCGCGATGGTTCGACGGAAAAGACAACCTCGCTCTGGATACCGGCGGGGGAGCATTGGCTCGTCTGTGGAGCACCGCTCTTGCCGGCCTGGTCGACATCGGATACCTGGAGTCGACCGGACACAGTGTGAAGATCAATCTTCCGAAAACAGCACTGAAGGGTCCTGTCTCGCTCGAGTGGAAGATTCCAGAGCATGGCAGCAATACTCTCGAAAGGAACCGTGCGCGAACGTATTTCCAGGCATACGCAGCAGCGGCTGCCCTTCACTTCGCAGAGAAGGCGCTTGTCGAGATCCGGGCAGGCCGTACCAAGACGTGGGAGTCGTTCGAGGTTCCGGACGAGGGAATCGGTTGCGGATTCACCGAAGCCGTCCGCGGAGTTCTCTCACATCACATGGTGATTCGTGACGGCAAGATCGCGAACTATCACCCGTACCCACCGACCCCGTGGAATGCGAGCCCGCGCGACAGCTACGGAACCCCCGGTCCGTACGAGGATGCCGTGCAGGGTCAGCCGATCTTCGAGGAGAACGATCGAGACCACTTCAAGGGCATAGACATCATGCGGACCGTGCGTAGTTTCGATCCCTGTCTGCCGTGTGGTGTTCACATGTATCTCGGCGGCGGTAAGACCCTGGAGAAGTTGCACTCTCCGACGCAGTCCGTGACCGGGGAGTGATCGATGGAGCAATCGGCCGACTACTGGCGCGGAGCAGGTGAGCGCATCGAGACGTTGTTACAGGCCAATGCCGGTGCAGGCCCGGTGGCCAGGGATCGCGCCGAGCAACTGGTCCGCGAGGTCGTGCAGTTGTACGGCGCCGCACTCGAACGCACCGTCGCACTGGCGGATCCGGCCATGATGGATGCGATGGTTCGCGACGATCTGGTGTCGAGCCTCCTACTGGTGCACGGACTTCACCCGCACGACGTCGAGACCCGCGTACGCACTGCGCTCGACAGGGTGCGTCCGTACCTCGGCTCGCACGGCGGGGACGTCGAACTGATCGAGGTGGCGGACGGCGTGGTGCGGCTACGGCTTCTCGGAAGCTGTAACAGTTGCCCTTCGTCGTCGGTGACCCTCGAAACCGCGGTCCAGGACGCGGTGCAGGCGGCGGCACCCGAGACCACCGGAATCGACGTCGAAACACCGGATTCGCACGAGCTGAAGTCGGGTGTGATCTCGGTCGAGTCCCTGTTCTCGCACGTACACGCCGACGGGGGAGGCGCGCACTGGGTGGAGGTCCCCGAATTTGCCGAAGTCGACGCGGGTGAGGTCGCGGGTTTCCGGGTATCGGATACCGATCTGTTGGTCTGCCGCTCCGGTGACGATCTGTACGCGTATCGCGACCATTGCCCCGTATGTGACCATTCGATGGCGGGGGCTGTGCTCGAACGCATGATGGGCCTTCCTGTCCGAGACGCCGCTGTCCTTACCTGTCCGACGTGCTCTGCCCACTTCAGCGTGTACGGAGCGGGTGCGCGGGTCGGCACCGGCTCCGAGCACCTGGCGCCTCTGCCGGTGCTTATTCGCGACGGTGTGCTCTCGGTCGCGCTTGCCGACGATTCCGTGTTGCCGGTGACCTAGCCGTGGACGAAGCCTGGTCATGAAAACCACTGTGGGAGAGGTGCTCACGCGAATCGCCTCGACGCGCGCCGTTCCGACCGGGCCGCTGTGTGAGATGTGCGCGGCGGGCATAGGTGACGAACACCAACACGTCGTGGACGTACAGGTCCGGAGCCTGATGTGCGTGTGCCGTCCCTGCTATCTGCTCTTTGCGCCGGTCGACGCGGATCTTCGATACAAGGCGGTTCCCGATCGGTATCTCGAATTTCCGGACTTCGACCTCGGCCCTGGCCGGTGGGAGTCCCTGGAAATCCCCGTCGGACTGGCATTCTTCTTTCGGAACTCACTCCTCGACAAGTACATAGTCTTCTATCCGGGACCTGCCGGAGCTACCGAATCCGAGCTGCCCATCGACTCGTTCGAGACTGTGCTCGCGGAGAATCCGGGGCTCTCGCAGATGCGGGCCGACGTCGAGGCGTTGATTGTCTCGGTGCCCACGTCAGGACAATCGCCGAGATGCTTCGTTGTTCCCATCGACGCCTGCTACGAGCTGGTGGGCAGGCTGCGCACCGTGTGGCGCGGATTCGACGGTGGCCAGGATGCAGCGCGCGCGGTGGACGAGTTCTTCGGGCGCGTCGAGGCGCGAAGCAGGTCGGCATGACCGTCCTCGACTTCTCGGTCGACAACGTGGAGGTGGAACCGTATGCGGTTACACCAAATCTGACGGTGAGATTGAGGATGTCGGAGACTACCGGCGCGACCGTCCGAGCAGTCGCTCTACGCGCACAGGTTCGAATCGAACCGCACCGCCGGCCGTACTCCGACGAGGAAGGCGACGCCCTGCGCGATTTGTTCGGTCCGCGGGAGCGTTGGTCGAGTACGCTGCGAACCTTCTTGTGGATGGAGTGTTCCGCGGTCGTTCAGGGATTCACGGAAACAACGGTCGCGGCCTTACCCATGGCGTGTACGTACGACTTCTCGGTGACGGCGTCGAAGTACATGCACGCACTCCGTGACGGAACGATTCCGATCGTGGTTCTACTGAGCGGAACCGTATTCACCGACGGGCAGCGCGGTTTCTCGGTACAGCAGATCCCGTGGGACAGATCTGCTGCCTACGAATTGCCGGTCGACGTGTGGAAACAGCTGATGGCCACGCATTATCCGGCCTCTGGTTGGGTACGCCTCGACCATGAGACGATTGCCGATCTCGTGCGATTCAAGGCAGCGCACGGCTTCACGGACCTCGATTCAGCCGTGCGGCAGTTGCTCACGGCGAGCGAGGTGCCCCGATGACCCGAACTGAGATGGATCACGACGTTCGGGCCGTGGCCGACGCTGTCCTGTACGAGGGATATCTTCTCTATCCTTACCGGGCCGGCTCGGCGAAGAATCAATCCCGTTGGCAGTTCGGGGTTCTCGGACCGCCCGGCGCCGCCGGTGACGGAGTCGGCGAGGAACCGTCGATGTCCGCCCAATGTCTGCTCGGCGAACTCGAGCGGAACGGCGCCGAAGTAACGGCGACGGTGAGATTTCTGCACCACCAGTCGCGGACGGTTGAACGACTCGGCGCCGGCGGCGCGTGGATTCCGGTGGATCGGTTGGTCGTCGACGGGCACGAGGCGATCTCGTGGGACGAAGCCACCGAATCCGAGATCGTCTTGGGTCCGTGGCGTCTGGACGAACTCGAGGCCGGCGTCGAAGAATCCTTCTGTGCGGCGGGAGTTGTCGACGGAGAGACTCTGGCGGATTCTCGGGGCCGGGTAGTCGGACGGGTCGTTCGGACACGGCTTCCGGTGACTGGCCGCTTGGAATTGAACGCCTCCGCCGGGGACAGACGCAGGGTGATCTCCGTGAGCATCATGAACGACACGAGCGTCGACATGAGGGACAAGGGCACGGCCACGGCGCAGTCGATGCTCGGCACTCACGTCATTTTGACCTGCGCAGGCTCGAAGTTCGTGTCGTTGTTCGACGAACCAGATCACTCGGAGCCGCTGCGCCAAAATCGCTGTTATCCCGTGCTTGCGGGGACCGAGGATCCGACTCACCCCGGTACATCGCCCACCGTTCTGGTGTCACCGATCATCTTGTACGACTTTCCCGAGATTGCGCCGCAGAGCGAAGGATCCCTGTTCGACTCGACGGAGATCGACGAAATTCTCACGCTGAGAATTCTGGCCATGACCGAAGAGGAAAAGGCGCGGGCGCGGGCGACCGACTCGAAAGCTGCCGACATCATCGACCGATGTGAAAGCTTGACGGCCGACGATCTAGCCGGCCTGCACGGCGTGCTGCGAGATTCGAATGCCGGTTCTGATCTGATACCCGAGGTGCCTGACGGCGTGGACTGGTGGACGCCGGAAGCCGACACCAGTGTTCAACCACGCACCGACGCAGTTTTGATCAACGGCGTCCGCGTCTGCGGTGGAAGTACGGTTCGGCTTCACCCCTCACGTCGCGCTGATGCTCAGGACCTGTTCTTCGACGGCCGGATCGCCCACGTCGCCACCATTCATGAAGACGTGGACGGCGACATTCATGTTGGGGTGACGCTCTTGGACGACCCGGCCGCCGATCTGCACAACTGGTACGGCCGCTACCTGTACTTCGCGCCGGACGAGATAGAGCCGGTGCCGCGAGACGGCGCGAGTTGACGTACTTCACGCTGTCGGACTTCACGCTGTCGGACTTCACAGCTTTCGGACTTCACTGCTATCGAGAGGAGAACCCGCCATGAGGAGCATGGGATTGCTGTCGACGGCACTTCTCGGCGCCACCGCGATCGCAGCCGCGATCGTTCTGGTGGTGTCGATGCCGGACATCCAGCGCTATCTGCGAATGCGAAAGATGTAAAGCACTGTGCGCGTGCTGATTGCAGGCGTCGGAAACATATTTCTCGAAGACGACGGATTCGGCCCCGAAGTTGTTCGAGCGTTGCAGCATGAGAATCTCCCGACGGGGGTTCGCCTGGTCGACTACGGGATTCGTGGTGTACATCTCGCATACGACTTGTTGGAGTCGTGGGACGCGCTGGTGCTGATCGACGCATTACCGGTGACCGGAGTTCCGGGGAAGCTTGCGATCATCGAAGTGGATCCCGAAAGTGAAGGTCCGCAAGGAGGTTTCGACGCACACTCGATGCATCCGAGTTCGGTGTTTGCCAGCCTGCAGGCCCTCGGCGGAGCACTCCCGCGGACGTTCGTGGTGGGGGCACACGCGAAATCGGTCGGCGACGGAATCGGATTGAGTGCAGAGATGCGTGATTCGGTAGGGCAAGCCGCCTCTGCGGTGATGGCACTCGTCCGGTCGATCGACGTGGATTGTGATGCCACCACTTTGGGGCCGGAGGTGTGAGTCATGTGTCTGGGGATTCCGGGACGGGTACGCGAACTACTGGACGGGTACGGCGGTCAACTCGCCCTCGTCGACGTGGAAGGTGCACCGCGCAAGGTCAACATCGGAATGCTCGACGAAGGCACCGTCACGGCAGGTGACTGGGTGGTGATCCACATGGGCTTTGCAGTCGAGAAGGTCGACGAACAGGGAGCACAGCGCGCCCGGGCCGGCCTCGAACTGATGGGCCGTGGTCAAGACGGTGAGATCGACGAGTCCGATACTCGTACCGGCGAGGTCGGGACATGATGATCGCCAACCGTGTCATCGTTCGTGGCGTAGTCCAGGGGGTGGGATTCCGGCCGTTCGTTCACGCGACTGCGACCGAACTGGGACTGTCGGGTTCGGTGGGAAATTCTGCTCTCGGGGTCGTGATCGACATCGAAGGCGACGGAGAGGCAATCGATGCATTTGTCGCTCGGGTGCGAAACCGCCCCCCACCGCTGGCACGAGTGGAGTCGATAGAGCGCGAGGACTCGCCGCCGCTAGGTCGTCAGGGGTTTTGCATCATCGAGACGGATGCGGGGGCGGTCGGGCGAACCTTGGCGCCGGCCGACGTCGGGATCTGCGACGACTGCCTGCGGGAGCTGACTGATCCGAGCGATCGGCGATTTCGTCATCCCTTCATCACCTGCACCAATTGTGGTCCACGATTCACGATCATCGAGTCCATGCCCTACGACCGGGCCGCTACGACGATGAAGCGGTTCCCGTTGTGCGCGAACTGTGCGGCAGAGTACGTGGATCCCTCCGACCGCCGGTTTCATGCGCAACCGATTGCCTGCCCGGAGTGTGGTCCAACGCTTTCGTTCGTGGAAGGCGACGCGCCCGCGGTGACCGGCGAGGGTGCACTGCTACGAGCCCGATCGCTGCTACGAGGCGGGAAGGTTCTTGCCGTCAAGGGAATTGGAGGATTCCACTTGGCCTGCGATGCGCGTGATGATCGCGTGGTTCACGATTTGCGTGAACGCAAGCATCGACCGAGCAAGCCGTTGGCGGTGATGGTGCGCGATGTGAGAGAAGCCAGAGCGCTGGGTGTGGTCGGGGATGCCGAGGCCGATGCCATGTCCTCGCGCGAGCGTCCCATAGTGCTGGTTGCCAAAGCGTCTGGATACACGCTGTCTCCTTCGATTGCCCCAGGCATTCCGGACATCGGAATCATGCTGGCCTACAACCCGATTCAGCATCTTCTTCTCGGGTTGGCGGGAGACGCTGCGGGCCCCGCGGCGTTGGTGATGACGTCGGCGAACATCGGTGGCGAGCCAATTCTGTACTCTGACGACGATCTCGAACGGGTGGGTGACCTCACCGACGGGGTGTTGACCCACAACCGTCCGATCTTGATGCCGTGTGACGACTCGGTGATGCGAATAGTCGGCAGTGGACGACAGTTGCTTCGTCGCTCGCGCGGATATGCACCGCTGCCCGTTGCGGCGCCGTTCGATCTACCGCCCACCTTGGCGGTCGGGGCCGATCTGAAGAACACCTTCTGTCTTGCCGAGGGTGCGTATGTCTGGCCGAGTCAGCACATCGGAGACATGGGCGACCTCGCTGTCCTCGACAGTTTTGCTGCCTCGGAGAGTCACTTCGAGTCGATCACCGGAGTAGTGCCGCACCAGATTGCCTGTGACGAGCATCCTCGGTATCGCTCGTCCTCGTGGGCTCGCAGTCGTAGTGGCGACCGACCGGTGCGCGTCGTCGGGCATCACCACGCACATGTGGCTTCCGTGATGGGGGAGAACGGCCGGGACGGGAGCGAACCGGTTCTCGGAATAGCGTTCGACGGCACCGGCTACGGGGCGGACGGCGCAGTGTGGGGAGGGGAATTGCTGCTGGCGACGTACAAGGGTTATCGCCGTCTCGCGCATCTGGGATACGTACCGCTGCCCGGGGGCGATGCCGGAGTGGAACGACCGTACCGAATGGCGCTCGCCCACCTCTGGCATGCCGGGTTGGACTGGGAATCCGACCTCGCGCCGGTGGCGGCCTGTCCGCCACGAGAGCAGTCGGTCCTACTTCACCAGTTGGAAACCGGTTTCGGGTGTGTGGACACCTCCAGCATGGGGCGGTTGTTCGATGCAGTCTCCTCGCTGACCGGGGTTCGTCAGAGCGTCGACTACGAAGCGCAGGCCGCCATCGAACTGGAGGGCATTTCGAGGGGAGTCGACTGCGCCCCGTCGCGGTACACCTTCGACTGGGTGCAGTCGGACGACGATTCATGGACAGCTGATCCACGGTCGGTCATTCGGGCCGTTGTCCGTGATCTCCGGGCGAAGGTGCCCGCCGACGTGATCGGCGCGCGCTTCCACGAATCCGTCGCGCACCTCGTACTCGAGTGGGCAATCCGTGGCCGGGAACTGGCGGGAGTGGACGAGGTAGTTCTCACCGGAGGCGTGTTTCAGAACCCTCTCCTGCTCGTCCGGGCGTGTGCCCTGCTCGGAGAAGCCGGATTCACGCCGTTGACAGGACTGCAGTTACCACCGAACGACGGTGGTCTCGCCTACGGCCAAGTGCTGGTCGGGAGTTCGTCATGAGGTCAGGAGTTGTGCCATGTGCCTAGCCGTACCAGGACGTATCGAGTCCTTGGAGGAACGCGACGGAACGACGATGTCGGTGGTGAACTTCGGTGGCGTCCGAAAAGAAGTGTGCCTCGAATACATTCCGGGCGCCCGAGTCGGCGAGTACGTCGTGGTGCACGTCGGATTTGCGATCCAACGACTCGACGAGGAATCCGCACGCAGCACGCTGGCGGAATTCGAACACCTCGGCGTACTCGAAGAGGAATTCGGTGACGGGTTCGCCAGGGCTGCCCGGGCCGCCGGGATCGAACCGAAGGAGACGGAATCATGAAGTATCTGGACGAGTTCTCCGATCCGGAACTGGCCGGCAAACTGCTGGATCAGATCCGCGCGCTGGCCACGCGCCGATGGGCGATCATGGAAGTGTGTGGTGGTCAGACACATTCGATCATCAGGCACGGCATCGATCAACTACTCCCAGAGCAGATCGAGATGATTCACGGACCTGGTTGCCCGGTCTGCGTCACGCCGCTCGAGATCATCGACAAAGCTCTCGAAATCGCGGCAAAGCCCGATGTCATTTTCTGTTCATTCGGGGACATGTTGCGAGTTCCGGGGAGTTCGTCGGATCTGTTCCGGATCAAGAGCGCCGGCGGCGACGTTCGCGTGGTGTACTCACCGTTGGATGCACTGACTATTGCCAAGGAGAATCCGGACCGGCAAGTGGTGTTCTTCGGGATCGGATTCGAGACCACAGCGCCGGCCAACGCCATGACCGTTTACCAGGCCAATCGCCTGGGTATCAAGAACTTCTCGCTGCTCGTCTCGCACGTTCTGGTCCCGCCGGCAATGGCCGCGATAATGGACTCGCCAGAGTGCCGCGTGCAGGCATTTCTGGCGGCCGGGCATGTGTGCAGTGTGATGGGAACGTCGGAGTACCCGGCCCTCGCCGAGAAGTACAGGGTCCCGATCGTCGTCACCGGATTCGAGCCGCTGGATCTCCTGGAGGGCATCAGAAAGACTGTGCTGCAGTTGGAATCGGGTCGACACGAGGTCGAAAATGCCTACGCCCGTGCTGTCACGGCGGAGGGCAACACCGCAGCGAAAGCGATGCTCGAGGATGTGTTCGCGGTGTCGGACCGGACGTGGCGCGGCATCGGATCGATCCCGGACAGTGGTTGGCAGCTGGCGCCGAAGTATGCGTATTTTGATGCGGAAGAACGTTTTTCGGTGACCGATATCCACACCGACGAGTCGAGTGTCTGCCGGTCCGGTGAAGTATTGCAAGGCTTGATCAAGCCACACGAGTGCAGTGCCTTCGGGAAGGAATGCACTCCGCGGAATCCACTCGGTGCCACGATGGTGTCGTCCGAGGGGGCGTGCGCTGCGTACTACCTGTACCGACGCCTGGAACTGCAGGAGGCGGGTCATGCCGGCTGAGGAGACCGCTGTCGTGGACCTGTCGGCATGGGTGTGCCCACTGCCGCTGCGTGATTCGCCGAACATCGTCATGGGACACGGCGGTGGGGGAGCGATGTCCGCCGAGCTCATCGAGCATCTGTTCCTGCCCTCGTTCGGAAGCGCTGCCGATGCCGAGCTCGGCGACTCGGCTGTATTCGACATCGGCGGGGTGCGGCTCGCCTTCTCAACGGACTCGTACGTCGTGAAACCCATGGTGTTTCCCGGCGGAACGATCGGCGATCTTGCGGTCAACGGAACGGTGAACGACCTGGCGATGGCGGGAGCACAACCTTTGGTGATGTCGACGGCATTCATCCTCGAAGAAGGGACCGCGTTGACCGACATCGCGGGGATCGCGAAGGCGCTCGGGCGGGCTGCGCACGTTGCCGGCGTTCGACTGGTGACGGGTGACACCAAAGTTGTCGATGCCGGTCACGGCGACGGAGTCTTCATCAACACCGCGGGAATCGGGATTGTCGCCGACGGGGTGGACATCAACCCCACTCGCGCACAAGTGGGTGACGTCGTGATCGTCAGCGGCGACATCGGTGTTCACGGGGTGGCCGTGATGAGTTGTCGCGAAGGTCTCGAATTCGGGACCGAGGTGCGCAGTGATTGCGCGTCGCTCAACGGCGTGGTCGCCGACATGATTGCCACCGGCGTCGACATCCATGTCTTGCGCGACCCTACCCGGGGCGGAGTTGCCGCCACCCTCAACGAGATCGCTCAAGCGTCGAACATCGGTGTTGCGCTGGTGGAACGAGATCTGCCGATTCCCGCTGACGTGCGCGACGCCTGTGGGCTACTCGGTTTGGATCCTTTGTACGTCGCCAACGAGGGTAAGTTGATCGCCTTCGTTCCGCGAGAAGACTCCGACCGAATTCTGGAAGCGATGCGCGGTAATCCGCTGAGTGCGGGAGCTGCCGTGATCGGGGAGTGCGTGGCCGAACATCGCGGAATGGTGGTGGCGCGTACGGCATTGGGAGGCAATCGGGTAGTGGATTTGCCGGCAGGTGAACAACTTCCGCGGATCTGCTGATGACTGCCGTCGGTATGAACGGGCCGGCATTGTTTGCCCGCTACGCGTATCCGCCGAACGAGTTGGGTTACTGCGGACCCGACGATCCTTCAGTGCTGCTTCGTCTGGCCAGCGGCAACTCGGGCAGCGGCGACCGTGATCGCGCTCGTCAATTCGACGGTGCGTGGCCGTACCTCGAGGCATTGGCCGCAAGTGCGGGCATCGACGATCCTCTCGATCCGCGAGTGATCGAAGCCTATTGGGTAGGAGGTGATCTCCTCGACTCGCTTGATTCGGGGGCGTTGTTGCAGCACTTGAGGGCGGCATTCGGTGAACGCGAGAACACCGGGTTTCTCCCTGCCCTCGGGGATCGGGACCGCGCGCTCGCGCACCACAGTTTTCACGTATTTCTGGTGTATCCGTGGGTCAAGCTTCTTCGGAAGCGCGGTGCGGTCCCACTGTCCGTCCTCCAGAACTGCCGGATCAGATGGGGAGTGGTCGAGGACGTGAGTGAGGAGCACGCGTTGGTGGTTTCGTCCCCGCTCGAGTTCGACGGTGAGCAACTCGTACGCGGCACGCCGGTGACGCAGCGAGTGCGATGGAGCGTTGACGGCCGCTCACTCGCACCGACGCCCGTCCAGGGCGCCTTGGTGACGATGCACTGGGATTGGCTGTGTGACAACATCACGTCAGAGCAATCACGGGCATTGGATGCCGCGGAAGACTCGGCATTGCAGATCGCGACCCGGATGCTGTCGAGGTGACAGGCCCTGTCAGAGCAGGGACCACGGTCTGGCGGATACGGAGGTGTCAGGGCACGAAGAAGGTTCCGAGGCCCGGTGTTCCGATCGCCTGGGGATCGACGTATGCGACGACCTGACCCGAGCCCGGACGAATCGTGACGGGTTGTGCATCCAGTGTCGGAAATGATGCGGATCCGTACGCTCCGGTGCCGAGACTGAGCCAGTGGACGACCGCGGAGTGGGGGTTTCCGTCTCCGGGTGCGCGTTGCACGTGCAGCACGGCGACGCCCGGTTCTTCGCCGACGATCGCTGCAAGGTGGGGAGTGGGCAAGTCGACGAGCGGGACGTAAGGGTCGACCTGGAACGGAACCGTGCTCGGCGCCGCTGCCGCGGTACCCGGCATCATCACGCCGGAGATCGCAAGGGCCGCAAAGACCGCGGCACCGGTACGTGCAAAAGCGTTGAGTGCAGTCATACGATTCGACGCTAGTCGCTTGACCGGCGATTCGGTGCCGTTTCGCGTTTCAATCGGTGGCGGGGTGACGTCGACGCCACCGCCCAGTGGTACGCGAAGGTACTCGGAATGACGATCGAGATATTCGGCCCCACGGCACGCACTGCACTGAAGTTCGGAGATCAGAAGATCGATCTGAGGCCTCTCGGATCGGCGGAGCAAGACCCGGCCTGGACCACCGGCGCCGTCGAGGCAGCAGGTTCCGAGGATTTGTGCTTCATCACTCTTGCGTCACCCGGAACTGTCCGTGAGCACCTGGAGAACTGTGGGGTCGAGGTGCTCGACGGGCCCGTGACCAAACTGGGTGCCCTCGGCGAGATGGTCTCGCACTATTGTCGCGACCCCGACGTAAACCTTATCGAGATCGCCGTCTACCCGTGAACTAACCACTTCGAGGAGAAATTACTCCAGATTCAATGTCGTCCAGTGCTGCCTCCGCCGGCTGTCGACATCCTTCCCCGCCGTGCACTTGGAATTCTCGTTCGTCACCGGACTTTGCGGGTCCCGCTTCTCTGATCGTCGCCCGCGGTCCGCGTCCGTCGGACTGTTCTCTTCCAGATCGCTGATCGAACTGGTTTCGAGAAGGTGTCGGACCGACGTCCGATGGCTTTCGAGGGTGATCTAGCTACTTCCGTCGTCTATCGAGTGAGCGAGGGTGGCGACGGTGCGCTTTCGGTGGGTTGTTGCCGGTTGCACTGTGTCTGGCCAGTCAGCAGTTTCTTCCAGCGCCCAGTCGGCCCATTCTGCGATGTGGTTGAAGTGGCCGATCATGAACCGGTTGGCCAGTGCCATCAGATGATTCTGCTGGGGGAGTGTGCCGGCTTCGGGGGCCGAAATCCGTTGTGCGTGTGAGACGAACAGAGTTCGAGACCGAGTTGCCTGTTCGCGCATGGTGGTCAGGTTGGTCCGCAGGTCGGCGATCGTGCCTTGGTTGGCGAAGATCACGCGGATCATGCCTTCGAACTGCAAGGCGGGGGGTGTGGCCTGGGTGGCGAGCCAGTCACTCAGCGCTGTGCGACCTTCGTCGGTGATGGAGTAGACCGTGCGCGAGCGCTGAGTGCCTTTCGTTACCGTGCTCGCCGTGACCAGGCCGCGTTCAAGCAGGATTTTGGGGGCGTTGTATCGCTGTCGGTCGGCGCTGGGCCACAACTCGGCGACCCCGCGTCCGACCTGTTCGGCGATCTCGTATGCCGACCAGTCCTTGACCGTCAGCAGTCCCAGGATCATGTACGAGGTAGGTGTGAGATCACGCTGAGCCACATGGCTCCCTTCGTTCCGCGGTTACATCCGAGCCTACAAGTGCTACTTCCCTTCACCGTTTGCATCCTCGGTGTCGGCGATGTCGTCGGATGTGTCCTGAGCGGGCTTGCCGTAGATGAAGGGGACGAGCGCTGCAGCGACGGCAGAGGCCGGGGCGAAACCATCGGCCGTGGGTGCCAGATTTCCCCACACCACCAAGGTCACGTCGTTGACCGGGTCGTACCCCATGAACGAGTTGTAGCCGGGCAGTTCGCCGATGTGGCCGTACATCGGACCCATTTGAGCGATGCCGTATCCGTATCCTGCGGATCCTTCGCCATCTGTGGGTTGCACACTGTTCAAACGCAACTCTTGTGTGGCGGGACTCAGGAGCGAACCGGTTCCCAGAGCTTTGACCCATGTCGCCATGTCGTTTGCAGTCGAAATTCCCTGACCTGCAGACCATGTCCACGAGGGATTGTGCCTAGTGGTATTGGTCGGTTTTTCGGTGCCTGCGGCGATCGCGTCGAGGCGAGACTGTGGGAGGGCCTCTTTGCCTTCGCCGAGCGTTTCGACGTTGCCACTGTAGGTGTAGCCGTCTGCAAACGGAGTCGGGATGCTGGTGTCGGTGTTCGCAGGAAACGACGTCCCTGCCAGTGCGAGTGGCCCGAAGAATCGGTCCGCGAAGATCTGCTGAATCGGCTTGCCGTCCAGCTGCTCGGCGATCAAGCCGAGGAGAACGGTATTGGTGTTGGAGTAGTGATAACCGGTGTCGGGCGCGAAATACGGCGGCTGGCTCAGCCCCATTGCCAGCAGTTCCTCGGGTGTCCACACTCGCTCCGGTTGCTCGTCGAGCGCCCGGTTGAGTTCGAGGGTTTCGGTGTAGTTGTACAGGCCGCTACGCATGTCGAGTAGGTCGCCGATGGTGATGTTGTCGCCGTTGGGGACATCGGGGCGGAACTTGCTGACCGGATCGGTTACCGCAACCTTGCCTTCGTCGACCAACTGCAGGATGGCCGTACCGGTCCAGGTCTTGGTGTTCGAGCCCACGCGAACCTTGGTGTCCAGAGTGGGAGGCTCGTTCACGCCTTCCCTGACCGAACCCCATGTGTTGACGTACTTCTGCGTCGGCGTCGTGACCATGACCACCATTGCGATCTCACGGAACTCTTCTGCCTTCTCGGAGACGACGGAATCCATTGCGGCGCTGTCGAAAGACAAGACGGCGCTGTCCGCAGACCCGGCGGAGGTCGGCGGGGACGACGAGGGGGACTCGGAATCGGTTGCGGACGAACAGGCTGAGAGCAGCAATGCCGTAGCGATGCAGGCCACAGCCACTTTGCGGGTCTTGACGTTGTGAAAGGACGTCGACTTCCCAAAAGGGTTCATAGAGGGACTTTAAGCGATACTGCACTCTGCATGCTGCACTTTGCAGTAAATTACGACAAATCAGTCATGCATCCTCAGGAGCGTCCATGCCGCACACCACATCAGTTCGCGCCGTCGCTGCGTTGATCAGCGTCGGAGTAGTCCTCACAGCATGTTCGGCGAAGCCGTCGAATTCCGGTTCCGCATCGGCTCCGGCGCAACAGGTTCCCGAGGAGGCAGCCCGCATCATGGCCACCGATCCGTACGCCATGGCTCGGTGGTCCTATCTCTTGGTCGACCCCGCCACCGACGAGGTGATTTACAGCAACAATGCTGATAGCTCTATGTTTTTGGCTTCCCAGACCAAACATTTCACCGTCGGCACCGCCTACGACACCCTTGGTGTAGACCACACTGTCACCACCCCCGTTTATGCCACTTCTCTCCCCGTCGAGGGCACCCTTACCGGTGATCTGGTGCTGGTCGGCTCCGGTGACCTCGCGCTCGGTGGGCGCAACGCCGCACAAGGCCGATTCGATTTCGCCACCGACGGCATCGACCACGTCTACGCCGATGCCCTGCCAGGAGCCGTTCTCGCGCCCGGTGATCCGCTGGCAGGCCTGAACGATCTCGCACGACAAGTAGCCGACGCCGGCATCACTCGGGTAAACGGCGACGTTCTGGTGGACCCTCGTCTGTGGGACACATACTCGACAGTCGAAGGCCTGGTCCCGTCGATTTTCGTCAACGACAACCTCGTCGATATCCAGGCGAGTCCGGGTGCGGTAGGTGAGCCCGCCGCCATCGACATGCTTCCCGGTAACGGCCTGTTCCGCGTCGATGCTCAGGTCACCACGGGTGAGGAAGGTAGCGACTCGACTCTGAAGGTTGCGGCCGATCCGTCCGATCCCACCCAGATCAACGTGACCGGGTCGGTGCCGGCTGGAAAGACATCGCTGACTGTCTATCGCATTACCGACGCACCGACGTGGGCGCGTCAGCTGTTCGTAGAAGCACTGCGACGCAATGGAATCGAGGTTGCATCGGTATCTCGCACGAACAGCACGGCTGCCCTGCCTGTCGATCGGACATATTCAGGAAGTCGACAAGTTGCGAGCCTGCAATCGGCACCAATTTCGGAGTCGGGAGGGATGATTCTCGCGACAAGCTACAACACGGGCGCGAACACTTTCTTGTGTCTGTTGGCAGTAGCGACAGGATCGTCGTCGTGCAGCGACGGTCTGCCCACCGTGCGGGCACTCGCCGAGAAGGCAGGTATTGCAGCATCCGACCTGGTGGTCATGGACGGTCAGGGTGGAGACCCGTCACAATCGACGCCCGCAGCCGTCCTCCAGTGGCTCGACTGGGCGGACCAGCAGCCATGGGCCGATACGTTCTGGGCAGGTCAACCCGTACTCGGTGAGCGAGGTTCGTTGTCGGGCGTGGGAACCGACAGTCCGGCAAAGGGGAAGGTCATCGGTAAGACGGGAACATCCGCCGACGTCGAATCTGACACCGGCAGGTTGATAGTCACTCTTCAAGCGTTGTCGGGTTACATGATCACCCCGGACGATCGCCGACTTCTGTTTGTCGTCGCCGTCAGCGATGCAGTGTTTCCCGACCTGCCTAGGGGCGTGTTCCAAGTCGGGGGAGACGTCGGTGGTGTTGCCGCTGCATTCCAACAAGCACAGACGAATTGACGGGGCGAGACGGAGGTCCGGCGTTCGGGCGCTCATCCCTTTCGAATGAGGCACGAACGATGTAGGCGCACAGAGTGTCAGCATTGGCGCGCAGCGGTATCGACTGCGTCCCGATGAGAAACGAGTTTTGACATGGGTTCCGTTATCGGAGATCTCCTCCCCATAGCTGTCGGTATCGCCGTGTCTCCGGTAGCCGTAATCGCCACGATCTTGATGTTGCTCTCCAAGCGCGCGGGTAGCACCAGCATCGGGTTCGCGTTGGGTTGGCTGCTCGGAATCTTCATTGCCACAGTTCTTTTTGTCATCCTGTCCAGTGCCCGCAGCGCCTCGGGCAATGGACCGTCTGCCACGGTATCGTGGATCAAACTAGCTCTCGGTGTACTTCTGTTGGCGGTCGGGGTCAAGCAGTGGCGAGGGCGCAGCGGCGAGCACGAAACACCGAAGTGGATGCAAGCCATCGACGAGATGACCGCGGTCAAGGGGTTGGGCCTAGGATTCGCGCTCGCCGCGATCAACCCGAAGAATCTGCTGATGTGCATCGCGGCGGGAGTGTCGATCGGCTCGGCGTCGCTGGCGACCAGTGGAGTGATCGCCTCTGTCCTCGCCTTCACGATCATCGCCAGTTCAACGGTCGCGATCCCGGTCATCGGATACCTGGTGGCTGCTGATCGTCTGCGCGAGCCGTTGGCCAAGCTCAAAGTCTGGCTCCAGGACAACAACACCACAGTGATGAGCGTGTTGATCTTGGTCGTCGGAGTTGTTCTGATCGGCAAAGGAATCGGCGGAATCTTCTGATAAACCCTCTTTCAGGTGGTGTGAACGCGGACCGCCGAGGTGGGTGTCCTATCAGGCCAAGTTCACCGCGTAGTCGCCATCGGCGTGGCCGATCAGTTGCCAGCCGCCCGCTATCGGGGACAGTCGGACGTCAGCGAGATTCGTGGTCTCGAGCTGTGGCCGGTCGGTGCCGGGGTACCAGGCTTCGACCTGTCCGGTACCGGTCCCGGTAAACCCGTTGCGCGACAACTCCGTCAGTGTGCCGGGCGCTGCTCGGGGATAAGCACGCGAGAGAGGCCCGGCAAATCCCTCTACGAGCCCGAGTGATTCGCCGGAAGGGCAGTCGATGCGATTCAAATTTCCTTGCGGCTGGTGGGTGTTGCCGTCCCGAACCGGGTGGGGGTCACCGCACGCTTGTGTCCACGACCACCACGCGCCGCCCATCCGGTAGTTGTCCGTGGCGTCGACGAAGCGGTCGACGTCTGCTCCCTGCTCGCCGGCATCCCCGAACCAACCCCATTCACCCGTCCACAACGGGGCGTCGTACCAGGCGGCAGCGCGGTCGGCGATCTTGAACCCGTCTTCGATTCCGGGGAATTCGCTACTGACTGTTATCGATTCGCTGTAGAGATGTGGCGAGAAGACCACCAGAGGATCGGTCAGGTACTGGCGTGGGGGCAGCGCGTCGAAGCCGAATGCCGACCAGATCGCGCTGGGCTCGAAGAACACGAGGTGCGGAAATCCGCCTGATTCGGCCTGTCTGATGGCGTCGGTGGCCCGCTTGTAGAACTGCCCGATCTGATCAGCGGCGGTGAATGGATCGCGCAGGCCGGGATTCGGTTCGTTCAAAAGGTCGTATCCTGCCACCGCTGGTTCGTCTTTGAACTCGGCGGCCAACCGCGCCCACGTAGCCACGAGGCGACTCTGGATTCCTTGCTCGTCGTCGTAAAACGCCTGGAAGGCATGGGCGATCGCCGGTGCGGCTTCCCGGAGTCCACCGATGTTGCAGGTCGTCCATCCGCCGGTCAGGGTTGCCCACTCCGGTGCGCCGTCCCAGCCGACTCCCGGCTCCATGAAAGACGGGCACGACTGGTCGCTCGGGGTGCCGACGTACGGGCCCCATGCGTCCTGATGCATGTCGAGAACGGTGTAGATGCCGTGATCTTTCGCGTTCTGGACTGCGCCTCGAATCCGGTCGACATACGCAGTGTCGAATGCACCGCGGGTCGGTTCGAGGAGGGACCACGCGACGTTGAGTCGGACAACGTTGAAGCCCAGCGCGGCCATCTGTGCGAAGTCCGTTCTTCCCAGCGGCGTAACGGTGGGTAGACCGGTGCCGTTGGTTGCGTAGTCATTGAGACCGTTGGCGTTCACGCCGCGGAGCAACACCGTTCGTCCGTCGACGTCCTTGATCGTTCGATCTGCGACGGTCAGTTGGGGGAGAGTCCAGCCCGGATCCGGGGGTGAAGCGTTTGCCGCCGGGGCTGCAATCTGGATAGCCAGGATTGCAAGGGTGGCAAGCAACAGCGCACGCATCCGTCGACCTTTCTAGACAAACGTCCAATTTGGAGATGAGGGTAGCGTGAGAACGCCTTATTGCGGCGCGATTCGCACATACCCGTCACGTCTTCACTGCCTGGAATGCCCCGGCTCGAGGCTGCTGTACGGGGTGCGAGAATTGTCGACAAGTCGCGACCCGAGGGAGCATTTGTGAAGCTTGCACTGACTGATCTGGTCGAACAACTACCCGGCGACGATGTGACGATCACGCGAGCGTTCTATGCGTCGCGGCTTGCCGGTGTCGGTCCGAGTTCGCTGCAGGAACTGCTTGTGGCGCGAGCATCCAGGGTGGTTGAGCCCACGGCGACCCGGGCTGTTGAACACACACTCGACATCGAGGGTCGATCCGTTTCAGTGCGCGTAGTCACGCCGAAAGACGGCGTTGTCAACGGGGTCTATCTGTATCTTCCGGGTGGTGGTTTCTACATGAGTTCAGCGGCCAGCGCTGACGCCCGAAGTACGAGACTTGCCGACGCGGTCGGGGTGGCAGTGGTTACCGTCGATTACCGGCTTGCACCGGAATTCCCTTGGCCGGCAGCGCCGGACGATTGCGAGGCAGTCGCTTTGTGGCTACTTGATGTCGCTGCCGAACGGTTCGGGACAACCAGGCTCGCCATCGGTGGCATGTCGGCGGGAGCAACCTTGGTGACGACGACATTGCTGCGCCTTCGTGATCGAGGTCTGGCCCACTCGTTTTCCGGTGCCGTGTTGGAAGCGGGCACGTACGACGTCAGTGCTCAGACTCCCGCGGGCCGCACCATCAGCGACGAATACTTCATCGAAGCCTATGTCGGGCATGTCGATGATCGCACTCTCCCGGATATTTCTCCGACATTCGGCGACCTCAGCGGCCTGCCGCCTACCCTCGTGGTGGTCGGATCAGAAGACGTGGTTCTGGCTGAGAACCTTGCCATGGTGGCGCGGCTGTCGGCGGCCGGTAACGACGTCGACTTGCGTCTCTATCCTGTTGTCCCGCATGGATTTACAAACCATCCAACGCCTGTTGCCCGGCGTGCTGCGCTCGATATGGGTGCTTGGCTTCGGAATCGACTCGACTCCAACCCCGCGTGACAAGCACGGGCGCGGTTCAGTGTGCCGAGGGTGTAGGAGTGGCAGGAGCGGGCAATTCGGACACCTGAACAAATGTCCGGTTTTTGGGGCAAAGTCGGGACGAGGAGCGCGCCACCCTTGTAATCTCGCACGTGAGTTTGCGGGGGCGCGGGGTCGTCCAGCACAGCGAGTGAAGAGGACGACGATGACGACTGCTTACACGCGCCGCCGAGGGGCGCATTCTTTCGGAATCGCCCTCACTGCGCTGTTTACCGTGGTGGCGGCCTTGACCGGTCCCGCACTCGCCTCCGCCTCGAGCGGCGACCCGCAATCGGGTTCGAGCCAGTTCGGATCGTCCGGGGAGCAACCGCCGCTGCCGGAGATCTCACCGCCGTCCGCGGCCGAGATCAGGCTCGACGAGGCGCGGAACTTCCGCGACATCGGCGGCTATCGGACTACCGACGGCAGGACCGTCCGGACAGGCCTGGTGTTCCGTTCCAACAAGCTCAGCTCGCTCAATGAGACTGATCTGGCCAAACTCACCGCCGCGAACCTGACCCTCGACGTCGATCTGCGTAACACCTCCGAACGCACGGAGGATCCCGATCGGATCCCCGCCGGGGTCACCTACCAGGTCGCCGACGTCGTCAGCATCGACCATGGCATCGCGTTCCACGAGTTCGTTCCCCTGACCCTCGGTCGCGCGTTGATCGACGGCGCGGTCAACGGAACCTCGAACATCGGCCAGAGCATCGGCTACCCGTTCATGGTCAACTACCGTGGCTCCGATGTCGCCTTCCATGATCTGCTGACGGCGATCGCGAACAACTCCGACGGCGCAACCGTCTACCACTGCAGCGCAGGGAAGGATCGCACCGGTTGGGGTACCGCGATCCTGCTGACCATCCTCGGTGTCCCGCGTGAGGTCATCAGTGCCGACTTCATGGCGTCGAACACGTACCTGGGCCGGGACGACGCGGTGGACCTGTCGTGGCTCGATGCGGCGTACGCCCAGGTGGACCGGCTCTACGGCGGTATGGATACTTACGTACGGGAGGGCCTCGGCGTCGACCAGGGCACTATCGACTCTCTGCGTGCCAAGCTTCTCCTCTAGGCGCAGCCCCACACCTCGACTTATTGCCCACTCGGACCCTCTGCTGTTCCAGTGCGACCAATGATTACGGGAATGCGCAATTTTGTGGCGCTGCTCCTGCGGTGGGCTCGAGGTTGCGGTCTCCATCATCAGGCCGCATGCCATCACCAAGTGGCGCAGGAACTTTGCTCACAAGAAGCACGCCTGATCATGCACTCGACGCTGGCCAATTGGTCAGCATCGAATCGAGAGCCTCGAGGATCCTGGACCAGCTTTCGGCGCTGTCCGGTGCACTGTGGCTGAACGATCCACCTAACTCCAGGCTGGCATATCCATGGAAAACGCTGCCTAGCAACCGAACTGCGTGAGTCTGGTCGAGGTCGGTGAGGTTGTATCCGCGCAGAATCGATCGCATCATCTGCGAGTGTCTGAAGCCCGCGCTCGCTGCTGCGTCCTCCGGGGTGAGGCGCATCTGTGACGCGGCGTACCGGCCGGGGTGTGCCTTCGCGTAGTCGCGATAGACGTTCGCGAAGGCGGTCAAAGCGTCGCGGCCGGACCGACCGGCCACGGCGTCGGCAGCCTGGTCGGCCATCTCCTCCAAAGCGAGCAACGAGATTCTGGTTTTGAGGTCGTTCGAACTCTTTACGTGGGAGTACAGGCTTGCGACTTTGACGTCGAACTGCCTGGCGACTGCCGATACGGTCACGTGCTCGAAGCCGACCTCGTCGGCCAATTCCGCGCCCGCCATCGCGAGACGGTCGGCTGTGAGTCCTGCGCGAGGCATGTCAATCGGTCCTGTTCGTTGGGAGGGTAAACCACTTGCCTAAGGATTATAGGCAAATTACTATCAGCAGTAGCAAACTTCCGTAAACGATTTTCAGGTGAATGAAATGCACAGCCAGAGCAGCTGGACTACTACCGAAATTTCCGACGACATCGTGCGCGGAGCCCTCGAAATCGAACGGACCGAACGCGGTGTGCTGACGCACCGCCTACCTGCCAAGGCTCGCACGCAATTCGCTGACGGGCAGATGGCAATGGCGCAATCACAACCGTCCGGAGTGCGGCTTGTATTCCGAACCAGCGCTACGAGCATCGAACTCGATACTCTGCCCACGAAAATGATCTACACCGGCGCTCCGCCGAGGCCGCAAGGGGTGTACGACCTGCTCGTCGACGGCGAACTGGCCGGGCAAGCAAGCGCGACGGGCGGCAATACGGTGACGATCGACATGGCTACCGGTACCGCTCAGAGGCAGTCCGGACCTGTCAGTATCATCCGTTTCGCGGAGCTGCCCGCGCGATCCAAGACCGTCGAGATCTGGTTGCCACACAACGAGACCACCGAACTTGTCGCATTGCGAACCGACGCGCCACTCGAACTCGCGGTTGATACGAAGCGCCGCGTGTGGCTCCATCACGGAAGCTCGATCAGTCAAGGATCCGGCGCTGAAAGTCCCTCCGGCACTTGGCCTGCTCTTGCAGCCTCCGTCGGCGGCGTGGATCTGATCAACCTCGGGTTCAGTGGCAGTGCTCTGCTGGACCAGTACACCGCCCGCGCGATGCGCGACACTTCTGCTGACCTGATCAGCATCAAGATGGGCATCAATCTGGTCAACGCAGACGTGATGCGCCTACGGGCCTTCACATCTGCAATGCACGGCTTCCTCGACACGGTTCGCGACGGTCATCCAGTGGCTCCGCTGTTGGTCGTTTCGCCCGTCTATTGCCCGATCCACGAGGACACACCGGGGCCTGGTGCCTTCGACTTCGACGCTCTTGCCAGAGGCGAAATGCGATTCGTTGCCACCGGAGATCCCGCCGAGCGGGCATCCGGGAAGCTGACGCTGCGCTCGATTCGGGAAGAGTTGGCGCGCATCGTAACCCAGCGGTCAGTCGATGATCCCAATCTGCATTACGTCGACGGGTGTGATCTCTACGGTGCCGCGGAGAACGAAGAGTTGCCGCTTCCCGATCAGCTCCATCCGGACGCTGCAACGCATCGTCTCATCGGCGAACGCTTTGCCCAACGTGTATTCGCAGACGGCGGTGTATTCGCCGGCGAGGTGTATTCGCCGGCGAGGTGTAATCGCGCAATCTGATTCGGCTCACACCACCACTCACATCACGGTGAGCCGAATCAGCGGGTACTTGCGATCGGACTTGCTCTGGTACTTGGCGATTCGGGGCTGGGCGGTGGCCACTTGGTGCCACGCTTGCTCGCGATCGTCGCCTTCTAGTTCGTGAGCTGTGACTGGTACGGCATTTCGGCCGGGCATCTCGATAGACACTCGATCGGGATGCGCCACCACATTCGAGTGCCAGTCCGGGTTTCGACCGCCGCCGCCCGAAGCCACGATCAACAGACCGCCCCTGCCGTCGGACAGGTGCATCAGCGGAGTCTCTCGGGGTTGCCCGCTGCGTCGGCCTACCGTGTGCAGGATGAGGACGTCCATTCCCATGAACGTGCCTTTCCCGCGCCGAATCTTGCGATTCGTGCGGGCGTTCGCGTTCCGCTGCATCCACCGTGACAGTGCGCCGGAACCGCCGGACTTCGGTTCGCAGTGATTCCCGATGGGATCTCTCGGTGTTGGATCCGTCTGTGCCATGGTCGGCTACCTCCAGTTTGTCGGCGTGAGCGTCGTTTCGACAAACCTATGAGGCTTCCGGGCTCGGTGCTTCTCGATTTCTGATCACTGTGGTTTCCGGTCACTGTGTTTTGTGATCGGAGTTCACACGATTTGACCCTGACGTAGCGTGAGGGCTCACGATGACTTCATGACCGACACCTACCCTGCATTCGACATCAGCCCCGTCCCTGTCCCTACGACCGATGCCGTGCCTCCGGAACAGTTCCGAGGTCTCTACGGTATGCCGATGTTCGTGTCTGTTCCGACTTCGGATCTGGCCGAATCGGCAGACTTCTGGATCCGCGGGCTCGGTTTCTTCGACCTCTTTTCGGTGCCTGATCGACTGACGCATCTGCGGCGCTGGGCATTTCAAGACGTTCTGCTCGTGCCCGGCGAGCGAGCAGATTCACCACCGTCCATCAGCGTGAGCTTTGCGTGTGTGCTGAGTCAGATCGACCAGATAGCAAAGGCGTGTGAGGAATTGCGGCCCGGATGCACCAGCGGTCCAGACCTGAAGCCGTGGAATTCACTGGAGTTGGAGATCGTGACACCGGAGAACGCGCGTGTGATCATGACGGCCGCTCGTCCGTACGACCCGAACAGTGCCGAGGCCGAGCATCTGCGAGGTATGGGAATTGACGGACCCGACGACTGAACAGAAGTCTGACGCGGTGGTCTCGCGCGCCGCGTCTGTCAAACTGGATGCCGTGACGGATCAACTCTTCGGAGACGAGGCAGACAATGCTCTTACCGTCGGTGCTGCCGCATCTCGGCTGGGCATAACTGTACGTACCCTTCATCATTGGGACGCAATCGGTTTGGTGTGCCCGTCCGGGCGCAGTGACGGTGGCTACCGGCTGTACACCGACGCCGACCTCGGCCGAATTGGTCGCGTACTTGTCTACCGCGACGTGGGCTTGTCGCTCGACGAGATCGGGATATTGCTCGAATCGCCGGCAGCCCACGTGGACGAAACACTGCGCGGGCAGCGCGCCGAGTTGCGACAACGGATTGCCGACTTGGAGCAACGGGGCGAGTCCTTGGATCGCATCATCGATGCCAGGAAGTCCGGTGTGCTGTTGCCGGCAGACGAGCAGGTGTCGATCTTCGGCCGACACTGGCAGCCGTCATGGGGGCCGGAGGCGCACGAGCGTTGGGGTGACAGTGCGCAGTGGGCGCAGCACGCGGAACGGTCGGCGGGTAGGACCGCTGAGGATTGGCAGAAGATCACCGACTGCGTCGAGACGCTCAACGAACATCTGGCGCTGGCGTGCCGCGCGGGTGTCGAACCGGGAAGCGCCGAGGCGAATTCGCTGGCAGAACGCCACCGAGCGTCGATCGGGGTCTACTTCGACTGCACACATTCGATGCAGGTGTGTCTGGGACGGATGTACGTGGCCGATCCGGGATTCTCCGAGTTCTACGACGCGCTGTTCTACGAGACGGTCGAGACCGGTCTGACCGCGTGGCTCCGCGCTGTCATCGATGCGAACGCTCTGGCCCATGGAGTTGTCCCCGAATCGGCGACATGGGTGTGAGTGAGCTGGTGGTCGCTCGTCAGTCCAAAGACGCGCAGGCAGTGCACCACGGTCGGCCGTCGACCCCGGGGGCACGATGGGGTACTGCGATGCGCGCGGCCAAGATGCAGCTTTCGTTGTCGTGATAGACGTCGAGGTCCGAAGGTTCCGTCGAGTGGAACGCCGGGACCTTCATGTCTACCTCCGTTGTCACTCGCCAGAGAGTTGGCTCGTTGCGGTAATCCTCCCACCCCAGCGATCATCTCGCCTGTCGGAAGAAGCGGGAGGTCACGGCGAGGCAATCAGTTTTGTTGAATCGTTCTCGTCGAGGAGAGCTTGGTCGTCGTTGAGGAAAGTGAGCTGTTAGTCGATTTCGTAGGTCTGGTTGATTCGGGCGATCACCGAAGGAATTACCGTCCTCGTCGACGACAGACACGGCAACGAACACCCCGCGAACGTCGCCGCGGTCACCGTCATCCGAGACAAGGACAGCGGCGCCGTCACCGAAACCACCCTCGCCTTCAACGGCACCGGACGGGTCAAGAACCACATCACCTACGGACCACACGAAGTCGTCCTGCTCCCCGAACCTGACACCACCGCAGCCGCGCCCGGACACCGGAGCGCAGGCTTCGCTGACACACCTGCACAACCCTCACCCGAAAGGTCCACCCATGAGCCGCCGCATCTCTCAATCGATCACCCCGACCGCCGGCGACATCACCCGTGCTGAGTAACCCCTTCGCAGCCCCCAAGGCGGCGGTGACCCCGTCATCTCCGAACTACGCCGCGTCCTCAAAAACGCCATCCCTGGCTGTTGTGGGTATGGACGTTGCTGACGCGGGACTGAAGTAGACGGGCTGGTCCTCGGCGTAAGAATGGGAGTTGCGACACAACCGTTCTCGACCAAGAAGGACCAGCCCTGTGACACACCGTAATGCTCCGCTGACCGTGGAGGGAAGACGACGCCTGATCGAGCGCTGCCAAAGTCGTCCGATCGCCCACGTCGCCGCCGAGATGGGCATCTCCCGACAATGCGCCGCAGCGCCCGGGCAAGCCGGCATCACCGACGGAGGAGGACAAGCAGGCATTACCGACGGCGGGGGACAGTCCGGCGTGACCATCGAACCCACCCCGCCGCCGGCCACAGAAGCTCCAGCCCCGACCGAACCCATCTACTGGGTCGACCCACCCGCGCAACACCAGAAAATCGACTACCAGCCGCTACCGAACTGGGACTACGACACCAACACCTACACACCACCCGCCTACACCAAGACCACACCGACCCCCGTCGACGTCGTCGCACCGATCATCGCCCCACGCGACACCCTCCGCATCGGAACCTTCCACATCGCACAACCGAACTGGGTCTCCGACGTCGACCTCGAGCGGACCAACAACACCACCGCCATCATCGAATCCGGAGCCGCCACCGGCTGGAACTCCTTCGGCGTCGCCGTCGACAAAGCCAGCCGCGACGCCGCCACCCAAGTAGGCGGTGCCGCAGCCGGAGCACTCGCCGGAGGAATCGGCCTCGCGACCCCGTTCGCCATCGGAGGAGCACTGATCGGCGGCACCGTCGGCGGAAACATCGGCCTCGGACTGGGCAACGTCTTTGTCCCCGGAATCGGTTGGGTAGCGGGCGGTCTCGCCGGAACCGCCGTCGGCGCCGGTACAGGCGCCCTCCTCGCCGGCGCACCAGCATTCATTGTCGGCGGTCTGGGCGGAGGAATAGCAGGATTCACCGCCGCCGTCGCGTACGGCGCAGGTGAACTCGGCGAACCCGTCGAAATCGAGGTCCCAGACGTCGACCAACCCGCCGTCCGCGACACCATCGCTACGGCCCCCACGATCGACCAGCAGGCCCACGACTTCGTCGCAGCTCAGCCCGGAGGCGAGCAGATCGTCGAACACGTCGACACCGCACTCACGGACTTCCTCACCAGCGCCACCCCGGGCCTGGCGTCCTCGCTGATCAGCGACGCAGTCGGCGCAGGTATCCCGGCGTAAAGCTCGCATGATCAGAGCCGTTCAAGTCGGGCGGCAACGCGCCGCTCGCCCTGAACTTGTCCATGCGCCACTGCAGGACCAGGTGCGAGCACCGAAAGGGCGACAGCGATGAAGAACACGAGCAGGCACCCCGCAGTGATCGATTTACTCGGCGGCACGCCCCATGGCGCAGGCGCGGACGTGGCCACAACAGTGTCTGCACCCACGCCTTCGCCAGCGCCGAAGCGTCCGTGCAAGAGGGATTTCCGATCGCACCGCTTGCGTTACGTCGCTGCCTTAATTGTCGTGGTCGCATTACTCGACTGGTCCGTCCTGCGCCTTCTCTCCGGCAACGACGAGCGCGCACAGGAAAGAATCGCCGACGAGGCGAACACCTCGGAATCGGCACCCGCCCTCGACGTCACCCCGCCCGCTCTCGCCTCCGTACCGACGACCGAAACCGACGCCACCGCATGCCGCACCGACCCCGGCGACCAGAAAAGCGGCCCCGGAGTCATCGCAGCGTTCGAATACGCCTACTACGTCACCCGCTCCGGAACAGCCGTCCGTGCACTCACCACCCCCGACACCTCCCTGCCAGCGAAGGAGAAGATCCAAGCCGGAATCGAAACCGTCCCAACAGGAACCACCCATTGCGTGCGCATCAGACCGATCTTGCCCGGTATCTACTCCGTCGCTCTCACCGAAATGCGTCCTGGCGAGCCGCCCTCACAGTTCCCACAGGCCATCACTGCTAAAGAATTTGACGGTCGATGGTTCGTTGACAGCATCAGTTGACCCACGAAGGCGACAACATTCTTCGAGAGAGATGAATCCCCAATGAATGACTCTGCCAACCGAACCCGCCGCGCTGTAACTGTCGCGGTCGCCGCCGTAGGGGCTACTGCCGCACCACATGGCAATCGATCCGACCAGTGACTCGTAGATCCTCGAAGCTAATGGAGCAGACTGGGACGTCACGGGTACCAAGGAGGCGTTCAACTGATGTTGGTTATTGGGATCGTGGTGTCCTACGAGTTTGATCTCGCGCGTTCTATCGAGGAGTATTCACCTTCTTAGTCTTTCGCGATGCGGTGTCCTCAAACAGAACACTCAAATCAAGCGTATCGCTGAAGCTATCGAGGAGATTGGTGCTCTCGTCGCGGTAGGAATCAAACAGGCTCTTCTTGTCCACGCCCTCGAAGATGGACTTCATCGAGACGTTCAGGGCCTGAAGCGCCAGGTCAAATGCGAAGTTGGCCATGGATTCGCACGCATCTTGGGACAGTACGCCGCCGTGGACGGCCGCGTTCCGTGATCGTCTCAGCCGCTGGGCAAGAGCGCCTACGCGTGTTCGGTCGTATTCAAGCTGACTCTTCAATGCAGCGGTGTCTTTGAGTATTAGCTGCAGGTCCCTAAGTGGACGAGCGAATACAGTCTCAGCTTGGATCTTAATCAACTCGTCAACGTGGTCGTGTATCTTTACGATGTTATATGATCGGTCGGATGAGCGTACCTCATCGATGATCTTTCGCCAGGACTCCACGACCTTTCGATCGGGCGGGTAATGGCCGGGTGGATTCGCTGCGGCTACGTAGAGATACTGTCCGATAGTGTGCCGCAATCTTAGTTTCAGAGTAGCGCCCATTAAGTAATTGTTTATGAAAGAACTCCATGACGGGCCTTCCCCCACAACCCATGATTTGACGTGCTCAACAGAACGAACCGAAGCCATTATGACTGACTCTAGATCATCATCCTTAGTTTTCAGCACAGCGTTGATGAGTTTTAGGATTGGCTGTGCATCTTCGATGGACTGCTGATTTATTGTCTTCGGTGAATCTGTCATATTCTTCAGTTTTGCGAATGTGTGATCATTCTCAATGAATAGCTTACTTTTAATGGGTTCGCGTCGCCCCCATTCGAGATTTCGATAAAAGAAAGTCCCCGATGCAAACTGAAGGTGACCACCCATGATGTTCCACTGATTTTCGTCAGGATACGTCAAATCCAGCACTGCTTTGAGCAATGACCTAGCTTCTTTCTCTGCCCGATGTACCGGTATGTCGACCAGCGATATGCGCGCATATACAACCAACGGTTCGTATGGGAAACCGAAGTATTCGTCTGCTTCCTGCTCAGCCCGGAACTTTTGAACTTCGTCGTCCAGGAGTTCTACTGGAGTGATCGAGTACGCAGTCGCTAGTGCAGTCGGATCGGTGACCATGTATGCCAGGCCTTTCCCTTCATAAAGCGTAATAGGACCATAAGCGACACTGTCTTCACTCGGAAGGTGTGCATCCTTGATCCTGAGCCATATTACGACGTCCCGTCGGTCTGGCTCACTTCCCACGATTCTGTCGCACAGGTTCATGCGTCCTTCTTCGTCGAGCTGTGGCTTCGCCATATCCTCGAATGATTGAACCTCTTCGACATCGTCGCCAAGCTTCTGTCGACTCGAATAGATGATCTGATGATTAGCGTTCGCAATCTCGACAAGGTCTCCGATTGGACTCGTCCAGCCGGTTTCTATGTATCGATCCTCAAGAATGGCGAACATGGACTCTCTGAAATACGAAATTCGATCTCTGGTAAAAGACGGGTTAATCATATCCTTGCATCCCTCCGTGAGGTCATGCCAGGAAGCGACAGCTGCCGCCGGCTCAAGTAATTTTTCTATCAGGTTTGTCGCTTTAGGGGCCACTTGATTCCTTTTTTGTTTTATCACCACCCGCTTTTCTCGGCCGTCGACAACTCTAGTCTCAATTACTCGATCTATCCGTGATATTACTTGGCTATAAGCATATGATGTGTGAGCGCTCATTTCTCTGCCGGAATATTCGTAGGAATCTCGCAAGTCTTGCAGTAAAGAATCCCAAACGCTGGTATCGGAGTCGATTGGATTCCGTGTTATACTGGCAGCATCACGGATTTCCTTAGAGATGCCCAAAAGTGTCATATGTCCGGAGCGGCTGAGAGTGGTTGTACCTGATCGAAGCTCATGTGATAGTTCTTCGATCCACCTTTCGCGCTTCTCGAACACGTTTCTGACCCCGATCCGGTTGTCGTCTTGGGTTGTAAGTCTCAGTATCCTACCAATGGTCATGACGGTTGAGTTGATCGGTTCGGTTATAAATCTGTTTATTGAGATTTGCAAGTTTTTTAGATTGAGGGGCATGAGTAAGAAGTCTACCGATCAAACTAAGAAGCGCTTACCAAGTTCTCGTGCCGGCTGTCGGCGAGGTAGCAGCCAAAGACCTCGAAGACTTTGATTCGTCCACGACGAATTGAATCGCTCTGGGTTCGGTGGAGACTTCTGGCCTTGGAAACGAGGATGCAAGCATACCGATTGAACGGGTGTCAGGGAGGCCGACGATGCGGCGGTATTCGCCGGAGGAGAAGGCCGGTGCGGTGCGGATGGTCCGGGCGTTGCGGACCGAGCATGGGACGACAGCGCGGGTTGCCTCGCAGTTGGGTTACGGGGTCGAGTCCGTCAGGTCGTGGGTTCACGCAGGCCGATATCGATGACGGTCTGACTGTGGGAGTGAGCACCGCCGAGGCCGATCGGATCAAGCAACTCGAGCAGGAAATCCGAGAACTACCGCGCGCCAACGAGATATTGAAGCGTGCGGCGTCTTTCTTCGGGGCGGAGCTCGACCGCTAGCACAATGACCGCGTTCATCGATCCCAATCGCGGCGATGTTATCGTGGGTCGGAGGCTCGGGGTCGAGCCTATCTGCAAGGGCTTGCAGATACCTCCGAGCAGCTAATACGCCCCAAAAGCCGACCGGCGTCGGCTAGATCGGTCTCCGATAGCCGGTTGCAGCCGGCGCCAGCGATGGCGCAATCCAACTGTTCGCCGAGTTGCTGCTGACGAATGTGCTCCCGCTGTCTAATTATTTGTGGAACACCAAGTATCGGCATGTGCGACAGGTGCCGTGGAACCGAAGATCAGGGCACTGCTCGCACAACATGCAACGATGCCCGCCACAGTGATCGCTGAACGCATCGGGTGGAGCGGGTCGATCAGCTGGCTGCGTGAACGCGTCCGGATGATCCGACCCGAATACGCTCCTGCGGACCCGGCGGATCGCCTCGTTCACGATCCTGGGGAGGTCGTGCAGTACGATCTATGGTTTCCGCCGGCGTCGATTCCGCTCGGCGGAGACCAGTCCGGTTCCCCGCCGGTGCTGGTGATGGTTTCCGCGTTCTCCCGGTTCATCACCGCGATGATGCCCAGTCGGGTCACCACGGACCTGGTCGCGGGCATATGGCAGCTGCTCTCACAGGATCTCGGTGCGATCCCACACCGGCTCTGGTGGACAACGCGTCCTGTATCGGTCGCCGCGGCAGGCTGACGGATCCAGTGACGGCATTCGTCGGAACCGTTGCCACGACACTGATCCAGCTCAAACCGTACGATCCCGAATCCAAAGGAATCGTCGAGCGCGCCAACCAGTTTGAAGGAGACCTCGTTCATGCCCGGTCGAACATTTCATTCACCCGACGACCTCAACACCCAACTGGCCGACTGGCTCCCGATCGCGAATTCTCGCGTTGTCCGCCGGATCGGCGGTCGCCCAATAGATTTGGTGACCGTGGACACCGCGGCGATGTTGTCACTGCCGCCGGTTCCACCGCTCACCGCCGCATACTCGCAGATCCGTCTGCCGCGGGACTACTACGTTCGGGTCCACGGAAACGACTACTCGGTAGACCCCTGGGCGATCGGACACCTGGTCGAGGTCGCTGCGGATCTGCGCCAGGTAGCGGTCACTCGTGAAGGACGAGTCCTCGCCGAGCACGAACGGCGATGGTTACGGGGGCTGACCGTCACCGATCCACTACACGTGAAATCAGCAGCCAGGCTGCGAGAAAAATGCCAAAACCCGACGCCGGCCGCCGAAGATCAGGATCGGTTGATGCGGGACCTGGGCGACTACGACCGAGTGTTCGGAGCTGAATTCCCTTGTACTGCATCATGTAACGATTAGGCCGTGCAATGATGTGCGCCGCGGATGCGGGAATCGGCAGCAAGACTCGCGGATCAGGCCCGCAGCGACGGATGGAGCCACGAGGACTACCTTGCCGCCGTGCTGTCGCGAGAAGTCACGGCGAGGGAATCGTCCGGCACTCAGAACCGTATCCGATTGGCCGGACTTCCGACACGAAAATCAGTGGAGGAGTGCAACTTCGACGATCAACCGTCACTCAGTCGAGAGATGTGGCATATCTGGGAGCTGGAGTCTTCAACGGTCAGGGGTGGGGGATTTGCGAGAGCAGTTCGTGTGGGTCGTTTCGAGTACGTCCAGACAGGCGAGACAACCCTGCTTCGGGAAACCATCGACGCTGCCGTCGCCACTCCAATCACGACGGCGGAACCGACGCCAGACTGCATAGGTCCCGGATACGACCTATCGGCCTTGGATGCCGCGCTGGGATGCTACCGGCGTTCCATCCGCGACTTAATCAACAAGCGGGGACCGACGGTAGTTGGACCGATTCGTCAGGCGACATCGGAATCATTGCAGTTACGAGATACTGGGTACGAGCTGTAGCAGGGGCTGACCCTGTTGCCGAGGTAAAATCGGAGCAGGAGCCTCAATGCCGGAAAGAACCGACGTGTCGAAATGGGTCACATACCCAGCGCGAGCCGCTTTCGGCACTGTGGTCGGCGCCGGAATCTTCCTGCTCGGCCGGAGCCTCGAGGTCCCCGGATCAGCTGAATTCTGGGACCTGGCAGCACAGCCATTGGCGACATCAGTCGCTGGCGCTGGAGCAATCGCCGCGGGCCTCTTGGCGCTGCACAACGGCGCAAAGACACGCGCGCTTGACGGTATTCATCATCAACTGACGATGGATCGAGACCGAGAGACGAACCTCCGAGACAGGTATACGACCGCAGCACAACAACTCGGGGACCACAACGGGGCGGTGAGGGAAGCCGGTGTCCACGCCCTCGCGGCATTGGTCGACGATTGGTTCAGTCACGGCGAGCTCACTGGGCAAAAGGAGCATTCGCATTCGCAAGCCAGAGTTTGCGCCCACTTGCTGTGTTCGTACCTTCGTGCGAACCGCCGTACCGACGCGGGAGCAGGAGATTTTCAGGCTGACGAAGGTGCGGTTCGAAGCTCCGTGGTGAGTGTTTTTCGCGAGCGCATTCCAGCGTGGAGGAGAGTCGAAGACGATTGGACCAAACAGGCAGCCATCGACGAGCGGAGCAAGATCGTCATCGACCTGAGCGGAGCGATTCTCCCAAATGCAGATCTCACCAAAGCCGACCTGAGAGACTCGATTCTCGTTGGCACGATCCTCAGTCAGGCCAACTTTGCAGAAGCTCACCTCGACGGCGCAATACTGAGAGACGCTGACCTCAGCTCGGCGAATCTTGTGTTCGCGAGCATGAGTAGGGCCGACCTCAGCAACGCCAATCTTTCCGGAGTCATGGCAATTAGAACGAACTTCGGTCGTACCCTCGCGGAGGGCGCGGTGTTCGATCGCGCCATCTTCTTGCAAGCCGGCTTTGGTGCCGCCAACCTTCGTGGTGCCAGTTTCAGAGATGCCGACAACTTCGTCGACGACCATCTCACGGGCGAGACCGTCTATTCGGACAAAACCATATGGCCAACTGGCTTCACACCCTCGACAGCAAAGAAGCTGGACGATGGCGCAGTTTGGGTACGCCGCTAACAACATCTAGAACAGAGTTGCTTGTCCAGGAACGGGATCGGTGTATTGAGCGCTGTGAGCTTCTTGATCTCCGGCTTCGACGTCCTTTTCAGCTTCCCGTCGATGATCAACTTGGTCCGCGCTCACTGCAGCGATGCAATTTCCCCGCATGGACGCCAGCTTGCCTCCAATAGGACCAAGCCGCTTCGATGAGGTATTGGTACCTCCACTGGGACCGGGGTTTCGCTTTGTCGGAGAAACAAGCCGCTGCGCTGGTGGCCAGCCTGCCCGACGGAGCCGACATGACCGCACCGAGACGCCCATCCTGCGAGTTTCCTGGCGTGGCTCCGCGGCTCGGGATCGAGCTCCCGATGAAGTGGATAAGCAGGGCTCGTGGGAGCATATGCCCAACGATCGGATTCGGTTGAAGTTCGACGAGATTCTCAACCCGATACAGCCAACAGCCGCCAGACAGCCCGAAATTTCGTGCGAAACAAATACATTCACGACACCCCGCACTATGCCGACATCATCATCAGACCGCAGCCGTAGGTCGTGCGGCAAGGGCAGTGACCACTGAGGCGTCCCGAACCGGGGGACTGGAACACTCCGACTGATTGCCATGGGAAAGGGTTCTTGCGGGCCCGCGTGCGCGCATCGGTGCACGCATATATACGCGCTGCGGGATTCGCCGTCGGGAATTGCTCGCCGAATCGCTGGTGGTGACCGGTTCTTCTCGCATGCGGTGACACAACCAGGGAGCGTGGTCGGGTATAGATACCGATCATAAGTGAGTACACGACCAAGGGTGGAGCCGGGTTGGATGAACTCGAAGCGGTGGGACGACGACTGATCGTCGCCGGTTACCTGCGGGGTGATTCGGTGCTCACTCCCGGCCGGCCGGTCTGGTCGGTCGCAAACTTTCAGGAGTTGAAAGCGATCTACGTCGATAGTCCTGACGAGGGAGGTCGGGATTTTTGGGACAAGTTGGCAGATCAGTTCGACGCGGCAAGCGCCGGAGCGATTCAACTCTTTGCCGAGATCTTCCTGACCAACATGTGGCCCTTGTCCAGTCTCCTGGGGCGGACGAAGATCGGGTATCTCCTGAGGTCCGGAGTAGCGGGCAGGGATCGTGTTGCTCGCGTCTTAAGGTGAATCGGATTCCGCGATCGCCGAGTTGGTGTCGACGAGGGCGAGTCCGACGCGCTCGGCGGGATCGGGTGCTTCGGACGGATCGCCCATCAGTGAGACAGGTTCGATGCTGAGACCGGTGATGATCGAACCAGCACTTGATCCGATGTAGGGCAATGCGGTTCGGACTTTCTCGACGAGTGCGTTGCCGGTGCCGTTACGGCGAAACGCGGACATGAGCACGAAGGTGTTGCCGCCGGCGACGTAGACGGCATCGAGTTCGTCGAGGACGGATCGGAACGTACCTGCTTGGTCGTGGTCACCGGCAGTGATGTCGGTCAGGGAGTATCCGAGCGCAGCGAGTTGCTCGTGTTCGGCGGCGACGAATTCTTCGCCCGAGTAGGGGAGCGATGCATCGTTGATGTAGCCGATATTGATCTCGCCGGGTTCCCGGTCGACGTGGGTGGAGATGAAGTCTTGGACGGCGCCGATGCCGAGGGAGAGCAGAAGCAGAGGCATCGGTCGACCTTATGGGTAGAGGCCGACACGTGCTGTTCTCGCCTCGCATCATGCAGCCGCACAGCGGTTTACAGGTGTGAGTGCCTGATCGCCCTTCCGGTCGAACCGATGCGCACTGCGCGCGCGGTGTGATCTTCGACGGCGCTCACCGCAGAGAATCGCACAGGGATAGGCTGGACGAATGCGTGGAGAGTACAAGGTTCCTGGTGGAAAACTGGTCGCGGTCGACGTCGAGGTGGCGGACGGTCGGCTGGCCGAAGTCGCAGTCTCGGGGGACTTCTTCCTCGAGCCCGACAGTGCGCTCGACGACATCAACGCGGCGTTGCGCGGAATGCCCGCCGACTCGGATGCAGAACAGTTGGCACAAGCTATCTCCAGTGCGCTCGACGAGTCCGTCTCGATGATCGGCTTCACGCCGCAGTCGGTCGGCATCGCGATCCGGCGCGCACTCGGTCACGCCACGAGCTGGGCGGATCACACGTTCGACCTCATCCCACCGGTGGTTCTCGATCCCGCGATGCACGTCGCGCTGGACGAGGTCATCGCGCGTGAGGTTGCATCGGGTGAGCGTCCGCCGACATTGCGTTTCTGGGACTGGGACTCACCCTTGGTCGTGATCGGATCGTTCCAGTCCGTGCGTAACGAGGTCGACTCCGAGGCGGCTGCGCGGCACGGCATCGGCGTGGTGCGCCGAATCTCCGGTGGCGGCGCGATGTTCATGGAACCGGGCAACTGCATCACGTACTCGTTGGCAGTACCGGCGTCGTTGGTCGAAGGTTTGAGTTTCGAGCAGTCCTACGCGTTTCTCGATCAGTGGGTCATGGGAGCGCTTGCCGAGGTCGGTATCAACGCTCGGTACGTGCCGCTCAACGACATCGCCTCGGACAAGGGCAAGATCGCCGGCGCCGCTCAGAAGCGATTCGCGTCCGGCACCGTGCTCCATCACGTGACCATGGCCTACGACATCGATGCGGAGAAGATGACGCAGGTGCTGCGAATCGGACGAGAGAAGATGTCGGACAAGGGAACCAAGAGCGCAGCCAAGCGGGTCGATCCGCTGCGTTCTCAAACCGGAATGACGCGTGCAGCGATCCTGGAGTCGTTTGCGCAGCACTTCCGCGGCCAGTACGACACCCGTGACAGCGACTACACGGACTCGGAGTTGGAGCAGGCGCGCAAGCTGGTGGACACGAAGTTCAGCACCGAAGCGTGGACTCACCGCGTCCCGTGACGCCGTTGTCTCGAGACACCGACAAACCGGGACGAGACCCCAGAGGTCTCGCCCCGGTCGACCTAGCTGGCCGGAGTCGTTGAGTTTGCCCTAAGAAGTTCAGCGTCGTCGTCGACGACGGAGTTCCTCTCCGGAATGGTGAAAGTTGCGCTCACACACAGGATTGCGATGACGAAGCACGCCAGTGTGTACCACAGGTTCCCGATGGGATCTCCAGCGCTGGTGGAACCTTCGACTGCGTCGAAGAAGTCCGGAAGCGCACTCGCCCACAGTACGGCCATGACAACCAGGTACACCACGCTGTAAATCTGGACGAACCTGTTGGTGTGTGCAGGAGCGTTCGATTCTGCCGAGCGCAGGTTTCTCCACTGGCGGACGAGAACCACGATCGCGACCACTGTGAGGACGGCGAGTTCTGCCGCGTAGAGGAACCCACGAACGGTGTCACTGCCCATCCCGAAGACCGTCGCCGGGAGCGGGAGAATGAACGTGCCCAGCGAGGCCAGCAGGCCGATCACGATGGTGCGCCAAACCAACTGAAGCCCGGAGAAGTGCTTGCCGGCATCGACATGCCGTCCGACGAAGTACTGGACGCAGAATGCCAACGACATCGGCCACAGAGCGGCGAAGACGACCACGCTGGGGAGTGGAACCGCGTCGAACATGGGTTGGTTGATCGGGTTCGACGTCGACCACTCCCACCACCGCAACTGGGGTCCGAGGTGATCGAAGATTTCGTAGAACGCATGGTGGACGAAGCCGACGCAGACTGCACCCAGCAGTGGACCGTATTTGCGGAAAACGCCGAGCATTCTGACTATTTCGAAGGCCAACGTCGCCATGAGCGGGTAGATGGCAATGATGTACAGCGGCAGTCGACCCCACATGAAGTCGACGGTGAACACGTTGTGCGCGAACATCGTGTCCACTTGTTCTTCGATGCCGAACGCTGCCGGGAAGTACAGCGGAGGCTCGATGATGAACAGGTAGGCGGTGGCGCCGAACCAAAGGACCAGGTTGGTGGGGTCGCCGTTGCGGCGCAGTCGCACGATCGCCAAGACCAGTGCGAGTACCGAGCCGACGATGATCGTCCATTCGAGTACGGGCAGGGTCCAGTTCTCGAGGGCCGCCGGGTTACGGAACTCGACGAGTCCACCTGCTTCCTGACAGGAGAAACCGAGTTCTGTTGCCAGTTGGGCAAACGTGGGGGAGCAGTGCTCTGCCATCAGTTGGCCCCTGACGTGATCGACTCTTGTGCCTGAGATTCGGCGGTGTACCAGCGTGTGCAGTCGTAGCCGTCGTCGTAACGCTTGAACCACTGGTCGGCCAGTGCGGGGAGCTTCTCGTGGTCCGGGTTGTGATTGGGCATCTGGCTGCGGAAGACTCCGCCGAGCGCGACGAGTTGTTCGCCGAGTTGTAGGTGATCGAAGGCGCGGGGCATGGTGCCCTTGGTCAGGTAGGGCGCAAACGACGTCAGAATCTTCTGCTTGGTGCGGTGTATGGCGAACATCGACAGTGAGTCGACTTGCCGTTCGGAGAGTGGAACGTGCTGGTTGAACCCTGCACAGGCGATGCGAATCACCTTCATGACGTGCGCGAAGATCGACGGCGCCATTCGCATCCGGTAAAGCTCGCTTCCGACAACGGAATTGAAGATGATCAGTGCCGAGCTGCGATGCTCGACCTCCTCGACGAAGTGCCAGATGAACAGTGATGCGACGCGGTCGTCTCCCGGACGGAACAAGGTCGCCTCGTTGTCGAGCATCAGTTTGAACACCGGTGTGAAGGTCGCCTCCAGATCTGCGGTGTACGCGAGCCGGTAGTTCAACGAGGTCGCCTCGGTGAGCAGATCGAATTCACCGATCACGGCGTCGAGTGTGTTCTGCAGTCCGGGGTATCGCCTGATCAGAGCTTTCACATGTTGGCGGTGGGCGGTCGAGTGGTGGCCTTCTTGACGCATGAATGCCACGGCTTCCTCGGCGACCTCCGGATCACTGATCCGCGACTTGGTTTGCATGATCATCTTCACGATCATCTTTTCGAAACCGATGGCCAGGAACGAGACCGCGTTGGACATGCTCGACCAGGCCGGATTCTCCGGGTTCCACAGGAAGGGAACGTCATGATCCTCGAATCCGAAATCCATCTTTCGGGGCTGAAGGTTGGTCACTTGTCGAACCTCGTCTTTCGGAGGGGCTGGTCAGGTGGCCGCTCTGGCACTCGAAGCCACGTGTGGCGGTAATCATACATATTGATGTGCAGTTGTATGTTCACTTTCGATGACGGGAGTGGATTCGGGGAAAGCAGATGCAAAACCTGCCTGTGTTAGCCTGTGGCTCTTGGACTTCGAGCGCAAAGACATGGTTCGAGCCTCGTTCGAGCGAGGAAGTGGGCAGTGGCACGAAGGCGTGGGTGGGGCGGCAATCCACCGGACAACGACGAAGATGCGTCACGTCGAATTGTCGAGGCCGCAGTCGAGCTGATCGGACGGACGAGTTCGGAAATCAGCATCGGCGACGTGGCGGAGTCACTGGGCGTGATCCGGCAGACCGTGTATCGATACTTCCCCAGCGCCGACGCTCTGATGCGGGCAGCGGCGATCGCGTCGGTCGACGGCTACCTCGATCGACTCACCACACACGTGAGCGGCATCGACGATCCCGTCGAGGCGATGACCGAGGGTGTTCTCTACACACTGACTCAGGTCCACCGAACACCGCATCTCGGCATCCTTCTCACAAGCACGAATACGAGTCTGCACCCGGAGGGTCTGACCTCTCAGGAGGCGCAAGCCTTCGGAATGGCGATGATCAACCGCTTCGACGTGGACTGGGTGCATTACGGCTACGACGACGCGTCACTTCAGGAACTGGTCGAATACGTCCTGCGGACGATGCAGTCGTTTTTCCTCGCGCCTGGCGACCCACCGCGGAGCGATGAGGAACTGCGGCGATACCTACGGCGCTGGATGGGTTCTGCGATCATCGCCCAGGCAAATTCTGTCAGCGATGACCCGATCAGCGCAGAAATATCGTCAAAGCAACGGCACTGACGCACGCGGCGATGACGACGGTCAGTGCGAACAGGTCGGCGAGCTGAGGGCGCTTGGGGTACGCCGCAATCAGTCCAGTGCCCCCGCGAGCGGAGATTGCTTCGCCCATTTCGGCAGACCGCCGAATTGCCACGGACATGGTTGTGGTGATCAGGTCGACTATCGAATTGTCGGCCGCGCTGTTCACCACAGCTTTCGGGCGCAGTCGTCGCGCCGCTACCAGGGTGAGCATCTCGTCGATCAACAGCGGAAGTGAACGAATGCAGAGGGCGGTCGCGATGGCCCACTCGTCGACCGGGATCTTGAATATTCGCAGCGGTCTACCGAGCGTTGCCAGTGCCGGCGCCACGTCGCTCATCGACGTGGTCCACGCCAACATCAGTGAGACGCAGAGCAATACAAGACCGAACGTCACAGCTTGCAGGTAGATGAACACCGCGTCGAGGCCGATCGGAAGGTTGATCAACGCGCCGAGCAGGATCAGCGCCCACAACCACCACGGAGGTCGGGGAACTGCAGTCGGGGGGATGCGTCCGATCACCGCGGTCAGCAACAACAATCCCAGTACGACGCCGATCGCAGGCCAGGACGGCGCGGCCACGACCACGATGCTGACGAGAACGACGGCAACGATCTTCGTTCCGGCCCATAATCGGTGGATCGGCGATGAAGTCGGGACTTCGCGCAGAAGTGTTGTCACGTCGTCGATCCTTCCAAGGCGCTGCTGGCGGCAGGGTCGAGGATGCGACCCTGCGACAGTCGAATTGTTCTGCTGCAGACGGCATCCATGCCGTCGACATCGTGGGAGATGACGACTACTGCGGTTCCGTTCCGACGAATCCACCTGAGTACGTTCAGGATTTCGTGTCGGCCGGGTGGATCGAGACCGGCCAATGGTTCGTCGAGGATGAGTACGCGGGGTTGGCGGACGAGGAGACCGGCCAGTACGACGCGTCGCATCTGTCCGCCGCTCAACTCGTCGATACTGCGGCCGGCGATGTGACGGTCGAGTCCGACGGCGTCGAGCGCCCAGGAGACTTGCACCGATCCGATCTCCGGACCACCGGCGGCCTCGATGTCTTCGGCGACGGTTCGGCGTTGCAGCTGCAGCCTCGAGTGTTGGAACGTCAGACCGACAGTGCCGAGCTGACGCGAGACGGGTTTGCCGTCGAAGACCGCGGTTCCCCGGCTCGGTGCGATCAAGCCCGCCATGATCCAGGCCAGGGTCGATTTACCGGAACCGTTGCCGCCCAGGACCAGTAGCCCGTCCCCGTCTCCGATGGTCAGATTCACGTCCGAGAGTGCGCGCCGCGACCACGGAGTCCGGTCGTTGTAGGTGTGGGTGACATCGGTGAGTTGGAGGACCGTTCGAGTGCCGGCCGGCCACGGCGCAGACGGCGGACCCGCGAACGTCGACGTCATCCAACCGGGTTGGTGATCGATCTGCCGTCCGCGTTGTAGTTGAATCACCCGATCTGAGTTGCGGGTGTCGGCGTGGTGATGGGTGACCAGAACCACGGCCATCGGATGGCGCCGGGGCAGTTCGGCGAGGAGCGAGACCAATTCCTCCCGGCCGGCCTGATCGACCATCGCGGTGGCTTCGTCCGCGATCAGCAGAGCGGGGCGCCGCGCCAGCGCGGCAGCAACCGCCAGACGTTGCATCTCGCCGCCGGACAGCCCTGAGGTCTCGCGCATGCCCATGCCGGCGAGTCCCACCTCGGCCAGCAGTGCATCGACGTCGGGATGCGACTCGGGCGGAAGCCCCCAGACGACGTCGTCCGCGACGCGGGTTCCGAGGATCTGGCTCTCCGGTCGCTGCAGGACAATGGCGGTTCCGCCGTGTCGGCCGAGGCCTGCGGACCCGGGTCTCGTCAGGCTCCCGACGGTCGGTACGCGACCGGCGAGCAACCGGGTGAGTGTGGACTTGCCCGAGCCGTTGTGGCCGACGACGGTGACGAACTCTCCTCGTCGGACCGTGAAGTTGACGTCGACGAGCGCCGGCGTCGATGCACCCGGATAGGTGAAGCCCACGTGATCGAAAGTGACCGGTAGCGGATCGATCGGACGGTCGTCGGGTGCTGTCTGGAGCGGGTCGGCCGAGGGGAGTGCAGCCAATCGATCGAGGACGGCACCGAGGACAAAATAGGAGACGACGGTGCTGAGGACGATTCCGGAGATGATCGACACGCCGATCCACAACCACCAGTAGTCGATGATCGAGCCGATGCTGTTCTCGATCCATTCGGCTGCGCCGACCAGCGTGGGGGCACGCTTCAAGATTGCGGCCACGCCCAGCGCGGTGTTCTCCAGCGAGGTCAACAACAAGGTGCGCAGGGGCGCGAGAACAAGCAACAGGACTATGGAGAACAACGCCAGCGCGGGTCCGATGACAAGCGACGACAGCAACGCGGAGATGAAGCCGAGACCGCGCCGCTTGACCGTACCGATGATTCCGCCGAGGAGAGCGCTCAGCGCGACCGCCGCCGCAGATCCCGAACCCGCTGCGACGAAAGCGACCGCAGTAGCCGAGACGCCAGCGGTCATCACGGCGCGGACTCGAAAGCGCTGGGCAACAATTCCCATCGGAACGGCGGCCACGAGGTTGAGGGCGCTGGCCATGGGGATGACCGTGGCAATGACGGACAACGCGACCGTGAATCCGGCCATGACGGCACCCGTTGCCAACTCGAGTGGTCGAAGGTTGCCGGTTTCGCGGACTTGCGGACGGTTGCTCACTACGTCCAGTGTGCCAGTGGTGACATAACTCCTGCCCGACTGATGGTGAGCGCATCGGCACGATTGCGTAGGCTTCACCTCAAACAATGCATCGGACGGAGCGTGGAAGACGTGAGTGCAGCACCCATCAGGGTCGGGGTTCTGGGAGCCAAGGGCAAGGTCGGTCGAGCGATCTGCGAGGCAGTGGAAGCTGCTCCCGATCTGGAACTTGTCGCTCAGGTCGATACCGGTGATCGCATCGAGACGTTCGTCGACACCCGCACTCAGGTAGTCGTCGATTTCACGCACCCCGACGTCGTCATGGGAAATCTGGAATTCCTCGTGGCCAACGGAATTCACGCCGTGATCGGCACCACCGGTTTCGACGAGTCCAGGCTGGCGACTGTGCAGTCCTGGCTCGACGAGCAGCCTGCAACGGGTGTTCTGATCGCCCCGAACTTCGCCATCGGTGCTGTGTTGTTGATGCGCTTCTCGGCTGCCGCGGCGCGCTTCTTCGATTCCGTCGAGGTCATCGAACTTCACCACCCCAACAAGGCAGATGCTCCCTCGGGCACCGCATACCGAACGGCCGCCATGATCGCCGAAGCTCGCGCGGAAGCAGGCGTCGGACGCAGCCCTGACGCCACCACGACCGAGCTCGAGGGTGCGCGTGGAGCCGACGTCGACGGAGTCCGGGTTCACTCCGTGCGGATGGCCGGACTGGTCGCGCATCAGGAAGTGATTCTCGGAACTCAGGGCGAGACGCTGACCATTCGCCACGACTCGATCGACCGGAATTCGTTCGCGCCGGGCGTTCTGCTCGGTGTCCGCCAGATCGGGTCACGTCCGGGCCTGACGGTCGGTATCGATTCCTTCCTCGATCTATGAACAAGACCACCCGCACCCTCGCGTTGATCGTTGCGATCTGTATCGCGCTCGCGGTGTACTTCGTGTTGCTCGGCCAGCGCGGAATCCAGCTCATCCAAGACGGAGGCGGCGCCGCGATCGGTCTCGGGATCGGCGTGCTGATCCTGCCGTTCCTGGGGCTGTGGCTCGTCATCGCCACCCTTCGTGCCGGCTTCACACACCAACGCCTCGCGCAGCAGATTCACGACGAGGGCCTCGCTGTCGATGCGTCTTCACTTCCGAAATTGCCTTCGGGCCGGATCGAGCGGGCGGCTGCCGACGAGTTGTTCGCTCAGATCAAGGTCGACTGGGAAGCAGACCCGGACAACTGGAAGCAGAACTTCCGACTCGCTCGCGCCTACGACTATGCCGGTGACCGAAGCCGGGCACGGGAAACCATGCGCCGCGCAGTGGAACTGGAACGTCGGTCGCGAGGCAAGTAGTATCTCCCTGCTAGGAACAGGGGTCTGCTGGGATGCTACCGCTCCGGAACTGTTGCGGGAGAAGACGGATCCGGAGTGGTGGGGTCGAATGGCGGCGGGTTGTTCGGGTCGAAGCTAGTCATCGGCACCGAACACGTCGCGCCCACTTCGGGATACGTGTTCGGGTTGACTCGTAGCGCCGAGACGAATTGATCGATGCGAGCGTCCTCAGCGTTGTCGAGTTTGAGTTGACGGCCCCAGGACTGCAGCGAGATCGGCGAATCCAGGGTCGGATACGGCGACATCAAGGTGTAGCTCATGCCTTCGACTCGCTGTGCCAAGCGCGCCTGATCCTCACTCGAGACCAGGTCGGGGTTGTACGTGATCCACACTGCCCCGTGCTCGAGGGAATGGACCGCATTCTCGGTTCGAATGGCTTGCGGGTAGACAACTCCGGTGCAGTTTGCCCAGACCGAATCATGGCGACCACCGAAGGGCGGTGAATGTGTGTACGCCACACGTTCGTTCGGCCGTACGTGTTGAGCTGCCGGGTAGTCGACCGTGACAACTCCGTCGATGGATTCGGACGGATCCGGATTGTCTACGCTCGGAACAAACGCATCCGGTCGAGGTGTTCCTTCGAGAGAATTCGCGCACGAAGCCAGCGCGAGAACTGTCGAGATCGCCACTGTTGCTCGAAGTTGTTTGTTCACTCGGCCATGATAGCGGCGCCTGTCCGCTTTCCCGAGACGTGAATCGACTACGACCCGAGAGAGCTTGTGGTTCCGCCCGAGAGCGCGATGTCACTGGCGCCTCGAAGAATTCGGAGCGGAGGCAGCGGCCCTTGGTATGCCTCGGAGCCACTGATCAGATCACCGGCCGCGTCGAACGCGATCGCTTCACCTTGTGGCTCGTCGGGAAGGGGCACACGAATCGGCTTGGTGGTCAAGGCTTTCGCGATATCACCGTCGGGAGCTGTGTAGAGGTAGACATCGGTGTAGGTGCGCAGCGCTACCACCGTGCCGTCTTTGCTCACGGCGCCTCCGGTGACAGCCATCGTTCCGGCGTGGGGGACCGGTCCACCGGAAGTGAGGGTGGGAGTAAATCTGAGCTGACCTACCTTGGCCAACATGGTCGGCGACGCCGTACTCAGATCCTGAACCTGCTGTCGTTCAGCGGTTGTGTAGACCACGCTTGCGCCCAGGTAATCCTTGGTGACGATGACCGGAAGCCCGTCGCTCTGGATCAGCAGTGTCTCGGCATCGTGCGCCCCGTCCGGATAAACCAGGGGGTAGGAGGTCGCGGCACCTGAAGTCGGATCGAGTTCGATCAGCCCGATCGACGTTCGTACCGCGTTGTTGTCGCCGATGTCTGCCAGCCACAGGTGGCCGTCGGGAGTCGACGAGAGATCCTCGACATCGACACGAGGGGTGCCCACGCTGATCCAGCGCTGAACGTGGCAGTTCGAATCGAGTTCGGCGACTCGATCATCGGAGCCGCTGTCGCCGATTGCGTATATCCCGGCCGCGGTGACGGTGAGTCCGGACAGCTCGGAAAGGCCTTCATCGGTGGGTGTGCACAGTACGTCGAAGACGCGCGGGGCCTGTTGCGCCGCCGCCGGAACAGTGTGAACGCCGACGACTGCGGCGGCGAGAAGAACCGATCCGGCAGCCGCAGCGACTGAATGGGCGAGCGGGCGATTCCACATCACGATGCAGTCCTCCGGGCCGAAGAATCGGGACTTAGTACCCAGAGAATACTGGACGTCCGTCTCACTTTGTCCGAATTCCAAGAAATCGCGCTTGCCGAGACGTCGTGATGCGTCAGTGATTCGCTGAGTGAATGTTGGTGCAGGAGGGGATACTCGACTCACCGGAGATCGGCGGCAACGAGCAGGAAGTGACGAAGCGATGGCGAAGCGTGATTCCGAAAAGCAAGGCGCAGATTCCCCGTCTCAGTTGATCGACCAGCGAATCGAGGAACTCGGAGACTGGCGGGGCGAGATGCTCTCCCGGATACGAACTCTGATCAAAGAGGTGGATCCGGATGTGGTGGAGGAATGGAAGTGGCGAGGAGTTCCCGTGTGGTACCACGCCGGAATGATCTGTACCGGTGAGACTTACAAGAGTGCAGTGAAGGTGACTTTTGCCAAAGGCGCATCACTCGACGACGCCTCAGGTCTCTTCAACTCCAGCCTCGAGGGCAATACGAGACGGGCGATCGATTTTCACGAAGGTGAAGCCGTCGACGAAAAGGCGTTCAAGGCACTCGTTCACGCCGCGATTGCCCTGAACACCTCGAAGAAGTGATGCCTGGTCAGAGCTGATGTTCAGCGAGGTCGAACGCACTGAGTAACGTGCGGAATTTTGTACTGGTCTCTCTCAGCTCGATTTCCGGATCGGAGGAAGCGACGATTCCGCCGCCTGCGTACGCCCGCGCCGAGAGGCCGTCTGCTGCAATCTCGGCGCAACGAATAGCCACCATCCACTCGCCGTCTCCGGTTCGGTCGCACCAGCCCACGGCACCGGCGTAGAACCCGCGGTCCCCTTCGGTCGCGGTGATGTGCTCGCGTGCGGCGCCCGTCGGTGTTCCGCAGATGGCGGGGGTCGGGTGCAGCGCCATTGCCAGCTCGAGCGAGGTCAGGCTCGGATCGGCCAGGACCCCTTCGATCTTGGTCCCGAGGTGCCACAGTTGCGGTGTCCGAAGGAGTTCCGGTGCGCTGGGTGCATTGAATGATGTGCACAGTGGTCCGAGTATCGCGCTGATGGAGTCGACGACAAACGCGTGTTCGGCGAGATCTTTGGTCGACGCGCGGAGTTGCTCGGCATTCGCCTCGTCCTGATCCGAATTCGGGTGCCGTGCAATCGAGCCCGCCAACGGGTGGCAGGTGACGACGTCGCCTCGCCGTTCGATCAGAACCTCGGGCGTCGAGCCGACCAGCGAACGCCCGCGGTACTTTCCTCCGGCGGGGGACAAGTCGACGCAGAAACCGTTGTGCGCGTGATCGAGTGCAATCAGTTTCTCGGCCAGAGCGGCGGGCAAGATTGTGGACTCGGCCTCGATGGTCAGGGAGCGTGCGAGGACAACTTTGTCGAGTTCGCCTGCTCGAAGACGTTCGATGGCGCCGCGGACTCTGTCGGTGTGGATCTGCGCGCTGGGTTCGAATCCGGCTACCCGCGAAGTGGGTAGCGTCGGTACGTTCGAGTGATATAGATCACCGCGGACTCGTGTGAAACTCAGTGGCGCGGTGAGGGCGGACGCCGTCTCCGGTGAGAACGGCAGGGCTCCGACGACCGAGTCGATGCGCCCCGTTTTGAGGGCTTCAGCGGCGTCGAAGGCCGAGTCGAATTCTTCGACTACTCCCGAAGTACGGATCGACGTTTGCCTACGTGAGAGCAGGAAAACGGAGTCCGTTTCATCGTCAGTCCGGTTGTTGCGCAACGGGAATTCGGAGACTTCGGCGAGTGCTGACATGGACACCCTTCCAGTTCGACAGGATTACTTGCTATGTTGAGGCTAGCCTTAGTTTGGGTGAATTTGTGTCGTGAGCATCCGGGTTGTGTACTTCCGTACCGTTATGGTTAGGCTGGCCTAAAGTAAAGGCGTGCGGACGGGGTCGACACGAGGGGTGGGTTGGCTCGATCTGAGCGCGTCGACCACTACTCGAGGAGACCGATGAGCAACACCGTGGACCGTGACCAGATCGTGCGCGACGTCGCCGAGGTTCTGTCGATGAGGGCAGAACAACTCGGCGACGACGCGGACCTGGGTGACGAAGGCCTGGACTCGGTTCGCTTGATGACGCTCGTCGAACGCTGGCGAGGAGCGGGCGCGGATGCCGACTTCGCGGAGTTGGCAGAAGAACCGACCATCAATGCCTGGGTTCAGGTGCTGTGCCCGCAGTGAGCGATCGCCGAATTGCCGTGGTCACCGGTGCGGCGGCGGGGATCGGCGCCGCAGTGGCCCGGACTCTTGCGCGCGACGGGTATTCGCTGGCACTTCTCGATCGCGACGACGTCGAACTGAAGCGGGCAACTGCGGAATTGGCAGAAACAATCGTCGAAGGCGCCGATATCGAGAGTCACGTCGTGGACGTGACCGATCGGCAGGCAGTCGATGCTGCAGTGGCCTCCACGATGGATACGTTCGGCCGGATCGACGCGCTCGCGCACGTCGCCGGAATTCTGGACACCGGATCGGTGCTTGACTCCGATCCAGACCAGTGGCGGAATTTATTCGGCGTCAACGTCTTCGGATTGCTCAACGTTCTGCAAAGTGTGGGACTGGAAATGCGTCGCCGGCGGGCTGGGTCGATCGTGGTGGTCTCGTCCAACGCGGCCGGTGTCCCACGTATCGGGATGGGTGCTTACGGTTCGTCCAAAGCTGCTGCCACCATGTTGGTTCGAACCGCGGGTCTGGAGTTGGCTGTCGACGGGATTCGTGTCAACGTTGTCGCTCCGGGTTCCACAGACACAGCGATGCAGCGGTCTTTGTGGTCGGACCCTTCCGACGATTCGGGTGCCGATGCGGTCATCGAGGGCAATCTGGCGGGCTATCGCCTGGGCATTCCGCTCGGAAAACTTGCCACCGCAGACGATATCGCGGACTCGGTGCACTTCCTGCTGTCCGACCGGGCGGCCCACATCACCATGCAGGCGCTGTACGTCGACGGCGGAGCGACGCTAAAAGCGTGAGATGTATTTGCTGACAGTACTTTCGAAGAGGAGTCACTTGCATGACATCGAGGATCGCTCGCGAGCCCTTGGCGCCCGTCGCACAGTATCCACCCGAATTGGTGACGCATTATCGGGAACGAGGCTACTGGACTGACGAGACGCTGGCCGGATTCATCACGGCCGCGGCCGCACGGCATCCCGACAACGAAGCGGTGGTAGGCAGCGATGCCACCGGGGCACAAACACGGCTGACGTATTGCGACCTCGATCGTCGCAGCTCGGCCGTGGCCGGAGGCCTGTCCGGCTTGGGTGTTCGCGCCGGTGACCGTGTGCTTCTGCAGCTACCGAACATCGTGGAATACGTCGAAGCATTGTTCGGTGTGTTGAAGCTCGGCGCCCTGCCGGTATTCGGGTTGCCGGCGCATCGCCGAACCGAAATCGGATACTTCTGCCAGTTCGCCGATGTCGCTGCCTATATCGTCGCCGACCGTCATGGCGGGTTCGACTACCGCGCACTGGCGCGTGAGGTGAACGAAGGCCTCGAGACTCCGCCTGTTGTGATCGTGGCCGGTGACCCCGAAGAGTTTGTCGGTTTCGATTCGCTGCGCGGATACGAGGTTCCCGTTCTTGCCGACGTCGATCCGTTGTCGGTCGCCTTTCTTCAGCTTTCCGGTGGCACGACCGGTGTTCCGAAGCTGATTCCGCGAACGCACGCCGACTACCTCTACTCGGTGCGGGCATCCAACCCGATCTGCGGCGTCGACGATTCGACGCGCATGTTGGTGGTTCTCCCTGCTGCGCACAATTTTCCGATGAGTTCGCCGGGCATCCTGGGTGTCTTCCACGCGGGCGGCACCGTGGTTCTGGCGCCGGACACCATGCCGTCCACAGCTTTCGGTCTGATCGAATCAGAGCGAGTCACGCACGCGTCGCTGGTTCCACCGATCGCATTGGCCTGGATGGCCGCCCCCAGCAAGGCAGATCACGACCTGTCGAGCTTGCGGGTTCTCGGCGTCGGCGGAGCGAAGTTCAGCGCCGAAGCTGCCGCACGCGTACCCACGGAGCTGGGCTGCACCCTTCAGCAGGTGTTCGGCATGGCTGAGGGTCTGGTCAACTACACCCGCCTCGACGACACGCAAGAATTGATCGTCAGCACGCAGGGCCGGCCCATTTCACCGGACGACGAGGTTCGTGTAGTCGATGACGATGGCGCGCTCGTCGAGCCCGGAACCACGGGGCACTTACTGACTCGGGGGCCATACACGATCCGTGGCTATTACCGGGCGGATGCGCACAACGTCGAGGTCTTCGACGCCGAAGGTTTCTATCGCACCGGCGATCTGGTCAGCGTCACCGATACGGGACACCTGATTGTCGAGGGCCGCGCAAAGGACCAGATCAACCGCGGCGGCGAGAAGGTGGCCGCCGAGGAGATCGAGAACCACCTGCTCTCGCATCCTGCTGTCCACGATGCGGCCGTCGTCGCTGTTCCCGACGAGTACCTGGGCGAGCGAACCTGCGCCGTTCTGGTGATTTCCGGAGATGCACCGACCGTCGGCGAGATCAAGCGATACATACGAGGCCGAGGCGTTGCGGCGTACAAGGTTCCGGATCGAGTGGAGTTCGTGACCGAGTTCCCCGTCACCGGCGTCGGAAAGACCAGCAAGGCGGCCTTGCGCCGTGTTCTCAGCGAATCGATTGCCGCACAGACTCTGTCGAGTTGATCGGTTCCCACCCCCACATTTTCGAGGAGATTCATCATGGCGCTACCCACAGCAGTGCGATACGAGATGCCCACCGAGTTTCCGCAGAATCGGGTCGACTGGACTCTCGATCCTTCCCGAGCGGTGCTGCTTCTGCACGACATGCAGGAATATTTCGTGAACGCGTACGACCGAAGCGTCGACCCGCTCCAAACCGTGGTTCCGAACATCGACCGGCTTCGTTCGTCGGCGCGAGCTGCCGGAATCCCGATCGTCTACACCGCGCAACCCGGAGATCAGGATCCCGAGGAGCGTGCGTTGCTGTCGGATTTCTGGGGACCGGGTCTGAAGGCAGATCCCGCTCACACCGACGTGATCGCCGAGTTGGCTCCGCATCCGGACGACGTGATGCTCACAAAATGGCGCTACAGCGCCTTCATCAAAACGGATCTGCGTGAGCGGCTGAGCGAGAGCGGGCGTGACCAGCTGATCATCACCGGAATCTATGCCCACATCGGTTGCCTGACTACTGCTTTGGACGGGTTCATGCAAGACGTGCAGATCTTCTTCGTGGGCGACGCGGTGGCCGACTTCTCCCTGGGCGAGCATGTCGGCGCCCTCGAGTACGCGGCCGGGCGCTGCGCCTCGGTCACCCGAACCGATGACCTGGTCAAGGCGATGAGCGCGGAAACGGTTTCGGCGTAGGCGTGAACGGCGACGGGTGCGCCACCCGTCGCCGTATTGTCAGGTGTGTGAAGACTTTGTTGGTGGTTCACCACTCGCCCTCGCCGACAACCCACGAATTGTTGGATGCAGTCCTTGCCGGTGCTCGCGATCCGGAGATCGAGGGCGTCGAGGTGAAGGTGATGCCGGCGTTGGCGGCGACGGTGCCCGACGTACTCGCTGCTGACGGCTATCTTTTCGGTACCACCGCCAATTTCGGATACATGTCGGGTGCGCTCAAGTACTTCTTCGACACCACGTACTACCAATGTCTCGGTGCGGTGTCGGATCGGCCGTACGGCCTGTGGGTTCACGGCAACAACGACACTGCTGGTGCCGTGTCGTCGGTGCGCAAACTCGCGACAGGGCTCGGGTTGGTCGCGGTGGCGGATCCGCTCGAAGTGACTGTGAGCGTGGACAAATCTGTCCGCGATGGTTGTTATGAACTGGGCGGAACCGTCGCAGCAACGCTGATGGACTAGCCTTCCACTTTCTCGTTTCGGTTCACGAAAGAGACTGTCCCGCAAGCGGTTGTAGAAGCGCGTGTCCTCTGGTGAACGCGTCGGGAGCCGTCGGTTCTCGGGTCACCGGCGAGGCGGATTCCCCGATTCATCGACATTTAGTTTAGGCTACCCAAAACGACGTTAGGTCACCCTTGGGTGACGTGTGTCCACAGACGAGGGGATCAGTGTGAGCGTTCTTCCAGGTTCGAACTCCGGAGCGGCAAACGAAGCTACGTTTGCTCTCACAGGAGCTCAACTCGGGATTTGGAACGCACAGAGGCTTGATCCCGAATCTCGGAGCTATCTCGTCGGTGAGGTGCTCGAAATCTCGGGCGACGAACCGATCGACACCGAACTTCTGACGGCCGCCATCAGGGCGACGATCGGCGAAGCCGAAACCATGCGACTGCGGATGATCGAGACGGCGGACGGCCCGCGTCAGTACATCTCCGACGAGCCGGTTGGCGTCATCCCGATCACCGACGTTCGTGACGAGCGCGATCCCGTAGCCGTGGCGCACGCACTGGTCGACGCCGAGCGCAGCCGAGCGTCCGAGTACTGCCGCCTGATGGTGGAGCGCCCTCTGTACACGTACTCGCTGATCAGGCTGTCCGATCGCGAGATCTGGTGCATCCAGCTCTATCACCACCTGATCGTCGACGGATACAGCGCAGCCATGATTTCGCGTCGTGTCGCCGCGCACTACACGGCGGCGAAGAAGGGAACCGACGTCGCACCAACGCGATTCGGTTCGATGAGTGCGTTGGTCGCCGAGGACGAGGCGTACCGGGCGGGCAACCAGTTCGTCGAAGATCGTGACTATTGGCGTGATGTCCTGACGCCTTTGCCTGCGTTGGACGGACGCGGCCAGCAGGTCACCGGTCCGGCGGAACGAACGATCCAGGTTCGCGAGGTCATCAGTGCCGACGCCCTCGGCCGCCTCAAAGAGGTGGCAGACGCGACGGGAGCAACGTGGGCCGAGGCGCTGATCGCCTGCTACGGCGCGTTTCTCCACCGGTTGCTCGGTGAGACGGATGTTGTCATCGCGATGCCACTCATGGCACGCGTGGGGCGCACGGCACTCAAGACCCCGGCCATGGCAGTCAACGTTCTGCCTCTCCGGTTGACGATTCGCAGCCACGATCGACTCGGTGACCTGAGCAAGCAGGTGGCCGCCACGATGAAAAGCCTGCGCGCACACCAGCGCTACCGCGGTGAGAATCTTGCTCGGGACCTGGGCGTCGCCGGCACGGGCGCACTGCTTCACGGGATCGGAATCAATCTCAAGGCTTTCGACTTCGCCCTCGATTTCGCCGGTGCTGTGGGTGTACTACGTAACGTCGCCGGAGGTCCGCCCGAGGACCTGGGGTTGACGGTCACCCCCATCGCGGACGGCGAAGTTCTCCTCGGGTTCGAAGTGGACGCGCGCACCAACACTCGGGATTCGGTTCAGCGTCGCCTCGCTGGTTTCGTGAGCATCGTCAACGCGATGGTGGGGGAGGGAGATCCTGCCGTCGGACAGGTGCAGATGATGCCGGCACCCGAAGCTGCGCGGATCCTTGCCGGCCGTGAAATTGAACCTGTGCCTGGCTCCGTCGCCCTCGTCCCGGACGTCTTCGACCGCATCGTCGCCGATCATGCGGATGACACGGTCCTGGTGTGCGGTGAGGAACGTCTGACAGGCGCAGAACTCGGTGGCCGCGTCCACAAACTCGCCCGGTTGCTTCGGGCTCGCAATGTCGGCCCGGACGACATTGTCGGACTTGCACTTCCGCGTACCTCCGAGATGGTGGTGGCTCTGCTCGCGACACTGAACGCGGGCGCAGCGTACGTGGCCCTGGATCCGCAGCACCCGGCCGAGCGGTTGCGGGATCTGATCGACGACGCGCAACCGAAAGTGGTGCTCACCACTTCCGCGCTGGCCGAGCAACTCGTCGGAGATTCTCGACCCGACCCGCTCGTACTCGATTCCGCCGCAGTGCGCGAAGAACTCCGTGCCCATTCCGAGTTTCCACTCGAACTCGGTGAACTGGCGACGGCGCGGCATGGTGATCACCTGGCGTATGTCATCTACACCTCGGGATCGACAGGCAAGCCCAAGGGAGTGCTGGTCAGAAGTGGTGGATTGGCGCACCTGCTTCACCATCACCGCGCCACCATCTACCGGGACACGGCCGAACGCGTCGGAAATCGGCAACTGCACACCGCGCATACGGCGTCGTTCGCCTTCGATGCGTCTCTCGATCAACTGCTGTGGCTGCTGTGTGGTCATCGGGTGCACGTATACGACGAAGAACTGCAGAAGGACGCCGTTGCCCTGGTTGCGGCGTTCGAGCGAGATTGCGTCGACGTGGTCGACACGACGCCGTCGATGGCGGCAGCGATGGTGGACAACGGATTGCTGCGTACGCAGCGGTTGCAGCTCCTCGTCGTGGGCGGCGAGGCGGCACCGCCCGCACTGTGGGACGCAATCATCGAATCCGGTGTTCCCGCTCGAAACCTGTACGGCCCCACCGAAACGACGGTCGACGCGATCGCGACCACGGTCGAAGGTGCCGGACCGCGTATCGGGTACCCGCTCGCGGGAACCCGCGCGTACCTGCTCGACAGCGCGCTCGAACCGGTCGCCGACGGCGAACGAGGTGAGCTCTATCTGGCCGGACCGCAATTGGCCAGGGGATACCTCGGTCGCGCCGGAGCGACCTCCGAGCGTTTTGTCGCAGATCCCTTCGGGGCTCCGGGAGATCTGATGTACCGCGCCGGGGACGTCGCGCGCTGGGTACCCGGGCGGGGATACGACTTCATCGGTCGTAGCGACAAGCAGGTGAAGATCCGCGGACATCGCGTCGAGTTGAGCGAGGTCGAGGCTGTTCTCGGATCGGTGCCCGGAATCGGCGCGGCCGCCGCGCTGATCCGTACGGATGGAGGACGGCCCAGCCTGGTCGGCTACGTTGTAGCCGCCGCCGGTACGACGCTTCCGCCGCAGGAAGAATTGCGCCGAGACCTCGCCGGTCGCGTACCGGATCATCTGGTTCCCGCCGCAATCGTCGTTCTGGACGAACTACCCGTCACGGTGAACGGAAAGCTCGATCGTGCGGCACTACCAGCCCCGGCCACCGAATCGGAAGGTCGCGCTGCATCCACACCACACGAGGAAATCCTCTGTGACGTGGTGGCCGAGGTGCTAGGCCGCGAGCGCGTCGGTGTGGACGAGGATTTCTTCGGCCTCGGTGGTGACAGCATCACGGCAATCAGTGTCAGCAGTCGCCTGCGGGTGCGCGGACTGGTCGTCGCTCCGAAAGAGCTACTGGCACAGCGAGATCTGGGAACCATCGCCGCTGCGGCGCGTGAGATTGCCGATGACGCCGACGCCGTAGCCTCGGTTGCGGACGTGGCGACCGGCACCGTGATCGCTCCGCCGATCGTTCGGGCACTGATCGACAAGAATCCGACAGACGAGGCAATCGCGGGCTACACGCAGTGGACCGCAGTGCGCATCGACGACGGCCTCTCGCTTGGCGACCTGCAGTCCGGCGTGCAGACGATCCTCGATCACCATGACGCTCTACGTCTGCTCCTGCGCCGTGACAATGACAGCGGCACTACCGAATTGATCGTCCGAGACGTCGGCGCGGTGCGCAGCGAGGGGCTCGTTCACGAGGTGTCCGACACCTCCGAGCCGTCCCGGATCAGAGAGCTCGCGGAGGCGTCGGCGGCGAGTCTCGACCCACGCGCCGGTGAACTCCTGCGAGTCGTACTGGTCAATACCGAGGCCGGTCGACCCGACCAATTGATCGTCGTGGCTCACCATTTGATCGTCGACGGTGTGTCCTGGCGAATTCTGCTTCCAGACCTCCACGAAGCTACCGATGCAGCGCGCGAGCGTAGGTCGGCCCGGCTGGGTGCTGGCGGAAGTTCGTGGCGCCGATACGCGGGGTTGCTCGCAGAATTCGGGACCTCGGGCAGCATGGCATCGGAGCTCGAGTACTGGAAGTCCGCGTCGGTACAGGCGGACGACGAGCCGATCGGCAGTCGTCGTCTCGACCCGAAAGTCGACCTCACCGCAACCGCCTCTCGCACGACAACTGTTGCACCCCCGGCTGTCACCGACGCGCTGTTGACCACGCTTCCGGCGGCGTATCGAGCCAAGGCCGACGAAGTGCTTCTCGCGGGTTTGATGCTTGCCTTGCGCTCATGGCAGCACGGCCGCGGCCTCATCGGCCTGCCCGCGCAGACAGTCACCGTCGAAGGCCATGGCCGCGACGCGCTCACCAGCGACACCGACTTCGCCGGAACCATCGGGTGGTTCACCAGTGAGTTCCCCGTCCGGGTTCCCACCGATGCACTGCTCACCGCAGACGATCTTGCCGACGCACTGAGCGGCGGAGCAGCTGCCGGGCATCTGCTTCGTGCGGTGAAGGAAGCAAAACGCGCCGTACCCGGAGGTGGAGTCGGCTACGGAGTTCTGCGGCATCTGGATCGCGACACCGCACCTGACCTTTCCGCGTGCGCTACACCTGAACTGTTGCTCAACTATCTCGGCCGCTTCCCGTCCCTACCCGGAACCGGATGGCGATTGCCGGAGCAGGATCCATTCGCGGTCATCGAACCGGCGAGCAAGGCAATGTCGGAAGTGCTGGCGCTCAACGCATTTGTCCGAGAGGACGACTCGACGACGCTGGCAGTCGAATGGACTGCGGCGGGTTCAGTGCTCGACGCCGCGACGATCGTCGAGCTGCAAGAGCATTGGGAACGTGCGCTCGCTGCACTGACCGCGCATGCCGCGCTCTTCGAGGGTGGTTTGACGCCTTCCGATTGCTCGGCGACGATCTTCGGCCAGGGCGCGGTGGTCGATCAAGCCGGGATCAACGAACTCGAAGCCGTCCACGGACCGCTTGCCGATGTACTTCCGCTGTCGCCGCTACAAGAAGGCCTCCTGTTCCATGCGGTCCGTGACGGCGAAGCAGACGTCTACACACTTACTGCACGCTTCGACCTCTCCGGCCCGTTGGACGAGGTGAAGTTGGCCGACGCGTTCGAGACCGTGATCGACAGGCACCCGAACCTACGCGCAGCTTTCCACTACGAGCAGTTCGAACGGCCCGTTCAGATCATTCCGCGCGGCGCAAAAGTCGAGTGGCGTTCGGTCGACCTGACCTCCGTTCCAGCTGACACTGCATTCCGCTCTGCAGATCAGCTCGAGGACGAGGCCGCCGATTACGTCTTCGATGTCAGTACACCGCCTCTGCTGCGTGCGCTGCTGATTCGGCTGCCCGGCGGGGTGCACCGTTTGGTCCTCAATGCGCATCACCTGCTCACCGACGGGTGGTCGACTCCGATCGTCCTGCGCGAGCTGATGAACGTCTACCACGACGGCGATGCGCACCTTCCTGCGCCGACGCCGTATCGCGACTACCTGGCATGGATCGCCGGCCGTGATCAGGACTCTGCCCGCGCAGTGTGGAGTGAGCGTCTGCGTGGGCTCACCGCGCCGACTCTCGTTGCCGACGCAGGGGCGCCGCGAAGTGTGCCCGTCGCGCTCGAGGTTCCTCTCGCGACATCGGACGCCGAAGCGCTGATCGAACTCGGTCGTGCGCGAGCGCTGACGGTCAACACCCTGGTTCAGGGTGCGTGGGCAGCGGCGCTCGCCGAAGCGACGGGACAGTGGGACGTCGTGTTCGGGGCCACGGTGTCCGGCCGACCTGCCGAACTCTCCGGGGTGGAGGGAATGGTCGGGTTGTTCAGCAACACGATTCCGGCCCGCCTCGACATCGTCGCGGATCAGCCCTTGCTGGATCAGTTCGTCGGTCTGCAGAACGCGCAGTTCGACATCGTGGACGTCGAGCACACCAGTTTGGCCGAGATCGAACGCATCGCCGGGATCGGTCAACTGTTCGACACGCTCCTGGTGTTCGAGAACTTCCCGAACTCCGGTGCGGGACAGCCTGCATCGCACACACTTCGAGTCGAGGGATTCACCAACCGCGGAGTCACGCACTATCCGATGACGTTGATGGCGCCGCCGAGCACCGGTCTGGATCTGGTCCTGTACCACGATCCGGCAGTTGTCTCCGAAGCCACGGCGCAGCGAATGGTCACACGGCTCGCGGAGATCCTGCGTGGGTTGCTGACCGAGCCGACAGCTCCCGCATCCGCGGTGCTCACGGTTGTCCGACAGGCAGCGTCCGTTGCCGATGCGGTGTCTGTCACGAAAAAGGTGGCTGTCACGAAAAAGGCGGCTGCGTCTGATCAAGCGATCGATGTCGATCCCGCGGTCGTCGATGCAGTGTGCGCCTGTGTCGCAACGGTGTTGGAGATTCCCGACGTCGATCCGGGTGACAATTTCTTCACTCTCGGCGGTCACTCGCTCACAGCGATGCGGTTGGTGGGAAGTCTGCGGAAGCTGGGAATACGCGTCGTCGTCTCCGATGTCTTCGACACCCCGACCCCCCTCGGTCTTGCCGTGGCCGCACGCGTCGATCAGAAGAAGTTCTCGCCGGATTCGGTTGCTGTCGTCGATCGACCCGCCGTGACCGTGGCGACGTTCCGCGCCCCGGCAGTGGCGGGAAATCCTGATCACGAGCGGTATTGGGTTCGCACGCTCGCGGGCTTGCCCCTCGAAACGGACCTTCCCTACGATCGCCCGCGCGGCGAAGAGTACCGCCCGCACACCTACGTTCGTCAGCTACGCGATGCTCGGTTCGGTGACGGATCAGGATTCGACGCGGTGCTGTTGGCCGCAGTGGCGGCGACGCTGAACGGCTTCGGTGGCGGTCGGGACCTTGCGGTCGGACTGTTCTTGGAAGGGACTGACAGCCTGATTCGGGTCGATCTGTCCGGTCGGCCGAGAATTGCCGATGTCGTTCGACGAGTCGAAAACGCTGTCTCTGAGGCACTTGCGCATTCTGATGTCAGCCTGGACCGAATCGCCGATCTACTCGGGCGTCCCACCAGCAGTCTGTTCGCTGCCCGTGTCGGTCACTCGCCCGGAAATAGCGTCGACCTCGAATTCGTCCGAACCGCAACAGAACTTCGATTGACGGTTGATGCCGGGCTGTTCGACGGCGCGACTGCGGACGCATTGCTCGACGGTGTGATCGCGGTCCTCGGTCACGAAAACAGCACTGTCGTCGCGGATCTGCGATTGTCGGAAAGCAAGTGGGATCGCGATCCGGGCCGACGCGCGACGCCGCCGTCGGGGATCTCGCAGTTGTTCGCTCGACACGTCAGCCGTCACCCCGACGACGTCGCGGTGATCTCCGGCGAGGTCGGAATTACCTATGGGGAACTGTCGGCGCGCGTCGACGAGCTGGCCCGCGAACTTCTCGCGGCCGGCGCCGGACCCGAGAAGGTAGTCGCCGTCGCGCTCGATCGAGATGCGGATCTGGTGGCCGGACTGCTCGCGGTACTGCGTATTGGTGCGGCGTACCTGCCACTCGACGTCGACTACCCGAGTGAGCGGCTCGAGTTCATGATCGAGGACGCGGCCCCGGTGTGTGTCCTGACCAGTATCGACAGCGCCGGGCAACTTCCGTCGACGGTCGCCACGAGTGTCTTCGTGGACGGTGAGTTCACCAACTCGGGCGTTGTGCTTCCTTCACCGCCCGCGGCGGGTGATCACCTCGCCTACATGATCCACACCTCCGGTTCGACGGGTCGCCCCAAGGGCGTGATGGTCTCGACGGGCAACCTCGCGGCCTTCGCGGACACGGTACTCGAGGATTGCTGGATCAGGCCGGGCGATCGCATCGTCGCGGTGACAACGGTGTCGTTCGACATCGCCGCACTCGAGTTGCTGTGCCCGCTCGCAGCGGGCGCGACTGTCGTGATCGCAGACCGCAGGACGGTTCGCGATCCGGATGCGTTGTCGGCGTTGATCATCGCAAGCAATGCGACAGTGATGCAGGCAACGCCGGCGCTGTGGCGAGTGGTCACCGAACACGAGAACGCAGTCGGGCTCGCCATGGTGCGAGCCCTGGTGGGAGGGGAAGCCCTCCCGCAGGATCTGGCTGACGATCTGGTGGCCAACGCTGCTTCGGTCCGGAATGTCTACGGACCCACCGAGGCCACGGTGTGGGCGACATCTTCGGTCATCACGACCGGCGACCGAGTCACGATCGGTCAGCCCTGGACCGACGTGCACGTGCGAATCCTCGACGACGACCTGCGTGAGGTTCCGGAAGGCGTTGCGGGCGAGCTGTATCTGGGCGGCGCGCAGGTGGTCCGCGGATACCTGAATCGCCCCGATCTGACCGTAGCTCGGTTCGTTGCCGATCCTTCTCTGCCGGGGGCACGCCTCTACCGCACCGGTGATCTGGTCCGACGCAGGCGAGGGGTTTTGCACTTCCTTCGTCGTGCGGACGATCAGGTGAAGGTTCGCGGTTTCCGCATCGAGCTCGGCGAGGTCGAAGGCGCGCTCGGATCGGTGGCCGGTGTGTTCCGCGCGGCAGCCACCGTCCGTGTCGATGCGGCGGGTACCGGAAGTCTGCACGGATATGTGGTTCCCGAAGGTGGAACCACGCTCGATTCGGTACTGGTGCGCAAGGAGATTGCGCGGCTGCTCCCCGAGCACATGGTGCCGCAGAGCATCACGGTGCTCGAAGCACTCCCGCTCACCCTCAACGGCAAGGTGGACCGAAAGGCATTGCCCGACACCGCGCCGGATCGTGTGCCGAGCCCACTCGTAGCCGTCGATGCGGATCGTCGGGCACGGCTCGAGTCGCTGAGCCCGGGATGGCAGGACGTGCTACCACTCGGTCCATTGCAGGAAGGCATGTACTTCCAGTCGGTTCTCGACGGCGCCGGCGGTACGGATGTCTATCACATGCAGCCGCGATTCGAGTTCTCCGCCGATGCTGCCGTCGACGTTCGCGCACTCCGAGCAGCGGGGGATGCGCTCTTGCGGCGCTATCCGAACCTGCGGGCCGGCTTCACACACGCCGGTTTCGACGCTCCGGTGCAGTTCGTGCCCAGGGCAGCCGAAATGCCTTTCCGCGAGATCGATCTGAGCGCAGTTGCGACCGAGGACATCGATCGCGAGGTTCGCGCCGTCGACGAGGCCGAATTCGGCACGCTCTTCGACTTGAGTGCACCACCACTCATTCGAATGGTGCTGGTCTGGTTACCGGGTGGGGGAGCGCATCTCGTCTTCACTCAGCACCACCTGCTGACCGACGGTTGGTCGCAGACCTTGATGTACGCGGAGTTGTTTGCGCTCTACGAGTTTGCTCGCACTCACGGCACGGACCCGGTTGGACTCGACGGCGCGCTCGACAAGCCTGCGGACTTCCGTGATCACCTGCGATGGATCGCCGAAGCGGATCGCACGGACGCCCTCTCGTCCTGGAAGGACTACCTCGCGGATCTCGAGCAACCCACACTCGTGGGTGGTACGGGATCAGGCGGACGCGCTCCGTTGCCGGTGTTCACCCGCGTTCAGCTCGAACAGAGCATCACCGAGCACGTTCGCGAGCTGGCCAGACGTAGCGGAGTGACGCTGTCCACCGTCGTCTCTGCGGCGTGGGGCCTGGCATTGCGCGCCGTGACGGGGCGTGACGACGTGGTCTTCGGATCGACGGTTTCGGGACGTTCACCCGAGGTCGAGGGCGCCGACCGCATGGTGGGCTTGGCGCTCAACACCATTCCCGTGCGTGTCCGGGTCCGGCCAGGCGAGGAGATCTCGGCGTTGCTCGGACGCCTGTTCCGTGAACAGGGTTCGCTGCTGGGGCATCACCATCTCGGGCTCGGCGACGTGCAGCGAAGCGCTGGGTTCGCAACACTGTTCGACACGCTCTACGTCTTCCGCAACACGCCTCGTGACGAACAGGCACGTCGAGACACGTTCGGGCGCAGTGGAATCGTCGGGTTCGACGCAGTGGACGGCACCCACTATGCGCTCACGCTCGACGTGGATCCGGGGGTCGGGGATGCGCCGATGGCGCTCACTCTCGAAAATCGTCCCGACCTGATTCCCCACGACGTGGCTCGGGACGTTCTTTCACGCACCATCACGATCCTCGAAGTGATGGCGAATTCCGATACCGCCACGGTGGCGGACACGGCGGTTCCGCTTTCGCGCACCCCCGCGGAATTCGCTTCGGAGCACATTGTGATGCCGCGGCCGGACCAGGCCGGCGGTAGCGTGGACGCCTTGCTCCGCGAAAGGGCAGCGGCAACTCCGGACGAGACGGCGCTGGTCTTCGGAGACGTCACACTGAGCGCAGCCGAGATGAACACTCGAGTGGACAGGCTGGCACGGATACTCGCTTCGGCGCTGGGGCAGTCGGTGCCAGGCGCGGGATCGACCCGTGTTGTGGCGCTCGCACTTCCGCGTACCGCCGATCACGTCGTAGCGATCTTCGCGGTCATGAGAACCGGAGCGGCATACCTTCCCTTGGATCTGGCTCACCCGCCGGCACGCCTGCGCGAACTGATCCTCGACAGCGATGCGGCGCTGGTGATCACCACGACTCAGACGCGTGACCTTGTTGTTCCGGACGGACAGGTATGTCTGGTCCTCGACGACCCGGACGTAACCGGGGTACTCGACGGGCAGTCCCCGGCACCTGTAGTCGACGAGGCCGCGGTGTGCGGGCCGACCTCACCGGACCAGCCTGCCTACGTCATCTACACCTCGGGCAGTACCGGAAAACCCAAGGGCGTCGTGGTGGGTCACCGCGGGTTGACGACGATGTATCACAATCACAAGGCCGAGATCTTCACTCCGACCGAAAACAGTGTGGGTGGCCGACGTTTGCGCATCGCGCACACAGTCTCGTTCTCGTTCGACATGTCGTGGGAGGAACTGTTCTGGTTGCTCGCGGGGCATGAAGTTCACGTGATCGACGAGCAGGCGCGACTGGACCCCGCGTCTCTGGTGAAGCATTACCGCGAAGTCGGTATCGACGTCGTGAATGTAACCCCCTCGTATGCACGGGAACTGATGGCCGCCGGTCTCCTCGACGGGGAGCGGACGCCTGTGTTGGTGATGCTCGGAGGAGAAGCTGTACCTGCCGAACTGTGGTCGCGATTGCGCGATCAGGACGGTGTCGACGGGTACGACCTTTACGGGCCGACGGAGTTCACGATCAACGCGATGGGATCCCCGGTTCAGGGGAGCGAGACACCGTGCTTGGGTCGTCCGATTCTGAACGCGTCCGCGCGGGTACTCGATTCGGGGCTGCGGGAGGTTCCGATCGGAGCGGCGGGCGAGCTGTACATGTCCGGTGACGGCACGGCGATGGGTTACCTTCACCGGACCGCGCTGACATCTTCCGTATTCGTCGCTGATCCCTACTCGGTCGGTCACCGCATGTACCGCACGGGTGACGTCGTTCTGCGTCGCCGCGACGGCGAACTCGAATATCTGGGTCGCGCAGACCATCAGGTCAAGATCCGAGGCATTCGGATCGAATTGGGTGAAGTGGAATCCGCGCTGGCGTCGTTGCCGGGAGTGTTGAGAGCGGCAGCGTCAGTCCGTAGCGAAGGCGGTGGGCCGCCGCGACTGGTCGGGTACGTCATCGAAGAACCCGGCGCTGATGCAGTCGATCTGCGAGCTGCGTTGCGGGAACGCGTACCGGCACACCTGGTTCCGTCGGACATCGTCGTCGTGGATTCGATCCCGCTGACGCCCAACGGAAAACTGGACCGCGGTGCGTTGCCGGCACCCCCCGCCCGAGCAGCGGCCCGAGCACCGCGAACCGAGATGGAAAGGCAACTGTGCCAGGTCTTTGCGCGGGTACTCGGCGTCGAGGCCGTCGATCCCGAAGAGAGCTTCTTCGATCTCGGCGGCGACTCGCTTCGAGCCATGCGACTGGTGGGGGAGATGGAGCACGACCTGTCGGTGAGCGTCGGTGTGGGAACGCTGATGGCCCGTCCGACAGTTGCAGAACTTGCAGCACACCTTGGCGAGTCGGCGTCCGAAATCGATTTAAGTCGCGATCGCCTTCTGACACTCCGAGCCGAAGGCAGCGAAGAACCACTGTTCTGCGTGCATCCGGCCGGTGGATTCGCTTGGCCCTTTGCACCTTTGATCGGTGTCCTCGAGGCTGACCGTCCACTGTTCGGCCTGCAACTTCCCACAGTTGCCGGTGAGCCACTCGAACCGACGAACGTGGACCAACTGGCAGCGATGTACGTCGAGTCGATTCGGGGCGTTCAGCCGAGCGGGCCGTACCACCTGCTCGGCTACTCGTTCGGTGGCAACGTCGTTGCCGCGATGGCGGCTCAGCTGGTCGGTACCGGCGAGAGGGTGGAGTTCGCCGGTCTGATCGATACTCATCCACTGGGAGATCGTGACGATCGCGGTCGCGACGATGCCGACGACCGAGATCTGGCCGCCGCCCTGCCACCCGAGATCCTCACTCAGGCACCGGGACTGGTCGAGGCTGTTCGGGCGGGTTTTGATGCCACTCGTTTGCTCGTGGCCCGCTCGACTGACACAACCCACGACGGACCGGTTACTCTGATCACCGCCGACGCCGAGGCGTCCGGACAGCTGCTGGCCGATCGCTGGCGCAGAGTCCGCGGGGACCGGGACATGGCAGTACACCATCTGCCGTACGACCACGCCGGATTGGTGACCCCAGCCGGGTGGGCGGCCATTGCCCCGCTGCTCGACAGCCATTTGTCGAAACGCACGGCCACATAGTTTGAAAACCACACAGTTGAAACACAATGGGAGCTCAATGATGAAGTCCACACCGCCCCTCGCGATACGGAGTTGGCGACGATTCGTCGCCATCGCAGGGTTGCTGATCGTCGCACTCGTGGCGATGATCGGTTGCAGTAGCGATTCGAACGACGAACCGACCAAGGCCGCAGAGCCCACGACCCGCGTGATCGAAACCGAAAAGGGCTCGGTCACCGTGCCCGCGTCGGCGGAGCGCATCGTGGTTCTGAGCGGCGGTCTCGCCGGATACCTGTACGCCCTGGACGCACCGGTGGTTGCCACCGATACCCGCGTCCTCGGTGTCACGAACCTCGACGGTGGATTCCCGCCGGCATGGTCGGATGCCGCAAAGGCGCAGGGCACCAAGGAATTGCCGGCCGGCGAGCAGCTCAACATCGAAGCCGTCGCGGCGGCTGAACCCGACCTGATCATCGGCGGTGGACAGGGCATCACCTCGGTTCAGGCCGAGGAACTCTACGACCAGCTGACCGCTATCGCACCCACCGTGTTGGTCCCCAAGACGGTTGCCAACTGGGACAAGCAGCTCGAGATCGTCGCCGATGCCGCAGGTCGTTCGGACAAGGTTCCGGCACTGATCAGCGCGTACGACGACAAGGTCAAAGAGGTCAAGGGCAAGATCAAGGTTCCCGAGGGCAACGTCGTCTACATTCTCTCGCTCGCCAACAACAAGCCGTACCTCGTGCCGCCGACGGCAGCGCTCCCCGCGATGCTCGCCGAGCTCGGTTTCAAGGCCGACGACGTCATGGCCAAGGCCGGCAACCCGCAGCTCTTCGGCTCGGGTGACTCGTTCGAGGTCAGCCCGGAACTGCTCTCGCAGGTCGCCGATGCTCCTGTCGCCTTTGTGATTCCGGTGTCCGGTCGCCCGATGGCCGAACTTGCCACCGATCCGCTCTACTCGCAGCTGCCGTCCTTCAAGGCAGGCACGACGTTCGAGCTCCCCGCCACCAGCTACCGTCCTGACTACGACGGCGCAATGGCTACGCTCGACCTGATCGGCCAGACCTTCGCATGACTCGATTCGGTGGGCTGGTGATCGATGTTTCACCGTTGCGGACCAGCCGTCCATTCAGGTACGCGTTTTCCGCGCGATTGATCTCGCTGCTCGGGATCGGACTGCTCGTCGTAGCCGTTCCCGCGCAGACCTACCAGCTCACCGGGTCGACCTTGCAGGTTGCCGGAGTGTCCACGGCGATGGCCATCGCCATGTTCTTCGGCAGCCTGTTCGGCGGTGTGCTCGCTGATCGTTACGACCGGCGACGCACCATCCAGTTGGCCCGCAGTGCTGCGGGTCTCGGCTTTGTCATTCTCGGGTGCAATGCGCTCTTGCCACACCCGTCGATGTGGGTCATCTACGTCGCGGCAGCTGTCGACGGCTTGGCCGGCGGTGTCAGCAGCTCGGCCTTGATGGCTTTGATGCCGACGTTGTTGCCGCGCAACAAGATGGCTGCGGCCGGCGCTTTGGTAGCGCTGACCACCGACATCGGGACGATGATCTCGCCGGCAATCGCCGGCGTGATCATCGCCTCCGGCGGCATCCCCGCGACATACTTTGTTGCTGCGGTGGCCACCGCAGCAACTGTCACGTTGTTCCAAGCCATCGGCCCTTCCCCTGCACCGGGCACGAATCACGAAAGCCCGATGCGCGCGCTTGTGACCGGCGTGAAATTCGCCGGCACGCACACAGTCATTCGCGGCATCCTGATCAGCGGTCTGTTGGTCATGTTCGTCAGCGGGCCGATGGTGTTGCTGCCTGCCTTCGTCGACCAGGTTCTCGGCGGCGGACCCACCATGCTCGGTCTGCTCTACGGCGCCCCCGCTGTCGGCGCTGTGGTCGGTTCCCTCACCAGCGGGTGGACGGGACGAGTCCACCGCAACGGCGCCGCGATGTTGATCTCTGTTGCGCTGATGCCTCTCGGCCTGGTGGTACTGGGTGCGTCGGGAGCAGCGATTGTCGCGTTCCTGGGCCTGGCCGGATTCGGCCTCGGCCGCGCACTCAACGACATTCTGAGATTTGCAGTCCTTCAACAGAACACGCCGGACGAATTGCGCGGACGCGTGTCGAGTCTGTGGATGGTGCAAGCCGTCACGGGTACGGCGATCGGTTCGATGGCAGCCGGGTTCCTCGGGCAGTGGCTCGAGCCTGGCGCCGCGCTACTGGTCTTGGGGCTCGCCGGTGTGACACTGGGCCTGGTGTTCCTGGCAGCATTGGGTTCGGTGCGCCGGGTAACTTCGGATATCAACGAAGTCGATCGCTCCGAAAACACTGTGCCGGTGGGGAATGCTCCGCCGGAAAAGGAAGGTAGTTCATGAACCGAGGAGACCACCTCGCGACCATCGCCGAAGTTCTGGCGGGAACCACCGGCGCAAAAGTGCCGTACCCCATCGGCATTCGCGAACTCGAAGTTGTTCGCAGCGAAATGGTCGGGACCGGACTGTTGCGTCTGACCTTGGGTGGACCGGAGTTGGAGGGCTTCGAATCGCACGCTCCCGACGAGCACGTCCGCCTGGTGTACCCGGATGCAGACGGAACTTTGCGTCTACCTGAACGCGACGGATTCAGCCTGAAGTGGCCTCGTCCATTGCCGATCTCGCGTGAGTACACCGTCCGTCGATACGACGCCGAGGCGGGGGAGCTGGACCTCGACTTCGCGCTCCACGAAGGTGGGTACGCCTCTGATTGGGCTCAGGCGGCCACCGTCGGCACTCGGGTGCACGTGGCAGGTCCGCCCGGCGGCGTCGTAGTTCCATGGACGTACGACCGCTATCTGCTGGCCGGTGACATCACCGCCCTTCCTGCCATTGCTCGTTGGCTCGAGATGATGCCCGCTGCTGCCGCCGGGTGGGTGTTCGTCGAGATCACCGACCCTTCACAGGAAATCGAACTCACTGTTCCGGAAGGAGTCGAGGTGCGATGGCTGCACCGCGGTGACGTCCCAGCCGGTCACTCGGATCTGCTCGAGCAGGCAGTCCGGACGGTCACCGTGCCCGAAGGTGAGCGCCTCTACGCCTGGATCTCCGGTGAGGCCACCAGTCTCAAGCCGATTCGCAGATTCGTGCGCGACGAACTCGGCCTGAGTTCGGGCGACCACCTGATCACGGGCTACTGGAAGCGCGGAGTCGCAGACTTCGACGAGGACGACGACGACCACTGAACATCGGTTGACGCCGGTTTCGGCATCGTCACCGCGACAACGAGTCCGACAATCGCAACGATTGCCGCCACTCCGAAAGCCGTGGCGAATGCCGAGTGCTGGGGAAGGCCGCCGGATGAAGTCGCGCTCGCGATGATCCCGGCGGCAATTTGGGTTCCCACAGCAGAACCCAGCGATCTGGCGATCGTGACTATTGCCGTCGTGACACCTACGCGGTCTGCCGGTGCGCTGTCGGCGGAGATGACGAACACTGCCGTCGACGCGGCGGCAACGCCGGTACCCGCAAGGATCAGCACCACAACGATCTGCCACATCGTGGTTGCAAAGACCCCGACGGCGCCGCTCAGGCCGAGAAAGGCAACCCCCGCTACCGCAATGGCTTTCGTGCCGACCCGTTGTGCGAGCTTTCCGGAGATCACCGACGCGATCACCGCTGCGCCGTAGCCGACGCACAGTAGGAAGCCGATGGCGCTGGTCGACGCACCGCGGCCGAATCCACTCTCCTCCGGCACGGCGAGTTGTTGCGGAAGTAGATAGACAACAGCGCCGTAAGTGAACCCGAAAACCACGCCGACGACCACGGCGCTCCACATCGAACGATGCCGCATCATCGTCAGGTCGACCATCGGCTCGGTTGTCCGGCTCTGATACCTGGCCCAGATCGTGAACACGGCAGCGGAAGCGAGAAGCAGCAGCATCGACGTCGGTGCGCCCCACCCGTTGCTCGATGCGCTCGCCAGCCACGCCGTCAGCGTCAACAACCCCAGAGCCAATCCAGCAGCTCCCAGCCAATCGAGTCGGCCGCCGACGTTCGACATGTGATCTCGTGGTGCGCTCACGGCAAAAGCAATTGCGCCGAGCAAAACGAACGCGGTCGGAACTGCATACATCGCGGTGCGTGAGACGTTTTCCGCGACGGGTCCCGCCAGCACGACTCCCAGAGCGCCGCCGGCCACGACGACAGCCCCGAGCAAACCCGTGGCCGTCTTGAGTCGGTCCGAGGACAAAGTGCGTCGTAGGACCACGAAGCTCACGGGAAGCAACCCGAGCCCGAATCCCTGGAGAAACTGGCCGAGGACGAACAGCGGGAAGATCGTTGCAAGAGCGGACACGCTGCCGCCCAGGACGACGATTGTCGTGATCGCGAGCAAGGTGGGGCGGGCGCCGTACACGTCGGCTATTCGCCCGGCCATCGGCGTGACGAGAACAGTGCTCAACGTCAGAGCGACGGATGCGAGCGCTCCGACGTCGGCCGTCACTCCGAAGTCTCTCTGTATCAGGGGGAGTGCGGGGACGATGATGCTTTCGAGCGCGGCCACGGCAGCGATCAGCAGGGTCAGGCTTGCGATAGTTGCTACCGGTCGCGGCTGATTTCCGGAGATGCTCTCTGTGGTCATCGTGCTCTCTTTCGGTCGGGGAGTGAGGAGCTTCTGGACACGACGAAGCGCCGCCCCAGCAAGAGTCCGGAAGGGTTGTGGCACTGGGTATATCGGTCAGTGCAGTAGGGCGTCTTGTTATTGCGTTACGCGTACCGTTATTGTGGAGAAATGTAATCGGATTCAGCGCACAAAGCAAGAGTCGGATGGGGCGGAATTGGCGCGAAGTATCGCGAGACCACAACCGGCAGACTTTCGATGTTGTGGTCGGTCAGGGTCAGGTGATGTGACGATGAGGCGTATTTCTCGTCGAACATGACGCTGGTCACCAAAAGGGCTCTGCCAGCAGGGAGTTCATCTGCCGGACACATCCAAGGTCCCCGTTTGAATGCCGGGTTTGTTAGCTTTCTGCCTGTGACGCGACGTCACGGAAAGTTCACGAATCACGGAGGATCATCATGGGTTCTATTTCAACGATCATCGGAATCTTCGAGCTCTACAAGCTTCTCGAGCCGCTGCTGAGCTCGCTGAGCTGATTCAGGTGTGATTTCGCTGTCGAGCCGGGGCGCCGAGGGACTCGGCTCGACAGCGGATCTCGAGGATCCGGCGCGATCAGGACCCGTGGAACGGATGTCGGCACCGGCAGAATTCCATCGCTCCGGTGTAGTGGTCCATCACCAGGATTTCTGCACACCGAGCGGGCTGCGGTGCGAACCTGAGGCAGCGCTCGATCCAGCCGCGCTCCAGCGAAGGGGCGGGGTGCGCGCAGTTCCCGCATCGGCCGGGACGTTCGGCGACACGTACGGAACCGTGGTGCTCCGGGGGCATGCCAAACATCTTGGTGGTGCGATGTTTCCAGGGCAATGGTTCGGCTCGAGCGGAAGCTATGTCACGAAAGCCCGGCGGCGATATGCGAGGACCGAACCCGTTGAGCTGCGCTACCTGGCTCCCTGATAATCCGATTGCCCAGACTGAGTTTTTTGGTGCAAGTTGCGGCTACTGCGCTGACGCCCAGAAATTCTCGGACTATCTGGGCAACGATCATGCGGTGGTAACCGCGAACAGAATCCGATCCGGCTCGCGTTGCATACGGGTGATCGCGACGCGGCCTCCGATCCAAGCACCAAATGCACCAATCGCAACAGCGACAGGGATGGCGGAATAGTTCACCGGGTTCGGTAGCAGCGCTCCTAGTAGCACGCCGGGCGCCGTTGTCGCGGCGAAGATGACGATGGCGAGGATGATCAGTCCGAAGGACGAGCCGTTGAAGGATCCGCGGGTGTTGAGGGAGAACGACTTCTTCATCTCCGGGACCGGGTAGGGGGCTTTGGCGGATATCGCCACTGCCAGTCCTGCACCGACTCCCATCATCGAAATGCCGACGGCGAGCGGCACGGCCAGTCGGTCGGTCCCGAGGTCCCCGAAGATCCGTACAGCAGCTGTTGCGACGACCACGAAGGGTGTCATCACGATCGCCCACGCGATTTGTCGGCCCCGGACGTCAGCGGCAGCGGCTTCGGGGATCATCACCAGATGCCAGATCGATGCGCCGTCGAATCCGTACAGATTCGATCCGGCTGCCATTGCCAGGTAGATCAGGAACCAGGCACCCCATGCGGCGGAGAAGGGGATCGATGACGAGATCAGCGGTCCGAAGCCGGAGACCAAGGTCATGATGGCAACGGAGAGCAGTTGTGTTCGTCGGCGCATGTCGCCGTGCCAGAGCGAAAGCTCGCGAGAGATGACGGTGCCCAGTCGGGATGCGCGCCAACCGGTTCGAATGTCGCGGCCCTGGTTCTTCAATTGCACGGAAGTGGCGCCCGCTGATTCTGCGACCTTCCCGTTGAAGTAGCGAACGACCAGGCGTTGCCATGACCACAGCAGTGCGAGATCGACCAGCACCAGGGCGAGGACTGCTCCGGCGGCGAGGAGCCAGGCGCCTCCTGCTGCTGCGTCGACACTGGTGATTCCCCACGCGAACGGGATCGAATGCGCGACCGTGAGCGGCCACGTGACGTCGCCGTCCACGACCGTGCCGAGGCGACTCTGCAGCGGAAATTGCAGCAGATACAGCCCGCCGAAGAACGTGCCGAATGCCAACAGTCCCAGTTCGCGGCTGCGACGACTCCGTAGGAGCTGCGACATCGCCAGCATCGCGACCCGTGAGGTGCCGACCATCAGCAGGACCGTTGTGGGCCACGCAACGATCGCCAGAGGCAACGCGGCAGCATGGTGGGTTGCTGCATAGATCGGTATCGCTGCGGCAGCCAACGCGGTGATCGGGACGGTCATACCGACCAGCGACGTCGAGAACAGTGCTCTGGCGAGTCGGACGGGTTCCAGGGGGAGTAGTTGGAAATGTCTGGGGTGAAGATTGTCATCTGACAGACCAGACATGATCGGCATCAAGATCCACATCACGCCGATAGCCGACAGTGCGAGACTGGTTGTGCCGCTGACGAGTTCGGAAGAGCTCGCGCTCGTCCCCGAGGCTTGCAGGCACAGCAGAGCTGCCCCCAGAACGCCGAAGAGTGCTGCCACGACTTTGATGACGGCTCTGCCGCCGGTGAATTGACGTTTGTAGAGGGTCACGCGCATGCGGAGAACAGTGCGCCACAGTGAGGTTGGGGCGCTGCGCGTCGTCGGCAAGCTCGTAATGCTCATGCGCGCATCCATGACAGTCCGTCGGGATTGGGATTGCGGCTGCCGACAAGGCGAACGAATGCCTCGTCGAGTGTGTTGCCTGCGCGCACCTCGTCGACCGTTCCTGAAGCCACGACGCGACCGTCTGCGATGACTCCGATGTGAGTACACAGTTGTTCGACAAGGGCCATCACGTGACTGGAAAGAATGACCGAGCCACCTGAGTGGACGAACGAGAGCAGAATGCTCCGAATTCCGGCCGAAGAAATGGGGTCGACAGCTTCGAACGGCTCATCCAGTACCAGTAAGCGAGGGCCGTGCAACAAGGCCGAGGCCAACCCGATTTTCTTCGTCATACCCGCTGAATAGTCGGCGATGACCGTTCCACCTGCATCGGCGAGATCGAGCGCGGCCAACAGTTCGTCGCGTCGTGACGCGATGACGTCCTCTGGCATGCCGCGCAGTCGCCCGAAATAGGTGAGTAGTTCATGACCGGTGAACTGGGCGGGTAGCGCCAGACCGTCGGGTAGAACGCCGAGCAGACTCTTCGCTGCCACAGGGTCGTTCCACACGTCGTAGCCGTACACCAGGCTGCGACCGTAGTGCGGGCGAAGCAATCCGACAGCCATCGACAGTGTGGTCGTTTTTCCCGCACCGTTAGGGCCCACCAGGCCGAACAACGAACCTGAGGGCACCGCGAGGGAAAGGTCGTTCACAGCAACTTTCGCGCCGAACGCCATGCAGAGGTGTTCCACCTGTAAGGCCATCGGTCCGGGAGGCAACTGGCCTGTCTCGGGGAGAGGGTGCATCGATCGAGGGTAACTGTCCGGAGCCCTGTGCGCGGAGACAGAGCGGAGCGATGCAGGCTGCGTGCACCGAATGTCATTGGTAGGTGGTTGGTCGCGGCATGAGTCGCTGGTTCGCAAGCTGAGCGGATGGCAGGAGTCGAACCTGCGTGGACGGTTTTGCAGACCGCTGCCTTGCCGCTCGGCCACACCCGCATTGATCCAATTATGTTCGTAGTGAACAACAGTCGCCAGGATTGTGATCAGGGTGAATTGATCGCCATGTGACGGATTGTAGGGAAGGCGGTGAACTGGCGGGCTAGGCGCGGGAGAACACCGCGACCAGGAATTCGGAATTGTCCTTGAACGGGCGCAGATCCCACGTGGACAGCAGCAGATCAGCCTCGAGGCCACTCGCGGCCGCGTCGGCGAGAAACTCGGGGAACTCGTAGCCACGGCCGGCACCGAATCCGATGACCACTCGGCCGCTCGGAGCGAGATGACGAGCAAATCCTGACAATACTGCTTGCCTGGTTGACGGAGCGAGAAACGCCATCACGTTGCCTGCCGACACGATGACGTCGAAATTCGCCTCGACACCGCGGGCCGGTAGATCGAGCTCGGAGAGATCGCCGACAAGCCACGTAGGGCCGGGGTGGTCCTCCTCCGCGGCAGCGATGAGAACCGGGTCAACGTCGACTCCGACAACCACATGCCCGACGTCGTGCAGATAACCGCCGAGTCGGCCCGGCCCGCACCCTGCATCGAGAACCCGGCCACCGCGTCCGAGCATCGCGTCGATCAAACGTGCTTCCCCGACAATGTCCTTGCCGTCCGCTCTCATGGAACGGAAACGCTCGACATATCGTGTGGAATGCGTCGAGTCGGCTGCAGTGATCTCTTCCCACTGGCTGGGGATGCGCTCGTTCGGGGCCTGTGCAGTCATCTTTCGAGGGTACCGACAGCTCACCGGGTGCCGACGACCGTCCCGTCTGCGGCATATCCGACGAGAGTTGGACGCGGGAAGGTGAGTGAGAGGGGAATCCATCCGTAGAAGCGGTCTTCGGCAAGAATTGTCGGATAGATTTGGCCGTCTGCGGTGTGAAGTTCGGCCCGAACGGCACCTCCCGCCCCTGCGTCGTAGGTCGCCTCGTGCGAACCGGCCTCGTACCCGGCGCCGCCCCCGAATGAATCTGCGCCGTACAAGTCGTCGTTCGATCTGCAGCCGTGTCCGAGGCTGATGAATTTCGACGGACCAACCTTGTCGGTCTCGGATGACGTCTCGAAAACCGGGGCGACGCACCTCCAGCCATCAGCGCCGTGGGCAACGAAGACGCTGAACACGGTTCCGTCAGGTCCGGGGATGGACCCGACCCGCTCGGCGGTGGACGGATCTATTCCGCCGTTGGTTCCCGGCATGGTCTGCCAACCCGAGTACATATCCGTAAACGGTTTAGGCATCATCGCCGTGGCAGCGGCGCAGCCCACCATTCCCGCTGCACAGAGCATCGCGACGAGAGCTACGGCGCCTACCCGGCGGCGTGGAACTCTGGGTGTTCCAATGTTGTTTTCGTCAGCGATGATTCGGATGCGAGCGGCAACCTGGACGTTCTCGGGCCAGAGTTCGGCGGAAAGAGAATCGGTCGGCCGCAGCTTCTCGAGGGTGGTCAGCAAATCTTTGCTCATGGAGTACTCCCGTGTTCGGCGGCAGCGCAAGGTCGGGCGGTGTTCATCGGGATCGCGGTGTCAGGTTCTGAAGCCAACCCGGTGCTCAATCGACGCCGAGCGCGAAAGAGTCGAACATGCATGGCTGGAACCGAACACCCGGCGACCCGCGCTGCTTCGGTGGCGGTCAATCCGTCCCAGGCAGTCAGGAGTAGGGCTTCACGCTCGGCGACGGTGAGTGTTGCCAGTGCTTCGAGCAGTTCCGTGCGGTCGGTGACAGTGACGTCGGCGCCCGGCGTCGATGCCGCGATCTGCTCGATTCGTCGCATCTTCTCGGTCAACGCATCATGGCGCCGAACGCTTCGACGGTTGTTGTTCACGGTGTTTCGAGCCACCACCAACAGCCATGGAAGTGCCTGTTCGGGCACGTCGTCCAAGCGTCGCCAGGCAACGAGGAACGTCTCGGAGACAACTTCCTGTGCGCTGTGATGATCGACGTGGCGGCAGGTATAGGCGAACACCCGACCGGCGTAGGCGTCCCACAGGACGGTGAAACGCTCTTCGTCGCTCGGTGGTGGCCCGTCCTCGGATTTCGGCGTCATAAGAAGAGATGTCCGGCTGGTTGCTGATCCTTACAGCGTGGGCGCCAATGGACGGTATGCCGTGTTACTCCGGCCGAGGATTCCGACGGTCAGGAGCAACAACGCAAGGATGTACAGCGTCATGATCCAGATGCCGGCAGCGGCAGGCTGCCACTTGTTCGCCTGACCGAGCAGGATCAGGGCGTCAGAGGTGAGGAACAGTGCGCTGCCGATACCGGTGATCGTGTTGTAGGCCAGTGCGGTGGACGCGGTTCCCACCAGGATTGCGGCGTACACAGGGACGGCAATCCGAAGTGCCGGTTCGAGACCGGTCCAGGCGTACGACACAAGGGCAATTCCGGCAACGGCGTACGCGCACAAAAACCATGGCCGCCTTCGTATCTCCCGAAGAGCGCCGTGCGAGAGAAAGAATCGGATGAAACAGACGTGACCGATCGCGAAGGCGGCCATCCCGATGACAAACGTGGAGTCCCAGATCAGGAACAGGTCTCCGAAAGCGCAGGCAATCAGCGCAGCAGCAACAATCCTCGGTCCGCCTTGGTCGACAACCCAGGCAGCCAGAATCGGCGCGAGCATGACCTTGGTGATCCCGTCCCAGGGCACAGCATCAGCGGCATTCAGGATCAGATGAAGAATCGCCACCGCGGAAAACCCGACAAACCATGGCGACCGGAAGGTACTCGGCAGTCCGGCGTCGCGAACAGATTCACGCATCGGCTCAGTGCACGAAGTCCGCTGCACGCTCGGCGAGATCGAGCGCCGGCTGGGGGAGTATGCCGAGGATGAGCGTTACACCGGCGCCGAGGCCGATCACACTGCTGGTCAGTGCACTCGGCACCACGACGGTCGGTGCGTCTTCCGCCGATTCGGTGAAGAACATCAACACGATCACTCGCACGTAGAAGTAGGCGGCGATCGCGCTGCACAGGACGCCGACGATGACGAGAGGCGCGGCCCCACCCTCGGCGGCCGCGCTGAACACCGCGAACTTTCCGATGAACCCACTGGTCAACGGAATCCCGGCGAAAGCCAACAGGAACAGTGCAAACACAACGCCGACCAATGGTGAGCGTCTGCCCAATCCGGCCCAGCGCGACAGCGCAGCGACCTCACCGTCAGCGTCTCGGACCACACTGACGACGGCGAACGCACCCACGGTGCTGAATCCGTAAGCCAGAAGATAGAACATCGCCGAGGCGAGGCCGGCATCCGAGTCCGCCACCACGGCGGTCAGAATGAATCCGGTGTGCGCGACAGCCGAATAGGCCAGCATTCGCTTCATATCGGTCTGCGTCACTGCAACGATCGATCCGACAACCATCGTGAGAATCGCGACCGCCCACATCAGCGGGCGCCAGTTCACGTATTCATTGGGCAGGGCCACGTAGAAGACGCGAAGGATGGCGCCGAACGCGGCAATCTTGGTCGCAGTCGCCATGAAACTGGTGATCGGCGTCGGCGCCCCTTGATAGACGTCGGGAATCCACGAATGAAACGGCACTGCACCGACTTTGAACAGCAACCCCACTGCCACCAGGGCCGTTCCGAGCCAGAGGAAGGCGTCGGTGCCCGACCCGATGCGTGCTGCGTCGGCGATACCGGAGAGCGTGACCGTCCCGGCATAGCCGTACAGCAACGCAATTCCGAAAACGAAGAACGCCGACGAAAATGCCCCGAGCAGAAAGTACTTGAGCGCAGCTTCCTGGGAGAGCAGGCGACGTCTACGTGCCAGACCGCACAGGAGATACAGAGGCAGTGAGAACACTTCGAGCGCAACGAACATCGTCAGTAGATCGTTCGAAGCCGGAAACAACAACATACCGCCGACCGCAAAGAGCGTGAGCGGAAAGACTTCGGTCTGGGCGATACCGACCTTCACTGCTTCTTGCTCCGCAACACTTCCCGGGACGCTCGACGCTTGAGGGGTGAAACTGCCGAGCGCGTCATGTTGCGCAATCACTTGGGCGGTGTTGCCCGAGCCTCGCTCGGCAATCAGCAGTACCGCGGGGATCGACACAAGAAGGATCGTGGCCTGCAAGAACAGCGTCGGTCCGTCGACAGCAACAGAACCCATCATCGCCGTCGACCGCGTGCCGGCGAGCAGAAGCACTGCCACGAATGCGGCCGCCAAACCTCCGACACCGAGGACGAGTTGCACTGGGTACCGAATACGCCGGGGTGCAAAGGCTTCGATGAGTACCCCGGCCACCGCAACACCGAACACGATCAACATCGGTGCGAGCAGGCTGTATTCGATACTGGGTGATGCCGCGTCGGCCGAGCCGAGGATGGTCACGTCGTTGAAGGAACTCATTTGTGGGCACCTCCTTCGTGGTCGGCGACGAGCGGCGTCGGTGCCTCGTAGACGACCGTGTGGCTCACTGCAGGAGTGATGACGTCCAAGGCAGGCTTGGGGTAGATGCCGAGAAGCAGGAGGAGTGCGATCAGAGGGGCGACCACCACGAGTTCGCGTCGCGCGAGGTCGCGGATCGTTCCCTGCCCTTCCTTCACCGGTCCGCCCATCATGCGCTGATAGAGCCAGAGTATGTAGATCGCGGACAGTACAAGCGCGACAGTCGCCACGATAGCGGCCACGTGGTAGCGCGAGTACGTTCCGATCAGCACCAGGAACTCGCTGACGAACGGAGCGAGACCCGGCAGAGACAGTGTTGCCAACCCCGCAACGAGGAATGTGCCGGCCAGGACGGGTGCGACTTTCTGGACGCCGCCGTACGCTGCGATCGATCGTGTACCTCGCTGCGAGACCAGGAAGCCCGCAATCAAGAACAGCGCGGCAGTGGAGATTCCGTGATTAACCATGTACAGCGCGGAACCTGCCTGGCTCTGGCTGGTCATCGCGAAGATTCCGAGAATGATGAAGCCGAAGTGTGAAATCGACGTGTAGGCGATCAGTCGCATGACGTCTGTCTGCGCGATCGCCAGTATTGCGCCGTAGACGATTCCGATCACGGCGAGCGTGATGATCCACGGTGCAAAAGTCGACGACGACTCCGGGAACAGTTGCAGGCAGTAGCGAATCATCGCGAAGGTGCCTACCTTGTCCACGACCGCCATCATCAACACTGCTGTCGACGGAGTCGATTCCACTGCGGAGTCCGGCAACCAACTGTGTAGCGGCCAGAGCGGTGCCTTGACCGCGAACGCGAACATGAATCCGAGGAACAAGGCATTGAGCACCCCGGGTCCGACGCCGAGTTCACCGCTGCTCGCCGCGGACGCGATCGCTCGGAAGTCGAAAGTGCCGCTGGTGAAGGGACTCTCGTCGCGCGTGGTGACCACGTACAGGCCGATGACCGCAGCGAGCATAACCAGGCCGCCGAGGAGGTTGTAGAGCAGAAACTTCACGGCGGCCCGCGATCGGCCAACTCCACCGAACCCGCCGATGAGGAAATACATCGGTATCAGCATTGCCTCGAAGAAAATATAGAACAGGAGAATATCCAAGGCGCTGAACGAAATCATCACCATGGACTCGACAACAAGGATCAGCGCGAAATAGGTGTGCGGCATCCGCTTGGGTGATGCCGGGTCCGCGGGGACGTCGTTCCAGCCCGCGATCAGTAGTAATGGCACCAGCACTGCGGTGAGAAGAACCAGAACGAGTGCGATGCCGTCAAGTCCGAGTGTGTAGCTGGTACCGAAAGCCGGTATCCAGCTGTGGCTTTCGACGAACTGAAACTGCTCGCCGCCGCGGTCGAACGCAATTCCGAGACCGCCAGCGATCACCAGGACTGCCACGGACACTGCCAGTGCGAGAGATTTGGCAAATTGGTACGACCGTGCAGGCAGAGCGAGGACAACACCCGCTCCGATGAGCGGAAGCAGCCAGAGCGCCGTCAGCGCAGGGAAGCCGGCATTGGTCACAGAGTCGCTCACCGCCGCTTCGATCACCACAGTGTCACCGCCATCATTGTCGCGACCACGAGTGTTGCTCCGACAAACATCACCAGCGCGTACGAACGAACGAACCCGGTCTGCAGCTTCCGCGTGAGCGTGGACAACCCGGTGACGACCACCGCAAAGCTACCCACGACGCCGCCTATTCCCTTGGTGTCGACCACTTCCAGCGACTTGGTGAGTTGTTGTCCCGGCTTCATGAACACCGCCTCGTTGAAGGCGTCACCGTACAGATCACGGCGAGCCGCAACGGTCAACGGAGAAACCGGAGTCGGTGCCACCACGGGAATCTCCCGTGTGGCGTACTCGCGATAAGCAATCGCGACGCCGGCGGCGACTGCGAGCAGCGCCAGCGCGGTGATCGACCATGCGGGTATCGGCGGTTCGACGTGATGGGAGCCGACTACCGGTTCCAGCCAGTTCTGCAAGCTGGACCCGATGGTCAGGAGCATGCCGGCCCCGACGGATCCCACCGCCAGAATGATCATCGGAGACGTCATCACCGCCGGAGATTCGTGAGGTTTCTGGTTCTCCCAGCGGGCCTTCCCGAAGAAGGTCATCAGCATCACGCGGCTCATGTAGAAGGCAGTGAGCGCCGCACCCAAGAGCGTGACGATGCCAAGCACAACGCCCTTGACGCCGCCCTCGCCGATTGCAACCTCGATGATCTTGTCCTTGGAGAAGAACCCGGCAAACGGCGGAACACCGATGATGGCAAGATATCCGAGCCCGAACGTGACAAAAGTCAGTGGCATGAACGCTCGGAGTCCGCCGTAGCGCCGCATGTCGGTTTCGTCGTTCATCGCGTGCATCACGGAGCCGGCGCCGAGGAACAGGCCCGCCTTGAAGAATCCGTGGGTGATCAGATGAAGGATTGCGAAGGCGTATCCGGCTGGTCCGAGACCCGCGGCCAGGACCATGTATCCGATCTGACTCATGGTCGATGCGGCGAGCGCTTTCTTGATGTCGTCCTTCGCACAGCCGATGATCGCACCGAACAGGAGCGTCACGGCACCGACGATGACAACCACGAGTTGAGCGTCGGGCGCGAGATCGAAGATCGGATTGGAGCGCACGATCAGGTAGACGCCGGCGGTGACCATCGTGGCCGCGTGAATCAGAGCCGAAACGGGGGTGGGGCCCTCCATCGCGTCGCCGAGCCACGACTGCAGCGGCACTTGCGCCGACTTCGCGCACGCAGCGAGGAGGAGCATCAGACCGATCGCCGTCAGGACACCTTCGCTTGCGCCGGACGCGTCGCCGAAGACATTGCTGAACGAGAGCGAGCCGAATGTGCTGAACATCAACATCATTGCGATCATCAATCCGATGTCGCCCACCCGATTGACGACAAAAGCCTTCTTGGCGGCAGTCGCCGCCGACGGCTTGTGCTGCCAGAAGCCGATCAGCAGGTATGACGCCAACCCGACGCCTTCCCAGCCGACGTAGAGTCCGAGGAAGTTGTCGGCGAGCACCAGAAGCAGCATTGCAGCGAGGAAAAGATTGAGGTACGCGAAGAACTTACGACGCTCGGGGTCGTGCGCCATGTATCCGACCGAGTAGATGTGGATCAGCGAACCTACACCGGTGATGAGCAGAACGAAACACATCGACAGTTGGTCCAGTTGCAGTCCGAACTCGACCTGAAGACTGTCGACCGGGACCCAACTGAACAGGTGCTCGGTGACGGTGCGGTCGGCGGTGTCACGGCCGAGCATGGCGATGAAAAACACCACTGCGACGACAAACGACGCGATAGCCATGACGCAGGCAAGCAGGTGACCCCACGCGTTCGTGCGACGACCGGCCAGCAAAAGGACAGCGGCGCCGCACAGCGGCAGGGCGGGGAGCAACCAGATGGCGGACGTGATTCCTCCTGACATATCAGTACTTCAGCAGGTCTGCGTCGTCGACGGATACAGAACGCCGAGATCGGAAGATGATCATGATGATTGCCAGGCCGACGACTACTTCGGCCGCAGCGACCACCATCGTGAAGAAGGCGAAGATCTGGCCGTCCAGATTGCCGTGCATGCGCGCGAAGGTCACGAACGCCAAGTTGGCGGCGTTGAGCATCAATTCGATACACATGAACACCACGATGGCGTTGCGGCGCAGGAGGACTCCTGCAGCTCCGATCGTGAACAACAGGACGGACAGATACAGATAGTTCTCGGGATTCATCGCTGAGTCTCCTCACCGGTGCTCGGATCCGGGGAACGTGGAGTGAGCGCGCTGCTGACAGAGAGCGTCGAGAACGTTCCGTCCGGCAACAAGGCCGGCATGTCCACTGCGTTGTGACGTGCGTACACGCCGGGACTGGGGAGTGGAGTGGCCGAGCCCTTTTCGGGATTGTCTTCATCGCTGCCCAGGTACGCGAATCGTTGCTGCGAGAGTTCGCGTTGGCTGAGTGTGGCTCCGATCTTCTCCCGGTGTGCGAGCATCATTGCGCCGAGTGTCGCCGTGATCAGCAGTGCACCGGTCAGTTCGAAGGCCCAGACGTAGCGGATGAAGATGAGATCGGCGAGTGCGTCGATGTTGCCCTGGTCGAGTCCGGTGAATCCGGTGAAGCCCGAGATCGACGCATTTCCGAGGCCGCCGATAAGGAGCAGCCCGAATCCGACGCCGATCACGATCGCGCTGACTCGTTGTCCGCGTAGCGTTTCGACCAGGGAGTCCGAAGAATCCACGCCCACCAGCATCAGGACGAACAAGAACAACATCATCACCGCGCCGGTATAGACGACGATCTGAACGACACCCAGGAACAGTGCGCCCTGGACGATGTAGAACACGGCCAGAATGATCATCGTCATCGCAAGGAAGAGTGCAGAGTAGACGGCCTTGGGAGCGGCGACGACACCCAAAGCGCTGATCACCGCAAGGGTTCCGAGGATCCAGAACTGCACCGCCTCGCCGGTGGAGGTCGATGTCATCGTTCCCTCCGCCAGGATCGTGGTCGTGACCGCCGCGATCATTTCTCGGTCTCCGGGTTCGGCTCTAGCTCGGGTGCTGCTTGCTCGGATACTGCTTGCTCGGGTACTGCTTGTTCGGGTACTGCTTGTTCGGGTACTGCTGTGATGTCGCCGCGGTAGTAGTCGTCCTGAGTTGTGCCGGGACGCAGCGCGTGTGGTGGCGCTGTCATGTCGGGTTTCAGGGGCGCGAGCAGTCGGTCCTTCTCGTAGATCAATCCAGCTCGATTGTCGTCGACCATCTCGTACTCGTTGGTCATCGTGAGGGCCCGAGTGGGGCAGGCCTCGACGCAGAGGCCGCAGCCGATGCACCGCAGGTAGTTGATCTGATACACCTGCCCGTAGCGCTCTCCGGGGGAGAACCGTTCTTCTTCGGTGTTGTCAGCACCCTCGACATAGATCGCGTCGGCGGGGCAGGCCCAGGCACACAGTTCGCAACCGATGCACTTCTCGAGTCCGTCCGCATACCGGTTGAGTTGATGGCGACCGTGGTATCCGGGCGCGGTGGGGCGCTTCTCCTCCGGATAGAACTCGGTCTCGGGTTTCTTGAACATGGTCGAGAGCGTCACTCCGAAACCCGCGATAGGTCCGAGGAATTCAGGCATGGGAGTCCTCCGATGTGTCGGAAACATCTGTGCGTCGCGGCGGTGGCACGTTCTGACCAGGCAGTTTTTGACCAGGCAGTTTTTGACCAGGCAGCGGTGGAACCGGGAAGCCGCCCGACATTGCATCGAAAGGCAAAGCCCCCGAAGCGGTGACCAACGCGGCAGTTCGGCGTCGGCCGCGGTAGGTCCCGGCCAACACGATCAGGAGCGCAGCTCCGAGAACCAGTGCGACGCAGAGAAGTACGACCCAGGTGTTGTAGCCCTCGTTGCGGAACGCACGAACGGTCGCGATCACCATCACCCATACCAAAGCTGCTGGGATCAGAACCTTCCAGCCGAGATTCATGAACTGGTCGTAGCGCAATCGAGGAAGCGTGCTGCGCAACCAGATGAAGACGAAGAGGAAGCCCCACACTTTCGCGACAAACCACAGCACCGGCCACCAACCGGAATTGGCGCCGTCCCAAAGATTGAACGGGAACGGTGCGTGCCACCCGCCCAGAAACAGCGTGGTGGCCAGAGCGGACACCGTCACCATGTTCACGTACTCGGCCAGCATGAACATCGCGAACTTGAGGGAGGAGTACTCGGTGTGGAACCCACCTACCAGCTCACCTTCGGCCTCGGGAAGGTCGAAGGGAGCCCTGTTGGTTTCGCCGACCATGGCTGTCACGTAGATCAGGAAGGACGGCAGGAGGAGAAAGACGTACCAGGCTCCCTGTTGGGCGTCGACGATGCCGGACGTGGACATCGTGCCGGCGTAGAGGAAAACGGCAGCGAAAGACAGGCCCATCGCTACCTCGTACGAGATGACCTGCGCGGTCGATCGAAGTGCGCCCAGTAGGGGATACGTCGATCCCGAAGACCAGCCGGCAAGGACGATCCCGTACACACCGATAGAAGTGACGGCCAGGATGTACAGAACGCCGACCGGTAGATCGGTCAGTTGCAGGGGTGACCGGGTTCCGAAAATCGACACCTGTGGACCGAACGGGATGACAGCAAAAGCCATGAAGGCGGGCACGACCGCGATGACGGGCGCGAGGAGGTAAAGCGGTTTGTCGGCGCCGGTCGGTGTGATGCCCTCCTTGAGGGCGAGCTTGATTCCGTCAGCGAGGCTCTGGAGCATTCCACGGGGGCCGACGCGGTTCGGTCCGACACGCATCTGCATGCGTGCCATGACCTTTCGTTCCGCGTAGATCGCCACCAGCGGGGTGAGTACGAGGAACACGAAGATTGCGAGAGCCTTGCCGATCACCAACCACCACGGGTCGTGCCCGAACGCCGACAGGTCGACCGGAGCTGCGACCGTCCCGTACTCGTGGGTGTTCATTGCGCTCCCGCCTTCGCAATCTTCACCACGGACCCCGCGGTGACGCAGAGCGTTTCGTAGATCGTGCTACCCGGTGAATTGAGCGGGAGCCAGACTGTTCGAGGCGGGAGGTCGGTGATCTCCAACGGTAATGTGATGGAACCGGATTCAGTCGACACCGCAACGTGATCGCCGTTGTCGGCGTCGATCTCGGCAGCGGTCTCGGCCGACAAACGCACGAGCGACGGCCGTGCCGTACCCGCCAGGTTGGGCTCGCCGTCTTGCAATCGGCCGTTGTCGAGCAACATTCGCCAACTCGACAACACTGCCTCGCCCAGTGCCGGTGTGGGCATGGTGCCTGACGGGACCTGAGGCGAGGTGGGGCGCGATCCGGACCAAGCGCCGAGGCGGTGTATCTCCGAGCGTGCGGAATCTGCGTCGGGTAGGCCCAGATCGATGCCCATCTCGGCTGCGATCGCGTGGAGAACGCGCTGATCCGGCATCACTCCTGTCGTTCTTAACGCGGTGTCGAACACGCGCTCGCGGCCTTCCCAGTCGAGGAAGGTTCCGGGCTTCTCGGCGACCGGTGCCACCGGGAAGACGACGTCGGCGAGTTCGGTGACTCCGCTGTGACGGATCTCCAAACTCACAACGAACCCTGCGGCTTCGATCGCGGCCCTTGCCTTCGCCGGGTTCGGGAGATCACTCAACTCGACGCCGCCGACAAGAAGCGCAGCAGTCGTCTGCGCCGGATCCAGCAGACTCGCGGCGTCGCGACCGTCGGATGCCGGGATGGAGGCCCCCCACACTGATTCCACCTCCTGACGTGCTGCCGGGTCCGCAACGGGGCGTCCGCCGGGAAGCAATCCCGGTAGCGCGCCGGCCTCGACGGCGCCGCGATCACCAGCGCGGCGTGGTACCCAAGCCAAAGAAGCTCCCGTCGATTCGGCGAGTCGCAGCGCCGCGGCGAAGCCGCCTACTACCGCACTCAGTCGCTCACCCAGCAGGATCACAGCACCGGGCTGCCGGAGGAGCTGACCCTCCTCACTGCTGGGGTGGGACAACGAATCCATCAGAGCTGCTTCACTTCCGGGTACGGTCCGAAGTAGACCACCGCCCATCTTCTGCAGGCCGCGCGTAGCGAATGGCGCGCTGGAGAGCACCGCCGTCTTGCCGAAACGTGCGGCCTTGCGCAGTCGCAGGAAGATGATCGGTGACTCCTCCTCTGGCTCGAGAGCTACCAGCAACGCGGTCGGGGCAGATTCGAGGTCCTGGTACGTCACCGACCCTTCGAGTGTGCGGCCAGCGACGTGAGCTGAGAGGAAATCTTCCTCTTCGGCTGAGTGAGCGCGGATTCGGAAGTCGATGTTGTTGGTAGCGAGAGCAACTCGCGCGAACTTACCGTAGGCGTAGGCGTCCTCCAAGGTAGAGCGTCCGCCGACGAGTACGCCTGCGTCACCGCGGGCCTGCGCGAAGGATCGCGCAACGAGGTCGAGTGCCATGGGCCACGACGCCGGAATCAATTCGCCGTCAGCATTGCGGATCAGGGGAGTGGTGATCCGATCACCTTGGGTCGTGTACGTGAAAGCGAAGCGCCCCTTGTCGCAGTTCCATTCCTCGTTGACGTCGGGGTCGTCCCCGGCGAGACGACGGAGAACCTTTCCGCGACGGTGGTCGGTGCGCTGAGCACATCCGTCGGCGCAGTGTTCACACACGCTGGGGCTGGACACCAGATCGAACGGTCGCGCCCGGAATCGGTATGCCGTACTGGTGAGCGCGCCGACCGGGCAAACCTGGATGGTGTTGCCCGAGAAGTAGGACTCGAAGGGCTCGTTGGCGTAGATCCCGACCTGTTGAAGCGCGCCGCGCTCGAGGAGATCGATGAACGGGTCGCCGGCGATCTGACTCGAGAATCGCGTGCACCTGGCGCAGAGGACACAACGCTCGCGGTCGAGGAGGATCTCGGACGAGAGGGGGATGGGCTTGGGGTAGGTCCTTTTCTCCTCACCGAACCGGGATTCGGTGCGACCGGTCGACATCGCCTGGTTCTGGAGCGGACACTCGCCGCCCTTGTCGCACACGGGGCAGTCCAGAGGGTGGTTGATGAGCAGGAGTTCCATCACCCCGCGTTGCGCCTTCTCGGCCACAGGCGACGTGAGCTGTGTGGTGACGACCATTCCGTCCGCAACCGGTGTCGTGCAGGACGCCACCGGCTTGCGTTGACCTTCGACTTCCACGATGCACTGGCGGCAAGCACCGACCGGGTCCAATAGAGGATGATCGCAGAACCGCGGAATCTGGGTGCCGATCATCTCCGCAGCGCGAATGATCAACGTGCCCTGGGGGACCTGGAGTTCCCGGCCGTCGATGGTGAGGGTGACGAGATCAATCGGCGGTGCCGCATCGGTTCCAGTGGTGGCGTCGGCTGCAGTCATGAGACGAACGCTCCTGTCGCGAGAACGGACCGGTGAGGATCGAACGGGCATCCGTTACCGTCGAAATGCGCTACGTATTCCTCGCGGAAGTACTTCAAGGAAGACATGATCGGGCTGGTCGCTCCATCACCCAACGCGCAGAAGGACTTTCCGAGGATCGTGTCCGAGATATCGAGAAGTTTGGTGAGATCGGCCTCGGTTCCTGTTCCACCTTCGAGCCGACGCAGGATCTGCACCAGCCAGTACGTGCCCTCGCGGCACGGCGTGCATTTACCGCAGGATTCGTGAGCGTAGAACTCGGTCCATCGCAACACCGCACGCACGATGCAGGTTGTCTCGTCGAATATCTGCAAGGCCTTGGTACCGAGCATGGATCCCGCGGCGCCGACGCCCTCGTAGTCGAGTGGGACATCGAGATGTTCGTCGGTGAAGATCGGTGTCGAGGATCCGCCGGGAGTCCAGAATTTGAGGGTGTGTCCAGCGCGGACCCCGCCTGCGTATTCGAGCAGCTCGCGCAAGGTGATTCCGAGTTCAGCCTCGTACTGGCCGGGTGTGGTGACATGACCCGAGAGCGAATACAGCGTGAATCCCGGTGACTTCTCACTTCCCATCGACCGGAACCACTCCGGGCCGCCCAGGACGATCGACGGAACACTCGCGATGGACTCGACGTTGTTGACGACGGTCGGGCAGGCATAGAGACCGGCGACAGCGGGGAACGGCGGCCGCAGGCGGGGCTGACCGCGTCGTCCCTCCAACGAATCGAGGAGAGCCGTCTCTTCCCCACAGATATAGGCGCCGGCTCCGGCATGGACGACGAGATCCAGATCGAAACCCGAACCGAGGACGTTGCGGCCCAGATATCCAGCCGCGTAAGCCTCGGCGACAGCGGTCTGTAGGCGCCGCAGAACCGGGACAACCTCACCTCTGACGTAGATGAACGCCTTCGCTGCTCGAATTGCGTACGCCGCGATGATCACTCCCTCCACCAACGTGTGTGGGGTCGCCATCATCAACGGCATGTCCTTGCATGTGCCCGGTTCGGACTCGTCGGCATTGACGACGAGGTAGTGAGGCTTGCCGTCTCCTGGCTTGTCTTCGGAGACCTGGGGGATGAAGCTCCACTTGAGGCCTGTCGGGAAGCCCGCGCCGCCACGTCCGCGCAGGCCCGCGTCCTTGACGGTTTCGATCACGGCGTCGGGGGGCGTGGCCAGCGCTTTGCGCAGCGCCTGGTAGCCGTCGCGGCGAAGGTAGCTGTCGAGGGTCCATGAATTCGGTTGATCCCAGTATCGACTCAGGACGGGGGCGAGTGTCATGTCACTTCCCTTCGCCGGGAGCGTCGGCCGCGGAGGCCGAGCCGGGTGGGTTGTCGTCGAGAGATCGGCTGATACGTAGTCCGGCAAGAGTTGCATCGCCGACGGTCTGCGCTTCGGCTGCCTCGATTCGCGTATCCGGAAAACCAGCCAGAGTGCGCGCAGTCTGCCGGAACGAGCACAGCGTGGCACCGCGATCGGGTGTCACGCGCTCTCCGGCGCGGAGCGCATCGACGAGTGAGCGCGCCGATTCCGGGGTCTGATTGTCGAAGAACTCCCAGTTGATCATCATGACGGGGGCGTAGTCGCACGCCGCATTGCACTCGATGTGTTCCAGGGTGATCTTACCGTCGGACGTCGAGATGGAGTGTCCACCTTCGTCTCTGGAGCCTGTCGAGCCCAGGTGCTCTTCGAGTGCCGCGAGGATGTCGTCGCCGCCCATGATCGCGCACAGCGTGTTGGTGCAGACTCCGACCAGATACTCACCCGTCGGCCCCCGGCGATACATGGAGTAGAAGGTGGAAACTGCGGCGACCTCGGCGCCCGTCAATCCCAGCTTGGCACTGCAGAAATCGATCCCGGCCGGGGTTATGTACCCGTCCTCGGATTGCACGAGATGAAGGAGCGGCAACAGGGCGGATCGACTGGTGGTCGCGGCGGCGTCAGGCTCACGGTAACGAGCGATGACGGTTTCGGCGTCGGCGTCGAGTCGGGCGAGTACGTCGGGTGGATAGCTCGATCGTGCGCCAGGGCGTACCAATTGCGTGGGCTCTTCCGGGCGCGGCCCGAGTTCGATGAACACGCGTGACGAGCCGTTCGGGCCGGTCATCGGTCCACTCCGCCCATGACGGGATCGATACTGGCAACCGAAGCGATCACGTCGGACACCATGCCTCCCTCACACATCGCGGCGACCGCTTGAAGGTTGGTGAACGACGGGTCCCGGAAATGGACGCGGTACGGCCGGGTTCCCCCGTCGCTGACCATGTGCACCCCCAATTCGCCACGCGGAGACTCGACGGCGACGTACACCTGACCTGGCGGCACGCGGATACCCTCGGTGACCAGTTTGAAATGGTGAATCAGACCTTCCATGGAGGACTCCATGATCTTGGCGATGTGCTTCTGCGAGTTGCCGAGGCCATCCGGTCCGACAGCGAGATCGGCAGGCCAGGCGATCTTCTTGTCGTCCACCATGACCGGGCCCGGTTGCAGCTTGTCGAGGCACTGCTCCACGATCTTGAGGGACTCCTTCATCTCCTCGACGCGGATGACGTACCTTCCGTAGCAATCGGATCCGTCGTGTGTCACTACGTCGAACTCGTAGTTCTCGTAGCCGCAGTACGGCTGCGCTCGACGCTGATCGTGGGGGAGACCTGTGGCGCGAAGGACCGGCCCCGTCACCCCGAGCGCCATACAGCCGGTGAGATCGAGATATCCGATTCCCTGGGTACGTGCTTTCCAGATGGAGTTGTCGCTGAGCATCAGTTCGACGTCACGTAACCGTTTCGGTAGGACCTTCAACAATTCCCGAACCTTCGCGACCGACCCGTCGGGTAGATCCTGAGCGAGACCACCAGGCCTGATGTAGGCGTGATTCATCCGCAGTCCGGTGATCGTCTCGAACACGTCCAGAATCAATTCGCGTTCGCGGAATCCGAACAGCATCGCCGTTACGGCGCCGAGTTCCATTCCGCCGGTCGCCAGGGCCACGAGATGTGAGGAGATCCGATTGAGTTCCATCATCATGACGCGAATGACGGTGGCTCGCTCGGGAATGTCGTCGGTGATGTCGAGAAGTTTCTCGACTCCGAGGCAGTACGCGGTTTCGTTGAAGAACGGTGACAGGTAGTCCATTCGAGTAACGAAAGTGACGCCCTGCGTCCAGTTCCGGAATTCGAGATTCTTCTCGATTCCGGTGTGCAGGTAGCCGATTCCACATCGAGCTTCCACGACCGTCTCACCCTCGATCTCGAGAATGAGGCGCAAGACCCCGTGAGTGGACGGATGCTGTGGGCCCATGTTGACCACGATCCGTTCCGCCTCGCCGGTTCGCTGGCGGGCGGCCGCGGTGACGATGTCGTCCCAGTCCTGACCCGATGCCGTGACGACGGTTTCCGTCGTGGCACCGGAGTTGCTTCCTGTCGTCTCGTTCATCAGTTGTACGACCTACGCTCGTCGGGAGGCGGAGTCTGGGCGCCCTTGTACTCGACCGGGATACCGCCGAGCGGATAGTCCTTCCGCTGGGGGTGGCCTTTCCAGTCGTCGGGCATCTCGATGCGGGTCAGGGCCGGATGACCGTCGAAGACGATCCCGAAGAAGTCGTACGTCTCGCGTTCATGCCAGTCATTGGTCGGGTAGATCCCGACGATCGACGGAATATGCGGATCGGAATCCGGCACAGATACTTCCAGCCTGATTCGGCGGTTGTGCGTAATCGAGGCAAGTGGATACACGGCGTGCAGTTCACGACCGGTGTCCTGCGGGTAGTGCACTCCGTCGACACCCAGGCAGAGCTCGAAGCGAAGGTCCGGTTCGTCGCGCAGTCTTCGCGCAACCTGCGGCAAGTGGGAGCGTTCGACGTGCAGCGTCATCTCGTCTCGAAAGATCACCACACGCTCGACTGCAGCGGTGAAAGTGCCACCCGCGCTGCTCAATGCCGCGTCCAACGAATCCGCGACTGCATCGAAATAACCGCCGAAGGGTCGAGAAGCCTTGTCCTCTAGAGAGATCGGAGGGGCAAGCCTGCTGTAGCCCGAGGTGTCGCCAGTGCCGCGGACCCCGAACATCCCTCTCGCGCCGGTGTTACCCGAGGTCATCGCAGCAGCCCCTTCATGTCGATGGTGGGGGTGGATGCCAGTGCGGCGCGCTCGGCTGCCGCGCGTGCCTCTTCGCGGTTCACGCCGAGGGGCATTTCCTGGATCTTTCGGTGCAGTTCGATGATCGCGTTCAGGAGCATCTCCGGCCGCGGCGGACAGCCGGGCAAGTAGATGTCGACCGGCACGATGTGGTCGACGCCCTGAACCACTGCGTAGTTGTTGAACATTCCGCCGGACGACGCGCATACACCCATGGCCAGAACCCATTTCGGCTCGGCCATCTGGTCGTAGACCTGACGAAGTACCGGGCCCATCTTTTGACTGACCCGCCCGGCCACGATCAGAAGGTCTGCCTGTCGCGGCGACGCGCGGAATGCCTCCATACCGAACCGCGCCAGGTCGAAGCGACCCGACGTGGTTGCCATCATCTCGATGGCGCAGCACGCGAGCCCGAAGGTGGCAGGCCACAGTGATCCTTTTCGGGCATAACCTGCCAGGCCCTCGACCGTGGTCAGTAGAAATCCGCTGGGGAGCTTTTCTTCGAGACCCATATCCGACTCTTTTCAGTCGTAACAGCTGCGGTGTGACCGGTTTTGTCTGACTCGTGTGTGCTGTTCCTGTGTTCGCTGAGCTAGTCCCAACCGAGACCGCCTCGTCGCCATTCGTATGCGTATGCCACCGAGACGTTGACTATGAAAAGGCCCATCGCCGCGAGGCCGAACAAACCGAGCGAATCGAAATGCACCGCCCACGGATAGAGGAAAACGATCTCGATGTCGAAGATGATGAACAGCATTGCCGTCAGATAGAACTTGACGGGAAACCGTCCGCCACCAGCGGTACGGGGTGCCGGTTCGATTCCGCATTCGTAGGCTTCGAGTTTCGCCCTGTTGTACCGCTTCGGGCCGACCACGGACGCGAGAACAACCGACACCACAGCGAAGGCCATCGCGATGACCCCGAGAACGAGAATGGGGATGTAAGCGTTCATCTCACCCGAACTCCTCTCCGCTGTGCGGATGTCCGCCTAGCCCGAAGGTGCCGTTAACCCGAAGGTGCCGTTCGATTTCGATACTGCCAGCAATTCGACACTTATGTGACCTGCGACACCCACACTAGGGGAGGCCTCCGACATTGGGTTGATTTTCGAGGTGCCGAGTTTCGCTCTCGAAAGTCCGAAGTAGTCGGCGCCGCAACGAATCACCGCTGCAACGGGTGCTCACCGGCTCAGTTGCCGACGCAGAAGCGCGATGACGGTGGAAGAGAGTTCCATCGGATCTATCGGCTGCGGCACTGAGGCTTCCGCTCGCGACCACGACGCCAGCCACGCATCGTCGGGTCGACCGGTCAGTACGAGGATCGGCGGACAGTCGACGATCTCGTCCTTGAGTTGTTTCGCGACGCCCATGCCGCCCGCCGGACTCGCCTCGCCGTCGAGGATGGCGAGATCGATTCCGCCGGCATCGAGCTTGTCGACGACGATCGGCGCGGTCGCGACCTCGACGTAGTCGATGGTGGGCATCGAAGGATGTGGGCGCTCTCCGAGAGCGAGCCGAACTTGCTCGCGGGTGTGTGCGTCGTCGCTGTAGACGAGGATGCGCACGGGTGCCATGGAGTTGGGCTCTGCGGTCTCGGCGGACACGCGGCCGACGTTACTCCGGGCGGTCCACGGCTACCGGCGAATGTTCAACATCGGCAAGAACTTCCGAGAAATCGCAGCTGGGCTTCACAGCAAACGGCCCCTACCCGGCGATGAACGCCGAAGTAAGGGCCGCCTGAATTGCGTGTGCGCTCAGAAGTTTTCGACGAACTTCGTCAGGCCCTTGCTTGCAGTTTCCAGGGCCGTCTTCTGCGCCTTCTTCACCAGGAAGCCCGGCAGCGGGATCTTGGGATCGATGGTCAGTTCGAAGGTGACCTTGGTTCCACCGTCGGTGGGAGTCAAGACGTACGAGCCGTCCTGCTGGTTCTGCTGGCCGCTCTCGACGAGTGTCCAGGTCACCTTGTCGTCGCCCTCGAAGGTGTAGTCGACTACCTGCTCGTCGTTGATTCCCAGAATGGACACGGCCATGCGAACGCGATGGGGTCGACCGTCGTCGTGGGTGCTCTCGATGGTGATCTTCTTGTGCGCAGACGACCACTCCGGCAGCCGATCGACTGCAGCTACGGCCTTCATCACCGTCGCCGGATCAGCCTTGATCTCGAATTCCTTGACGCCCGAAACGGCCATGAACGTGCTCCTTCTCGCCTTGCGGCAACGGTTCGTGATTACTGCAGTTGCGCAATTAGATCATCGGCGATCAGGGTGGCGTCGAACTAGTCCATGCCGTTCTTGCGCATCTGGTCCCGCAATGCGCCCTGAACGGCTTGTGAAACCCACGAGTTGAGGGAGACTCCGTTCTGATTGGCTGCCTCCTCGGCGCGGGCTTTGATCTGCTCCATCATCCTCAACGTCACTCGGCTGATATCGCCGCTGACGTCGTCGAACGAGTAAGTGGAGTCCTTCTTCTCGTCGTCTGCCTTCTCGTTTCCGCCCTCGCCGCCGGTCGAATTCGTCGGGCGGACGACGTCGGTCACGATCTCGTTGCCGTCGAGATTGACCCTGACCTCGCGGCCGTCGAGTTTGGTCCCGATCTCCTTGGCCAACTCCGTCGCCGCGGCCAACAAGACCAGGCGGACCGAGGGTTCGATGGCGGCGGACAACGACGCCGCAATCCGGCGCGTGTGATCGTCGCCGAGTTCGGCTGCGGTGACGAGGTCATTCTGCAGCTTCGCGGTGTACTCCGAAATGTCCATGACACCAGAGTGGCGTCAAAAGTGACGTCAGTCAAGGGTGTGGTGACGTCACTCGATCTCGGGGGAGCGCAACCGCTATAGAGTTGCCCAGCACCTGAGGCGAACGGCGCCCGGGTTTCGTGCTGGTCGTTTCGTGCTTGTCGAGGAGTGGGTTGTGCCGAACACGGTGTCGCTGAAAGTGCAGTTGGTGGCGAAGTCCGAGTTCTTCCCGCCCGAGGACATTCCGTGGGAGACGGACGCGGACGGCGGCGAAGCGCTCGTCGAGTTCTCCGGCCGAGCCTGCTACCAGAGTTGGTCCAAGCCGAATCCGCGAACCGCAACCAACGCCGGCTACCTCAGACATCTGCTCGAGGTCGGACACGTTTCGGTGCTAGAGCACGCGACGGTGAGCTTCTACATCACTGGTATCTCGCGCTCGTGCACTCACGAATTGATTCGTCACCGGCACTTCTCGTACTCGCAACTCTCGCAGCGATTCGTTCGCGAGAATGATGCGAACGTTGTCGTGCCTCCCGCGGTCGAAGGTGATCCCGAGCTCGAATCACTGTTTCTGTCTGCCACCGACGAGAGCCGTCGCGCTTACGGCGAACTGCTGACCGCCCTCGAGGGGAAATTGCAATCAGTGCCCGGTGCCCCGATGCGTGGGAAGCAAGCCAGGCAAGCTGCGCGCTCGGTGCTGCCCAACGCAACCGAGACGCGCTTGGTCGTGACCGGGAACTATCGGGCCTGGCGGCACTTCGTCGAGATGCGCGCCACCGAACATGCCGACGTCGAGATCCGGCGAGTCGCGATCGAGTGCCTACGTCAGCTTCGTGACGTCGCCCCAAATGTGTTCGGGGACTACGAGATTCTCCGCGGAAGCGACGGATCGGAAATCGCCGTCAGTGCATTTGCGGCCGAGTCGTGACTCGTGTGCAGAAGTAAGAGCTGAACCGGGTAACCTTCTGACCATGACCTACGGTGATTCCGCTTCTCTTGTCGAGCGTCCGTTCGGCACCATTTCCGTTGCGATGGTGACCCCGTTCACTGCCGACGGGAAGTTGGACGTCGACGCGGGAGTGCGCCTCGCAGCCCATCTCGTCGACAACGGCTGCGACGGCCTCGTTCTTGCCGGCACGACCGGTGAGTCTCCCACCACCACCGAGTCCGAGAAGCTCGACCTGCTCCGCGCAGTGATCGACGCCGTCGGCAACCGCGCGAAGATCGTTGCAGGCGCCGGGAGCAACGACACCGCCCACAGTGTCGAACTCGCCCGTGACGCGGCTCGCGCCGGTGCGCACGGTCTGCTCGTCGTCACCCCGTACTACTCGCGTCCGCCCCAGGCCGGACTCTTTGCACACTTCACCGCCGTCGCCAACGCGACCGACCTGCCCGTCATGTTGTACGACATTCCGCCCCGCTCCGTCGTCCCCATCGAGACCGAAACGATCCGCCGACTCGCCGAGCACCCGCGGATCAAGGCCGTCAAGGATGCCAAGGGTGACCTCAACGCCGGCGCAGAGTTGATCGGCACCACCGAGCTTCAGTTCTTCTCCGGTGACGACCCGCTGAACCTGCCGTGGCTCGCTGTCGGTGCTACCGGCTTCGTCAGCGTCATCGGCCATCTCGTTCCGGGTCGCCTCCGCGACCTCCACACCGCGTTCGTGTCCGGCGACATCGCCCGCGCACGCGAGATAAACCTCAGTTTGATCCCTGTGATTCGTTCCGTTGCCCGCCTCGGCGGTGTCAGCGCTTCGAAGGCGGGTCTGCGACTCATCGGAATCGATGTCGGAGAACCACGCCTTCCGCAGGTTGCACCCACTAAAGAGCAGATCGACGGTCTTGCCGCCGATCTGCATGCGGCAGGAGTTTTGTAAATGACCCGTCCCCCCCGACGTCGTAGTGCCAGTCGTCAAGCCGGTCCGCCTTCGCCTCCGGCTCCCGAAACGGCCGCGAAGGCCGCACCGGTAGAGGCACCAGCTGCGCCGGCGGCAGAAGCGGCCCCCGCCGCAGCCGCCCCGCCCAAGAAGGCCGCAGCAGCCAAATCTGCAGCGACCAAGTCCGCAGCCACTAAATCTGCTGCACCCAAGAAATCGACCGAAGACAGGTCGCCACGCAAATCTGCCGGCGGCAACCGTCCGGCAGCGTCGAAGGCGGGCAACGGGCGCGGAAACAAGCGCCCCGAGAACCGTCCGGCCGTCGATCCCACCGGTCGCCTCGGAACACCCCCGAAGGCGCCGGCATCAGGTCTGCGCATCGTTGCTCTCGGCGGCATCGGCGAAATCGGTCGCAACATGACGGTGTTCGAGCACCGCGGCAAGTTGCTGATCGTCGACTGCGGTGTGCTGTTCCCCGAGGACCAGCAGCCCGGCGTCGACCTGATCCTCCCGGACTTCCGCTACATCGAAGACCGTATGGACGACGTCGAAGCCGTCATCTTGACTCACGGCCACGAGGACCACATCGGTGCTCTACCGTTCTTGCTGCGCCTGCGCGCGGACATTCCGGTCATCGGCGCGAAGTTCACTCTCGCCCTCGTTGCCGCCAAGTGCCGCGAGCATCGCCTGCGACCGAACCTCGTCGAGGTCGTCGAAGGAAACACCACCACTCACGGCCCGTTCGACTGCGAGTACTTCGCCGTCAACCACTCGATTCCCGACGCGCTCGCAATCGCGATTCGCACCGACGCCGGAGTTGTACTGCACACCGGTGACATCAAGCTCGATCAGCTGCCTCTCGACGGCCGCCTGACCGACCTCGCCGGTTTCTCCCGCCTGGGCGACGAGGGTGTCGACCTGTTCCTCGTGGACTCGACCAACGCCGAGGTCCCGGGATTCGTCACGCCCGAGCGTGAAATCGGGGGAGTGCTCGACAACGTCATCGGCAAGGCGAAGCAGCGCGTCATCGTGGCATCGTTCGCCAGCCACGTGCACCGCATCCAGCAGGTCGTCGACGTTGCCGCTCGGTACAACCGTCGCATCGTCTTCGTCGGCCGCTCGATGGTCCGCAACATGCAGATCGCCCAGGATCTCGGCTACCTCACGGTGCCAGACGGCCTGGTCGTCGACATCGACACCGCCGCCACCCTTCCCGACGATCGCCTCGTTCTCATCTCCACGGGTTCGCAGGGTGAGCCGTTGGCAGCGCTCTCGAGGATGGCGCGCGGCGAGCACCGCCAAATCAACATCCGGGCCAACGACTTGGTCGTTCTCGCGTCCTCCCTGATCCCGGGCAACGAGAACTCCGTTTTCGCCGTGGTCAACGGCTTGGCCAAGCGTGGTGCCACCGTCGTGACTCAGCAGAGCGCCAAGGTTCACGTCTCGGGCCACGCGTCCGCCGGTGAGCTGCTCTACCTGTACAACGCGGTTCGGCCCACCAACGCCATGCCCGTCCACGGTGAATGGCGCCACCTGCGTGCCAACGCCGCCCTGGCCAAGGCCACCGGCGTTCCGGAAGAGCGCATCGTGCTGGCCGAGGACGGCGTCGTGGTCGACATGGTCGACGGCCTCGCCGAGATCGTGGGACGCGTACCGGTCGGACACGTCTACGTCGACGGTCTGTCCGTCGGTGACGTCGGCGAGCCGACGCTCTCCGATCGCCTCGTACTCGGTGAAGGCGGCTTCATCGCCATCACCATCGTCATCAACGAGTCGACAGGACGTGCAGTCAGCACTCCCGAGGTGTCCGGTCGCGGCTTCTCCGACGATCCGACGGCACTCAAGGCCGCCGCGGATCTCGTGGAATCGGACCTGGCCCGGTTGGCGAGCGAAGGCGTCATCGACGCTCATCGCATCGCGCAGTCCGTGCGCCGCGTCGTCGGACGCTGGGTCGCGGACAAGTACCGCCGCCGTCCGATGATCATTCCGACGGTCATCGCGGTTCCGTAGATTCGGCACAGCAGGTCGCTTCCGCTCGAACCCGGTCCGGTTCGAGTACTTTGGCGAAGGTGACCTTCGCTCATGACGAACGACTCGCCCTGGTGGACAGCATGGTCGAGTTCGGCCCCGATGCTCCGACACTGTGTGGGGAGTGGACCAATCGTGACCTGGCAGCACATCTGATTGTCCGGGAGCGGCGTCTCGACGCCGCTCCCGGAATCATGTTGAGCCCTCTTGCCGGTCACACCGAGAGCGTGCGAAAGGCCGCAGCGGCGCGTCCGTGGGAGGAGATCCTCGACGACGTTCGGAGCGGGCCGCCGCGATGGTCGCCGATGTACTGGCTCGACGCGCAGGTCAACACCACCGAGATGTTCGTTCACCACGAAGACGTACGCCGCGCACATCTGAACTGGGCGCCGCGTCCGTTGTCGGAGGGTCGGCAGGCTCAGCTGTGGAAGTACGCACGCCAGATCGGCAAGATGGGCTACCGCAAGGCCGCTGTCGAGGTAATTTTCGAACTTCCCTCCGGCGAGAGTGCGGTCGTCCATAAATCCGGCTCTCGCAGTGTTGTCTTGCAGGGCGAACCCGCCGAGTTGCTGCTGCACGCATTCGGTCGCAACGAAGTGAAGATCGAAGCCAAAGGTGAACTGGCCGACGTCCAATCCGTGATGGCGCTCGATCGCAGTTTCTGATTGCCTTTTTCTACCTGAGTGGCGCTCGAACGACGGGTTGCGAAGATCACGTTTCGCACTCGCGACCAGTGTTGCTGGTGTTGCGGATGGTCCAGATGGGGTCGCACAGACTAGCCTGAACTCCATGGCAGGTAAGTCGAGCGCCCGGGGATCCAGTACAAGCACGTCCACGTCCAGGGCATCGACCAGGTCGTCAGCCTCCACTCCGAGTGCGCGCACGACCGCAAAACCTCGCACCTCGCGCACCACACGGACCGTGTCGACTCCTCGGAACGTCACGACTTCGGCCAGGGCTGGTGGGCGCCCGGCCTCGGGCAAAGGCTCCAAGCCAGCGCCCAAGAAGGCCTCCGGTACGTCGTCGGCCGCGCGCCGCCCGGTATCGAAAACGTCTCAGCGGGCCAGCCCGTTGGCGGCTGTCGGCAAGGGAATCGGAGCCGGGTGGTCCCTGGCTGCCCGCGGCGTCGGCGCCACCACACGCACCGTCAGTAAGGTCGGCGAGATCGAAGCCGGCCACCGCCGCGACGGAATAGCGCTCGGCCTGATCGCATTCAGCGTCGTCATCGCCGGCGGCGTCTGGTTCAAAGCCGGTGGTCCGATCGGCGGCGGCATCGACACCCTTGTGCGCGCTATCTTCGGCGCGGCCTCGGCCGTGCTCCCCATCGTCGGCGTCGGCCTCGCGATCCTGTTGATGCGCACAGAACCGAAACCTGAGATCCGCCCCCGACTGATCATGGGATCGTTGCTGGTCGGTCTGCCGGCGCTCGGCCTCTGGCACATCATCTCGGGTTCACCGACAGACTCCACCGGTCGCTCCAACGGAGCAGGGTTCGTCGGGTACGTCGTGGGCGGCCCGCTCACCAACGGGCTCACCGTCTGGCTGTCTGCGCCGCTGCTGGTCATCGCCGCCGGATTCGGAATCCTCCTTCTGACCGGAACCACGCTGCGTGAGGTGCCGAGCAAGTTCCAGTCCTTCTTCGGTGCCTCGTATCGCTCGGACGAATACGGCGACTACGGATCCGAATTCGACGAGGACGGCGAGCACCACTACGGCGAATCTGCTTACGATCCTTCACTGTTCGACGCCGACGGCTACCCGGTCGACACCTACGCCGAGCCACCGCTCAAGCCCGCCAAGCGGACCAGCCGACGCGCACCGATCGACAACTACCCGACGGACGAGTTCGAATCCGGCGACAAGAAGACCGAAGTACTCGGTCTGTGGAACGCCGACGACACCGCAGTACCCGACGAGCCCGTCGTGGCTGCTGCCGCGCCCGTCGTGGAGACTCCGGCGCCGCGACCCAAGGTGCCGGCCCGTTCCGTCCCTATCGCCAAGCCTGTGCCGAAACCCGAACCGGAGCCGGAGGAGAAGGAACACTTCGTCACCGATCGGGTCACCGACGGCGACTACAACCTCCCTCCGACGACGTTGCTGATCGAAGGGGACCCGCCCAAGCTCCGCAGTTCTGCGAACGACGCGATGATCGAAGCGATCAGCGAGGTCCTCGAACAGTTCAAGATCGACGCCGCCGTTACCGGATTCACCCGAGGCCCGACAGTGACGCGGTACGAGGTCGAACTCGGCCCAGGCGTGAAGGTCGAGAAGATCACCGCGCTCGCCCGCAACATCGCCTATGCAGTGGCTACCGACAACGTCCGTCTCCTGGCCCCCATTCCGGGTAAGTCCGCCGTGGGCATCGAGGTACCGAACTCCGACCGCGAAATGGTTCGCCTCGCCGACGTGCTGAACGCGCCGAGCACCCGACGCGATCACCATCCACTGGTGATCGGTCTGGGCAAGGACATCGAAGGTGACTTCGTCAGTGCCAACCTCGCGAAGATGCCCCACCTTCTGGTGGCAGGTTCGACCGGCTCGGGTAAGTCGAGCTTCGTGAACTCGATGCTCGTCTCGTTGCTCACCCGAGCAACGCCGGAAGAAGTACGGATGATCCTCATCGACCCGAAGATGGTCGAGCTCACGCCGTACGAAGGTATTCCGCACCTGATCACGCCGATCATCACTCAGCCGAAGAAGGCCGCGGCAGCGCTGGCCTGGTTGGTCGAGGAGATGGAACAGCGTTACCAGGACATGCAGGCCAACCGGGTGCGTCATATCGACGACTTCAACTCCAAGGTCAAGTCCGGCGAAATCACCGCCCCGCTGGGCAGCGAGCGCGTCTACCGTCCGTACCCGTACATCCTGGCAATTGTGGACGAGCTGGCCGACCTCATGATGACCGCTCCCCGCGACGTCGAAGAAGCGATCGTCCGCATCACGCAGAAAGCCCGTGCTGCCGGTATCCACCTGGTGCTGGCAACGCAGCGCCCGTCCGTCGACGTCGTCACCGGCCTGATCAAGACCAACGTGCCGTCTCGTCTGGCGTTCGCGACGTCTTCACTGACGGACTCGCGAGTCATCCTCGATCAGCCAGGCGCCGAGAAGCTCATCGGTATGGGTGACGGCCTCTTCCTGCCCATGGGTGCGGGTAAGCCGACCCGTATGCAGGGCGCGTTCATCACCGACGAAGAAATCTCGGCGGTCGTCGACTTCGCGAAGAACCAGGCGGAGCCCGAGTACACCGAAGGTGTCACCGCGCAGAAGGCCGGGGAGAAGAAGGACGTCGACCCCGACATCGGCGACGACATGGATGTCCTCTTGCAGGCCGTGGAATTGGTGATCACCAGCCAGTTCGGTTCGACGTCGATGCTTCAGCGCAAGCTGCGAGTCGGGTTCGCCAAGGCCGGCCGACTGATGGACCTCATGGAAAATCGTGGCGTCGTCGGACCCAGCGAGGGCTCGAAGGCCCGCGAGGTACTCATGAAGCCTGAGGAACTCGACGGTCTGCTGTGGTCGATTCGCGGCGGCGACCCGGATGAGGCACCCGCAGACGAGTAGGGACACCTCGGCGGACAAGCCGTCGACAGACGACCGGAGGAACCCGTGCATGTGACGCCGTTGGCTTGGGGAATCACGATCGTGGTGATCCTCGGCCTGTTCGTCTTCGACTTCTTCGCCCACGTCCGCACGCCGCATGCGCCGACCTTCCGGGAGTCCGCGTTCTGGTCGACGGTCTACATCTCGATCGCCATCGTCTTCGGCCTCGTCGTGATGTGGATCTGGGGCACCACGTACGGCGGTGAGTACTTCGCCGGCTATGTCACGGAAAAGGCGCTCTCGGTCGACAATCTGTTCGTCTTCGTGATCATCATGTCGACCTTCGCGGTACCACGAGAGTTCCAGCAGAAGGTATTGCTGATCGGCATCGTCCTCGCGTTGGTGATGCGCGGAATCTTCATCGGTGTCGGTGCCGCCGCCATCAACGCATACAGTTGGGTGTTCTACCTCTTCGGTGCGTTCCTGATCTACACCGCGTACACCCTGATCCGCGATCACGGGCATGAGAAGGAAGCCGAGGAGAAGCGCGACAGTCGCATCATCTCGCTCGTGAAACGGGTGCTGCCGACTACCGAGGAATACGACGGCGACAAGTTGATCACCCGGATCGACGGCAAGCGCGTCGTGACTCCGTTGTTGTTGGCGCTCATCGCAATCGGCTTTGCCGACGTGCTCTTCGCGCTCGATTCGATTCCGGCGATCTACGGTCTGACCCAGGAACCGTATCTGGTCTTCACCGCCAACGCCTTCGCGCTGATGGGCCTACGGCAGCTGTACTTCCTGATCGGTGGGTTGCTCGAACGGCTGGTCTATCTCTCGTACGGGCTCTCGATAATCTTGGCGTTCATCGGTGTGAAACTGGTACTTCACGCGTTGCACGAGAACACCCTCTCGTTCGTCAACGGAGGTGAACACGTCTCCGTGCCGGAGATCTCCACGGCACTCTCACTCGGAGTGATCATCGGAGTATTGGCGGTGACGACGGTCGCGAGCCTGTTGAAGACTCGCGACCGGGCCGGGGAGTAGGTCGACGCTCTCAGGCGCTGAACTGACCCAACACCGGAACCCACTCGGTGATCCGGACCTTCTCGATCAAATCGGCGATCGCGAACGGATCGTGGGTGAAGAGGAGTGAAACGGTGTCGGCGTCAGCGGCATCGACGATGATCAGCGCGCCGTTTCCATCTGCAAACGGGCCAGATGACAGAACGATCGAGCGGGAAACCAGATCCGCGAGCCAGGCGCGGTGATCGCTGCGGACTTCGTCGCGCTGAGGGTTCTTCTCGGGTGCGTAGGTGTATTCGACCAGGAACAACGACATCGTGAACCGCTTTCGGAGGCTGGTGATCGAGACGGGTGTGTTTGAAGAGTCTGAACGGTTCAGAGAGTCAGGAGCATGCGAGTATTGCCGAGTGTGTTGGGTTTCACATAGCTCAGATCGAGGAACTCGGCGACGCCGGCGTCGTAGGACCGACACATTTCCGCATAGACCTCGGCGGTGACGGGAGTGCCGTCGATCTCCGCGAATCCGTGACGGTGGAAGAACTCGGTCTCGAACGTCAAAACGAACAACCGTTCCAACTCCAATTCCTTGGCGACCTCGATGAGTTTGTCGACGACGTGGAAACCTGCGCCCTGCCCTTTCGCAGTCGGATCGACTGCGACGGTGCGGATCTCACCCAGGTCCGCCCACAGCACATGCAGTGCGCCGCAAGCGATTACCTGGTCACCCCGCTCGGCGACCCAGAACTCCTGGACTGCCTCGTACAGCGTCACGAGATTCTTCTCGAGGAGGATCTTGCCGGCGTAGATGTCGATCAGACGCTTGATTTCGGGGATGTCCGACGTTCGCGCGCGACGCACGATCAACTGGCTCTCGGTATAGGTCGGCGCGGTCGAAGTCATGTGGTGCACATTAGTCAATGGCCCTACCGATATTCTAAGTCGCGTGCCTGTCCGCCCCACGCAATTCCCGCGCCGCTCGGCTGTATCCCGGGTTCGGCTCACCGCCTGTGCGGTGATCCGATGAGTACCCCGCGCGATCAGACCGACGCCCATCGCGCCGCCGTCGGCCCGTCCGACGGCACACCTGTCGCGGACAACCCGGTTCCGTTGCTGAACATCGCGAACATTCTCACGATGGTCCGGATGGTTCTCGTTCCGGTGTTTCTCGTTGTTCTGTTCGTCGACGGCGGACACTCGACGTGGTGGCGTCTCGGGGCGATGGGCGTGTTCATCGTCGCCGCGATCACGGATCGGATCGACGGCCAATTGGCTCGGAAGTACGGTCTGGTCACCGATTTCGGCAAACTCATGGACCCGATCGCGGACAAGGCGCTGATCGGAGCCGCGCTGATCGGTCTCTCGGTTCTGGGTGACTTGTCGTGGTGGGTGACCGGAGTGATCATCGCCAGGGAACTCGGAATCACGCTGCTGCGGTTCGCGGTTCTGCGGCACGCGGTCATCCCGGCGGGCAAGGGTGGCAAGCTCAAGACCCTCGTGCAGGCCGTTGCGATCGGGTTCTACCTCTGCCCGCTGCCGAGCAGTTGGGACATCGTCAGCGGGCTGCTGATGGCTGCTGCCGTCGTGCTGACGGTGGCGACGGGAATCGAATACATCGTGCAGGCGATCAGGCTTCGCGCCGGAGTTCGCGCAGTCGAGTCATGACCGACCCGCTGCTCGGACTCGGAGTGGTCGAACTTGTCGAGGCCCTCGGCGCCGCGAAGCAGACTGTCGCCGCCGCCGAATCTCTGACAGCAGGGTTATTCACGGCTGCAGTCGCGTCGGTGCCGGGGTCGAGCGCGGTGCTGCGTGGGGGTCTGGTCGTGTACGCGACCGACCTGAAAGCAACACTGGCTGGTGTGGATCCAGGCCGCCTGGCAACGGACGGCCCCGTGTCCGAGAGCACGGCGGTGGCATTGGCGCTCGGTGCCCGGACGAAGTGCGGTGCGGACTGGGGTATCGGTCTGACCGGAGTCGCCGGTCCGAGTGAGCAGGACGGACACCCGGTCGGAACAGTGTTTCTCGGTATCGCCGGCCCTGACGGAACCGAATGCGAACCGCTCGCGCTCGGCGGCGAACGGTGGGAGATTCGGACAACCGCGGTCGCGACTGCCGTGTCGCGGTTGCGTGATCGTGTCGTAGAGCGTGCGGCACGATAGGCTCGGGAACCAATCGGATGTGTTCGGACGTTGACGATTGTGAAGACGTACGACCATGCACGATGAGGTCACGGATGAAGGAGGAGCGAGATGGCGCTGCTATTGCGTGAGGCAATCGGTGACAGTCTCCGGCGTACGCGCGTTTCGCAGAGCCGCACGCTACGTGAGGTCTCGAACAGCGCGCGTGTGAGCTTGGGCTATCTGTCCGAAGTGGAACGTGGACGTAAGGAAGCATCGAGCGAATTGTTGGCGGCGATCTGTGATGCGCTCGCAGTCCCACTGTCCGACGTGCTGGTCGACGTGAGCGAGACCCTGGCCACGAAGAAGAGCGCTCCGGTAGCTGGTCGGCAGGTTGCCGAACCTGCCGTGTCGGCTTCCGGCTCTGTCTCGGCTTCCGGTTCGCCGACTATCGCACGCGACACCCGCGTCGTGATTCCGGCACCGAACGCTCGAAGGTTGGCGGCGGCGTAGCCACTACCGGCCGTAACCGATAGATTTTGTACGTAACCGCCGGTTTCCAGCAGGTGGGGTCAGAGCAGATAGGGCGCAGCCCTTGTTTCGGTGCGCGACGGTCGCGCTCCGGGTCGCGTTCGGCGCGGCGCATCAGATGGAGGCAGGATCAAACCAATGGCTAATCCTTTCGTCAAGGGCTGGAAGTACCTGATGGCGCTCTTCAATTCGAAGATCGATGAGAAGGCAGATCCAAAGGTTCAGATTCAGCAGGCGATCGAGGACGCACAGCGCCAGCATCAGGCGTTGTCCCAGCAGGCTGCGTCGGTGATCGGTAATCAGCGTCAACTCGAGATGAAGCTCAGCCGTCAACTCGACGAGGTCGAAAAGCTCAACGCCAACGCGCGCCAGGCAGTCAACCTCGCCGATCAGGCCGCTGCTGCCGGCGACAACGACAAGGCGATTCAGTACACCAACGCTGCAGAAGCTTTTGCGGCCCAGTTGGTGACGGCCGAGCAGGGCGTCGAGGATCTGAAGGCACTGCACGACCAGTCCTTGCAGGCAGCCGCTCAGGCCAAGAAGGCCGTCGAGCAGAACGCGATGACTCTGCAGGCAAAGGTTGCCGAGCGCACCAAGCTGCTCAGCCAGCTCGAGCAGGCCAAGATGCAGGAGCGCGTGAGCGAGTCCCTTCGTTCCATGGACAGCACGCTGTCGGCTCCGGGCAACACACCCAGCCTCGATGCTGTTCGCGACAAGATCGAACGTCGCTACGCTGACGCACTCGGCTCTGCCGAGCTCGCCCAGAACTCCGTTCAGGGCCGCATGATGGAGGTCCAGCAGGCCTCGGTCCAGATGGCAGGGCACAGTCGCCTCGAGCAGATTCGTGCATCCATGAAGGGCGAGGCGCTGCCGTCCGGCGGCGCAGCAGCCACTCCCGCGACTCCGTCCGTCGAGAAGCAGCCCCCGGCTGCCGGTCAGACCGGGCAGTAGCCGAATCCTCGATGTCGGCAGTGATGCTCTGATGTTTTCTTCACGAGACGGTCGATCTGGGCGTGAGCCCCGGTCGGCCGTTCCCGTTTCCGTATCCGGCGCTTTCGGAGCCTTGGGACGCACCGCGGATACATTGCGCGAGGTCGGGCTTTCGGCGGCGGATGCCGCTCGGCGGTGGCAGGACCCGCGGGCCAAGTTCGAGCGCAAGCGTGCCCGTGCGCGCCGACGCGCTCAGCGTTGGGGTTTCATGTCCGGGGGATCCGTGGTCGGCACGGCCGGCCTCGCCGTCGCGTCGGCTCCAGAGTGGTCGGTGGTCGTGGCAGGCGGGGGAGCGGCACTGTTCGCGGTTCCCGCCGTGATCGCGGTCGGCCGCTACCGTTCGATGAGTTCCGGCCCACCGCCGTCAGCGCCGATTCGCCGGCGGTTGCCACCGTCGTCGTCTCGCGCGTTCATCCCGATGTCGCGCCTCATCGGCGCCGAGACTTCGCTGTTCGAGATCTTGAGTGTGCTCAGACGCGCCGACACCATCGACCCCGGTGAGTTGGACGAAATCACTGTTACCGCCGATTCGGCATTGAGAGCGATGTTCGCGGTGTCTTCGGATGTCGTCGCGATGGAACGCGCCGTGGCCGCGACGCCGAAGGTAACCGAACCTCTTGATCCCACCATCGACGGCGCAGTCCGTGAGTTGCAGTCGGGGTTGGATCAGTACGAGGATCTGGTGACCTCTGCAGCTGCTCTGACAGCGCCTCACAGCCCGTCGGCGCTCGTGGGATTCAACCGAGAGCTTTCGGCGCTGCACGCGGCCGCCGAGCGGCTCTCGGCGCTTGCCGACGCCATCGGCGAGGTGGACGACATCACCCGCAAGTACAACTGATCGGCCCTCGCACCGATCAATGCTCCCTGTTCGACATCTCAGTCGTCGGCGCCGCGGGCCGCCAATGCTTCGCCCATTGCGTCCGCGGTCATCAGGGTGCCGACGATGACCGGCACTGCGAAGGATCGCAGCGAGAATCCGAGCCCTCGCGCCTTGCGTGCCTCGGACACCTGTGTGATGACCTCGAACATCAGCGGGATACACCGGATCGTCATTGCGAGGAGCAAGGCGATCCGTTCGGGATTGACGCCGAAGCGTCGCAAGGGTGTCAGGAATCTGGTGATCGCGTCGAGCATCTCGGAGATCCGTGTGGTCAGACCCATGATCGCCGCGAAGGCGATCGAAATGATCAGAACCCCGCAAACGACGGCCGCTCGCTGCCATCCCGCGACTACCAGCTGGAACGCCCCGATGAAGAGCAACATCCACAGCGCTGGACGCAGCTGCCGGATTGCAGTCATCGGAGGAATGCGCGCAATCGCGTACAGGGCCACAACGACGATCGTGGGAGCTGCCAGTTGCCACGGCTCACGCACGAAGATCGAGACGGCGAGGATGGCCACGACCAAGGCGAAGAGCTTGATCCCCGTCGGCATCCGGTGCAGGAGTGAGCAGCCCGGTCGGTAGACGCCGAGAGTGGTCACGAGACCAACGACCGGTAGTGATCGATGGAGTCGGCGGGGGAGCCGTCAGCGACGACGCGGCCTTGGTCGACGACCAACACCCGTTCGAAGGATTCGAGGAGATCGAGTTGGTGGGTCACGACGATAAGTTGCTGATCGAGTGACTCGAATACCGAACTGATCAGCCGAGAGTTGCGAAGGTCGAGGAGCGTGGTGGGTTCGTCGGCGACGAGTACGTTCGGTTCCGTCACCATGATGGCCGCGAGCGCGAGGAGCTGTTTCTGCCCGCCGGAAAGCTGGTGGGTGGGATGGTCGGCGTGCCCGGCGAGGCCGTAGCGTTCGAGCACCGAGGCCACCTTTGCGGCGCGCTCGGCTTTGCCCAATCCGCTACGGCGGAGCGAGAATTCGATGTCCTCGGCAACCGTCGGCATCACGATCTGGTGGTTGGGATCGGTGAAGACGAATCCGACCTGCTTGCGTACGTCGCGGCCCTTCTTCGCCGTGTCCAAGCCGTTGACGTGGACGCGTCCTTCCGTTGGAACGACCAGTCCGTTGATCATGCGAGCGAGGGTCGACTTTCCGCTTCCGTTCGCACCCACGATTCCGATTCGCTGCTCGCTCAGTCGCAGATTTATCTGCTGCAGGACCGTTCGTTCACCGAAGCTGTGTCCGACGTTCTCGAAGACGATCTCACTCATCGGAGATTAATTCGCCACCACGGTCTTGTTCGACGAGATCACCGAGTCGCGCAGTAGTGCTGGGTATGCCCGATGAACCTGGGACGCGACCAACGCGGTGACGACCGCTTTTGCGGCGTCGAGAGGAATGAAGGCGGCGTTGGCCGACCATGCGGCAACGAAGCTCATGTGTCCGCGGACCATCATTCCGACGATGCCGAACGCGTAGAGAATGACCACGCCGCCGAGAAGGTTGATGCCGATGCCCGCGATGATCCGGTACTTGGGCAGCATCTTGGCAGTCAGCCATCCGATGACAAACGCCGTCGGGATCCAACCGATGAGGAATCCGGCTGTCGGGCTCGAGAGAGACACGAGTGCGGTGCGACCGCCGGCAAGGACCGGTAGTCCGACCAATCCCAGGGCAATGACCGTCAGGACGGCGAGAACACCCTTGCGCGGTCCGAGTAGAGCGCCGGCCATCATGACGCCCATGGACTGAAGTGTGATCGGTACACCGGAGATGCCGATGTTGATCGACCCGGGGAGGCCCAGCGCGATGATGAGTGCGGCGAAGACGGCTACATGCGCGAGATCGCGAGCGGGGAAACGGGTCGTAGACACTGCGGACGTGCTCCTTCGGCATACGGGATCGAACTTCGCGAGTTTACGCCAGGAGCAAGCTCCGATGGGTTGGACACCTGACCTGCGTGAGGGCCGGTCTCGGGGTGAACCCTGATCTTTACCTGAACTTGCCGCTGAGCTGCTGCTTTGTCACGCCAGACCTGTCAGGCTGGTTCTACGGACGACGCAGCACCTGTCCGATTCGACTGATTATTCAACGGCACGTTGGAGGTAAGCATGTTTTGGAAGATCGTTTTGGCCGTCGTCCTGGTGTGGGTCGCACTCGCGGTGGTCGGTGCCCTGATCAAGGGGCTTTTCTGGGTTTTGGTTGTCGGCGCCGTCGGCTTCGGAATCTATTTCCTGGTGAAGGCGATGTCGGGAAGTGACGACAATTCGCCCGCTTCGCGGTTCTGACGGGCAAGATCTGCCCTATGGAAAACTTCCCCGAGGACTGGCAGCGCGCGATTGTCATCGTGGCGCATCCCGATGACATCGAATACGGCGCAGCCGCAGCAGTGGCGCAGTGGACCGATCGCGGCAAAGACGTGCGATATGTCCTGGCCACGCGCGGCGAGGCCGGAATCGCCGGTCTGTCGCCCGAGGAGTCCGGCCCGGTCCGCGAGGAAGAAGAGCGTCGCTCGGCCGCGATCGTCGGTGTCAGTGAGGTGGAGTTCCTCGGCCTGCCCGACGGTCGTCTCGTGGAAGGCTTGGAGTTGCGCTCGACTCTCGCCGCAGCAGTTCGTCGTCACCGCCCGGAATTGGTGGTGACGATGAACTTCTCCCATACCTGGGGACCTGGCTACCTCAACAGCGCGGATCACCGAGCGCTCGGGATCAGCGTCCTGGACGCGACCGCTGATGCGGCGAACGAATGGATCTTTCCGTCATTGACGGCGCAGGGACTGGCGCCGTGGTCCGGCGTTCGGTGGGTTGCGGTCAACACGATGACTCCTACACACTGCGTCGACGTGACGTCGACGGTCGATCGCGCCGTGGATTCACTCGCGGAACATGCGCGATATCTGGCGGCGTTGAGTTCCACGCCGATCCGGGAACAGGCGCGCGCACAGATCGACATGGTCAGCGGACCGAAGCCTGGATTCGACGCCGAGCGCGCAGTTGGTTTCGAGTTGTACTATTTCTGATGATCTCTGAGCGAGAGAACTCGCAAGTCCCGACGGGATTACCGGTGACTTGTCCGGTATTGTGTTACACACGATGGTAATCCGTAACGCAGATGGCCCAATTGTCCCTCGCAAGGCAGACGGTCAGCGCATCCCCAGCCGCGAGATCGACGACGTGATTCTCGACGCAGCAAGGTCGTGTGTCCTCGATTTCGGAATGCAGCGAACCACACTGGCGGAGATCTCGCGTCGCGCCGGTGTGAGCCGGCCGACCGTCTACCGGCGATGGCCGGACACGCGAGCCGTCGTCGCGGATCTGCTCACCCGGGAGATTCGATCGGTGCTGCCCGAGGTGACCTTCACCGGGTCTGCGGCCACATTGCTCGTGGAAGCGATCGGGGACGTCGTCGGCCAGATTCGCGACCATCCGCTCTTCGTGAAGATTCGGCACGCTGATCAAGAGTTGCTCACCACCTACATCGTGGACCGACTCGGCGCGAGCCAGAAGTCGATTCTCGAACTGATCACTTCCGTCGTCGCTGCCGGTCAACAAGACGGTTCGATTCGCGAGGGAAGCGTCAACGAGATTGCGGCGATGGTTCTACTGATGGCTCAGTCCGTCGTCATCTCCGCACCGACTCTCGAGCCGGAACTTTCCGCCGACGCGTCGGTCGAGCAACTCAGACATGCGGTCGCTGCGTATCTGGCACCTGCAAAGAATTCGGGAGAATAGCTGTGGACCCTCGAGATTCAGCAGGCAGTGATTCAGCAGGCGGCGATTCAGCTCTCAATGCACAGCGGCGTACTCGTGAGCTCGAGCAGTTGGCGAACGGCGATTCGGTTGACGTCCTGGTCATCGGCGGCGGAATCACCGGTGTCGGTGTCGCTCTCGACGCCGTGACTCGTGGGCTCAGTGTTGCGCTGGTCGAAAAGCACGACCTCGCGTTCGGCACCAGCCGCTGGAGTTCGAAACTGGCACACGGCGGCCTTCGGTACCTGGCTTCCGGCAATGTCGGTATAGCGCGTGAAAGTGCGGTCGAGCGCGGCATTCTCATGACGCGCACCGCGCCGCACCTCGTTCGCGCCATGCCTCAACTCGTACCGCTGTTGCCCGAAACGTCGTTCTTCGGGAAGGCCCTGGTGCGTACCGGTTTCCTGGCCGGTGACGCTCTGCGCATGTCGGCGCGAACCCCGGCTTCGGTTTTACCCAGATCACGGACGGTCAGCGCTGCGCGGGCGCGCGAATTGGCTCCCGCGGTCAAGCAGGAGAACTTACGCGGCGCCTTGACCGCGTTCGACGGGCAGCTCATCGACGACGCCCGGCTCGTCGTCGGCATCGCCCGAACCGCAGCGTCCTACGGCGCGCGAATCCTGACCCGCGTCGGTGCATACGACGTATCCGGAACGTCGGCCACCTTGCGCGACGAGTTGACCGGGTCCGAGTTCTTGATGCGTGCCCGCGTCGTGGTCAATGCGACCGGTGTCTGGGCTGATCAGGTCGACTCCAGCATCACCCTGCGCCCCAGCCGCGGGACGCACCTGGTGCTCGATGCAGAGCGATTGGGGAACCCCACGGCAGCACTGACCGTGCCGATTCCCGGCGAGACCAACCGTTTCGTCTTCGCGCTGCCCGCGCAGCTCGGCCGGATCTACCTCGGGTTGACCGACGAAGCAGCGCCGGGACCGGTGCCCGACGTACCGACGGCGTCCGAGGACGAGATCGACTTCCTGCTCGACACCGTGAACACGGCGTTGGAAGTTCCGCTGACCCGTGAGGACGTCTTGGGGACCTTCGCGGGTCTGCGTCCGCTGCTGGACACCGGTGAAGGCTCGACGGCCGACCTCTCGCGCAATCACGCTGTAGTCCGTTCGGACTCGGGCTTGGTCACGGTGGTGGGCGGAAAACTCACGACGTACCGCAAGATGGCCGAAGACGCCGTCGACGCCGCGGTCGAGGTCGGATCGCTGAGCGCCGGGGCGTGTCGGACACGCGCGTTGCCGCTGGTAGGCGCTGCATCACCGGTGGAATTGAAAAAGATCAAGGCACCGGCGTCGTTGGTGGCGCGATACGGCACAGAGGCCGAGGTCGTGGCCGCGGCGAGCAGCGATCGACTCCGATCGGTTGCGGACTTGGAGATCTGCGGCGCCGAGTTCGATTTCGCGGTATCGCATGAAGGCGCACTCGACGTCGACGATGTCCTTGATCGCAGGACGAGAATCGGATTGGTGGCTTCGGATCGCGAACGCGCACTGGGTGCGGCGGAACAGGCCTTTCACTCGGTGTGACACTCTGATCCGGTGCGTGTAGCCGTTGTTGCCGGGCCGGACCCGGGTCATGCTTTTCCCGCAATAGCGTTGTCGCTGGCGTTGATCCAGGCCGGCGACGACCCGATTCTGTACACGGGGACCCGGTGGGTCGAGGCAGCGCGAGCGGCCGGCGTGGAAGCCGAGCCTCTCAAGGGCTTGGCCCCGCGGCCGGGAGACGACGATCTTGATGCAGGCGCTCGGATTCATTCGCGCGCCGCCTATATTTCCACCGAACTGCTTCCCGACCTGAAATCCGTCTCCCCGGATCTCGTCGTCTCCGACATCCTCACTGCCGGAGGCGGATTGGCCGCCGAACGACTCGGCATCCCCTGGGTGGAACTTTCGCCTCACCCGCTGTACTCACCGTCGCGGGGGTTACCGCCGATCGGTAGTGGGCTCGCGCCCGGCATCGGAATTCGTGGTCGACTTCGCGACACCCTGATGCGCGCCGCAACAGGACGTTCGATCAAGCAAGGGTTGGCGCAGCGCTCGCAGGCCCGTGTCGGCATCGGGCTACCCGCCCTGGATCCAGGCCCGCATGCTCGCCTGATCGCAACACTTCCGGCACTGGAAGTGCCACGTCCCGACTGGCCGGAGCACGCTCACGTCGTCGGCCCGCTTCTCTGGGAGCCGACCGAGGTGATTCTGGACCCACCGCCAGGTGACGAACCGCTGGTCATGGTGGCGCCGTCCACGGCGCACACCGGCGCAGTGGGAATGTTCGAGGGCACGGTCGAAGGACTCGGCGGCGCCGGTGTGCGACTGATCGCGTCGATGCTCGACGGAGCCGAAGGCGAGCATCCCGATTGGGTTCGTGCAGGTCTCGGACGCCAGGACGCGATGCTGCGTGACGCGTCGGTGTTGGTGTGCGGCGGCGGGCACGGCATGTTGGCGAAGGCCTTGCTGGCCGGCGTGCCGACGGTCGTCGTTCCCGGGGGTGGGGACCAGTGGGAGTTGGCCAATCGCGCTGTGCGGGCAGGGACGTCGGTGATCGTGCGGCCCGCAGATGCCCGCTCGATTCGCGATGCCGTACTGCAGGTGCTCTCCGACAAACGATTCGCGGAAGCTGCGATGTCCGCTGCCGCGACTGCGTCGCAGGTCACCGATCCGGTGGCGGTGTGCCGACAGGTGGTCAACGGCGGTGTGACGGCGTGAGCATGTTGCGCCTGAATGCAGGTGCACCGCTCTGTGGACTACGGTGGCGGCTGTGCGGTTGACCGAATTTCATGAAATGGTGCGCGAAGAGTTCGGGCAGGTACGAGGCGACTCGATGCTGATCGACCATGTACTCCAGAGTCTCGACGGAATGACTGCTGCGGAGGCCGTCGAAGCAGGTTGGGAGCCTCGCGAAGTGTGGCGTGCGCTCTGTGTGGAGTTGGACGTACCGCCCGCCCGCCGCTGATTTTTTCGGCGTGTCGAACGTCTCCCATCTTCTGTTCGAACACGTGTTCGTCTATGCTGAAGCTGTTCGGTGGTGACGCTCCTTTCGTAACTGCGAACTTTCGGTTATCGACAAGCGCGAAAGCAAGATCGAAAAGTCTGTCGGTGGCCGGATCTACTCTGATCGCAACACACCAACAGGGTCGGCTCAGGCAGGCGCTGAAGAGACGGAGTCTGCTCAGGCAGGCACTGAAGACTGAAACAAGGATGGGGATCACGATGGCACCACAGGCACCTGATCGGGACAAGGCACTCGACCTCGCGTTGGCGCAGATCGACAAGAACTTCGGCAAGGGTTCGGTGATGCGCCTGGGCGAGGGTGTTCGTCAGCCCATCGCCGTCATTCCCACCGGTTCCATCGCGCTCGACGTCGCGCTGGGTATCGGCGGACTGCCGCGTGGCCGCGTCATCGAGATCTACGGCCCGGAATCTTCGGGTAAGACCACCGTGGCACTGCACGCAGTTGCCAATGCTCAGGCCAACGGCGGCATCGCGGCGTTCATCGACGCGGAGCACGCACTCGATCCCGACTATGCAGCCAAGCTGGGCGTCGACACCGATGCACTCCTGGTCTCGCAGCCCGATACGGGTGAGCAGGCCCTCGAAATCACCGACATGCTGATCCGTTCGGGCGCCCTCGACATCGTCGTGATCGACTCCGTGGCCGCTCTTGTTCCTCGCGCCGAGATCGAAGGCGAGATGGGTGACAGCCACGTCGGTTTGCAGGCTCGACTGATGAGCCAGGCACTGCGCAAGATCACCGGTGCCATGAACAACTCGGGCACCACCGTCATCTTCATCAACCAGCTTCGCGAGAAGATCGGCGTGATGTTCGGTTCTCCCGAAACCACCACCGGTGGTAAGGCACTGAAGTTCTACGCTTCGGTCCGCCTCGACATCCGTCGTATCGAAACTCTCAAGGACGGTACCGACGCAGTCGGTAACCGCACTCGAGTCAAGGTCGTCAAGAACAAGGTCGCGCCGCCGTTCAAGCAGGCCGAGTTCGATATTCTCTACGGCCAGGGCATCAGCAAGGAAGGCTCGCTCATCGATATGGGTGTCGAGCACGGGTTCATCCGCAAGTCCGGCTCCTGGTACACCTACGAAGGTGACCAGTTGGGTCAGGGCAAGGAAAATGCTCGTAAGTTCTTGCTGGAGAACACCGATATCCGTGACGAGATCGAGAAGAAGATCAAGGAAAAGCTCGGTATCGGTGCTGACGTCACTGCAACCGACGAAGCTCCCGCCGACTTCTGAGTTCAGTCATGAGCTTCGACGACGGTGACAACGGCGAGAATGCTCGTGAAGAGTACGGCGCTACTCGGCGTCGATCCCGTCAACGATCCGAGAAGCCGTCGCAACGCGCAGAAGGCGGGACAGAGGCGCAGGCCAAAGATGCTTGCCTGCGCCTCCTGACCGACCGGGCGCGCAGCCGCTCCGAACTGGAAACCAAGCTGAGCGGACGCGGCTTCGAACCCGAGATCATTACCAAGGTCCTCGATCGACTCCAGGAAATCGGGTTGATCGACGACGCGGACTTCGCGAACCAATGGGTTCATTCGCGGCATACGTACTCGGGCAAGGGAAAGCGTGCGCTTGCAGTCGAGTTGCGGCTCAAAGGAATCGACCAGGACGTCGCTTCCGAAGCGTTGTCGCAGATCGATCCGGAAGATGAGCGCGAGCGAGCAGCGGAGCTGGTTCGGCGGAAGCTGAAGAACAAGCCCGTCGATGATCGTGACAAGGTCACGCGTCGACTGGTCTCGATGCTGGCACGCAAGGGATATTCAGCTGGGATGTCGTACGAGGTGGTCAAAGCCGAGATGGCGGCGGTCACCGACTCCTAACGAAGTGCAGCATTCAGAACAACAGGGCGGGGGTACCACCGAAATTCGGTGGTACCCCCGCCCTGTTGTGTATTCGCGCTAACGCGGCCGGATTCGACTCACGGCTCCATCTGATTCACGGCTTGGTCAGGTCCATGCCCGGAACCGAAACGGCTGGGTCGGCGGACGGAGCCGCGATGGGGCCCTTGCCCTTTCGCTTTCCGGAACGCAGGCGCTTCTCCACCTTGGTTGCCAGGAAGGTCAGAGCCGAGTTGAGAGCGATCATAATCGCGGCGACCACGATGAGCGCCGGCAGGAAGTTTCCGTAGAAGGTGCCGAGCTGTTGGGCCTGACGCACCAGCTCGACATACCCGATCAGGTAACCGAGGGCGGAGTCCTTCAACGCCACGACCATCTGTGAAATCAGTGCCGGGAGCATGGCGGTAACCGCCTGGGGGAGCAGGATCGTCACCATGATCTGCGTCTTGCGCATGCCCAGTGCCTTGGCGGCCTCACTTTGACCTCGTGGGAGTGAGTTGATTCCGGCACGGACGATCTCGGCGATCACTGACCCGTTGTACAGAGTCAGACCCACGACGACTGCCGCGAGTGCGAGGTACTTGGACTTGAAGACCTCGTATTCGGCGAACACCTGATACGAGAAGATCATCAGAATCAGAACCGGTACTGCTCGGAACAATTCGACGATGACGCCGCAAATCTTCCGAATGATGTTGTGCTCGGAGAGTCGGCCGATACCCAGGGCAGAACCGAGGATGAGCGCGAAGACGATGGACATCGCAGCCGCGATCAGCGTTCCCCGGATGCCGGGTATCAGATACGTTGTCCACGACGTGGATTCGAGGAAGGGATCCCACTTCGCTGCTGTCAGCTGGCCCTTTTCGTCGAGTGCGCGGTAGATGACGTAACCGATTGCGACCATGAGTGCAGCGACGACAAGGGACGCGAATCGGTAGAGATTTCGCGCTCTGGGGCCGGGCGCGTCGTAGAGGACTGTTGCGCGGTTGCTCATCGTGAAACCTCGAATCGCTTGCTCAGCTTGCCGAAGATCAAGCCCATGGGAAGTGTCAGGATCACGAAACCGACAGCGAAGATTCCACCGACGACGAAGATCGCCGCTTCGTTTTCGATCATCTTCTTCATCAGCGCTGACGCTTCGGATACGCCGATCACCGCGGCGATGGTCGAGTTCTTGGTCAGTGCGATCAGCACGCTACCCAGCGGTGCTGTGACCGCGCGAAATGCCTGAGGCAGGACGATCAGCCGAAGATTTTGTGCAAACGACAGACCGAGTGATCGGCCCGCTTCGGCCTGGCCGACCGGAACGGTATTGATTCCCGATCGAAGTGACTCACACACGAACGCGGCGGTATAGACACTGAGGCCGAGTACTGCGAGTCGGAAGTTGTTGTCTGTCAAGAACGTCGGTGAGTCCGACTTGGCGAGATTGACTCCGAGCGTCTGCGACAGACCGAACAGACAGAACAGCAGAATCAGTGTCAGGGGGGTGTTGCGGAACACGGTCACGTACGCGGTACCCAGGAATCGGGCGACCGGAACCGGTGACACGCGCATGGCCGCGATCAGGACACCGATGATGACGGCGCCGATCGCGGAGAAGAACGTCAGCTGGATCGTGGTCCAGAAGGCTTCCAGAATCTGGTCGCCGTACTTGCTCAGAAGGTTCACTTGCCGTCTCCCCAGATCACGGGATCTCCGTTGGTGGCGTCACGCGCTGCGGCTCCCGAAGTGGGGAGCCGCAGCGCGATTGACGGTGAAAAAAGCAGGTCAGTAACGATCAACGGTGGGCGGGGCCGGGATGGGGTAGCCCGAAGCACCAACGGTGTTGTTGAAGGCTTCTTCCCACGCGCCGGTGGAGATCATCTTCTCGATGGCATCGTTGATCTTGCCGCGACCCTCGGAATCGTCCTTGGCCAGGCCGACACCGTACTTTTCGGTCGTGAACGGTTCTCCGACGACCTTCAGCTCGCCCGGGTACTGGGCGGCGTAGCCGGCGAGGATGATGTCGTCGGTGGTGACAGCGTCGACAGCGCCGTTGCGCAGAGCCTCGACACAAGCGGAGTAGGTGTCGAGCGGCTGGAGCTGGACGTCCTTTGCGTAGTTGTCCTGGATGTTCTGCGCCGGAGTCGAACCCGACACCGAGCAGAGCTTCTTGCCGCCGGTCAGGGAATCGGGGCCGGTGATGTCGGTGTTGTCGGAGCGAACGAGCAGCGACTGGCCTGCGATGAAGTACGGGCCGCCGAAGCTGACCTTTTCCTTGCGCGTGTCGGTGATCGAGTATGTCGCGACGATGTAGTCGACCTCGCCGTTCTGGATCAGGGTCTCGCGCTGGGCTGACGGAGATTCCTTGAAGGTGATGCCTTCGGGCTTCACGCCGAGTTCGTTTGCGATGTAACGGGCTACCTCGACGTCGAAGCCGGAGAAGGTGCCGTCAGGGTTGCGCTGACCGAGGCCGGGCTGATCGAACTTGATGCCGACGGTGAGAGTGCCGTCGGAAGCGCTCTCGGTGATCGACTTGTTCTCCTCGCCGCCGCCACAGGCCGTGGCAGCGAACGCAATGGCCATGATTCCGATTCCGAAACGGACGGAACGATTGATCTTCATGAAGATCCTCTCAGTTGTCGACACACGAACAGTGCAGTCGAGATGAACGGTGCAGCCGAGGTGAACGGTGCAGTCGAGCAAGTTGTCTTGTGGACGAGGACAGGACTGTCGGAGGGGAGACTGTAATCAGTGCGTGAGGATCTTGCCGAGGAAGTCCTTGGCCCGATCCGACTTGGGATGGGTGAAGAACTCTTCGGGCGTGGTGTCTTCGACGACCTGGCCGTCAGCCATGAACAGCACACGATCGCCGGCTTTGCGCGCGAAGCCCATCTCGTGCGTGACCACGAGCATGGTCATGCCTTCCTTCGCGAGGGAGGTCATGACGTCGAGGACTTCGTTGACCATCTCGGGGTCGAGAGCGGAGGTGGGCTCGTCGAACAACATCACCTTCGGCTGCATCGCAAGAGCGCGAGCAATGGCGACACGCTGTTGCTGACCGCCGGAAAGCTGCGCCGGGTACTTGTCGGCCTGATTGGCGATACCGACACGTTCGAGCAACGCCTGCGCGGTCTTCTTGGCTTCGTCCTTTTTTGCCTTGCGGACCTTCATCGGTGCGAGCATGACGTTCTCGAGGATCGTCTTGTGCGCGAACAGGTTGAAAGACTGAAAGACCATCCCGACGTCGGCACGAAGTGCGGCAAGTGCTTTGCCCTCTTCGGGGAGCGTCTTTCCGTCGACGGCGATGGTGCCGGAGTCGATGGGTTCGAGGCGATTGATGGTGCGGCACAGAGTCGACTTACCGGAGCCCGACGGACCGAGGACGATCACCACTTGGCCCTTGGGTACCTCGAGATTGACCTCTTGCAGGACGTGAAGTTCCCCGAAGTGTTTGTTCACCGAGGTCATCGAAATCATGGATGTGGAATCGCCGGAGGTGGTCGGCGTCGTCGCATCGTCGGCTTGGGTCATAAACGAGAACCTTAGGCGTAGTTTGCGTCGACGCCCGTGATTTCGCCATGGTTCTTGCCATATGTAATGGAAATTTTACTGTGACGACGTTTATGTCGCGTTTCGGCTGTTTATCAGGGCGTTATTACACGTCGTAGTGGACGTGAGCTAGGCTGAAGCGTGTCACTGATCGACGAAATGTCCCCTGCACTTCCGGAGCCGACTGCAGTTCCGGAGGCAACTGCTACGCCTGTTCGCACCTACGAGGTGCGGACGTACGGCTGTCAGATGAACGTCCACGATTCCGAGCGACTGTCCGGTCTGCTCGAGGACGCCGGGTATTCGAAGGCGGAGACCGGAACCGATCCTGATCTTGTCGTCTTCAATACGTGTGCGGTCCGCGAGAACGCGGACAACAAGTTGTACGGCAACCTCAGCCAGCTCGCCCCGAACAAGGAGGCGAACCCCGACATGCAGATCGCGGTCGGTGGGTGCCTGGCGCAGAAGGATCGTGACACCGTCGTCAAGAAGGCGCCGTTCGTCGATGTCGTCTTCGGCACTCACAACATCGGCTCGCTTCCCGCGCTGCTCGACCGTGCGCGCCACAATCAGCGCGCCGAAGTCGAAATCCTCGACGCGCTGGAGGCATTTCCGTCGACACTGCCCGCCAAGCGCGAATCCGCCTACGCGGGTTGGGTTTCCATCTCGGTGGGCTGTAACAACACGTGCACGTTCTGCATCGTTCCAGCTTTGCGTGGCAAGGAAGTGGATCGACGTCCCGGCGACATTCTGGCCGAGGTGCAGGCACTCGTCGACGAGGGTGTCTCGGAAGTGACCCTGCTCGGACAGAACGTCAACGCCTACGGCGTGTCGTTCGCCGATCCGGAACAACCGCGCGATCGCGGAGCCTTCGCTTCCCTCTTGAAGGCATGTGGACACATCGACGGCCTCGAACGGGTCAGGTTCACATCGCCGCACCCGGCAGAGTTCACCGATGACGTCATCGAAGCTATGGCAACCACTCCCAACGTCTGCCCGCAACTGCACATGCCGTTGCAGTCCGGTTCGGACAAGGTTCTCAAGGCGATGAAGCGCTCATACCGCAAGTCGAAGTACCTCGGGATCATCGAGAAGGTGCGCGCCGCAATGCCGCACGCCGCCATCACCACGGACATCATCGTCGGGTTCCCGGGGGAGACGGAAGAGGATTTCCAGGAGACGCTGGACGTCGTGCGTAAGGCGCGATTCTCCAACGCCTACACCTTCCAGTACTCCAAGCGCCCGGGCACGCCGGCGGCGGAGATGGCCGATCAACTCCCCAAAGAGGTTGTCCAGGAACGCTACATGCGATTGCTCGCGGTTCAGGAAGAAGTGAACATCGAGGAAAATCGCAAACTCGTCGGCACCGAGGTAGAACTGCTGGTGGCTGCGGGTGAGGGCCGCAAGAACGCAGCGACTCACCGTCTCAGCGGTCGCGCGCGAGACGGCCGCCTGGTGCATTTCCGACCCGAGGGAAACCTCGACGGCACAATCCGACCCGGCGACGTGGTGACGGTCGTCGTCACCCACGGAGCCCCCCATCACCTCGTGGCAGATGACGGAGTGCTCACGCACCGTCGGACCCGCGCCGGTGATTCGTTCGAAAAGGGCATCACACCCAAGACCCCGCCCATCGGCGTAGGTCTCGGACTACCGAAGATCGGTGCCCCAGCCCCACAACCCGTCCAGATGGGATGCAACGCATGACCTCGCAACACGAGAACAAGACACCTCAGCCGGGCGACGACGCCTTCGAGGGCTACCGCAAGGACCTCGACGACGCGGAACGCAAGGTCGCGGGAGAAATCGATCCGGGTGCGCGCGCCATGGTTGTCGCGGTTGCGGTGCTCGTGCTGGTCGGCACCCTTGCACTGCCCCATGCGGGAGTGGCGAACGGCTGGGATGTGCTCGCGTACAACCAGGACGCCGAAAGTGAACGGATTGCACTGTTCTCACGCTTGTTCGTGTGGTTCGTTGTCATCTTCGGCATCGGATTCTCGATGCTCGCACTCGTGACGCGGCGCTGGAGTCTGGCGTGGGTCGCGCTGGCCGGTAGTGCCGTGGCGAGTGCGCTGGGAATGATGGCCGTCTGGTCACGTCAGACCATTCCCGCCGGATTCAACGTGGCAGGACCGTCGATCGGGCTGGTCATCGGATGGTTTGCCGTCGTGTTCTTGACGTTCCATTGGCTCAAGGTGGTCTGGACGCGAACCAACATTCAGCTCGCCGCCGAGGAGCAACGCCGGATCGCTGCGGCTGAAGCCGAGAAGCATCAGGAATGGAACGTCGGCTGACACGGAAGTTCTCTTAGCCAATAGCGCACTACAACGCCGGCTGACTCCTTTCGGAGTCAGCCGGCGTTGTAGTCGTACTCGTTTGTCGTCTGCTACTCGCTGACAGCGCTCTCGGCTGCTTCGGCCCACTCACGCCACTGCTTTGCCTGAGCGAGAGCCTTCTCGGCGTCCTTCGTCTTGCCGGCAGCCTGAGCCTTGGCGGCCTGCTCCTCGAACTGGCTGACCCGCTCCTTGAACTGCGCGACCCGGGCAAGTGCTTCCGGATCGGTACGACGCCACTCGGCGTCGACGGCGTCGCGCACCTTGGTTTCGATGGCCCGGAGCTTCGCTTCGAGTTCCTGCATCCGGTCGCGCGGCACCTTGCCGATCGCGTCCCACTTCTCCTGCAGGTCGCGCAGCGCTGCACGAGCGTTCTCGAGTCCGTGTGCCGGATCGATGTTCGCGTTCGCAGCGAGCAGCTCTTCCTTCGCGACTGCGTTCTGCTCGAATTCGGCGTCGCGCTCGGATGCAGCAGCGTTGCGTGCGGCGAAGAACACGTCCTGAGCGCCCTTGAAGCGCTTCCACAGGTTGTCGTCGGCCTCGCGCGGTGCGCGGCCGGCAGCCTTCCACTCGCTGAGCAGATCGCGGAATTCTCCAGCGGTCTGTCCCCATTCAGTGGAGGTCGACAGCTTCTCGGCGCGCTCGACCAGTTCTTCCTTCGTCGAACGGGCGCTCGCACGATCACGATCGAGTTCGGCGAAATGCGCTCCACGCCGTCGGTTGAAGGACTCGCGAGCCTTGGAGTACCGCTTCCACAGTGCGTCGTCGACCTTGCGGTCGATTCCGCGAATCGTCTTCCACTCGTCGAGAATCTCGCGCAGTCGATCACCCGCGGTCTTCCACTGGGTCGACTCCGAACCGATCTGTTCGGCCTCGACTGCGAGGGCCTCCTTGCGGGCGGTGCTCGCGGCGCGAGACTGTTCCTTCTCTTCCTTCGCGTGCGCTGCGGCCTCGTCGGACCCGGCAACGATCACGTCGAGTCGGCGGGCCAGAGCGTCGAGGTCACCGATCACGGCAGCGGTGGAGAGGGATTCGGACAGAGCGATGGCGGCAGCCTTGGTCTTCTTGGCGTCTCCGGCGCCCGACGTCAGACGAGCCTCGAGTAGTGAGACCTCGGTCGCGAGGTCGTCGTAGCGACGACCGAAATGGGCGAGGCCCTCGGTGGCGTCGCCGGCCTGCCACGAACCGATCTGGCGTTCACCGTCAGCGGTCTTCACCCAGGCGGTTCCGTCTTCCTCGACGCGGCCGAACTTGCTCGGGTCGCTGGCCGGCGCGGCGGTGACGGCATGCGAGGCTGCCGGGCCGGGGCGAGGTGCTCCGGGGCGGGGCGCACCGGGGCGTGGTCCACCAGGTTTGGGAGCACCGGGTTTGGGTGCTGCCGGGCTCGGGCTGGCCGAACTGCTGTCGGCGCCGGTGGTGGGTTCACTGTTCTCGGTCATCGGTCCTCGTCTCTGCCGCGCGTCACGGCTGCCTGATCGCATTCCTGGTTCCATTGAACCCGGTACTCACGTTCTCCGACTATTGAATCAGGTAAGAGGGTGTGAGGTCGCCACCTCGGGGTCGACTAGCGTGGCAACTGTGTTGACTTCCGCTGTTCTCGTCCCCTCGGCGCCGTTACTCGTGCCGGAATTGTCCGGTGATTCGGCCGAGTCCGCTCAGGTGCGCGCTACAGCGATAGCCGCCGTGCGCCGGCTCTCTCACGAGGCAGTTCACTGGGTGGGCGTCGGTGTCGGCCCCGAGAATGCAGAACCCGAGAATGCAGCAGGCGAACTCTGGCGATCGGGCGTCGGACGTGGGCAGATCGGTACTTTCGCGGGATTCGGCGCCGATGTCCGGACGTCCCTGGACGCGGATGCGGCAGGTGAACCGATGCCGTCTCTCGAACTGTGCGCCCTTGTTGCCGGCTGGCTGCGTGCCCGAGCGGACGTGGAGATCACTGTCGACATGCACGTCGTCAGTGCAGAGGCGTCGGCGAATGAATGTCGTGAATTCGGGCAGCAGCTGCGCAAGCAACTCGACAGCGACAACCGACCGCAAGGGCTTCTGATCGTGGCTGACGGTGCGTCCACGCTGACGGCCAAGGCGCCCGGAAGCTTCGACGAGCGCGCCGCTGGCGTGCAATCAGCCATCGACGATGCCCTGACCGCCGGTGACCCGGAGGCGCTTCTTGCTCTCGATCCGCAGCTCTGCCGGAGTGTCGGAGCCCAGGGACGCGCGGCGTGGCAGGTCCTGGCCGGTGTCTTCATGGACTCGTCTCGGTCAACCACGACACGTTCGGTGGTCGACTACAGCGATGCGCCGTTCGGCGTCGCTTACCACGTCGGGACGTGGCGGCCGTGAACATCCCTGAAGAACTTCGCCCGATCGCAGTTGTCGGTCCGACCGCGTCGGGAAAGTCCGATCTCGCGTTGGCACTGGCCGAGGAATTCGGCGGTGAGATCATCAACATCGACGCGATGCAGCTCTATCGCGGCATGGATATCGGGACCGCCAAACTGACGCCGGCCGAGCGTCGCGGGATTCCGCATCACCTGCTCGACGTTCTCGACGTGAAGGAGACCGCCACCGTCGCGCGTTATCAAAGCGACGCGATCGCGATCGCCGAGAATCTGATCGCGGCGGGCAAGGTTCCGGTGATCGTCGGCGGATCCATGATGTACGTCCAGTCCCTACTCGACGAATGGTCCTTTCCGGCAACGGATCCCGAAGTTCGTGCGAAGTGGGAGGCAGTGCTGGCCGACGGTGGGGTCGGTGCGGTGCATACGGCGCTTGTTGCTGCTGATCCGGTAGCGGCGGCGTCGATACTGCCGACGGACGGCCGGCGGATGGTTCGGGCGCTCGAGGTCGTCGAGCTGACAGGTCTGCCGTTCGCGGCCTCAGCTCCGCAGATCGGTGACCCTCGTTGGGGAACCCGCATTCTCGGCGTGGATCGGGATACGGAAGAACTCGACACACGGATTCGGTTGCGAACCGAGCTGATGTTTTCAGGCGGACTTGTCGACGAAGTCGCCGTACTCGTCGAGCAAGGATTGCGTGAGGGCGTCACAGCGCCGCGAGCCATCGGCTACGCACAGGTGCTCGCACATTTCGACGGTGAATACGATCTGGCCGAAGCACTCGAACGGACGTTCATCGGGACGCGGCGCTACGTTCGCCGCCAACGATCATGGTTCCGTCGTGACGCACGCGTGCACTGGCTCGACGGTGCCGATCCGGAGCTGGCTCGCTCGGCCTTCGCTGCCCTTGCATATCGCGGCCTGTAACACGATCGCGCCGATCAGCTATCTTACAGTTAGCTCGATCGCGATCCATTCGTTTCGCGATCGACGGACTGGAGGACAACGAACATGGCGCAGACCGGGACACACGCGCGACCGAGAGGCCGACGCGCGGGTCGGCTGCCGCTTCTCCTACTGCTCGTCACATTTCTCGCGGTCGGCGGGGTGCTCGTCTATTTTGCGGTGAGTGCGGCCGGGAAGCCCATCAGCGCACCTGTTCCCGAAGCACCCTTCGACGTGGGAGCCCCAACCGATCCAGGGGCGAGTTGGGCGCCTGCGCCAACGGATCTGCCGCCGAACACGCTTGCGATTCCCGATCTGGATGTGCGAGCCGACATCGTGACCAGTGGGTTCGGCGCCAACCGCGGAATGATCCTTCCGCATCCTGACAAGGTTTCGCATTTCACCAACGGCGTGCATTTCGGATCTTCGGAGGGCACCAATCTTGTTGCCGGCCACGTCGACGACGGTGATCGCACGCACGGCGCCTTGTGGGCGCTGCACCAGATGAAGCCCGGAACACCGATCTACGTGAGCGACGACACCGGAACGATGTTCACCTATCACGCAGCGAGCCTGAAGCTGTACGAAAAGGTGGCTTTGCCGGCCGAGTTCTTTTCCGAAACGGGTGCGCCCAGGCTGGTCCTCGTGACCTGCGGCGGCGCAACCGTGCCCGACCCCTCGTTGCCGTCCGGATTCACGTACGAACAGAACGTCGTGGTCACCGCGTCACCTGCGTGAGTCGGTCGGTAGGTCCGGATAGGATGGCGACCATGGATTTCAGTAAGGGCCACGGCACGCAGAACGACTTCGTTGTTCTCCCTGACCTCGACGTTCGGGTCGATCTCGAGCCGGCGCGAGTTTCAGCGTTGTGTGATCGTCAGCGTGGCCTCGGCGCCGACGGCATCCTTCGTGTCGCCCGGGCAGGCGCACTTGCGGACGCGGGCGTGCTCGGTGCGCTGCCAGATGGCGTCGCTGCCGAAGACTGGTTCATGGACTACCGCAACAGCGACGGCTCCATCGCGGAGATGTGCGGAAACGGAGTTCGCGTATTCGCCCACTATCTCAAGGCCTCGGGCTTGGAGAGCAAGGACGAGTTCGTGGTCGGCAGCCGTGCCGGAGCGCGTCCGGTCGTGGTGCACGGCTACGACGCCACACATGGTGACGTGACCGTGGCGATGGGCCCGATCAAGGACCTCGGCACCAGTTCGGCAACAATCGACGGCCGCGTCTTCGCCGGCGTCGGCATCGACGTCGGCAATCCGCATTTGGCGTGTGTCGACGAGCACGTGACGGCAGAAGTTTTGAGTGCGCTCGATTTGAGTGTTTCTCCGGGCTTCGATCCCGGGTTCTTCCCGCACGGGGTCAACATCGAGATCGTGACGCCGATCCACGACGGTCGGGTCCACATGCGCGTACACGAGCGTGGTGTGGGCGAGACTCGTTCCTGCGGAACCGGAACGGTCGCAGCTGCGGCCGCGGCGCTGAAGTTCGACAGCCGCGACGAAGGCTCGGTGCTGGTGCGCGTGCTCGGCGGCGAAGTGCAGGTCACCGTCGAAGGCGGCGAAGGGTCGTTGCGGGGGCCCTCGGTTCTGGTGGCGAACGGGACGATCAGCGATGTCTGGTGGCAATCGCTCGTGTGATATCGCCCGCGGGAAATACGCCTGCAGGAAATACGGATGCACCGTGGCCAGGTTTCGTGGGACCATGGATCTTGTATGACGAACACACATGAAAACGAAGAGTCCACCGCTCACGAGCAGTCCGAGTACGCGCAAGCCGAATACACGGCAGCGTCCGCATCGGGCAACCCGTCGACCGGTGAGATGCAACTCGCAGATCGCGGCGCCCTGCGCCGCGTGGCCGGTCTGTCGACCGAGCTCGAGGACGTCACCGAAGTCGAGTACCGCCAGCTTCGACTCGAAAGAGTTGTCCTGGTCGGCGTCTGGACGCAGGGAACTGCCGAGCAGGCCGAGGCGAGCATGACCGAGCTGGCCGCACTGGCAGAGACGGCCGGCTCCGAGGTCCTCGAAGGACTGGTTCAGCGCCGCGACAAACCCGACGCTGCCACCTACATCGGTTCCGGCAAGGCTCAGGAACTGCGCGAAGTAGTCCTGGCGACCGGCGCCGACACCGTCGTCTGCGACGGTGAGCTGACGCCGGCGCAGCTCACGGCGCTGGAGAAGATCGTCAAGGTCAAGGTCATCGACCGGACGGCTCTGATTCTCGACATCTTTGCTCAGCACGCCACGTCTCGTGAGGGTAAAGCCCAGGTGGCTTTCGCTCAGATGGAGTACATGCTCCCGCGTCTGCGTGGTTGGGGCGAGTCGATGTCGCGCCAGGCCGGTGGCCGTGCCGGCAGTAACGGAGGTGTGGGCCTGCGTGGTCCCGGTGAGACGAAAATCGAGACGGACCGTCGCCGTATTCGTGAGCGCATGGCAAAACTGCGCCGCGAGATCAAGGGCATGAAGGCCGCCCGCGACACCAAGCGGACCCGTCGACTGCAGAGTGACATCCCGTCGATCGCCATCGTCGGATACACGAACGCGGGCAAATCGAGTCTGCTCAATTCGCTCACCGGATCCGGTGTGCTCGTGGAGAACGCGTTGTTCGCCACCTTGGACCCGACAACTCGCCGCGCCGCACTCGACGACGGCCGCGAGTACGTACTCACCGACACGGTCGGCTTCGTGCGACACCTTCCGACTCAGTTGGTCGAGGCATTCCGGTCCACTCTCGAGGAAGTGACCGACGCGGATCTGCTTCTGCACGTCGTCGACGGTTCGGATCCGTTGCCGACAGAACAGATCAAGGCTGTGCGGGAAGTCGTCACCGATGTTCTGCGCGAGACGGATTCGAAGGCTCCGCCGGAGTTGATCGTGGTCAACAAGATCGACGCGGCAGATCCGGTTACCTTGACGCAACTACGTGGTCTGTTGCCTGGTGCCGTGTTCGTCTCGGCGCGGACCGGTGAAGGAATCGCTGAACTACGAGCACAACTCAGCGAGGTGCTGGTTCGGCCGGAGGTCGAGGTCGACGTGCTGGTGCCGTACACGCGCGGTGATCTGATGGCTCGAATCCACTCGGACGGAACGATTTTGGAATCGACTCACGAAGAGGCGGGAACGCGGGTGCACGCACGCGTGCCACAGATGTTGGCCTCGGCATTGGTGGAGTACGCACCTAGTGCGTAGTTTCGGGGTCGTGGTCGCGGTGCTTGCTGCGACTACGGCAACCGCACTGCTTCCCGGAGCGCTCGCACAGGCGTCGTCGTTCGAGCCGAGCGAGTTCGCCCCACTCTGTACACCTACCGATCCTGCGCTCCAGGAGTTGTCGGGGATGGTCGTCGTCGACGATCGGATCTACGCGATGGGTGACGGCGGCAGTGACGACTTCGTATTCGAAATGGACCTGAACTGTGTTGTCCAGAAACAGATTCCGGTTCCGATCGATCCATACGACGTCGAAGATCTTGCGGTGAGTGGTCGAACGCTCGTTCTGTCGGATACCGGCGACAACCTCCGAACCCGCGACACGGTGGCGTTCATCACGATGGACCTCGATTCCGGTGACGGTACGTTGCACCGCCTCACGTACCCGGACGGCGCGCACGACACCGAATCGATTCTGCTCGACCCTGACGGCCATGTGTTTGTCGTGACCAAGGAATTGTTCGGCTCCAGCAGTGTCTACACACCCGTCGGGGATCAGAAACTGAGTGACTTGGCGCAACCCGGCCCGACGCCGCTCGAGCGCGTCGGAGCCGTATCTCTCGGACCGGAGAAGCCCGTGTCGGTGATGTTCACCGGGGGAGCGGTGTCGTCGGACGGTTCGGCGATCGCGCTTCGGAGTTACTCCGATCTGTACCTGTACGAGGTCGAGGACGGCGGAATCGGCGCGACGCTCACCGATACCGAACCGTTGCGGATCCCGCTCCCGACGGAGCCTCAGGGCGAGGCCGTGGCGTTCAACGACGCGGGCGATGTTCTGATCGGATCGGAATCTGCGGGTGGAGCTTTGCCGCCGATTCACGTGATGCGCGCGCTCGTGGAAGCGACCGAATCGACGGCAGTCTCGTCTGGCGATTCGGTCGGCGTCGGGGTCGATCCATGGACATTCGTGTGGGCCGGATTGGTCGCGGCAGGATGCGCGCTCGGAGGTGTGGCGTTCGTGAGATCTCGACGACGCCGCTGATTCCCACCAATTCCACGAATTCGCAGACTGCCGGTAGATGTGGATACTGGAACGAATGCACGGGCATCAACTCCTGACGCGGCTCTCGCGTATCTCACTCGAGCACGGACACATCACCGCAGCGCTGCTCGTTGGTTCCGTCCTCGTCGGCGTCGGCGCGCTGCTTTTGCTTCGTTGGTTGCCGCGTCGGGCCGTGCTTGTCACACTGGGCTTGTCAGTGGTCGGGTCCGCCGGCGGCGCGATGTTCGTGTGGCTCAGTTATCGACCGTTGCCCGCGCAGCTACCCCTGTCGAGTTTTGTGTGGATAGCGTTGGCGATATTCGGAGTCATCGGCGCGGCGCTTGTTCTCCTTCGGCGTCCAGGACTGGCCCGCGGCCTTTCCGTGACGGTATTGGCCGGTCTGGCCGCGATCGTCGCGGTGGGTCAGGTCAATGCCCAGACCGGCACTTACCCCACGCTCGGATCACTGGTCGGGCACTGGCCGGTCGGCTCGGTCGAGCACGTTGCTTTCGATTCACTCCCCGGGGCCGAACCTCGGCTACAGCGGGGACTTCCCACCGAAACTCATTGGGAGGTTCCGGTGCGGATGCCGAGCAACGGCGTCGTGACGGAAGCGTCGATTCCGGGAAACATCTCGGGTTTCGACGCGAGGCCGGCGACGTTGTATCTCCCGCCGGCCTATCTTGCCGATCCACGTGCGGAGTTGCCCGTCCTGGTGTTGGTGGCGGGTGAGCCCGGCAGCCCCAGTGACTGGCTGGACAGTGGCCGTCTCGCGACCACAGTCGACGCCTATGCATCGAGGCATTCCGGGCTTGCCCCCGTGGTGGTGGTGCCCGACGCGTTGGGGGACTACGACGCCAACCCCGGCTGCATGGATTCGGCGCTCGGCAACGTCGCGACGTATCTGGACCAGGACGTCCCGAACTGGATCGAATCGAACCTTCAAGTGAATCCGGACGCTGCGCAATGGGCTATCGGTGGGTTTTCGTACGGCGGGACATGCGCGATCGAAATGGCCGTGAACTTCCCGGACCGATACCCGTCGTTCCTGGACTTCTCCGGCCAGGACGAACCGTCGACCGGTGACCACGAGGACACTGTGGCTGCGATGTTCAACGGCGACGAAGACGCTTTCGACGCGGTCAACGCCCGAGACCTGATGGCGCAGAATCGGTATCCGCAGTTGTCTGGTGTATTTGTCGCGGGTGAAGACGACGACATCTACCGCCCTCAGCAGGAGATCATGTTCGAGGCTGCGCGCGCCGCCGACATGAACGTGGACTACTACACCCTTCCCGGCGGGCACTCGGGTGATGTGTGGGGCACTGCTCTGGAACTCGAAATGGACTGGCTGGGCCGGACACTCGCACTGACTCCGTGAGAGTGTCCGGCCCGCTACACAGCACCGACTGACATCAGGTCAGGCGTCGAGATCAGCGGCTACCAGTTCGGCGACCTTGGCGAGTGCGTCGGCGTCGTCGGACTCGATGGTGACTTCGGTGTCCTTGGCGGCTCCGAGCGTCATGATCATCAGTGCCGAACCTGCATCCACCGGTTCGCCGTCGGCGACTGCGAGGGTGACCGTGGCGCCGGAGGCTCCGACTGCTTCGGCGATGAGAGCGGCGGGGCGGGCGTGGAGGCCGACTGCGGAACCGACGGCAACTGTCTTGCTGGGCATGGGATCTCCTCGTTGTGAATCTATCGGTGCGGACGTTGTGGGGTCTTTGGGCGGATTTGGTGACAACAGTGGTGACTGCAGCGTTGCTTGCTGTCGATCATGCCGCAGCGGGCACGATTTCGGGGTCGAGTTCGGCATCGGACGGCCCCTTGCGGAAGAACTCCTTGGCTCCGACGACGGCGAGCGCAGCTACCACGGTTCCCGCGGCGAGCGAGACCAGGAACCAGCCGATTCCGCCGACTGCGAAGAAGACGAAGATCCCGCCGTGCGGGGCGCTGAGAGTGACGTCGAAAGCCATGATCAGCGCACCGGTGACGGCACCGCCCGCCATCATCGAGGGGATCACGCGAAGCGGGTCGGCAGCGGCGAACGGAATCGCGCCCTCGGAGATGAATGCCGAGCCCAGCAACCAGGCAGCCTTTCCGTTCTCACGTTCGGCTTCGCTGAAGAGCTTGGGACGCAGCACCGTCGAGGCAAGTGCCATGGCCAGCGGCGGAACCATACCGGCAGCCATGACTGCCGCCATGATGCGCAAAGTGGCCGGGTCGTTGACGTTGAGTCCGGCTACAGCGAAGGCGTAAGCCGCCTTGTTGACCGGTCCGCCGAGGTCGAAGCACATCATCAGGCCGAGAATGATGCCGAGGAAGATGGCCGAGCTGCCGGACAGTCCGTTGAGCCAGTCGGTGAGACCGGAGGTGATCGCGGCGAGCGGACGACCGAGGACGATGAACATCAGTGCTCCGACAACCAGCGTCGCGAACAGCGGAATGATCACCACCGGCATCAGGCCCCGCAGCCACTGCGGGACGGCGATCCGGCCGATGTAGAGCGCGACGACGCCGGCGATGAGACCACCGACCAGGCCGCCGATGAATCCGGCACCGACAAACACGGCGACCGCGCCGGCTGTGAAGCCGGGAGCGATGCCAGGCCGGTCGGCGATAGCGAAGGCGATGTAGCCGGCCAACGCGGGCACCAGGAAGCTGAATGCCAACGAACCGATCTGGAACAGCACTGCGCCGAGATAGGTGGCCAGACCACCGTCGGGAAGGTTGGTGATCGAGTTGTTGAGAACGATGTCCTTGGCAGGACCGGAGATCTCGTATCCGCCGAGCAGGAAGCCGAGTGCGATCAGCAGACCGCCGGCCGCGACGAACGGGATCATGTAGCTGACACCGGTCAGGAGGACCTGACGGAGGTGGGTGCCGAACCCTACGGAACCGGCATCGGAATCCGCGGCCGCGGCGGCGGTGCCGTCCACGGTGGCGGCGGCGGGATTCTCGGAGGCGCGCAACGCTTCTGCAAGCATCTTGTCCGGCTCGTTGATCGCCCGCTTCACACCGGAAGCGACAACGGGTTTGCCGGCGAACCGTTCGCGGCCCTTCACTCCGACGTCGGTGGCGAAGATGACCGCGGCGGCTCCGGCGATGACCGAAGGGTCAAGGGGGGTGCTTCCGCTCGAGCCCTGCGTTTCGACGTGAACCTTGACCCCGGCGCGTTCACCCGCGGCGACGAGTGAGTCCGCAGCCATGTAGGTATGAGCGATTCCGGTCGGGCACGCGGTGACCGCGACGATGTGACGCTCCGCGGGCGTTGGAGCCTCCTCGGTGTAGTGTTTCCCAGTGGAAACAGGAGGAGTGGGTGTGGCTGCCGCAGCCTTTGCTGGAGCATCCTTCGGCGCGGGATTGAGTACCTCGTCGACCAGTCGCACGATCTCGTCCGGCGTCGACGCCTCACGAAGCGACGTGACAAACGCGGGTCGGACGAGCGCTCGGGCCAAGGACGAGAGCAGCTTCATGTGCTCGGCTCCGGCGCCTTCGGGTGCCGCGATCAGGAACACCAGATCGGCGGGGCCGTCGGGTGCCCCGAAATCGACCTTCGGATCCAGTCGAGCAAATCCCAGGGACGCGGACGAGACGGCCTCGGCGCGGCAGTGGGGAATGGCGATTCCGCCCGGCAGTCCGGTCGCGGACTGCGCTTCGCGAGCGAGTGCGGCAGCGACCAGCCCCGCGGCGTCGCTCGCCCGTCCCGCTGCAGTCAATCGCGCTGCGAGAGAACGAATGACATCTTCCTTGGTCGTACCCAGGTCGGTGTCGAGTGAGATCAGTTCGGGACTGATGATCTCGGGGCCGGAACCGCCGGCTGCGTTGGTATCGGACATGTCAGGTTCCTTAGGGCGTCAGGCGAGTTCGGTGGGGACGGGGATGGGAGAGGAGGCATCGGCTGCAGATACCGAAACCGCTGCCAGATCGATCTGTTCGGGCGTGGGAAGAGTTGTGCCGGGAAGGGAGGCAGCGGCGCTTCCGTAGGCGACCGCGTGACGTAACCGCTCGGATTCCGAGCCGCCTCCCGCTTCGGCGAGGATGTAGCCGGCCAGCGACGAATCGCCTGCGCCGACGGTACTGACTGCGACAATCGGGGGAGCGGTGGCGATCCACGCGCCGTCGGCGGTGACGAGGACAGCACCTGCTGCGCCGAGCGTGGCGAGCACACTGCCGACGCCGCGGTCGACCAATCGCTGCGCCGCCGTGATCGCAGGCCCGGGATCACCGTTCTCGGCAGCACGTTCGAGGACGTGGCCGTCGACGCCGGTCAGTTGTGCGAGTTCCTCGCCGTTGGGTTTGAGCAGGTCGGGTGCCGAGTCGGGGAACGCTTCGGCGAGTGCCGTCAGCGGGGCGTCCGAGGTGTCGACCGCCACCTTGCACGGGTGATCGCGCAGTGCCGCGACGAGTTCGCCGTACCACCCGAGCGGAACGCCGGGGGGCAGTGAGCCGGACAGCGCGAACCACAGTGCGGTATCGGCGCGGACAATCAACTCCTGTGCCAGGGCGTCGAGCGTCGAACCGGACAGCGTTGCGCCGGGTTCGTTGATCTTCGTCGTTGTCCCGTCCGGTTCCGCAATGGTGATGTTGGTGCGAGCCAGACCCGTTGTGGCGACACCGATGTGGGGAATCCCACCGGCTGCCAGCGCCGAGAGCAGAGGGTCACCATCGTTTCCCGGCAGTACCGCGAGAACGTCGAGGTCGGCTGCGGCGAGAACACGCGCGACGTTGACCCCCTTGCCGCCGGGGTCGCTGCGAGTGGAGTGGGCGCGTAGGACGGAGCCTCGTTCGAGCCGTTGCTCGAGTTGCACGGTCCGATCGATACTCGGGTTGGCTGTCAGTGTGACGATCATGCGATCACCACCTCGATTCCGTGGTCGTGGAACTCGGATGTGTCTGTGGGACTGATCTCTTCGTCGGTGATGAGGACGTCGATGCTGTCGAGCGGGGCGAAGCTGATCAAGTGCTCGCGGCCGACTTTGGTGGAATCGGCCACCACCACAACGTGATTGGCGGCTTTGACCATTGCTCGTTTGACGGCGGCCTCTTCGCTGTCCGGAGTGGAGAGTCCGTGCCCGACGCTGATCGCGTTCGTTCCGATGAAGGCGACGTCGACTCGCAACGTGCTCAGCAGGCGTAGGGCGTCCTCGCCGACCACGGCTTGAGTCACCCCGCGTACTCGACCGCCGAGCAGTATCAGGGAAATCGAGTTCATCGATGCCAGGCGTGCGCCGATCGGGACGGAATTGGTGACGGCTGTGAAGTCGTTCTCAGTCGGCAGTTCGGGGATCATGCGGCCCGTGGTCGTGCCCGCGTCGAAGATCACGCTGCCGCCGGTGGGAGGGAGGTAGGTGACCGCGCAGCGGGCGATCCGGTCCTTCTGTTGCGCGCGGGTCTGATCGCGTTCCGCCATGCCCGGTTCGGTGACGTGGAGGGATCCGGTGGGAACGGCGCCGCCGTGTACACGCCTGATCTGTCCGATCCGCTCGAGGAAGGCCAGATCGCGACGCACGGTCTCGGTGGTCACACCGAAGGTCTCCGACAGAGCCGCCACGGACATGCGTCCGCGCTGCGACACCATGGTGCCGATCGCTTGTTGGCGTTCTTCCGCGTACACGTGCTCTCCGATTCCGAAGTGTGATCCGACGGTGCGTTGTGGATCACAGTGAATGTTGCTTTATGTTGTTTTACGCCCGAGTGTGTTGACATGTCAAGACTTGGGAGTAATCTTCGTCACAACGAAGGTGAGGGCTTTACGCGCTCGAGGTGATCCGGTGTGACACCGGGCCCATCGCTCAAGGAGGACAGATGACCGAACAGCTCAACCGAATCACCGTGCACGGCACCCCCGTGGTGCCTGGAATCGCCTACGGCCCGGCGATCTGGCCGTCCAGCCGACCAGAACTCGTCACCGATGCGCCGGCACTCGACGAGGCCGATCGAGAGGCCGCCGTGGACGCCTTCGTCGCAGCGGCGAAGGCTGTCGAGAACCGCCTTCTCGGACGGGCCGCCGAAGCTACCGGCGCGGCCGCAGAGGTCTTGCAGGCCAACGCGGCGATGGCAGCTGATCGTGGCTGGATCGGGGCGGCCAAGAAGTCGATCGCCGGCGGAGTGCCCCCGGTGCAGGCTGCGATCGCGGCGACGGAGCAGTTCGTGGTGCTGTTCACCAAGGTCGGCGGTTTGATGGCCGAGCGCGTCACCGACCTCGAGGACATCCGGGACCGCGTGATCGCCGAACTCTCCGGATTACCCGAACCTGGAGTTCCGATGCCCGAGACACCGTCGGTGCTGTGCGCGGACGATCTGGCTCCTGCAGACACCGCGGGCCTCGATGCATCCAAGATCATCGGACTCGTGACCATCTACGGCGGCCCGACCAGCCACACGGCAATCATCGCGCGGCAGTTGGGCATCCCGTGCATCGTCGCCGCGAAGGAATTGGAATCCATCTCGGCAGGAATACCGATTCTGATCGACGGAACAACCGGCGACGTGATCGCGGAGCCGGATCCCGGGCACGCGCGTGAACTGGTCGAACAATCCCGGATCGATCGCGAACGCGTCAGCACCTGGACCGGACCGGGCCAGACGGCGGACGGCCGGCCGGTAGACGTTCTCGCCAACGTTCAAGACGGCGCGGGCGCTCGCGCCGCGGCGTCGACTGCTGCGGGGGGCATCGGGCTCTTCCGGACCGAACTCTGCTTCCTCGGCCGTGAGACCGAACCGACCGTAGACGAGCAGGCGGCGATCTACGCCGAGGTTCTCGAGGCCTTCGCAGGAAAGAAGGTCATCATTCGCACGTTGGACGCGGGTTCGGACAAGCCGCTCAAATTCGCCAACCATCAAGAGGAAGCGAATCCGGCACTCGGCGTTCGTGGGGTCCGAATCGCCTGGCAGGACATGGGAATTCTCGACCGCCAGCTAGACGCGATCGCATCAGCTGCGGCGTCGACCAACTCGTCGCCGTGGGTGATGGCACCGATGATCGCCACCCCGGCCGAGGCGAAACGTTTTGCCGATGCGGTGCGGGCACGCGATCTTGTTCCCGGTGTGATGGTGGAGATCCCGGCGGCGGCGCTGTTGGCCGACCAGATTCTCGAACACGTCGAATTCCTCTCGATCGGTACCAACGACCTCGCTCAGTACACGATGGCCGCTGATCGGATGTCCTCCGAACTCGCCGATCTGACCGATCCATGGCAGCCCGCGGTGCTCGCCCTTGTCGCACGTACGGCCCAGGCCGGTCAGGCGGCAGGCAAGCGCGTCGGCGTCTGCGGTGAGGCGGCCGCCGATCCACTGTTGGCGTGTGTTCTGGCCGGACTCGGAGTGTCCTCGCTGTCGTGCGCTGCGGCGTCGGTCGCGGGTGTGGGAGCGAAGGTCGGGTCCGTCACCATGGCGCAATGTGAGGCGGCTGCGGCGGCGGTGCTGGCAACCGGTGATCCGGTGGCAGCGCGCAAAGCGGCGGCTGACGCAATCAGCTGAGCTGGTTTCGTTGGTCTCGGTCGGAGACCGAGCGCCTGACCTCTAGTATTTCGACCTGTGATCGAACGAGAAACAATGACCGGGGCCGGCGGAATCGGCTGGACTGTCCACGGAGACGGCAAGCGGATCGCCGACGGAGCCGTCGTGGCGCCGGACGAACGACTGAGTTGGCCGCGCACCATCGGAATCGGGATGCAACACGTCATCGCGATGTTCGGAGCGACACTGCTCGTTCCGACCATCACCGGCTTCCCCGTCACGACGACGCTGCTGTTTTCGGGTATCGGCACCGCGCTGTTCCTGCTCATCACCCGGGGCCGGATCCCCAGCTATCTCGGTTCGTCCTTCGCGTTCATCGCCCCGCTGACAGCGTCGGCAGGATCGGGCCCGGCCGCGCAACTCGGTGCCGTCATGGCCGTCGGCATCGTGTTGATGTTGATCGGCGTCGCCGTACGTCTGATCGGCAGCCGAGTCATCGACGCCGTCATGCCGCCGGTGGTGACGGGCGCTGTCGTCGCGCTGATCGGTCTCAACCTCGCTCCGACGGCGGTCGGCTCCTTCGAATCGCAGCCGCTGATCGCCACGGTGACGCTCGTTTCGATCCTGCTGGTCACGGTCGTCGGTCCCGGGCTGCTCGGCCGGCTGGGCATTCTGGTCGGCGTCGTGATCGGCTGGGTCTTCGCCGCGGTCATCGGCGGACTCGACAGTGAACGAGTGTCCGCTCTGCGCGAAGCGGACTGGTTCGGGCTGCCGAGTCTGCACGGACCTTCGTTCGACTGGTCGGTGATCGTGCTCGCGCTCCCCGTGGTGATCGTTCTGGTCGCCGAAAACGTCGGACATGTCAAAGCGGTGTCCGCCATGACTGGTAAGTCCCTCGACGATCTGGCCGGCAATGCACTGTTTGCCGACGGTCTCGCCACTACCTTGGCGGGCGCCGGTGGCGGATCCGGAACCACCACGTATGCCGAGAACATCGGTGTCATGGCAGCGACGCGTGTGTACTCGACCGCCGCGTACTGGGTAGCCGCCGCTACCGCCGTGATCCTGGCATTTTCGCCCAAATTCGGCGCACTGGTCTTCACGGTGCCGAACGGCGTCATCGGCGGCGCAACGATGGTTCTCTACGGCCTCATCGGCATTCTCGGTGTGCGCATCTGGATGGAAGCGAAGGTCGACTTCACCGATCCGGTCAACCTGACGGTCGCTGCGGCGGCGTTGGTCGCCGGCATCGGGAACTTGACGCTGACCATCGGTTCGGTCGAGTTGGGCGGCATCGCCTGGGGATCGATCGGCATCCTCGTCGCGTACCCGATCATGCGATATCTCGCCAGATTCCGTACTTCGAGTAACAGATAACCGCTACAGTCACGAATCGTGATCGTTCGGGTCATCGACGGGTATCGCAACAGGTTCTACCGTCGGAGGCAGTGACGTGGGCCCGCGCACTTCGGCGTGCCCAGTCTCAGCGAAAACATCCCAGTGGGTACATCACCCAGCGGGTACATCCCCAGCGGGTACATCACTGAAGTGCCATATATCGAATTGCAAGGAGTCGGCGTGGAGCGCACCCTGTTCGAACCGGAACATGAACTCTTCCGGGAGTCGTACCAGAAGTTCTTGGCACAGCACGTGGCACCGAACCACGAGAAGTGGGAAGAGCAGAACATCGTCGATCGTGACGTCTGGGTCGAGGCCGGAAAGCAGGGCTTCCTGGGAACTGCGGTCCCTGAGGAATTCGGCGGCGGCGGTGTCAAGGATTTCCGCTACAACGCGATCATCACCGAGGAAACCACCAAGGGTGGGTTCAGCGGTATCGGCTTCACGCTGCACAACGACGTCGTGGCACCGTACCTCCTGGAGTTGAGCAACGAGGAGCAGAAGCAGCGTTGGCTACCCGGATTCGCGTCGGGTGAGCTGATCTCGGCGATCGCGATGACCGAACCGGGTACCGGTAGCGACTTGCAGGGCATCAAGACGAAAGCGGTTCGCGACGGGGATCACTGGGTCCTCAACGGTTCGAAGACCTTCATCACCAACGGAATCAACGCCGACATCATCATCGTTGTCGCGTGCACCGACCCGGACAAGGGTGCTCAGGGCTTCAGCCTTCTCGTGGTCGAGCGGGACATGCCTGGCTTCGAGCGTGGACGCAACCTCGACAAGATCGGCATGAAGGCTCAGGACACCGCCGAACTCAGCTTCACCGACGTACGCGTTCCCGCTGCCAACCTGCTGGGCGAAGAGGGAATGGGCTTCTTCTACTTGATGAAGAACCTTCCCCAGGAACGACTCTCGATCGCCGTCGTTGCCGCTGCCGCAATGGAATCGGTTCTCGAGAGCACGATCCAGTACTGCCGCGACCGCAAGGCATTCGGCAAGTCGATCGGCAGCTTCCAGAACACCCGATTCGTACTGGCCGAATTGGCAACGGAGACCACGGCAGTGCGCATCCTGGTGGACAAGTTCATCGAGCAGCTCAATGCCGAGAAGCTGACCGTGCAGGAAGCTGCGATGGCGAAGTGGTGGACCACCGAAGCTCAGGTCAAGCTCATCGACCGCTGCCTCCAGCTGCACGGAGGCTACGGCTACATGAAGGAATACCCGGTTGCAAAGGCGTACATGGACTCTCGTGTGCAGACCATCTACGGTGGCACAACCGAGATCATGAAGGAGATCATCGGACGTTCGCTGAATCTCTGATTCGGGTGATGGACCGCTGATCGTCACGAAAAGACTCTGGGCCCCAGCTGATGCCGGGGCCCAGAGTTTTGTGATCGAGGTGCGAGCGAACTCAGATCTTCCGCATGACGGTGACAACCTTGCCCAGGATGACGGCGTTGTTGCCGGGAATCGGCTCGAAGAGTTCGTTGTGCGGCATCAGCCACACCTCCTTCTTCGTACGCTTGAACGTCTTCACGGTGGCTTCGCCGTCGATCATGGCGGCCACGATGTCACCGTTCTCCGCGACGTTCTGCTGACGGACGACAACCCAGTCGCCATCGCAGATCGCTGCATCGATCATCGACTCGCCGACAACCTTGAGCATGAAGAGCGAACCCTGGCCGACGAGTTCGCGGGGGAGTGGGAACACGTCCTCTACCGCTTCCTCGGCAAGGATCGGTCCGCCGGCAGCGATGCGACCCAGGATGGGGACGAACGCCGGCTCCGGTAGCGGGTCGGCACTGTTGTACTCACCGGAATGCTTCGACACCGACGCGATGGCGGTATCGGCCGCAACCTCGTCGAGACCTCGAACATCGACTGCGCGAGGGCGATTGGGATCGCGTCGAAGGAAGCCCTTGCGCTCCAACGTTCGCAGTTGATGTGCGACCGACGACGTGGAGGTGAGCCCCACCGCATCGCCGATCTCGCGAATGCTCGGCGGATACCCGCGCTCCGTCACCGAATCGCGGATGACTTCGAGAACGCGCCGCTGACGCTCGGTGAGCGTCTCGCTCGACGGAGACGGAACTGCAGAAGCTCCTGCCTCCGCGGCTGTGCTGGAGCGATCGTCCTTCATGGCCTGTTGCCTCCGTGTCTGAAGAAGTCGTGTCTGTAAAGGCTGTGTCTGAAAAAGCTGTGTCTGAAAAAGTGCCTGGTGCAAATCGCGCAGAAACCTGTCGGTGCCTCCTGCCAACATTCGAGCTGTCGACAAACACGGAGGCTTTCGCAATTCCCGCTGTGTGGTCTGACACGAATCTAGCCGGATTTGCTCGCGGTTTCAAACATCTGTTCGATTCGTGTCGCTTGAAGTAGAGACATTGTCGGCCAGGCGTGGTAGAAATTCGAACATGCGTTCCATCGAACGCATGATCGAACACATCGATCGGTGTCGACCAGCGGAGGTCACGATGGGTAACGCAGCACTGAGAAGCAACAGGGTTTTCGACGACGCGATTGGTGACGACGCGATTGGTGATGACGCGATTGGTTTCGACGGCACGTCGGCGTTGAAGTACCACCCCTCGTTCTATGGGCCCGATGGTGGATCCGACGCTGACGGTGTGTCGTTCGAACGGCGCGGCACGGCCGAAATGCGGGGCGTGGCCAGGTATGTCGACAACGAACCGCAGGCGGCCGTCGTTCGTCGTGTTCCGGCGGTTGGCGCGGTTTCAGGTTCGCGTTCATTGCGTGAATCTCCTCGCCGGTGGGACGGCGAGCACGATTCGTCACGCCCGTACGGAGGAAGTTTCGCGCACCGAAACAGAGTCGGTGTCTCACGGGTCGAACATGAAGTGGCTGCCGAGGACGTCAGTTGGAAGACAGTGTTCCTTGGCGCCGTATTCACTGCACTGGCAGTGTTGGCGTTGGTGGGGATCGGCGCTTTGTCGAGTGGTGATGTCGCTGCGACAAACGGTGCGACCGAAGTGGTTCGTGTTGCTGCGGGTGAATCCCTCAGTGATATTGCTGCCAAGGTTGCGCCTGGCCAGGCTGTCGGCTCGGTGATCGAGCAGATCATGGATCTCAATGCGATGTCGAGTTCCGGACTGTCCGTTGGGCAAACGCTGATCGTGCCGGCCTCGGGCCGCTGACCGTACCCCGTGCCAGGCGGGGGCGTACCGAGCGTGAGAGCAGTCGGTTCACAGCGAGTAAGCTGTCCACTTGACAGTCCCACCACCTCGGGTGGTCGCGTTGAGTACGTGGATCTGCTCTGTAAATCGTCGGAGGATTTGCAGTCGGTAGCGAATCTGAGTTGCGGCCATTTCGGCGACAACGAAGGAACCCCGATGCATTGCCCGTTCTGCCGGCACCCTGATTCCCGAGTGGTCGATTCGCGCGAGGCCGACGAGGGCCAGGCGATCAGGCGGCGCCGTTCGTGCCCCGAGTGTGGCCGCCGATTCACCACGGTTGAGACGGCAGTTCTCTCGGTTGTGAAGCGCAGCGGCGTGACGGAGCCGTTCAGCCGAGAAAAGGTGGTCAAAGGAGTGCGTCGCGCATGCCAGGGCCGCCAAGTGGACAACGATTCGCTGAATTTGCTGGCCCAACAGGTCGAAGATGCCGTACGTGCTTCGGGTTCTGCCGAAATTCCCAGCAACGAGGTAGGGCTCGCGATTCTCGATCCGCTTCGAAATCTCGACGAGGTTGCATACCTGCGATTCGCATCGGTGTACAAGTCCTTCAGTTCTGCCGCGGATTTCGAACGTGAGATCACCGACATGCGCGAACATGCCGAGACCCGTGCTGCCGACAAGGCTTCCGGCGCCGAGACCGTTTCCGTCGACTGAGGCCTTTGCCTTAGATAACGCTGAGAGCACAAAGCGGCCGTAGGTAACGCTGAGAACACAAAGCGAACAATCGAACAAATCGGGCAAGTTATTCGCTTAGTGTCGACCAAGTACGTTCGTCCGCATCTCGGATCTTCACGGAGGCGTTATGAACTTAGTTGCAGTTCTCGGAGTCGTGAACAGCCTGGTAACCCTCGGGTTCGCCAACACTGTTGCCACCTTTGGTGGTTTCCTCACCAACGTCAACATTCAGACAATCTACTGATCGCGCAATTCTCGCCGAACGTCAACGCTTGATCGCTTCGATAGCTTTCAGGACTCGCTTTTCGGAAATCGGTGTGGGTGTACCGAGGGACTGCGCAAACAGGCTCACGCGCAGTTCTTCGATCATCCAGCTGATCGAGTCGACATCTCGAGCAGTGCGACGCTCTTCGGGAAGTGAACTCAACAACCGGTCGTACGCTGCGTACACCCGGTCGAGGACGTCCATCGCCTGCTGATCTCGTTGTGCACTTGCGGGTAGAGCTTCGAGACGGAATTTTGCTGCGGCAAGATACCGCGGCAAATCGCGTAGGCGGGCCGAGCCCAATTCGGCGACAAATCCCGGAAACAGCAGTGAGGTCAACTGTTCTCGGACGTCGTCTGCTGCTTCGCCGCGTGAGCGGTCCAGAACGACGCTCAGTTGGTGTGCTTGTTCGAGGATCGGAACAATCATGCGCAGGATCGCGGAGACGCGTCCGGCCAGTTCGGAGCGTGCGATCTTCACCAGGGCGTCGAACGCCTCAGGCGTGCGTACCGGTCCGCCGTGGGCAGCTATCACTTCGTTTGCAGCTGCCACCCGGCAATCTTCGACGAGTGCCTCCAAGCCGCCGTCCGGATTCTGGCCGAGAGCCAGACGCTGAGTGTTCGACAAGCCGGCGGTCACGGCCTTGAGCTGGGTGGGAACGGCCGCGAGAAGAAGCGCCCGAGTGCCTTCCCGCATCGCCTGCGCCTGCGCAGCCGGCGTACTCAGGACACGAACGGCAACTCCGCCGTTTTCCGGCACCAGTGCTGGGTACCCGGTTACCTGCTGTCCGCCGATGGAGCGAGTGATGGTCGGTTCCAGTGCGCCGAGCGTTTCGGATGTCCAGACGGTTGCCGCTGCCCGTTCGGTACCGGTTGCCGCCTTGGCCACTTCCTTCTGTACGCGCGGGGCGAGCGTGCGTCGTAGCTGCGCCAGATCCTTACCCTTCGCGAGAACCGTGCCCGATTCGTCCTCGACGACAAATGTCATCCGAAGATGGTCGGGCAGCGCGGCGGGATCGAAGTCCTTGGCGTCGATCTGGATCCCGCCCAAGTGCGAGAGTTCGCGGGCCATTGCGGTCATCAACGGCTCGGATCGAGGTTTGACTGCTGCCAATGCTGCGGCGGCGTAGTCAGGTGCGGGTACGACAGCGCGTCGGATGTTCTTGGGCAACGTCTTGATCAGAGCAGTAACCAGATCGACGCGCATACCGGGGACCAACCAGTCGAAGCCGACCGGCTGAAGTTGCGCGAGCAGGCCGACCGGGATGTGCGCGCTGACGCCGTCGTCGTCCTTTCCGGGCTCGAATTGGTAAGTGAGCGGAAACTGCATGTCGCCCTGGCGCCAGGCGTCCGGGTACTCGCCGCCCAGTACTGCAGCCGCGTCGGAGTTGACCACCGTTTCCGGCGTGAAAGTCAGCAGACTCGGATTCTTGCGCCGCTCGGTCTTCCACCACTGGTCGAAATGCTTGGCGGATACGGCTTCCTGGCCGATACGTTCGTCGTAGAACTCGTAGAGAGTTTCGTCGTCGACGAGGATGTCGCGGCGGCGCGCGCGGTTCTCGAGTTCCTCGACGTTGTCGAGCAGTGCACGGTTCTCGTGGAAGAACTTGTGGTTCGTCTGCCATTCGCCCTGCACGAGCGCATGGCGGATGAAGAGATCGCGAGAGGCCTCGGGATCGATTCGTGAGTACGTCACTGCGCGGCCGGTCACCAGAGGAACTCCGTAGAGAGTGACCCGCTCGTATGCCATCGCCGAGCCGCGCTTGGAGGACCAGTGAGGTTCGGAATAGGTCCGTTTCACCAGGTGCGGGGCGAGCTTTTCAGCCCACTCGGGTTCGATGCGCGCGGACATGCGAGCCCACAGTCTCGACGTTTCCACGAGTTCGGCGGCCATGACCCAGCGTGGTGGCTTCTTGAACAGTCCTGATCCGGGGAAGATCGCGAAGTGGCTGCCCCTGGCGCCCAGGTAGTCCCGCTTCTCGCCCTCGCGTAGCCCGATGTGTGAGAGCAAACCGGCGAGGAGTGACTGATGGATCGCGTTCTCGCTTGCGGGTGTCTCACCCACCGTCCAGCCGAGGCCGCGGGTGATCTGCCGGAGTTGCCCGTGCAAATCCTGCCATTCGCGGATGCGGAGCCAGTGCAGGAACTCGTTCCGGCACATCTTGCGAAACTGGTTGGAGGACAGATCGTTACGTTGTTCGCGTAAGTAGTCCCACAGTTTCAGGTATGCCAGGAAGTCGGAGTTCTCGACATTGAACCTGGCGTGCTTTTCGTCGGCGGCCTGCTGGAACTCGGCGGGCCGCTCGCGAACGTCCTGGATGGACAACGCCGCGACGATGACAAGGGTTTCGTGAAGGCAACCGTTGTTCTTGGCTTCCACCAGCATTCGTGCCATCCGCGGATCCACCGGAATCTGGGCCAGCTCGCGGCCGACCGGCGTCAGTTCGGGGTGGCTTGCCTCGGAACCTCGCGCGATCGCGCCGAGTTCTTCGAGCAGTCCGATTCCGTCCTTGACGGCGCGCTGGTCCGGCGGTTCGACGAAGGGGAAGGCAGCGATGTCGCCCAGACCGAGGGCCGTCATCTGCAAGATGACGGATGCGAGATTGGTCCGCAGGATTTCCGGCTCGGTGAACGCCGGCCGTGACTCGAAGTCCTCCTCGGAATACAGGCGGATGCAGATTCCTTCGGCGACGCGGCCGCAACGCCCGGAACGTTGACGAGCTGACGCCTGCGAAATGGGCTCGATCGGCAATCGTTGAACCTTGGTGCGCACCGAATATCGCGAAATGCGCGCGGTTCCCGGATCGACGACGTACCGAATGCCGGGAACGGTCAACGAGGTCTCGGCCACGTTGGTGGCAAGGACGACGCGTCGGCCGGTGTGCGGCGAGAACACTTTGTGTTGCTCGGCAGCAGACAGTCGCGCGTACAGCGGGACGATTTCGGTGTTGCGAAGACGCCGATCGCGTAAAGCGTCTGCGGTGTCGCGAATTTCGCGTTCGCCGGAGAGGAAGACCAAGATGTCGCCTTCGCCCTCCGCGCTCAGCTCGTCGACCGCCTCGCAGACCGCGTCGACGGGATCACGGTCGAAGGTGATGTCGCCGGACTCGACGGTCAGTGGCCGGTAACGCATTTCGACGGGGAATGTTCGACCGGATACCTCGACGATCGGCGCGGGCTTACCGTCGACAGCGAAGTGCTTGGCGAAGCGTTCGGGATCGATGGTCGCCGACGTGATGATGACCTTGAGATCGGGTCGGCGGGGGAGCAGCTGAGCCAGGTAACCGAGGATGAAGTCGATGTTGAGGCTGCGTTCGTGCGCTTCGTCGATGATCAGCGTGTCGTAGCGTCGGAGCATACGGTCGCGCTGAATTTCGGCGAGGAGAATGCCGTCGGTCATGAGCTTGACGTAGGTGCGGTCCGAGACCTGGTCGGTGAACCGCACGGTGTATCCGACGGCGTCGCCGAGTTCGGTGTCGAGTTCTTCGGCGATACGTTCGGCAACGGTGCGTGCTGCCAGTCGGCGAGGCTGTGTATGTCCGATCAGGCCGCGGACGCCACGTCCGAGTTCGAGACAGATCTTCGGGATCTGAGTTGTCTTACCCGAGCCGGTCTCGCCGGCGACGATGACAACCTGATTCTCCGAGATCGCGGTCGCGATGTCGTCCTTGCGCTGACTGACGGGCAGAGCTTCCGGATACGAGACTGCGGGAACATTGGCGGAGCGTGCCGCCAACCGTGCGCGCGCCGTTTCAATTTCCTCGGCCAGCGCCACCAAAGCGTCTGGTGTGCGGGCACGGTCGAGTTTGCGACGGAGTCGACTCTCGTCGCGGAGTGAGACCTGCGCCAGCGCGCTCTTCAGGTCACTCCGCTTGGGGGAGAGTGGGGCCGGTGGTGTTGTAGACATGCTGATGACAGCCTATCGAACGCGTTCACAACTACCGCTCGCAGATCGTTTTGATGTGCAAATATCGACCAGTGACGACAAATACCGCAAATGAGGCAGTTACACCGGTCGCGTCGACGCCTGTTGCCGTGCGAGTACTTCGCTTGTTGTTCGCGATCTACGGACTCACGGCGCTGCTGTGGATTCCGATTCGAAACGCCGACGGATTCTCGTTGTCGAACTATCTGAGCTACTTCACCATCGAGAGCAACATCCTTGCGGTGATCGTATTGCTGGTCGGCGCCCTTCGGGATCCGCAGTCTCGGACATGGCAGTCGGTTCGCGGTGCGGTGACGCTCTACATGGTGATCACCGGAATCATCTACGCCGTTCTACTGGCCAATATCGACGTCAATTTGAACGACGCGTGGATCAACTCGGCGCTCCACCGCATTCTTCCGCTGGTGATGCTCCTCGACTGGGTGTTCTTCGCTTCGAGGCACAGGATCTCCGAAATCCGCTCGCTGCAGTGGCTGCTGTTTCCGGTGATCTACGCGGTGTACACGTTGATTCGAGGGCCGATCGTCGACTGGTATCCGTATCCGTTCATGGATCCTCGCCACCAGGGCTATCTGGCCCTGTTCATCGGATTTGTCGTACTGGGCATCGCGATGGCCCTGATGGCGTTGGCGGTCAATGCCGTCGGACGGCTGGGAGCCGGGCTACGCGGACGGAACGCTGCGAAGTCCTAGTGGATTGCCGGAGGCGAGCACCTGCTCGAGGCGGTCCACGTTCGGGTGCTTACCGGGGTTCGCCCGCGCGTCCTTGGTGTGTTCGGCAAAGATCGTCAGTCCTGCCGAGGCGGCTTCGGGTGTGAGCGCGCCGTAGACCTGAGCGAGATGGTTGTACACCTTGACCGAGCCGGACTTTCCGGGCTTGTTCTCGACGGTGTCGATGACGGTTCCGTCGGCGTCGAGTACCTCGATGGCGGCCAGATGATCGATGGTGGGCAGTGCGGCGAGATTGTCGGCAAAAGTCATGGTCGACAGATTACGTGTGTACCCGGAAATGCCGGTGCCCGGCGAGCGCCGTCGTCCGCCGATTCCCGGTGTCGATATAGTCGCAGCACATCGTTTGCACACCAGCATCGTTTGTATTCGAAGGGGACAATGATGGCTTCGGCATTGTGGCACGGGTTCGCGGACATGGGCGCTGTGGAGAAGAACGGCGCGTTTGTCGTCTCTCGCGGTGAGGGCGCGTACATCTGGGACCGCGAGGGCACTCGGTATCTGGATGCGACGGCGGGCCTGTGGTTCACCAATGTCGGGCACGGGCGCACGGAGATCGCGGATGCGGTGGCGGCTCAGTTGTCGAAGATCGCTCATTTCTCGAATTTCGGTGATTTTGTTCCCGAGACCACGCAGGTGTTGGCGGAGCGGTTGGCGACGATCGCGCCGGTTGCCGGGAGCAAGATCTTCTTCACTTCGGGTGGTTCGGATTCGGTGGACACTGCGGCGAAGCTCGCTCGCCGGTACTGGCACGAGGTGGGGCAGCCGGAGAAGGCGATCATCGTCGGTCGTCAGAAGGCGTACCACGGAATGCATGTTGCGGGAACGGCTCTGGCGGGTATTCCGGTGAACCGTGAGGGTTACGGCGAGCTGATGGCGGATGCGGCCACGGTCGGCTGGGATGATGCGAAGAGTCTGCTCGAGTTGATCGAGAGGATCGGTGCGAACAAGATCGCCGCGTTCTTCGCGGAGCCGATCATCGGTGCCGGTGGGGTGTATCTTCCGCCGGAGGGGTACCTGGCCGAGGTGCGCGACATCTGCCGCGAGCACGACATTTTGTTTGTCGTCGACGAGGTCGTGACCGGTTTCGGTCGTATCGGCGGCGAGTGGTTCGCGTCTACTCGTTTCGATTTGCAGCCCGACATGATGACCACGGCAAAGGGTTTGACGTCCGGTTACGTTCCGATGGGTGCGGTGTTCATCGCGCCGCGGGTGGCGGAGCCGTTCTATGCGGGTTCGTGGTGGCGTCATGGTTACACGTATGGCGGGCATGCCGGTGCTGCTGCGGCGGCGATGGCGAACCTCGACATTCTCGAGCGTGAGAATTTGCTTGGGGAGTCGAAGCGTCTGGAGGCGTCGTTGCATACGCATCTGCAGCCGTTGGCCGAGCATCCGCGGGTGGCGGAGGTTCGTAGTGGACTGGGTGCGGTCGCTGCGGTGCAGTTGGCTGATCCGGCGGAGGCGTTGCCGTTCGTGAAGACGTTGCGTGAGCACGGTATTTCGGGTCGCGCGGCGGGTCAGGGTGCGATGCAGATTTCGCCGACGTTCGTCATGACCGACGATCAGGTCGCGGAGATGGCAGCAGGGATCCTCGCAGCTCTCGGATGAGTTCAGTTGCGGCGCCGGAAGAGTTTCTCGATTCGGCGCCGCACAGCGTTGGGTGCAGGTTCGAGTTCCAGAACCTCTTGTTCCGACTGCTTGGCGTAGGCCTGGGTGTACCGCTCGTGCAGTACCGAGCGAATTTCGTCCGGAGAGTAGGCCCGACGCTGGCGTTCGCCGCGCGCAACGAGAACCCCGGTGGCGGCAACGCCCATTGCACCGGCGAGGCCGACCAGTTTCCAAACGTGCGAGGCGCGCAGAGGAGTAGGGAGTTTCATCCCTCTACGCTAGAGGCATGGACCGACGATTGCTTTCGCAGGTGAGTCTCGAGGAGGCCGCCGCGGCGACCCGCACGGGCGACATCTGGATCTTCCGCGGAGAGTCGACGGCGGACCGGGCCATCCAGACGCTGACCAACAGCCCGGTCAACCACGTCGGAATGTCGGTCGTGATCGACGACCTTCCGCCGCTGATGTGGCATGCGGAACTCGGTCACTCGCTGCAGGACATGTGGACCGGACGCTTCCAGCGTGGTGTCCAACTGCACGATCTGCGATCGGCGGTTCAGGTCTGGGGCGCCAAGTACGGGCAGCGTGGATGGTTGCGCCAGCTCGACCACGAAGTCACCCGGGAGCAGGAAGACGCTCTGCTCAAGACGATCGCACGGCTGGACGGTACGCCGTTCCCGTCGACGGCGAAGCTTGCCTCACGCTGGTTCGGAGGCCGAATCCCGAAGCTGCGCAAGAAGTCCGACGTGTCCGCAGTGGCCGTCGAGAGCGCCTATTGCGCCGAAGTGGTTGCCAAGACCTATGAGGCGATGGGTCTGCTTGTCGGTAACCGTCGTATCAACTGGTTCGATCCGGGCAAGTTCTGGAGTGGAGATCAGTTGCCCCTCGCGCCGGGAGTTGCGCTCGGTGACGAGATCTCGGTGTCACTCAGCGCACGTGACCTCGAGGCCGGACGCAATCCCGCCGGGTACTCACAAGGTTCGTGACGGCTCGGCGACGACGCGGCCGCCGACTTCGAGCCACCCTTCCGGAGAGAAGGTGGTGTGAAGCACCGATCCGCGTCCCTGGGTGATGAGCAGTGATTTCCTCAATCGGTCCGTGATGCGCAGCGCTGCAGATCCGGTCGCCTCGTCCTCGGCGATTCCCATCACCGGTGCGAACATGCGTGCGCGGATGGCAGCTTCGAGCTTGTCCTGCCATGCCCACAGATACGAATGATCCGCCTCGTAGTCGGACGGATCTGCGTCGATGACGTCGTCGACCGTGTCCATCGGATAGATCGCGAATTCCGGTGCCCATTCGGCACGCGCGCGTACCCACGTCAAAGCGCCGGATTGGCGGACGTCGACATTGCCGGCAGGAACGTCGAGGGCGCTCACGCGACGGCCCTGTTCGCCCAGCCACCACGTGGCACCGACGGTCGGGTGTCCGGCGAAGGGGAGTTCTGCTGCCGGAGTGAAGATCTGGACCCGCGCACGTGAGGCGCCGTCATCCGGAACGTCGATGAAGATGGTCTCGCTGTAGTCGAGTTCCTTCGCGACGGCTTGTCGATCCGATTCTGCAACCGTGGACGCGTCGACGATTCCCAACGGATTCCCGTGCTTGCCGTTCTCGTCCGTGAAGACCCGGACCACACTCACCTCGATACCCATCGGTCCACCCTAGCGCGCGAAAAGCCCTCCCCACCTTCACGGTGGGGAGGGCTCGTCGAACTGCACTCAGGTCCGAGTGATCAGACCTGTGCGGCAGAGAGGATCTCGTTGGCTTCGACAGCCTGTGCGACGCCCGCGACGATGGAACCGGCGCGGATCGCTTCGAAGATGACCTCGCGGTCGACACCTTCCTGGCGGAGGGTGTTCTCGTGAGCTTCGAGGCAGTGGTTGCAGCCGTTGATCGCGGACACTGCAAGCGACCACAATTCGAAGTCGGCCTTGTCGACGCCCGGGTTGCCGATGATGTTCATCCGCAGGCCGGCACGAAGGTCGTCGTACTTACCGTCGAGGTAGCCCTTGGTGCGGTAGAAGACGTTGTTCATGCCCATGATCGACGCTGCGCCGAGAGCGGCGTTGTATGCCTCTGCCGACAGGTTGTCGGCAGCCTCGGAAGCAATCTCCTTGAGCGTGGACGCAGACTTGGTGGCTGCGGCCGTTGCGAGGAGCGTTCCCCACAACTGCTGCTCGTTCAGGACCGTCGTGCGCGCAATGGAACTCAGGTTGAGCTTGAGGTCCTTCGCGTACTCGGGAAGCGAGTTCTTGAGGTTCTCGACGCTCATACTCAGACGCTCGCAGTCAGGAGCTCGCCGGCGTTGATGGTCGGGTCGCCCTTCTTCCAGTTGCATGCGCACAGCTCGTCGCTCTGGAGAGCGTCGAGGACGCGGAGAACCTCGTCGACGTTACGGCCGACGGAACCGGCTGTGACGGAGACGAACTGGATCTCGTTGTTGGGGTCGACGATGAACGTCGCGCGGTCTGCAACGCCGTCGGCGTTGAGGACGCCGGTGGCCTCGGCAAGCTCGCGCTTGAGGTCCGAGAGCATCGGGAAGGGGAGGGTCTTGAGCTCTTCGTGCTGTGCACGCCACTGGAAGTGCACGAACTCGTTGTCGACGGAAGCGCCGAGAACCTGAGCGTCACGGTCTGCGAACTCTTCGTTGAGCTTGCCGAATGCAGCAATCTCGGTGGGGCACACGAAGGTGAAGTCCTTGGGCCAGAAGAAGACGATGCGCCACTTGCCTGCGTAGTCGTCACTGGTGACGGTGGTGAAGTAGTCATCGGGCTGCTGGGCATCGACCTTGGACAGGTCGCCGCCGATGACAGCCGTGAGGTTGTAAGCGGGGAACTGGTCGCCGATTGTGAGCAGAGCCATGTGTCTCATTCTCCTACGTGTCTCGTGAACAGGAATTTCTTGCGCACACGATCCGGCTGTTCGGACTGTGACGGCCGAACGTGCTGGATCGAGAGGGTTTGTCACCGTCAGCGGGTCGGACGGTTTCGACTGGAGTGTCGAGGTTGTGACCGGCGCTTTTTGGTATGAGTCCATTCTGCATCAAACCGTTCAAAAGGTAAAGGTGATGGGTGGCACTACACTGATAGGCATGTCTGATCAGACTTATCAACCTTCCTTGTCACAGCTGCGTGCCTTTGTGTCGGTGGCCGAGTACCGGCACTTCGGTACTGCCGCAGCACGTTCCGGTGTGAGCCAACCCACACTGTCGCAGGCGCTGGCGGCTCTCGAGGCGGGACTAGGGGTCAAACTGATCGAACGTAGTACGCGGCGCGTGCTCGTGACCGCGGACGGACAGCGCTTGCTCGGTCAGGCGAAGCAAATCCTCGAGGCTGCCGACGGTTTCGTCGCGAGCGCGGCCGGCTCCGGCGACTCTCTGACCGGACCGCTACGCATCGGGTTGATCCCGACCGTTGCGCCGTACATTCTTCCGGGGTTGTTGCCGGAGCTGCGCGAGAAGCTACCGTCGTTGGCGCCGCAAATAGTCGAGGATCAAACGGCGCGCTTGCTTGATGCCCTGCGATCGGGAGCGCTCGACGTCGCGGTGTTGGCGCTTCCTGCCGGAACACCTGGCCTGGTGGAAGTTCCTGTGTACGAAGAGGATTTTGTGATGGTCGTGCCGAACGATCATTCCTTGGCCGGACGTGTCGATCTCACGGCGGACGTGCTCGACGCGCTGCCGTTGCTCTTGCTCGACGACGGCCACTGCCTGCGCGACCAGACGTTGGATCTGTGCCGTTCGGTAGACGCCCATCCGCTTGCCGGCGACACGCGGGCTACCTCTCTCGCGACAGTCGTGCAATGTGTGGCCGGGGGACTCGGGGTGACTTTGGTCCCGGAATCGGCTGTTGCAGTGGAGGTTCGACGCGGGGACTTGTCGACGGCGCATTTCGCTTCCCCGGCTCCAGGTCGCACGATCGGCGTCGTGTTCCGCTCGTCGAGTGGCCGAGCAGAAGGATTCCGTCAGCTGGCCGAGCTGGTCCGTTCGGTCAGCCCGACAGTTCCTCGATGACCTAACTCGTTCGACGTCGACGTGAAAGCTAGTCGAGAGAGCCTTCTTTCACGGCAATGACGGCTCCGGGATTGAGAATTCCCAGCGGGTCGAGCGCATCCTTGACCTTGCGATTGAGGGCCATGACGTCTTCACCCAACTGTGACGGCAGCCAGTCGCGCTTGAGTCGACCGACCCCGTGTTCGCCGGTGATCGTGCCGCCGAGCGCGATGGCGAGATCCATCACCCGTCCGAATGCGATCTGTGCGCGTTCGGACATGTCCGGGTCTGCGGGGTCGAAGACGATGAGCGGGTGTGTGTTTCCGTCTCCGGCGTGCGCCACCGTGCAGATCAGGACGTCGAGGTCGTCGGCGATGGCTTCGACCCCGGTTACCAGCTGGGGGAGTGCGCGCATGGGAACGCCCACGTCTTCGAGAAGCAGACTTCCCATCGCGAGCACTGCCGGGAACACTGCCCGCCGTGCCGCCGCAAAAGCGTCACCTTCGGCCTGGTCATCGGTGGCGAATACTTCGGTGGCTCCGTTGTTTTCGCACGCCTGAACAATCGTCTCGATTTCCAGCACGCCTGCCGCGCCGGGTGCGTCGGACTGCGCGAGCAGCAGTGCGTGAGCCTTGCGGTTCAGACCCATGCGTACCGCATCCTCGACGGCATTGATGCTGGCATGATCCATGAACTCGAGCATCGCCGGACGCATGTTGCTGGTGATCGCCAAGACCGCGTCCGTAGCTTCTTGTACCGAGTCGAACGATGCGACGACGGTTGATGCGGGCGGCTGCGCGGGAATCAAACGCAACGTGATTTCGGTGATGATGCCGAGAGTTCCCTCACTGCCCACGAACAGTTTGGTGAGGGAGAGTCCGGCGACGTCCTTGAGAAGGGGACCTCCGAGGCTGACCGCTGTCCCGTCTGCCAGCACGACCCGGAGTCCGAGAACGTAGTCGGTGGTAACTCCGTACTTGACGCAGCAGAGTCCGCCGGCGTTGGTGGCTGCATTGCCGCCGATGGAACAGATCTCGAAGGACGACGGGTCAGGTGGGTACCAGAGTCCGTGCTCTGCGGCGGCTTTCTTGACCTCCGCATTCATCAAGCCGGGCTGAGTAACCGCCACACGGGCGACCGGGTCGATCGTGATCTGTCGCATTCGCTCGGTGCTGACCACTATGCAACCGTCGACGGCGCTGGATCCACCGGAAAGGCCCGAGCCGGCACCTCTGGGAACCACCGGCACGCGGTTGGCGGTTGCCCAGCGCATCACTGTTTGGATGTCTTCGGTGCGCGTTGCGCGAACCACGGCAGCGGGGTGGCCTGCGGCCGGGTCGGCGGCCCAGTCCTGGCGGTAGCCCGCGGTCACATCCGGATCCAGCAGGACGGCTCCCTCGGGAAGCGCTGCTACAAGTTCGTCCAAGGCGTGCGAATTTTCGACCGTCATCACTCCATCATGCGTCCGGCAGCGCCGCTGAGGTCCTGACTTGGTCAGATTTGGGCGCGGCACCGTTGCCCTGGCCCCTACCGGGCCGCATCTTCTGGCCAGCCGGGGTAGTTGGGGAGGACGAGGGGTGGGGCGAAGTCGGTGCTCATCCGGAGTCGATTCCCGTCGTGACGCGATTTGAACCAGTCAGAGCAAGTCTCCTGTTGCACACGGTCGCTGGTGGAGCTGGTGAATTTGTCGACGATCCAGCCGCCGAAGACGTCCCCTTCCGGTGCATTGCGGGGCCCTTCGAATCGAGGGTAGGGGGTAGCTGTAGAAGCGGTGTTGTGCATCCAGATCTCGTAACTACTGCTCGGGAGTCGCGACGAATCCGGTTTGCGGCCGTCGTAATCGGTATCGTAGGCGTCGGAGCAGGCGTAAGCGACGACGGTCGAATCGCCAGGGTATCCGGCGGGAATTGTTTGAATACTCAAGATCCGGTTGATGCTGGTACCTCGGTAGACGCGTGGTGGTGTGTCTGCGGGTTCTCCGTAGCGGCGATCGCTCGAGACCGTTCCACGAGTGTTCGCAGTGATTCTCGAGAACCCGTGGTAGGCGTCGCTGCGATCGCCACTACTGTCAACGATGTAGTCGGATTCTATGAATGCTCGGATTATGGTGGCCTCTTCGCTGAAGAGGTCGATGCCGGGGTCTGCGAGCCATTGGTTGTGATAGTCGGTCATGTAGCTCGGTAGTACATAGACGTTTGACGCGGCGGGCGTGGTTGTGGCGCTGACGTTTTCGGTTGAGTTGGGTGCCGCGCAACCCGCGATACATGATCCCATGCTGAATGCCAGTGCAAGAGCGGTTGCGGCGCGGTGGTTTCGCCTTGTAAACGCAGGAAATCTATCCGACATCGTCGAGTCCGTCTCTCATGTTGGTCATGAACGTATCGCGATTGAATCCCCGAAACGTCAAATAGTCCTGCAGCGTGCTGTCGAATTTGCCGTTTAGACCCAGGGTCTCCAGATCGACTGGTCTGAGGGATTCGCTCGGATCGCCATTGACTCGAAAACCGTTCAGTTGCTCAAAGTGTTCTCTTCCGTAGGCGTTGTCGAGTGCCTGAACCAATCGGTAATCGAGAAGGGTCGTCGAAGCCGAACTCTGGTGTGTGAAGTTGAGTTGTGCCGGAGGAGCTTCGACCGGGGAGCCCAGGACGTGATCTTTGAGTTCGACTCCCAGCATGCTGACTGCAACGCTGGTCGGTGGTCCGAAGCCTGGGATCATGGCGGCACCGCCGGAAATCAGCCAACCGAGTTCGTCGTATGTTTTCCCACGTCTGCTGATGATGTCCTGTTGCGCCGCCGCAGCGTCACCGGTTCGGTTGAGGGCTTCTTCCTCGAGAGCACCGTCCATCAGTGCCTGGACGCGTCCCGCATATATTGCATATTGCGAAGAACCCGCGGCGATGTCTCCGCTCATGCTGGTTTCGACGAAGGTCCCTTGGAGTTGGCCCGCGGCTCCGAGCATGTTCGCATTGAAACTTGCGGCTGCGTGGGGGTCGCTGTCGATGATCGCGATCACCGATTTTGCATTGGCGAATCTGTCGTCGTAGGCATCGAGATTTTCGAAACCGAGGGTACCGGTTTGATCGGGTTCCAATCCGACGAGATTCCCGATGTACGGGGTCACCGCGGAACCGATGGATTGCGTCAACGCGGGATTCACTTCTCCGATGGATCTGTTGTCCAGGCCGGCGATGTCGAGGTAGGCACCTTTGTTGCCGGCGAGATTGTGGGCGAGTGCAAGGGCAGAGGCGCCGGCCCGTTCGGCAACAGCTGGGTTGGAGTTGGTGGCGTCGGGTCCGATCCAATCGGTGAGGCCGCTGACGGCTCGTCCGTCATCGTTCCATTCGCGGGTGAACAGATTCACCACGTCGTCCTGATGAGCAGGGGTGGTGAGGAAGTCGGCGTTCGAAGGTATGTCCCGAGTGGCAACGTCGAGGGCTTTGGTGAGGCTGGAGTCGAGCTCATCGTTGCTGACGGGCTGGCCGTCGTCGTCGAAGACCAATCGCATCGGGGCGCTCGATGAAGTTTGCGATTGGAGAGGGGCGAGATCTGCGCTGCGATCGAGCAGTGCAGAACTCAAAGCGCTGCCGGATTGTGTCGCCGGGTCTGCATTTCGAAGTATGTCCGTGAGTGCATTCGAATCGTCGAAATGGTTGACGTTCACGGTGGTGGAGTACCCACCGGGTTGGAGTTGCGAGCTGTACGCGGGGTCGCTGAAGATTCTGCGGACGTCTGGCGGAAGGTTGTCGAGGCTGCCCGCGTTGCCGTTGCCGTCGGTGACGTTGGGATTGGAGACGGTGAACATGCCCGTGGCGAGGGCGCTGGGGATTCGCGCGTCGGCGGGGACATTCGCATCGGGGAAGTTGACCGTGCGGAATCCTTCGGCTCCTGCACCGATATTCTTCAGCTCGTCGAGGTTGGTATCGGCGTAGAACTCACGTAGGTAGGCGAGTTGTTCCGGGTCGACGACCACGGGCCCGCCGGCAGCAAGTTGCGCTTGTTGTTCCGGAGTGAAAGTCGTCGCGGCGATCAACCGTTGCTTGGCCGCCTCGCTCTCGGGTGTTGCGCCCGGGGACTGCGCGAGAATGTCGGAGTCGTGGGCTCCCTGACCATCGAACCGAACGTGATGTGAAGGGGTGGTCGACGCTGCATCGGGGATCCCGAAATCGGCCTTGCGGTCGATGAGCGAGGTGCCTGCGGCGGTGATCTCCGTAAGGATTCTGGCGGCGCTCGCGTCAGTCTCGTCGACGTCCGTGAGTGCCGTGCCGATGCGCCACGAGTGATATTCGAGGCGGGCTTCTACCCCGCGCGGATCTGTGCTCGCCAGAGTTGCGGGCGTCGCGGTGACGGAACCGTCGTCAGAGACGGTGAAACCGTCGGCGCTCGCGTCGTCGACGCGGCTGACCAGTGTTTCGCGGGTGTACCGGAGGTTTGCCGATTGCGCTGCGACACAGCGCCCGGCGTCTCCGACTATCGCGACGGCGTCTCGCCCGAAGGCATGCTGCTGGGTTGCCGAATCCCATGCTGCGGTCGCCGCGCTGCCGCTCCAATCGCTGGTTGCGGTGTCCATGATGCGGTGCGCGATGTCGACGTTGCTGTCGAATACGTCATGTCCGCGGCCCAGGGAGCCGGCGTAGTTGTCGAGGGCGTCCAGATTCCAGGATCGGATCTGCGAGATCGACAGTGTCATCGCACGTCTCCCGAATCCTCGATCCGTGCGCCGTTGGCGATGTCGACCCGGGCGAACACTCGTGCGGAGTTTTCCAGTTTCGTGCGGGTAGCAGTGATCCCCGCACCGATCGCGCGGCCGAGTTCGTCGACGGTGACGACGTTGTCGGCTATGGCTGCAGCGAACGCCGACCCGGCGGCTCCGGCCGATGCGGCGGTAGCGGCCTCCGAAGCCGAGAATCCACCGAGTTCCTCGGCAGATGCCGTCAGCCCCTCCGCAGCACTTGCCAATTCGGCTGGATCAGCTGAAAAAGTATCCACACCCATGAACGAATCCCCCCGAATTCATCTGCGAGATCACAGTGAATCGAGGATAGAGCATGCCAGATGACCCGACCTCGAGGGGTGCGTCATCGTCCTCGCGGTCGAGGGGGTTGTGTGAAAGCCCTAGCGGCCCTTCTGCTTTCCGGAGAACCGGCCACCCGAACTCTTGGTCCCACCGGACTTGCCGCTGCCTGATTTGCCGCCCGCCTTGGCCTTACCGGAACCGGCGTTGCGTCCGGATATGTTCTTTGCGGTGCCGGCGCCCTTAGCTTTCTGCCCGTTCTTGGCAGCTTCTGCGCGACGCTCGCGGGCCGCGATCTTGGCCTTGACGGAGCCCTTGATCTTCTCGGCCGGCTCACCGTTTCGGCCGCGGGAACTCTGCGCCGTTCGGCCCCGCACGATGCCGATAAGTTCCTCGACCAGATCTGTGGTCTTGGACTCCATCCATGCCAAAGCCACAGGAGCCTCGGGCGCACCGTCCACCGGACGGAAGGTCAGGTCCTTGCGATGGTGGAACCGCGCCAGCGAATGGGGAACCACGACAACTCCGACGCCGGCGGCCACCAACTCGATGGCGTCGGCGATGGTCGCGGGTCGCTCGGCGGCGGTCTTTCCGGGACGGGTCGGCCAGTCGAGTCTGTCGTCGAGAGGATCGAGCACTATCTCGTCGGCCAGATCGTCGACGGAAATCTGATCGACAGTAGTGAACACGTGATCTTTCGGTACCACCACCACCGGGGTTTCCGCATACAGCGAGATGGCGCTGATTCCGGTCCGGTCGATCGGCAGGCGAACCAACCCTGCATCTGCTTCACCTGCGCGAAGTGCAGCTTCGAGTTCGAGAACCGGGAACTGAACAAGTTCCAGACGCACCTCGGGGAGCCGCTCGTGCCACACCCGGACCCACTTGGTGGGCGTCACCCCCGGGGCGTACGCGAGTCGAAAAATTGCCTGACTATCCGCGTCTGTCACCAGGCAAGGCTACCGCCTTGGTAAAAGCACCCGTATCGGCTGGTTACTCTTGTTGCATGACGTCGAACAAAACTCCCCAGACGATGAAGCCGACGACGGCTGCCAAGAAGCTGGGTGTGTACCTGGAAGCAACACCTGCGCAGTTCCAGGAAGGCGACGTGACTCGTGACGAGCTGACCGCTCTGCAGACCGATCCGCCGGAGTGGCTGCTGGAGCTGCGACGCACCGGACCGCACCCTCGCCCGGTCATCGCCGCCAAGCTGGGCGTATCGATCGCCGGCCTGGCCCGCGGCGGCGTCGAAGAAGCACTCACCACGGATCAGATCGCCGCACTCCTCGAAGAGAAGCCTGATTGGCTCGAAAAGGAACGCGCTGTTCAGGCCGAGGTGCGGGCCGAGAACGTTCGCATCAAGGAAAAGCGCGCTGCTCGCCGCAACCAGCCGCGGAAGGCTCGAAGGGGCTGACGCCCCCTGTGCGCCTTTTTGGTAGCGCCGACTACCAGAAAGGCGCACAGGCGCTAGCCTTCTACGACGCTCAGTTCGTCGAACACGATTTCACCCGCGGCATCCGATTCCGGGATGTCGACGACGGCAAGCAGCGCCCATCCGTGATCGCCCTCCGGATCCTCGAGCACCTGCCGCACCCGCCAGAACTCTCCGTCCTCAGTGACCTGGAAGAGCGCCGGACCGCGCGCCGACGGCCCGGTTCCGATGGTTGCGTACTCCTCGAAGTACGGCAGTAGTTGCTCTTCCCACTCGGCGGCCTCGATACCGTCCTCGAGGTTTTCCAGCTCGTTCCACTGTCGACGCGACGCGAGATCGATGCGTCGGAACATCGCATTGCGCACCATGACGCGGAATGCGCGCGGGTTCGCCGAGATGGGACGGGGAATGTCGGCGCCGAACGCAACCTCTTCCGTGTCTGCCTCGGCTCCGGGGTCGGTGAGTGACTCCCACTCGTCGAGCAGGCTCGAGTCGACCTGACGGATCAGCTCGCCCAACCACTCGATGATGTCTTCGAGTTCCTCGGTGCGCGCTTCGGTCGGGACGGTTTGCCTCAGCGCGCGGTAGGCGTCGGCGAGGTAGCGCAGGACGAGGCCCTCGGACCGGGTGAGTCCGTAATGGCTGATCAATTCGGCAAACGTCATGGCGCGTTCGATCATGTCGCGCACCACGGACTTGGGGGAGAGGGCGAACTCGGTGATCCACGGGTGGCCACCCCGGTACATTTCGAAAGCCGGGAACAGCAAGTCCGACAACGGTTTCGGCCAGGTGACCTCTTCGAGAAGCTCCATGCGCTCCTCGTACTCGATGCCGTCCGCCTTCATCTGCGCCACCGCTTCGCCGCGCGCGAAGTGCTGCTGCGCCATCAGAACCTGACGCGGATCGTCGAGCGTCGACTCGATGATCGAGACGACATCGAGTGCGTAACTGTCGGATTCGACGTCGAGAAGTTCGAATGCCGCCAAGGCGAACGGTGAGAGTGGCTGGTTCAAGGCGAAGTCGCGTTGCAGGTCCATCGTCAACCGAGCCATGCGGCCGTACTCGTCGGGTTCGTCGAGGCGTTCCACGATCCCGGCGCTGAGCAATCCGCGATACAGCGAGATCGCTTTGAGGATGTGCTTGCGTTGCGCCGGACGCGATTCGTGGTTGTCCTCCAACAGATGCCGCATCGCGTCGAAGCAGTTGCCCGGGCGGGCAATGACATTGAGCAGCATCGAGTTGCTGACCGAGAATCGCGACACCAACGGTTCGGGCGATGCCGCGACCAAGCGGTCGAACGTCGCTTCGCTCCAGGACACAAACCCCTCGGGAGCCTTCTTGCGTTGAATCTTCTTGATCTTCTTCGGATCGTCGCCGGCCTTGGCGACAGCCCGCAGATTCTCCACTTCGTGTTCCGGTGCCTGGACGACAACGGTGCCCATCGTGTCGTAGCCTGCACGACCCGCGCGGCCGGCGATCTGATGGAACTCGCGGGCTTTCAGATGCCGTGTGCGGACGCCGTCGTACTTGGCGAGACCGGTGAGCAGCACCGTGCGGATCGGGACGTTGATTCCGACGCCCAGAGTGTCGGTACCGCAGATCACCTTGAGAAGCCCGTCCTGCGCGAGAACTTCGATGAGCCGTCGGTACTTGGGCAACATGCCAGCATGGTGAACGCCGATGCCGTGCCGGACCAGGCGCGAGAGTGTCTTTCCGAACCCCGTGGTGAAGCGGAAACCGCCCAGCGCTTCGGCGATCGCTTCCTTCTCGGCCTTGGAACAGAAGTTGACGCTCGTCAGTGCCTGGGCGCGCTCGAGCGCGGCCGCCTGCGTGAAATGCACGATGTAGACGGGGGACTGGTTGGTGGTCACCAGATCTTCGATGGTTTCGCCGACCGGCGTGGTCGCGTACGAGAACATCAAAGGCACAGGGCGTTCCGTGCCGGAGACGACGGTGGTGGGCTTCCCGGTGCGACGCGTCAGATCGTCGGAGAAGAAGTCGACCTCACCGAGAGTTGCCGACATCAAGAGGAACTGCGCGTGCGGCAACTCGATGAGCGGAACCTGCCACGCCCAACCTCGATCGGGTTCGGAGTAGAAATGGAACTCGTCCATCACGACTTGGCCGATATCGGAGTTCGGGCCCTCTCGCAGTGCGAGATTCGCGACGATCTCTGCCGTCGCACAAATGATCGGCGCCGACGAGTTCACGGCGGCGTCGCCGGTCATCATGCCGACGTTCTCGGCACCGAAGACCTCACACAGCGCAAAGAACTTCTCGCTCACCAAGGCCTTGATCGGCGCTGTGTAATAGGTGCGCTTGCCGAGCGACATCGCATAGAAATGCGCGCCGATCGCTACCATCGATTTGCCGGACCCGGTCGGCGTCGCAAGGATCACGTTTGCGCCCGAGACCAACTCCATGACGGCCTCTTCCTGGGCAGGATAGAGCGTCAAACCTCGTTCGAGGGTCCACGAAGAGAAGGCGTCGAAAACGGAATCAGGATCCGCGTTGTCGGGGAGAAGTTCCGTCAGCAGCACTCGTACAGGCTAGCCGCAACCGCGGATCAGGTTGCGCTTCGCTCGTCCGAGCCCATGGCGTCGAGCACTGCCATGCGGGTGGACGACGTTCCGGTGATGGTGTTCTCGCCGACGCCGGAGATCAGCATGTGACGCCAGCGGGCCTCGTCGAAGACGAGTGGTGCGGTGCTGGAAAGAAAATCTTCGACGATCTGCAGGAAACGCATCGGATCGTCGCGGAACGGGAAGTGGCCCGAGCCGCGGAAGATTTCGAGACGTGAGTTCGGCATCGCTGCGTGCGCGAGGTGAGCGTGGGAGACGGGAATGACGGAGTCGTCGTCGCCCCAGATCAGTTGAACCGGCAGATTCTCGGTCAGATAACAGCGGTCGAGCATCGTGACGACCTGTCCGCGCCAGTCCACGACTGCCCGCAGCGTACGAAGGTAGGCCTCGTAGGCAGTGGGGTCGGGGAGATCAGCGAGCACTCGAATCAGGTCTGGCGTGTCGTGCAGCATGGTGCCGGGGCGCAGATTCGAACCGTGAACGACACCGGCAAGGTTTCCGGCCATCCGGACGAGCGGCATCGCGCCAGGTATCCGGAGCAGTTTGACGACCTCGTTGACCACCGGAACGGACATGAGGCGCAGCAGCGGGTGGACGTCCTTGGTGACGCCACCGGCCGAGACCAGCACGAGGCGATCCACCATGTGTGGGAATTGGTAGGAGAACTGCATCGCGACGCCGCCGCCGAGCGAATGCCCGATGACGGTGACGTGCTCGATGCCGAGTGTCGACAGGAGATCACGCATGCCGTTGGCGTACGCGGCTACCGAATAATCGGCGCGCGGCTTGTCGGAGCGGCCGTGACCCAACAGGTCAGGTGCGATGACCGTGTACTTCTTGGCGAGGTGGGGAATGATCTCGGTCCACGTAGACGAGTTGTCGCCGATTCCGTGCAGGAGCAGTACTGCCGGACCCTCGCCGGCTATCCGAAATGCGCGTCGGTAGCCGTGAATCGTCCGGAACATCATCCGCGGTTCCTCGTCGGGGACCGGTCGGAGCTGACGGTTCCGTGGTCTGCTCATGTCGCCTCCTGGCTCGGCGTGTGACCACGTTGACTGTCTGCTCCAGTTGTTGAGCCGTCAACGAAAATCACACAGAGTTTGAGGCTATCCGACGGATGTGTCCTGAACAACAGCCCAGGTAACGGAGGGGTTGCGGAATGCGCACAATGTCGAATTATGCGCCCCGCCCGTCACATTTTCGTCAGTTGTCGCCTCGATCGAGGTCTCCAGCTGAGCCGAAGTCGTCATTTCCTGCCTGTTCGGCCAGGAACTTTTCGAACTCTGCGCCGATCTCGTCACCGCTGGGAAGGTCGGCCTCGCCGGCCAGAAGGGACGACTGTTGTTCCTGAGCGGCGACAAAAGTGTCGTATTGACGCTCCAAAGCGTGGACTACAGTCTGAACTTCTTCGTTCCCGGCTATGTGCTCGTTAACCTGTTCCCGAACGCGCGCCGCGGCCTCACCCAGTGCAACCAAGGGCAATTCCAGATCCGAAACCTCGGAAACGTTTTCGAGCAAAGTCTCTGCGGCGCCCGGGTAGTCCGTTTGCGCGAGGTAGTGGGGGACATGCACCGAAAAGCCCATCGCCTCGTGCCCGTGCTGAGACATACGAAGCTCGAGGAGTGACGATGCGCTGCCGGGAACCTGCAGTTCACCTGACCAACGCTGATGGTCCTGGATCAGGTCCTTGTTGGTCGAATGTGCTGTCACACCCAGCGGTCGGGTGTGCGGGATTGCCATCGGAATCGCGTTGAGCCCGATGGTTCGACGCACTCCCAGCTGTTCGGACAACAGACGAACGGCTGTGGTGAACCGCTCCCACTTGAGGTCCGGTTCCATCCCTGCGAGCAGCAGGAACGGCGTGCCGGCCGTATCGCGCAGTGCGTACAGATTGAGCGCCGGAGCGTCGTAATCGGAGAAATGATCGGCCTTGAACGTCATCGTTGGTCGACGTGAGCGGTAGTCGATCAGCTCGTCGACAGCAAACGACGCGACAAGCTCGGTTTCCAGGCTTTCCCGCAGATGCGTCGTCGCCAACTTCACGGCGTGACCGGCGTCGGAGTAACCCTCGAGTCCGTGAATCAGGATCGGTCCCTGGCCGTCGGCAGCCGCCAACTGGGGCGCCGGAAATTCCAGCTCGTACATCCTCGACTGTTCGTCCATCGCAGTCCCCTTCGCTCTTCGGTCTTGATCTCAAGTGTCCACTATCGGCGCACGCTCGACAGCATCGGAGTCAGGTGCCCGACAGCACTGGATCAGACGTTCATCGGTAAGAACACCGAGTCGGTGACCGATCATTCCCGATCCGACGAGACGGACGTTCGCCGAGAGCGAAGCCGAGCGGTATCTTTCGACACTTGGCCTGGGCGTTCGCTAGATGTCGGGTGCGCGGCTTCGGACATGGCAGAGTGGAAGACAAGGTCGGCACGGCCGATTTGTCCGAAATGCATTGGTCGATTGTCGGGATCGGTCGAGGTCGAGTGCGGAGGCTTACATGCGGGTGTGTCCACGATCGTCCAGGCGAGTGGCCGCATGCTCCCTTGCTGCGGTGGCCGCCGTTGCACTACTCGCGGGCTGCTCCGGGTCGGTCCAAGGTGCACCCGTTCCGGACTCCGCGCCGGCGACTGCCGGTGCGACCGACAGCGGCTCGGCGGCGCCGAGTACGACGACTGCACCCAAATCCTCGACGCCGAAATCCACCTCTCCGAAAACGGCGGCACCGTTGTCCGAACTGCTGCTGACTCCCGAGGAATTTCCCGAGCCCTTCGGCGCTGTTGTGCTGCCCCCGCAGGCCGTTCCGATGGCAGCGCCGGATCTAGTCGGCGTCCCACGCGGTGCCACCGTCGATCCATCCGAATGTGAGCCACCGGAACAGGATTACGGTCCGAACGGGACCGTGATGGCGGTCGGGACCGACAATGCGACGAGGGCAACGATTTCGGTCGAACTCACGAAGGTCGATGCACCACTGGACGAGTTGGAAGCGCAAACGCGCCAGTGCCCGTCCATGACGGTCACTGCGAACGGCGTCACCACTACAGTGACGACGGAAATTCTTCCGCCGTCGCCGATCGATGCCGACAAGACGATGTCACTTCGCCGCACCGTCGTGTCCCCCAAAGCCGCAGCCGGCGATCAGACGATGCTGACATTGATCGCGCAGGTCGGCGACGTACGGGTAGCAACAACACTGATGACGTTCGGTTCTGCGACGCCCTCGACGGCACCTCTGGATCAAGCGTTCACCGCAGCCGTACAGAAGGTCAAAGCAGGCAAGTGATTTCGCAGCACACGGGTCCGACACAGAGCGGACCTTTTCGGTGCGGCGCGATCATTCGTCCCCAACTGACTCGATAATCCACAGACGAATTCGGCGTCGCTGTTTTCCCTGGTCGAGCGGATGGCGGCATCGGGGCGATCGACGAGGGTCTGTGCATGACCACATCACCTCTTCCAGGAGAATTCGAATTCTCCGACGACGACCTGGCCCTTTTCGGACGCGTTGAACGTGTTTCCGATCCAGGCGAATTGATCGCGGCAATACCCGCCCTCCTGGGATTCCATCCGTCCAACTCCGTCGTTGCGCTGTCTTTGATGGGCGCTTCCGCCTCGACGCTCGGCCCGGTAATGCGACACGACTACTTTCCCAGCGTCAAGGGAAAGCCTGCGAGGCAGATGAGCGCGGCGCTGCGCCAGTTCGCCGCCGTGTGTGACGGGGAAGGGGCGCGTGCGGTCGTTCTCGTGGTGATCGCCGATTGCTCGACAGCTGAAACTCTCATCGACGAAACCATCGAGCTGGCCGAGGTATTCGAAGACATGCTCGGCGGAACCTGCGTCGAGCTGGCTGACGTATTGTGCACGGCCGCAATAGAATCTGGCCAGCCGTGGACGAGCGTCACGCGTTCGATTCACTGCGGCACCCTGCCAGACCCGGCATCTTCGTCGGTCGCGGCGGCGCAGGTGTTGGGCGGGAGGGTCATTCGCCGTTCGCGTGAGGAACTGGTCCGGTGGGTACACGGTGCCGCTCGTAATCACGACGCGATTGCCCGACTGATCGCGAGCCGCCGAGAATCGGGTGAATACAGCGGGGGATCAGGCCGTGATGCAGCAGTTCAGCGCCGGGTCGATCTGGTGTTGGAACATGTCCGCCGTGTGGAGGCGGGCACTTACTACCCTGACCTGCAGGAATGCGCCGATCTGGTGGTCGCTTTGACGGACGTTCACGTGCGCGACGTGGTGTTGGGTCTGGCGATCACGTCGGTTGCCGCACATGCCGAGCAATTGTGGCTCGTACTTACCCATGAAGTACCGTCTCCCGAACGAGCTTGGCCGGCAACACTTCTCGGGTTCTTTGCATACGTGCGCGGCGACGGGCCCCTGGCAGGTGTTGCGCTGTCGGCCGCACTGTCGGCCGATTCGGAACATACCTTGGCCGGATTGCTGGATTTATCGCTGCAATCCGGTGTGCACCCCGATGGGATCCGTGACCTTGCGGCCGTCGGATTGTCCATCGGGGAATCGCTCGGAATTGCCGGTTTGCCGCCGGCACTGCCGAGTGGAAGCTAGCGAGCAGCGTGTGAGCGGTCGCCCAGATCCTGGAGGAACTGCCATGCATCGGCGACTATGACGTCGAGATCGGTACGCGTGGGCGTCCAACCCAACTCGGCAATCGCCTTGTCGCTCGATGCGATCAGTACGGCCGGATCACCCAGCCGTCGTGACGCGTCTTCGACGTTGATCGGCAGGCCGGTGACCCGCGCACAGGCAGCGATCACCTCGCGCACGCTGAAGCCGGCACCACTTCCGAGGTTGTAGATACGGTGCTCGCCGGGAACCGAGGATTCGAGCGCCAGCAGATGCGCTTCGGCGAGGTCAAGCACGTGTATGTAGTCGCGTACCGCGGTGCCGTCCGGCGTGGGCCAGTCGGTTCCGAATACCGAGATCTTGTCTCGCTGCTCGAGTGCGACCTGAAGGACGAGCGGAATCAGGTGGGTTTCGATCACCCGGTTCTCGCCGGCGGACTTGTACGCACCCGCGACGTTGAAGTAGCGCAAGCTGGTAGCGCCGAGGCCGTGGGCGATCGAGTACGAGGTGATCGCATGATCGATCGCGAGCTTGGTCGCGCCGTACGAATTCGTAGGGCGGGTCGGAGCGGTTTCCACGATGGGGGACTGCTCCGGCTCGCCGTACGTTGCCGCGGTGGAAGAGAACACGAGCCGGGGAGTGCCGGAGACACGAATCGCCTCGAGCAGCTCGATGGTCGTGACGACGTTTCCGCGCCAGTACTTTTCGGGGTGCAGCACGGATTCGCCGACCAGCGACTGCGCAGCGAAGTGAAGTACGCCGTCGAAAACCGGAGAACCCGCATTGCCGAGGATGTCGGCGGCCAGCGCCCCCACATCCCCTTCGATGAACTCGGCACCGGCAGGCACCGCGTCGGCATTTCCGGTGGAGAGGTCGTCGATGACGACAACTTCGTGTCCACGCTCGAGCAACACAGTGCTGCACACACTGCCGACGTAACCGGCGCCGCCGGTGACCAGGAGTTTCATCTAGTTCCTCAGACCTGCTTGACCTGAACGGCGTGAGCCATTTCCTCGGACAGGTCGAACCCGCTGTGACCCGGCACGATGATGGTCACCGAGCCCGGACGGGTTTCGACCGTCACCCTGGCGTCGGGAACGACGCCGGCGTCACGCAGCTGCGCGATCACCTCGGGATCGGACTGCACGTGCTCGGCGAGTCGCCGAACGACCACAGCTGTCTGTGCGCCGTGCGGAATATCGGTCAGGCGCACCAACGTTTCGGTGGTGGCAACCGGGCCGTCGAGTCCCAACTGGTCCAAGCCCGGAATCGGGTTGCCGTATGGCGACGTCGTGGGGTTGTTCAGAACGACGACGAGCCGACGCTCGACCTCCTCGCTCATCACGTGCTCCCAACGGCATGCCTCGGCATGTACGTCTTCCCATTTGAGACCGATGACGTCCACCAGTAGGCGCTCTGCCAACCGGTGCTTACGCATGACAGAGATCGCGAGATCGCGACCCTTGTCGGTGAGTTCCAGATGTCGATCGCCGGCGACCATCAGCAAGCCGTCGCGCTCCATACGCGCAACTGTCTGGCTGACGGTGGGTCCGCTCTGTTCGAGCCGTTCGGCGATCCGCGCCCGGAGTGGGACTACGCCCTCTTCTTCCAAGTCGTAGATCGTCCGGAGATACATCTCCGTGGTGTCGACTAGATCCTTCACACTCAACCCCTTCGTCAGTTGATCATTCTACCGTTCAGTTCGTGGTTCCGGTGCCGCCTCCACTGCGGCGAGTCCAGCGCGTGTCCGAATTGGATTCGTGTCACTCGATCTCGGTCTCCGAAGCGGGCCGCGAGTGTGGTGTGCGGCACGAAACGAGAAGGAAGTAGCGTGATCCCATGACCGCGTCGATCAGATCTGACGGGGACCCCGCGGCGTCTCGAGCGAATCGAGTCGTGGTGTGGAGTCCGGAGTACCTGAGCTATCGGTGGAGCGCCGATCACCCGATGAATCCCACTCGCCTCGATCTCACGATGGCACTCTCGCGAAGCCTCGGACTTCTCGAGGGCATCGAATTTCTCGAACCGAGCGCCGCGTCCGATGCCGACCTCCTCAGAATCCACACACCGGCATATCTTGCAGCGGTCAAAGACGCGGGTAACTCTGCGAACAACGGTGTGAGCGGCCAGGATGTTCCGCACGGGCTCGGTACCGAGGACAACCCGGTCTTCCCGCACATGCACGAAGCAAGTGCGATCCTCGCCGGCGGCTCGCTGGCCGCAGCGCAGGAAATCGCTTCGGGACGTACGCGTCGCGCGGTCAGCATCGGCGGCGGCATGCACCACGCGATGGCGGATTGGGCTTCGGGATTCTGCGTCTACAACGATGCGGCTGTGGCGATTTCGTGGCTGCTCGACAACGGCTACGACCGCATCGCCTACATCGACGTCGACGCTCACCACGGCGACGGAGTGCAACATGCGTTCCTCGGGGACCCCCGGGTGCTCACGGTCTCGCTGCATCAGCACCCGGCAACCTTGTGGCCGAACACCGGATGGTCGAGCGAGGTCGGCGACGGGGCCGCTGAAGGCACTGCAGTGAACATCCCGGTGCTTCCCGGGACCGTCGACGCGTTGTGGCTGCGCGCATTTCACGCCGTCGTCCCGGGAGCCATTGCAGCCTTCCGCCCGCAGATCATCATCAGCCAGTGCGGAGTCGACTCGCACCGTGAGGACCCGCTCGCGGACCTCGCTCTGACCGTCGACGGCCAGCGAGCAGCGTTCCTGGCAATGCGCGATCTCGCCGACCGCTACTCCGAGGGCCGGTGGCTGGCAGTCGGCGGCGGCGGATACGGACTGGTTCGCGTCGTGCCGAGGGCATGGACTCACCTGATCGCTGCCGCGCTCGATCGCGAGGTCGACGTCGACACAGCTGTGCCTGACGAGTGGAAGGAATCGACGAAGCTGCGAGCGCCGAGCGTCGACCTCCCGCCGACCATGGGCGACGGCGGAGATGTCGCATACACCCCGTGGGACGGCCCGGGTGGTACACCGGAGACAGGTGTCGCCTCGGTAGATCGTGCACTCACCCGAATCGACTCGGCGATCATCGCCACACGCCGCGCTTCGTTCCCGCTACTCGGACTCGACCCGGAGGATCCCCGTGACTGAACAGTCCGATACCGATGCCGGCGGCGCGAGCGACCAGGCGCCGAAGACCGACCCCGCTCACACCTATCCCCATTCGTGGGTAGTCGACGTTCTCGCCTCCGACGGCGGCGCGGTGGCGTTGCGACCCATCGTTCCCGAGGACGCGGACAAGCTCGTCGAATTCCACGGCAAACTCTCCGAGCGCACTCGGTACCTGCGCTACTTCGGCCCGTATCCCACGATGTCGGCGCGCGACGTGAAGAACTTCACGACGGTCGACCACCACAACCGCGTCGCCTTCGTGATGATGCTCGGAGACGAGATCATCGCGGTGGGTCGCTACGAACGACTCCTCGACGTCGGTGACGGAAAGTCTGCCGAGGTCGCCTTCGTCGTCGCCGACGCACACCAGGGGCGCGGCCTCGGCCCGATCCTGCTCGAATACCTGGCAGCAGCAGCGGCCGAGAACGGCCTGACGATGTTCGTCGCCGAGGTCCTGTCCGAGAACCGCAACATGGTGACGGTGTTCCGTGAGGCGGGGTATCAGGTGAGCCGCTCGTTCGACGGTGGCGTGCTGCGCCTCGAATTCGCGATCGACCCGACGGAAGCGCTTGTTTCAGTACGTAATTCGCGTGAGCGGGCAGCTGAGGCCCGCAGCATGGGAAACGTGCTGAGTCCACGATCGGTGGCAGTGATCGGCGCATCAGCGGACCCCGCAAAGGTGGGTAACGCGGTGTTGACCAACCTGCTGCGCGGCGGATTCACCGGACCGGTCTACCCCGTCAACGCGGAGCATCGTTCGGTTCACGGGGTGCGGGCGTACCCAACTGTTCGCGACATTCCTGACGACGTCGATCTCGCCGTCGTGGCTGTACCTGCGGAATCGATCAATTCGGTACTCGACGACTGCCTCGACAAGGGCGTCAAAGCGCTGGTGGTGGTCTCGTCGGGCTTCAGCGAGAGCGGTCCGGACGGACGCTCGTCCGAACGCAAACTGGTCCATGCAGCACGCGCTCACGGAATGCGCCTCATCGGTCCGAATGCACTGGGAGTGGCGAACAACGACCCCGCGATCTCGTTGAATGCGACTCTCGCGCCGGTCTTGCCGGTGGCAGGCAACGTGGGCTTCTTCTGTCAGTCCGGCGCGCTCGGTATCGCCATTCTCGACGAAGCTGCGCGCAGCCGAATCGGGTTGTCCGCCTTCGTTTCTGCCGGCAACCGTGCGGACGTCTCGGGCAACGACCTTCTGCAGTACTGGGATTCCGACCAGTCCACCGAAGTGGTCCTTCTCTACCTCGAAAGCTTCGGCAACCCACGAAAGTTCTCCCGGATCGCCCGCCGAGTTGCGCGGAAGAAGCCGATCGTCGCGGTCAAGAGCGGTCGGCATGCGGTTCCGCCGGTTCTCGCCGCCACTGGAGTCGAGATCGACGATTCCATCGTCCGCGCCCTCTTCGAACAGGCGGGCGTCATCCAGGTCGGCTCCATTTCACAATTGTTCGACTGTGCCTTGCTCTTCGGATACCAGCCGTTGCCAGCCGGTCCACGGCTTGCTGTCATCGGCAACTCGACCGCGCTCGGTGTCCTTGCCGCGGACGCCGCCCGCAGTGAAGGTTTGCAGGTCAGCGACCCGGTCGACCTTGGCGCCCAGGCGAGTCCGGAACTGTTCGCCGCTGCCGTGCGCGACGCGTTGGCGTCGTTCGACGTCGATGCCGTCATCGCCGTCTTCGTTCCTCCGGTTGCCATTCCGGTCGAGCCGTTCGCGAAAGCACTCAAAGACGCCGTCGCCGGCTCGGACAAGCCGATTCTCACGACGTTCCTCGCAGCGGAGGGTGTGCCGGACGTCCTGGCGGTCCGCGACGAAGTCGGAAACCCGACCCGCGGTTCGGTGCCGTCCTACCCAGGGCCGGAGCGCGCCGCACTGGCGTTGGCGAGGGCCTGGCGTTACGCGGAGTGGCGCAGCAAGCCTGCGTCGAAGGTTGTTCGCCCCGCGGGAATCGACTCCGAACGAGCCCAGAAGATGGTGGCCGCCTGGCTTGAAAACTCGCCTGGCCGTTGGCTTTCGGACGTCGAAGCAGCAGCTCTTCTCGAGTGCTACGGGGTTGCAGTCGTCGAATTCCGTTCGGTCCTGAGCGAAGACGAAGCTGTAGAGGCAGCGGATGCTGTCGGCTACCCGGTCGCGGTCAAGGCAACCGGCGAAATGTGGCGCCACCGACCGGATCTGGGCGGCGTCAGGCTGGATCTGAGTGGGCCGGAATCGGTGCGCCTCGCTTACCGAGATCTTGCGGCCGCATCGGGTGAACCGCTGCTGCACGTGCAGAAAATGGCAACCAAGGGCATCGGGTGTGTGGTTGGTGTCCAAGACGACCCGTCGTTCGGTTCGCTGATCTCGTTCGGTCTCGCCGGTGTGATCTCCGATCTCCTCGGGGACCGTGCCTATCGCGTACTGCCGCTCACGGAAGACGCTGCTACGGAGTTGATCGACGCACCCAAGGCAGCGCCGCTGCTCTCCGGATATCGCAACGCCGTTCCGGTCAACAAGGGTGCCTTGGTCGATCTGGTCCAGCGGATCTCGGCGCTGGCCGACGACATTCCGGAAGTCCGCGAACTGGCCTGTGAGCCGGTACTTGCTTCGGCTACCGGCGCGGAGATCACCGATTCGCGAGTACGCATCGGGCCCGAGCCGAGCGCAATCGACCTGGGGCCCAGGCGTTTGCGGTAGATACAGCGTCTGCGGTAGGTACAACGAACAACACCGGCCATCGCACATTCCCGAGGGGGAGGGAATAAGCGGTGGCCGGTGCTTTGTGCGGTGCGTCAGCGCGAGTGGTGTGGCGCGCTGACGCACGTGCTGTGTTGTTTGATCAGCTCGCGTAGGAACGCAGTTTCTCGGCGCGATCGCCGACGCGGAGCTTGCCCATGACCTCACGCTCGATCTGACGAACCCGCTCACGCGAGAGGCCGAAGAGCTTGCCGATCTGATCGAGGGTGCGAGGCTGGCCGTCGTCGAGACCGTAGCGAAGTCGGATGACCTGCTGCTCGCGCTCGTCGAGCGTCCCGAGCACGCTGCGCACATCGCTGTGCAGCAGACCGGCGATGACGGCGTTCTCCGCCGAAGTCGCCTCGGAATCTTCGATGAAGTCGCCCAAAGGTGCTTCTTCGTCGTTACCGACGGGCATGTCCAGGCTTACCGGGTCGCGACTGTGGTCGAGCAGGTCCGCGATCTTGTGCGCCGGGATGCCCGACTCTTCGGCCAACTCGTCGTCCGTCGCTTCGCGCCCGAGCTGCTGGTGCAGTTCACGCTTGATGCGGGCGAGCTTGTTGACCTGCTCCACAAGGTGGACTGGGAGCCGGATGGTGCGGCTCTGATCAGCCATTCCGCGGGTGATTGCCTGACGGATCCACCAGGTGGCGTACGTCGAGAACTTGAAGCCCTTGGCGTAGTCGAACTTCTCCATGGCACGGATGAGTCCGAGGTTGCCTTCTTGAATGAGATCGAGGAGCGGCATTCCACGGCCGGTGTAGCGCTTGGCCAGCGACACGACGAGTCGCAGGTTCGCTTCCAGGAGGTGGCTACGCGCCGACTGTCCCTCGCGAACGATCGTTGCGAGATCCCTCTTCTTGGCGACTGTCAGGCGCTTTCCCGTGGCAAGGACGTGGCTGGCGTACAGCCCCGCTTCGATTCGCTTCGCCAGTTCGACCTCGTCTGCTGCTGTCAGCAGTGCAGTACGACCGATCCCGTTCAGGTAGACGCGTACCAGGTCTGCGGCCGGGCTCTGGGCGTCCAGATCTGCGGCGCTCGGACGAATGCGAGTAGTGGTGCTGGGGCTTGTCATGACTTGCCTCCCTATCGGCGGTCTCTCACACAGTTCAACGTGTGAGAGTTCCGGGAAAGTTCCCGCGCCGATTTCCGCTAAAACGCCGTGACCTGCAGTTATTTCCCAGTCGTCCTGAGAAGTTGCTGAGAACACAAAAATCTGCAACTCACCGGGAACTCAGTTCGTGACGGGAAGCACCAACCCGTGCCGGACAAGCGAGACCAGCAATGTGACGACGGCCTCACGTAGCTGGTCCGGGTCTTCGCCGTTCGCCGCGGCGAGAAGTTCGACCAGTTCGTCGACCACCAGTCCGTCCGCTCGGAGCCCGGCCAGCAGCGCAGCACCGAGCTCGTCGATCTCGTGCTGCCAGTGCGGTCCGTTGCCGCGGTGCACACGCGTGACCACTTGCTGCCATCCCTCGTCGCCGGGGAGGTAGACGCGTTCGAGAGCCGTGTCCGGATCGAGGACGAATCGCTCCTCGAGGACGTCGTGTTCACGCAACCAGGCAAGACGGTCGAAGTAAGCGAGCGCCTCTGCCCCGAGCGGGTCCGAGAAGCCGTGCATGAGGTCCTCGGCCATCAGGTCGGTGGGGGAGTCGGTGCGGCGAAGGAACACGAAACCGAAGCCGACGCCCTCGACATCGGCTTCTTCGAGGTGATCCAGCCAGGCGTTAGCTCTCGATGCCGATTCCGGATCTCGCGGATCCTGCCCGCCGTCCTTGAGCCACGTGCCGACGTACAGAGCTGGGTCCGCCACGTCGCGCTGCACCACCCAGGCGTCGACGCCGTGCGCCGGCAGCCACGACGCGATCCGCGAACGCCAGTCCTGTCCTTCGATGTGCACCCACGAGGCCAACAGTGCTGCCGTGCCGCCGGGGTTCAGATAGTCGATCGAGCGCGAGATCATCAATTCGCTCGCACCGTCGAGATCGAGGCCGGAATCGCGGTAGGTGTGATGGACGCGTGCCTCGCCGACGACAAACGGGGGATTGGCGACCACCTGGTCGAAGGTTCGACCCTCGACGGGTTCGAACCAGGACCCTTGAAGCAGTTCGACGTCCAGTCCGTTGAGCGACATGGTTGCGGCCGTGAGGTCGACGGCGCGTTGGTTGATGTCGGTTGCGGTGACCGAATCGGCGTACGTGTTTGCGTGCAGGGCTTGGATGCCGCATCCCGTACCGAGGTCGAGCACGCTGCCGACCTTCGCGGTGGGCGTGGCCTGCAGCAAGGACAGTGACGCATGTCCGACGCCCAGCACGTGATCGGCCGTGGCCTTCTTGGGACGGATTCCGCCGTCGAGATCCGAGATCACCCAACGGTCGCCGTCGCCGACGTCGATGGGGCGAAGGTCGACCGCGGCCCGCACGAGCGGATTCTCACTGTCGAAATTTTCACCTTCGAGCAGGCCGGCGTCGACGCACTGCGCAATTGTCAGCGGAGTCAACGCCGCGGCGACGTCGCCTGCCGGGCAATCATCGGCGAGAAGGAACAGTCTGATGAGAACGCCCAGGTCCCCGAGTTCTCGGGTGGCGCGGCGCACGGGTACCGGCTCACTTCGGCCGAGAGCGGCGTGAACTTCGGGACCCAATGCCTCGAGCATGGTTCCCGTGTCGAATCGATTGCGAAGCAGGGCCTCACGCAGCGCAGGGGTGATGGACAGGAGCGTTTCGCTTCTCACCCCGTCATTCTCGCAGGCGGAACTTGTCAGCCTTCGATGGTGTGGTGCGTCGCGGATTCGATCTCGCCTGCGGTCTTCTTTCGTCCGTCGTATCGGCTCGGTTCGTCCTTGGTGCGCGGTGGTCGGTCGTTGGCGATCAGGACGGCGATCCAGGGAAGCGGAATGGATGCACCGATGATGAGCATCGAGATCCAGGCGTTGGCCCAGATGCCGTACGCGATCGCCGCGAGGATCAACGCCGGGAACCGGAAGGACATGATGATCATGTACTTGCGCACTCGGGCTTTGTGCTGTTCTTCGACGGACTTCTGCGCTTCGGTGATCAGTACGGGATTATCGGGAGTCCCGGCCTCGTCGGACCTGCCGAACGCGCCATTTCGTGCCATGACTCCACTGTTCCACTCTCGGCCGACAATTGCACACGACCCGTGGGTCGCACCGCTGTGACGGAGGCGGCATTATTGGAGGGGTGAGCACTCAAACCAAGGAACGTCCCGACGTCTCCACCGACGAAACGACCGACGACGACACCCCGAAGTTCTTCCACTACGTGAAGAAGAACAAGATCGCCGAGAGCGCCGTCATGGGAACCCATGTCGTCGCGCTGTGCGGCGAGGTGTTTCCCGTGACGAAGTCCGCCAAGCCGGGATCACCGGTGTGCCCGGACTGCAAGAAGATTTACGAAGGGCTCCGCAAGGGCGACTGACCTCGGGTCACGCGCGCGGGAGTACTTCCGGAGCTCGGCGGATCGACAGCCTCGACGCAGTCGGCCGCCGGGCTCTTCGCGTCTGCCTGCGGTTCATCGCAGGGATCTTGGTCTGCGCACGAGTTCTGGCGCGACTCTGTTTGTCTGCTGCGGGGCCGCCCGTACGAGGGGACCGTGGCCGGATCCGCTTTGTCGCCCGAGATGCGGATCGGGCTGGTGGCCAGGTGCCAGGTCAGGTTGGTGACCGGACCGGTCTCGTCGTCGGTGTTCTGAGCCGCAAGCCACTCTCGCATCTGCTCCATCCGAGTGGCACGAGCCGGCCAGAACTCCTGAACCGTCGCGTTGAACTCGGCGCCGAGGACGACGGCGAAACCGAGGAAGAACGTGAAGAGCAGAAATGCGATCGGCGTTGCCAGTGCGCCGTACGTGTAGCCGGTGCTGGTGACAAATCCCAGGTACCAGCGCAATCCGGTACTGGCGGCCATGAAGAACACACCGGCGACCAGCGCGCCCGCGAGCAGCCGATGCCACGGCAGCGACTTCGGTAGAGCGACTTTGTAGAGCGTCGTGAGGCCGATGATCACCAGTAGACCGACAGCGGGGTAGTAGAACGTGTCGACCAGATTCGATCCGACCACGTACCAGGAGGCCGGCAGTGCTCGCCCGACGAGCGTCGGCCCGAGAGCTACCAGCGGCAGGATGAATACCGCCATCACCAGGAACATCACGTAGAGCAGCAGGGCGAAGATGCGCTGCCAGATGGGATTGCGCGCATCCTGCTGACCATGTGCTTCCACGATCGAGTCGACGAACGTACTGATCGCCGACGATCCCGCCCACAGGGAGAGCAGGAAGCCCACCGAGATGATCTCCGGTCGTCCGCGCTGAAGGACGTCCGTCACCGTCGGGCGGATGATCTGGTCGACGACGCTTTCGCTGAAGATCGTTCCGCTGAACGTGACGATCTTGGATTCGATGATCTCGACGGTGTTGGGTCCGAACCACCCACCGATGTAGCCGATCATTCCGAGAAGGCCCAGAAGCAGGGGAGCCAGTGACAGCGTTTGCCAGAACGCGGCCGTAGCCGCCTTTCCGAAGATGGAATCGTCCCAGGCCTTGCTCAGTGTGCGACCGATCAACTGCCCGGTGCGGCGTAGCGGATGCCATCTGCGGTGGTGCAGATCACTTCCGCTCGACTTCTCGCCTCGCGCTTCACTCATGATGTCTCCAGCATCCCTGACGACACACCCGGTTGCCCAACCATGGCGCCGACGTGTCGCACATTTCTGAGACAATTCGCGTGCAGGTCGGCAGGATGCGAGAACAGCGAAACCTCGCCGGCCGGAGTGAGAACGGCCATGAGTACGCGCTTCGAGTGCGGCTTTCGTCGGTGGCGGCGGCTAGGCTCGTCGCCGGACATTGATGAAAATTCGAGGAGCGCGAGACAACAGTGCGATTCCAGTGGAGGCGCGGCCTATGACGTCTGAGACCGTGGCAGCCGAGTTCGGCAATTCGCCCGAACCCGCCGGAGCTCAATCCGCGGGAACCCAACCTGGCGCCCCTACCGGTTCCCTTCGTGCATGGCAGCGCCGTGCACTGACCAAGTACCTTTCCAGCAGTCCGCGTGACTTCCTGGCGGTCGCAACGCCGGGAGCAGGTAAGACCACCTTCGCTCTGCGGGTAGCTTCGGAATTGCTCCGTGACCGGACGGTCGACCAGATAACCGTCGTGGCGCCGACCGAGCACCTCAAGCACCAGTGGGCGGAGTCCGCTCAGCGATCCGGCCTGGCATTGGACTCGCGGTTCTCCAACTCGACCGGCCAGACCTCGAGTGACTATCACGGCGTCGTGCTGACCTACGCCCAGGTTGCCTCGCACCCGTCGAAGCACCGTGTGCGCACCGAGGGCCGCAAGACGCTGGTCATCCTCGACGAGATCCACCACGGCGGCGACGCCAAGAGCTGGGGCGACGCCATTCGTGAGGCGTTCGGCGACGCGACCAGGCGTCTCGCACTGACCGGAACTCCGTTCCGCAGTGACGACAGTGCCATTCCTTTTGTCGAGTACGAGCCGGACAAGGAAGGTCTGCTCCGCTCGAAAGCCGATCACTCCTACGGATATTCGGATGCCCTCAAGGACGGCGTGGTTCGCCCCGTCGTGTTTCTCGCCTACTCGGGCGAGGCACGGTGGCGAAACAACGCCGGCGAGGAATTCACCGCTCGGCTCGGCGAGCCGCTGAGCGCCGAGCAGACGACTCGGGCATGGCGTACGGCCTTGGACCCTGCCGGCGACTGGATTCCTGCCGTGCTGCAAGCAGCAGACACCCGTTTGGCGCAGCTGCGCAGTACGGGTATGCCCGATGCGGGCGGACTTGTCATCGCGACGGATCAGACAGTGGCCCGCGAGTACGCGAAGGCGTTGACAGCGATCACCGGCGAACAGCCGGCCGTCGTGCTGTCCGACGACCCCACCGCGTCCAAGCGAATCGCCGAATTCGGTGCGAGCGACCAGAAATGGATGGTCGCGGTCCGCATGGTGTCCGAGGGCGTCGACGTTCCCCGTCTGGCGGTCGGTGTGTACGCGACCAGCGCGTCGACCCCGCTGTACTTCGCTCAGGCGATCGGGCGCTTCGTGCGTTCGCGTCGTAAGGGCGAAACTGCCAGCGTCTTCCTGCCGTCGGTGCCGGTGCTTCTCGACCTTGCTGCACAGCTCGAGGCTCAGCGTGACCACGTGCTCGGCAAGCCGCATCGTGAGAAGGACGGCCTCGAAGACGACCTGCTCGCCGATGCGAACAAGCAGAAGGACGAGCTGGGCGAGGAGGAGAAGGCGTTCACGTCCCTGGGCGCCGATGCCGAACTCGACCAGGTGATCTACGACGGATCGTCCTTCGGTACCGCGACATTCGCCGGAAGTGACGAGGAAGCCGACTACCTCGGTCTGCCAGGCCTACTCGACGCCGATCAGATGCGGGCATTGCTGCGTCAACGCCAGCAGACACAGGTCGAGGCCAACTCGGCCAAGGCCGCCGCACCGCAACCCACGGCGGCAGTGGTATCCGATCGAGCGGCCACGGCAGATCAGCTCGGAGCGCTCCGCAAGGAGCTGAACGGGTTGGTGGCGATGAACGTTCACCGCACCGGCAAACCACACGGCATCATTCACGCGGAACTTCGCCGAGTGTGCGGAGGCCCGCCGACGGCCATCGCGACTGTCGATCAGCTGACCGAGCGCATCGCGATCCTACGCAGCTGGTAGCAGCCGATACCGGTCCCGTACGCTTCGCGTGCTTGCGGCCCCGGAACGGCAGAACGGGCGATCACAGTAACTGTGATCGCCCGTTCTGGCGTTCATGGCGCGCCTCGTGAAGAGGCCACCCCCGGCTGACAGGTCAGATTGCGGGTTCGCTTTCGGAGACGACGGCATTCATCTCGCGAAGTCGATCCGCGTGTTCGGTTGCGTGGTGTCCGCAGAAGAGAAGCTCGCCGCCGGTGGGAAGCACGGCGCGTACGCGTGCTCCGGCACCGCACCGGTCGCACCGGTCGGCAGCGGTCAACTGTGGGCTGGTCAGTGTTCCGGGCATGACTCCTCCGTACTGGCTTTGCGGCATTCGGGCCGCGTGCCTGGGGCCTGGTCCGCCGCGTCGGAATGGCGCGGTAGATCCACTCTTACAGACGTTTGGGGTTTACGGGTTGTTCCCGAAGGCGTTTCTTAGTGTTGTGTCTCACTGGAAATGCGCTGGACAGGCATTCTCGGGTGAAGATTGTTCGCTGACAGCTGATTCGAATCGCCGACCTCAGCCCGATATTCTGGGCGGATGAACCCGGGACGCGAACCACTTGTCGACGAGAGCGTCGAGTTGCTCCACATGTGCACGCGCGAGGAATGGGCGCGGGCACAACAGCACGGCGAACGTATCCCCGACGGATTCGAGGCGGAGGGATTTGTTCACATGTCGACTCCGGCGCAAGTTCATCTCCCGGCGAATCGGATCTTCGCCGGCCGCGACGACATAGTCCTTCTCGCCATCGATCCGGCCCTGCTCGGTGGTCGGGTCAAGTACGAACCGGGCGTCCCTTCTGACCCGGAATCGATGCGATTCCCGCATCTGTACGCCCCGATTCCGGTCGCAGCCGTCACCGCTGTCGTCGAGTATCTTCCGGACGAGAACGGCGTGTTTTCGCCGGTTCGGTAGGTCGCCGGTTCGCTCGCCGCGAAGTGCTCCCGGCGGATTGTGGCCCTCACGCGATGCAGGTCGCCGATCGGCGCTACCGTTGGTATATGAACGTAGAAGTCACCCCACTACCGGGGATCGGGACGCGCAAGGATTTTGTTCTGTCTTCCGGTCGTCGCGTGGGTGTCGTCACCCATCGGGACGGTCATACCGACCTCATCGTGTCCAAGGCAGACGACCCTGACGCGTGTGCTGCCTCGCTGCCTCTGACCACAGAGGAAGCGGCAGCGCTCAGCAATCTCCTGGGTGCCCCACAGCTCGTTGCGCAGCTCGAAGAAGAGCACCGTGACCTTCCGGGCATTCGAACCAAACAGCTCTACATCAAGGACGGTTCGCGCTACGACGGGCAGACCCTCGGGGACACCGGCATGCGCACGCGTACCGGAGTCTCCATCGTCGCCGTCATGCGTGCCGGACAGGTCAGCCCGTCCCCGAACCCCGACTTCACCTTCACCGGGGGAGATCTTCTCGTAGCAGTCGGAACGCCGGACGGTTTGGCCGCAGCGGCAAAAATCTTGGCCAACGGCTGACTGGCGCGTGGACACAACCACCCTCGCACTGATCGAACTCGGCGCGGTCTTCTTCGCGCTCGGACTGCTCGGACGGCTCGCTGCTCGCGTGGGGATGTCGCCGATCCCGTTCTACCTGATCGGCGGCCTGTGCTTCGGACAGGGCGGTTTCATCCAGCTCGGAGACATCGGCGAGTTCTCCCATCTGGCAAGTGAGATCGGGATCGTCCTGCTCTTGTTGCTGTTGGGGCTCGAATACACCGCGGCCGAGCTCGTGACCGGTCTCAAACGATCACGCGTAGCGGGCATCGTCGACATCGTCCTCAACGCGACTCCCGGCGCGGTGGTCGGCTTGATTCTCGGCTGGGGCGTCGTGGGGGCGACGGTCATGGCCGGCGTCACCTACATCTCGTCTTCGGGAATCATCGCCAAGGTGCTCAGCGACCTGGGGCGCCTCGGTAACCGCGAAACACCGGTCGTGCTGTCGATTCTGGTGTTCGAAGACCTGGCGATGGCACTGTATCTGCCGATTCTGACCGCGATGCTTGCGGGCGTCAGCTTCATGGGCGGGCTCGAAGCGGTCGGGATCTCGTTGTTGGTCATCACCGTGGTTCTTGTTGTGGCCCTACGATACGGGCGGTACGTCTCCGCGCTCCTCGACAGTCCCGACAGTGAGACGCTCCTGCTCAAGCTGCTCGGTGCCGCACTGTTGGTTGCCGGCATCAGTTCGGCGATGCAGGTGTCGGCGGCTGTGGGCGCGTTCCTCCTCGGGATCGCGATCTCGGGGTCGACGGCGCACAATGCCAGTCGCGTGCTCGAGCCCCTTCGAGATCTGTTCGCTGCAATGTTCTTCGTGGTCTTCGGTCTCAACACCGATCCCAGTTCCATTCCGCCCGTCCTCGGGTGGGCTGCGATCCTGGCCGTCGTCACCGCGATCACGAAGCTGATCACCGGCGCCTGGGCGGCCAGACGTCAGGGTGTCGCGCGAATGGGTCAAGCGCGCGCCGGTGCCGCCCTGATCGCCCGCGGTGAGTTCTCCATCATCATCGCCGGGCTGGCGGTGTCCGCGGGTGCGGTCGACGCCGAACTGGCGGCATTGGCAACGGCTTACGTGCTCCTGATGGCGGTCATCGGTCCAGTGGCGGCAAGAGTTATCGAACCGGTTGCCTCGTTGTACATCAAGGTTCGTACGAAGTCCTGATTGCGGCCCTATTCTGTCCGGATGTCGAACAGAATCGCCCGTCCCGCCGCGACAGTCCTGTGCGCGGTGATCCTCTCGTGCGGTCCGGTGCCGGCGCTCGCCGGGGGAATACCCGCGCTCGAACAAGCCGGACCTGCAGCTGCGCAGGTTGCCGCAGACCGATCGCTGCATCTCGAGGGTGCGTCGAACGCGCGTGACATCGGCGGCTACGTCACCGAGGAGGGGCGGACCGTTCGGTGGGGGAAGGTGTTTCGCTCGAATGCCCTCGACAAGCTGACGCCGTCGGATCTCGCGTCGTTGAGCGAACGCGGAGTGGAATCGGTGGACGACTTCCGCACGGTCGTCGAACGGACGCTCTCGCAAGACCGCATTCCGAACGGGGCACGAACCAACTGGTTCGACGTCATCGGAACCAACCCCGCCAACCTCCCGGCCCTGGTGGACATGCCCACGATGTACGCGTTGATGGCGACCGATCCGGGGGCGAGCCGCGCATTCCACGATGCTCTGGTGAACGTCGCGAACACCGAGGGTGCAGTCCTCTACCACTGCTCGGCGGGCAAGGACCGTACCGGCTGGATGACTGCGGTTCTTCTGACCCTCCTCGGCGTGAGCCGCGCCGACGTGAACGCCGACTACATGCTCAGCAACCAGTACCTCACCGGACCTCGCACCGGGAGTGCGTTCATCGACGGCGTCGAACAGTCGTGGCTGGACACGTCTTTCGCCACGGTGGATCGGGTGTACGGCAACTTCGACAACTACGTCCGGGACGGCCTGCAGTTGAGCGACGGGGACATCGCACAACTCCGGGACACACTCTTGGCCTGAGGCGGCAAACGAAGAAGAGCCGCTCTCCGGAAATCCGGAGAGCGGCTCTTCTGCGTATAGCTGGTGTGACTAGTCGAGGTAGTCGCGCAGAACCTGCGAACGCGACGGGTGGCGCAGCTTCGACATCGTCTTCGATTCGATCTGACGGATACGCTCACGCGTGACGCCGTAGACCTGTCCGATTTCGTCTAAAGTCCTCGGCTGGCCGTCGGTGAGGCCGAAGCGCAGGCGAACCACGCCGGCTTCGCGCTCGGACAGCGTCTCGAGTACCGACTGCAGCTGATCCTGCAGCAAGGTGAACGAGACGGCGTCGACTGCGACAACAGCTTCGGAGTCCTCGATGAAGTCACCGAGCTGGCTGTCGCCCTCGTCGCCGATGGTCTGGTCGAGAGAGATCGGCTCACGCGCGTACTGCTGGATTTCCAGCACCTTCTCCGGCGTGATGTCCATTTCCTTGGCAAGCTCTTCCGGCGTGGGCTCACGGCCCAGGTCCTGGAGCAGCTCACGCTGGATACGGCCGAGCTTGTTGATGACCTCGACCATGTGCACCGGGATGCGGATGGTGCGAGCCTGGTCGGCCATCGCACGGGTGATGGCCTGACGGATCCACCACGTGGCGTAGGTCGAGAACTTGTAACCCTTGGTGTAGTCGAACTTCTCGACTGCACGGATCAGACCGAGGTTGCCTTCCTGAATGAGGTCCAGGAACGCCATGCCGCGGCCCGTGTAGCGCTTGGCCAGCGAGACGACCAGGCGGAGGTTGGCCTCGAGGAGGTGGTTCTTGGCGCGGTTGCCGTCGCGGCAGATCCAGCTCATGTCGCGTCGCTGAGCCGCAGGCAACTTCTCGCCCTTGTCAGCAAGATCCTGCATGATCTGCACGGCGTAGAGGCCGGCTTCGATGCGCTTGGCCAGTTCGACTTCCTCTTCGGCGTTGAGGAGTGCGACCTTGCCGATCTGCTTGAGGTAAGCGCGAACCGAGTCGGCGGACGCCGTCAGTTCGGCGTCCTTGCGTGCCTGGCGGAGAGCCTCGGACTCTTCCTCGTCCCAGACGAAGTCGCCGGAAGCCTTGTCCTTCTCGGACGGCTCTGCAGCGGTCTCTTCGTCTTCGCCGACTGCTACGACCTCGACGACATCGGACTCGACCTCGGCAAGGTCGCCGTCCGTGATGTCGATGTCTTCCAACTCGACATCGCCGTCTTCGGCATCAGGATCGCCGGCCTTCTTGGGGCTGGCCTTCTTAGCTGCTGCCTTCTTGGCCGGAGCTTTCTTGGCCGGAGCTTTCTTTGCTGCTGCCTTCTTGGCGGGAGCCTTTTTCGCCGGAGCCTTCTTGGCTGCCGGAGCGGTGACGGTGGCCGCCTCCACGGCTGGAGATTGTGGCTCTGACTCTGATGGAGAATCAGCAGTCTGACGTGTATCGGTGGCTGCCACGTACGCCCTTTCGTGACGGTGTCGTGCGGCGTCACGCCAGAGTGGTGATCCGGCGGAGAGGTCAATGGTTGTTGGCCGGCGCGCAGCCGGACTTCACCATTGTAACGACTCTCAGGAAACTCTTACGTCACGGCGGGCCGTAACAGGTAGATTTTCCGCTTTTCACGTGCAGGTTTTCTCATCCGGCGACGGGGGCCGGCCTGGTCAGTCCGACCGACGCGAGCGCAGCTCCGGCGATTCCCGCGGTGTTGAGGAGGGTGGCGGGGACGACCTTCGTGCGGTTGGTCAGGTGCGGAATCCACTTCTCGTGCTTGCGGCTGATTCCGCCTCCGGCGATGAAGAGATCAGGCCACAGCAGGTTCTCGAAGGTGGTCAGAACTCGGGAGACCTCGACCGCCCACTCCTTGTAGCTCCAGTCCTTTTTTTCCTTCACCGACGACGCCGCTCGATGCTCGGCTTCCTTGCCGTCGACCTCGAGGTGGCCGAACTCGGTGTTGGGCAACAGAACTCCGTTGTGCAACACGGCAGATCCGATTCCGGTGCCGAAGGTCAAGAGGATCACGACGCCGGAGGTGTCCTTGCCCGCTCCGAACGAGTCCTCGGCAATTCCGGCGGCGTCGGCGTCGTTGAGGACGGTGACTTCGCGCCCGCCCAGGGCCTTGCCGAAGAGCGCGGCCGCGTCGGTGTCGATCCAGGACTTGTCGATGTTCGCGGCGCTGCGCGCGACGCCGCCGGTCACGACAGCGGGCAAAGTGATGCCGACCGGCCCGGTCCACTTTGCCTGCTCGACGATCTCGGCCACAGTGCCCGCGATCGCATCGGGAGTGGACGGCTGCGGGGTCAGGATCTTGATGCGGTCACCGATCATTTCCCCGGTGCTCAGGTCGATCGTGCCGCCCTTGACGCCGCTGCCGCCGACGTCGATCCCGAAACCTGTGGTTGTCATCGTCCTGCGCTCCTGAGTGTCGAATTCGAGGTCACGATCTACCGTTGCAAACACTAACCCGAACAAGGACTCGGGCGCGTGCGACTCCAGGCGTTCGAGTGGTGCCCCTCGGTAGAGATGTGTTGCGATGGTCCGGTGCGCCCTTCAGAAAGAACGTTGCCCGACTTTTCCGCCGATTCTCTGGACCCCGCACAATTGCGGGCAGTTGCCGTAGCCGTCGCCGAACGCGCAGCCGAACACGTCCGCGTGCGTCGGCCCGAGGTATTCGGCCTGGTGGGTTCCGGTGCCTCCGAGGGTGGTTCGGTTGCTGCGAAGAGCACGCCGACCGATCCCGTCACGGTGGTCGATACCGAAACCGAACAGGTGATTCGCGACCTTCTGGCGCAATTGCGCCCTGCAGATTCGATCTTGGGTGAGGAAGGTGGCGGAGACACCGACGATTCCGCGGGAGTTCGATGGGTTGTCGATCCCATCGACGGCACGGTGAATTTTCTCTACGGAATCCCCGCGTTCGCCATTTCGGTGGCCGTACAGATCGACGGGATCTCAGTGGCCGGGGCTGTCGTCGACGTGTCGCTGGAAACAACGTATTCCGCGCACCGGGGCGGCGGCGCAACCATGGCCACGGCCGACGGCGTCGTCAGCGAACTGCACGCCAATGAGGTGACCGAACTGTCAATGGCTCTGTTGGCCACCGGTTTCGGCTACGGAGCGGATCGCCGAAAGGTGCAGGGCACCTTGATCGGGCAGATCCTGCCGCAGGTTCGCGACATCCGACGCATAGGTTCGGCAGCTTTGGATCTGTGCATGGTTGCCACCGGCCGGGTCGACGCTCACTTCGAGCACGGGCTGAGTCCGTGGGACTGGGCCGCGGGCTCCCTGATCGCTTCCGAAGCGGGCGCCGTGATCAACGTCCCGGCGCCCAATTCCACTTCGGCCGACGGCGATGTCGTCTATGCGGTGGCTCCGGCGATCGCCGAGCAGTTCGCGCACATGCTCAGTTCGATCGGCGCAGATCAGCCGATTCCGAGCTGAGGCCGAACCGGGTTTGTCAGCAGCGCGCCGTGCGCGCTGCTTTGAGCAGTGCGATGTCCATCGGAGCGACTTCGGCGTTTGCGGGCTGCTCGGCCAGAGCATGCAGGATCGCGGTGGCGTCGGTGTTGGGGGTCAGGGCGCCCTTGTTGTAGGTGCCGAGAGCCAGGTCGACGGTGTCGTCGCCGCGGCCGTCCTGGACCAGTTCGGCGCAGGGGGCGACCAGCCAGACGGAACTGGCGGCGGCGAGGCCGTTCGCTCCGAAGCGGATCTGACCCTGGCACTCCATGTTCTGGTCGACGTAGACGGGGTCGTTTCCGACCTGGACGTCCGGCGCGCTGGAGAAGCCGAACTCGCTCAGTTGCGCTGCCACCTGGGCGGCCTGACCGTGTTCGCCGTTGGCGTTGAACACACGAACCTTGGTGGCCGCCAGGGGAGCGGGATCCACGTCGAGCAGCTTCGAGCGGTCGACGACGGTTCCCAGCGGTAGTGGCGCCGCTGCCGAGGGATCGGAGGAAGGCTGCGGGAGGTTGCAGGCGACGGTGTCACTGACTTCTGCCTCGGCGCTCAGGATGCGGACCCACAAGACACTGCCGATCAATGCGAGTACCGCGAACACGGCGATCACCGGCCACGCGCGCCGACGGCGGAACGGACGTCCCTGGTCATCGGTAGAGCTGCCTTCGGTGATCAGAGAAACCACGGTATCCCTCGACTTTCTTGACGAAACTTCTACTTCGCCATCGGGCCGAGCGGCGCCGGCATGACGTTCGGTGCCTACCTTAGAGGGCTTGTGTGACGACACAGCCGAAGCGCGGCTCGACGCGTCGAGCCGCTGGCGATCGCCCAACGGTAGTTGGGCAACTAGCGGGCAGTTTCTACCCGGATCCGGTCTGAAAATGTCGCCGAAAGGTCACAGCTTGCTCTTGCCTTGGTGACAATTCGCAGTCATTTTTCGGAAATTTCCGATTCGGTTACTACTTTCGTGCTCACGTCGGCTACTGTCTGGCGGCCCAGGTCGTTCAACTGGGCATCGGCCGGACGCCGAAATGACAACCAAATGAGGCGCAGATCACGTTCTCGGAAGGAACTTCCGGGCACTAATTCCAGTCCTGCAGCGTTATGCAGCGACAGGGAATGATCTGGATGCCACGGCGGTTTCCATGCGCATCAAGGATCTACCGGATTCTCGGCGCACACGGGACCGGGATACACGAAGAGGATGGGGTAGACGAGATGGCAACTGACTACGACGCACCGAGGCGTACAGAGTCCGACGAGGTTTCGGAGGACTCTCTCGAGGAGCTGAAGGCGCGACGCAACGAAGCGCAGTCAGCCGTCGTCGACATCGACGAGACGGACACCGCGGAGTCCTTCGAGCTGCCGGGTGCCGACCTTTCCGGCGAGGAACTCTCGGTTCGAGTTGTTCCGAAGCAGGCAGACGAGTTCACGTGTTCGAGCTGCTTCCTGGTTCATCACCGCAGCCGCCTGGCCAGTGATGCCAACGGACAGCTCGTATGCATGGACTGCGCTGCCTGATCTCCCTTCCCGGTGGTCGACCCGTCAGCTCGCGGGTCGACCAAGGGTCGGGAAGTACTGCTTTGCTGTGACCGCGCTGGTCAGCGATCCAGCGCAGCCAGCAGATCAGCGGGACGACGTGTGCTCACCAGCCAGTACGGCGTGGGATCCTCCGGATCGTCGAGCACGATCAACACCATTGTCTTGACCCATGGGCGATGTTGGACGAACGCCGACGGATCGAGTTGGCGCCCCATCGCCGCACTCTTTGCGGAAGCCGGCACTGCTGCCGCCCGCGAAATCAGTTCGACCGGCAGGTGGGCTCGACCCACGTGCAGTTCTTTCACCCCTGCTGTCTCCACCACCTCGACGCGCATCCGGCTGAGCCAGAATGCCGCCCAGATCGGGATGGGGAGCAGCACGACGTACGCCAGGTACGAGAGAAGCCCCGGACGGCCCATGTGGACCTCGGCCGCGAGGAGTCCGGCTACGGCCAGCCCGGCGATCCACCACCAGATCGGCACCCACAAGCGCTCGGAGAACAGCGTCGTGGACGGGGGCGTTGTGGTGGCGACGTCAGGTCGAGATGTTTCGGGCACCTGTCAAGGATAGTCCGTCGCTACGAGTAGTCTTGGCCCACGTGAGCGACCATCTCTCCATCGCCTTGAAGCGACTGGATCCAGACCTGCCCGTTCCACAGCGTGCGCATCCCGGAGATGCGGGTGTGGATCTGTGCTCCACCAGCGATGTCACCATCGAACCCGGCCACCGAACACTGGTCGGAACGGGGATCGCGATCGCTTTGCCGGTGGGCACCGTCGGGTTGATCCATCCGCGTTCCGGACTTGCCGCAAAATCGGGACTGTCGATCGTGAACGCGCCCGGAACCGTGGACGCGGGATACCGGGGCGAACTCAAGGTCTGCTTGATCAATCTCGATCCGGCCACAGCCATCGACATCCGCCGCGGTGACCGAATCGCTCAGCTCGTGGTTCAACGAGTCGAACTTCCGGTTTTCGAGGAAGTCGAGTCGCTGGACGACACGACCAGAGGAACCGGAGGCTACGGTTCCAGCGGCGGTCACGCGATACTCGATACCGATGCGCCTGGCGCGGGCGTCGGAGAGGGAGTCTGAATCATGTTCGGACGCAAGAAGAAGACAGACGTCGACGAGGAACCCACCAGCTTCTTCGGTGACGAGAACGACGAGTCGGTGGAGATCGACGAGGTCGAAGACGATCTCGACGTCGCCGGCGACGAGTTCGGTGACGAATCGGAAGGCCCTTACGACATCACGGAGATCGATTCCGACGATCCGACGGCAGGCCGTGACGGTCAGCGCCTGGATCTCGGTTCCGTTCTGGTGCCGATGCCGACCGGCGGACAGTTGCAGGTCGAGATGGCACCCAACGGTTCTCCGCAGGCCGTGCACCTGGTCACCGAACATGGCCGCATCACGGTTGCTGCATACGCCGCCCCGAAATCACCCGGTCAGTGGCGTGAGGTCGTTGCCGAACTCGCGCAGTCGCTTCGCGACGACAATTCTGCGGTGAGCGTCGAGAACGGCCCTTGGGGCCGGGAACTGGCTGCCGTGACGGCCAACATGGACCTGCGGTTCATCGGCGTCGACGGTCCGCGGTGGATGGTGCGCTGCGTGGTAGCGGGTCCGAGCGGATCCACCGCCGCGAACACCCCTTTGGTGGCAATCGCACGCGACATCCTGCGAGACACCGTCGTCAACCGAGGATCGGAGCCGCATCCGGTGCGGACACCGCTGCCCGTCGTGCTCCCGCAGGTACTCGCCGAGCAGCTGGCGGCCGCACACGAGCAGCAGTTGGCGACAGCGCAGCAGCAACAGGTCGCCGCCCAGCAGCAACAGCAGTCAGCTCCGCCCGCTCCGCCGGCACCTCCAGCGCGACCGACCCCGCCGCCGCGTAGCGGCGAATCCGGTTCTGCCATGCAGCAATTGGGTCAGTAGCAGGGTTTCTTTCAGGCGCTCGCGGTGGTATCGGATTCGATCGCCGCGAGCGCTTTGATGCAGGTGGCCCCGAGAACCGCGGGGTCGCGCCCGATCATGTCGAGCGTCGTCGTGGCGACTGCGCCGCGGGGGAGTGCATTCGCCCAGGCCTGCGCCACTGCCGCGGGATGAACCGGATCGTCCACCGCCGAAGCGATGCCGACCGGAATGCCCACCGCCTGTAACGCGCTCTCGCTGAGCGAGTGGTACGACGCCGCCTCGTCGAGCGCGACCGGGAGATCGGGCCATTGAGAGCGCCAGGAGCGCTCGAGTTCGGCTCCGAGCCACGCCGGACTCGACGCGAGCATCGCTGCGATCACCGCTTCCAACCCTTCGGAGCGCAGTTGTGCTGCGGTGAACCTCGCGCTCGCTGCAGCGGGTGCGTCGTCCGCCGACCCGATCCAGGCCGGAAGTGCTGCCAACACACTCACGGTTCGATCGGGGTTCTCGGCGGCCCACTGGAGCGCCACGGCGGCCCCGATCGAGACGCCTCCGACGATGATTCGGCCGTGCGTGTCCGCGGCTCGGTCCATCGCGTCCAGATAGCCGTCCACGACACGCCGAGGGTCCGGTTCAATTGCGACGATGCGCACACCCAGAGCCGCTAGCGGCGCCCGGAATGCGCGGTCTGCGAAGTGGGCGTCAGAGCCTGTACCTGGGAGAACGACGGCAACGGTCGCCGATTCTGAGTTCTGCATCTTTTGATCTTGCCCGGTGCCCCCGAGACGCGGACTGACCGGTGTGGTTACACGCTCGTAATGGGTCTACAGTGGCGATCACACAGCCCTTCACGTGACGCGAAACCCTTGCGTCACACATGTTCGCAGGAGCGCGCAATGGCACCCGCCGCCGCAGGATATTTTCGTCGACTGACCCAGCGTCTGACCGAGGACGTCGACCAGTTGGACGCCAAGGAGATGGCCGAGTCCAACAAGGCTTCCGGAGGTCAGAAGGCCTGCGATTGTCGTCGCGGTGAAGAAGTCACGATGGTGGGCCGACTCCGCAGCGTCGACGCGTGTCCCAAGTCGGGAAATGCCAGCATCGAGGCCGAGTTCTTCGACGGCACCGAGGTGATCAATCTCGTCTGGATCGGGCGTCGCCGGATCCCGGGAATCGAGACCGGTAAGACCCTGCTGATCCGCGGTCGTGTGGGCGAGCGTGACGGTCGCAAGGCGATCTTCAACCCTTACTACGAACTGCGCGGCGAATAGGCGCGTTTCCCGCATTTACCGTGCAACTCGGTGACTGTGGCACCCTCGACAGGTGACTGAAACACAACAGCGATCGGTAATCGACCAACTCGGCGGGCTGAGTGGTCTGATCTATTCGTCTTTGCCGATTCTGATTTTTGTCCCGGTCAACAGTATCTGGAACCTCACCGCGGCAATCTGGGCCGCATTGGGCGTCGCTGTCGCTATCGCGGCCTGGCGCCTTTTCCGCAAGGATTCCCTCCAACCCGCAATTTCCGGGTTTCTCGGAGTCGGAGTTTCCGCGTTCATCGCCTATCGCACCGGCGATGCCAAAGGATATTTCCTCTTCGGTATCTACACGAGCCTCGCCTACGGTGCGGTCTTCCTGATTTCCATCCTCGTGCGCTGGCCCCTCGTCGGAATCATCTGGGGTTATCTCAACGGGCACGGCAATCTCTGGCGCAAGCACAGCTCCGCCGTCCGGCTCTACGACATCGCGACGGCGGCGTGGGCGCTGGTATTCGGTGCACGGTATCTCGTTCAGTCACAGCTCTACGACACCGACCACACTGGATGGCTCGCAGTCGCGCGTATCGGCATGGGTTGGCCATTGACCGGTTTGGTGCTGCTCGTGACGGTCTGGGCTGTGCGGAAGGCCGATCGCGTCGTCGAGCCGGAACCGGTTGTGGAGCCCGAAAGCAGCGAGCCCACCGCAACGGACGCAGGGTCCGAAGAGGTGGGCTCGGTGAATTTGACGAAGCCGCGCGAAGACCGCGATCTCAGCTGATCAGGTCCTGGTACTCGGGGTGCTTGTCGAGAAACTTCACGACGTACGGGCAGACCGGGTGAACCTTGAGGCCACGGGCGCGTAGGTCGTCCAGAGCCTGGCGGACCAGAATCGCGGCCAGCCCGAAACCTTCGAAGGCCGGGTAGATCTCGGTGTGGTTGAACGAGACGACGTCACCGGACGTGGTGTAGTCCTCGATGCCGGCGAGGTCGCCGTCTGCATGGATCTCGTACCGGCTCTGGGCTGGATTGTCGGTGACTACGGTGTTTTCGGGTGCTTGTGCCATGTGATTCCCTTTCGTCGTCAGTGTGTTCGTCGGTCAATTCTCCAGGCGGAGTGCAACGCGCAACTGATCCTCGGCGTCGACGGCCGCGACGAACAGGAGTTCGTCTCCACCTTCGATGGGATCGTCCATCTGCGGGACGATCACACGCCCACCCCGCAGAATGGTGACCAGTGCGCAGTCCCGCGGAAGTTCGAGCTTCTTGACGGCTTTTCCGGCAAGAGGCGTGTTGTCGGGCAACGTGATCTCGACGAGATTGGCCTGCCCCTGCCGCAGTGTCATCAGTTTGACCAGGTCACCGACGGAGACGGCTTCTTCGACGAGCGAAGCGAGCATCCGCGGTGTCGAGACGGCGACGTCGACGCCCCACGACTCGTCGAAGAGCCATTCGTTGCGGGGATCATTGACGCGGGCGACAACTCGGCGAACGCCGAACTCGGTTTTCGCGAGCAGACTGAGGACCAGGTTGGCCTTGTCGTCTCCGGTTGCGGCGATCACGACCTCGTAGGACTCCATCGACGCGTCCTCGAGGCGGCTGAGTTCGCACGCGTCCGCGTGTACCCACTTCGCCTCGGGCACCGACTCCGGTTCGATGTGATCGAGTTTGCGCTCGATCAGCATGACGTCGTGCGAGCTTCGAATCAGCTCTCGCGCAATGGAGCGGCCTACGGCGCCGGCTCCGGCGATGGCGACCTTCATCGAGAACTTCCAATCACGTTGTAGTGCAACACAGTCGCAGGCTTGTTGTGAGGGGCGGCGTTCGGATCAGTCATCTGCGGCCTCCGTCAGTCGTCACTCGGCGGCGGGTTGCCGGCCAGTGCGATCGCTTCGGCGACGGTTCCCGATACCGCGGCAATGTAGACCTGGTCGTCGGCCTGGATGACGGTCTTGCGATCGGGGAGCACGCCGGTTCCGAATCGGATGATGAAGGCGACTCTCGAACTGGTCGCGCTCTCGAGTAGTGCGATCGGCTTGCCGGCCCAATCCTCGTGCAGGGCAAGTTCGGTAATCGCAACAGTGCCCGAAGGATCGCGCCACTTCGCGGTCTGACTTTCCTTGGTCAGCGTGTGCAGGAAGCGATCCGTCGACCACGGCACGGTCGCGACGGTGGGGATGCCGAGGCGCTCGTAAACAGCGGCACGCTTGGCGTCGTAAATACGCGCGACGACGCGTTCGACGCCGAAGGTCTCGCGTGCGACTCGCGCCGCGATGATGTTGGAGTTGTCTCCCGAGGAGACCGCAGCGAAGGCGTCGGCCCGCTCGATGCCCGCCCGGACCAGCACGTCACGGTCGAACCCCATTCCCAGAACCTTGGTTCCCGGGAAGTCGAGATCGAGACGCAGAAACGCACTCTGATCGCGGTCGATGACGGCGACCTCATGTCCGATCCTGGTCAGAGACGCGGCGAGGGAAGAACCCACTCGACCGCACCCCATGATGACGACATACACGCCCTACTCCGTTCATGGACCCTCATGGCGCGATTGCACGCCGAATCGAACGGTACAGCCCCTCACGGGAAGAGCAAGTACAACGGTCGCCTGCGTGCCGGGTGTCACGACAAAAGGTGAAGTTGGGGCTCTGATGACTCCGAATCGGGCGAGACGGCTTACGCTTTGCACGTGTCTAAGCTCTCGACCGCTACCAAGCGGCTCCTGCTCGGTCGGCCGTTCCGAAGCGACAAACTCGGGCACACGCTGCTACCCAAGCGAATTGCACTACCGGTCTTCGCGTCCGACGCGATGTCGTCCGTCGCGTATGCCCCCGAAGAAATCTTCCTGGTTCTCTCCGTCGCGGGTATTTCCGCGTATGCGTACACACCCTGGATCGGATTGTCCGTCGCCATCGTCATGGCTGTGGTGGTGGCGAGCTACCGCCAGAACGTCCATGCATACCCGTCCGGTGGCGGCGACTACGAGGTCGCGACGGTCAACCTGGGCCCGACCGCCGGTCTGACCGTCGGTAGTGCGCTGATGGTCGACTACGTGCTGACGGTCGCCGTGTCGATCTCGTCGGCGGCGTCGAACATCGGCTCGGCTCTGCCGTTCGTCGCGCAGCACAAGGTGTTGTTCGCGGTTGCGGCGATCGTGTTGCTGACCGCGGTCAACCTTCGCGGTATCCGTGAATCCGGTACCGCGTTCGCAATTCCGACCTACGCATTCATCGTCGGCATGTTCCTGATGCTCGGGTGGGGGTTCTTCCGGATCTACGTCCTCGGCGAGGACGTGCACGCGGAATCGTCGTCGTTCACGCTCAACGCCGAGGATTCGCATCTGTACGGAATTGCCTTCGCGTTCCTGATCGCGCGCGCCTTCTCCTCGGGCTGTGCTGCATTGACCGGCGTCGAGGCCATCAGTAACGGCGTACCGGCGTTCCAGAAGCCGAAATCGCGCAACGCGGCCACGACCTTGCTGCTGCTCGGGTCGATCGCCATCGTCCTGTTGATGGGCATCATCATCCTGGCTCAGAAGATCGGCATCGTCTACGCACACAATCCGCAGGAACAGCTGGTCGGTGCGCCGGAGGGTTACCACCAGAAGACCTTGATCGCGCAGATCGCCGAAGCCGTGTTCAGTGGTTTCCCGATCGGATTCTTCTTCATGGCGATCGTCACGGCACTGATCTTGGTTCTGGCCGCGAACACCGCGTTCAACGGATTCCCGGTACTCGGATCGATCCTGGCGCAGGATCGGTACCTACCGCGTCAGCTGCACACGCGCGGCGACCGACTGGCATTCAGCAACGGAATCCTCTTCCTCTCCGGTGCTGCGATCGCATTCGTCGTGGTGTTCGGCGCCGAGGTCACCAAGCTCATCCAGCTGTACATCGTCGGCGTCTTCGTCTCGTTCGTGCTCAGCCAGACGGGCATGATCAAGCACTGGACTCGGCATCTGAAGTCCGAGACCGACAAGACACAGCGGGCCCGGATGCAGCGCTCGCGAGTGATCAATTCGATCGGTCTCGCAATGACCGCCACCGTCCTGATCATCGTTCTGATCACCAAGTTCGCTGCCGGCGCCTGGATCGCCATCGTCGCGATGGTCGCGATCTTCATCGTGATGAAGATGATCCGCAAGCACTACGACAGCGTCGCAGCCGAACTCGAGGAGCAGGAGTGGGACGGCGTACTGCCCAGCCGCACGCACTCGATCGTGCTCGTCTCGAAGTTGCACATGCCGACGATGCGAGCTCTCGCCTACGCGCGAGCCACGCGACCTGACACCCTCGAAGCCATCACGGTCAACGTCGACGAGCCCGACACCCGTGCACTCGTGCGTGAGTGGGAGAAGAGCGACGTGACGGTTCCGCTCAAGGTGATCGAGTCGCCGTACCGCGAAATCACCAAGCCGGTTCTCGATTACGTCAAGCGTGTACGACGCGATGCTCCGCGTGATGTCGTCACCGTCTTCATTCCCGAGTACGTCGTCGGACACTGGTGGGAGCAGATCCTGCACAATCAGAGCGCGCTTCGTCTGAAGAGTCGTCTGCTCTTCCAGCCCGGCGTGATGGTGACCAGCGTTCCGTGGCAGCTGAGTTCGTCGGCAAAGGCAAAGCCGCTGGACATCGAGAAGACCGCAGGCGCCACGCGTCGCGGTTACGACACCGGCGAGAAATGATCACCGGCGAAAAATGATCGGCAACATCGAAATGGCAGGCGTAGTTCGTTGAGTGAGAATTGGACCGGGCAGACCTTCGAGGTCGATCTGGGTAACCCCGGTCACGGCGGGTTCGTCGTCGCCCGGCACGAGGGACGGGTCGTGTTCGTCCGTCACGGTTTGCCGGGGGAGCGGGCGCTGGTCCGGGTGACGGAGGACAAGGGCGGATCGTTCTGCCGCGCCGACGCCATCACAGTTCTCGACGCATCTCCGCATCGCATCGATCCGACATGCCCGATCTCCGGCCCGGGCGGGGCGGGCTGTTGCGATTACTCGCATGCGGATCTGAGCGTCCAACGTGAGATGAAGACCTCGGTCGTGCGTGAGCAGCTTCTGCGACTCGCTCGTGTCGAATCGGACGTCGCGGTAGAGGAACTACCTGGAACCGGAGACGGAACGGGTTGGCGCACGCGAGTCCGGTTGGCGGTGGACGGGCACGGGGTCGCGGGATACCACGCGTACCGGAGCAACCCGATCGTCACGGACCTGCGCTGCACCCAGATCGATCAGAGCGCGTACGACGGTCTCGGCGGTGCGCAATGGGCGCCAGGGAGCGAGCTGCAGGTCGTTCTCGACGCTGCCGGTCAGCGGCACGTCGTGGAAATTGCCGCACCCGCGGTGTCCAAGACGGGACGGCGGACGCCGGGGCGTCGCGGCGCGATGGCACGCCGAGCGGCGAGCGGCGGCCCGCGAAAGACCCGAGTGGCCATCGGATCGGACACAGTGACCGAGCGCGTCGGCAATCGAGAATGGGCGCTGGCCGCGACCGGTTTCTGGCAGGCCCATCGCGGCGCTGCGAACGCGTACTCACAGGTGGTCGGGGAGTGGGCCGGAGCCGCTACCGGGGACACGGCGTGGGATCTCTACGGCGGAGTCGGGGTTTTCGCATCCGTGCTCGCCGACCTTGTCGGGCCGTCCGGCGTGGTGGAGTCAGTCGAATCTTCGGCGCGTGCAGTCGCGGACGGGCGGGCAGCTCTGTCCGATCTCGGTCAGGTGCGCTTCCACAGCGCCCGCGTCGAGAACGTCATCGCGGAGCTGGAGCGTTCGCCTGCCGTCGTCGTGCTAGACCCGCCACGTGCGGGAGCCGGCCGTCCGGTCGTGGAAGCTCTCGCCGCAACGGGCGCTGAACGGATCGTGCACATCGGGTGCGACCCGGCGTCGTTCGGCCGCGATATCGGTCTCTACCTGGAGCAGGGCTTCAGAATCGGCGGCCTCCGGGCGTTCGACGCCTTCCCTCAGACACACCACATGGAGTGCATCGCGCTCCTAGAACGCTGACGCGTCCCGAAATCTTTCCCTGAAACGGTGTGACGCTTCTCGCGTTCAGAACAGTTGCTTGCATTACGCAACTAATCGTATAGTTTCGTTCTGCAAGTAGTTTTCCGTTTTCAAGTCACGGCTCGTTCGAGCCACTCGAATTCAGGGGTAGGCAATGTCGGTACAGCCGGAGACGGCCCAAGCGCTCGTCGACACGATCTTCATGTTCGGCAGATCGCTGCGAGCCGCGGTCACCACCGGTGCAGACAGCCTGCTGCCGCCTGCGCTGGTCAGTGTGTTGTTCATGCTGGCAGCGCGTGGGGAGTGCCGACAGAACGAATTGGCCGTCGATCTGTGTGTCAGTCAGTCGTCGCTCAGCCGGCAAATGTCGGATCTGGTCGACGCTGGGTATGTCGAGAGAAATCCCGATCCGGCTGACAAGCGGGCGTTCCGCATCCGAGTATCGGAAGAGGGACACGACGTTTTACGGAGAACCACGCAGCGGCGTGCGGCGCGTTTGCGCAACATGCTCGAAGACTGGAGCCAGGAAGAGGCCATGGCCGCAGTGACATCGCTGCAACGTCTCAACGAGACGTTCGGCGCATCGAATCGGCAGGCCTCACCGGCAGTTCCGCACACGGGCGTAGAAAGTATTGGGAGATAAGGCACATGGCAGCAACAGTAGGAGAAACCCGGGCAAGTACCGGAGGTGACGGATCGGCTCGCGAAGCGGGCGCGATGACTCACCGCGAAATTCTCGAAGCACTCACCGGACTCATCGCAGCGCTGTTCACCGCGCTGCTCAGCAGCACCATCGTTTCGACAGCGCTTCCCACGATCATCGGTGAACTGCACGGAACTCAGACGCAGTACGCCTGGATCATCACCACGGCACTGCTCGCCACTGCGGCATCGACGCCGATCTGGGGCAAACTGGCCGACCTTTACAACAAGAAGGTCCTGGTCCAGACCGCGATCGTCATCTTCGTGATCGGCTCGGTCATCGCCGGCGCGGCGCACAATGTTCCGTTGCTGCTGGGTGCACGTGTCATCCAGGGCATCGGCATGGGCGGCCTGACTGCTCTCGTCGTAGCCATCATCGGCACGATCATCCCGCCGCGAGATCGTGGTCGCTACTCCGGATACATGGGCGCGGCAATGGCCGTCTCGATGTCCGGTGGACCGATCCTCGGCGGCGTCCTCGTGGACACTGCCGGCTGGCGCTGGTGCTTCTACGTGTGTGTTCCGTTGGCAGTCATCGCACTGTTCCTGCTTCAGCGCACACTGCACGTCGAGACCGTGAAGAAGGACAACGTCTCCATCGACTGGATGGGCGCCACCTTGCTCACCGCCGGTGTCAGCGTCCTGCTGATCTGGGTTTCGTTTGCCGGTCAGGACGACTACTACGCCTGGTTCTCGAAGGAGTCGGCCTTCTTCGTCATCGGTGGTCTGGCCCTGCTCGGCCTGACGATGTTCGTCGAATCCAAGGTCAAGGATCCGATCCTGCCGATCAAGATCATCACCGAGCGCACAACTGCTCTCGCGATCATCGCCTCGATCGCAGTCGGTGTCGGCCTCTTCGGTGCGACGACCTTCCTGACGCAGTACTTCCAGACCGCACGCGGATTCGATCCCACCGAAGCCGGATTGCTCACCATTCCGATGGTCGCAGGCATGCTCGTCGCCTCCGTCGGCTCGGGACAGCTGATCACCAAGTTCGGTCAGTGGAAGCCCTTCATCGTCGCCGGCGCAGTTCTGCTGCTGGTCGGTTTCGGGCTGCTGTCGACGATCGACCACGCCACCAGCCTCTGGACCATCGGAATCTTCATCGCCATCGTCGGTCTGGGTACCGGCATGTTGATGCAGAACATCGTGCTCGCGGTGCAGAACACGGTCAGCGTCGAGAACATCGGTGCGGCCAGCAGTATCGTGGCGTTCTTCCGCACGTTCGGCGGCGCGATCGGCGTGTCGGTGCTCGGTTCGATTCTTGCGACCCGCGTCAAGACACTGACAGTCGATTCGGTCTCCACCTTGCCGCCCGAGCAGCAGGCAGTAGCTGGAAAGAGCCTCCAGGACGGCCTCGACCTGAGCAATATGCCTGACTTCGTCTCGCAGATCGTTCGGTTCGCCTACGGCGACGCAACAGGACGGATCTTCCTGGTCGCAGCCGTCGTCGCTGTGGTCACGCTCGTGTCGGTCATCTTCATCCCGAACCGTCCGCTGCGCACCACGATCGACATCGCGACTCCTGACGCCGAGCAGAAGTACGAAGAAGAGCGCGAAGAGAAGAACCTCACTCGCTGATCCGCATGCCCGGCTGGTCTACCGCCGGCCGCGTCTTCTGAACAGTTCTGTCACGCCATAGCCCATCGAACGCGGACAGAGATCGATTCTTCGATCTCTCCGCGTTCGACGGCTATCGGGGCCGAATCCGCTTTCATCGCCGCGACACGTCCGCGCATCGGCACGATCTGGTCGAAGTCCTCGAGCACCTCGAGCACTTCGACCAGATCTTTGTCTGCCAGGTCCGCGAACTGTCTGGCTTTCGATTCGGCTGCCGTCCATGCCAATTCGCGTGCTTTTGTCGCCAGATCGCTGCGGTCGTCGAGGTCGAACTCGAGCCCGTCGAGCCGAATCGCGTCGCCGCCCACCGATACACACGCCGCGATGACGGCGGCGGGGGAGTTCGCCGCTTCCGGCTCCAGCTCTCGCAGTACGACTCGGAAAGTTGTCGATGCGGTGAATCCTGTTGTCTCCTGGCGGCCTCCGTCACTCCAGTGAGTCTGCGGATGGACGCTCAGCCCGGCGGTGGTGAGGTCCGCTCCGCGCACACCGCGCGCGTGCAGGGTCTCGGTCAGAGCAGTGGACAGACGCGCGACGGCGTCGAATGCGTCGGAAACGGCCGTCTGTGTCACCGATACTCCGATCGTCAGCCGCACGATGTCGGGAACAGCTGTTGCAGTGGCAGTTCCGGTCACCGTGACAGTGGACGGTTCCGAGGTGAGGGCGGTGGTCGGCATGTGTACTTCCTATCCGATTCGTCCGGCGGATATGACACTCCGCAACATCAGGTCCAATTGCTCGTAGGCGCCCGCAGCCAGTCGTTCGAGAAGCGCAAGTTTCAACTCGGGTGCCTGTGCGGTCAGTTCTGCATATCGCTCCGGAGTCAGCACGGCCACGGTGACCGTGGAATCGGCGCGGATGTCGTTGAGGAACGGAGTGTCGAGGAACATCGTCATCTCGCCGAACGTCATTCCGGCGGAGAGCGTCGTGATGCGGTGCTCGACCCCGTGCGCGTCGGTGAACATGGTGCTGACCTGGCCACTGAGAATCAGGTAGAAGCCAGACGCCGATTCACCTCGGCGGGCGATCTTCTCGCCGCGGGCATAGGTACGAGTCTCCAACTCTGCCGAGAATCCCTCGATCTGTGCCGCGGACAGAGCATCGAGAACTGGGTGGTCCTCGATCGAGATCGTCGACGCCTGCCGTTCGGCCTCACAATGCACCGCAAGCAACGTGTCTTCGCACCACTGCATGGCGGAATCGAGATCCGCAAAAACCCGACCACTTCTTCTGGCGGGGTCGATGCTCGAACTTCGTTGTCCCAGCAGTCCTTGCGGATCGACGACGGCCACCGCACAAGCCTGCTCGGCCAGTTGAACCTGCAGCGCAGTGATCATGCGTACTGCGACGTCGCTGGCGTCGTCGACACGGCGGACGTCGATGACGACAACTTCGAGGCCCTCGTCCACCGAGCCGATTTCGCGGACCGCCGATTCGGCACCGGTGAAGAGGAGATCGCCGTGCAGTTCGTAGACCCGGCTGCGCTTGCCGACGTCGTCGAGCACAGCCTGTTCGGTCGGGGTGCGTCGTACTCGCGACGGTGCTTCGATGACGCTGTATCTGGCCCGGATCGACGAGCGTGACGCCCGCGTCACGTGGAGGAAGTGCAGTTCGAGTTCCTTCGACAGTGCCCGGGCAGACGCAACTCCGCGAACGCTGTTTCCGTGAACGTCGAGCCTGGGGGAGTACACCGCGATGCCGATCTGGCCGGGCAGAACCGCCAGGACTCCGCCGCCGACGCCGCTCTTGGCCGGCAATCCGACCTCCACCAGCCACTTTCCGGCGCCGTCGTACATGCCGCACGTCGCCATGACGCTGAGGACCTGTTCGACGCCCGCGGGGGCCAGCGCGCGCTCGTGGGTGAGCGGATTGACACCGTTGTTCGCCATCGTCGCAGCCATCAGACTCAGGTCGCGGCAGGTCACGTCGATCGAGCATTGACGGAAATACAGGTCGACGGCCTCGTCGGGATTGCCGGTGATGACGTCGAAGGATCGCAGCATGTGTCCGATCGCGCGGTTGCGGTGACCGGTGCGCGCCTCGGAGGTGTAGACCGACTCGTTGAATGCCAGTTCGCGGCCCGCGTACCTCGAGTACGCCGAGCGGATGCGCTCGAAGCGGGCCTCGGGATTCGGGCCGGCGACCAGTGATGCAGCGGTGATCGCCCCGGCATTGATCATGGGGTTTCGTGGCCGTTCGGTGAGCGGGTCGAGGCTGATTTCGTTGAACGGCTCGCCGGATGGTTCGACGTCGATTTTCGCGGCAACCGCCTCGCTTCCCCGATCGGCGAGAGCCAAGGCGTAGGTGAAGGGTTTCGAGATCGACTGAATGGTGAACGGGATTCGCGAGTCGCCGATCTCGTAGACGTAACCGTCGACGGTGGCGATGCAGATTCCGAACGAATCGGGGGCGACCGCCGCGAGTTCGGGGATGTAGTCGGCCAACTCGCCCTCGTCGAGTGATCGGACTTCGTCGAACACTCGCGTTATCAGGTCTTCGACCACAGTTCCCATACGTCGACCTTAAGCCGACATGGCGGTCGTTTTGTGGAACAAGAGTTGTCGAGTCGATTGCGACGGATCCCATTTGTCTGTGATTGCGATCACGAGCGATCCGTGGGATTTCGCTGTTACGCGAAGTCACACCGGATTCGGGCCGAGTCCGCGTGTCGGTTCGCCGGAACGCTCCGTAGACTGGCAGCACTGTCGCGAAGACAGCCGCGGCGCGCACCGGTGCAGCTGTGAAGCACGGAGGGAGCGATCTCGTTGGGTGTTCTTGCCCGCATTCAGGGTCCTGACGATCTAAGTCAGTTGAGCCACGCCGAGATGACGGAGTTGGCCGACGAGATTCGTGAGTTCCTCGTGCTGAAGGTCGCTGCGACCGGTGGTCACCTCGGGCCCAACTTGGGCGTCGTGGAGTTGACCCTCGCACTGCACCGAATTTTCGACTCGCCGCAGGACGCGATCATCTTCGACACGGGCCATCAGGCCTACGTGCACAAGATCCTCACCGGTCGTCAGGATCAGTTCGACACTCTGCGTAAGCAGGGCGGACTGTCCGGGTATCCGTGCCGCGCCGAGAGCGAACACGACTGGGTCGAGTCCTCTCACGCTTCCGCCGCGTTGTCCTATGCCGACGGCCTCGCGAAGGCCTTCGCGCTCACGGGCCAGAATCGCCACGTTGTCGCCGTCGTCGGTGACGGCGCCCTGACCGGCGGAATGTGTTGGGAAGCCCTCAACAACATCGCAGCCGGAAAAGACCGTTCGGTGGTGATCGTCGTCAACGACAACGGTCGCTCGTACGCGCCGACCATCGGCGGCCTCGCCGACCATCTTTCGGCACTGCGCACCGCGCCGAGTTACGAGCGCGCCCTCGACAGTGGCCGACGCTTGGTCAAGAGACTGCCCTGGGTGGGGCGCACCGCGTACTCCGTCCTGCACGGAATGAAGGCGGGTCTCAAGGACGCGGTCAGCCCTCAGGTCATGTTCACCGATCTGGGTATCAAGTACCTCGGACCGGTCGACGGACACGACGAAGCCGCCATGGAATCGGCGTTGCGCCGGGCGAAGGCCTACGGCGGACCGGTCATCGTGCATGCCGTCACTCGTAAGGGCAACGGTTACGCACACGCCGAGAACGACGTGGCCGACCAGATGCATGCCACCGGCGTCATCGATCCCGTCACCGGTCGCGGCACCAAGTCGTCCGCGCCGGACTGGACGTCGGTCTTCTCGGCCGCATTGATCGAGCAGGCTTCACGTCGTGAGGACATCGTCGCCATCACCGCGGCGATGGCCGGGCCCACCGGCCTCGCGGCATTCGGTGAGAAGTTCCCCGATCGGATTTTCGACGTCGGTATCGCCGAGCAGCATGCGATGACCTCGGCCGCCGGTCTTGCACTTGGCGGACTTCACCCCGTCGTTGCTATCTACTCGACCTTCCTCAATCGGGCTTTCGACCAGTTGTTGATGGACGTCGCACTGCTCAAACAACCGGTGACAGTCGTGCTCGACCGCGCCGGGGTCACCGGAGTCGACGGCGCCAGCCACAACGGCGTCTGGGATCTTTCGCTGCTCGGAATCATCCCGGGGATTCGCGTCGCGGCACCGCGTGATGCAGACACACTGCGGGAAGAACTGGACGAGGCGCTTCTCGTCGACGACGGCCCAACGGTCGTACGGTTCCCGAAGGGTGCTGTACCCGAAGCGATTCCGGCAGTGAAGCGACTCGACGGAATGGTCGACGTTCTCAAGGCCAGCGAGGGTGAGCGCGGCGACGTGCTCCTCGTCGCGGTGGGCCCGTTTGCATCCTTGGCGCTCGAGATTGCCGAGCGGCTCGACAAGCAGGGCATCTCGGTTGCCGTCGTTGATCCGCGATGGGTTCTGCCGGTCGCGGATTCGCTGGTGAAGATGGCGGACAAGTACGCCCTCGTGGTCACCATCGAAGACGGCGGTCTGCACGGCGGCATCGGTTCGACGGTCTCGGCCGCGATGCGTGCCGCCGGAGTGCACACGTCGTGCCGCGACATGGGCGTTCCTCAGCAGTTCCTCGATCACGCCAGCCGCGAAGCCATCCACAAGGAACTCGGACTCACGGCTCAGGACCTCTCCCGCAAGATCACCGGCTGGGTGGCGGGGATGGGCAGCGTCGGCGTCCACGTCCAGGAAGACGCGTCGTCGGCTTCGGCTCAGGGCGAAGTCGCGCAAGGCTGACGGCTCGTCTCACGATAATCTCGAAAAACGGTGGCCCTCGGATCAATCCGAGGGCCACCGCTTTTCGGTGTGAAACCGTGAGATCTCGCTACTGGACGGATTCGAGTGTGCTGCCTCGCGTTTCCTTCACGAATCGCAGGACGACGAACAGTGACAACGCTGCCATGACGGCGTAGCCGGCGTAGGTGTACGACAGATTCCAATCGGCAAGTGCCGGGAACGTCCAGGAGACCAGGAAGTTCGCGACCCAGTTGGTGGCGGTCGCAATTCCGACTGCTGCAGCACGCACGCGGTTGGGGAACATCTCGGAGATCAACACCCAGACCACCGGGCCCCAGGACAGAGCGAAGAAGAATACGAATGCGTTCGCACCGATAAGTGCGATAGTCGCGTTGGCTCCGGTCAGCGTGGCCACAGATTCGCCGATCTCGTTCTTGGTCACTGTTGCCGAATGGAAACAGAACGCCGCGGTGCCCAGTGAGATGGCCATACCGGCGGAACCGACCAACAACAGCGGCTTTCGACCGACTCGGTCGATGACGGCGATGGCGACAAACGTACCGACGATGTTGACCAAGGCGCTCACGACGCTGATCAGAAGGGAGCGGTCGGCACCGAATCCCACTGCCTGCCACAGGGTGCTGGAATAGTAGAAGATCACATTGATACCGACCAGCTGCTGCAGTGCGGCGAGGGCGATGCCGACCCACACCAGGTGGGAGACGCCGAGCCGCTTCGAGAAGAGTTGGCGGACCGTTGTTTTGGCTTGCTTCTCGCTGAGCGAGTCGCGGATCTCGTTCATCCGCTCGGTGACGGCGTCGTGATCGCCGCCTTCCAGGTCGGAGATGATCTTGCGAGCGCGATCGTCCTTGCCCTGCGCTACGAGGAATCGCGGCGACTCGGGAATCGTGGTCGTCATGATCAGATACAGAACTGCGGGAACGGCTTCGAGCATCAACATCCACTGCCAGGCCTCGAGGCCCGCGATCTGATTGCGATCGCCACCGGCCGCGGCCTGGAGTGCGTAGTTGACCAACTGCGACACGGCGATTCCGAGAACGATCGCCAATTGGTACATCGAACCGAGACGGCCGCGAATCGCAGCGGGAGAGATCTCCGCGATGTACGCCGGAGCGATGACCGATGCGAAACCGACGGCCAGGCCGCCGACCACGCGCCAGAACGTGAGGTCGTAGACGCTGAACGGAACTGCGGAACCGACGGCGCCGATTATGAACAACACCGCGGCTATTTGCATGACGCGGATGCGGCCGAGGCGATCTGCGAGTGTGCCTGCGATCCAGGCGCCGAGTGCTGCGCCGAGCAGAGTCAGTGAGACCGTGAGCCCGGTGCCCGAGGCTCCGATGTCGTACTTGTCTCGGATCGCACCGACTGCCCCGTTGATGACAGCGGTGTCGTATCCGAACAGAAAACCGCCGAGCGCGGCGGCGCCGGCGAAGAGCACTGCATGTCCGACGTCGGCGCGAGTAGCGCCGGATCCACCGCCGGAGGCGGTTCCGCTGAATGCCATTCCTGCCCCCTCAAAGGCCCTACGGTCGACACCCCGATGCGTCGATCCATCCGCGAGCACTCTGCACGCTACGCCCACCGGACGAGATTTGGCGGGGACTCACGCGCCGTTATCCAGCTGAGTCCATTCCCAGGTCGAAACAACCGGACGCAGAGACAAGGTATTGATTTCAGTCATTATGCAAACAATAATGTCGGTGCAGGTGAGGGCGGTTTAATTACCCGCGAGACTCTCGGCTTTTGCTGCGATGTCCTCGAGATCCTTTGCCATGAATTTCCGGTCACCCGCGCGCCCAATCGACCGAATACCGCTGTGAAGATCTTCGAGATACGTGAAGTGGATTCGGATTCCCCGGAGAAGTACATCTCGAGGATCGTGCCTGTGGCGTCAGGCTTCAGAGTGAACCCGCTCGTGTAGTTCATGCCGTGGGAGTTGGCTTTGAGGGTGTCGTGAAAATCCCGTTTCTAGGCGGTCGCGCGCTTTGCGGCTTCACTCAACGTCGGTGTGATCTGGCCGAGGACCCAAGGCGTGCTCAGGACGTTGACGTTGCTCAGTCCGCCGATGACGCGGGTGTCGCTGAGGAATGCGGTGGATCCGCGTTTGACCGCGTCGAGTCCACCGACTGCGGGTATGCCGGACGGATCACCGGAGCCGTCGGTGAAGCCGACGATCAAGTCGGCGTCGATGTCGGCGATGTTCTCGTAGGAGATCGTCTTGAAGAACGATCCACCTGCATTGTCCGCGGCGAGCTTCTCGACGCCCGGCGCGTTGACGAATCCGAGTTCCGTCAGCACCTGGACCCGCGGGTCGGTGGGCAGATAGACGTTGATGTTGCTCGAATCGGTGTCGAAGTTGACCACTGCCAATGTCTTTCCGGCGAACTCCGGGTGGGCTGCGGCGGTATCGGCGAGAGTCGCGTCGAGGCCGTCGACGAGTTTCTCGGCCTCTTCGCTCTTGCCGACTGCCTTGCCGACGATGCGGGTCTGGTCCTGCCAGGACGTCTGCCACGCTGCGCCTGGATAAGCGGCCGTCGGTGCGATCTTGCTCAGTTGGTTGTAGACGGATTCCTCGAAGCCCTCGTACGGCGCCAGGATGACGTCGGGGGTCAACGACGCGATGGACTCGATCGGCGGTTCTCCGCTGGCCGGCATGTCGAAGAGCGTTGTCTTGTCCGCGTCGAAGTAGTCCTGGGCCCAGGGCATGACGCCGTTGTCGTCCGCACCGTAGGTGTACTTGGGCTGTCCGACCGGAGTCAGATCGAGTGCGTACAGGATGTCCTGCGCGTTCCATCCGAGGGTGACGAGGCGCTCGGGCTTCGAGTCGATGGTCGTGGTGCCGAAGGTGTTCTCGATGCTGACGGGGAATCCGTCCGTACCTTGGGATGTCGTGGATGTGCCTGAATCCGAGGAGCACGAGACAAGTGCGGTAAGCGCGATTGCAGCCGCACCGAGGGCAGTGAAGCCCCGAACAGAAGTTTTCATGAAGGGCAGCCTAACCTACTGAATTTCGGCAGCCAAACGAAACCGATTGTGCCGTTTATGCAGGTGGGAGTCGGATCTGGACCGCGTTTCTCAGGGCGCCGTTTCGGTGGGCGATACTTTCCTCGTGCGATCACAGCAGAAGATTCTCGGCGCCGCCCTCGGACTGATCGAAGGTGGCGGATTCGAGGCTGTGAACATTGCCGCAGTTGCCACCGCGGCCGGTGTCTCGCGCCAGACGGTGTACTCGATTTTCGGTACACGTGAAGAGGTCGTCTCCCAGGCGATGGGCGGTCTCGCTGTCGAGGTTCTCGGGGAGATCACGGCACAGGTGGAGTCGGTCGACACGGCGTGCGACTACGTCGTCGAATTCATCGTTGCCGCGCGAACTGCCGTGCGTGCTCACCCGGTGCTCGCGACTCTGCTCCTCGCCGAGCGGGGAAACCCTGTCTTCGATCTCGAAATGATGAGTCGAGCAATACCTTTCGCCGGTCAGATGCTCACCCCTATGGTCGAACGTGGCCTCGCCACGGAGGCGGAGTTGGATGAGATAGTGGAAATTGCCGTGCGACTGGGGCTTTCGGTTGTTGCATTCGACAGTGACCTCGTCCATTCCGATGACTCCTTGCGGGCCTTTCTCTCGAGGTGGCTCGGGCCCGCAATCCGGTCCACCTCGTAGTTCCTCGCCCGCTCCGCCAAAACCTTGACACTCGAGCGTCAGAGTGTCTAGTTTTGGCGTGCCCGGAATTCTCTGGCGACATTCTTCGAGGGAGCACCAGTCATGTCCGGAGTGAAACGTAGATCGTTCTTGGCCGGTACGGCCGCCGTGGGAGTCGCGATGATGGCGCCACGCACTGCCAAGGCTGCAACAGGGATTCCGCTGACACGTGAAGTGCACCGTGTCGTGGTTATCGGTTCGGGGTTCGGCGGAGGGGTGACGGCACTTCGCTTGGCCGAGGCCGGGGTTCCGGTCACCCTGCTGGAGAGAGGGATTCGGTGGCAGACCGGGCCGAATGCCGAAACTTTTCCGCATCCCGCCAGTCCGGACAAGCGTATTCTCTGGCATCAGTCCAACCCGACTCTGTTCGGCAGGCCGGCGATCTTCGAGCCGTACGCGGGTTTGTTGGAGACGGTGACCGGTGAGAACATGACCGCGATCTGCGCAGCCGGTGTGGGCGGCGGATCGCTTGTGTACCAAGGGATGACGCTGCAACCGGAAGAAGCGGTCTTCAACACGCACTTTCCGGAGGAGCTCGACTACGCACGAATGGACCGCGTCCATTACCCGCGGGTGGCGCGGATGTTGCAAGTGGAAACTGCACCCGACGAACTGATTTCCAGCCCGAACTACGAGGCGGCACGTGTATTCGCGCGTAACGCAACGCGTTCCGGTCTACCCGTGTCGAAGATTCCGATGCCGATCGACTGGAACTACGCGTTGGCCGAACTGAGGGGTGAGATGAAGCCGTCGTACACCAACGGTGACGGCGCGCTCGGTGTCAACAACGGGGGCAAGCATTCGGTGGATGTCACCTACATTGCGGCAGCGGAAGCGACCGGATTGGTGAATGTGGAGACTCTGCACCAGGTCACCGATGTCGAGCGGGCAGCCGACGGACGGTGGCGTGTGTACGTGGACCGGACCGACATTTCCGGCAAGATTCTCGAGAACAAGATTTTGACGACGGATGCGCTCGTGATGGCTGCCGGCAGCATGAACACCACCAAACTCCTGGTCCGCGCCGCGGCAACGGGGCGGATCACGGATCTGCCCGACGAACTCGGCGCGGGGTGGGGGACCAATGCCGACCGGATCTACATCTGGTCGGATCTCGCGGAGAATTTCGGTGCGACGCAGGGCGGTCCGGTCGTCTACGGCAGCCGGAACTGGGACGACCCGCATAACGCGTTCACCGTCATTCAGGCGTCGTTCCCGCCGGTGGCGTTCGACGCTCACAGCACGGTGATGGTCGGATTCGGGGTCAGCAGCGACCGAGGTCGGTTCGTGTACGACTCAGCGCGAGGCGAGGCGGTGCTCCGTTGGCCGAGGGATGGCGACTCTGCGATCCAGCAAGGCCACATCGGACCTGCGGCCCAGCAGATCGCGGCAGGAGGACTGCTCACCGACACCAACGCGTTACTGCCGTCCACCTGGCATCCCCTCGGCGGTGCCTGCATGAACTCGGTGTGCGATCTTGATGGTCGGGTTCTGGGCCAGCGGGGGTTGTACGTGCTCGACGGCGCTCTGTTGCCGGGGAACTCCGCTGCGTGCAATCCGTCGATGACTATCGCCGCCGTCGCGGAGCGTGCGCTCGAGAACATCGTGAAAGACGATGTGGGAACCCTATTCTGAACCTGCGCAAACGCCACGGACGGCGTACCCGAAGGCACGCCGTCCGTGACGGGTCGATCGACTGACTCAGACGCTGGCAACACCAGGCGCGAGGAAGCGCTTGCCGTTGACAGCCTCGGAGGTACCGGTCCGGTCCAGGTACGGCGTGATGCCGCCGTTCCAGAATCCGAACCCGCCGCCGAGCAGCAGGCAGAGGTCGATGTCCTCGGCTGCCGCTACGACGCCCTCGTCGAGCATGATCTGAATTTCCTCGGCAAACGCACGACGTGTGCGCTCGAGGACCTCTTCCGAAGTGGACACCTTGTCACCCTGCGGCCACAGTGCGGCGACCTCGGGATCGACGGCCTGACCGTTCTCGCCCCAGGTCCACACGCCGGGCTTGCGAGCCTCGACGAGTGCTTCGAGTCCAGGTGAGCTCTTGAACCGGTCCGGGTAGGACTCCTGCAGGGTCTCACCGGTGTGCAGAGCCACTGCGGGTCCGACGAGGGCCAGCAAGGTGAACGGCGACATGGGCATGCCGAGTTCGGCGATGGCGTTGTCCGCGACGTCGAAGGGGGTGCCTTCGTCGACGGCGGACATGACCTCACCCAAGGTGCGGGTGACGAGGCGGTTGAAGACGAAGCCTGCCTTGTCGCCGCAGAGGACGGCGGACTTCTTCAGCGACTTCGCGGTGGCGAAAGCCGTTGCGAGAGTGGCATCGTCGGTCTTGCTGCCCTTGATGATCTCGAGGAGAGGAAGAACGGCAACCGGGTTGAAGAAGTGGAAGCCGACCACACGCTCGGGATGCTCGAGGCCGGACGCCATCTCCGTGATGGAGAGCGAGGAGGTGTTGGTGGCGAGGATGGTTTCGGGAGCGATGAACTGCTCGAGTTCCGCGAAGACCTTCTTCTTGACGTCCATGTTCTCGAAGACGGCTTCGATGACGAAGTCGGTCTTGGCGAACGCGGCCTTGTCGAGGGAACCGGAGACGAGCGCCTTGAGGCGGTTCGCAGCGTCGGGGGACAGGCGCCCCTTGCCCTGGAGCTTCTCGATTTCGGTGTGGACGTAACCGACACCCTTGTCGATGCGCTCCTGGTCGATGTCGGTCAGGATGACCGGCACCTTGAGTTGGCGGACGAAGAGCAGCGCGAGCTGGCTGGCCATGAGACCGGCACCGACGATGCCGACGCCGCTGACCTTGCGGGCGAGCGAGCGGTCGGGTGCTCCGGCGGGGCGCTTGGCGCGCTTGTTCACCAGATCGAAGGCGTACAGACCTGCACGGAGTTCGTCGGTCAGGAGGAGGTCGGCAAGAGCCTCGTCCTCGGCCGCGAAGCCCTTGTCGAGCGAAGCGGCATCGGTGATGTCGGTACTGCGAGCCAGTTCGAGCAGCTCGACGGCCTTGACGGCGCCGGGAGCGTTGCCCTTGGTCTTGCCGTCGACGATCGCCTTCGCACGAGCGATCGCGTCGTCCCAGCCCTGGCCACGATCGATCTCGGGGCGAGCGGGGGTCACTGTGCCGGCGAGGACCTGCGACGCCCAGGCGAGGGACTGCTCGATGAAGTCGGCAGAATCGAGAACGACGTCGACGACGCCGAGTTCGAGTGCCTTCTTGGGGGAGAGCACCTTGTTCTGGTTCAGCGAGTTCTCGATCACCACGGTGACGGCGTTCGACGGGCCGACGAGGTTGGGGAGCAACTGCGTTCCGCCCCAACCGGGGACCAGGCCGAGGAATGCTTCCGGAAGACCCAGTGCGCCCGCATTGGCGGCAACCGTGCGGTAGTGGCTGTGCAGGCCGACCTCGAGGCCGCCGCCCAGAGCGACACCGTTGATGAAGGCGAACGTGGGAACGGACGACTCACGCAGGCGTCGGAACACCTTGTGACCCAAGCGGCCCAGCTCGAGTCCCTGCTCGCGAGAGGTGATCGCGGGAACACCCTTGAGGTCCGCGCCGGCGGCGAAGATGAACGGCTTGCCGGTGACGGCGATGGCAACCGGGTTGGCTGCGAAGGCTTCGTCGAGGGCGGCGTCGAATGCTGCGAGTCCGCCGGGACCGAATGACGACGGCTTGGTGTGGTCGAAGCCGTTGTCGAGGGTGATCAGTGCAAACGGGCCCTCGATGCCGGGGACCGAGATGATCTTCGTGTAGGCGTTCGTCACGACCTCGTCGGCGAATGCTGTTGCAATATCAGACATTTAGTTAACCCCTGCCTGGTAGTCAGCGTGGTTCGGGTTCTCCCAGATGACGGTGCCGCCCATGCCGAGTCCGATGCACATGGTGGTCAAGCCGTAGCGCACGTCGGGACGCGTCGCGAACTGGCGGGAGAGCTGCGTCATCAGGCGAACGCCCGAGGAAGCGAGGGGGTGGCCACACGCGATGGCGCCGCCCCACTGGTTGACGCGCGGGTCGTCGTCGGCGATTCCGTAGTGCTCGAGGAACGCGAGGACCTGAACGGCGAACGCCTCGTTGATCTCGAAGAGTCCGATGTCCTCGATCTTCAGGCCGGTGCGTGCCAGGAGCTTCTCGGTGGCGGGAACCGGGCCGATGCCCATGACGGCGGGGTCGACGCCCTGGTAGGCGAAGCCCACCATGCGCATGCCGACCGGCAGGCCGAGCTCGGCTGCGGTGTCCTCACCGGCGAGCAGTGCTGCGGTGGCGCCGTCGTTGAGTCCGGCGGCGTTACCGGCGGTGATTCGTCCGGCCGGGCGGAACGGCGTCTTGAGCTTCGCGAGATCTTCGACGGTGGTTCCGGGGCGCGGCGGCTCGTCTTCGGTGGCCAGACCCCAGCCCGCGGAACTGCGGGTGGCGACGGGGACCAGGGTGTCGGCGATGAAGCCGGCCTTCTTGGCAGCGTCGTACTTGTTCTGGCTGTTGACGGCGTAGGCGTCCGTGCGGTCCTTGGTGATGGTCGGGAACCGGTCGTGCAGGTTCTCGGCGGTGTTACCCATCACGAGGGCGCTCGGGTCGACCAGGCGGTCGGCGAGGAAGCGCGGGTTGGGGTCTGCGCCCTCACCCATCGGGTGGTGGCCCATGTGCTCGACGCCACCGGCGATCACGACGTCGTACTGGCCGAAGCCGATGCCCGACGCGGTGGTGGTGACGGCGGTCATCGCGCCGGCACACATGCGGTCGATGGCGAATCCTGGAACGGTTTCGGGGAGACCGGCGAGGATCGCAGCGGTGCGGCCGATGGTCAGGCCCTGGTCACCGGTCTGCGTGGTGGCTGCGACAGCCACTTCGTCGATCCGTGCGGGATCGAGCTGCGGGTTACGGCGAAGCAGCTCACGAATCGCCTTGACGACGAGATCGTCTGCGCGCGTGTCGGCGTACATGCCTTTCGGGCCGGCCTTGCCGAACGGGGTGCGAATGCCGTCGACGAAGACGACGTTGCGTTGGTTGTTTGTGGATGGAGCCACGCGAATTCCTCCTGATGGAGCTGCCCACCACTCCGAAGTGCGGTGAGACGTTGGTTCGGCGATCACGGCCAGGCGTCCGGCCTCGTATCGAGCGTACTACTGCCCATTACTGACCGGTAACTTAACGTGCCGAATTGCTCCAACCTCACATCGGGGTCAGGTCAGGATTCAGGCTCTTCTACTTCGGGCTCGGCCGGGACCACGGAGTTCAGTGCCTCGGCGAGGACGGGAACCGTCAAAGTGCGTTGCCAGCCACGTGCGCCACCGGAAGTGAGCTTGGTCTCGATTGCGCTCTCGACTTCGGTGATGTCGGAGTCGGGTTCCAACTTCCAGTCCCAGCACAGGCGCCTGACCAGGTCGGGTTGGAGCAGATTCTCCACGGGCACCGACACTTCCTTGCTCAGGTCCGACAGTGCGGCCCGAGCCGCCGTCAGTCGATCGGCCGCCGCCGGGTCCTGGCGAGCCCACCGGCCGGCGGCAGGGGGTCCGACGATCGGCGGGGTCTTCGGCGGAAGCTCGCTGTCCGGGAGCCTGCGCGCAGCTTCCAGCGCGTCCATCCACACACGCGAATACCGGCGTTGACGTGGTCCGCCGAACACGGGAAGCGAACGGAGCGCATCCAGCGACTGAGGATCTTTGAGGGCGGCATCGATGATGGCGGAGTCAGGGAGAACCCGGCTCGGCGACACGTCGCGCTTGCGCGCGAGATCCTCACGCGCCTGCCACAGCGCCCGTACTGCCGCCAACTGCCGAGTGGTCTTGAGCGAGGTGATGTGCGATGTACGACGCCAACGGTCGGGCTTGGGCTTGGGCGGGCCGGCCAGACGGATGTACTCGAACTCCTCCTTCGCCCACTCGAGCTTGCCCTGGGATTCGAGTTCGGCTTCCATGGCGTCGCGCAGTTCGAGAAGCACTTCGACGTCGAGGGCGGCGTAGTTCAACCAGGCGTCCGGTAGCGGACGTGTCGACCAGTCCGCGGCCCCGTGACCCTTGCGAAGTTCCACCCGCAGGGTTCGTTCCACTATCGCGGCGAGTCCGACTCGTTCGAACCCGGCCAGTCGACCGGCCAGTTCGGTGTCGAACAGCTCGGCCGGTGTCAGGCCCAGTTCGGCGAGACCGGGGAGATCCTGATCGGCCGAGTGCAGCACCCATTGCAACGGGTTGATCGCCTCGGCCAACGGCTGCAGGTCCTGCGCTGTCGGGATCGGGTCGAGCAGGAACGATCCCGCTCCTTCGCGTCGGAGCTGGATCAGGTACGCCCGTGCCGAATAACGGAATCCGGATGCCCGCTCGGCGTCCACGGCGAGCGGGCCGTGGCCGGAGGCCAGCGCGGCCGCGGCGTCGGCGACACCGGCGGCTGTGGTGATGACGTCCGGAACTCCGTCACGCGGAACGAGCAGCGGAACTACGTCGGAGGTGGGCTCGGTTGCATCATCGGTGACTTCGGACATGGTCACTGACTCTACGTCGCAGTCGGGGCCGGGGTTGTCACCTCAGCGTCGAACAGTTCGTCGAGTGCGGCTCCGAAACCTTGCGCGAGCTGGTCCAATTCGGGTGCCAGATCGGAGCAACTGACGATGCCGACGTCGAGTTTTCCGTCGAGTGACATCACCGTCACGTTGAGTCCTGCCCCGTGAAAGATCGGGCCGAGCGGGAACATTCCCTTGATCTGGGCGCCGAGGAAGTAGAGCGGGACCGGCGGCCCGGGCACGTTCGAGACGACCAGGTTGGACACGACGGGGTGACGCTCGGCGAGTTTGAGCGACGAGTACACCCGCATGGCGGCGCCGAACACCGCCGGCGATGCGAACTGGGACCAGTCCTGGAGCATGTTCGCACCCAGAGCCTCGTTGTGGTTCTTCGAGGTGGCGTTGTAATCGCTGATCGCGTGCAGACGCTCGACCGGATCGCCGATCTGGGTGCCCAGCTGCGTGAACATGCCCGAGATCTGGTTTGTGCCCGGCCGATCGGATTTACCGTGGACCGATACGGGGACCATCGCGACGAGTGAGTCCTCCGGCAGTTCGTCGCGGTCCTCGAGGTAGGTCCGCAAAGCACCCGCGCACAGCGCGAGAACCACATCGTTGACCTTGACGCCGTGGCGATCTTTGACGGCTTTGACCTTCGCGAGATCGAGCTGGCTGAAGGCGACGTTGCGGTGACCGGTGATAGCGCCGTTGAACGAGGTCCGCGGCGCGGTGAACGGAGCAGGCATCGCTTCACCCTTTCGTGCACGCGTCACCCACTTGGGGAGCATGGCGATTCCGCCGGGGACCAGACGGGCAATTCTTGCGGGTCGGGCGATGACGGCCATGAGTCCGCCGATGGCGATGTCCAGCGTTCCCGCGTCGCCCGCACCCTGTGCGGTGGGATCCACGAGCGCCGGTGAATCCGGTTCGAGACTGCACAGCTGAGCGAGGATGTTCGCGCCGGTGACGCCGTCGGCAGCGCTGTGATGAATCTTCGACATGACGGCGATCTGTCCGTCGGCAAGTCCCTCGATGACCCACATCTCCCACAGTGGGCGGGAACGATCCAGCGGTTGGCTCGCGATGTGTCCGGCGAGTTCTGCCAGTTCCGCGTGTGTGCCCGGAGCAGGTACCGCGGTCCGGTGGCAGTGCCGCTCGATGTCGAAATCGTGATCGTCGACCCATACCGGGTAGTCGAGATTGAGGCGGGAATCTTTGAGTTTGCGCCGGAAGGTCGGCATCGTGGCCATCCGCGAGTCCAACTCGCGAAGCAGCTCCCGGTAGTCGTAACCGCCCGGAATGGTCGAGGGGTCGAGCAGTACGAGTCCACAAACGTGCAATAGCTGGGTCGGTGTTTCCAAGTAGAGGAAGGTCGCGTCGAGTCCGCTGAGACGTTGCATGACTCATTTTAGAACAGGTTCTAGTATTTATCCGGGGGAATGCGTAAACGAGTAGTGGAGTTAGTCGCCCTGCCGCGACAGCGTGGTTATCCCGGCAGGCGGAAGTCCTGCCGCGTACGCGAGAACTTCACAGAAAGCCTCGACGTGGTGAGCCAATTCCGATGACGTTGCAGTCCAGGATGCACGTAACTCGAGTTGGTGGGCTCGCGGCGGGCCCGCGATGTCGCCGTATCGCACGGAAGTTGTGGCTGTGACCGTACCGCCCAGGGCCACAAAAGGTTCCGGTCCGGCTTCGAGTGCGTCCACCAGCCAACTCCAGGCTACTTCGGGAAGTAGTGGATCCGCGGCGACGGCTTCGTCGAGATCGGCCTGTATGTAGGCCACCAACCGCATGGTGCCGTTCCACGCCTCGTCGCCGTCCGGATCGAACAACAGGATCAGGCGGCCGAAAGCGTCGCCTTCGGACTGCTCGGCCACGACGTCGGAGTCCGGGTGCAGAACCTCGGCTCCCACTGCGTGGCTGTACGGAGCGAGACGCTGCGGCGGACGGATGGGACCGACCTCTATCTCGGGCCGAACCCGCGCAGCGGTCATCGCCTCCACGGCGGCACGGAACTCGGCCGGGTCGGCTGTCGATCCGGATGTCGTCACAGGTCAGGACGTTAGTCGGGGATAAGGGCGGGTAGGTGGAGGCGCGCCGACCGAGTGTGGTTCGGGTGTGTGGCCGCTCACGAACCGCTCGGGTGTCCGATCCCGAGTGTGGGACATGGCAGCATTGAGTCGATCGAAGACACACGTTGGCGGAGAGCGCGAGGACTGATGAGCGGGTTGGACAACATGAATTCAGGCATGACCGGGTCGGCGGAATACAGCGCTCGGCGAGTTTTGCCCGACGCACCGTTGCTCGCCGCGGCGACCGGACGCACTCCGAGTCGACGGCCGGTGTGGTTCATGCGCCAGGCCGGACGTTCGTTGCCGGAGTATCGCGAGATCCGCGCGGGGATCGGCATGTTGGAGTCGTGTTTCGATCCGGCGCTGGTCTGTGAGATCACGATGCAGCCGGTGCACCGTCACGACGTGGACGCGGCAATCCTGTTCTCGGACATCGTTGTTCCGCTCAAGGCTGCGGGAATCGATCTCGACATCGTTGCCGGCGTCGGACCGGTGGTTGCCAATCCGATTCGCTCCATCGCCGACGTCGCAGCCCTCCCGCGGTTGGTTCCCGAAGAGGTCGGGGCGATCGCGCAGGCCGTTCGACTTCTCACCACCGAGTTGGGCTCGACTCCGCTGATCGGCTTTGCCGGAGCGCCGTTCACCTTGGCGTCGTATCTGGTCGAGGGTGGTCCGAGCCGGAACCACGAGAAGACCAAGGCGCTCATGCACTCCGATCCGAAGACCTGGCACGCGTTGCTCGGAAGCCTGGCAGACACCACGATCTGCTTCCTGCAGACGCAGCTCAAGGCGGGTGTCGACGCGGTTCAGCTGTTCGACTCGTGGGCCGGCGCGCTCTCGCTGGCCGATTACCGGGAATTTGTTCTCCCGCATTCCGAACGGGTGTTTGCCGAGGTTGCCGCTGCCGGCGTTCCGCGTATCCACTTCGGTGTCGGAACCGGTGAACTTCTCGGCGCGATGGGGGAGGCAGGTGCCGACGTCGTGGGTGTCGACTGGCGGATTCCGCTCGACGTCGCGGCCGGTCGTGTCGGTCCGGGCAAGGCGCTGCAAGGCAATCTCGATCCCGCTGTACTGTTCGCGGGCCCCGAGGTGATCGATCGTGAGGTGCGCCGGATCGCCGCCGAAGGTGACCGCGCGATCGAAGCCGGTGCCATCGGCCACATCTTCAACCTCGGCCATGGAGTTCTTCCCGACACCGATCCCACGGCGATCACCTCGGCGGTGGAGCTGGTGCACTCGCTGTGACAACCACTCGGCCGTCGGTCGCGGTGATCGGAGGCGGAATCTCCGGTCTGGTTGCCGCGTACCGGCTTCGGCGCAGTCTGGGCTCCGTTGCCGACATCACGGTCGTCGACGACTCTCCGCGACTGGGCGGGAAGCTGCGAACGATTGATCTTGGCGGTGGCCCGATCGACATCGGCGCCGAGGCGTTCATCGCCCGTCGGCCCGAAGTCCCTGCGCTTCTCGCCGAGCTGGGACTGACCGATCAGATCGTTTACCCCGCGGGGTTGAGCCCGTTGATCTGGTCCCAGGGCTCACTGAATCGACTTCCTGCCGGAACCCTGATGGGAATCCCGGCATCGTCCGAGTCGGTGAGAGATCTAGTCGACGAGCAGACACTGTCGCGCATAGCTGCCGAACCAGGCGCTCCGTTCGAGTGGACCCGCGGTTCCGATTGCAGTGTTGCCGAACTGGTTTCACAGCGATTCGGTGATCAGGTGGTCAGCCGATCGGTGGATCCCCTTCTCGGCGGGGTGTACTCGGGCCTGGCGGAGACCATCGGAGTGCGTGCAGCTTTGCCGACACTCGCTGCGGCGCTCGATGCGGGCGCTCAGAGCCTCACGGACGCAGTTGCAGCCGCAGTGCCGACACCTGCACCCGGACCAGTGTTCGGAGCGCTCAGGGACGGTTACGGCATCTTGCTCGATGCGCTGCGGCAGGCCGCCGACGCGACGTTCGTCCGCGGCGAGGCTTCCGAGTTACGCAGGGACGGGAAAGGTTGGAACGTCGATCCGCTCGGCAGCGTCGACGCGGTGATTCTGGCTGTTCCGGCGCCGCGCGCAGCGGTGCTGTTGGCCGGCGTCGATGCGGATATTGCGCGTATCGCGTCGCGGATCGAACTGGCGTCGTCCGCGGTGGTGGCGCTCCGCCTGCCCGGTCAGGTCGACCTTCCGCAGAATTCGGGGATCCTGGTTGCCACCGACGCCGACCTGACCGCCAAGGCGTTCACGCTGTCGAGCCGAAAGTGGACGCACCTCGCTGATCGCGGCGAGCATCTCGTTCGGGTGTCGTTCGGTCGATTCGGCGCATCGGAGATCGTCGACCGGCCGGATGGTGAACTGATCGAACTTGCGCGCGCCGATCTCGAGACCGTGACCGGAATCACCGAGGAGCCAGGAGCGAGCTTCGTACAGCGGTGGCACGGCGGTCTTCCCCAGTACTCCCCAGGTCACACGGAAATCGTGGCTGAAATCGAGTCCGGGATGACGCAGTTCGACGGCCTCGAAGTGGCCGGGTCGTGGCTGCACGGCGTCGGGGTTCCGGCGTGTGTCGCAGTCGGCACGACGGCGGCTACACGGATATTCGAGCGAGTGGCACGATAGACCCATGGCACGCCTTGATTTCGACAAACTGAACTCTGAAATCCGTTACCTCATGTTCTCCGTGTTCCAGGTGGAACCCGGTGTGCTGGGCGATGATCGGGAAGCTGCGGTCAAGGACGCCCGCTTGTTCTTCGAGGGTCTCGAAGACAAGGGCGTCGTGGTTCGCGGCATCTACGACGTCGCCGGCTTGCGCGCCGACGCGGACTTCATGATCTGGACCCACGCGGCCAGCATCGAGGAACTTCAGGCCGCGTACGCGGATTTCCGCCGCACCACCGTCCTCGGACAGGCCAGTGCTCCCATCTGGAGCAACTCGGCGGTGCACCGCCCCGCGGAGTTCAACAAGAGCCACGTGCCCTCGTTCATCGCGGGTGAGGATCCGGGCGACTACATCTGCGTTTACCCGTTCGTCCGCTCGTACGAGTGGTACCTGCTCCCCGACGAGGAGCGTCGCAAGATGCTCGCCGATCACGGTATGGCTGCTCGTTCGTACAAGGACGTTCGCGCCAACACCGTCCCGGCCTTCGCTCTGGGGGACTACGAGTGGATTCTCGCGTTCGAAGCGCCTGAGCTCATCCGTATCGTCGATCTGATGCGCGATCTGCGTGCCACCGAAGCTCGCTTGCACGTTCGCGAAGAGGTGCCGTTCTTCACCGGGCCGCGCGTGGACATCGAGAAGCTGGTCCTTTCCCTACCCTGATCTACTTCGAAAGTAGTTTCTGTGACAACTGCACCGAACCGGCGTCGTCAACACATGTCCCATTGGGGAATGTTCACCGCCGAATCGGTCGCCGGCGAGGTGACCGCCGTGCATCCGTACGAGGGTGATTCGAATCCCTCGCCGATGCTCGGGAACCTCGCCGGTTCGGTGCGCAGTCGGGCTCGCGTTTCGGGCCCGGCGGTGCGCCGCGGTTGGCTCGAGACCGGACCTGGTCCCAGCGACCGACGTGGCGCGGACGAGTTCGTCTCGGTCTCGTGGGACGAACTGACCGAACTCCTCTCCCGCGAGTTGCGTCGCGTGGTCGACACGCACGGGAACAACGCGATCTTCGGCGGCTCGTACGGCTGGGCCAGCGCCGGTCGATTCCATCACGCGCAGAGCCAAGTTCACCGATTTCTGAATCAGCTGGGTGGATACACCAAGTCGGTCCACAGCTACTCGCTCGGTGCCACCGGTGTCATCATGCCGCGTGTGGTCGGAACACACTGGAAGTTGTTCGCGCGCTCCACGTCGTGGGACGTCATCGCCAAGCACTCCGATCTTCTCGTCTCGTTCGGGGGAGTGCCGATCAAGAACACCGGCGTCAATGCCGGTGGTACGAGCGATCATCCGACGCGCGGGGCGCTCGACGCATTTCGTGCCCGCGGCGGAAAGATCGTCTCCTTCAGTCCGTTGCGCGACGACGTCGATGGCGACTGCGAGTGGATCGCACCCGTTCCGGGAACCGACGTGGCAATCATGCTTGCCCTGGCGTTTGTCCTGGCGTCGGAGGACCTGCACGATCGCGATTTCCTGAACCGCTTCTGCGTCGGCTACGAACGCTTCGAGGATTACCTGCTCGGACGTGCCGACGGTGTACCGAAGGATCCGCGCTGGGCGCAGAAGATCTCCGGGGTGCCGGCGGAGTTCATCACCGACCTGGCTCGGAGAATGGCGTCCGGCCGGACGCTGGTGACCGTCACGTGGTCGTTGCAACGAATCAAACACGGTGAACAGGCACCGTGGATGGGCGTGACACTCGCCGCGATGCTCGGCCAATTCGGGCTTCCGGGTGGCGGTTTCGGCCACGGCTACGGTTCGATGAACGAGCCGGGTCTGGCTCCGGTGCCGTATCCGTTGCCGACCTTCTCGCAAGGTGTGAATCCGGTGCCCGATTTCATTCCGGTGGCCGCGATCTCCGATCTCTTGCTCTCGCCCGGCGAGGAGTTCGACTACGACGGCAGGCGCCTGACCTATCCGGATATTCGGTTGGTCTACTGGGCCGGTGGCAATCCGTTTCACCACCACCAGGATCTCCCGAGGCTGCGACGGGCATTTGCGCGTCCGGACACGATCGTCGTTCACGATCCCTACTGGACGCCGATGGCTCGCAATGCCGACATCGTTGTCCCGTCGACGACGTCGCTCGAACGAAATGACCTGAGCTGCACACGAAATGATCCACTTCTGGTCGCGATGCAGCAAGTAGTTCCACCTTTCGCGAATTCGCGAGACGACTACGACACGTTTGCCGCTCTGGCTTCTGCGCTCGGATTCGGGGAGCAGTTCACTGAGGGGAGATCCTCACAGGAGTGGATCGAGCATCTCTACGGTCAATGGCGGCCGTTCGTCGATGCAGACGGCGGCAACACACCGACGTTCGAGGATTTCTGGTCGGACGGGCACTACCGGATGCGAACCGAAGACAACCTCGTGCTCTTCGGTGACTTCCGCGAGGACCCCGAGAAGTATCCGCTCTCGACTCCGAGTGGGAAGATCGAGATCTTCTCCGAGACCATCGAGTCTTTCGGCTACGACGACTGCGCCGGCCATCCGCGCTGGTACGAGCCCGACGAGTGGCTGGGTGGACCACGGGCCACGCAATTCCCGCTTCACTTGATCGCCAACCAGCCCAAGACGCGCCTGCACAGCCAACTCGATCACGGCGCTGCGAGCCAGGCATCGAAGATTCAGGGACGCGAGCCGATTCGTATGCACCCCGATGCAGCGGCCGCGCGCGGCGTGTCGGCTGGGGACGTGGTGCGCGTATTCAACGATCGCGGGGCGTGCCTGGCTGGTGTGATCGTCGATTCGGATTTGCGGAGCGACGTCGTCCAGTTGTCGACCGGGGCGTGGTACGACCCGCTCGATCCTGCCGACCCCGATTCGCTGTGTGTTCACGGAAATCCCAACGTTCTGACGCCAGACGTCGGCACGTCTTCGCTTTCGCACGGGTGCACCGGCCAGCACGTTCTGGTGCAGATCGAGAAATTCCAAGGGGTTCTGCCGCCGGTCAAGGCGTTCGATCCGCCCGTGCTTCGTTCGCGCTGACGGAACCGATCGGCCACCTCCCGCGTCGAACCTCGTGAGCGCCTGAATCAGGTGTCACGATCTATCGAAGGTGGGGACCATCGTGAGTGGAGCGGATGTTGGTTCGATGAGGGGACACGTCGAAGTTCTTCGGGCTCAGATCGATTCGATGCAGGTTGATCTGTTGGAGCGAACGCGATCGCTGGCGGATATGCAGGAGAAGATCGCACGAGCAACGGCGAGTGCACGCTCGAGTGATGGCAGCGTGGAAGTCGTCGTAGACGCTTCGGGGGCGACCGTGGGAGTCACCCTCTCCGGGAGCGCTTACGGCAAGCATTCGCCGGTAGCGTTGGGAAATCTGATCCTGGCCACGGCCACATCTGCGGCGGAGGACATGCGCCGACAGATTGCCGAGATGTCGAGGCCGTTCACCGAAGCGGCCAGGATCGATTTGCCCGACCTCGTTCCCGGTGTGCTCGGATTGCGTGAGATTCTCGCGCCTCGTCCGGCGTCGGTGCCGGTCGGCGGCGACGAGCACTGGGACCGCACCGTTCTGAGGAGCTCCGGCAATGTCTGAACTGGACGTGGACGTGGCCGCGATGGGAAGTGCTGCACCAGCATTCGAGGTGGTCGCTGCCGATCTCGACGAGGCACGGAGTGCTCTGGAAACAGTGGCCGGCGCCGAAGAGGGGTGCTGGGGCGCTGACCAGTTCGGAACCGCATTCTCGGACGCGTATGTTCCCGGTGCGGAGTCAGCAGTCGGTGGGATGACACTGGTCGCGGGCGCGCTCCGCGAATTGACCGCCACGCTGATCGAGATCACCGATCGTTTCGAATCGATCGACACCTCGCTTGCCGACGACATGGCGGGTGGGCTCTGATGGGACTCGAGATTCCAGGCTGGTTACAGGCGGTTGCGTCGGTCGCGGTGGGCAGTGACTGGCCGCAAGGAGACGAAACGGCACTGTGGAGGTTGGGTGATGCCTGGTCAGGCGCGGCTGATCGGATCGAGGCTTCGGCCGCTGCCGGTGGTTACGGATTGCAAACAGTACTGGCATCGATCGACGGTCGAGCCGGCGACTCGTTGTCTCGGTATTGGTCGGAGGCCGGGGGAGTTGCGGAGGTCTTCGAGCGGTTGTCCTCTACCGCGGCCGAACTGGGTCAGTCATGCACGGATACCGGCATGGACATCGAGTACACCAAACTGTCGATCCTCGCGGCGCTGGGCGCACTGGCGCTCGAGATTGCCGCCATGCTGGCGGCCGCTGTCCCGACACTGGGTGCGAGTACCGCCGGAATCGTGGCGGCTGAGGTGGCAACAACACTCACGGTCCGAATGCTGTTGCAGCAATTGTTGATACGAGTGATCGAGGCCGCAGCAGTGGAAGCTGCCGCTGCCGTCTTCTCCGGCCTCGCCATTCAACTCGGGCAGATGACGATGGATCATCGCCAGTCGATCGACGGTGGCAAGGTCGTGACCGAGGGCCGCGACGGTTTCATCAAGGGACTTGCGAACGGAGGGTTGAAGACGACGCCGGATCGTGTCGGCCCTGACCCGAACCCGCTCCCGACCGGTTCGAGATTGCAGCAGATCGCGCGGGGGGCTTTCGACGATGCGGTATCGGGAGCGTCCGCTGCGATCGTGACGAAGGAAGTCACGGGCGGCGATGCCTCGTTGACGGACATCACTTCCGGCGCGATCGGTGGTGGGATCGGGTCAGTCAAGGACGGTCTTGTCGCTCGAAACGAGGACCTGAACGCGGCCGGTCTGAGCCCGACTGCGCTGAACTGGGACTTCTGAGTTGAAGTCTCGAATCGTGGGCTACCAGTGACACGGGGTAGCCCACGACCTGGCTACTGAGCGACACGGGGCAGCCCACGACCTGGCTACTGAGCGGGCTTGAGAACCAGCGAGATCGAGTTGATGCAGTACCGCTGATCGGTCGGCGTCGGGTATCCCTCGCCCTCGAAGACGTGACCGAGGTGGCTGTGGCACTTCTTGCAGATGACCTCGACACGGCGCATCCCGAGTGAGCTGTCTTCCTTCAGGATCACGGCATCCGAATCCGCCGGATCGAAGAAGGACGGCCACCCGCAGTGCGATTCGAACTTTTCGGTGCTGCGGAACAGTTCGGCTCCGCACGCACGGCAGGAGTAAACGCCTTCCGTGGTGGTGTCGGTGTACTCGCCGACGAAGGGGCGTTCGGTGCCGGCTTGGCGCAGGACGGCGAACTCCTCCGGAGTCAGCTTTTCGCGCCACTCGCTCTCGGTGTACGTGACCTCAGGTGTGCTGTCGATGCCATCGTGTGAAGAACTCATGCCTCCACGCTAATGCTTTGTCGCCGTTTCGGCTTCGTCGGCAGGTGAGACGGTATCGAGCGGGGGATCGAGGAGGTAGGCGGGATCGATTCCGCGATCCAAGCGGCCCTCGCGACGCGCGACCAGATACCGGTATCCGAGGACACAGAAGATCACGATCAGCAGAAGGCTCCAGCCGAGGGTGCTCTTGGTGTATTCGGCTGCCCGGCCGAAGGTCGGCCAGCGGTTCGACCACCAGCTGTCGAACGTCATGAAGCCGTAGACGGCGAGCCACGCCGGCCAGTTCCGCATGACCGAGTTCTTGAGCACCACGGACATCAACAGCGGCAACAGCATCATCGAGTAGTACATCTGGCCGAGCGATGGCAGCAGGAACGACGCGGTCATGATCACACCGGTCGCGGTGGTGAGGAAGAAGAGTTCGTCGTTGCGGTAATAGCGGTACAGAAGCCACAGAGAGACGACGACCATGGCGGCCAACACGACGCGCAACAGCAGGATCAACCATTCGGGCAGACCGAAGTAAGCGCCGTTTCCGACAATCGAACTGTTGAAGTAGTCACGAGATTCGAGCAGGTACGGCACGGTGCGGCGGACGAAGTCCATCGGATCCGACGCAAGCGGCCATGCCACGACCGTGAGAATGAACGGGATGCCCAGGGCGGTGACGAGCACCTTCCACTGACCGCGAACGAGCGGCAGCAGGAGCAGTGGCGCGAGAGTGGGTTTCACTGCGATGGTGAGACCGATCGCGGCGCCGGCCCACAGATCCTTCTTGCGCATCAGCAGCAGGAGGAAGGCAACTTCGCCGAGTAGTACGAGGCCGTTGATGTTGGTGAACACCAACGTGTTGGTGACCGTCTCCGACATGAAAGCGCCGAGCACCAGAATCGGCGCCGCGATGGAACTGATCGTCAGGTCGAACAAGCGCAACAGCAGGTAGAGAGCCACGAGAATGGCGACGGCATTGACACCGATGAACAGCCACCGCGAGCGCTCGGGATCGAGGATCGCCAGGGGCGCCATCAACAAGGAACCCGATGGTGGGTACAGATAATGGGGGTCTACGGAGTTGAAATCTGCGGTGTAGACGTCGCGCCCGTTCCAGAACGCCAGCGCGGCGTTGTAGACCGGTCGGAAGTCATCGGTGATGGCGCCGTTGACTGCTGTGACGATGACACGATTGAGCACGGTCATCACGGCGATCGGCCACAAAACGAAGTTGACGACTTGTTGGGTTGTCCGCCCGGTACGCGGCTCGAGCTGTCGAAGGAACACTTCGGCACGGTACACCGGAGCAGGGTGTGATCGGGGGATGCACCCCTTTTCGGTCGTGGTGGACAAGCGCCCGAGTCAGGCCGGGCACACGCTTCCGTTGCTGGGCAGGGAGGCGTCGGTGAGGTATGCCCTCATCGCCTGCTGCGCGCAGGTGGATTGTGCCGCGGGGTGACCTGCACCCTGCCAGTCCAGGGTTGCGAAGCGCGACCCCGCGTTGGTCACGACGCCGGTGACGGTCGAGAGTCCGGAGTTCCCGACGGCCGGGTCGCCCTGACCGCTCAGCACGAGGACGGCGGGCTTCAACTGATTCGGCAGGGGAGAGTTGGCGGTCGACGGCCAGCTGGCGCATGCGAGCAAACCGAGCGCGGCTTCTCGACCGAATACCGGATAGTTGGTGCCCCAGGTGTCCGCCAGTTCGCGGACGCGCCCGATCCCCGGCCACTGCATGCCGTCGGTGCATCGTCCGATGAACTGGCCGTCACCGTCCACCTCGTTCTCTGCCCGGGCGGCGCGCTCTCGAATCGGCGAAGCGTTGCCGGTACCGAGCGCGGACAGAGCGTCTGAGAGCGAGCGGGTCTCTTGCTCACGGTTGGTTCCGGCAGTCCACAGGCTCGCCGAAATCGCGTTCGACACCGCAGCGGCGGACAGCGGCTGGAATTCATCGGCCCGAGCGCGCTCCATCAGGTCCGTGACCGCTTTCTTCGGATCAGGTCCGAGAGAGCACCCCAGCGCCACACATCGCTGAGCGAATGCGGTCAACGCCGCTTCCTCACCCTGCACGCGGCTCTCTGCCTCGGTGGCAGCGTCCGTGGCCACCGGAGCGGGAGAATCGAGGATCAACCTCGCGAGGTTCTCGGGGTGGGCTGCCGCGTAGCTCAGCGCGATGTCCGAGCCGGACCCTGCCGACCACAGAGCGATGGTCTCGACGCCCCACCGCGTACGTAGAGCGTCGATGTCCTCGGCCGCGGAGTCCGCGCCGAACTTCAGTTCTTGAGGATCGAGATAGTCGGTACAGGCGATGGTTGCATCGTGACCGAGAGCGGCGACCGCGTCGGCGGCGTCGCCGGTGGAGTCCGCGTCGAACTGGCCCAGATCGTGAAGGCCGCGCCGAATCTCCGGCGTCATGCAGTCGATTGCGGTGGACCTGTCGATTCCGCGTCGATCCAGGGCAACGACGGGGTGGTCCGCGAGCACCGTCGTCAAGTCGGACGTAGCGAGCATGGCCAGAGAGTTTCCCGACGAACGGTCGGTGCCGGATGTGAACACGATCGGATACGCGTTGGCAGGCGTCGAGGATGTCCGAGCGCGGGTCAAGCCGGCAGTGAAGTTGCCGTCGATGGCGCCGGTCACGTCGATGGGGGCACTGAATTCCGCGCATTCGAGGATGACGCCGGCGCTCGACGCTGCGAGAGCCTGGTCGGCGAGTGACGTGCCGGTGCAGTCTCGCCACGGTATGTCGTCGGTCGGGACGCCGGGGTCAACCGGCGGCGCATCGGGTGACGGTCCCTCGCTCTGGGCAGGGCTGCCGTCGGTGCGGCCTTCGACCGCGACGGCGGGCCGAAGCGACGGCCCGGCGCCGCACGCACAACACGTCGCGAGGACGACGGCCATCAAAGCAACTCTGCGCATGCCGACCAGAGTGCCAGGTTCACCGACGTGGCTGCTGACGAACCCATCGAGTGAGGATCGTGCCGTCCGAATCGCCGAGAATGTGAGCGGGACGCATCGACGTGGGCATTGCATTGGGGGAGAGCGAGATTCGGCCGACTTTGCTCCCCACCAGTTGAGGTGAAGTGGTGATGCAGAGTTCGTCGACGGCATTGTCCTCGATCAACTGCCCGAAAAGTGACGGCCCGCCCTCACACAGCACGCGACGGAGCTTGCGAGCCGACAAGGCCCTGTCGATGTCGCCGCTGCTGACATTCGGTGAGTCCGTCACCTCCACCTGCGCTCCGGCCGACCTCAGCGCTGAAATCGCTGCGCTGTCCGCGGCGCTACCGACAACAAGAATCGGCGGAATTTCGGTATCTCGTAGGAGCCGGCTTTCAGGGTCGATCGACGCGTGCGCCGAGACGACGAGGATCGGTGGGACCGGAGCGAGGCCGCCCGCCTTTCGTCGCGCCTGGGCTGCGTCCGAGATCTGCACACCCCCGTAGTTCTCGGCTCGCGCTGTGCCTGCGCCGACCACGACGACGTCACAAAGTTCGCGCAAGATCCCGAATACCGACTTGTCTGCAGGGGTGCCCAGTCCATGGCTCACTCCGTCGACGGAGACGCACCCGTCGATGCTGGAAACGAAGTTCACGCGCATCCAGGGTTGGGTGAGGTTCGCCGGATAGGCGTACAAGCCGCGGAGTTCGTCTTCGTGGCCTGGTGTGAAGTAGGTCGCAATATCCATACGGTGCACATGAGAGATCACATCACGTAGATACCCTTGACGGATGCATGAACGTCTTGTCGATCGCAGCCCGGTGGTACCCGCCGATCAACTGGTAGCTCAAATGGTGCCTCCCGCAATGTTCGACGAGGTGAGTTTTGCGTCCTACATTCCTGATCCGAAGGAACCGAGCCAGGCAGCTGCTGTCGCCAAGGCCGAGGAATTCTCCAAGCGCGTAACCAAGATCCGTAGTGGTGGACGCCGCGGACTGTTCGGCAAGAAGACCCAGGCGACCGGCGCCGGCCTGTACCTCGACGGCGGGTTCGGTGTCGGTAAGACTCACTTGCTGGCGTCGATCTTCCACAGCGTCCCGTCGCCGAAGGCTTTCGGAACCTTCGTCGAGCTGACACACGTCGTCGGCGCTCTCGGCTTCAACAAAGCGGTCGAAGCGCTCGCCGACCACAGCGTTCTCTGCATCGACGAGTTCGAGCTCGACGATCCGGGCGACACCATGCTCGTCTCTCGCCTCCTTTCGGAGCTTTCCGCGCGCGGCGTGTCCATCGTCGCGACGTCGAACACGCTTCCCGGCCAGCTCGGTGAGGGTCGCTTCGCGGCTCAGGACTTCCTGCGTGAGATCAAGAAGCTCGGCTCGATCTTCGAGACGATTCGCGTCGACGGCCCCGACTACCGTCACCGCGATCTCCCGCCCGCACCGGAGCCCATCTCCTCGGAGGAATTGGTCTCTCGGGCCGAGGCGATCGACGGCGCCACGCTCGACAACTTCGACGAGCTGTGCAAGCACCTCAGCACACTGCATCCGTCGCGCTACAACAAGTTGGTCGAGGGGGTGAAGGCGGTCTTCATCGACGGCGTTCACCCGGCCACGGATCAGTCTGTTGCACTGCGCATCGTGGTTCTCGCCGACCGCTTGTACGACGCGAGCATCCCGGTCACCGTTTCCGGCGCACGCCTCGACGAGATCTTCACCCCCGAGATGCTTGCCGGTGGGTACAAGAAGAAGTACCTGCGCGCGACCTCGCGTCTGCTCGCACTTTCTCGTTTCGAGGTCGCGGCCGGCTGATCTGCAGGCCTGTCAGCTGACGGGGCGCTCCATCACGAAATCGTGGTGGAGTTGTGCCCCCACGAGAAAAGTCTTCGTGCCGACCTGGGTGAAGCCGTGTTTGGCGTAGAACTTCTGGGCGCGCAGATTTTCCTGATTGACACCCAGCCAGATCCCGGCACTTCCGCTGCGTCGTGCATGGTCGACAACCGCGTCCATCAGGGATGCTGCCGCGCCGGTTCCGTGGTTTCCCGGAAGCACGTACAACTTGCTCAGTTCCGTCGTCGGGCGAAGTGTCACAGCAGCTTTGACGTCCGGATCGGCGGGCTCGTCGTCGACGAGCATCGCGTAGCCGACGATCGAGCCGTCGCGAATGACCTTGAGAACGGTTCGTGTCGGGTCCGTCAGATACTCGGAGAACTTGTCGACCGAGAGAACATTGTCGATGAAGGCACTGATGTCGTCGTCGGATGCGTCCGGCGGACAAGCCAGCGGAAACGTCACCGCTGCCACGTCGGCGATTGCTTCGGAATCCCAGATTCCGGCCCGGTCAACGGTGATCGTCACGTCAGTTTCTACCTCTCGCGCACATGATTCGGATGATCAAGTACACCACCTTCGTCGAGCGTGATGCTCAAGCGGCGTTCTCGGCGACCGGCGTCGTGGCTCGTTTCGGTGCGAACGCGGGAGCAAGAACTATCAAGATCGCGCAGAACGCCAGCGGAATCAGGAACCCGATTCGAAGGTCACTGAAGGCAGCGACCGCGCCGACGATGCCGCCGCCGACCACCGTGCCGACGTAGTTGAAGAGGTTGATGCGTGCGATCACCGCGTCGACCTGATCCGGGGGAGCCATCCGTCCGGCCGCGCTGAAGCAAATCGGGGCGATCACCGGTACGCCGAGGCCGACGATCAGGAAGCCGGCGATGGCAACGGCGGGAGATTGCGCGAGGACAACGATCGTCATGCCGACCACGCCGATGAGAGAGCCGATCCGCACGACGGTGGTCTCACCGAACTTGCCGACCCAGTAGTCGCCGGTCAGTCGTGCGACCAGTGCCGCGATTTGGTACGCCGCCACGGAAAGGGCGGCCGTCCCGGCGTCGGCGAGCAGTTCGTCCTTGACGTACAGCGTCGACCAGTTTCCGACGCTGAAGTCGACCGCATAGAACAATGCCATCGCGACGCCGAGCAGGACGAAGGCGCGGGTGGGTACGGTGAATTTCGCGGTGCTAGTGATGTTTGCATCGGCAACCGGAGACTCGGAGCGATCGAGCAGTTGCGGGCCGAAGGCCAGAAGCATCAGTCCGACAACAACTCCCGCGATCACCTGCGTGATGCGGATCGAGATGTCGAGGCTTGCGGTAGCAGAGATGAACAGAGCGCCGACAATCGCTCCGACGCTCCAGGAAGCATGGAACGAGGAGAGGATGAAGCGGCCCTTGGCGTGTTGGATCGAGACTGCCTGCATGTTGGCGGCCGCGTCGACCATGCCGAGTCCGATGCCGTAGATCGCCAGGAAGACGAAGAACATCGCCGCGTTGGGCGCAATTCCGGTTGCCCCGCCAAAGACTGCGATGACGGCGAGTCCGGTTCGCAGAGTCATCTTGCTCGACGTTCTCACGGCCAGAATCTCGGCGAGCACGCTGCCGAGCCCGGCGATGACGGACACGGTGACAACCGCAACCACAACCAGTGTCTCGCTCAGCTCGAACAAGTCCTTGTACTGCGGCAGCTGCGTCAGAATGGCGGCGAGGAGAAATCCTTGAAGTCCGAAGGCCACCGAAGTGGCGATCCGAGCCCTCGTCAGGGTGCGGGTGTTATCCGTCATCAAGCAGGGCCTTTGTCTCGTTCGTTCGGTTAGGCCGAACGGTACTGGATCTTGATACTGGTCGAGTGTCCAACAAAGCTGCGTGTTTTGCACGGTTCTTTGATTAACTGGCCGACATGACTCGGCAGCCGACACCAGAATTTCCGTCTTCCTTCGTCTGGGGAACCGCCACCGCGGCCTACCAAATCGAAGGAGCTGTGGCCGAAGACGGTCGCGGACCGTCGATTTGGGACGAGTTCTGTGACCGCCCCGGTGTAGTCGTCGGGGGCGACACCGGAGCGGTTGCTGCCGATCATTATCACCGCTGGGAATCGGATATCGAGTTGATGAAAGACCTCGGGCTCGACGCTTATCGGCTGTCCCTGTCGTGGTCGCGAATTCTGCCCACCGGATCGGGGGCCGTGAATGCGAAAGGGCTCGACTTCTACGACCGCCTGATCGATCGACTGTGTTCGGTGGGAATTACTCCTGCCGTCACTCTCTTTCACTGGGATCTGCCCCTCGCACTGCAAGAGCAGGGCGGCTGGATGAACCGAGACACGTCGTACCGGCTGGGGGAGTACGCCCAGGTCGTCGGCGAACGGTTGTCCGATCGCGTCGGAATGTGGATGCCGCTCAACGAACCGGTAGTGCACACGCTCTACGGTCATGCCCTGGGAGTTCATGCCCCCGGCCTGGCCTTGGGGTTCGAGGCTTTCCAAGCTGCACATCACCAGCTGCTCGGGCACGGCCTCGCTGTCGAAGCGCTTCGGGCAACCGGATGCACGAACATCGGAATCGCCTCGAACCATGCACCGGTGCGTGCCGCCTCGGATTCCCCGGAAGACGTGATGGCTGCCGACATCTACGACCACGTCGTCAATTGGATGTTCGCCGACCCGGTTCTGGTCGGGAAGTACCCCGCCGACGAATTCGCTCAGCTGCTCAGCGGGCCCGTCGACGAGGACTTGAAAATCATCGGGGTGCCGCTCGACTGGTACGGGATCAACTACTACGAGCCGACGATGATTGCCGCTCCGGTGGAAGGCCAGGGGACCGAAGGTGTGCTCGAGGTCGACCTACCGCCGGGCCTGCCCTTTGCGCCTGTCGCGATTACCGGTTATCCCACAACCGATTTCGGATGGCCGATCGTTCCCGAAGGGCTGGGTGAGATCCTGCGGACGTTCCAGGCTCGGTTCGGTGACGCACTGCCGCCGATCTACATCACGGAAAGCGGATGTTCATTCCACGACGCACCGGATGCCGCAGGCGTCGTCGAGGACGAAGCGCGAATCGACTACCACGACGCGCACCTTCGCGCCCTCCGATCGGCCATGGACGACGGTGTCGACGTCCGTGGCTATTTTGTGTGGTCACTCCTCGACAACTTCGAATGGGCTGCGGGATACAAAGAGCGATTCGGCCTGGTACACGTCGATTTCGACACCCAGAAGCGCACACCGAAGACCTCGTTCGAGTGGTATCGCGCCCTGATCGCCGAGCATAAATCGGCTCAGGTCTGACCTGTGCGGAGGCGGTCCGGGTTGCATTCTCGAACCGGGCCGCCTAGCCTCGTCTCTCATGAAGCGAATTCTCGTAGTAAGCCGCCGTAGCGGGGTCTGAATCGGACCGACCCCTCGCTGCGGGTCGTCTTGCTACCAGTTGGTCCTCCACTTCATTCCAGGAAGACCACGATCATGACTTACAACTTCGCCTTCGCTTCTGATTCCGCCTTCGCTTCTGATTCTTCTTCTACCGCTGCTGATCCTTTCGCGGCGCGTCACGGAAAATCTCTGCCAGCCGGCCTGCGTGCCGAATGCTCAGCGATGTCTTGGACCGAGTTCGAGTCCACGTATGCGGCAATGAGCGGCCCGATCCGTTTGGGCGCGTGGTCCTCCGAGAAGATTGCGCCGGGTCGTTGGACTTTCGAAGCGACTCTCGGTCTGGGGGAGCGCATCCAGAAGGCTTCCGCCACCTCGACTGGCGCGATCTCGGCCATGACGTCGATGCTGCACGACGCGGGAATCTCGCTCGAGATCCTGTCTTTCCATCAGCACCAGATCGGCCACCGCACGGCGACGTTCATCTTCACCGAGTGCGACGGCCGTCGGAGCTGGGCGATGGGGATTGCGGAGTCGTCGACTGAGTCCTCGCTGCGCGCGATGACTTCGGCAGCGAACCGCTTCTCTCACTGATCAGTTACAACAATCTGATCAGCTACATCAACCACAGTACTGACGTGGATTCCCGAGAGGGCTTGCGTCTGTACTGCGGTTGATGTGTTCAGCGCTCGAACGCAAAAAGCCGGAACCCTGAGGTTCCGGCTTCTTGCAATTTCAAATGGTGCGCGATACTGGGATTGAACCAGTGACCTCTTCCGTGTCAGGGAAGCGCTCTCCCGCTGAGCTAATCGCGCGGGTTCTGGAGAAAAATGGAGCGGACGACGGGATTCGAACCCGCGACCCCAACCTTGGCAAGGTTGTGCGCTACCAGCTGCGCCACGTCCGCATGAGCAATGAACTCCGTTACCGGAACTCAGTACTTTTCTAACTTATCAGACCTGCAAGCAGGTCTTGACCATCAGGCCCGAGGGCCTGACGTGGTGCGCGATACTGGGATTGAACCAGTGACCTCTTCCGTGTCAGGGAAGCGCTCTCCCGCTGAGCTAATCGCGCGAGGTGGAGACGGGAATCGAACCCGTGTGCACGGCTTTGCAGGCCGTTGCCTCACCACTCGGCCACTCCACCGTAAAAGGTTGAGTCACACCTCTCGAGCGGACGACGGGATTCGAACCCGCGACCCCAACCTTGGCAAGGTTGTGCGCTACCAGCTGCGCCACGTCCGCATCGCACCGTGTTGCTTGGGGAGCTGCTCGCTCTCCTCGGTGCGTTGGAAACATTAGCCGACCGTGTCGGATACACACAAATCACCAGCTCAGTGGCGTGTTCGGAGTCGAATTGGCCCGTCGCGCGCGTTGCAACTGTCCGTCTTGGCGATGAATACGGTCTGAAATCAGCTCGAATTCGTAGATTTCGGGGTCGCCTGGAGCAAAACGAATGCCAACCTGGTGATTCGTATTCATCGCGCAGCCGTGTTAATGTTCCAACTCGTTCGAGCGCATGCGTTCGAATGTCTTAAGGTCCCGTGGCTCAGTGGGAGAGCGTCCGCTTCACACGCGGAAGGTCGCTGGTTCGATCCCAGCCGGGACCACAGAAAAGCCCTGAAGGCGTTCCCGATCATCGGGGACGCCTTCAGTCGTTTGAGAGCACAGCTGTTTGAGAGCACAGCTGTTCGAGAGCACAGCTGTTCGAGGGCACGGTTGTTTCGGCATGCAGACCGTCGTCGCAGGTCGCCGGCCGATGATTTCGGTAGCCTGGTCGAAGAGACATTTCGCGACCGAAAAGGTGACCGACTTGAGTACCGAAAAGGTCGATTCTCCCGTCGACGATTCAGACCTGTCCGTCTTCCAAGACGCAGAGTCCCGCTGGGAGCGGTGGCGCGCTGGAATCGCCGCGCGGCCCACCCTCAATCTTGCGTACCGCATCGGTGTGGGAGTCGTGGGCACGATCGTGTTCGCAGCAGGCATCGTGGCTATTCCGTACCCCGGGCCCGGTTGGCTCATCGTCTTCGCCGGCCTCGGCATACTGGCGTCGGAGTTCGCGTGGGCACATCGACTCCTTCATTTCGCGAAGGCTCGATACGACAGGTTCATGGAATGGTTCGGCAAGCAGTCGCTGTTCGTCAAGGGGTTGGGCGTTCTGTTCACCACAGTGATCGTCCTGGCGACTTTGTGGGTGCTCGGCACCTTCGGCCTGATCGGGACATGGGTGGGCCTTGACTACTCGTGGCTCGAGTCGCCACTGTGAGCTGAACGCGGCCCGGTTTCCTTCACTCGGTTGTCTCACCATGTCGGTAGGGCCGATAACATGATCGTGCGCGTGCTCGCAGTGGGTACGACGCCTGTCTAACTTGTCGCAATACCTTTAGGAGCACATCGCCGTGACCAGTCCCGCGCCAGAGCACTCAGCCGCCCCACTTCGGGTGCCCGCGGGGACGACCGCCGGGACTGCAGTGCGCGAAGCCGGATACCCCACGAAGGGGCCCGACGTGATCGTCGTTGTCCGCGATGGCGAGGGAACGCTCAAGGATCTGTCGTGGACACCTGAGGTCGATGTCGACGTCGAGCCGGTGGCAGCATCCACCGAGGACGGCCGCAGCGTCATCCGGCACTCCGCGGCCCACGTCCTCGCGCAGGCGGTCCAGAAGGAATTCCCCGACGCGAAGCTCGGCATCGGTCCGCCGATCAAGGACGGCTTCTACTACGACTTCGCAGTGGATCGTCCGTTCACTCCGGAGGATCTGGCCAAGCTCGAAAAGCGTATGAAGCAGATAATCAAGGGATCGCAGCGTTTCTCGCGTCGAGTGGTCGATTCGATCGAGGACGCTCGGGTCGAGTTGGCCGACGAGCCCTTCAAGCTCGAACTGATCGACGACAAGTCCGGTATCGACGATCCCGAGATCATGGAGGTGGGCGGCAACGAGCTGACCATCTACGACAATCTCGATCCGCGCACTGGCGACAAGATCTGGTCCGATCTGTGCCGCGGCCCGCATATTCCGACCACCAAGCACATTCCGGCATTCAAGTTGACCCGAAGCTCCGCCGCCTACTGGCGTGGCAACCAGGACAACGCCGATCTTCAGCGTGTCTACGGCACCGCGTGGGAGTCCACCGAGGCTCAGGACGAGTACCTCGAACTGCTCGCCGAGGCCGAGCGTCGTGATCACCGCAAGCTCGGTACCGAACTGGACCTCTTCAGCTTCCCCGACGAACTCGGTTCGGGTCTGCCGGTGTTCCATCCCAAGGGCGGCATCATCCGCACCGAGATGGAGAACTACTCGCGCAGCCGCCACATCGAGGCGGGCTACGAGTTCGTCAACACTCCGCACATCACCAAGGGACATCTGTACGAGGTTTCCGGTCACCTCGACTGGTACCGCGACGGAATGTTCCCGGCGATGCACGTCGACGAGGAACTGAACGAGGACGGCACCGTGCGCAAGCCGGGCCAGGACTACTACCTCAAGCCGATGAACTGCCCGATGCACAACCTGATCTTCCGTGCTCGCGGACGCTCGTACCGTGAATTGCCGTTGCGGCTCTTCGAATTCGGCTCGGTCTACCGCTACGAGAAGTCCGGCGTCATCCACGGCCTGACCCGCGTGCGCGGCATGACCCAGGACGACGCTCACATCTACTGCACCCGTGAGCAGATGCGCGACGAGCTGACCACCACCCTGCAGTTCGTTCTGAACCTGCTCAAGGACTACGGCCTCGACGACTTCTACCTCGAACTGTCCACCAAGAACCCGGACAAGTTCGTCGGTAGCGACGACGTCTGGGAAGAGGCGACCGCAACGCTCGCCGAGGTCGGCGAAGCTTCTGGCCTGACTCTGGTGCCGGATCCAGGTGGAGCCGCGTTCTACGGTCCCAAGATCTCCGTTCAGGTCAAGGACGCACTCGGCCGCACCTGGCAGATGTCGACCATCCAGCTCGACTTCAACCTGCCCGAGCGGTTCGAACTCGAGTACACCGGCAACGACGGCGTCAAGACTCGTCCGGTCATGATCCACCGCGCGCTGTTCGGCTCGATCGAGCGGTTCTTCGGTGTCCTGACCGAGCACTACGCGGGCGCGTTCCCGGCGTGGCTGGCGCCGGTGCAGGTCGTCGGAATCCCAGTGGCCGAGGCCTTCGCCGATCACCTGTTCGACGTCACGAAGAAGCTCAAGGCAGCCGGTGTTCGCGCCGAGGTCGATTTCAGTGACGACCGGATGCAGAAGAAGATCCGTAACCACACCACGCAAAAGGTCCCGTTCATGCTCCTCGCGGGCGAGCGTGACGTGGAGGCAGGCGCGGTCAGCTTCCGTTTCCGCGACGGCACCCAGATCAACGGAATTCCCGTCGACGACGCCGTCCGGATCGTCACCGAGTGGATCGGCCGCCGCGAGAATGCCTCGCCGACAGCCGAACTGGTGCAGCCAAGTGTGGCGCAGTGAGCGCCCCCGGTGACGAGGGTCCGGGTTCGCTGATCGACCACGGCGTCGGCGATCCTGATCATTTGCAGCGTATTTGGTCGCCACATCGGATGTCGTACATCACCGAGGCGCCCAACACCCCGGGTACGACGGGTGAACCGTTCATCGACATTCCGAAAATGTCGGACGAGGAAGGGTTGATCGTCGCCCGCGGTGAACACGTCTACGCGGTCTTGAACCTTTACCCGTACAACCCGGGTCACCTGATGGTGGTGCCGTACCGCAAGGTCGCGGCCCTCGAAGACCTCACGCCCGAGGAGAGCGCCGAGTTGATGGCGTTCACCCAGCGTGCGTTGCGGGTGATCAAGAGCGTGTCGAATCCGCACGGATTCAACGTCGGTCTGAATCTCGGTGCTGCCGCGGGCGGTTCGCTGTCCGAGCACCTTCACCAACACGTAGTGCCACGTTGGGGCGGCGACGCCAACTTCATCACCGTGCTCGGTGGGGTCAAGGTGATGCCGCAATTGCTGCGGGAGACCAGGGGACTACTCGCCGGTGCCTGGCAACAATAGGTTGATGCATCCGGCTTCATGGCAGGATGCATTGCTGCAACGAGTTCCGAACCGGAACTCACGACGGGGAGGGTTCCTGCGGTGTTGAGCTTCTTCGGGCGCGCATCGGTGTCCAAGGTGACGGCACCTATGGGGAAGGCGCTGGTCAAGACCGGTCTGACGCCGGACTCGGTGACGGTGATCGGCACGGTGGCAAGCGTCGCCGGTGCGGTGACGCTGTTTCCGTCCGGACATCTGTTCTGGGGAACCTTGTTCATCTGGTTCTTCGTCATGTTCGACATGCTCGACGGCGCAATGGCTCGTGCTCGCGGCGGCGGAACGCGGTACGGGGCGGTACTGGACGCGACCTGCGACCGCGTGGCCGACGGCGCGATTTTTGCCGGCCTGGCCTGGTGGGCGGTCTACCACGAGAACAGCAAGTGGCTGCTCGTCGCGACTCTCATCTGCCTCGTCACCTCGCAGGTCATCTCGTACGCGAAGGCGCGCGCGGAGGCGAGCGGGCTGACTGCGGACGGCGGGTGGATCGAGCGCCCGGACCGACTGATCATCGTGTTGGTCGGATCTGGCCTGACGGGTATGGGTCTACCGTGGGCGATTCACATCGCGATGTGGGTACTTGCCGCCGGAAGTATCGTGACGGTCTTCCAACGAGTGCTCGCGGTGCGCAATTCGCCTGGCGCCCGGGAACTTCTGCCGATCGCCCCGGCGGCATCGACGGTCGAAGGCGCGGCGGGCACCGAGGGCGATCCCAAGCCTGAAGGTGAGGCAGAGCAGTGAGTTTTTCCGAGCGCGCAACCGATCTGGGATATGCCGCGGGTTGGCGGTTGGTGAGAAGCCTGCCGGAATCGGTGGCGGTCAAGCTGTTCGACGCCGGAGCGGATTTCGCGGTACGCAAGGGCGGACCCGAACAACTCAGGAAGAACCTCGCGAGAGTTCTGGGCACGACGCCGGCGGAAGTTCCGGATCAGTTGATCAAGGATTCGATGCGCTCGTACGCCCGGTACTGGCGTGAGGCGTTCCGTCTTCCGTCGATGGATCTGGTCGCGACCGGTAAAACGTTGCATGCGCTGGTCGAGGGCCAGGAACATCTGGAAAAGGCAATGGCAGCAGGTCATGGCGCGGTATTGGCGCTGCCCCACAGCGGTAATTGGGACATGGCCGGCGTGTGGTGTGTTCAGCAATGGGGTGGGTTGACCTCCGTTGCCGAGCGACTCAAGCCCGAATCCCTGTACGAACGGTTTGTCGAATACCGCGAGAGTCTCGGTTTCGAGATCTTTCCGCTCAGCGGCGGGGAGCATCCACCGTTCGTCGAACTCTCCAAGCATCTGCGCGAGAACAAGATCGTGTGCCTGCTGGGGGAGCGCGATCTGGCGAAGAAGGGTGTGCCCGTCACATTCTTCGGAGAACCCACTCGCATGCCCGCCGGCCCGGCGAAGCTCGCGATCGATACCGGCGCGCCGCTACTTCCGGTCCACTGCTGGTTCACTCCCGACGGTTGGGGTTTCAAGATCGACCCGCCGATCGACGTATCCGGCGGAGTCGGCCCGGCCACGCAGGCACTTGCCGACCGTTTCGCGGTCAACATCGCAGCGCACCCCGCTGACTGGCACATGCTTCAGCCGCTGTGGCGCTCCGACCTCTCCGAATCGCGGCTCGCCCGCATGGAGGGTGAATGAAGATCGGCATGATCTGCCCGTACTCCTTCGACGTCCCCGGTGGCGTGCAGGCGCACGTGGTGGATCTGGCCGAGGTGCTGATCGAACGTGGTCACAAAGTGAGTGTGCTTGCGCCGTCGTCCGATGACGACGAGTTGCCGGATTTTGTGGTTTCCGCAGGTAAAGCCGTCGCGATTCCCTACAACGGTTCTGTTGCACGGTTGTCTTTCGGCCCGACGGCGAACAACCGCCTCCGCAAGTTCATCGCGGAAGGTGACTTCGACGTTCTACATATCCACGAACCCAATGCGCCGAGTCTGTCCATGCTCGCGTTGCGTATCGCGGAAGGCCCGATCGTCGCCACCTTCCACACGTCGACCACGAAGTCGTTGGTGCTGAGCACTTTTCAGGGTGTCTTGGCTCCGTATCTCGAGAAGATCAGCGGCCGGATCGCAGTCTCGGAGTTGGCGCGTCGTTGGCAGGTCGAGTCCCTCGGATCCGACGCGGTCGAAATTCCCAACGGCGTCGATGTCGCAGCGTTTGCCGAGGCCGATCTGTTGCCCGGCTACCCGCGCGAAGGTGGAACCATTCTGTTCCTCGGTCGCTACGACGAACCGCGCAAGGGGATGGCCGTCCTCCTCGGCGCACTGCCGGAGTTGGTCGAGCGTCACCCGGATCTCGAAGTGATCGTGGTCGGACGCGGCGACGAGGAGAAACTCCGCAAAGAGGCGGGCAAGTACTTCAAGCATCTCCGCCTGCTCGGGCAGGTCAGTGACGAGGAGAAAGCGTCGGCGCTTCGCAGTGCGGACGTCTACTGCGCGCCCAATCTCGGCGGTGAGAGCTTCGGGATCGTGCTGGTGGAGGCCATGGCGGCTGGCACTGCCGTCGTGGCCAGTGAGTTGGACGCTTTCCGCCGTGTTCTTCGCGACGGTCAGGCCGGCTTGCTGGTCCCCATCGGGAACTCCGATGCCTTGGCCGAGGCAATCGATTCCGTTCTCGGTGACCCGGATCGACGACGCGCGCTGGTCAACACCGCGACAAGTGTTGTTGCCGAATACGACTGGCCGGTGGTGGCCGAACAGATCCTGCGTGTCTACGAGACCGTCACGGTTGGCGGCACCGGCGTACGCGTGGTGGGGTCATGACCTTCTCCGCTCTGACAATCTTCATTCTCGGGCTCGTCGCTGCCGTCGTCCTGGTCGTCGGACTGTGGGCGTACGGGACGGCGAACCGACTCGATCGACTGCATGTGCGTTCGGATCAGTCGTGGTTGGCGCTCGATGCGGCTCTGTCCCGTCGTGCCGCGGTTGTCCGCGCGGCGGCTGTGGACATGAGCGCCGACGACGCCCGCAGATTCGTCACCTTGGCGGACGCCGCCGAACGTGCGGATCGTCAGGATCGCGAGCTTGCCGAGAACCGGCTGTCCAATGCTCTCGCTGCCTACGGCACGACGTCGCTGCGACCTCAACTGGTGGCCGAGTTGGCCGATGCCGAGGCGCGCGTGCTGATCGCCCGGCGGTTCCACAACGACGCGGTGCGAGACACTCTCGCGCTGCGTACCCGTCGGCTTGTTCGATGGCTACATCTCGGCGGAACGGCGCCACTGCCTCAATACTTCGAGATCTCTGAGCGCACGACCGCGGCGGCGGTGCCCGAGGGAATCACCGTGGATACGTCACGGACCTCTGCCCGCGTGGTGATGCTGGACGAGGAAGATCGGGTGCTGCTGTTGCGCGGGCACGATCCCAAAATCCCGAACACTTACTTCTGGTTCACCGTCGGTGGCGGGCTCGAACGCGGCGAACATCTGCGAGCGGCCGCGGTTCGTGAGATCGAGGAGGAGACCGGATTCGTCGTGGCGCCGGAGAATCTGCGAGGTCCGCTTTGGCGTCGGGTGGCGATCTTCCCGTTCGACGGTGAGCTGATCCGTTCGGAAGAGCTGTTCTTCGCTACGCGCACTCACGGCTTCGAGCCGGTCTTCCAAGGCCACACGGAATTGGAACAGCGTGCGATTACGGGTCATCGCTGGTGCAGCGCCGACGAGATCCGCCGACTGGCCAAGTCCGGTGAGCCCGTCTACCCGTTGGATCTGGCAAACCTCCTGGTGGAGGCCGCGACGATTGCGGACGGTTCCGAGGATCCGGAAGTGCGTTCCATCCGCTGATCGTTCGGTCGTTCAGTGCTTGCGGCCGTTTAAGGCCAGCAATGGCAAATTGGATACGGAATCGAAGGCCGGTTAGTCCTAGAGTTCTGGCCAGAGGCCTCCGAGCGAATGAACTCGTGTGTTCGCCGTGCCTCGTTTCTTTTGTCACGCCACTACTGCAGGAGTTTGCTGTGAGCACCCCCGACTCTGCCCCCACCACCGCCATCGGCACCCCCCGCGTCAAGCGCGGCATGGCTGAAATGCTCAAGGGCGGTGTGATCATGGACGTGGTCACCGCTGAGCAGGCCAAGATCGCCGAAGACGCAGGCGCCGTCGCCGTCATGGCACTCGAGCGGGTCCCCGCAGACATTCGCGCACAGGGCGGCGTCTCGCGCATGAGTGACCCGGACATGATCGACAGCATCATCTCCACCGTCAGCATCCCCGTCATGGCGAAGGCACGCATCGGTCACTTCGTCGAAGCGCAGATCCTGCAGAGCCTCGGCGTCGACTACATCGACGAGTCCGAGGTCCTGACCCCGGCCGACTACGCCAACCACATCGACAAGTGGAAGTTCACCGCTCCCTTCGTGTGTGGCGCCACCAACCTCGGTGAAGCACTCCGTCGCATCAACGAAGGCGCGGCCATGATCCGCTCGAAGGGTGAAGCCGGCACCGGAGACGTCTCCAACGCCACCACACACATGCGCACCATCCGCGGCGAGATCCGCCGGTTGACCTCGCTGAGCGAGGACGAACTGTACGTAGCCGCCAAGGAACTGCAGGCCCCGTACGAACTGGTCGTCGAGGTCGCCAAGGCCGGCAAGCTGCCTGTCACCATGTTCACCGCCGGCGGCATCGCCACCCCGGCAGACGCTGCGATGATGATGCAGCTCGGCGCCGAGGGCGTCTTCGTCGGATCAGGTATCTTCAAGTCCGGCAACCCGAAGCAGCGCGCTGAGGCAATCGTCAAGGCCACCACGTTCTACGACGACCCGGACGTGCTCGCCAAGGTCTCGCGCGGACTCGGCGAGGCAATGGTCGGCATCAACGTCGACGACCTGCCCGTCGGACACCGCCTCGCAGAGCGCGGTTGGTGACAGCAGGTTCGACGACCGGGCTCAGTGCCTGAAAGTCTTCACACAAGAAGGGCGGCGGTTGCATTGGCAACCGCCGCCCTTCGGGGTGTGGCGGACTGTCAGATGCTGTCCGATACCTCGAACACGAACTCGACCTCGACGGCACTGTTTCGGGGGAGTTCGGCCACGCCGATCGCAGAGCGGGCGTGCTGTCCAGCGGTACCGAAGATCTCGGCCAGCAGGTCGGACGCACCGTTGATCACCTGGGGTTGCTGCGAGAATCCGGATCCCGAAGCAACAAATCCAACGACCTTGACGACCCGAACGATGCGGTCGAGACCGACCAAGGCATCAACGGCCGCGAGTCCGTTGAGAGTGCACAACCGCGCCGCCTGGGCGGCGTCTTCGACGGAGACGCCCTCGCCCAACTTGCCGATGCACGTCGTAGTGCCCTCGACGAGCGGCAATTGCCCCGACGTGTAGACGTATGACCCCGTCTGAACGGCGGGAAGGTATGAGCCTGCGGGGGTGGCAACAGGCGGGAGGGTCAGGTCGAGTGCGGCGAGTCGTGCGGTCCAGGTACTTGCGTCGTTCATCGGTTCCTCAATGGGTTCTTTTGTCCGGGAATGGTGTTCGAGTCTGTCATCGTCGATGACCGCAAGTCCAAGTCGTATTTGCGCCCACCCCATCACTTTTGGTGATATTGGCCGTGGATTTTCGGTCGTTCGGGATTGTTCGGACTGATTCCTGGAAATCATGGATATCGAACGTATATTCGAATAGTGTTGAGGAATGTTCGATGACGGAGCAGGAAGTTCGGGTACCGCAGCGCAGCTGTCCGGTGCTGAATCCGACTGCGCCCTCATCGATCTCATCGCCGATCTGCATGCGCGCGAATCGATGCTCGTGGAACGGAAACTGGCTGCCATTGCCGAGTTTTTCGAGCGTCGCAGCGCTGACCACACTGATAACGGTGCTTGGTCGTCTACCGCTCACGAACTGGCTGAGGCCGAGCTCGGCGCGGCATTGACCATGGGCCGTGCCGCAGCGGGAAAGTTGATCGGTCTCGGCTTTTCTCTCAAGACTCGCCTCCATCGCACGCGTGCCGCCATGGCGCGCGGAGAACTGGATCTGTACCGAGTCGGATTGATCGACTCCGCTACGGCCAACGTAGCCGACGATTTGATCGACGAGGTGGAACGGCAACTCCTCGAAAAGATCTCGGCGCCACCGATGCCTGGCGGTACTGGCTTGACCGGTCGCCGATTGACAGCGGCTATCGACCGGATCGTCGCCGTGGTGGATCCCGAGGGGATACGCGAACGTCGACGCCGCGCCCTGGCTGATCGGTTCGTGGGTGTGAGCGCTGCCGAGGACGGAATGGCGCGGATATTGGGGAGTATTCCGGCGGAGGAAGCACGGGCTTTCGACCGTCGGTTGCGGGAGTTGGCAATGTCGGTGTGTCGACACGATTCCCGTAAGTACGAGCAACGACGAGCTGACGCATTAGGAGCGTTGGTATCCGGGTCGACGATTCTGCCGTGCGATTGCGGCCGGGACGATTGCCCACAAGATCGAAGCGGGATTGTCGTGGTGCGTCGGCCGTTGGTTCACGTGGTCATGCTGGAATCAACGCTTCAGGGCGGTGACGCACCAGGTGCAGACGAACCCGCTCACCTTGACGGTTATGGAGTGATCAGTGCAGAGCATGCGCGTGACATCGCCGCGGGTGCGCTGATTCGGAAGGTGAAAGTACCAGTCGATGCCGCGCTCGAGTCTTCCGGTGAGTGCGAGCCAGTACCTCCGCCCGTTGTTCCTTCGGCGTCGGTCTACCGCCCCGGCGCTGTCCTCGACACCTGGGTGCGGGTGATCGCAGGAAGCTGCCAGTGGTTGCACTGCGATGTCGCTGCATGGAATTCAGATCTTGATCACACTGAGCCCTTTGATCATCGCGATCCCACTCGTGGCGGAAAGACCGTGGCGTCGAATATGAGTGCGTATTGTCGAAACCATCACCGCCTCAAGCATTCCGGTCAGTGGTTGCACACCTCGAACCCGGACCGGAGTGTCATGCTGACCTCGCCGACCGGACATTGCTACCGAACCAGGCCGTCAGGTCTGCTGGCGGGAATGCTCGAGCCTGTACTGCCCGAGGGTGGTCGGCGTCGGCGCACACGTCTGGAGAACAAGGCCTCTCGTGTGCGGGGTGAACGCCGGCGTCAGCGGATACGGATGCACCGGCGGATGAAGAAGGCACAGAGGAGGACCTTCGACGGCGGAGACGATCCACCGCCATTCTGAGTCGATGCGCCCCGTCGCTCAGTGTTTTCGGATGCCCACTTTGGTGGCCGGGGGTGCGTCAGGCATTGTGTGAAGGTCGGTAGACGTCGGTACACGGGAAGATGTGGAGCATCGATGGCGAGGATCGAAGAAATTCTGGAGTTGGAACGCCTCGAGCGTGACATCTTTCGAGGAATCATCGCGGAGACCACCCTGACCCGCACTTTCGGCGGCCAGGTCGCCGGCCAGGCATTGGTGTCGGCGGTACGCACGGTCGATCCGGCCTATTCAGTTCATTCGTTGCACGGATACTTCCTGCGTCCGGGCAATCCGATGGAGCCGACCGTTTTTCTGGTCGATCGTGTTCGGGACGGTCGATCGTTCGCGACCCGCTTGGTCACCGGAATTCAAGACGGGCAAGCCATTTTCACGATGTCGGCATCCTTCCACGTCCAAGACGAAGGCATCGAGCACCAGGACGAGATGCCACCGGTCCCTGACCCCGAGACCTTGGCCATCGCCCAGGATTCGGAAGATCCCGAGACTGCGTGGTTGGCTCGCGAGTGGTCCGATTGGGACCTCCGGATGGTGCCGAAGGCCGACATCAACAAACGTCCAGGCGCTGCCGCACAGCAGCAAGTATGGTTCCGTTCCCGCGAGGCTCTCCCGGACGACCCGGTATTTCACGTGTGCACGCTTGCGTACATGAGCGACATGACGCTGCTCGGATCTTCCCGAGGCCCTCACATGGACGTCGCCATGCAAAGCGCCTCGCTCGATCACGCCATGTGGTTCCTGCGGCCGTTCCGGGCCGACGAGTGGCTGTTGTACGACCAGACGTCGCCGTCAGCGGGCTTCGGTCGCGCATTGACGCAGGGACGAATCTTCGACAGCCGAGGAAACATGGTTGCTGCAGTCGTCCAGGAAGGCCTGACCAGGCTGTATCGCCCGAAGTGAGGTAGGCCGAAGTGAGGTCGCCTGAAGTGAGATCAATCGCAGTGAGACCTTCACGGGCGAGACCGCACCGCAGGCCGGGCCGGATGGTCGTACCTGACCTCGAAATCGACCTCCTCGGACACCTCTGAGCGGTGTTCGAGGAGTGCGTCGACGGTCCACAGATCCGCCTCCGGAGTGTGCCGTCGCATGGCAGGTTCGCTCATGTCCAGGCGGACGCTGACGTCGAACTCCAGCCCACGCCCGAGCAACATCGGACCGGCGATCACGATGACCGCGCGCTCATGGACGGGGACGCGGGTCGAGCGAGCCGATCGATCGGTGGGTTCGTCCCAGAGTTTCGGCAAGAACGCTCGTTTGGTGCGGGCAGCGGTGATCACTTCACGATCGAGTGCCGGATAGTCGAACCAGATGGTGCGGTAACTCAGCGCATCCTCGTGACCGAACTCGTATCGCAGCGAAGCCGGCCGCACGTAGTCGTGCAGTGACACAACAGCACTCGGCCTGCTGTGCGACTCGACGGCGGCCCGGACCAGTTCCGCGAGCCGAGACGGCTGCGCACAATCAGGTCCGTCGATCGCTACTACTGCCACCGACGGAAATGATCCGCTCAGCGTTGCGATCTGCTCGGCCAGGGCGAGGGGAGTGGACGGGATGAATGTGCTCACGCCCACCATGGTGCCGTGCCCGCTCGCCGAGGCGATATTGTGAACCGTCATCGCGCCCACTGCGGCGGTCTATTTCCGGAGGACTCATGGTTGGTATCGAGGAGATCCTCGCGCTCGAACACCTGGAGAAGGACATCTTCCGTGGTGCGGTCCATCCCACCGCACTTCAGCGGACGTTCGGCGGGCAGGTTGCCGGGCAGTCGTTGGTTTCTGCCGTGAGTACCGTCGACGAGAGCTACCACGTGCACTCGTTGCACGGATACTTCCTGCGCCCGGGCAACCCGAAGATTCCGACGGTCTACCTGGTGGACCGCATCCGCGACGGGCGCTCGTTCTGCACCCGCCGGGTGAACGCAGTCCAGGACGGTAAGACGATCTTCACGATGTCGGCCTCGTTCCACGTCGAGGACGAAGGTATCGAGCATCAGGATCGGATGCCTTCCGTTCCGGCGCCGGAGGACTTGCAGGACGCGCAGACCGTCCCCAAGTTGGCGGAATCCCAGTTCTACCAAGAGTGGAAGAACTGGGACATCAGAATTGTGCCGGCCGAGCAGAGTGCGTCAGCGCCGGATCTCGCCGCACAACAGCGCGTGTGGATGCGCTACCGCGAGGCTCTGCCGGATCGTCCGCTGTTGCACATCTGCACGCTTGCGTACCTCAGTGACATGACCCTGCTCGGAACTTCGAAAGTCCCGCACCGGGGCGTGAAAACGCAGACTGCTTCGCTCGATCACGCGATGTGGTTCCTGCGTCCGTTCCGGGCCGACGAGTGGTTGCTCTACGACCAGACATCGCCGTCGGCAGGTTTCGGTCGCGCGCTCACTCAGGGGCGTATCTACGATCGCGATGGCAACATGGTGGCAGCGGTGGTTCAGGAGGGTTTGACGCGTCTGGAACGCGAACCCGACAGCCGTGAGAACAAGACAGGAACTGTGTGATGACGCGTCCGTTGATCGGTGTACTCGCCCTCCAGGGTGATGTTCGCGAGCACCTTGCTGCACTTGATGATTCGGGTGCGGATGCCGTGGGTGTCCGACGGCCGGAGGAGCTGGACAAGGTAGACGGAATCGTGATTCCGGGTGGCGAATCCACCACCATGAGCCGGCTTCTGCAGGTGTTCGAACTGTTGGATCCGCTGCGTGAGCGTCTTCGCGGCGGTCTGCCGGCCTACGGTTCGTGTGCCGGCATGATTCTGCTGGCGAGCGAGGTACTCGACACCCGGCCGGACGCCGAACATCTCGGCGCCATCGACATGACGGTGCGCCGCAACGCTTTCGGCAGACAGGTCGATTCTTTCGAGTCAGACCTGGAGTTCGAGGGCATCATCGGAGATCCCATCCGCGCCGTCTTCATCCGCGCGCCGTGGGTGGAGCGAGTTGGACCGGGCGTTGAGGTCCTTGCGCAGGTTCCCGCCGCCGCGGGGGAGGCCGCGGGCCGGATCGTCGCGGTTCGGCAGGGCTCGGTGATCGCCACTTCTTTCCATCCCGAGGTAACCGGTGACCGTCGAGTGCACGAGATGTTCGTCGATCTGGTTCGCGGATAACTCGAGTAGCCAGCCTCGGCCGAACCTACAGCTCCAGTTCGCGGGCAAGGATCGCCGCCTGGACGCGTGAGGTGAGGTGCAACTTCGACAGAACTCGTGACACATGAGACTTCACCGTCGGAGCACCGACACCGAGTTCACGCGACAGTTCGGCATTGGACATACCCGTCCCAAGCAGCGCGAGCACCTCGCGTTCACGATCGGTGAGCTCGCTCAATCCCAGCGGTTCGGTGGGTTTGGGTGCACGCTGAACGAACTCGCCGATCAGTGCACGCGCCGCGCGAGGAGCGAGCACTGCATCTCCGGCCGCGACGTTGCGGATAGCGCTGGTCAGCTCGTCCGCGGTCGCAGTCTTGAGCAGAAATCCCGACGCGCCGGCGCGCAGGGCCGCGAAGACGTATTCGTCGAGGTCGAAGGTGGTCAACACCAGAACCCGGCTGCGGGTCGTCCCGATGATCTGACGCGTCGCCTCGATGCCGTCGGTGCCTGGCATCCGGACGTCCATGAGTACGACGTCGGGTTGATGCGTGCGGGTGACGGTGATCGCCGACGCTCCGTCACCGGCTTCTGCAACGACATCGATGTCGTCGTGCTGCCGCAGGATCATCGCCAGGCCGGAGCGGATCGCGGCGTGGTCGTCGACCAGGGCGACGGTGATCACCGATCCGTTCCGTTCGGTGCGGGGACCGGTAGTTGCGCGCATACCGTCCATTCTCCGTCGACCGGAAGTGCGTCGAGTGAACCGCCCAGCAGCTCGGCGCGGTGACGCATGTTTGCAAGTCCGCGCGTTCCTGCCCGCGGATGGGATGTGTCGGGACCGACGGGGTTTCGGATCTCGACCTGTAATGCATTGTGCTGGAAAGAGATCGACATCGAGATCGGCGCACCGGGCGCATGTTTGAGTGCGTTGGTCAAGGCTTCCTGGGTGATCCGATACGCCGTGTGATCGACCACGCTCGGCAAGTCGGCAGCATCGACGTCGATCGCAACGTGCACAGTGCCGCCGGCTGCCCGAACTGCGTCCAGGACGACGGGCAACTCGGTCAGCCGCGGGGGAGAGGAACGCGGGTCCGGGGTCTCGTCGTCCCCGGCGTGGAGCAGTTCGATCATCGACCGCATCTCGGAAAGGCCCGCGAGACTGCTCGATCTGATCGCTCCGATCATCTCCCTCAAGCCGTCGTCTGGTTGGCCCCGTTCACCGGAGAGAGCTGAGGTGGACAGTGCCGCCTCCGAATGGATTGCGATGGCGGAGAGGTGGCTTGCGATGACGTCGTGCAGATCGCGCGCCATGGTTGCTCGTTCGTGAGCGACTGCGGCCTCGCGGTCCAGAGCGGCGAGTGCTTCGTGGACTCTGGAACGCTCGCGTTCGGCCTCGGTCAGTTCGACTTGTCGACGGATGACCAGTGCCCACCACACCGGGGTACCGAAGAACAGTGCCGTCACCACGCCTGCCCCAGCCGCAGCGCGGACGTCCTGGGTGGACAGGTAGACGAGTGCGGTGAGCGCGGCAACCGTCACCGCGGTCAGAGAACACACCACTCGGCCCAGCCGCGCCGTCCCGTACAGAACTGCGGCGTAGGTGAGATCCGAGAGGACCAGCCACATCGGCAGAGTGGGTCCCAGGGCGGCGTCGACCGCGACGACGACGGCCCCCGCCGCCAAAGCTGTTGCCGGACGCACCCGCCGGAACGAGTCGATCGCACACAGCAGAGCCAGCATCCCGATCCGAACCCCGGCGGGAACCTCGGCGACACCTCCGACATCGGTCCACATTTGGTACAGGCCGACCAGGTAGAGGAGTACCCCGATCGCGAACAGGCCGAAGGCGATGAGCGGATCGTTCCACTTGCCGACACTCCGACTTCTGGTCACCACAGACTTATCAGAGCACATCGGGGCGCCTGACTTGTCATACCAAATGATGAGGTCGGCGTTGTTCCGATGGCTGATGTGCGGATTCGATAGAGAAGACAGGCTCGACGTATGAAAATTCGCTTCGAGTTGATGATCGGCATTCTCTTGGTCGTCGGTGGCGGCTGTCTGTGGCTGTTCGCGCGTGACGCCGAGTTCTTCTGGTTTCGCGGCGGACCACTCGGCGTGATCCTCGCGATCATCGGTGCCTTCGACATCGTGAATGCAGTCCGAACGAGGGAGACAGCGATACCCGAGCGCCGAAACGACTGACGTGGAACTCGTCCTGCTCACCACGCTGGGCGGGCTCGCCCTGCTGGACAGTACGAGCATCGGAACTTTGGTCGTCCCGGTCTGGATGTTGTTGATGCCGGGACGACCGCAGGTTCGCAGGCTGCTGACGTATCTGGTGGTCATCACGACGTTCTATTTTGTTGTCGGGGTGGCAGTCTGGACGACGGCACGGGCAGGTATGCCTGTCGTCGCCCCGCTGCTCGAAACCCCCGCCGCCCGCGGTGCGCAGTTGATACTCGGTATCGCGTTGTTCGCGTGGAGCTTTCGATTCGATTCCGAGAAGAGGCGCACATCCGGTCAAGCCGATCGAACCCATGTTTGGCGAGAGCGGGTGCTCGGCTCGGCCAGTTCCGCGAGAAGTGTTGTACTTCTGGCAATTGCTGCCGGGACCGCCGAATTGGTGACGATGCTGCCCTACTTGGCGGCGATCGCGATGATCACCGCTGCTGGGCTGTCCGCAGTCACGTCTGCGTCGATACTTGCCGGATACTGCCTGATCATGGCCACTCCGGCAGTGCTTCTGTTGTGCGGGCGGATCGTGGCCGGCGACCGACTGGACAAGCCGCTGAGCGGGGTGGACTCGTTCATCTCACGCCACGGCGACAGCGCGATGGGTTGGGTGTTCGGCATTGCCGGCTTCTACCTCGCCGGCAATGCCGCTGCCGTGTTGTTCGTGAATTGACGTTGTTCGTAAATTGACGTTGTTCGTGAATCAACCAGCCTGAACCAACGAATTGATCAGCTTCACACCGTCTTCCGGGTGATCGACGGTTACGGCGAACAGTCGTCCGTTCTCGAGAGTGACCACGATGGCCTCACCCGAGCGGAGCGTGACGGCTGTTCCGCGCGGTGTCATTCGGTAACCCCATCCACCCCATTCGGCCGGACGTATCGCGTCGACTGATGCGGACTTCACCTTCGAGATGGGGATCTTCTTCCATCGAACGCCCCAGGAACTGATGCCGACACCATGACGGTCGACGCGAACGGTGACCGACGCGAATGCTGTGACGGCGAGGGTGGACACACCCAGGATCACGGCAACCCACCAATCCGAGTACGCGGCAGTCGCGATCACGAGAACTACGAGGCCGGCGGTAACGATCCACGGCCAGACGCTGCGGACCTGCCCGACCCACACTGCACGTTCGGAGGCCGTCAGCGGAGTGTCGAGCGTCGGGGTTGGCAGTGGCGACTCCGGGCCGCTTCGTTGCTGGTCAGGCAGCGCGTATGCCAGAACTCCTACGAGTACCGCCGCGATCGGCGCAAGAATCCACCAGCCGATACGCGCGTCTTCCGGCGACCCGGCGTCGATCGTCAAGGCGACGCTCAGAATCCAGATCGTCGCCAGTGTCGCACTCGAGATCGAGGTTACGGCGAGAAACAAGGGCGCGTTGTCGCTCGAACGGGCCGCGACGACACAGGCGCAAACGACAGCCACCAGTGAAATCACCAGTGCGATGGCGAAAAACGTCGTCGTGGTGCTGAACCCGTCCGGGGTCGATCCGGACCAATGGCTCGCGACGGTCTCGGGTAGGCGGTCACCCCACGCGAAGCGTGCGAGAACCAGAATCAGGGTCGGGATCAGAGTCAGCGAAGCTGCTGTCCAGAGTCGGATCTTGCTGGTCGTCATTGTGTGCTGGTCTCCTTGATGAGGTCGAGCATGTGCGCAGTGTCGAGTCCGAGATTGCGGGCCTGCCGTACGAACTCGCGCGCAGATTCGTTGAGAGCTGTTCTTCCCGAGTCGAATTCGGCGCGAATGACGGCGCCACGTCCGCGTCGGAGGTCGATCAGGCCTTCGTCGCGGAGTGTTGCGTACGCACGAAGAACCGTGTGGAGATTGACGTCGATCGACTCGGCGAGAGCGCGAGCGGACGGCAGGCGGTCACCTGGTCCGATCTCACCGCGGATGACCGAGCCACGAACCCCGGCTGCAATCTGCTCCGCTAGTGGAGTTGTGGAGGCGTGATCTATTCGGACCAACATGTTTGCATTCTATGCAAACAATGCGCGGTTTGACTAATTCGTGTCGGGGGATGCAGCGCGTTGTGACGTGGGACGGGTAACATCGGCAGAGCTGAAAGACGCGCATTCGGCGTGCGCAACGCAGCAGGAAAGGGGCTTGAATCGCATGAGCGGCCACTCAAAATGGGCCACCACCAAGCACAAGAAGGCTGTGATCGACGCACGTCGTGGCAAATCCTTCGCGAAGCTGATCAAGAACATCGAGGTGGCGGCACGAACCGGCGGTGGCGATCCCACGGGCAACCCCACCTTGTACGACGCCATCCAGAAGGCGAAGAAGACGTCTGTTCCCAATGACAACATCGAGCGTGCGCGCAAGCGCGGCGCCGGTGAAGAAGCGGGCGGCGCAGACTGGCAGACCATCATGTACGAGGGCTACGGACCCAACGGCGTCGCCGTTCTGATCGAGTGCCTCACCGACAACCGCAACCGCGCAGCCGGTGAAGTTCGCACCGCGATGACCCGTAACGGTGGCAACCTCGCTGACCCGGGTTCCGTCTCCTACCTGTTTGCTCGCAAGGGCGTCGTCACGCTCGAGAAGAACGGCCAGTCGGAGGACGACGTCCTGATGGCTGTGCTCGACGCCGGTGCCGAGGAAGTCACCGATCTCGGTGAAACCTTCGAAATCGTCAGTGAGCCACAGGATCTGGTTGCCGTCCGTTCGGCACTTCAGGAAGCCGGCATCGACTACGACTCCGCTGAAGCCGATTTCCGCGCTTCCGTCGAGGTTCCCTTGGATGTCGACGGCGCACGCAAGATCTTCAAGCTCGTCGACGCGCTCGAAGACTCTGACGACGTGCAGAACGTCTACACCAACATCGATCTGTCCGACGAAGTTCTCGCGGCTCTCGAAGACTGATTGCTTTTCAACTCAACCCGGCCCTGACGTCCGCGTCTCGGCCGGGTTGCGTGTTGATGCGGGGCAGTACGCCCGCGCACCGCTAAGCTATCGAACAGCTGTTCGGTATGGAGAGGTGTGACAAAGTGCGCGTGCTCGGAGTGGACCCAGGCTTGACTCGCTGCGGGTTGGGTGTGGTCGACGGGAGCAACGGCAGGAAAGTGCGCCCCATTGCCGTCGACGTGGTGCGGACCCCGCCCGAGATGGACCTCGGGTCTCGGCTACTGCGGATCTCCGATGCGGCGGAACTGTGGATCGAGCAGTACAAGCCGGAGGTCGTCGCGATCGAGCGTGTATTCGCGCAGCACAACGTCAGTACCGCGATGGGCACGGCGCAAGCAGGCGGAGTTGTCGCGCTTGCTGCCGCCAGACGCGGCATCCCGGTGTGTTTCCACACGCCCAGCGAGGTGAAGGCCGCCGTTACCGGCAGCGGTAACGCCGACAAGGCGCAGGTCACCGCGATGGTGACGCGAATCCTGAACTTGAAGACGGCGCCGAAACCGGCTGACGCCGCTGACGCTCTGGCGCTCGCGATCTGTCACTGCTGGCGAGCACCGATGATCGAGCGAATGGCCCGCGCCGAGGCGATGGCCGCTGAACAAATGCGTAAGTATCAGGCAAAATTGGCCGAGATGAAGAAGGCAGGTTCACGATGATCGCGTCGGTACGCGGCGAGGTACTCGATATTGCACTCGACCATGCGGTCATCGAAGCGTCAGGTGTCGGCTATCGGGTCAATGCCACCCCGGTGACTCTCGGTGCACTGCATCGGGGAAGCGAAGCGCGACTGTTCACGACGATGATCGTTCGCGAAGACTCGATGACGCTCTACGGTTTTTCCGATACCGAGTCGAAGGACCTGTTCAGCCTCTTGCAGACGGTTTCCGGAGTCGGACCGCGCCTGGCGATGGCAACTCTTGCAGTGCTCGAACCGGACGCATTGCGGCGGGCACTCTCGGAAGGCAACCTGACGGCGTTGACGAGGGTCCCCGGTATCGGGAAACGCGGCGCCGAGCGCATGGTCGTCGAACTGCGCGACAAGGTCGACGCCGTCGCGACGACGGCCGGCGCGGCGTCCGGTGTCGTCGTCGGCAGTTCGATCCGTGATCAGATCGTCGAGGCTCTCGAAGGTCTGGGCTTCCCGATCAAGCAGGCCGAGCAGGCCACGGATTCGGTCCTGGCGGAATCGCCCGAGGCCACTACGTCGGTAGCACTGCGTTCTGCTCTGTCGCTGCTCGGTAAGACTCGATGAACTTCGACCCGATCGACGATTTCGACGACGAGTCGCAGGTCTCTGCCGAATTGGTGGCGGGAGACGGCGATGTCGAAGCGAGTTTGCGCCCCAAGAGTCTCGACGACTTCATCGGGCAACCCCGTGTTCGCGAACAACTGCAGCTCGTGCTCACCGGAGCAAAACTTCGCGGCAGCACACCTGATCACATCCTGATGTCCGGTCCCCCCGGGCTCGGCAAGACGTCGATGGCGATGATCATCGCGGGGGAGTTGGGCTCTTCTCTGCGGTTGACGTCCGGACCGGCGCTCGAACGCGCCGGAGACCTGGCCGCGATGCTGAGCAACCTCGTCGAGGGTGACGTGCTGTTCATCGACGAGATTCACCGAATCGCTCGTCCGGCCGAGGAGATGTTGTACCTGGCGATGGAAGACTTCCGTGTCGACGTCGTCGTCGGTAAGGGGCCGGGTGCCACGTCGATTCCTCTGGAGGTTGCACCGTTCACGCTGGTCGGTGCGACTACGCGGTCAGGTGCGCTGACCGGTCCGTTGCGCGACCGCTTCGGGTTCACCGCTCACATGGATTTCTACGAACCCGAAGAGCTGCAACAGATTCTGATGCGTTCGGCCGGAATTCTGGGCGTCAATCTCGAAGTTGACGCCGGCGCCGAAATCGCACGACGCTCGCGGGGGACGCCGCGTATCGCGAACCGATTGCTGCGCCGGGTTCGCGACTTCGCCGAGGTGCGCGCCGACGGAATCGTCACCATGGACGTCGCTCAGGCGGCCTTGGCTGTTTACGACGTGGACCAGTTGGGCTTGGACCGTCTCGACCGATCCGTACTGAGTGCGTTGGTGCGGTCGTTCGGCGGCGGGCCCGTCGGCGTGTCGACGCTTGCGGTGGCCGTCGGCGAGGAACCGTCGACGGTGGAAGAAGTGTGCGAGCCGTTCCTGGTCCGGGCCGGGATGATCGCCCGGACGCCGCGAGGACGCGTGGCTACCGCCGCTGCCTGGACTCAACTCGGAATGACACCGCCGCCGGATGCCGCAGCGGGCGGTATCGAGGTTCGTGTCAACGAACCGCAGGCCACGTTGTTCGATCCGAACGGAGAGTGAATTTCGACTGGAAAGGCCTACTTGAACGGCCGATCTGTCAGGAATCCTCAGCAACTAATGGCACACTGGTGTATTGCGTAGGTCCATCCGGGACCATCGCGGCGTAAAACGTGCAACACAACCGAGGTTGATCAACACATGTCGAGTTTGCTTTTCCCACTCTTGATCCTCGCACTGCTGGTGCCCATGTTCCTGGGCATGCGCAAGCAGAAGAAGGCTTTGGCTGCCACTTCCGAGATGCAGGACTCGCTGCAGGTCGGCGATCGAGTGCAGACCACGGCCGGGCTCTATGCCACGATTGCTTCTCTGGACGACGACACCGTGGACCTCGAGATCGCCGACGGTGTCATCACCACCTGGTCGCGTCTGGTCATCCGTGAGCGCGTTGTCGAGACGACCGAAACCGACGAGTACGACGACGACTCGGTTTCCGAGATCGAAGAATCAGCTGCTGACACCGAAATCCGGCTCACCAAGGAGTCCTGACTTCGTCGACCTGGCACGTGTTCTAGAGTTGTGAACTCGGACACACGTCCAGATCGGTTGGTCTGTAGTAGTTCTTTCATCGGAGTAGTTCTTTCACCAGCAGCTCAGTTCATCCCGTTGATCAATCGTTGCAGTTCGAACGCCGCAGCTCGGGTGGTCGTCGACCGCCCGAGCCCTGCATTTACTGAAGCTCTGCACCTACTGAGGAGACTTAAAGATCGTGGCACCTTCCACCGGAACGGTGCATCCGGTCCGCTACCTGGCCCTTTTCGGGGTCCTGGTGGTGGCACTGTATGCCCTGGTGTTCTTCACTGGAGACAAGTCGGCCACGCCGAAACTCGGCATCGACCTGCAGGGTGGAACGCGCGTCACGTTGACCGCTCGTACCCCGGACGGCAGCGCTCCCAGTCAGGACAGTCTCAAGCAGGCTCAGGAAATCATCGAGACCCGCGTCAACGGTCTCGGCGTTTCCGGCTCCGAGGTCGTCGTCGACGGTGACAACCTCGTCATCACCGTTCCCGGCGACGACAGTGCGCAGGCTCGCTCGCTCGGCCAGACCGCCCGTCTGTACATCCGCCCGGTGACGGGTTCGATCGACGTCGCCACCCGTGACGCGAACCGGACAGCTACCCCAGAGGTGCCAGCGGCTGAAACTCCGGCCACTGATGCTCCGGCTCCCGAGGCGCCGGCCGACGGGACCCAGACGCCGCAGAACCGCCCGTTCCTGGCTCAGGACCCGACCACTCCGGAGGCAACCCCGGCGCCGGAGACGACAACACCGGCTCCCCCCGTGGACGCATCGAGTGACGGCACCGACGAAGGCGACGCAGCAGCAGCGGAAATCGCCGCAGCGCGCGCCCTCCGACAGAGCAGCGATCCGACGGTGCAGCAGCAAGCAGTGGCGAACCTCGACTGCTCCGTCGCGGATCCGCTCCGTGGAAACGACGACCCGACTCTTCCGCTGGTCGCGTGCTCGCAAGACGGACTGAACATCTATCTTCTCGGTCCTTCGATCATCGACGGCCAGGAGATTGCCGACGCGTCTTCGGTCTTCAACTCGCAGCAGTCGCGCCACGAGATCAGCCTCTCGTTCAAGACGACCGGCAGCAACACCTGGGCCGAGTTCACCTCAGCCAACATCGGCAAGCAGGCAGCGTTCACGCTCGACTCGAAGGTCGTCAGCGCCCCCACGATTCAAGGTGCAACGCCTGCGGGTAGCGCGACCTCGATCACGGGCAGTTTCACTGCGGAGAGCGCCAAAGAACTTGCCAACACTCTGAAGTACGGTTCGCTTCCGCTGTCGTTCGCAGCTTCCGAGGCCGAGACGGTCTCGGCAACGCTCGGCCTGGCCTCACTGCAGGCGGCATTGATTGCCGGCGCGGTCGGTCTCGTTCTCGTTCTGCTGTACTGCCTCGTCTACTACCGGATGCTCGGCGTCCTGACGGCGTTGTCGCTGATCCTCTCCGGAGTCATGGTCTACGCGATCATGGTTCTGCTCGGCAGATACATCGGCTTCACACTCGACTTGGCCGGCATGGCTGGTCTGATCATCGGTATCGGTATGACCGCCGACTCGTTCGTCGTGTTCTTCGAACGCATCAAGGACGAAATGCGTGAGGGCCGTAGCTTCCGCTCCGCGGTGCCACGCGGTTGGGCGCGAGCGCGCCGAACAATTCTTTCCGGCAACGCGGTGAGCTTCATCGCCGCTGCAGTTCTGTACGTGCTGGCGGTCGGACAGGTGCGAGGCTTCGCCTTCACCTTGGGTCTGACCACCATCCTCGACGTGATTGTCGTGTTCCTCGTGACGTGGCCACTGGTCAGTATGGCGTCCCGTTCGGCGTTCTGGTCCAAGCCCAGCGTCAACGGTCTCGGCGCAGTGCAAGAGGTTGCCCGCGAACGTAAGGTTGCCGCCGCTGCGTCGGCTAAGGAGACACGAGCATGAGCGAGTCCAACAACTCCCCGGTGGGGCCCAACAACAGTTCCTCGGCCGAGTCCGCCGATGCCGCAGCCCGGTCGGAGATCACCGACTCCGGCGTCGATCAGGGCGCGATGCCCAAGCACAGTTGGCTCTCGCGGCTGTACACGGGAACGGGTGCGTTCGAGGTCGTCGGCAGGCGTCGTTTTTACTACGGACTGACCGGCGCTCTGGTCGCCATTGCGCTGCTCAGCATCATCCTGCGCGGCTTCACCTTCGGTATCGATTTCGAGGGCGGATCGCGCATTCAGTTCCCGGCCGAGGGTGGAGTCGAGACGTCGGAGGTGGAAACCGTCTACTCCGACACACTCGGGTTCGAGCCGGTCAGCGTGCAGACGGTCGGCTCGGGTGCCAGCGCCACCGTACAGATTCGGTCGGAGACGTTGAACGCGACGCAGATCAACGATCTGCAGTCGGCGCTCTTCGACGAGTTCCAGCCCAAGGACAAGAACGGGAACCCGTCGGCGCAGGCCATCAGTTTTGCGGACGTGAGTGAAACCTGGGGCGGCCAGATCACCAAGAAGGCGCTGATCGCGCTGATTGTGTTCCTGGTGATCGTGAGTATCTACATCGCCATCCGCTTCGAGCGGGACATGGCGGTAGCCGCGATTGTCGCGTTGTTCTTCGACATCATCGTCACTGCCGGCGTCTACTCGCTCGTCGGTTTCGAGGTGACGCCCGCGACGGTGATCGGTTTGCTCACCATTCTCGGCTTCTCGCTGTACGACACAGTGGTGGTGTTCGACAAGGTCGAAGAGAACACACGCGGTGTTCTGCATCTGACGCGCCGGACGTACGGCGAGCAGGCCAACCTCGCGGTGAATCAGACCTTGATGCGATCGATCAACACGACCGTCATCAGTGTGCTCCCGGTGATCGCTCTGATGGTTGTCGCGGTCTGGATGCTCGGCGTCGGCACGCTCAAGGACCTTGCGCTGGTTCAGCTCGTCGGCATCATCGTGGGTGCGTACTCCTCGATCTTCTTCGCGACGCCGCTCCTGGTGTCGATGAAGGAACGCTGGGGACCCGTTGCCGCGCACACTCGTAAGGTGCTCTCGCGCCGGGCTACTCTGGCCGAGAAGGGTACGCAGACGGTTGCCGTCGGCGCACCAGTTGCACGCCGTGCGCCGGTTGCTCCGCAGCCGGGTGTGCGGCCGACCGGAAAGCGAAACAAGAAGGGGCACTGAACATGCTCCCAAGAACACGCACACTGGCTCGATCGATGACGTTCGTTGCGGCCACCGCTGTGGCTGCCGGTTCGTTGGCGGCCTGCTCGGAAAGCGCCGAGCAGGTTCCGTCCATCGGATATGCCATCGACAACTCCATCTCCACGTACAACGCCAACACGACAGCTGGATCGGTGTCCGGGGCGATGGCCGCGTTCGGCCGGGTGCTTCCCGGCTTCACGTTCACCGGTCCGGCCGGTGCTCCTGTGTCGGACACCGACATCGGCACGGCGTCGGAGTTGCCCGGTGACGTGCTCACGGTCTCGTACAAGCTCAATCCGGCGTCGGTGTACTCCGACGGGATTCCGATGTCCTGTGACGATCTGGTCCTCACCTGGGCGGCGTCGAGTGGCAAGTTCACCAAAGACGTCGATGGTGCGGTGAAGCCCATGTTCGACACGGCGAACAATCTCGGTTACGCGGACATCGACCGGATCGACTGCCAGAGCGGGTCGAAGGACGCGACTGTCTTCTTCAAGCCCGGGCGATCGTTCACCGATTGGCGGTCGTTGTTCGGTGCGACTGCATTGATGCCTTCACACATCGTGACGCAGCGCGCCGGAGTCGGCGACGTGGTGAGCGCGGTGAATGCCGGTGACACCGAAGCGTTGTCGAAGATCGCCGACTTCTGGAACACCGGGTGGAACCTGACTCCAGGTCAGGTGGACACCTCCGTACTGCCTTCCGCTGGTCCGTATCGAATCGACTCGTACAGCGCCGACGACGGCCTGGTGCTGGTCGCGAACGAGCGGTGGTGGGGCAACAAGCCCGCGACCGATCGCATCGTCGTCTGGCCACGTGGTGTGAATCTGACCGAGGATCTCGACAAGAACTCGATCGAGGTCGTCGACGTCGCTTCCGGGTCGGCCGGCGAGCTCGGTACTCCGTCCGGGTTCGACGTCCAACAGATTCCGTCGCGGTCGATCGAGCAGTTCGTTCTCGCGACGTCTGGTTCGCTGGGCGACGAAGCCGCCCGTCGAGCGTTCGCGCATTGTGTTCCGCGGACAACTCTGTTCGAGAAGTTCGGGCAGACGGATAACGCGCCGCAGGCTGGTCTGGGTTCCGGCGTGGTCGATTCGCGACTGATGGCGCCGGATTCACTCGTGTACAGCGACGCCGCTGCGGTCGACGGTGACCGGTACGCCAATGCCGACGTCGATGCCGCGAAGACGTCGTTGTCGGAAGCCGATCTCGACCAGTTGACCGTCCGGGTCGGGTACCTCGCACCTGACCCGGTGCGGGCGCAGATCGTCTCTGAAGCGAAAGCCGCGTGTGCTCCGGCGGGAATTACGATCGAGGACGCGAGTACCGACAGCTTCGATCCTGCGAGTCTGCAGTCCGGGGGAGTCGACGCTGTGCTTTCCGGCATGGCAGGCAAAGTCGGGGCAGGCGGAACAGCGAGCATGATCGACGCGCGCGGAGCGTTGCGATCGGGCAACGGCGCAAACCTCGGTACGTACGGAAATGCACGGATCGATCAGATCATCGATCAGTTGAACGTGGATGCGAGCACCAGTGCGCAATTGGGACTCTCGGTGGAGGCGGAGAACATCCTGTGGACCCAGGTGCCTACGATTCCACTGTTCAATCAACTACGAACTGTCGCTGTAGCTCCAGGCATGTCGGCGGTGTTGGTCAATCCGACTCGGGCCGCTACCGGCTGGAACATGGACAGATGGGTATTACGCAGATGAGCGTCTCGAATGGTGTTGCCTTGCACACGCCTGAAGAATTGATCGCAATCCACCGGGCTGCCGGAGACGCCGTTGTTCGGCTGACCCGTTGGGCGGACAACTTTCCCGGGCCCGGGGTTCGGTTCGCCGATCTGACTCCGGTGTTCGCCGACGCCGAGGGGTTCGGGGCCGTGCTCGACGCCCTTGTCGCCTGTGCTCCGGACGCCGACACGATTGCGGCCGTCGATGCTCGCGGGTTCCTGCTCGGTGCCGGCGCGGCTGCGAAGATGGGTGCTGGGGTGGTGGCCGTGCGGAAGGTCGGCAAACTGCCGCCGCCGGTACTCTCTCGTTCGTACAGCCTCGAGTACGGATCCTCGACTCTCGAGATCCCCGCAAACGGCTTCGATCTCACCGGGCGGAATGTTCTGGTGATCGACGACGTTCTGGCTACCGGAGGGACACTCGAGGCGGCTGTACAGTTGGTTGAGTTGGGTGGAGCGAACGTCGTCGGCGTCGCAGTGGTGCTCGAGATCGAGGAACTGCGCGGTCGAGATCGCTTCTTGAAGTACCCACTGACATCCCTGGTGAAGGTCTGAGTATTAAAGTTGTCTCCTGGGGGTCGAGTTAGACCTCCAGGGCAATTACCCGATGCAGGGCGGTTGCCTCAACCAACTCGGTGGTAGGAGGTGGCGACATGACGTCGAATCTTGATCGATCACAGAACTCGGGTGCAGTGTCGCAGGAGACGGGTGCAGATCCGGCTCCGGAGACGACACCATCGAAGTCCGCGGTGCCCGACGATTCGGGATCTGCGCAAACTGCCGGCAATCGGGGTGGGCAGAACCTGGCCGTGCCCGCTTCCGCCTCCCGTAGGGTGCGCGCTCGGCTTGCTCGGCGCATCACCGGTCAGCGCAACGCCACCATCCGCCCGGTGCTCGAGCCGTTGGTCAGCCTCCACCGTGAGCTGTATCCGAAGGCCGACCTCGCGCTGCTCCAGCGTGCGTACGACGTCGCCGAGGACAGACATTCGAGCCAGCGTCGCAAGTCCGGCGATCCGTACATCACGCATCCGTTGGCCGTCGCAAGCATTCTGGCCGAGTTGGGTATGGACACCACCACCCTCGTCGCAGCCCTGCTGCACGACACCGTCGAGGACACCGGGTACTCACTCGAAGAGTTGACCAAGGACTTCGGTGACGAGGTCGCTCACCTCGTCGACGGAGTCACCAAACTCGACAAGGTCGTTCTGGGCACCGCCGCCGAGGGCGAAACCATCCGCAAGATGATCATCGCGATGGCGCGGGACCCGCGCGTGCTCGTGATCAAGGTCGCGGATCGTCTGCACAACATGCGCACGATGCGATTCCTGCCGCCCGAGAAGCAGGCACGTAAGGCGCGAGAGACTCTCGAAGTCATTGCGCCACTTGCACATCGACTTGGAATGGCGACCGTCAAGTGGGAACTCGAGGACCTCTCGTTCGCCATCTTGCACCCGAAGAAGTATGACGAGATCGTTCGACTGGTCGCCGATCGCGCGCCTTCTCGTGACACCTATCTGGCCAAGGTTCGCGCCGAGATCAACTCGACTCTGTCCGCCTCGCGGATCAACGCCATCGTCGAAGGCCGGCCCAAGCATTACTGGTCGATCTATCAGAAGATGATCGTCAAGGGCCGCGATTTCGACGACATCCACGATCTGGTCGGCGTCCGCATCCTGTGTGAAGAAGTGCGTGACTGTTATGCCGCGGTCGGCGTTGTCCACTCACTGTGGCAGCCGATGGCCGGACGCTTCAAGGACTACATCGCACAGCCGCGCTACGGCGTCTACCAGTCACTGCACACCACCGTCGTGGGACCGGAAGGCAAGCCCCTGGAGGTCCAGATCCGGACCCAGGACATGCACCGGACCGCGGAGTTCGGTATCGCCGCGCACTGGCGGTACAAGGAGACCAAGGGCAAGCACGCGGGCGACATCGCCGAGGTCGACGACATGGCGTGGATGCGTCAGCTACTCGACTGGCAACGTGAAGCGGCCGATCCGGGGGAGTTCCTCGAATCGTTGCGTTACGACCTCGCGGTCAAGGAGATCTTCGTCTTCACGCCAAAGGGTGACGTGATCACGTTGCCTGCCGGATCGACTCCCGTCGATTTCGCGTACGCGGTGCACACCGAGGTCGGGCACCGATGCATCGGTGCCAGGGTCAACGGCCGGTTGGTCGCGCTGGAACGAACTCTCGAAAACGGCGAAGTGGTGGAGGTCTTCACGTCGAAGGCTGCCACCGCCGGGCCGAGCCGAGATTGGCAGACGTTTGTCGTCTCGCCGCGTGCCAAGGCGAAGATCCGTCAGTGGTTCGCGAAGGAACGCCGCGAAGAGGCGCTCGAGTCCGGCAAGGATCAGATCGCGAAGGAAGTCCGCCGTGTGGGACTTCCGTTGCAGCGGTTGATGAATGCCGAATCGATGAGCACGATCGCGCATGAACTTCGTTATCCCGACGTCTCGGCGTTGTACACGGCGGTAGGCGAGAGCCAGGTGTCTGCGCACCACGTCGTGCAGCGACTGGTTGCTCATCTGGGCGGCGTCGGCGCCGTCGAGGAGGAACTGGCCGAGCGTTCGACGCCGTCGACCATGCCGGTGCGCACCCGCAGTACGGGTGACTCCGGAATTCTGGTTCCCGGAGCACCCGGCACGGTGGCAAAACTCGCAAAGTGTTGCACGCCGGTTCCGGGCGATTCGATTCTGGGCTTCGTCACGCGCGGTGGGGCGGTGAGCGTGCACCGTACCGACTGCACCAACGCCAACTCGCTCCACGATCAGTCCGAGCGAATCATCGACGTCGAATGGGCACCGTCAGCGACGTCGGTGTTCCTGGTCGCGATCCAGATCGAGGCGCTCGATCGTCATCGGTTGCTTTCCGACGTCACCAAGGCGTTGGCCGACGAGAAAGTGAACATCCTGTCGGCCTCGGTCACCACCTCAGGTGACCGAGTGGCGATCAGCAAGTTCACCTTCGAGATGGGCGACCCGAAGCACTTGGGTCATGTGCTCAACGTGGTTCGCAATGTGGAAGGCGTCTACGACGTCTACCGCGTGACCTCTGCTTCGTAAACTGCTGTGCGCCTTTATTAACCGCGGGCGGTTAATAAAGGCGCACAGTCGGTCAGGCGACTACTGCAGTCTCGATGGTGATCGGGGTGTTGGGTGCGCCGCCACCGGTTGCGCCCATGCCTCCGTCGTCGCCGTCGGCTGCGATCTTCTCGATCGTCGCCAGGCCGGCGTCGTCGATGGTGCCGAAAACCGTGTAGTCAGGCGGCAGCATCGAATCCTCGTAGACGAGGAAGAACTGGCTGCCGTTGCTGTCAGGTACGGACGAATGAGCCATCGCCAGAGTGCCACGGGGGTAGACGACCGGCAGCGACAGCGCCGGGTCGTTCCCAGCGTATGTGGTCGTGGGGTACTCGTTTGCAAATTGGTACCCCGGTCCGCCCGTGCCCTTACCCGACGGGTCGCCGCATTGGAGAATCTGCAGACCAGGCATCGTCGAGAGTCGATGGCACGGGGTGTCGTCGAAATACTTCTGCTCGGTCAGGCTCACGATGCTGTTGACCGTGCAGGGGGCTGCTGCGCGATTCAGTTCCATCCCGATCGGGCCGGCCGTAGTCGTGAGCGCGACGTTGACGGTTCCCTCGGTGGACACGCCCGTGGAGTTCGGCGGATTGACGGTCTTTGCAGCGCCCGCCGCGCTCGGGTACGAGCAGTCGACAGTCGCCGACGCCGGAGTCGGGACAGGCGGGAGTGCGTCGAACTGTGACATGTCGAGCGGCGGCATGGCAGCCGTTGTCGTCTTCGCCTTGGAGGTGCTGGACGGCGAGTCCGAGCTACCGGAATCACTGGAACAACCAGCCAGAAGCAGCGCTGCGGCGCTTGCAGCGGCAATAACTACAGGAAAGCGCATCACAGGATTACGTCGCATCAGTCGAGCCTTACTGTCTTGATGTCGGTGGTCAGATTCGGCTTGCCGTCACCCTCTGGTGTCGATCCGCCGGCCGCGACCTTGTCCAAAGTGGCGAGACCGGTCTCGTCGATCGTGCCGAAAACCGTGTACTGCGGCGGGAGTTGTGAGTCGCCGTAGACGAGGAAGAACTGGCTGCCGTTGCTACCGGGTGTCCCGGTGTTGGCCATCGCAACCGTGCCGCGCGCGTAGGTGACTGGCTCTTGCGCTGCCGGGTCGGTGGTGGCGTACGCCGTGGTGGGGAACTCGTTGTCGAATCCGTAGCCCGGTCCGCCGGAGCCGGTGCCCGACGGGTCACCGCACTGCAGAACCTGGAGCGAGGGGCTCGTCGTCATGCGGTGGCAGGTGGTGTCGTTGAAGTAATCCTGCTGCGCCAAGCTCACGAAGCTGTTGACCGTGCACGGAGACTTCGTTCCGTCGAGCGTGAGCCCGATGTTTCCCTGCGAGGTCTCGACGCTGATGCTCGGCGTCGCGTCCGGCGCGGTGGTGGGAATCCCGTCGGTACGAGGAGGGTTGTTGGCCTTGGACGCGGTAGCGCCGTCAGCCGGGTACGAGCAGGAAACCGTGTCGGCCAGCGGCGTCGACAGACCGGCCGGCATTGCACCCGCGGTCTGCGGCGTGAGGCTCGAATCGTCGGCAGCAGTGTTGGTGGTGTTCGCGTCGTCGTCACTGCGATTGCTGAACCAGATGAGTCCACCGACGACACCGACTACGACGACCACGCCGAGCGCAGTTCCGGCTATCGTCATCTGCTTGCGCTTGCGGGCACGTTCTGCGCGACGTTCGAGCTGACGCTCGAGCTTGCGTTTCGCCGCCTCGCGGCGTTGCTCGTTACTCGGCACTGCTGTAGTCCTCCGTATCGCGGGTGGATCGTGGTCGGCCCGCCGAGCGACACCCTGGGGTCGGCTTCGGCAAGCGGCTCTACTCGTCGTCAGAGTCTCCCATTGCAACCTGAGAACTTACTGGCGGGGCAGCAGCTTAGGCTGTAACCGACAGCGTGTTGTTCGTTTCCCCCCTTCGAAGAGGAGTTGCCCCCGTGCTCGTCACTGGTTTTCCGGCCGGGATGTTCCAAACCAACTGCTACATACTCGCTCAGGACGACGCGTGCGAATGCGTAGTCGTCGATCCGGGTCAGGATGCAGCCGAGCCGCTCTTCGAATATCTCGACTCCAAGGACATGTCGGTCAATGCAGTACTTCTGACCCACGGTCACCTCGATCACGTGTGGTCGGCCCGCGAGGTCTGTGAGCGGTACTCCGTGCCCGCCTACATCCATCCCGATGATCGCTACATGCTCAGCGATCCGGCACGAGGGATCGGCCCGACGATGAAGGAATTCATTCAGGGCATGACGTTCGTGGAGCCGGACGAGGTGATCGAACTGAGCGACGGAGACAAGATCACCGAGGCCGGAATGACGTTCGTGGTGGACCACACACCCGGGCACACGCAGGGATCGGTGGTGTTCCGCACCCAGGCGAACACCGAGAGCGGGCCCGTGGACTTGGCGTTCACCGGTGACACCCTGTTCCAGGGTTCCATCGGGCGCAGCGACCTGCCAGGCGGAAATCACGAGCAGTTGCTCGCTTCGATCGCCCGCAAGCTACTGGTACTCGGTGACGAGACCGTGGTCCTGCCCGGGCACGGTGGCAACAGTTCGATCGGCGCCGAGCGAAGCTCGAACCCGTTTCTCGTTGGACTCAGCGCACAGAAATAAGGAAAAGTACCTCTCGTGAGTAAAGCCAGCACCTTCTCTGCACCCAAGGGAATTCCGGACTACGTTCCGCCGCAGTCAGCCGAATTCGTCGCCGTTCGTGACGGTTTGACGCGCGCCGCCAGGTTGGCCGGGTACGGCCACATCGAATTGCCGATCTTCGAGGACACCGGCCTGTTCGCGCGCGGTGTCGGTGAGTCGACCGACGTCGTCAGCAAAGAGATGTACACCTTCGCCGATCGCGGTGACCGTTCGGTGACGTTGCGTCCCGAGGGAACCGCCGGTGTCATGCGTGCCGTCATCGAGCACAGCCTCGATCGTGGACAGTTGCCGGTCAAGGTCAGCTACGCGGGCCCGTTCTTCCGCTACGAGCGCCCGCAGGCCGGCCGCTACCGCCAGTTGCAGCAGGTCGGAGTCGAAGCCATCGGGATCGACGACCCCGCGCTCGACGCTGAGGTCATCGCGATCGCCGACGCCGGATTCCGGTCGTTGGGGCTCGACGGCTTCCGCCTCGAAATCACCTCTCTCGGCGATGACACCTGCCGACCGCAGTACCGCGAACTGCTGCAGGAGTTTCTCTTTGCACTCCCGCTCGACGAAGACACGCGTCGACGCGCCGAGATCAACCCGCTTCGGGTGCTCGACGACAAGCGCCCAGATGTACGCGAGATGACGGCCGGCGCACCGCTCATGCTCGATCACCTCTCGGAGAGCTGCAAGGCGCACTTCGACGAGGTACTAGCGCACCTCGACGCCTTGGGAGTTCCCTACGTCGTCAACCCGCGCATGGTCCGCGGCCTCGACTACTACACCAAGACGACCTTCGAATTCGTGCACGACGGACTGGGCGCGCAGTCCGGAATCGGTGGTGGTGGTCGTTACGACGGACTGATGGAACAGCTGGGCGGACAGCCGCTCTCGGGGATCGGGTTCGGAATCGGCGTCGACCGCACGGTTCTCGCGCTCGAGGCCGAGGGTAAGTCGGTTGCGCCACCGGCACGTGTCGACGTCTTCTGTGTACCGATGGGAGCCGAGGCGAAGGCGGCACTGGTGAAGATCGCACACCAGTTGCGTGCCAATGGGATTCGCGTCGACCTGGCGTACGGAAATCGTGGCGTCAAGGGTTCGATGAAAGCGGCCGATCGCTCGGGCGCCGCAGTCGCTTTGGTTCTCGGCGAGCGCGAGCTCGAAGAGGGCGTTGTCGTTGTCAAACAATTGGCGACAGGTGAGCAGGAGACGGTGCCGCTCGACCAAGTTGTCGACAAGCTCGGGGATCTCGTTGAGCACTGAGGCTGAACCGGTTTCGCTCGATCTGGTTCCCGTGGCGTTGATCGCGCCGCGGCTGAAGAAGTTCGCCGTTGTTGTGGTGGTCTTCGGTGTGGTCGTCGGGTTGATCGTCAGTGTGTTCTCGACGATGACGGTCGGAGTGATCGTCGGTGCCGTCATCGCGGTTCCGACGTCACTGGCGATTCTGATGACGCTGCGCCGGCATATCACCTTGTATGGCAACAGGATTCGAGCACAAGCTGGTTTTCGCACCAACGACGTCGACGTGGCCGAGGTGCTCACGGCGGCGTTGACGGTGCGATCCGGCCGGATCAGCGAGGTCAGCCTGACACTCGGTGACGGTCGGTCCACCGTGCGAATACCGCTCGCGCTCTACACGGCAGGGGGCGGGCGCGAATTGGAGATCCTTGCACTCCGCAAGCTCGCCGACGCCCTGGCGGCCAGTGAGTTGGTACCGGCTGCCGCGTTGTCCTCGGTGCTGATCGAACAGTTGCGTGCCGAAGCCCGCGGCGCCGGACTGGCCGAGCGTCCGCTCTACCGCGCCGTCGAACTCGTGACGGCGGAGGGACGAGTGCCGAGAACCACACTGACAGACCACGAAGTGGCCGGATTACTCGACTAGCGTGGAAACCGTTCTTACAGCGTTGTAGAACGGACAGTCGTGAAAACGGCAGGTGAGGAGTCGGCAATGAGTATTGCGCCCGTAACCGTCACGGTGACCGGAGCGTCGGGTCAGATCGCCTACGGCATGCTTTTCCGCATAGCTGCGGGGGAGATGCTCGGCGCTGACGTACCGATCAAACTTCGACTGCTCGAGATTCCCGCCGCCGTGTCCGCTGCCGAAGGCGTCGCGATGGAGCTCGAAGACGGCGCATTTCCCTTGCTGAGCTCCATCGACATCACCGACGATCCCGATGTCGCCTTCTCCGGCGCGAACGTCGGGATGCTGGTCGGTGCACGTCCGCGGAGCAAGGGGATGGAGCGCGCCGACTTGCTGAGCGCGAACGGCGCTATTTTCACAGCGCATGGGAAGGCGATCAACAACAACGCAGCCTCGGACGTCAAGGTGCTGGTCGTCGGAAACCCGGCCAACACCAACGCTCTCATCGCGATGAACAACGCGCCGGATGTACCCGATACTCGGTTCAGTGCACTGACGCGCCTCGACCACAACCGAGCGATTGCGCAGGTGGTGAAGAAGACCGGCGTTCGTGCGTCGTCGGTGCGCAAGGTGTCCGTCTGGGGAAACCATTCGGCGACGCAGTACCCGGACCTGTCCCACGCGACCGTCGCGGGTGAGCCTGCGCTCGCGGTGATCAACGACCGAGACTGGGTGGAGAACGATTTCATCCCGACTGTGCAGGTACGAGGCACCGCCATCATTGCTGCGCGTGGATCGTCCTCTGCGGCAAGTGCGGCCAGCGCGTCGATCGACCACGTCCGTGACTGGGTGATCGGAACGGCCGAGGACGACTGGGTATCCATGGCCGTCTGTTCGGACGGTTCCTACGGGGTGCCCGAAGGATTGATCTCGTCCTTCCCGGTGACCTGTGCCGATGGTGAATTCGCTATCGTTCCGGATCTCGCGATCGACGACTTCTCACGCGAACGGATTGACCTGTCCGTCAGCGAATTGGAGCAGGAGCGTGCGGCGGTACGGGAGTTGGGCTTCGTTTGAGGTTGTAATGCCGCCCCGGCCGGGGAGTCCCGATCAGAGATCTCGGAACAGGTACTGATCGGGATTCTCGGCACCGAGCACGGGCGGTGACACCATCGGTAGATCGTCGACCATCGAGTTTTCGTCACCGGCGCTGACGAGATACCCCGGAGTCGTGCGTGACGACTCGTCGTCCCGCGTTCCGCGAGGACCGCCGCCCATCATGCCGCCCGGCGATATGCCGCTACTGCCGACCGCCGAAGATGGTGCACCCAGGCCGGGCGTTGCTACCTGAACCGGTTGAACTGCAGCAACTCCCGCTGCGCCTCTCATCGTTCCACCGGTAGTGCCGCTTCCACCCACCCATGCTCCGCCGGAGCTCGCTGTCGCACTGGGCGACGGCGACCCGCCGGCTGCGAGTGACGTCGACGAATTGCCTGCGCCCCACAGCTTGTCGACGCCGGTCGGAAGTCCGGCGCCTGCCTGCGCTGCCGAGGTCCGAACGGCATCGGTTCCTGAGTGCGCGGATAACGGTGCGTCGCCGGCATCGGTCGATCCAGACAGCTGCGATCCAGACAGCGGCGATGCCGACGCGGCTGATGCCGCCAGAGGTTGGGCGATCTGACGGGCGGCGTCGGCGAGCGCCTCCGGAGTGGCAAGGTTGGCGAGAGCCTCACCGATCGGTGGAGTCGGCACGGGGATCGACCCGGCAAGGGCGTTCATGGCAGCGGTGTGCCCGAGCATTTCCCCGCGAGTCTGTGTCACCGCCGCGACGGCTGCCTGCATGTGTTCGGCTGCGGAGGCAATCAGCATCGCCTGTCCTGGTGGTGTCCACGCGATCGGTGCAGCAGCTGCAACCGTGGTCGCGAAGGACTGCGCGATCGCCGCGAGATTCGCGTTGCCTCGCTGCACCGATTCCGCGGCGGCAGCAGCGGTTTTCGATATCGCGGTTCCGCGTTCGCTCAATTCTGCGCCGCTGTTCTGGGCGGATCGCGACAGTTCGGTCGCGGCTTCGCTGCCGGTGCTGTTCCAGGTCTGGCCCACCTCGGCGACCGCGCTTTGGGACAGTCCCATGGCTTGGTCGATGAGAGTGGACGCCTGGTTGAAGATGCCGACGGGATCGATGCCGGCAAAAGTGCCGGTGCCGAGGCTCTTCCCGAGTTCGATCAACGGCGCGAACAGATCTTCGATTCCGGGTAATGCCGGAACCGGTATGCCGGCGAGCATCGATTCGACCGTGTTGTTCGGCAATGCCGGGGCCGGAGCACCACCTTGAAGGAATTCGAGGACCGTCGTCGAGTCGTCTTCGGTGTTCATGCGATCGGTGTCGACGCGATCGCTGTTCACGCGGTCACGTCCGTCGATCCAGCGATGCCGGCCAGATCTGACGCGGTTGAAAGATCTGTGGTGTCGTAGGCCTGAGCGGCTGCACTCGCCGTTGCTGCGTTGCCGGCGTAGAAGGTCGCCAGTGCTGCAACATCTTTGGTGTGAGTTGCCTGGGCGCGCGCGAATGCCTCGAGAAACTCGATGCCGACAGGACCGACGGCTGGTGCGACTGCCGCGATGTTGGCGCCCAGATCGACGGCGGCGGCCTGCGCGATGTGTCCTGCAGCTTCGGCCGACGTCGAGCCGTACCTTCGGATGTCGTCAGTGACGACAGTCAATTCGCTCATCGTTACCCCCCCAGTTGGTAAGCGTCGTGAGAACTGTAACGGACGGAATCGGCGCCGGAGGGGAGTGGACACGGCTCACCCTGCGCTTTCCGGACAACCTGGACGAAGTGGCAGAGATTACATTCTGATCCGGTGTTGGTATTGCGGGTGCGATCGATTTGGCACACTCGAACCATGCGAACCGCTTCGGACGTCATCCTCCGACTCACGTCCGATCCAGCTCGCTGTGGACTGGTGATGGATTTCGACGGTGTGCTTGCACCTATCGTCGACGATCCGTCGGCCAGTGCGCTCCTGCCCGGTGCCGAGGAGGTGCTCGCGACTTTGTCGAGGCACTTCGGCGTGGTGGGCTTGCTCTCGGGACGGCCGGCGTCGTTCTTGCGAGAACGACTGAGTCTGGATTCGGTTGTTCTCATGGGTTCCTACGGCGTCGAGACCTGGACGGAGAACGGAATCGAAGTGCTTCCGGCCGTCGCTGCGTTCAGTGATGCCGTCGCCGAAGCAGAAGCCGAACTGCGTCGCCTGTTCGACTCTCAGTCAGTTCCTGGCATCCACGTCGAGAGCAAAGGCCTTGCGGTGGCTGTGCATTGGCGTCGGGCCGCGGATCGAGCGGTCGCGCAGCGCCTGGTGGAAGCAGCGACGACAGAAATCGCGAGCCGGACCGGGTTGCGGCGTGAGCCCGGCAAGTTGGTCGAAGAATTGCGTCCACCCGTTGAGGAGGACAAGGGGACAGGCCTCCTTCGCGCGATCGCCACCGCAGGCGTCGACGTCGTCGCGTACGCGGGCGACGACCGTGGTGACCTACCTGCCTTTGCTGCTGTCCTTGCCTCGGGTGGAGAAGCGTTGGTGGTCAAGGGCGATGACATTGCACCGGAAGTGGCTGCTGTCGACGGCGTCCAGTTCGACGGCCCGCCGGCATTCCTCGATTGGATGAAAGAGCTTGCCGCGCACCTGGAACGCTGACACGTGAGGTCAGTCTGCCAAGAACTCGACCAGCGCGCGGTTGACCTCTTCCGGATTGTCCTGTGTGCATTGATGTCCGACGCCGGTGATCACCACCCGGCGAGTCAGGTCCGGTAGTTGATCGCTCAGGGCGTCGTAGATTCGATCGAGTTGGCGCGGCATGTCGACCTCTCCCCGCATCAGGAGGGTCTCCTTTCGGGGTGCCGTATCCACCGGGCAGAGTGACGCGAACCCGCTTGTTCCCAGATCCAGCCAGGTCTGCCGTCCGGCGGCCAGCATGCAGTCTGCAACGTATCTGCGAGTTGCGGGATTTCGACTCGACCACCGGCCACTGTAAAAGGCAAAGGGACCCCACGGAATCCGTCGATACAAATGCGTGCCGATTTTGATCGCCGAGGCAGCGGCTCCACTCATTTCCCGGTGCTGGCCAGGGCTGCCGATCATGACGAGCTTGTCTACTCGATCCGCATGACGATGGGTGAACTCCTGCGCGATGTTTCCGCCGAACGAGTGTCCGACGATGCTTGCGCGATCGATTCCGAGCGAGTCGAGCATGACCTTCACGTCGTCGATCACAGTGTCGAGAGTGGCGCGGTGGCCTTCCTCGAGAATCGACAGCCCTTGACCGCGTAGGTCGGGCAGCACCAGGGAATAGGCGCCCGCGAGTTCCGCGACCTGGTCGTCGAACATTCGATGATCAACTCCGGCGCCATGCAGGAAGACGATGCATTTCCGATCGAGCGCCGGCGTGCGCCACACACGCATTTCGGTGCCCGGAGTGGAAATAGTCTGGGTTGTCAGAGTCTGCATCGCTGTCCGTTGCCTCAGTTCGTTGCCGAATCAGATAGAAGTGAGCCTATCCTAAGTTCTGTGAACCGCGGTTGTGGCAACAAGAAACTGGCCGCACCGGAACATCTCCGGTACGGCCAGTCTTGGTGTTAGGTCAGGCGTCGCGCTTGCTGACGACGGCGATGCTGATTCCGAAAACCACCAGCACAAATGCTGCGAAGTAGAACAGGCTTCCCCAAGGGCCCCAATGGAAATTGGTGCTCGAACCCGAAGAGAGGAAGTGGTCGGCGTTGGCGAACGGGAGGAACGGTGTGACGTTCCTACCGAAGGATCCGAACATGCCGAACAGGCTCTCAATGAGCAGCGGCCAGAGCAGGAGCAATGCAATAGCGCCGGCAGATTGCCGCAGGAGTGCTCCGACGGCGATGGCAAGGACAACGCAGAGGAAGGCGAAGATCGGTACGCCGTAGACGGCGCGCCAGGCATCGGCGTTGTCGAGTGCCAGATTGGTGGAACCTTCAGAGCCTGCAGCAGCTTTGGTGATGAATACCGCGCCGAGCATGAGAACGAAGGACAGCGCCGCGCCGAAGGCGCCGATCAGGCAGGCTTTGGCGATCAGGACCGAAGCCCGGCTCGGGATGGCCTGGAAGGTGGTGCGGATGATGCCGAAGCGGTATTCGCTGGTAATCGCGAGGGCCGCCATGATCATCAGGACCATGACGCCGAAGCCGGAAACTCCCAGTCCCGCTTCATTGAACGTGGGGAGGAACTTCTCGAAATCAGGAGTTCCTGATGCGGCTTCGTCGTTGTACGCCTGGATGCTCGAACTCGACGAACGCCCGATCATCCAGGCGACGCCCAATCCTAGGACGATGATTGTGATCGTGCACCACAGCGGCGACTTGGTCGTGGTGATCTTGATACGTTCAGCACTGAGAACAGCCATTACAGTGCACCTCCCATAGCGTGCTGTGTGTTTGTGTGGTGGGCTCCGGCACCCGGATCGATACCGGATGCGTGGTACTGGACATCGTCTCCGGTCAACTTCATGAACGCATCCTCGAGCGAACCCTGCACAGACGCCAACTCGTGCAACACGATTCCCTGCGAACCAGCCAGACCGCCGATCACGTCAGTCGTCGAATCCACGACCACCAACACCGCCTCCGATCCTGAATGCTCCTCGCGGACAGTCAGTCCGTGGGCAGTCAATGCGGCATGGAGAGCGTCCAATTGTGGGCTGCGCACGCGCACCGTCGACTCCGACGAGCGATCCACGAACTCCGCGACCGTCGAATCCGAGATCAACCGACCCCGGCCGATCACCACCAACTGCTCCGCCGTCAACGCCATCTCCGAGAGAAGGTGACTCGACACCAGCACCGTGCGACCCTCGGCCGCCAACCGCTGCATGAACTTACGAATCCAGACGATGCCCTCCGGATCGAGCCCGTTGACCGGCTCGTCGAACAACAACACCTTCGGATCACCCAACAACGCACCCGCCAACCCGAGACGCTGCGACATACCCAACGAGAACCCGCCGGCCTTCTTGCCCGCCACCTCGGACAACCCGACCAACCCGAGCACCTCGTCCACGCGGGACTTCGGGATCCCGTTCGAAGCAGCCATCCACTGCAGATGCGCCCGCGCACTGCGGTTCGGGTGCACCCACTTCGCATCCAACAACGCGCCCACCGTCCGCAACGGCGTCTTCAACTCCCGGTACGGCTTGCCGTCGATCAACGCCGCACCCGACGTCGGCTGATCCAAACCCAGAATCATCCGCATCGTCGTCGACTTACCGGCACCGTTGGGGCCCAGAAAGCCCGTCACGATGCCCGGCTTGACCGTGAACGACAAATCGTCCACCGCTTTCGTCGGTCCGTAAACCTTGGTCAATCCCCTCAGTTCAATCATGAGGAGAACTGTGCCTTACGGCGCTGACCAGCACATCGGTCCGGAGGATGAGATGGACCCTGAGATGTGGAGACGGAAGTTCAGGGAAAACCCTGTCCTCGACCGGAAGTCGGAACTGCCGCGGCATGAGGGTAGGGCGCGTCGAAGTCGCCGTCGAACAATCGCCAGTAGAAGTCGTTCATTCTCGCAGCGGCGGGCGCGTGCCGGGTCAAGATCGCGGCCACCTCCGGTGCCACATCACCTGGGACATGACCTGTGGCGCACCGGCGTACGTACTCGTTGCGGGCGACCTGTCCGCCGCTCGTCGGCCTCGGCACTCCGCAGACCTCGGTGACCAGCCAGTTGACCAGAAGCATGGCGGCGTAGTCGGCGTCATGGGTGGCATGGCGCCGGACGAAGTCATGTTCGGTAGTCGACAGGTCGAAGTGTGGGGATGTGGCCAGTCCGAAGTCGGTGAGATAGATCCGCTCCATATCGGTGCGCATGTTGCCGAAATGTCCGTCCATGTGCAGCAACTGTCGATCGCGTAAGAACGCCACGATCTCCGAAAACTGTCGCTCGACTTCGGCAGCTTTGGCGGCTGGGTTGTCTTGCAGCCAATCCGAGATCGGGTGTGCGATGTACTCGCAGAACAGTACGAGGCTGCACGGCGCAGTGGCGAGTGCTTCGAGGCGGACCCGCGCTTCACTACTGGCGCAGGCGGTGGGAACGGAAGCGATGTCGGCGTGTTCGGGTGCAACCGGCGATCGACCGGGCAGCACCCGCCAGTGGTAAAGCATTGGGAACGACTGTGTTTCGCCGGCCAGAACGGCCTCGGTGACCATGACGTTCGCGGCCAGCTCTCGCCAGGCGTTGAAGCTCGGGCCCCCAATGCCGTACTGGCAGAACGTCGGCAAGTCGAAATGGTTGGAAGTAGAGCCCACGTCGGCGAGTTCCTGTTCGGTCAGTGGGATGCGTTTGGTGAATACCTGAACGCTGTCGAACCCGTTCTCGCAGACACCGACGAGTCCTGCGGCGCCGCCCACGCCTACGCTCGAGACTCGAGCGGTGTCGACCAGTCGGGCCAGTTCGACATCGTTCCGGGAAGACAGGAATGCTGATAGTTTCCGGTGGCGGTCAATCCTGATGTCCGTCATTCCGCGACTGTGCCACAAGCTCGTCCGGCTTCGATTTCGCGGAGCCGTCTGTCGAAGTCACCGATTCTGGCGGTGTCCTCGTAGTAGTCCTCCTGCTCGACGATTCTTCCCCACTTGGTTCGAACGAGAAGCACTGTTCGATTTTGATAGATGACGGCGCCGTCCGGGCCTAGGGCTCGGTCGTCGAATCGGACGAGCAGTGTCATGCGCCAGAGCGGACCACCGAAATACGCTTCGGTGACCGCGCCTTGAAGCCCCGCGTCGACAAATTCCTGGAGAAACGTCTCGATTTGGTCCCGTCCGGCATGCACTCCTGCCCACCGATGATCACCCTCGGCGAATCTGAGCACCGCGTGGTGGTAATAGGAATTCAACAGCGGCCGGTAGTTGCCGGAATTGAGTGCACGTACGTCGCGTCGGAACTTGAAGATGAGTGCTTTGCGCAGAAGTGATCGCGAGACGATCGCCGTTCCGAAGCCCGCCGCGAACCATCGTTTCATCTTCGAAGCTTGTCGTGGCATCGAATGCCCTGTCAACGAAATGCCGGGGTCTGCAGATATCTGACAGAGTATTGGATATTGACAGTGACTGTCACAATAGGTGAGACTCGCATTATCGAGAATGGCCGGATCTCGGCCGAGGCGGGAGGACGTTGCTGATGTCACTACGGGAGAGACAACGGTTGCAGGTGCGAGCAGACATTCAACGTGCGGCATTCGATCTGTTCGCGCGTGACGGTTTCGAGGATGTGACCACCGAGCAGATTGCGGCAGCAGCGGGGGTGTCGGCGAGTACGTACTTCCGGCACGTTCGTAACAAAGAGGATCTGCTGTTGGACCCGGTCAGGCAGGGCGGTGCCGGGATCGTGACACTGCTCGAGGATCGCCCGGCAGCTGAGTCGGCTGATCTTGCGATCTCGCGGGCAATCCTCGAGCGTTCCAATGCTTTCGAGTCCGCGGAGATCGATCAGTGGCGAGCAGCGTTCCGCACCGCGCCGCACCTGATGGATCGAGTCGCGCTGATCGCGCCCGAGCATCGTGATCGGTTGGTGGAGTTGGTGGCACAACGAATGCAACTCGATCCTGAAAATGACAGCCGACCAGGACTACTCGTTCACTTGATGTTGGCGGCGGCGGAGTTCGGCTATCGGCAATGGATACGTAACCCCCAGAAGCGTGGGGCATCACTTCCCGTGTGCGTCGAGGGGGCACTCGACGCGGTTCAGGGATCCCGGTGGCGCACGCAGGATGACGATGACACGAAAGGTCGTGACCAGTTATGAACGAGAACTCTCGAAACTCCGAACTCTCGGTAGTGGATGTGCCAGTGGTGGATGTGATCGTTGTGGGATCGGGGGCTGCCGGCATGTCCGCAGCCATCACTGCAGCCCGCAACGGACTCTCGACAATTCTCGTGGAGAAGTCGGAGTACTGGGGCGGTTCGTCGTCCCGGTCCGGGGGCGGAGTGTGGATTCCGGGAAACTCGGTACTTCGCCGCGAGGCGCCGGCGGATGATATCGACTCTGCGCGAACATATCTGAAGAGCATTGTCGGTGAGGATGCAGACACCGACCGTATCGACACGTATATCGATCGAGGCCCGGAAGCCCTCGATTTCCTGATTCGGCACTCTGCACTCGAGCTCGAATGGGTGAAGGGTTACTCCGACTACTTTCCTGAGGCACCCGGCGGACTTGCAAGCGGCCGCTCGTGCGAGCCGCGCCCGTTCGACGCGCGAGCTCTGGGCGACGATCTCGCGACCCTTCATCCGCCGTACATGAAGGTGCCGCTCAACATGGTTGTCCAACAATCTGATTACCGTTGGCTGAGCACGGGGGTTCGGCATTGGCGGGGGCCGGTGCGAATGCTTCGGGTGGGAACGAGATCCCTGGTCGCGAAGGCTCGGAAGAAGAAGCTGATCGGGCTCGGGCCGGCGCTCATGGCGGAACTGATGCTCGGAGTTCGGGACGCCGGAGTGACGGTCGAGCTCGGAACGAGGCTTGTGGATTTGGTTACCGACAATGATCGTGTCGTGGGTGCGCGACTCGAGTCCGGGGGAGTGCGGAGAACCATGCACGCTCGATGCGGTGTAATCCTCGCGTGCGGCGGGTTCGACAACAACGACGACATGCGAGGCGAGTACCAGCGCCGGCCGAGTAGTGCGCAGTGGACTCTCGGGGCACCGACCAATACCGGAGACGGTATCCGTGCAGCTCTACGCGTCGACGCGGCAACTTCGTACATGGACGACGCGTGGTGGGCCCCGTCGATTCCGCTGCCCAAAGGCCCGTGGTTCGCCTTGGCGGAACGCTCGTTGCCTCGAAGCCTGATGGTCAACGCCAGCGGTCAGCGCTTCATGAACGAGTCGCTTCCCTACGTCGAAGCCGCGCACGCCATGTTCGGCGGAAAGTACGGCCGAGGTGAAGGACCCGCTGAAAACATCCCGGCTTGGCTGATCTTCGATCAGACGTACCGTGACCGTTACCTGTTCGCGGGAGTGCCGGCGCGCAGGCCGATACCTCGGTCGTGGATCGAATCGGGTGCGATCGTGCGAGCTGGATCGATTGCCGAACTCGCTGCCGAGATCGGAGTGCCGGGCGATGCGCTGTCCGCGACCATCACACGATTCAACAGTCACGCGCGCGACGGAGTCGATCGCGACTTCGGCCGTGGGACAAGCAGATACGACCACTACTACGGCGACTGCACCAACAAGCCCAACCCCAGCCTCGGAGAACTCACGAAGGGTCCGTTCTATGCCGCGAAGATGGTGCCCGGAGACCTGGGGACCAAAGGCGGCATCAACACGGACGCTCGCGCGCGAGCGTTGCGCGCCGACGCTTCGGTCATCGACGGGCTCTACGCAGCAGGTAATACCAGCTCGCCGGTCATGGGTCATACCTATGCCGGTCCAGGTGCAACTATCGGTCCCGCAATGGTTTTCGGATATCTGGCCGCGCTCGATGCGGTCGGACGATCCCATGACGGTCGTGAACTCGACACCGAAGGCAGGAATAATGGTTTGGCAGATCGCCGCGGGTAGGGTTCCCTTGAGAGCGTGACCCACCTCAACATCGCCGACGTCGACTACTTCCTTCCTGATGGTCGACAACTGCTCAGCGGTGTCAGCTTTCGGGTCGGAAACGGTGCAAAAACTGCACTGATCGGGCCCAACGGGACTGGTAAGACGACATTGCTTCGGATTGTCGCCGGAGACGCCGTCGCCGACGAGGGAGCCGTCACTCGATCCGGAACACTGGGCGTGATGCGGCAATTCGTCGGCCAGGTTCGCGACGAGTCCACCGTGCGCGATCTTCTGTTGTCCGTCTCTCCGGCGCGGATCCGGGATGCAGCACTGGCGCTCGATACGGCAGAAAACGCGATGATCGAGCGCGACGAGGAATCAACTCAAATGAAGTATTCGCATGCGCTGGCCGATTGGGCCGATGTGGGCGGCTACGAGACCGAAGACTTCTGGGACAAGGTCACAACCGCGGCTCTCGGTGTTCCTTATGACCGTGCGAAGTGGCGCGCGGCCAACTCGCTCAGCGGTGGCGAGCAGAAACGGTTGGTTCTCGAAGCACTGTTCGCTGGGCCCGACGACGCACTCCTGCTGGACGAGCCGGACAACTACCTCGATGTTCCGGGCAAGCGATGGCTGGAAAAGACGATCTCGGAATCGTCGAAAGTGGTTTTGTTCGTCAGCCACGACCGCGAACTGATCGCCAACGCGGCCACCCACATCGTGACGCTCGAGCCCGGAATCAGCGGCGCAACGTCGTGGACCCACGGCGCTGGGCTGGCCAGCTACCACCAGGCCCGCGAGGATCGCAACGCTCGATTCGAAGAACTGCGTCGACGCTGGGACGAGGAGCACGCGAAACTGCGTGCCCTGGTTCTGCGATTGCGTGAAAAGGCCAAGTTCAACGACGGCGTCGCTGCGCGGTATCACGCCTCGCAAACCAGGTTGGCGAAGTTCGAGGAGGCAGGGCCACCCGAAGCGATTCCACTTCAGCAGAAGGTGACAGTTCGGCTGGCGGGCGGGCGAACCGCCAAGCGCGCGTTGGTATGTCAGGATCTCGAGCTGACCGGATTGATGAAGCCTTTCGACACCGAGATCTGGTACGGAGATCGGGTTGCCGTGCTGGGCTCCAATGGATCCGGGAAGTCACATTTCCTTCGTCTCTTGGCGGGTGGTGGGACCGATCCGGGGACCGAGCATCTGCCCGTCGAGGCGCTCGACATCGCCCCGGTCGAGCACGGGGGTACTGCGACGCTGGGTGCCCGGGTACGTCCCGGATTGTTTGCGCAGACCCATTCCAGGCCTGATCTGACCGGGAACACGCTGCTCGAGATCCTGCACATGGGCGACGAACACCGAAACGGAATGGGGCGTGAAGCGGCGAGCCGCGCGCTCGACCGTTACGGATTGTCCCAAGCAGCCGAACAGAAGTACGACGACCTGTCCGGCGGACAGCAGGCGCGCCTGCAGATTCTGCTCCTCGAGCTTTCCGGCGCCACGATGTTGCTGCTCGACGAGCCGACCGACAACCTCGACCTTCATTCGGCTGACGCGCTCGAACAGGGCATCGCACAGTTTGCCGGCACCGTCATCTCGGTAACCCACGATCGTTGGTTCGCGCGCGGGTTCGACAGGTTCCTCGTCTTCGGATCGGACGGGAACGTGTACGAGAGCGAGTCTCCGGTGTGGGACGAGGCCAGGGTCGAACGAGCGCGCTGAGATCGAGTAGCCGCTTGCTATCTGGGGAGTGGCGGCAACTCGTTGATCATCGCGCGCAGGAGGCCCGGATCGCTGCGATCCGATCGAGGTGGGGGACAGCGCGAAAGATCGAGCAGTGTCGGGAAGCCCCACAGAACGCGACCTGGATCCACCCTGTCCACCGCCGAGTACCAGTGGGTGAGCGGCTCGGCGAGCGCCGCGTGAAGCTCGAAATGCCGTCGTCGTCGGCTGGGGTCTCCTTCGCGCTGCAGCCGAAGTTGCTTCGGTGACGGTATCGAGATGACGGTCAGATCCGCGAGACCCAGTTCGAGGCGCGTAAAAGCCGTCTCGACTGCCTCGAGCTCGTACTCGAATCGCTCCCGAGGTGCGGCGCCCACCGCGGCGAGACACCAGCTGTAGTGCAGTTTCAGCGGGTCGCTGTCGCAGAGCGCGATCCCGGTTCTCGATTCGAGTTCTTCCGCTTGCGACCATCGCTCCGAATTGACCGTTGCCCAGTAACTTGCCTGGACGTCGAGATCCGTGCCGTCCGGCTCGACCCCGGTGGGCTGATACTCGGCGACGAATCCTTCCGCGGCGGATTCTCCACCGAGTTGGGTTCGGCACCAGGTGGTCTTGCCGGCGGCGCTGGGTCCTTCTACTGCGACGATCACCAGTTCATTCTCCATAATGATTGGGGCGGTTGGTTTTTGCTCGTTGCCAGGACGCTCTTAACATCTGAATGGGGCTGTTTTGCGTTCCGACACGGCCTGTTTCGGTGCGGTGGGTCACAAAATCGCAGTGACGGTTGCCACATAACGGACGGATAACGATCGGTATGGTTGAAGCTCGAATCAACTAGTTGACCTGTGGTTATTTCTTGAATCTCGACTGAATCTGGTACGGCAGTGCTGGAAAACTGCCCCGTGACCAATCCGTGACCATCGCCTACGGTCGTTGACAGCCCGAAACTACCGGGCAAACACCGACCCGCAACTGCGTGCTTCTGCCCCGCGGGTCCGGTACTCCCGAAACCTTCGCGGGGCAGGAGTGAAACAGGCGAGTCGATCGACGAGACGTGAAAGCGTCCGGGCCGACCTCGTCCGCGGTAGCGGAGAGGATTTTCCCAATGACCAGCATCACCTTCAAGCGCGCCCTCGGCGCAGTTGCAACCGCAGGCGCAGTCGTCGCAATCCCGCTCGCCATGAGCACCGGCACCGCTTCGGCAGCCGGCCACGATTGGTCCGGAGTCGCAAACTGCGAGTCCTCCGGTAACTGGGCCGCCAACACCGGAAACGGCTTCTACGGCGGACTGCAGTTCACGCAGAGCACCTGGAACGCGTTCGGTGGATCGGGCAACGCTGCCAACGCCAGCCAGTCTGAGCAGATCCGTGTCGCCGAGAACGTTCTCGCAGGCCAGGGCGTCGGCGCATGGCCCGTCTGCGGTCAGTACCTGACCACCGGCACCACCGCAGGCAACTACGAGGCCGCAGCAGCCCCCGTCACCGCTGAGGCTTCCGTCGAGTCGGCTCCGGCAGCAAGCACCGGAAGCGGCAACTACGTGGTCAAGGCAGGCGACACCCTGTCGAAGATCGCTGCTGCACACGGCATCTCGCTCGAGAACCTCGCCAGCCAGGTCCCGAACATCAACCTGATCTTCCCGGGACAGTCCCTCTCGGTCTAGTCTCGTGGCCGTTTAGGTCCTCATTGCGTCGAAATTGTCCGGAGCTGATGCAGCCCCGGACAATTTCGACGTTTCTGCGTTCGCAATGAGCTCTGCTGCTTCCGTGTGGATGGGATCAAGATCCTGGCGCCACCCCAGAATGTGCAGTGCCGACCCGGCGATGACGGCGGAGTCGGGGATCGGGGTGCCTTCGAGTGCGTCGGCTCGCGCGCTGATCACGCTTTCCACCAGGCGAAACGGAAGCTCGGCCAGGTGAGTTGATGCTGGATCGTCAATCGCGTCGAGCACTGCCTGGGCGAGGGCCCGGTATTGCTCGCGAAGCCGATCGCGATCGGCTCGGAACGACATGAACCTGTCGCTTCTCAGTTCCGGTAAGAGATAGAGGACGCCGAGGTTCCACCGTCCGGTGATCAGTTGGGCCGCGTCGATGTACGAAAGCGCGTACAGCTTCACCTCGGGTGAGGTGCCGAGTGGCCTGAGATTCTCCGCGAAGTCCAGCGCCGGAGTCACGGTGTCGGCGAGCAGTGCAACCAGGATGTCGTCCTTGGTGGCGAAATGGTTGTACAGCGACGCCTGACGCATTCCGACTGCTTCGGCGATGTGGCGTGTCGACGTCGCGGCGAAGCCTCGGGTGGTGAACAGTTCAGCGGCTGCATCCAAGATCTCCGCCCGGGCAGTCCCACCCGGGCGTCGGCGAGCGGTCAGGCGGGGTCGTCCGGGGCCGGCGTTGGTCACGCCTTCCATAGTGGCAGGCTCTGGCCTTACATGCGGGGTGGCCGTCGCTGTGAGCATTCGGTCACGTGCTCGAAACGTACTCAACGAGCCTGTTACAGAATCAGGCGAATCGTATACGCGGGCGTCACCTGCGGCGAGTGGATTTCGCGAAAACTATCAATCGACAGTTATTCGCCTCTGAATCGCTTCGCCGAAGGAGTACGCCGTTGAGTGCAACCACCCCGGCTGCGCAGCCCACCACCGCATCCGCACTCGCCTCTTCGCCTCACGACGACGGTGACCTCGCGGAGTTCGGCTACGAGCAGCAGCTGCATCGATCGCTGGGAAAGTTCGCGTCGTTCGCCGCGGGCTTCTCCTTCGTTTCCATCCTGACCACGATCTTCCAATTGTTCGGCCTCGGTTTCGGTTTCGCGGGTCCGGCGTTCTTCTGGACCTGGCCTGTCGTCTTCATCGGTCAGTTCATGGTGGCCCTCAACTTCGCGGAACTTGCTGCCAGATATCCGATTTCGGGTGCCATCTACCAGTGGTCGCGGCGGATGGGTGGCGAAATCGTCGGCTGGTTCGCGGGTTGGTTCATGATTCTCGCTCAGATCGTCACCGCGTCGGCCGCCGCGATCGCCTTGCAGGTCGTGCTCCCGAATGTGTGGAGCGGGTTCCAGATCATCGGTGAGGACAGTGCACTCACCTCCTCGAGCGGCGCTGCCAATGCGGTGCTGCTCGGATCGGTACTTCTGGTTCTGACCACCTTCATCAACTGCATCGGCGTCAACTGGATGTCGCGTATCAACAACATAGGCGTGACCTGCGAAATCGTCGGTGTCATCGCGGTGATCGGGATGTTCTTCACCCACGCTCAGCGCGGACCGGACGTCGTCCTCGACACCGGCAGTGCCGGCGGTCAGCCCGGATACGCCTGGGCGTGGATCATGTCCGGACTGATGGCTGCCTACGTCATGGTCGGCTTCGGTTCGGCAGGCGAACTGGCCGAGGAGACCCGCAACCCCCGACGCGTCGCACCTCGTACGATCCGCCTTGCACTCTCCGCTTCCGCGCTCGGCGGCGGCTTGATGATCCTCGGCGCGTTGATGGCAGCGCCCTCACTGACCGACGGACGCCTGGCCACGGAAGGTTTGCCGTACGTACTGACCTCTATTCTGAGTTCGCCGTGGGGCACGGTCTTGTTGATCGACGTCTCGATCGCAGTGTTCGTGTGCACCTTGGCCATTCAGACTGCTGCTTCACGGCTGATGTTCTCCATGGCCCGCGACGGGCGGCTGCCTGCCTCGCAGGTACTGGCAAAGGTCAACCCCCGCACCGGAACACCTATCGCGCCGTCCGTCCTCATCGGTCTGGTCTGCATTGCCGTCCTGGCCGTCAACGTGGGCAACTCGGCAATTTTCGCAACCCTGTCCAGCGTATGCATCATCTTGATCTACTTGGCCTACCTCATGGTGACCGTGCCGCTGCTGGTTCAGCGTCTCAAGGGATGGCCTCGCACGGCAGTCGGCCCCAAGTTCGACGCCGAAGGCAAAAAGCTTTTCTCCCTGGGCATCTGGGGAGTTCCGGTCAACATCGCCGCGGTTGTGTACGGCGCGCTGATGGTGATCAACCTGTCCTGGCCACGAGCCGAGATCTTCAACCCTACGGGGGAGTACCCCATTCTGCAGTGGGCCGCGCCCATCACGGTAGCGCTGGTCGTGGGGCTGGGAGTCGCTTGCTTCCCACGTGGCCGCGCCACCCCGAATCCCGTCACGATCGGAGCCTGACCATGAGTACTCAGACCACCGCCGGAGCGCGTGAGCATGCCCGTTCTCAAGCCGGAACGATCACCGATTCCATGCCGGTGTTGCCGGCCACCCGCTGGCCGAACCCGCCCGAGGACGTCGCTCCCGAACGTCTGACCTGGGCTGAAACAGTGCCGGGTGGGCGATACACGACCAAGGTTCTCGCCCGTGGAACCCGATTACGACTTTGCGACATCGTCGGCAGCGCCTGTGCAAACATCTTGCTCTACCGCGCCGACGCCCCCTGGGAGCGTCTCAACGTCGCCGATACCGTAAAGGTGCCATGGCAGGCCTATCTCGGTGTCGGGCACCCGTTGCTCTCCGATCAGGGGCGAGTACTCGCGACGGTGGTCGCCGACACGTCGGGGCACCACGACGCGTTCTGTGGAACGACGTCACGCGCTACCAACGAGGCGAAGTACGGGCAGGGTTCGCTGCACAGTGCCTCACCCGCCGGTCGTGAACTGTTCACCGTCGCTGCCGCGAAGAACGGACTCGGGCCGCAGGACATAGCGCCACCGTTGTCCTTCTTCCATGGTGTCCGCGTCGAGGCCGACGGCGCTCTCACCAGTACGGGTTCCGCCGGCGCCGGCGCAACGGTCGACCTTCTGATCCACCTGCCGGTCATCGTGATGATCGCCAACACCGCGCACCCACTCGATCCGGCGCTGGAGTTTCCCACCACGTCCCTCGAAGTGCTCGCGTGGAACGCGGCCGACGAACTCGGCAGCCTTGACGATCTCGGGCCGGAATACCAACGCGCAGTGCTCAATACCGAAGACGCCTGGACGGCTTCGAACCTGGAGGAGATCGCATGACCACCACCCTGGATGTCCCCGCCCTCGTTCCCGGAACGGTGATCCTCGACGAGATTGCTGAAGCGTTCGGGCCGTGGTCCGCAGTTGTCCGCGCCGGCGACGTCCTGACCATCGTCGATCTGCACGGAAATCAAGCCGTCGACACACTCGTCTATGCCAGTGACGATCACAGCGTTCGGTACTCGGCAGCAGCGACGGTCACAGCGCAGCAGAATCTGTTTCTGACCACAGGATCCGTGCTCCGCAGTGACGACGGAACTCCGCTCATGACCCTGATCGCGGACGAGGTCGGAAACCACGACACCGTCGGCGGCGCGTGCTCACAGGAATCGAACACCCTGCGATACGGCCACCACACCAAGCACCAGCACGCGTGCGTCGAGAACTTCCTCGTCGAGGGCGCAAAATGGGGGCTCGGCAAGCGGGACCTGGTGTCCAACATCAATTTCTTCATGAACGTCCCGGTCGACCCCGACGGCACACTCGGAATCGTCGACGGACTGTCTGCGCCAGGCAAGCGGCTCGCGTTGCGTGCCGAACGCGACGCGCTCGTCCTCGTGTCCAACTGCCCGCAGATCAACAACCCGTGCAACGGCTTCGATCCGACGGCCGTCCGCATGATCGTCACACGGCCGGAGGCAGACGAATGAACGCAAAACTGACCATCGTGCGTCCCGGAATGTTGACGACGGTTCAGGACTATCCAGGGCGCGTCGGGTACTGGCAGATCGGTGTCCCACCGTCGGGCCCGATGGACGACCTGTCGTTTCGGTTGGGAAACACCGCACTCGGAAATCCCGAAGGCGCACCCGGCATCGAATGCGCGATGGCCGGACCTGCGATGACGTTCGACGAGGACACCACGGTGTGCGTCACGGGCGCTCCGGTGTCTGTGACCGTCGACGGCATCGCCCACGGTCAGTGGCGTCCTGTTTTCGTCTCCGCTGGAGCGGTGCTCGACGTCGGAACGCTCAGCGGCCCAGGACTGCGCATCTACGTACTCGTACAGGGCGGAATCGAGACCGACGACTATCTCGGCAGTGCGTCGACCTTCACCCTGGGCAGGTTCGGTGGACACGAAGGTAGGACTTTGCGGGCGGGGGACGTTCTCAAACTCGGACAGGCGAGCGGCGCAGCGGGAGGTGTTCCCGCCGAGCATGTTCCGGCGATACACACGTGCTGGGAACTTGCGGTGACCGAGGGCCCGCACGGGGCGCCGGAGTTCTTCACCCGCTCCGACATCGACACGCTGTACGCGACCGAGTACGAGGTCCACTTCAACTCCGACCGCACCGGAGTCCGGTTGATCGGTCCGAAACCTGACTGGGCCAGAACCACCGGCGGCGAAGCGGGACTTCACCCTTCGAACATCCACGACAACGCGTATTCGATCGGTGCACTCGACTTCACCGGCGACACGCCCATCCTCCTCGGGCCCGACGGACCGAGCCTCGGCGGCTTCGTCTGCCCGATCACGGTGGTGTCTGCTGATCGCTGGAAGCTTGGACAGTTGGCTCCCGGGAACAAGATTCGCTTCGTGCCGGTCCGCGCCGAACGGGCAGCCTCCCGCCGTGACCTCGGAGTATCGCGTCGAGCGTCCAATTCGGTTGTGCATTCCTCCGGTGGTGACGGCGACGACGGCGTCATAGCCCGCCGTGACGGCGACACCGCGGTCACGTACCGGCGCTCAGGCGATGACAACGTGTTGGTCGAATACGGCGACATGAATCTCGACCTGGCGCTACGTGCGCGTGCACATGCACTGCATCAGCGACTCGAAGCCGAGAAGCCGGCCGGACTACTCGATCTCACCCCGGGAATCCGCAGCCTGCAGGTCCGCGTCGACCCAGACGTGCTGCCCGTCGGCAAACTGATGGGAATGCTCGCCGAGGCGGAGGACACCTTGCCTGCGGCCAACGAACTCGTTGTGCCCAGTCGCACTGTGCGGATGCCACTGTCGTGGGACGACCCGGCTACGCGCGAAGCGATCCAGCGGTACATGCACGGAGTGCGTGCGGACGCGCCGTGGTGCCCGTGGAATATCGAGTTCATCCGCCGGATGAACGGTCTCGAATCCGTGAACGACGTGTTCGACACCGTTTTCGGCGCCGAATACATGGTGCTCGGGCTCGGCGACGTCTACCTCGGAGCTCCGGTCGCGACGCCGCTCGACCCACGTCATCGCCTTGTCACGACCAAGTACAACCCCGCCCGCACCTGGACCCCCGAAAACGCCGTCGGGATCGGTGGGGCTTACCTCTGCATCTACGGCATGGAAGGCCCAGGTGGGTACCAGTTCGTCGGACGTACGACGCAGGTGTGGAATCACCGTCACCCCGCGAAGTCGGGCCCGTTCGAGGAGGGCACTCCGTGGTTGCTGCGATTCTTCGACCGGATCTCCTGGTACCCCGTCGAGCCGGAAGAGCTGATGGATCTGCGCGCGGACACTGCGGCCGGCCGCGGCGGGGGAGTCGAGATCGAGGACGGCAGCTTCTCGCTGGCCGAGCATCAGGAGTTCCTTGCGTCGAACTCGCGCTCGATCGAGGAGTTCCGCGCGATGCAGTCCGTCGCATTCGGAGCCGAGCGTCAGCGCTGGTCCGACGCAGGAGAGTTCGCGCTACCCGGTTGATGGTCGAGTGAGCACAGTGGTCTTCGAGTGAGCACCGCTTCCAGCGTGTCGGAAGTGGTGCTCACTCAGCAGTAACGGTGTTCAGTCCGCCTGGAACGGGCAGCAGATGTTTGCGTCAGCGAGTCAGAGCGCGATTGAACAGATCGATGAACGGGCGAGGCGACGGGGTTCCGGTGGGCCGGAAAGGCGCAGAATCCCTCGACGCGGATACCCACTCGGTTCTGCTCGCCCGCGACAAGTCGAGCTGATATCGGGTGTCGGCGGCGAGTCGGTGCAGGAAGAGTGTTCCGGTTCGCCCGTTTCCTTCCCGAAACGGGTGGGCATGATTGAGCGTCGAGTACACCGATGCGAGCGCGAACGACGCAGCGCCGTGATCGAGCGCTACCCAATCGACGGCGGCGATGATCTCTTCCACCTCGGACAGGTAGTTCCGAATCGCCGAGACCGGGGCAAACGTTGCCGCACCTTTCCTGATGTCGACGGTTCTGATGTGTCCGGCCCACTGGTACAGATCTTGGAAAACGTGCTGGTGAAGTAGGAGAAGTTCGGCTGTGTCTCGCGTGTGCGGTACGAGGTCGCCGCCGAGATGCGCCTCACCCAGACGAAGCGCGGTCGCCGCGAACTCGAGTGATTGCAGTGCGGCGGGATCTCGCACGTCGAAATTGTTCTCGAGCACCGATGTACCGCGATAGACGTACGGCGCTGATCTTCGCCAGCGGATCCGCGGGGGAATTGGTGACGACAGGCCGACGGCTCGCGCCAATTCCTGCTCGAAATACTCACGCCGAGAGAGCATCCCGATCATGACGGCCTCGAGTTCCGCGATCTGCTCGTTACTCGGATCCCAGCCTTCGAGGCGCTCCGCCGCCAGAACCTGTTCGAGCGCAGTGCGATTCACGGGTCGATGTCGGGTAGCGCCGACGCGGACGCGGCATATTCGAGTCGTCGTTGCACACCTGCGACCTCGCGCACTGCATTGCTCAGCAAGCTCCGCGAGAGCGGAGTGAGTTCGGAGATCACGACTTCGTCGGTCGGTGGCCGACCTGCCGCGAACTGATCGGTCTGGTGGCGGACACGAATCTGCTGCAACACCTCGAAAGATTCGATCAGTACCTGGGCGTCGTCGTCGAGTAGGAAACCGCTTCCCGCTGCAGCCTTGAGACGTTCGAGTGTCGAACTCGTGCGGGCGCCCACGGAAATCCCCGCCCATCGAGCGATGTTCACGATCGGTTGGACGGCGCTGGCTTTGAGGTCGACGGTTCCGGTCCGACGCGTCATCACGTCCTTGAACGAATGGAGCTTTGCCTTGTCTCCGACCGCTTCGCGAAGGAGCAGTCGCATGACGGCCGGGTGCAGTCGCAGTTGATCCAACGCCGCAGGGCGAGGATCCAACGCCGGATCGCCTGCGACGACGCGGGCATCCGCCAGCATCGACAACATGACCAGGGCTTGGTCCTGGTACGGATTGGATACCCATTTCCGCAGCGCAGTGCGCCATTGTGGGAGCGTCCGAGCAAACCTGGCCTGGGTCGCGACGGCGTTCTTGGTGTCGCGAGGGAACCCGCAGAGATCGAGGATGTCGTGGATGGTCTTCGCGGCGTCGGCTCCCTCGTGATGAGATTCGCCGCCCCACACCAGCGCACTGTCGATATCCGAAGAGGGGAGCGCTTCACGCCTGGCGACGCTGCCGAGCGACAGCCACGCGAAATCCGGTCGCTCGTCTCCGCCCACCACCAATTCGATGGCTCGCCTGACCGTCACGTCGATCAGCACGGCCAGCGTCGCGCCGATGTCGAGCGGTGAGACCCGTGAGGCCACCAATTCCGTCACCAGAACAGGGACCGCGCGGGCTGTTTCGACGAGGTGGGCGTCGTCCTGTGCTGTGGCGAGCGCTGCGCGCAGTTCGAAACCCTGATTGGTGGCCGAAGTCAGGAGGTCGCTGAGTTCGAGCACACCCATCAGTGCGCCTGCCTCGGTCACGACCGGGAGATGGCGCAATCCGTACTCGAGCATGTCGGTCACGGCGTCGGCGCCCAATCGATCCGGATCGACTGTCACTGCTGACGGCGTCATCACTGTTGATACCGGCTGATTGCTGTCGATACCACCGACTACCACGCGAGCGCGTAGGTCACCTTCGGTGAAGATTCCGAAACCGCTTGTCTCCGTCGGGATCACAACAGCACGGCGGCCCGCATCGGTCATCAACTTCGCGGCCTCGCGGATGGTTGCCTGGCCGTCGCAGACAATTGCGGGCCCGCGCAACAGGTCTCGCACCCGGCGCATGGCGGGACTCTGGATGCCTTGCCCCGCCGAGTGCCCCGTCATGGGGTCATTGTCGCAGGTGTGTCCGTTTCAGGCAGCGGAGGGTGAGATGTCAGAGACCGCCGAGTCGCGAGAGTACGTCGAGAGCGGAATCCGTAGTACGCCAGAGTGCGTCGATCTCCTGTTCTGCGCCGGGACGTGTCTGCGGATTCTGGAGGGCGAATCCGTTGGCCAGTGTGATGGTGTTGTATCCGCTGTCGGCGGCGCGGAGCAGCAGTTCCGAGGGCTGCGAGTTTCCGGCCAATCGGTCGAGTCCTTCGCCGACGAAGTAGAACCGCCAGAGCGGCCCCAGATCGGCGTCGTACTCGGCCTTGGTGAGGGTCACGATCGAACCACCCTTGACGGCAATGGAATCGACGATCTCGTAGAAATCCGTGACATCCTCCGCAGTGGTTCCGGACGTGGCGACGGCGTGAGCGAGGTCGACGGTGAGATGAGCGTTGTAGCCGGCCATGGCAACCCGTGCTGGACTGGCATCGCACTGACGTGTCAGGGCGAAGTAGTTGGTCCACGCCGGATCGGTGGGAGTACCGGTGAACTCCGCATGGACGTTCACCAGGTACCTGCGCAGCAATTCGAAGCTGACGGAATGGGCCCACTCGTCATCGGCGAAGGCCGCAGGGTCTCGCTGCAGCGGCATCACCGCCTCGTGTTCGACAGCGTCGAGGCCGATGGAGAACAAGCCTCGCCAATCGTGGTGTGAGACGAGGATCGACGTGATCTCACGATGACGTTCGACAGCGGTCTCGAGCCGAGGCAGTCCGGCACCGTTCAGCGTCGTGACGTCGCTGAGTTCGGCAATCCGGCCCACCTCGGCATTGCTCAACTGGCTGCCGCAAGCCGTCGAAAGACTCTCGCCCGGATCTGCGAGTGCAGAACCGGGCGAGAGGAAAGCGGCGGTGATGCCGAGCGCGAGCGTCAACGGATACAGCCGCATCGGTTTCATCGGCTCAGACTAGGCGCCCATTTCACAAATGTCCGGATTGGCGATCAGCTGAGAACCGCGTCGGCCTCGATCTCGATGAGCAGAGCGGGGTCGATCAGCGAGCTGACCTCGAGGATGGTCGTGGCGGGACGAATCTCGCCGAACACTTCACCGTGCGCGAGAGCGGCCTGCTCCCACTGCGTCATGTCGCGCAGGTACATGCGAGTGCGGATGACGTCGTCGAGCGAGGCGCCGGCCTCGGCAAGTGCTGCCTTGATAGTTTCGAGCGCTGCGCGGGTCTGATCTGTGAGGGTCTCGCCAGGAGCGGTGGTGCCAGAGACTGCGATCTGGTTACCGATGCGCACGGCACGGGAGTAACCGATCTTGGGTTCCCATTCGGAACCGGACGAAATATTGATTCTGTTCGACATGCCCCGAATTCTGCCAACAACTTCCCGGCCGTGGTGAGGCACGGTCGGGTATTCGCTCCATCTTGACATACCTTAGAACAAGTGTTCGACTTGGGGCCATGAGGTGGTCGGGTCAGGCATTGGATGCAGATGACGGAGCGCTACCCGGACTCGAACGGGCCGGGTTGGTTCGCTCCGTGCAGACTCCCGAGTTCGAGGGAATCACGTTTCACGAGGTGCTCTGCAAGAGCGCGCTCAACAAGATGCCCGAAGAGTCGACGTTGCCGTTCAGCTTCACCGTCAACGCTTTTCGTGGTTGCTCGCACGCATGCCGATATTGCTTCGCGAGACCGAGTCACGAGTACCTCGACCTCGACGCCGGCGCGGATTTCGATTCCCAAGTGGTCGTGAAGACGAACATTGCCGCGGTGCTCCGCAAGGAATTGGCGCGAAAGTCCTGGAAACGGGAGGCAGTGGCACTGGGTACCAACACTGATCCTTATCAGCGAGCGGAGGGCCGATACCGCTTGATGCCCGGCATTATTCGCGCGTTGACCGAATCGGGAACTCCCTTCTCGATCTTGACGAAGGGAACTCTGCTCCGACGGGACCTGCCGCTGTTGAAGATGGCGGCGGCGCAGGTCGACGTCGGAATCGGAGTGTCGTTGGCGATCAACGACGCTGCACTTCAGAAGCAGATCGAGCCTGGTACCCCGTCACCGCGGGCGCGTCTCGAGATGATCCGGGCCGTCACCGACGCGGGATTCTCGTGCAATGTCATGGTGGCGCCGGTCATTCCGTTCCTCACCGATTCCACCAGTCACCTCGACGGTCTGTTCGAGGCACTGTCCGAAGCCGGTGCGACGAGTGTTACGGTCTTCCCGATGCACCTGCGGGGGAGTACTCGGGGTTGGTTCATGAATTGGCTTGCTCAGGAACATCCGGCACTCATCCGTCGTTACCGCGAGTTGTACGGGCGGGGTGCGTATGTCACTCCCGAATACAAGCGTTGGCTCGCAAGCCGTGTCGAGCCATTGGTCGAGCGTCATGGGTTGGGTGGTCGTTCGGAGCATCGAGACGTCAGTGCGGCTGGCACTGAACCGCGTGAGGCGCCTCGGGAACTGGTGGGTGCGGGAGCAGCTCTCACTTTGTTCTGACGGCCGCGGGCGCGTAAATCGGAGGCGCCCCGGACGTTTGCCGGGCTACATTCGCCTGGTGCTACTCACACTGACGTCCACCCCGACCCCGCAGACTCCTGATGCGACCGCGTTGAGCTACCTGCTGCACAAACATCCCGACCGCGTGCAAAGCTTCGACTTGGCGATCGGCACCGCCACGGTCCTGTACCCGGAGGCCTCGGCCGAAAAGACCACGGTGGCAGTGATTGTGGACGTCGACCCCATCGAACTTGTGCAGAGTAGGTATCGACGCGGCAAGAGTGGCGACAACTTTTCGCTGGGGGAGTACGTCAACGATCGGCCGTATGCGGCGTCGTCCATACTCTCGGTTGCTCTGTCGAAGCTGTTTCGCACCGCGTTGACGGGAACGTGCAAGTCGCACCCGGAACTCGTCGGAGCCGAACTCGCGTTGACCGTCTCGATTCCGGTGGTTCCGTGTGGCGGCGATGCGGAATTGCCTCGTCGGCTGTTCGAGCCGCTGGGCTGGGACGTGACCGCGATACCGGTGCAGCTTGATCCGCACCTACCGATGTGGGGAAACTCCGACTTCGTGTCGCTGACACTGACCGGGGAACACACGGTGCAGAGTGCCCTACGGCACCTCTACGTGCTGTTGCCCGTCCTCGACGATGTGAAGCACTACTGGGTGGGACCTGACGAGGCAGACAAATTGATCCGCGTCGCTGGAGAGTGGTTGGCGTCGCATCCGGATTCCGCGCTGATCATGTCCCGCTACCTGGCTCGTCGACGCGACCTGGTCGAATCGGTGGTCGATCGACTGATTCCCGAACAAGCTGAGGCGCAGATCGAAGCACCGAGACCGGATCCGCCGCTGGCACGCCTTCGCGTCGACGCAGTTTTGGCGACGCTTCAGCGACTGCACGTGAGAACAATTGTCGATATCGGTTGTGGCGAAGGTAAATTGCTCGAGGCGCTGATGCCGCACGCTCGATTCGACAAACTTGTCGGCGTCGATGTGAGCGCGCGCGAACTGACACGGGCGCAACGCAGATTGAAGTTCACCGAAATGTCCGACGTCCAGCGTGAACGTGTGTCTTTGATGCAGTCGTCCGCGACGTACCGCGACGCACGCTTGAAAGGCTTCGACGCAGCCGTGCTGATGGAGGTGGTCGAGCACGTCGACACGGCGCGCCTGCCGGCGCTGGTCAGATCGGTCTTCGTGGACGCAGCACCGCAGTATGTGCTGCTGACTACTCCGAATGCCGACTACAACGTGCTGTATCCGGCATTGGCCGCGGGAGAGTTCAGGCACCCCGATCACAGGTTCGAGTTCTCACGGACCCAATTCGACGACTGGGCAACCGAAACGGCCCGAGTCCACGGCTATTGCGTGGAGTTCGAATTTATCGGAGCAATTGATCCGGTCCTCGGCGGGCCGACACAGATGGCAATCTTCACGAAGGAGGCACGAACGTCATGACGGTGTACGAGATTCCAGATCTCGCCCTGGTAGTACTCATCGGCGTCAGTGGCTCGGGAAAGTCGACCTTTGCAGCGCGCCACTTCGGTGAGTACGAAACCCTCTCGAGTGACACATTCAGAGGGTGGGTCAGTGACGATCCGAACTCACAGGAGTCGACGTCCGATGCTTTCGAAGTGCTGGAGTTCGTCGCGGCCAAGCGTTTGCGACGCGGACGCCTCACGGTGGTCGACGCGACCAACGTCCAGCCCGCTGCGCGCAAGCGACTCGTTGCGTTGGCTCGCGAGCACGACATACTGCCGGTGGCAGTCGTGCTCGATGTTCCGGAATCGGTCTGCTCTGCACGAAACGACGCTCGCTCTGACCGGACGTTCGGACGCGACGTGATTCGTCGCCAGCACCAACAGTTGACTCGCTCGCTCCGCGGGTTGGGTAAGGAAGGTTTCCGTTCGGTTCACATCCTCAGAGGTGAGGACGCGGTTTCCGAAGCCACATTCTTGCGCCACCCGCTCCGCAGCGATCTGCGTGTCGAGCGTGGTCCGTTCGACGTCATCGGTGACATCCACGGATGTCGAAGTGAGCTCGAGACGCTCCTCGTGAAACTCGGCTACACCGTCGACTTCGGGACGGATGGCAGAGCTGTCGATGCGGTGCCGCCGGACGGGCGAACTGCCGTCTTCCTCGGTGACTACGTGGATCGAGGTCCGGATTCGGTCGGTGTGCTGCGTCTGGTCATGGGGATGGTCGCGGCGGGACATGCGATAGCGGTTCCGGGTAACCACGAGAACAAACTCGTCAAGGCGCTGCGCGGTAAGAAGGTCACGCCGAGTCACGGACTCGCCGAGACCCTCGAGCAGATGGCCACCGAGTCGGCGGAGTTCCGCGAAAGCGTCGTCGACTTCTGTGACGGTCTCGTCGCGCACCTCGTCCTGGACGACGGCAAACTCGTTGTCGCGCACGCCGGTCTCAAGGAGGACTACCACAACAGGGCGTCCGGCCGAGTGCGAAGCTTTGCGCTCTACGGTGAAACCACCGGTGAGACGGACGAATTCGGCTTGCCCGTTCGATACCCGTGGGCGCAGGACTACCGAGGATCAGCGATGGTCCTCTACGGTCACACTCCGGTGCACGAGGTGGAATGGATCAACAACACCGCGTGCCTCGACACCGGCTGTGTGTTCGGTGGATCCCTCACCGCCCTTCGATACCCGGAACGAGAGATCGTGTCGGTTCCGGCGGAGCAGGTTTGGTACGAGCCGGTGGTACCGCTGGCACCGCCGACTCGCGATCCGGACGTGCTCGATCTCGCCGACGTCCTCGAAACAACAGGCGTCGACACCGAACTGCGAGGTCGAGTGTCCGTTCGCACCGACAACGCTGCCGGCGCCTTGGAAGTGATGAGCCGATTCGCCGTCGCGCCGCAATGGCTGCGGTACCTACCGCCGACCATGGCGCCCTGCGCGAGCGCCCAATCCGATGACTATCTGGAACACCCGTCGACCGCGTTCGACGCATACCGGGCCGGCGGAATCGGAACAGTGATCTGCGAAGAGAAGCACATGGGTTCGCGGGCAGTGGTGCTCGTGTGCCGTGATCGATCGGTTGCTCAGTCCCGCTTCGACGCACCGGATGCGCTCAGCGGGGTGGTGCACACCCGCACCGGCCGCCAGTTCTTCGACGACGACCTGACTCAGCAGTTGATCGATGACATCGCCGCCGCAGTCACCTCCGCTGGGTTGTGGGAAGAGCTGGGCACCGACTGGCTGCTCCTCGACTGCGAACTGTTGCCGTGGAACGTCAAAGCGGAAGGTCTGCTGCGCTCGCAGTACGCGTCGGTCGCGGCGGCCGGGCGATCAGACCTCACAGCTCGCGAGGCCGTGTTGGCGCAGGCCGGGTCGCGGGGCCTGGACGTGGCGGAGATGTTCGAACAGACAACTGTTCGGGCCGCCAGTATCGAGCGCTTCGGCGAGGCGTACCGACGGTACGTGTGGCCGACGAACGGACTGGACGGCGTCACCATCGCGCCGTTCCAGATTCTGGCGGCCGAGGGCAAGTCGTACGGGGAACGGGATCACGAATGGCACCTCGGTATTTCGGACCGCCTGGCCGCGGCCGACCCGAGTCGATTTACCACCACACGTCGCCTGGTGGTCGATCTCGGTTCCGAGGACTCGGTGTCCGAAGCGACGAAGTGGTGGGAGTCGCTCACCGGTGACGGTGGTGAGGGGATGGTCGTCAAACCGCTGGCGAATCAGATTCACGGACCGCGGGGGTACAACGCGAAGGTTCAGCCGGGGATCAAGGTTCGCGGCCGGGAGTACCTGCGATTGATCTACGGTGCCGACTACCTCGAACCGTCGACGCTTGCGAGATTGCGTAACCGCAACCTCGGACACAAGCAGTCGATGGCGCTGCGCGAGTACGCGCTCGGCATGGAGGCGGTATCCAGGCTCGTCGACCGTGAACCATTGTGGCGAGCGCACCAGGCCGTGTTCGCAGTGTTGGCTCTCGAATCGGAGCCGGTCGACCCGCGGTTGTGACGGCCGGTGCCCGGGCTCGGATTGATACCGTCGGGTATGGGTGTGATTGCGCGCTTGGACGGTTTCAACCGACGCCATCCGTGGAGTCACAACGATCACTACGGCCGGTGGGTTCTACGTAATCTGCGCGGAGTCAGGTCGGGTCGCGCTCTCGACGTGGGGAGCGGGACCGGCAATCTGATCGACCTCTTGCGGCGGCGGTTCGACGTGGTGGTCGGTGTGGAACCTGACCTGACGACGTCGGCCGCCGTGCGCGCAAGGTTTGTCGACGACGAGAACGTGATCATCGAAGCACGGCGGATCGAGGACTTTGCATCCGAGGCGAAGTACGACGCGATCACAGTCGTCGCGGCGTTGCATCATCTTCCACTCGAAGAGTCGATGAAGCGGCTGAGCGGCCTGCTCGAACCGGGCGGCCGGCTCGTCGTGGTCGGGTGTTATCGATCGACCACAGCCACCGACGCACTCCTGTCGGTGTTGGCGACCGTGTGCAATCCCGTCGTCGGCGTCGTCAAGCATCGACGGGTTGCCTCCGAGCCACTGAAGGCGATGACGGCTCCCACCGCGGAACCGGGTGAGTCGATGGCTGACGTCCGACGCGCGGCCGCGTTGTGTTTGCCAGGTAGCCGGATCAGGAGACGACTGTTCTGGCGATACACCCTGATCTACGACGCGACCGTCGCTGCCGCGTCGGTGGGGGAGTGAGTAGACCGCTGCGGTTCGCGGGGAAATGCGCGTCGGCCGAACCCGACTATCACCAACGAACCGATCATCAGAGTGGCCCCGATGCCCGCCAGATGTGAGAGCCCGCCACCGTCGACGACGGCAGAGCCGAGCAAGGCACCCGTAGCAATCGCGATTTGGAAAACGACCACGTAGACGGCGGAGGCTCGGTCGGTCCCGATCGGGACGGCGCGCAGAACCGAGGACTGGAGGCAGATCGGAACGGTGGTGAACGCCGCACCCCACAAGATCGTGGCGACAACTGCGAACGCTCCCATCGACGGCGCCAAGAGCCAGAAGATGGCCAGCGCGCCTGCCACCGTCGCGATCGAGATGAGCGTGAAGAGACGCGGTCGGCGGTCGTAGTACTTGCCGGCGACCCACACTCCGACTGCGCCGGCGGCGCCGTAGACCAGAAGCATCGCGGTACGGATGCCACCGGACGAGCCGAGGCTTTCCTCCACCAGAAGTGTGAAGAACGTGTACGAAGCGAACTGCCCCAGGGCGGCAAACAGCGTTGCCGCGCAGATGACGGCGAGTGCCCGTTTCATCGCCGGTGTCGGCTTCGGTTTGTCTCGCTTGCTCCGATGGTGTTGATCGACCGGCATTTCGGGCAACGCACGATGCAGTGAGAAAGCAATGACCACTGCCACCACACCGATTGCCGCCGACGCAGTCCGCCAACCCCAGGACTGGCCGATCGCCGAAGACAGTGGACCTCCGAGAACAAAAGCGAGAGACGTACCGGCATACACCATCGCGATTGCCTTGCCCTGTTGTCCGCGCGGAACCAGAGTGGCTGCGACCGGGGCAACGACAGCCCAGAACACTCCGTGCGTCGCAGCGCAGAGCAATCGTCCGATCACCAGCATCGGATAGTTGACGGCCAATGCTGCGACCAGTTGCGACACCGCGAGGGTGGCCACCGTCAGAACGACAACACGTCGGCGCGGCCAGGTTTTGACCGCTCCGATCAGCGGAAGCGTCAAGGCCGCGACACCGTATGCGTAGAAGGTCAGCAGTAGGCCGACACGCCCTTCGGTGACGTCGAGGTCCGTCGAGATTTCGCTGAGCAGTCCGACGGGGAGCATTTCGGCCGTCACGTAGGCGAAGGCTGCTCCGGCCAGTGTCATCAGCCGTAGCGTGGTTGCCTTCGGCAGTCGAGCAGTCATGGTGTGTAACGATACATGTATCGATACACACCTGCGCAATAGATATTTTGCACTCGCTATGCTGATGCTCATGGCCATACGTGCGCAGCGTTCGAGTCGTCCGACGATGGCCGACGTCGCCAAGGCCGCAGGCGTGTCGGTGATGTCGGTGTCGTACTCCTTCGCGCAGCCCGAGCGCGTGTCTGAATCAACGCGGGCCAAGGTGTTCGCCGCCGCCGAAGAGCTCGAGTACGCGGGCCCTAACCGGGCGGCGCAGTCCTTGCGGAGCGGGAAATTCAACAACATCGCGGTCGTCTTCAGCGAGAAGCTGACGTACGCCTTCGAAGACGCAGTAGCTCGGCGATTCCTCTCGGGAGTCGCCGAAGCGTGCCTGGATGCGAACGCCGGATTGATGATGCTGCCGAACTCGGGGAAACCGGGAGACGTCGACAGAGTTCGCGACGCGGCAGTAGACGGCTTTGTCGTCTGGACCACCGTTTTCGACGATCCCATCCTCGACGCGATTGTCGGCACCGGAAAACCCGCGTGCATCCAGGGTGGGCCGTTGCACGAGGGTGTGGATCTCGTCGGGATGGACGATGTTGCCGGCGCCGTTGCGATCGCGGCAGTCGGGTTGTCGGGGGCGCAGCGGCCCGCGGTGATCAGCCTTCCGTGGGATCGTGAGCGTCGGTCCGAGATTCGGATGGCCGTGGATCCAGGTGAAGCGTTCTTTCCGGTGTCCCGCCATCGGCTCGAGGGCTACGAGCGCGCCGTCCGCGACGCGGGCCTCGATTGGTCCTCGGTGCGGGTGGGGGTGGTCACCGTCAACGAGCGGAGCGAGGGTGCGCGGATGGCTCGGTCCCTGCTCGACGTTCCCGAGAGCCGAAGGCCCGATGTCATCTTGGCGATGAGTGACGAACTGGCTCTGGGGGTTCTGGACGCGATCCGTGAACTCGGCCTCGCGCTGCCAGACGATGTCGCAGTCGTCGGATGGGACGACACAACAGCCGCATCGGACGCCGGCTTGACCACAGTTCGCCAGTCCCTGTTCGATCAAGGGCGCAATGCAGCTCGCGTGGTTCTCGGGCTGGACGATGCGGTGGAGCCGGTCGAGTGGTCGGTGCGTCGGCGAACTTCGACACGATGATTACGCCGGTAGTGGTCGACGCTCTGCGTCTTCGGTGGTTCGTTCCTCCTGAATTGGGGGAGACCGTCCGGTGGGGACTCTCCTGGAATGTCGACAGCCCGAGCAGGTGGGCGGTAGTCGAGCCGGCGTGGCTCTTGACGGCGGAAGTGCGAACGAGTTCGAAACCATTAATGTGGAGACTGCCTCGCGACGGGTCAGACATCCGGGAGCCGGTCCAGCCGGCGATCGCTCGCGTCGGTGCACTGCAATTCATGTTCGACGCCGAACCACCGTTGCCTTCTCGGATCGAAGCCGCGGGCGCTTTGCAACTACGCGCCGGAACTCCTCGTGACGACACAAATGCCCGTCAGGCGTGGACCGATTTCGACGAGAATGCCTCCACTACCGGAGTGGTTCGCCGTCTACGGCTGATGTCGATGGAGTCCGACATGCTGCCCGACCCGAAGTTTCCGCACGGCCCGAACTGGGGTTGGGCATCGAGGCAGTTCGTGTCCGGGTCCGAGCGGTTCTACGAATTGGCCCGCGCGCCTCGCGCGTTGCGCTCGTATCAGCTGACCGATCGTGAATACGGGCCGCGGCGCGAGGACCTCCTCCTGGTCGACCTCGAGACGGCTGCTTGATCGTTGGGACCTGACACCGTTTTCATTCAGTGGACACAGGCACCAGCTGACCGGAACCAGTGTCTGCTCGACGAAACCGGTGCCAGGTGCTTCGACTAGCGCGCTCTGCCGACCACGTTTAGTGCGTATTTACCGGGCGGCGCCCCGACATGCTTGACGAAGTGCCGCGACAGGTGGGATTGATCGTGGAATCCGACGTCGACGGCCACGTCCGCCAATTCGCGACCGGCGAGGATTGCGCGTCGCGCCAGATCGATCCGACGTCCCGTCACGTACTTGTGAGGCGGAAGCCCGAAATGCTTCGCGAAGTTCTTGATCAGATACGTGGGGTTCCGTTGCAGGATGTTCGACGCTTCCCGCATCGTGATTCCCGTTGTGAGTCGCGCATCGAGCAGGTCCCGAAGTTGATCGGCAACGCGTTCGTCAACGGTCGGCGTGTGAAGGGATCGACCTGTGGCCGGTGTGAGGATCTTGTTCAATCTTTCAGCGAGGAACCTCAGGCGACTTTCGGCTTCGAGTGATTCGCCGTCCGGGCCGAGTGCAGAGTGCAGTTGATCGATGCGGTGGCGCAGTAGAGGGTCTCGAATCTCGGGGCTGTCCACCGCCGGGCCTATGAGGACCTCGCCGAGAACTGACGTGTCGAGGTAAAGGATTCGTTGACGAAATCCGGCCTCGGTGACCGGAACTCCGTCGTGTGCGATGCCTGGCGGCAACAGAGTCACGATCTCGGGTGCTGCGCCATGAGCGCGATGATCGAGGTCGTATGCAATCGTGCCGCGGTCGACGAGCATCAGAGACCACTGATCGTGCGTGTGTTTGGGATAGGCGTGTCCGACGAAATCGGCATGGAAGACCTCGGTGATTCCCGCGAGGCCCGGTGCCCACGCGGTGATCTGTGCGCCGCGGGGATCCATGTCAGAAACGTACAAGACGCAGCTGCCGCGGGTGACGAAGAGTGGCGGGGTCGTCATCGCGGTGGTGGCGCGCCCGAGGGAGGAACAACATGAACAGTTCGGCAACAGCGGTATCGCTCCGCGAGAAGTTCGGTCAGTTCACCGAGCACTGGTCGCCCAAGAAGATTGCGGTCCTCAATGATTACGAGATCAAGATCGTCAAGATCAAAGGTGAATTCGTCTGGCACTCCCACACCGACACCGACGAAATGTTCCTGGTGACGAAGGGGCAGATTCGAATCCAACTCCGAAACGGAGATGTTCCACTGGGGCCCGGTGAACTGTTCGTGGTACCTCGCGGAGTCGAACATTGCCCGATCGCCGAGGAAGAAGCGGAGGTGATGTTGATCGAACCCGTCGGCGTGGTGAATACCGGGAACGTCGGAGGACCGCGAACTGCAGTGCTCGAGGACTTTTCGTAGTTACCGGCTCTTCCAATCCAGGGGATTGGTACGCAACGGCAGGGCCATTCCCGATCTCCAGAGCGTCGCCGCGCGAGAGTGCGGACGGAGCTCGACCTCGCGCCGCATCGATTGCGCGAACTCGTCGGTGAACCCTGTTCGCGGGTACTCCGCGATTGTTGCATCAACAGTTGCTCGCGGAATTTCGGGCGCACGCCGACCGGCAACGTCGAAATGCGCTGCGGCATGCAGTAGATAGGCGTCAGCGCCCGCGCCGCGGTCGACGGTCAGATCCATGTGTAGACGGATCGCTTCGCCGATTCGCCGTACCGACCTCTCCGAAGTTCCCACTCGGGTCGCGAGTTCTTCTGCGTCTGCGGCACTGATGTAGGTGAAACACCCGTGCTCGGCCGATCCTTCTGCGCCCAGTCCGACATCGTGAAGGGCGCACGCAGTGAAGAGATCTTCGGGGTCGTACTCGATCGCATCGATCTGCGCGAAGGCGTCGGCCCAGATCCAGCAGCGCAGGCTGTGGTTCAAGACCGCGGGGGAGAGGGTTCCTCTGGCGTGATCGAGCGCTTCGCTGCACAGCTTGGTGTCCGGGAGTGGGCGTTTGCGCAGCTCGGGTGTGCGAGTGGGGTAGCGGCCGAGCCGCAGCCGGAGCATCGACGGCGTGCTCATGGCCTGCGCAGCAGCCGCGCGGGCCATGAGCTGTATCTGCTCGAGGGTGGTCAGCTCACCAGGGCGCATCGAATTCCTGTCTGAGGTAGGGGGCAGCTGGATATGAATCTAGTTGTCAGGTCAGATCCTTCGTTCGATATAGATATCTGTCGACGACGGAAACACTGAATTATCCGAACAATGTCGATCAGTTTGCACCAATCAACGGTTGAACCAATTCGGAAATCTCACCGCTCGCAACAATCAAGTTTCATCACGCAAAGACGGCGGGGGTGGCTCAGATGACGCCGAACCCGACGATCCCCGGGACTTCCGACGGGACGATGCGATGGAGCATGACCTTGTTGTTCTCGTTGCCGCCGACGGTCGTCAGAGTGCCGCCGTCGTTGACCAGAACGACGTTGACGTGTTGGCCGAAGGGGCTCGAGTCGCCGTACAGGATCGTGTCGCCGACCTTGGGCTGGTAGTCCTGACCGTAGGGGACAAACGCGTCGACGGACTCGTAATACTCCTGCAGCGTGTACACCCCGGGGATGCGCCACGACCCTGAGTTGGGGTTCGAGAACGGCGTGCCGATCTGGTTCATCGACCAGCTCACGAAATCGGCACACCACGATTCTTCGACACCCTCGGCGTATTTGGTGCCGGGACTCCCTGACTCCCACTCCTGCTCGAGGACGCCCAGTAGCGCACTCTGCTGAGCGCTGAGAATGCTGTGGTCGACGGCCGGGAACGAATCGAGATTCTCGCCGGCAAGAGCGTCGTCGCCGCGCGCGAAGCACCACAGTGCGCCGGCGACAACTACGACCACCACAACGCTGAATACGCCCAGAACAGCGAGAGTGCGTCTGGGCGTATTCGGTGCGTGCGACATCACGCCACGATAGTCAATTACTCGAGCGGGGGTGCCGAGCGATCGATCGTTGTCGCGAGTGGCTTCTCCTTGACGAAGAGCAACAGGACAACTGCCGCGATGACCAAGGGGACGAGGTACAGGAAGATCGGCGCCAGCGCGTCGTTGTACGCACCGACGATGATCTCGCGAACCTGGCTGGGCAACTTCCAGAGGATTCCCGGGGTCAAGGAGTTCTCGTCACCACCGACCGCGCCGCCATTCGCCGGGAGTCGCTCGGCCAGGAGATTGGTCAGACGCGAGGCGAACAGGCTGCCCACGATCGCGCTGCCCAACGACGCACCGATCTGACGGAAGAAGTTGTTCGACGCGGTGGCCGTTCCCACTTCGGCCGCGGGGAAGGTGTTCTGCACGATCAAGATCAAGATCTGCATGACGAGGCCGAGGCCGATACCCATGAGTGCGATGTAGCAACCGAAGACCAGCAGTGAGGTCGACGGCGTCAGACGTGAGAGCAGGACAAGAGCGACTGCGACGATGGATGTTCCGACGATGGGGAAGATCTTGTAGCGGCCGGTCTTGCTGACGAGCTGACCGGATCCGATGGAGGCGACCAGCAGGCCTGCCATCATCGGAATCATCATCAGTCCTGCTTCGGTGGCGTTCTTACCGGTCACCATCTGGATGTAGGTCGGCAGGTATGCGAGCGCACCGAACATCGCGATGCCGATGATCAGACCCGCGACCGTGGTCAACACGAAGTTTCGTTGAGCGAACAGGTGCATCGGAATTACCGGTTCGTCAGCACGCTTCTCGACGAAGACAAACGCCACTGCGGTCACGATGCAGCCGATGATCAACCCGATGATGACGCCTGACCCCCAGGCGTAGGTGTTGCCGCCCCAGGTGGTGAACAGGATCAGACAGGTTGCGGCCGTTGCGACGAGGACCATTCCCAGATAGTCGATGCGAGGTTTGCCGAGGTTCGGCTTCCGCAGGTGAAGGAATGCCATTGCGCTCGCGATTGCGAGGAGCCCGAGGGGGATGTTGATCCAGAATGCCCAGCGCCAGCCGATGCCCTCGGTGAACCATCCACCGAGAAGGGGGCCGGCAACCGAAGCCAGTGCGAACACGCCGCCCATCGCACCCATGTACCGGCCGCGTTGCCTGGCAGGGACGACGTCGGCAATGATCGCCTGGGACAGCAGGATCAATCCGCCGCCGCCGAGTCCTTGCACGGCTCGACCAGCGATGAGTGTGGTCATGTCGTGGGACAGACCGCCGATCACCGAACCGACGATGAAAATGCTGATGGCGCCGATGAAGAGGCCCTTGCGCCCGATCAGGTCACCGAGTTTTCCGTACACCGGCATCATGACGGTCGAGGCGAGGATGTATGCCGTCGTCACCCAGACCATGTGGTTGACGCCGTTCAATTCACCCACGATGGTCGGGAGCGCGGTGCTGAAGATCATCTGGTCGAGCGATGCCAGAAGCATCGTGATCATAAGCCCGACAAAAACGAGGATGATCGACCGTTTGTCCGGCGCGGCCTCGGTATCGGTATGCGTGCCGTCGGGCTCGACGGTCGCAGCTTCTCGAGTGGACATGTAGTTCCTTAGTTGAGTGACAGCTGGTGCGAGAGAGTGTGGATCAGCTCTCGGACCTGAGTATTCGAGCCATCAGGAGTAGTGCCGGATCAAGCAAGTCGGTTCTGGGGCTTGCCCGTTCACTGTTCTGCCATTTTCGGAAGACGTAACGCATCGCGGCGCCTGCGGTGATGACCGTTGCCGTGGCTTCGTCGGCAGCGGCTGTATCCGAGTGCAGGCGGCGATACTCGGTTCTGTGCGACAACTCCCGCGTGAGGATCCGGGTGAGCGTGTCTTCAAGATCGTGGAAGGTGGCCAGATGTTGTTGCAACAGCGTGGGATGACGTTCGAACAATTCGCGTCGATGCGCGAGCAGATCGGGTCGCTCGTCGACGATCTGCATCGCCGCCTCGAAGACCGCGAGGGCGCCGCGCAGCGGATCGTCCGGGTGCTCGCCGATGAGCGTGAGCATGGTTGCCTCACTTGGCACGACGAGCATGAGCCCACCGATCGCCGCGTCCTTGGTGGGGAAGTAGTTGAAGAACGTGCGGGTCGACAGATTGCAGGCCTCGCAGATCTTCTCGACGGTCACTTCGTCATAGCCCAGGTCGAGGACGAGTTCGACGGCAGTGTGCTCGATCAGCTGCCTCGTCGCAATTCGTTTTCGTTCGCGCAATCCGAGAGTTTCGGTTCCCATTTCATCCATAATTGCACAGAGTGCAAAGTTTCATCGAATGCAATATTTCGCCCAAGAATGCCTCATGAAATGCAAAAATGGGGATCGGGTGCCTGGTGGATAGGATGAACCGCGTGGAAGACACCTTGCCCCCTTGCCCCGAATGCGCCGGCGAATACACCTACGAGATGGGCGCGTTGATGGTCTGCCCGTCCTGCGCGCACGAGTGGGCGCCGACCGATAGTGCCGGCGAGGACTCGGGTGTGGTGAAACTGGGTGTGGTGAAAGATGCCGTAGGCAACATCCTTGCGGACGGAGACACGGTGACGGTCGTCAAGACGCTCAAGGTGAAGGGCAGTCCGACCGGCATCAAGTCAGGTACGAAAGTGCGCAACATCCGCCTTGTTCAGGGCGTTGGCGACCACGACATCGACTGCAAGGTCGACGGCATCGGACCGATGCAATTGAAGTCGAGCGTCGTCAAGAAGGTGTGACCGGACAGCGATAGATGTCGGCTCGAAATCCTGTTCAGTTTCGACGGTTCGATAGCCACAATCGAGGAGATCTTCGACCGCTCGAACGAATGGACCGAACTGTGCCGAACTCGATCTGCCTGGCGCCCGCACTCGATAACACCACACTCGATACAGACGAGCAGTGGGAACGCATCGTCGATGCGCTGACACGCAGGGGATTCCTCGGCGCCGGGCTCGGTGTCGCGGCTGCGACATTGCTGGCAGCGTGCAGCAGCGACGAAAACGGCTCGGCGCCAAGTGGTCTCGTCACAGTGCAGGATGAGACGGGCAGAGTCGAGATTCCGTCGGATCCGCAGCGAATGGTCATCGCCCACGTCAGCGCCATGGCGACGGTCCTCGACCTCGGTGTGCCGCCGGAGAAGATCGTCGGCGGCTTCTTCGGTCTCGAAGGGGTGGGCGGCGACGCGGTGTTGCGCACGATGCCGGAGGCGGCGAACATCCCGAACCTCGGCACGGCGGGAACGTGGAACAAGGAAGCGATCATCGGCGCGTCGCCGGATCTGATCGTCATGCTCCTGACCGCCGGAAATGCTTATGCGGCAAAGTCCTACGACGAACTCTCTGCGACCGGTGTTCCAGTGTTCGCCGGCTTCAACGGGTACCTCACGTGGGACGAGATGAAGAAGTTGGTCACCTCGATGGGCGTCGCGGTCCGACGGGAAGAAGCTGCTGCGGAATTGAACGCGAGAACGGAAGAGCGCCTCCTCACAATCAAGGATCGGCTCTCGGCCCTCGGCTCGCTACCGTCGGTGACGCTGCTGCGTACCGGCGAAAACGGTGTCGTCTACAACCAGGTCGACGCTCTTCTCGATGCTCTCGGGTTCCCAGGCGATCGAGCTACATCGGAGGAGTTCACCCGCACACTCACAGCGGAGCAACTCGATCAGGTGACCAGCGACGTGATCATCGTGGGTGCATTCCAGGACCAGCAGGACGTCCGCGCGCAGTTGGCAATGAACCCGCTCTGGGAGCGTCTTCCCGCTGTCCGCTCGGGGACCATCCATTACGTCGACGACAGCCTGTGGGGCTCGGGCTATTCTCCTCGCGCGACCGAGCTGCGACTCGACGATATCGAGCGGATCTTCAGCTGACTCCGTCGTGTCACCTCGACTTATCGGTGCATTACCTCGAGAATCATGATCATGGACAAAATCAGGTTCTTCGAGCTTGTCACCGAATGGTTCGAAGTACTCGGTGTTGTCGCCATGGTCCTCGGGTTCGTGTTCGCATTCGTGATCGCGGGGCGCGCCTGGAGTCGAACGCGCGACGGTAGTTCAGCGTTTCGCACTCTGCGCGAGACGATGGGTGCGGTCATCCTTCTCGGGCTCGAGATCCTTGTCGCCGCTGATCTGGTGAAGACTGTGACGTCTTCACCGTCGCTGACCGACGCCGCAGTTCTGGGCATGATCGTTCTGATTCGGACCGTGTTGAGCCTGTCGATTCAGATCGAGATCGACGGGGTACTTCCGTGGCGCAAGGCGTTGGTGTCAAGTCCGGAACTCCTGGTACGCGCAGCGCGCGGATCAGGAGGCCGAACGACGCCCGACGCGTCGAGTTCGTAGCGATAGCCGTTGCGAGTGAAAGGTCGGGCAGATGACAGCAGTGCGTACCGAGCATCCCACTGTCGACGAGAGGCGGGCGCGCGGCCGCCAGGCGCGTAGAGATACGCCATTGGCCGCGCTCGCGGATCTGACAGAGAGTGACCGCGATCCGATATCACTGCTGGAATTGCAGGCGAAGTCGCGGGTACAGGACCTGGTGCCCATCCGATACGGGCGCATGTCGGCGTCCCGGTTCTCGTTCTTCCGTGGTGCTGCCCTGGTGATGACGGACGACTTGTCCCGAAGCCCTGATTCCGGCCTGAACAGCCAACTCTGCGGCGACGCACACCTGAGCAACTTCGGTATCTATGCGACGCCCGAGCGAAAGCTCGCGTTCGACATCAACGACTTCGACGAAACGTACCCGGGGCCGTTCGAATGGGACGTGAAACGGCTGGCCGCCAGTTTGGCGATCGCAGCGAAGGACAACGGATACTCCGGCAAAGAGCGTAAGAAGATCGTTCGCGGGTGTGCGGCCGAGTATCGCGAAACCCTGATCGCTCAGTCAGGATTGGGGAACCTCGCAGTTTGGTACGCGCACATCGCACCCGAAGACGGACTGGAAGAACTTCGCGTCGATTTGAAGAAGCGAATGCTCGAGCGGACCCAGGCGACGTTGGACAAGGCTCGTCGCCGAGACAGCGCTCAGGCTGCCGGCAAATTCACCGAAATCGTCGACGGGAGAAGGCGGTTCATCAGTGACCCGCCGCTGATCGTGCCGGCAGAGGAATTGTTCGCGGGCACCGACCTCACTCAGATCGAGGAGTTGCTACGTCAGCGCGTTCGTTCCTATCGAAGCACGTTGCAGTGGGACCGTCGGGTGTTGCTCGAAAGCTTCGAGATGACGCACATCGCGCGGAAAGTTGTCGGTGTCGGGAGCGTCGGAACGCGCGCGTGGATGATCCTGATGAAAGGCGTCGACGACGACGATCCGTTGATCCTGCAGGTCAAGGAGGCGCAGCCGTCCGTTCTCTCGGCGTACGTCGATGGCCCCACCTTCTCCAACGAGGGCGAACGAGTAGTGAACGGGCAGCGCCTGATGCAGGCCACCAGTGACATCTTCCTGGGGTGGGAGCGCGGACCGGGACTCGACGAGGATGAGCACGACTTCTACATCCGCCAACTTCGGGACGGCAAGGGATCAGCGGTCATCGAAACCATGAAACCTGAAGGGATGGAACTCTACGGGCGACTATGCGCGAGGGTCCTGGCCTATGCGCATGCTCGCTCGTCCGATCGGATTGCGATCGCCGAATATCTCGGTGACGGAACCGAATTCGATTTCGCGATCGGGGAGTTCGCGGCTGCCTACGCCAAACGCAACGCACGCGATCATGCCGCTTTGCTGACCGCGATCGACGACGGTCGCGTGTCAGCAGAGCGGGGAGTGTGACGACTCAGGCGAACACGCCGTCGAGCCAGGCCTGCCACGCTGTCGTTGCTGATCCACCGTCAGCGCCCTCTGCGAAGAGGTGATGGGCCGCGTCGACGGTGCCGCCGAAGGCGTTTCGTCCGTAGAACCGCAGCAATGCGTCCTCGGTACGCAAGCCGATGAACCAGTCGTTGATGTAGTCGACAATCGCGTCGACGGTTCCGATTCCGGGGACTTCCACCGACGTGGCGTCACCGACAGCGGTGCCCGAGGTGATTCCGAGGGCGCTGCGAAGCGTTCCCATCGCTTGCGGCGAGGACGAGGATTCCGGGCCTTCGGCCGAGACATAGGTGACGGGTTTGCCGGCGAAGTACCGCACGTATTGGCCGAGACTGTGCAGGTAGAAGTCCGTGTGCTTACTCGCGCCGTCGTACTGGTTGTCCCAGTCCTCGGCAAACACTCCGGCGTGGACGTAGCGGACAACGGCGGTGCTCTCGTCGCGGGCCTCGACGACGTACTCGAGGTTGTTGAACCAGCCGTCGGGGCCTTGCATGTGGATGGCTAGCTCGCGGGGCGGCTCCCACGTCGCGATGATCGGGCTGTCCGGACTACTGCCGTCCGCAGGGATTTCGAGCGGGGACGGGAACATCCAGCCGGCCGTCTCTGCCGAGATTGCGGCCCAGATCTGCTCGGGAGTTCCGGGGACGACCACCTCGCGGCGGATTTCGAATTTCTCGGACATCGCTACTGCTCCGTTTCGGGTGTGGTGACGTGGGGTGTGGTGAGACTGGGATGCAGGGCGACAACCAAGCGGTGTTTGCGCCCGGCTTCGGAATTGCCGTCGTGGTATTTGGCCACGAGTGAGTTGACCGACTCGCCGAGTTCGCCGGCGAAGGCGGCGCGGTCGGCCGCCGTGGCAAAGGTGATGTCGCTGTCGATGGCAAAGGACGCCAACGGTTTTCCGGCCGCAGTTGCGCCGGCGATCAGTTCGCCGACCTCTCGGACGATCCGCGCCGCGAGAGTGACGAGCCAGCGCGCCGAGAGCTGATCCGGGAACCGGCTCGGGTCCGGCGCGAGCGCGGACATTGCAGCGGGGGAGATGACGTACGACGCGGCGCTGGCCTGCATGATCCGCTCCGTCATGTTTCCCCGCTTGCGCTCCTCGACGAGTTCGACGAGTCCGTGTTCCTCGAGAGTGCGCAAGTGGTAATTGATCTTCTGGCGCGTCAAGCCCACTCGGGGTGCCAGCGAGGATGCTGATGCCGGGACTGCCAGTTCAGCCAGAATCCGTTGGCGGATCGGATCGAGCGAGGCCTCGGCAGCTGCGGGACGATCGATGACTGCAACTTCCAACATGAGAAAACCATCCCACCGACAACCAAATCTGTCAAGACAGAAAAAATTGTCGGCGGGATGGTATTTCGGAGGTTCTCTACCGCTTCAGATCGGGCGGATTGTTCAGATCCCGCGCCGAGTACGTGTCACACGACGAAATCTGGCCGGTCTGGTATCCGGTCTTGAACCACGCCTGCCGCTGTGCGGAGGAACCGTGTGTCCAACCTTCGGGGTTGACCCGACCGGTCGTGGACTTCTGGATGCGGTCGTCGCCCACCGATGACGCCGCCGAGAGGGCGTCCCGAATATCGCTCTCGGACAAGGGCTTCAGGAATGGTTGACCGGTCGCTTCGTCGGGAATCGTGTCCGCAAAATGTGCCCAGACGCCGGCGTAGCAATCGGCCTGGAGTTCGGTGCGAACCGCGCCGGACTGCTCGCCCTGTGGGTCAGCTTGCGCGCGGCCGATGTCGCCGAGCTGATTCTGGATGTGATGTCCGAACTCGTGAGCGACCACGTACTCCTGTGCGAGCGGTCCGGCACTGGAACCGAAACGGTCGACGAGCAATTGGAAGAAGCTCGTATCGAAGTACGCCGTTTGGTCCGCCGGGCAGTAGAACGGACCGACATCACTCGACGCCTGGCCGCAACCGGTGTTGACCGAACCGCTGAACAGGATGACTTCGGGTCGCACGTATGCCGTGCCGGTCTGCTTGACCAACTGCTGTTCCCAAACGTCGTCGAGGCTTCCGACGGTCAGTGTGACGCGGCAGTTCACATCGGTGTTTGCCTGAGCGCCGGTGCACTCGTCGACCGACGACAGTCCGGTCGACGAACTCGAAGTTTCGGTGGACGTGCCTAGTAGTGAGCCGGGGTCACCGCCGAACAACAGCGCCAGGATCAGAACGATGATGCCGCCCGCGCCACCGCCGATCGCGATCTTGCCGCCGCGGCCACCGCCGCCCCCGCCGCCTTGAACCTGAACGCGTCCCGCTTCGCCGCGGGCCCCCTCGTTGAAGGTCATCTATGTCCGCTTTCTGCTGTCGTGAACAAGTGCTTGCCGTCACTTCTGGAGATAGCTTCGCATGCGATGCGGGTCCGCGTTTCCGCTCTGCGCAGTTCGCTCCGTAGGATCGCAGGCAAAGTAGTCGGTCATCGGTTATTGGAAGTAGTTCGAAAGGAATCCCGTGCTGCGCACACATCTCGCCGGTTCATTGCGACCCGAGCAGGCAGAGCAGACCGTAACGCTCACCGGTTGGGTAGCCAGGCGTCGTGATCACGGCGGAGTGATCTTCATCGATCTCCGTGATGCATCCGGAGTTGCGCAGGTAGTTTTCCGGGCAGGTGACGTGGCCGAGCAGGCGCACCGTCTGCGCGCGGAATACTGCGTTCGCGTAACCGGAACGGTCGAGGTTCGCCCCGAGGGCAACCAGAACTTCGAGATCCCCACCGGAGCAATCGAGGTCAACGCCACCGAACTCGAGGTTCTCAACGAAAGCGCACCGCTGCCGTTCCAGCTCGACGATCAGGTCGGCGAAGAAGCACGCCTCAAGTACCGATACCTCGACTTGCGTCGTGAAGGGCCCGGATCCGCAATTCGCTTGCGTTCCAAGGTAAGTGCCGCAGCGCGCGGCGTTCTCGCGCACCACGAGTTCGTCGAGGTCGAGACTCCGACGCTCACGCGTTCGACGCCAGAGGGTGCCCGTGACTTCCTCGTACCGTCACGCCTGCAGCCCGGTAGCTTCTACGCACTGCCGCAGAGCCCGCAGCTGTTCAAGCAGCTACTCATGGTCGGCGGCATCGAGCGCTACTACCAGATCGCGCGTTGCTACCGCGACGAGGATTTCCGCGCCGATCGTCAGCCCGAGTTCACTCAGCTCGACATCGAGATGGCTTTCGTCAACCAGGACGACATCATCCTGCTTGCCGAGGAAATCCTGACGGCGCTCTGGAAGCTCGTCGGCCACGAGATCAAGACGCCGATCGACCGCATGACCTACAACGAGGCAATGCGTCGTTACGGCAGCGACAAGCCGGACCTGCGTTTCGGTATCGAACTCGTCGAGTGCGCGGAGTTCTTCAAGGACACGACCTTCCGCGTCTTCCAAGCCGAATACGTTGGCGCCGTCGTGATGCCCGGTGGTGCAAGCCAGCCGCGCAAGCAGCTCGATGCCTGGCAGGAGTGGGCGAAGCAGCGCGGCTCCAAGGGCCTGGCGTACGTGTTGGTCGGTGAAGACGGCACTCTCGGTGGTCCCGTTGCCAAGAACCTGACCGACGCCGAGCGCGAGGGCCTGGCCGCTCACGTCGGAGCCCAGCCGGGTGACTGCATCTTCTTCGGAGCGGGCGCGACCAAGTCGACGCGCGCTCTCCTCGGCGCTGCCCGTGGTGAGATCGCCCGCAAGAAGGATCTCATCGATCCCGACGCGTGGGCCTTCGTGTGGATCGTCGACGCTCCGATGTTCGAGCCGACCGCCGACGCCACTGCATCCGGTGACGTTGCTCTCGGCCACTCCGCCTGGACCGCCGTGCACCATGCGTTCACGTCGCCGAAGCCGGAGTTCTTCGACACGTTCGACACCGATCCGGATTCCGCTCTCGCCTACGCCTACGACATCGTCTGCAACGGCAACGAGATCGGCGGCGGCAGTATTCGTATCCACCGCAAGGACATTCAGGAACGAGTGTTCAAGGTGATGGGTATCTCCGAGGAAGAGGCGCAGGAGCAGTTCGGCTTCCTTCTCGACGCCTTCGCCTTCGGCGCGCCTCCGCACGGCGGAATTGCTTTCGGCTGGGACCGCATCACCGCTCTCCTCGCCGGCATGGATTCCATCCGTGAGGTCATCGCGTTCCCGAAGTCCGGTGGCGGCGTCGACCCGCTGACGGATGCTCCGGCACCGATTTCTGCGCAGCAGCGCAAGGAATCGGGTATTGATGCGAAGCCCGAGAAGAAGTCAGAGGACAAGAAGTCCGAAGGCGACACCGTCGAAGCCAAGTAGAGCCGACACCGGATCGCCATGCTGCATTTGCGGGTGATCTGCCCGACCGAGCGCACCGAGCAAGTTCTCGGTGCGCTCGCGTCGCAGCGGGGCGCGACACACATCGTCGTATTACGTGATGTCGCGGTTCATCCCGCCGGCGACATGGTGGAGGCCGACGTCGCCCGTGAGGCGGCCAACGACGTCGTCGATGCTCTGACCGCTCTCGGCGTCGCCGAGGACGGCGGAATGACGCTCGTACCAGTCGAGACGGTGTTGTCGGCGGCGGCGCGCAAAGCTGAGCGCGACGTGCCGGGTGATCCCGCGGATTCCGTCGTGTGGGAGGAATTGCTGTCCCGCACTCGGGAAGAATCAACTCTCAACGGATTGTTCGTCGCGTTCCTGACGATCGCATGTCTGCTCGCGGCAATCGGCGTTGTCACCGACTCTCAGATCACGATCGTGGGCGCCATGGTCGTCGGCCCGGAGTTCGGGCCGCTGGCCGCGCTGGCTGTGGCACTCGTACGGCGGGATCGACGGTTGCGTCGACGTTCGATTCTCGCGCTCGCCGTCGGATTCCCCATCGCGATGGGCGTGACTCTCGCCGCAACGTTCGTGGTGAAGTTCTTCGGGTGGATGGACGTCGTGAGTCTCGAATCGCTCCACGAGGTCGATTTCGTCTACAAGGTCGGGCCCATCTCGTTTGTCGTCGCGCTTCTTGCCGGTGCGGCTGGAATGCTGGCACTCGTCTCGTCGAAGTCCGCTGCCTTGGTCGGAGTGTTCATCTCCGTCACCACGGTTCCTGCCGCCGGTTTCGCGGTGGTTGCGGCAGCAAACGGAGAATGGCGGATCGCCGGGTTGTCGTCGCTGCAACTGGCTGTCAACCTGGTCGGGATCGTCACTGCCTGCGTGCTCGTCCTCTGGGTCAGAACCCGGGCCGACGAGGAATTCGAAGCAGCGTTGAAAGGCATTTCTCGATTTGTCGACGAGGACAAAACTCCATGACATCGCCGGTTCGGAGTTCTGCTCACCGACAGCAGAATTCTCGCGAGAACTGTGTGCCGGTGTGGCGATTAGGGACTTTTGTCATCACCGCAGGTAGGCGGCAATTTCTGTCGCTGTGAGAGCTTGAATTCGCCGCTGTGAGTGGATGAGCTGGGCATGATCGGAGTCACTAACGGGTAAGTTGGTCGGTGATGACCGCATTACTGGCAGACCCCGTTTCCGAAGTCGTCGCAGCTGCTGAGCAGTTGCTGACACGCCGCACAGGGGCACCCGTAACCCTGGTGGATCCAGTCGATCTCGGGGGGAGTGGCCGCACCGTCGTGCTACGCGTACGTGTCGCCGAGAACCCGTTCTCGCTGCCTCGAACGCTGGTGATCAAGCAGGTCCGCGACAACTTCCAGGGAGCCACCAAAACCGCGATTGCGCTCCCCGCCGCGTCCGAAGGTGACTTCGACGTCGAGACCGCTTTCCTTCGTGAAGCGGTGTCGTATCAGTTCGCCAACGCGCTTGCCAAGGACGCACGCCCCGGCGCCGAACTGTTGGCGTCCGACCTCGATGCTCGCCTCTTGATCCTGAGTGATCTCGGCGACGCCACCGCAATCAGCGTCCGACTCGAAGACTCCGACCCGGACACCGTCACTCACACGCTGATGGCCATGGCGCAGGCCATGGGGCGCATGCACGCCGCGACCGTCGGCCGTGAGGACGACTTCACCGCACTGCTGCGTCGAGCCGAGGTCGCCCATTGCTCCGATGAAGTGGCGGATCAGGTGGGACGCGCAGTGGCCGGTGTTCCCGCGATGTTGGTGGAAAGTCTCGGCATCGATGTGAGTTCGGACATTCTCGAGCAGGTTCAGCACGCGCAGACACTGTTCAGTGGCGGTCGATTCCGCGCCTTCAGTCCGTCGGACCTGTGCCCAGACAACATCATCGTCAACGACGACGGCGTGCAGTTCCTCGACTACGAGTGGGGTGGCTACCGGGACGCCCTCCTCGACATCACCTACGCGTTGGTGTCGTTCCCCGGTTGCCTGTGCAACATCGACCTGACCGAAGAGCGGGCGTCGGCGATGGTCGATGCCTGGCGGGCCGAGGTCGTCGGGATGTGGCCGGCCCTGGCCGACGAGGCCGAATTGGGGCGCAGGATCGTCGAGGCCCAACTCATCTGGGTCTGGCTCAGCACCTATCTGTACCTGCCCGAGGATCATTCACGTATCGCCGCTGTCCGCGAGCACTATCTCTCGATTCCACGGGCCGACGCACTGGTGGGACGCTGGGCAAGACTCGCGCGTTCGGCGAAGCTCGCCGGCAACGACGCCGTCGAGGCACACGCCCGCGACGTCGTGGCGGCGCTGCGCACCGAGTTCAGTTGAGTTTCTGACTGATCACACGCAGAAGGGCGCCCGTGCATGCAGCACGAGCGCCCTTTTTCGGTCGAGTCCGCTCAGTTGTCGGAGACCAGATCGTTCTCGGACAGGTCCGTCGCCGCGAGCGCCGTCGCCAGATCAGGATGGCGGAACGTCGACGTCACCTGGTCGGCCACGACTCGGAAAGCCGAGGCCAGGGTCGCGGACTTGTCCGGTTCGGCCGCCCACGTTGCGGTCTGTTCGACGACGACCACGCCATGGTGGACGTACATCTTCCCGGGGACGAGCGTGATGCCGGCGTTGGTGGCCCACTCGCGCAGGGCAGCGAGTCCCTGGCTCGCGCCCTTGGGGCCGCCTACCTCGATGTCGTCACTCGACAACTGCAGAAGCGTGTCGATGTCTTGGGAGTTGAGTGCATCGTGCCACGCGAGGACGGTGGCGATCTCGGAGGTGCTCATGGCGACAACGCTATTACAGCGCCTTTGCCGAGGACGTGAGGGCTGGCGGAACTGCGGGTTGTGTCAAGCGTCGGTGGTCTCTAGTAGCGTCGATTCGTGAGCGATTGGCAAGCGGAAGACAGTGTGGGGGCGAAAGACGGCGTGGTGGCGGAAGACGGCCTGTTCGAGGCAACTCCGGAGGAATCCGCGATCGTCGACGAACCCGATGTCGTGTCTGTCGCCGAGCGCGCGTTGTCCTCGGTGCCGCCTGGTGCTCCTCTGGCCGTCCGCATGCGCCCCCTCACTCTCGGTGAAGTTGTCGGTCAACAGCACCTGCTCGGCCCTGGTGCTCCGCTGCGCAGAATGGTCGAGGGGTCCGGCGCTGCATCGGTACTTCTGTACGGACCTCCCGGCACCGGCAAGACCACGCTCGCGTCGTTGATCTCGGGCGCTACCGGCCGTCGGTTCGAGGCATTGTCTGCCCTGTCCGCCGGCGTCAAGGAAGTCCGCGGTGTCATCGAACTTGCCCGCCGTCGTCTGCTGAACGGCGAACAGACCGTCTTGTTCATCGACGAGGTCCATCGTTTCTCCAAAACCCAGCAGGACGCCTTGCTCGCCGCGGTCGAGAACCGGATCGTGCTCCTGGTCGGCGCGACCACCGAGAACCCGTCCTTCTCGGTCGTCTCCGCGCTGTTGTCGCGCTCGTTGGTCCTGCAACTGCAATCGCTCACCGCTGCGGATGTCCAGGAACTGCTCGAGCGTGCGGTCGCCGACGAGCGCGGGTTCGGGGGAGCGATCGCGATCGACGACGACGCGATGGAACACCTCGTTCGTCTGGCGGCCGGTGACGCACGCCGAGCCCTGACGGCACTCGAGGCCGCTGCCGGAGCTGCACTGGACACGGCCGGTGACTCTTCGGGCCCAGTGGTGCTCGACCTAGCGACCGTCGAGGCCAGTGTCGACAAGGCCGCGGTTCGGTACGACCGTGCCGGAGATCAGCACTACGACGTCATCAGCGCCTTCATCAAGAGCATTCGCGGCTCCGACGTCGATGCCGCCCTGCACTACCTCGCTCGGATGCTGACCGCGGGCGAAGACCCTCGTTTCATCGCGAGGCGTCTGGTGGTTCATGCCAGCGAGGACATCGGCATGGCGGACCCGATGGCGCTGCAGACTGCCACCGCCGCTGCCCAGGCAGTGCAGCTGATCGGTATGCCGGAGGCTCGTCTGGCGCTGGCACAGGCCACCATTCATCTGGCGACGGCTCCCAAATCGGGTGCGGTGATCGCCGCTCTCGGTGCGGCCATGGCCGACGTGGCCGCCGGAAAATCCGGACTGGTACCGCAGCATCTGCGTGACGGGCACTACAAGGGTGCCGAGCAATTGGGCAACGCAGTCGGATACAAGTACCCGCACGACACACGTGATGGTGTTCTGCGGCAACAGTATCCACCGGACGATCTGGTGGGTGTCGACTATTACCAGCCCACCGCACACGGCAACGAGCGAGAGATCGCCGATCGGGTGAGCAAACTCCGCCGAATCGTTCGTGGCTGACGCCTGCCAGGTTCCACCGGTCGACGCGTTAGTCTGGACACCCATAGCTCGACGCTCTTGAAGGTAAGGACCGGTTAGTGCAAACCCACGAGATCCGCAGGCGATTCCTCGACCACTTCGTCAAGGCCGGCCACACCGAGGTGCCCAGCGCCTCGCTGATTCTCGACGACCCGAACCTTCTGTTCGTCAACGCGGGCATGGTTCCGTTCGTGCCGTTCTTCCTCGGGCAGCAGACGCCGTCCTATTCGCGCGCGACGTCTGTGCAGAAGTGTGTCCGCACCCTGGACATCGAAGAGGTCGGCATCACCACCCGCCACAACACCTTCTTCCAGATGGCGGGCAACTTCTCCTTCGGTGACTACTTCAAGAAGGAAGCCATCTCCCACGCCTGGCAGTTGCTGACAGGTTCGGTCGAGGACGGCGGATACGGCATCGATCCCACGCGCTTGTGGGCAACCGTCTATCTCGACGACGACGAAGCGTTCTCGATCTGGCGCGACGAGGTCGGTGTGCCCGAAGAGCGCATCCAGCGCCGCGGCATGAAGGACAACTACTGGTCCATGGGCATTCCCGGACCGTGCGGCCCCTGCTCGGAGATCTTCTACGACCGCGGCGCCGAGTACGGCGTCGAGGGTGGCCCGGAAGCCGACGAGGATCGCTACATCGAGATCTGGAACCTCGTGTTCATGCAGAACGAGCGCGGCGAGGGCACCAACAAGGGCGACTACCCGATCCTCGGACCGCTGCCGAAGAAGAACATCGACACCGGCATGGGCGTCGAGCGCGTTGCGTTCCTCCTGCAGGGCGTCGAAAACGTCTACGAGACAGACCTTCTCCGCCCCGTCATCGACAAGGCTGCCGAGCTGACCGGCAGCGTGTACGGGACCGATCACACTTCTGACGTCCGTTTCCGCGTCATCGCCGACCACGCACGCACCGCCGCGATGTTGATCGCCGACGGTGTGAACCCCGGCAACTACGGCCGCGGATACGTCCTGCGCCGGTTGCTGCGTCGTATCGTGCGCTCGGCCAAACTGCTCGGCAGCGAGCAGCCCACCATGCGCGAGTTCATGATCGTCGTCCGCGACACGATGGCGCCGTCGTACCCGGTTCTGGAAACCGACTTCACGCGCATCGAGAACGTTGCCGTCGGTGAGGAGACCGCGTTCCTCAAGACGCTGGCGTCGGGTTCGGCCCTGTTCGAGAATGCTGCCGAGACGGTCAAGTCGTCCGGAAAGTCGGTCATCGCCGGCGATCAGGCGTTTGCACTGCACGACACCTACGGCTTCCCGATCGACCTCACGCTCGAAATGGCATCCGAGGCCGGTCTCACCGTCGACGAAGACGGCTTCCGCACGCTCATGGCCGAGCAGCGCAAGCGCGCCAAGGACGACGCTCAAGCGCGCAAGCACGCGCATGCGGACCTCACGGTCTACAAGGAACTGCTCGATCGAGGTGCCACCGAGTTCACCGGTTTCGACGAGCTCGTCTCCGAGGCTCACGTCCTCGCACTGATCGTCGACGGTGTCCGCGTGCCGGTTGCGAAGGCCGGTCAGGACGTCGAGGTAATCCTCGACCGCAGCCCGCTCTACGCCGAGTCCGGTGGACAGATCGCCGACATCGGTTCGCTCACCGCGCCGGGCCTCGAAGCCAAGGTCAACGACGTGCAGAAGATCGCCAAGAAGGTCTGGACGCACAAGGTCACGGTGCAGAAGGGCGAGATCACCGAGGGCGACGTCGTGCTCGCGCACGTCGACGCCGAGTGGCGCAAGGGTGCAACCCAGGGGCACTCCGGTACCCACATGGTGCACGCGGCGCTGCGTCAGGTGCTCGGCCCCAACGCGGTGCAGGCGGGCTCGCTCAACAAGCCGGGCTACCTCCGCTTCGACTTCTCCTGGCAGGGTGCGCTGTCCGACTCCCAGAAGCAGGACATCGAGGCACTCACCAACGAAGCCGTGGCGTCCAACTACGCGGTCAACACATTTGTCACGGATCTCGACAAGGCCAAGGCGATGGGTGCGATGGCACTCTTCGGTGAGAACTACGGCGACGAGGTTCGCGTTGTCGAAATCGGCGGTCCGTTCTCGATGGAACTGTGCGGCGGTACTCACGTCGGAAGCTCCGCCCAGATCGGTCAGGTCACGCTGCTCGGTGAGCAGTCGGTCGGCTCCGGAATCCGACGCGTCGAGGCGTACGTCGGTTTGGACTCCTACCGCTACCTCGCCAAGGAACGCGCTCTCCTCGCCGGACTCTCCTCCTCACTGAAGGTTCCTTCGGAAGAGGTACCCGCCCGCGTCGAGGCGCTCGTCGAGCGACTCAAGGTGGCCGAGAAGGAACTCGAGCAGACCAAGGCCAAGGCTGTGCTGGCGTCGGCAGGCGAGTACGTCGCCAAGGCCAAGCGCATCGGTAGCGTCCTGGTCATTGCCGAGCCTGCTCCCGCGGGAGTCGGCGGCAACGATCTGCGCAGCCTCGTCACGGACATCAAGGGCCGACTCGGCTCCGAACCCGCCGTCGTAGCTCTCCTCGGTGACGTCGACGGCAAGGTCCCGTTCGTGGTCGCATCCAGCAAGGCGGCCCAGGGTCTCGGTGTGAAGGCCGGCGAGCTTGTCGCGTCCTTCGGTCCCAAGATCGGTGGCCGCGGCGGCGGAAAGCCCGACATGGCCCAGGGCTCGGGTTCGGACTCTGCCGGAATCCCGGCGGCGCTCGATGCGATCCGGGACAGAGTCGGAGAGCTGGCGGGCGGCAGCTGACGGTGGTGGCTACGCAGCAGGGTCCCGATCGCCCCGGCATCGACGACCCTGGTCGCGGGCGGCGCATCGCCATCGACGTCGGCAGTGTTCGCATCGGCGTCGCGTCAAGCGACCCCGACGGCATCCTCGCGACACCGGTGGAAACGGTTGCACGCTCGAAGGAGCGTGGGCCCGACGCGCCGGATATCCGGCGCATTATCGCCATCGTGTCCGAATACGAGGCCGTTGAGGTTATCGTCGGACTGCCACAGACGCTGCGCGGTGAGCAAGGTAAAGCCGCCGGTATCGCGACTGCATTCGCCAAACGACTGCAGCGGGCCGTCGAACCGATCCCGGTGAGATTGTCCGACGAACGACTGACGACCGTCACGGCTGCGCGCAACCTCCGCGAAAGTGGAGTCAAGGCACGCGGCCAGCGGCCGATGATCGATCAGGCTGCGGCGGTGGAAATCCTGCAAGGCTGGCTGGACGAGCGGAGTAGAGCTGTGAAACCAGGGGAGTCGTCGAAGGACGCTGCACTGGAGGGCGATCTGTGAACGCGCGGTGGGATGAGGGCGGCGGAAGCCGGCCCACCAGTTCGTTCGACTTCGACAACGACGAGACCATGGTCATGCGTGCGTTGCCGCAGAATATCGATCCGCCGCATATGTCGCGAGCGGAGGCACGCAAGCAACGCGAAGCGCGCAACAAGCGCGCCAAGCGAGGTAAGAAGGTTGGTGTTCTCGCTCTCCTGGTGTTGGTGATCGCGGTTCTCGGTGTCGGTGCCTACGGTGCCCTCTGGTACATGGATCGCAACAAGGCCGCGGAGGACTTCGCCGGCCCGGGCGGCGCACCCGTGGTCATCCAGATCAACAGTGGAGAAACCGCATCGGAGATCGGTGCGACGCTGGAGGCGAAGAACGTCGTCGCGAGTTCGGCTGCTTTCTACAACGCTGCGATCGCCAATCCGTCGGAGATCCAGAAGGTACAACCCGGCTTCTACCAGGTGCCGGTGCAGAGTAGTGCCGCGAGCGCACTCGACAGTTTGGTTGCCCCGGACTCCCGTGTCGGCAGTGTTGTCATCGCCGAAGGGCGTCAGCTGCACGACAGTTCGGACGCGCAGACCGGCTCGCTCAAGAAGGGCATATACAACCTGATTTCCGAGGCGAGTTGTGTCGGCCCGGTTTCTGCTCAGAAATGTGTCTCGACAGACGAATTGAACACTGCGGGAGCATCTTCCGATCTGGCTTCGCTCGGTGTGCCGGACTGGGCGATGTCGTCGGTCAAAAGTGTTCCGGACAAGGATCGTCAGCTCGAAGGTTTGATCGCCGCCAGCAGTTGGGATTTCGATCCCACTGCGACGCCCACCGAGATCCTGCGTTCGTTGGTCGAGGGCAGCGCCGCCAAGTACGAGGCCACCGGGATCCTGACAGCAGGCAGCGGAGTCGGAATGTCGCCGTACCAGTTGTTGGTTGCAGCGTCGCTGGTCGAGCGTGAGGCATTGCCTGGCGACATGGCCAAGGTCGCGCGGGTGATCGTCAACCGACTCGCAGTCGATCAGCCTTTGCAGTTCGACTCCACGGTCAACTACTCACTCGACACCACCGAAGTTGCCACGACGGATGCCGACCGTGAGCGCGTCACCCCCTGGAACACGTACGCAATGCCCGGTCTGCCTGCGACGCCTATTGCTTCGCCGAGCATCGACGCGCTGAAGGCCGTGGAATCGCCGGCGGCCGGTGACTGGTTGTACTTCGTCACGATCAACAAGGAAGGCCAGACGCTCTTCACCAAGAGTTACGAGGAGCATCTGGCCAACATCGAACTGGCACAGCAAAGTGGGATTCTCGACAGTGGACGGTAGTACCGCAACAGCACTCGAGACGCCGCGTAAGGCGGCAGTTCTCGGAAGTCCGATCGCTCACTCGAAGTCGCCGTTGCTGCATCTGGCCGCGTACGAGGCTTTGGGGCTGAGCGATTGGACTTACGAGCGGATCGAATGCACCGGCGAGCAGTTGCCTGCCCTCGTTGACTCACTCGGCCCCGAATGGGTCGGCCTCTCCGTGACGATGCCGGGCAAGATCGCGGCACTCGAATATGCCACCGAACGCACACCGCGAGCGGTGACCATCGGCTCGGCCAACACCTTGGTTCGCATCGAGGGCGGTTGGCGTGCCGACTGCACGGACGTCGACGGAGTCAGCGGTGCGTTGATCGCCGGCGGTGTCGGCGATCTCAGCGGGACTTCGGCGGTAGTTGTCGGCGCGGGAGGCACCGCGCGTCCGGCGCTGGTCGCGTTGGCCGACATGGGAGTTCGGGCAGTCACCGTGGTCGCGCGTGATCCGGGACGTGCGTCCGGGGCCGTCGAATGCGGCGGCGCGGTCGGGTTGGACATTGATCTGGTCACCTTCGACGACGCACGGCTGGGCGGGATCTGTGCCGAATCCTCGGTCTTGGTCAGTACCGTTCCCGCGGATGCGGCAGCGCCCTTTGCTCAGCAATTGGGAAAGGCGCGATTTGTCCTCGACGCGATCTACAACCCTTGGCCGACGCCACTCGCTTCGGCTGTCGAGGCGGCTGGTGGCACAGTGATCGGTGGCCTCGAGATGTTGCTCAATCAGGCCTTCGGGCAGGTAGAGCAGTTCACGGGCAAGCCCGCTCCGCGAGAGGCGATGGCAGCCGCTATCGCTTAGCTCTGTTCACAGTGTCGAGGTAGTCCACAAGACGATTCGTAGTGTGCCGCTGGTGAACGGCAGACACCAAGCTCGAAACCATGTGGACGTTGGTGGTCTTGGCAGGCTCGGGGGTAGTCGCTGGCGCCGGTGCTCGGGCGATCGTCGACAGTTGGTTGCGGCGACACGGTTATCGACCATCCGTGACTCGCTGTTGTGCGCCGCAGTGCGCTGTCGCCACAGGTTGGGTGGTTGTCGGCGCACTGAATACCTCGGTGGTGCAACTGATCTCAGGTCTTGCCGTGGTGTGGTGGTGCGTCGCAATCTCGACTGTCGACCTGGCTGTGCGCCGGCTGCCCAACAGTTTCACGCTGCCGAGCTACGTCGTCGTGATGGTCTACGCGGCGGCGTCGGGAACGGTGTGGGTTGCTGCGGTGGGATCGGCACTGCTCGCCGGAATCCACCTCCTGGCGCACGTGATGTCGCCTGGTTCGATGGGTCTCGGCGATGTGAAGCTCTCTCTTCCGCTGGGCGCTCTGACCGGATTGGTGGGCGCTGACGCCTGGCTGTGGTCGTTGGTGTCTGCGTCGGTGCTCACCGCAACCCTGGGTGTCGTGATCGAACTGCGAAAACTGGGCCGGCGACAGTCGGGGCCGGTAGCCCACAATTCGCCCATCGCGCACGGTCCCTCAATGTGCCTGGCAGCCTGCGGTTCGATGGCGTTTGCCTGGTTGACGTGACGAGTGCAACATCCGCGGAAAACCTTGCGTTATTGACTATTCAACGACGGACCGTGATCTGCAGGAAAGACGTAACCGTCGGTTTCATAAAGGCGGGTATCGCAGGCGCGCAGTCCCAGCATGCGGCGAGTCGGACTTGCCGAATGTCCACTCCCTGACGTTGACTGAGGCTTCGGAAATGGGACAAAACGAATCTCGTTTCGCACTCGATTATCGGGGGAACCTATGCGCACAAGGCTTTTCGTCGCTGCGGCAGCCTGTTTGGCGGCTGTGGCTGCAGGGGCGGGCGTCGCCGGCGCCGCGCCTGCACCTTCGTCGGTGGCACTGGGCGGGGGCTCAGGAATCCTGCTGCCGGACGTGGATCATTCCGATCCGGAGCAAGTTGCGGCGTGCACGTTGACCGCGGTCGGATACGACAACGCCGGCTCGCTCGTGGCACTCACCGCCGGACACTGCGGAGTTGTCGGGGACCGGGTGTTCGCCGAATACCTGCCCGAAGCCGGCCCCATCGGTCGGTTCTCCTACTCGAGTCCGGTCTCGGATATCGCGGTGATCGATCTCGACGACGCGAAGGTAGCCCCGCTACGTACCGTCGGCGGCACGACGATCAACGGAATCGGCGCTCCGCCGGCACCGGGCACGATCGTGTGCAAGGAAGGCCGTTCGACCGGCAACACGTGCGGTATCACCTGGGGCTACGACTCCGTCTACGGTGAAATTGTCGAGCACACGTGCTCGATTCCCGGAGACTCCGGTGGACCACTCGTCGTCGGCGATCGCCTGGTGGGCTTGATCAGCAACGGCTTCGAACCGTACTGCTTCGAGCCGCTCCCGCCGCCGTTCCATGCTCCCGACAACTCGGCAGACATCAACATCGGTTTGGCTGACATCAATGCCAACGGTGGAGGATTCCGCCTGTTCTAGGCCCGCAGGAACCTCTGAGATGGCCCACACGCATCGTGCGTGTGGGCCATCTGCGTTCACCCGGAGGGCCACTGTGACAACTGAGGTCTGCGACGTGGAAAGATGGTCGGCGTGCTGCGTTGGATAACTGCCGGAGAATCCCATGGTCCCGCCCTCGTCGCGATGCTCGAGGGCATGGTCGCGGGGGTCGAAGTGACCTCTGAGGCCATCTCGTCCGAACTTGCCCGTCGTCGACTCGGTTACGGCCGTGGCGCGCGGATGAAGTTCGAGGCCGACAAGGTCACCATCATCGGTGGTGTCCGCCACGGATTTACGCTCGGTGGCCCCGTGGCCATCGAAATCGGCAACACCGAGTGGCCCAAGTGGGAAACCATCATGTCCGCCGACCCGGTCGACCCGGACCTGCTCGCCGATCAGGCTCGCAATGCTCCGCTGACGCGCCCGCGTCCCGGTCACGCCGATTACAGCGGCATGCTCAAGTACGGCTTCAACGACGCGCGTCCCGTCCTCGAGCGCGCCAGCGCTCGCGAGACCGCAGCCCGTGTAGCCGCCGGAACAGTCGCACGGTCGTTCCTGCGTCAGGTATTCGGTGCCGAGGTCGTTTCACACGTTATTTCCATCGGTGCTTCCGAGCCGTACGTCGGGCCCGTGCCGGATGGCAAGGACCTGGACGCGATCGACGCGAGCCCGGTCCGTGCCTTCGACAAGGCTGCAGAAGAGTCGATGATCGCCGAAATCGAATCGGCCAAGAAGGACGGCGACACCCTCGGCGGCGTCGTCGAGGTCGTCATCCACGGGCTGCCGGTCGGACTCGGCACCTTCGTCAGTGGCGCCGAGCGTCTCGATTCACGACTTGCCGCTGCCCTCATGGGAATTCAGGCCATCAAGGGCGTCGAGGTCGGTGACGGCTTCGAGACCGCGCGCCGTCGTGGCAGCGAGGCTCACGACGAAATCCGCCCGGGCCCGGACGGCATCGTGCGCTCCACCAACCGCGCAGGCGGTATCGAAGGTGGCATGACCAATGGTGAGGCCCTTCGAGTTCGCGCCGCGATGAAGCCGATCTCGACGGTTCCGCGCGCTCTGGCGACGGTCGACATGGAGAGCGGCGAGGAAGCGGTTGCCATCCACCAGCGCAGCGATGTGTGCGCGGTTCCGGCCGCCGGCGTCGTCGCCGAATCGATGGTTGCGCTTGTCGTGGCTCAGGCCGCACTCGAAAAGTTCGGTGGTGATTCCATTGCTGAAACCACTGCCAACTACCGTCGTTACGCCGAGGGCATCGCAGCCCGACCGCCTCGATAGGACTCACGTATCGATGAAGCCGAAGGCTGTACTCATCGGTCCGCCCGGTGCCGGCAAATCGACCATCGGTCGACGTCTCGCGCAGGCACTCGAACTCGAATTGGTCGATACCGACGCCGAGATCGAACGGACCACGGGTAGAACGATCCCGGAGATCTTCACCCATGACGGAGAGCCTCGGTTTCGTGAGATCGAGGAATCGGTGGTTCGCGACGCGTTGCAGGCCACCGACGGAATCGTCTCGCTCGGCGGTGGTGCGATCCTGTCCGATCGCACGCGCGAACTGCTCCAGGGTCACACGGTCATCTACCTGGAGATCAGTGTCGCCGAAGGGCTTCGCCGCACGGGGGCGAACAATCATCGTCCGCTGCTGGCCGGCGGAGATCCCAAGGTCAAGTACCAGGAGCTGATGAGGCGTCGTCGTCCGCTGTACCGGCGTTCGGCCACGATTCGGATTCGGACCGACGGCCGAAGCCCGGCGCGTGTCGTCGGGCAATTGGTGTCGAAACTTCAAGACAAATGAACAACCGGAGCGGAGTAGTGGAGCAGTGACCGAACCCGTACGTGTAGAGGTGAAGACCGCAAGTCCCTACCCGGTCGTGATCGGCCGCGGCCTGCTCGGTGACCTTGTTGCCGAGTTCGACGGCGCGCGCACTGTCGCGATCTTCCATCAGCCGCCGCTGGCAGAGACCGCGGAGGCTGTACGGGCTGCGTTGGCGGAGAAGGGAATCGACGCTCACCGCATCGAAATCCCCGACGCCGAGGACGGTAAGGATCTTGCCGTCGCGGGCTTCTGCTGGGACGTGCTCGGCCGGATCGGCCTGACTCGCAGCGACGCGATCATGAGCTTGGGCGGGGGAGCGGCGACCGACCTCACCGGCTTCGTCGCGGCTACGTGGATGCGTGGTGTCAAGGTTGTTCACGTCCCCACCACTTTGCTCGCGATGGTCGACGCAGCAGTGGGCGGCAAGACCGGTATCAACACCGAAGCGGGCAAGAACCTCGTCGGTTCGTTCCACGAGCCGGGAGCGGTGTTCATCGATCTCGCGACGCTCGAGACTGTGCCGCACAACGAAATCGTTGCAGGCATGGCCGAGGTCATCAAGACCGGATTCATCGCCGACCCGGTGATCCTGGACCTCATCGAAGCCGATCCCAAGGCTGCTCTCGATCCGTCGGGAACTGTTCTGCCCGAGCTGATTCGGCGCTCCGTCGAGGTCAAGGCCAAGGTCGTGGCCGCGGATCTGCGCGAGTCGGATCTGCGCGAAATCCTCAACTACGGCCACACACTCGGTCACGCGATCGAACGTCGTGAGCGCTACAAGTGGCGCCACGGTGCTGCCGTCTCCGTCGGGCTGGTATTCGCTGCCGAACTCGGACGGCTCGCGGGCCGACTCGACGACGCCACCGCCGATCGTCACAAGTCGATCCTCGATCTCGTCGGGCTGCCGACGTCGTACGACGGTGATGCGTTCGGCGATCTGATGAAGGGAATGCAGACCGACAAGAAGAACCGTGCCGGGCTGCTCCGTTTCGTGGTCCTCGACGGCCTCGCCAAGCCGGGCCGCCTCGAAGGGCCGGATCCGAGCCTGCTGGTCGCGGCGTACTCGGCGATCGCCCGTGATCCTCGGCCGGCCGGCGGAACGGTCCTGCTGTGAGGATCAACGTCGTCAACGGACCCAATCTGGGGCGTCTGGGTAAGCGTCAGCCCGAGGTCTACGGCGCGACCACACACGACGATCTGATCGAATTGTGCGTCGCGGCAGGTAAGGACCTCGGCGTCGAGGTGATCGTCCGTCAGAGCGATCACGAAGGCGATCTGCTCGGTTGGATCCACGACGCGGCGGACGCGGGGGAACCGGTGATCCTCAATGCCGGTGGCTTGACGCACACGTCGGTGGTCCTGCGAGATGCATGCGCCGAACTGACCGCAGGTCTCGTCGAGGTGCACATCTCGAACGTTCATGCGCGAGAAGAGTTTCGGCACCATTCCTACCTGAGTCCGATTGCGACCGGCGTGATCGTCGGACTCGGCGTCGCCGCGTATCCGCTGGCGATCAGGTTCCTCGCCGAGCGAGGCTGAACGAGGGAAGTCGAAAAGCCGACCACACGAATGCGGCCCCGAGGAAAATTTCCTCGGGGCCGCATTCGATTGTGTAGACGGCGGGCGTTACTGCTCGCGCTTGCCCAGATCGATCGCTGGGAAGACCGCGGTATCGGCGTCGGATTCCTCGACGGACATGGCGGCTCCGCTGTATGCGTGCTGCTCGGTGGGGGAGTCGTAGCCCTCGCTGACGGGCACCGGTTCGTGGTGACGCTCGTGGGACGGGGTCTGCGGAGCGGTTCCGTTCTTGCGCTGCTCACGACTGACGAAGAAACGTCCGACGGTGATGGCGATCATGGCAGGAACGAAGATGAGAAGGATCGTGAACGCCGCACCGGAGGTCACCTCGAAGAACAAGCCCTGCTGAGTGAGTTCGAGGGAGGGGACCAGGCTGAGTGCCCAGCTGGCAGCGCCGGCGACGAATCCGCCGACCAAAGCAGCTTTGAGCCACAGCATGGTCAGATCGGCGCCGTCCTCGGGTTCGGGGAAGTTTCGGCGGTCGCGAATGCCGTCGATACCACCCCAGATCGCGGCGAAGACGATGACGATCAACAGGGACAGCCAGCGCAGGGTGGACCCCTGAAGTGGCCACTGTGCGATTGCTGCACCGAGCAACGCACGAAACACAACATGTATCAGGGCCATGCCGAGGCCACGTACCAACCACGCATTCATGGGTACAGCCTAACTAGAACCCATTACACCTTGTGGCCTAACCCACACTTATTGCTGTAACCGTTAGTTTCGAGTTGATCGACAGGTCTGCCAGGGCGGTAGGTTCGAGGGATGCCGGTCGACTTCAGAACACGCCGTGAATCCCTCAGACGCCTCCTCGCGGAGCGCGAACTCGACGCGATTCTCGTCACAGATCTCCTCAACATCAGGTACCTCACCGGTTTCACCGGTTCCAATGCTGCGCTCGTCGTCAGTGCGTCCGATTCGGCGTCCGACGAACGCGCGACGGTGATCTGCACCGACGGTCGTTACGTGACGCAGGTGGCGGAGCAGGTTCCGGACCTGCGCGCTGAAATCGCCCGTTCGAGTGCTGCGCACTTGATCGAGAAGTCGACGATGCCCGTTCTCGCGTTCGAGTCACACGTCGCGACGTTCGCCGAACATCGCGCATGGACCGAGGCAGCACCGAAGATCCGGTTCGAACCGGTGAGTGGACTCGTCGAACAGTTGCGCATGGTCAAGGACGAGCACGAGGTGGAGTTGTTGCGCGCCGCATGCACTTCAGCCGATGTCGCGTTGGCGCAGTTGATCGCTCGCGGCGGTCTGCGACCTGGCCGAACCGAACGAGAGGTCGGTCGTGAACTGGAAAACCTCATGCTCGACAACGGCGCAGACGGTATTTCCTTCGAGACGATCGTGGCGGCAGGCGTCAACTCGGCGATTCCGCATCACCGACCGACCGACGCGATCCTGGCGTCGGGTGACTTCGTGAAACTCGACTTCGGCGCACAGGTCGGTGGGTACCACTCGGACATGACCCGGACGTACGTGCTCGAGTCCGTTTCCGATTCGCAACGGGAGATTTACGAACTCGTCGCGCGGTCACAAGCTGCCGGTTGCGATGCCCTCGCTCCGGGTGTCGAATGTGCGGCCGTGGACGCCGCCGCCCGTTCGGTGATCGACGATGCAGGCTACGGCGAGTTGTTCCTGCACGGCCTCGGCCACGGTGTCGGCCTCGAAATCCACGAAGCACCGGGAATCGGCAAGCTCGGCACCGGTACACTTCTTTCCGGCGCGGCGGTGACCGTCGAGCCGGGCGTGTACTTCTCCGGGCGCGGAGGTGTACGGATCGAGGACACGCTCGTTGTTCGTGAGCAGGGGCCAGAGCTGCTCACACTGACCGCAAAAGACCTTACCGTCGTCTGAGACGGTTTCCCGACCCCTAGGAGACGCGAAGCAAGTGGCTTCCACCAGTGATTTCAAGAATGGTCTGGTTCTGCAGATCGAAGGCCAGCTGTGGACGATCATCGAGTTCCAGCATGTCAAGCCCGGCAAGGGCCCTGCCTTCGTGCGCACCAAGCTCAAGAACGTGCTCTCGGGCAAGGTAGTGGACAAGACGTTCAACGCCGGTGTGAAGGTCGAGACCGCCACGGTCGACCGTCGTGACATGACCTACCTGTACCACGACGGCAGCGACTACATCTTCATGGACGGCGACACCTACGACCAGGTGTCGATCAGTGAATCCACCGTCGGCGACCAGTCGCGTTTCCTGCTCGAGAACATGGCCGTCCAGGTCGCGACCCACGAAGACGTTCCCCTCTTCGTCGAGCTTCCGGTCACGGTCGAGCTCGTCGTCAAGCACACCGATCCGGGCCTGCAGGGCGACCGCTCCACCGGCGGCACCAAGCCTGCCACCCTCGAGACCGGTGCCGAGATCAACGTGCCGCTCTTCATCAACACCGGTGACAAGCTCAAGGTCGATTCCCGTGACGGCAACTACCTCGGGCGTGTGAATTCCTGAGTGTCCGGCACACATAAGAAACTCGGTGCACGCCACAAGGCGCGCAAGCGTGCCGTCGACTTCCTCTTCGAAGCCGAGGCACGTGACCTCGATCCGGTCGCGCTCGCATCGGAGCGTTCCGATCTGTCCGTCGAGGACGACGCGGTAGCACCCGTCGCGGCCTACACCGTCACGTTGGTGTCCGGCGTTGCGGAGAATCTGGACCGGATCGATCAGGTCATCTCCTCGCATCTGCAGGATTGGACGCTCGAGCGTCTGCCCGCCGTCGACCGTGCGATTCTGCGTATCGCCGTGTGGGAGCTCTTCCATGCGACGGACGTTCCGCCGGTTGTCGCCGTGGACGAGGCCGTCGAACTCGCGAAGCAGCTCTCGACGGACGACTCTCCGGGATTCGTCAACGGAATCCTCGGTCAGGTCGTTCTCGTTGCGCCGCAGGTTCGATCGGCTGCAGCTGCGACCTCGCAGCGCGCGCAGGAATCGGATTCGGGTACCGAGTAGCAAGTTCTGTTCCACCACCGCCGTGCGAGTGTCACCGTGCGCGTTGTGTGTCTGCACACAACCGGTCGAAGTCGCTGCTCGCACGGCGGGATCAGGTCTGTCGGCTGATAGGGTGGGGACCGTCAGACATCCTTTAACGATCCGTCCAGTGAGGCGGAGAAGGAGGTCGCTGTATGAGCGTGCCCGAAGGGTCTCGCCCATCCGATCTTGCAGGTCCAGGCAGCGCCAAGGCATCCGCTGGTGCCGAGGCAAGTAGTGAGACCCGTGAATTGTTGTCCGCCCAGGATGTGGGCCGGACCATCGCGCGGATCGCTCACGAGATCATCGAGAAAACCGCACTCGACGGACCCGAGGGAACAGCCCCTCGTGTGGTCCTGATCGGCATCCCGACGCGCGGAACCACCCTCGCCACGCGACTGCGCGCCAAGATCGAAGAATTCTCCGGTGTGCGTCTTCCCATCGGATCTCTCGACATCACGCTCTACCGTGATGATCTCCGCACCAAGCCGCATCGCCCGCTCGAGCGCACGTCCGTCCCCGAAGGTGGCGTCGACAATGCTCTGGTCGTCCTGGTGGACGATGTCCTCTTCTCCGGTCGCACCGTGCGCTCCGCCCTCGATGCGTTGCGCGATCTCGGTCGCCCCCGGGCCGTCCAACTCGCAGTGCTGGTCGATCGCGGTCATCGCGAACTGCCGCTGCGCGCCGACTACGTCGGCAAGAACGTCCCGACCGCGAGGTCAGAAGACGTCAAGGTTCTCCTCCAGGAACACGACGGCAGGGAAGCGGTAGTCATCTCCGGAGGTAAGAGCGCGTGAAGCACCTTCTTTCCATCGCGGACCTCGATCGTGAGTCCGCGGTAGAACTTCTCGACGAGGCAGAACGCTTCGAGCAGGCGCTGCTGGGCCGCGAAGTACGCAAACTCCCGACGCTGCGCGGACGCACGGTCATGACGGTGTTCTTCGAGAACTCGACGCGCACCCGGGTGTCCTTCGAGGTGGCCGGTAAGTGGATGAGCGCGGACGTCATCAACGTCAGCGCATCGAGTTCCTCGGTGTCCAAGGGCGAATCCCTGCGCGATACCGCGATGACCCTGCGCGCGGCCGGTGCTGACGCCCTCATCGTGCGGCATCCGGCTTCGGGTGCCGCCCATCAGATCGCCAAGTGGACCGGAGCGGCCGACGACGGTGGCCCGGCAGTCATCAACGCAGGTGACGGCACGCATGAGCATCCAACTCAGGCGCTTCTCGACGCTTTGACCCTTCGCCAGCGCCTCGGCGACATCGAGGGCAAGCGGATCGCGATCGTCGGCGACATTCTGCACAGCCGTGTGGCCCGGTCCAACGCGCTGCTGCTCTCGATGCTCGGCGCGGAGGTCGTCTTGGTGGCGCCTCCGACACTGCTGCCGGTCGGCGCGCACACGTGGCCGGTCACGGTCTCGCATTCGCTCGACGCCGAACTGCCCGGACTCGACGCGGTGCTGATGCTGCGGGTTCAGGCCGAACGCATGAACGGCGGCTTCTTCCCTTCGCAGCGCGAGTACTCGATCAACTACGGCCTGTCCGAGAAGCGACTGGCGATGCTGGCCGACCACGCGGTGGTCTTGCACCCCGGTCCGATGCTGCGCGGCATGGAGATCGCATCCGCCGTCGCCGATTCCTCGAAAACTGCTGTACTGCAACAGGTTACCAACGGCGTACACATGCGCATGGCTGTCTTGTTCCGACTGCTGGTCGGGTCGGAGGACGGTGCGCTGTGACCAGAAACGAGAACGGAGAATCACCCGTGAGTGTCCTGCTCCGCGGAGTCCTGATCTACGGAGAAGGTGAGCCCACCGACGTACTCGTCGGCGACGGCACGATCCTCGAGATCGGCGTGGACCTCGATCCGGCCACGGCATCCGAGGTGATCGATGCCGGCGGGCAGATCCTGCTTCCCGGCTTCGTGGACCTGCACACCCATCTACGTGAGCCTGGTCGCGAAGACACCGAGACCATCGAAACCGGAAGCTCCGCGGCCGCTCTGGGTGGATACACCGCGGTCTTCGCGATGGCGAACACGAGCCCCGTCGCCGATTCGGTGGTCATCACCGATCACGTCTGGCGACGCGGACAGGAAGTCGGCCTCGTCGACGTCCACCCCGTCGGCGCAGTCACCGCAGGCCTGGAAGGCAAGCAGCTCGCCGAGATGGCGACCATGGCCGCAGGCGTCGGCAAGGTCAAGATGTTCTCCGACGACGGTCACTGCGTCTACGACCCACTGATCATGCGTCGCGCGCTCGAATACTCCAGCTCACTGGGCGTCCTGATCGCGCAGCACGCGGAAGAACCGCGTTTGACGGTCGGTGCGGTCGCCCACGAGGGCCCCACGGCCGCGCGTCTCGGCCTGGCCGGATGGCCGCGAGCAGCCGAAGAATCGATCGTGGCCCGTGACGCACTGCTCGCGCGTGACGCCGGCGCCCGCGTTCACATCTGCCACGCATCCACCGCCGGAACCGTCGAACTCGTGAAGTGGGCTCGCAGCCAAGGGATTTCGATCACCGCCGAGGTCACCCCGCATCACCTGCTCCTCGATGATTCACGTCTCGAGACGTACGACGCGATCAACAAGGTCAACCCGCCGTTGCGTGAGGCCAGCGATGTTGCTGCCCTGCGCAAGGGTCTGGCCGAGGGCATCATCGACTGCGTCGCGACTGACCATGCACCGCACGCCGAGCAGGACAAGTGCTGCGAATTCGCGGCCGCCCGCCCCGGAATGCTCGGCCTCGAGACCGCGCTCTCGATCATCGTGCAGACGATGGTCCAGCCCGGCCTGTTGGACTGGCGCGGTGTTGCCCGGGTCATGAGCGAGCGCCCAGCGGCGATCGTCGGACTCGACGATCAAGGCCGTCCCATCGAGGTGGGGGAGCCCGCCAACCTGACATTGGTCGATCCGTCGGCCGAGTGGACGGTCCACGGCCCAGACCTGGCGAGTGTCGCGCATAACACTCCGTACGAGTCGATGACATTGCCCGCACGGGTCACGACCACACTGTTACGTGGCCGCATCACCGCACACGACGGGAATGTGCGGCTGCGGAGTAGCGAGGAGTAGCGCGTCATGGACAGAGCACTGTGGATCATCGGTCTGGCGATCTTCTGGGTCGCAATGATCGGCCTGATGTACGTCGGTTGGCGTGGACGCGCTCGACGCCAGAAAGACAAGATCGGCGAACTGCCGACGGTACCGGCAACCCTGGGTGAACTGCTCGTCCTGCCGACCACCGGCCTGTACGTCGGTAGCACCATCGCACCCAGTTGGCAGGACCGCATCGCCGTCGGCGACCTCGGTTTCCGCGCCACCTGCGAGATCAGCCGCTACAGCGGCGGAATTCTGGTCGAGCGTGACGGTGCGTCGGCCATCTGGATTCCGGAGAAGTCGATCCGCGCGATCCGCACGGAGAACGGTCTTGCCGGCAAGGTCATGAGCAAGGACGGCGTCCTGGTGATTCGCTGGGAATTGCCGAGCGGAACCGAGATCGACACGGGCGTGCGCGGTGACGACAAGACGGTTTATCCGGACTGGGTCAAGCCGGTAACTGCTTCGAACAAGACTGCTTCGAACAAGACTGCCTCGAACAAGACGAATGACAACGAAGACGCAAGCTCTGGCGACATCGAGCAGAACGGAAAGAACGCATGAGCGGCTTTGGCAACAGCCCCGCAGTACTGGTCCTCGAAGACGGACGGGTGTTCCGCGGAACCACCTTCGGTGCGGTTGGACAGACCCTGGGCGAAGCGGTGTTCAGCACCGGCATGACCGGCTACCAGGAAACGCTCACCGATCCCAGCTACCACCGCCAGATCGTGGTCTCCACCGCGCCGCAGATCGGCAACACCGGCTGGAACGACGAAGACGACGAGTCGGTCGGACCGACCGGCGAGAGTGCCGGCGCCAAGATCTGGGTTGCCGGGTACGTCGTTCGTGACCCCTCGCGCGTCACCTCGAGCTGGCGTGCAACCGGTTCGCTGCAGGCCAAGCTCGAAGAGCAGGGCATCGTCGGAATCGCCGGGATCGACACTCGTGCCCTGGTTCGCCACCTGCGTACTCGCGGTTCGATGAAGGCAGGCGTCTTCTCCGGTGAAGCCATCGCCGCCGATGACGAACTGGTCCGACGGGTTCAGGATCAGCCGACCATGCTCGGCGCCGATCTTGCCGGTGAAGTCAGCACCACCAGCGGCTACGTCGTCGAGCCGAAGGGCGGGGAGGCGCTGTACACGGTTGCCGCCATCGACCTCGGTATCAAGACCAACACCCCGCGCATGTTCGCCGAGCGCGGTATCCGCGTCCACGTGTTGCCGTCCAATGCGAGTCTCGAACAGATCCTCGACCTGAAGGCCGACGGAGTGTTCCTCTCCAACGGTCCCGGTGACCCGGCCACCGCCGACGGCGCAGTGCACCTGACAAAAGAGGTCATCGGACAGGGCTTGCCGCTGTTCGGTATCTGCTTCGGCAACCAGATCCTGGGCCGCGCACTCGGCCTGAGCACGTACAAGATGAAGTTCGGCCACCGCGGCATCAACATCCCGGTGATCGAGCATCAGACGGGTCGCATCGCGATCACCGCGCAGAACCACGGCTTCGCACTCGAAGGTGAAGCCGGCCAGGAATTCGACACCCCGTTCGGTCGCGCCGTGGTAAGCCACACCTGCGCCAATGACGGAGCCGTCGAAGGTGTTCGCCTGCTGGACGATTCGGCCTTCTCGGTGCAGTACCACCCGGAGGCGGCAGCCGGCCCGCACGACGCTGCGTACCTCTTCGACCGCTTCACCAGCCTGCTCTCCGCACGGAAAGAAACCGGAGTCAAGAACTAATGCCACGCCGTACAGATCTCAAGCACATCCTGGTAATCGGCTCCGGTCCGATCGTCATCGGTCAGGCCTGTGAGTTCGACTACTCGGGCACCCAGGCTTGCCGCGTCCTCCAGGAGGAGGGCCTGCGCGTCAGCCTGGTCAACTCCAACCCGGCCACCATCATGACGGACCCCGAGTTCGCCGACGCCACGTACGTCGAGCCGATCACGGCCGAGTTCCTCGAGAAGGTCATCGCCAAGGAAGCGTTGCAGGGCAACAAGATCGACGCCGTCCTCGCGACGCTCGGCGGTCAGACCGCTCTCAACGCCGCTGTGGCGCTGCACGAGCAGGGCATCCTCGAGAAGTACGACGTCGAGCTGATCGGCGCCGACTTCGACGCCATCCAGCGCGGCGAGGATCGCCAGAAGTTCAAGGACATCGTCGCCAAGGTCGGTGGCGAATCCGCGAAGTCCGCAGTTTGCTACACGATGGACGAAGTACACGCCACGGTCGCCGAACTCGGTTACCCGGTTGTCGTGCGTCCGTCCTTCACCATGGGCGGCCTCGGTTCCGGCATGGCGTACGACGTCGACGATCTCAACCGCATCGCCGGTGGCGGTCTGGCCGCGTCGCCGACGGCGAACGTCCTGATCGAGGAATCCATCCTCGGCTGGAAGGAATACGAACTCGAGCTGATGCGCGACAGTCGCGACAACGTCGTGATCGTCTGCTCCATCGAGAACGTCGACCCGGTCGGTGTCCACACCGGAGACTCGGTCACCGTTGCTCCGGCGATGACGCTGACCGACCGCGAGTACCAGGCGATGCGCGACCTCTCCATCGACATTCTGCGTGAGGTGGGCGTCGACACCGGCGGCTGCAACATCCAGTTCGCGATGGACCCGGCCGACGGCCGCCTGGTTGTCATCGAGATGAACCCGCGCGTTTCCCGCTCGTCGGCGCTGGCGTCGAAGGCGACCGGTTACCCGATCGCCAAGATGGCCGCCAAGCTTGCCATCGGCTACACGCTCGACGAGATCGTCAACGACATCACCAAGGAAACCCCGGCTTGCTTCGAGCCGACACTCGACTACGTCGTCGTCAAGGCTCCGCGGTTCGCTTTCGAGAAGTTCCCCGGTGCCGACGGAACCCTGACCACCACGATGAAGTCGGTAGGCGAGGCCATGAGCATTGGCCGCAACTTCACCGAGGCTTTCGGCAAGGTCATGCGTTCACTCGAGACCAAGCGTGCGGGTTACTGGACCGGCGCCGACATCGAGACGGAGAGCCTGGACGCCCTGCTCGCCGATCTGAGCGTTCCGCAGGACGGCCGCATGTACGGCATCGAGAAGGCATTCGCCCTCGGCGCAACTGTCGAGCAGCTCTTCGACGCCACCAAGATCGATCCGTGGTTCCTCGACCAGTTCCAGCAGATTCACGAGCTCGGTGAAAAGCTTCGCGCTGCAGAGTCTTTCGACGAGGCTGCCCTGCGTCAGGCCAAGTACCACGGCATCTCGGACCGCCAGATCGCGGCTCTGCGCCCCGAACTCGGTGGTGACACGCACGCAGGTGAGGACGCCGTTCGCGCTCTGCGTGATCAGCTTGGCGTGCGCCCCGTCTACAAGACCGTCGACACCTGCGCCGCAGAGTTCGAGGCCAAGACGCCGTACCACTACTCGACCTACGAGCTTGATCCCGAGGCCGAGTCCGAAGTGGCTCCGCAGACCGAGCGACCCAAGGTTCTGATCCTCGGATCCGGCCCCAACCGCATCGGCCAGGGCATCGAGTTCGACTACTCGTGTGTCCACGCTGCCCAGACGCTGTCCGAGGCCGGGTACGAGACCGTCATGGTCAACTGCAACCCCGAGACCGTCTCCACGGACTACGACACCGCTGATCGCCTGTACTTCGAGCCGCTGACATTCGAGGACGTCTTCGAGGTCTACCGCGCGGAGGCGCAGTCGGGCACCGTTGCCGGCGTCATCGTCCAGCTCGGCGGCCAGACCCCGCTCGGATTGGCGAAGCGCCTCGAAGCTGCCGGCGTTCCCATCGTGGGAACCAGCCCCGCAGCCATCGACCTGGCGGAGGACCGCGGCGAATTCGGTCGCGTGCTCACCGAAGCCGGTCTGCCTGCACCGAAGTTCGGTACCGCCACCACGTTCGACGGCGCCCGCGAGATCGCAGCAGGCATCGGCTACCCGGTGCTGGTGCGTCCGTCGTACGTGCTCGGTGGACGCGGCATGGAGATCGTCTACGACGAGGCTTCACTCGCCGACTACATCTCGCGTGCCACGGAGATCTCCGACGATCGTCCGGTCCTGGTCGACCGCTTCCTCGAAGACGCGGTCGAGATCGACGTCGACGCTCTGTGCGACGGCACCGAGGTGTACCTCGGCGGCGTCATGGAGCACATCGAGGAAGCCGGCATTCACTCCGGTGACTCGGCGTGTGCGCTCCCGCCCATCACTCTGGGCCGTGCGGATCTCGAGAACGTCCGCCGCTCCACCGAGGCTCTCGCAAAGGGCATCGGCGTCAAGGGCCTGCTCAACGTCCAGTACGCCCTCAAGGACGACATCCTCTACGTGCTGGAAGCAAATCCCCGCGCCAGCCGTACGGTTCCGTTCGTCTCCAAGGCGACGGCCGTCCAGCTGGCCAAGGCATGCGCCCGCGTCATGCTCGGCGAATCCATCGCCGACCTGCGCGCAAGCGGCATCCTGCCGGCGACCGGCGACGGTGGAAACACCCCGGCCGGTGCACCGATCGCGGTCAAGGAAGCTGTGTTGCCGTTCAACCGCTTCCGTCGCGCCGACGGTACCGGCGTGGATACCTTGCTCAGCCCGGAAATGAAGTCCACCGGTGAAGTCATGGGAATCGACTTCGACTTCGGTACGGCTTTTGCCAAGTCGCAGACTGCCGCCTACGGGTCGTTGCCCACCACCGGCGCGGTGTTCGTCTCGGTCGCCAACAAGGACAAGCGTTCGCTGATCTTCCCGGTCAAGCGCCTGGCAGATCTCGGATTCACCATCCTTGCCACCGAAGGAACCGCAGATGTGTTGCGGCGCAACGGTATCGAGTGCAAGCAGGTGTACAAGCAGTCGGGTGAGGATGTTCCGGCCGGTGCCGAGACCATCGTCGACCAGATCCGCAGCGGCGAGGTCGCCATGGTCATCAACACGCCGTACGGCAACAACGGTCCGCGTGTCGACGGCTACGAGATCCGAAGCGCAGCAGTCGCGTCGAACATCCCGTGCATCACGACGGTCCAGGGCGCCTCGGCCGCCGTGCAGGGCATCGAAGCGGCCATCCGCGGCGATATCGGAGTTCACTCCCTGCAGGAACTGCACGCAGGTCTTCGTCAGCCGGCACAGCAGTCGTGAGTCACAGTTGGGGGCATCGTCTCCGGTCCGCGATCGCGGACCGGGGGCGGCTGTGCGTCGGTATCGACCCGCATCCCGCGCTTCTCGACGCGTGGGGACTGCCACGTACCGCCGAAGGTCTGGAGACTTTCGCCGAGATCTGCGTCGAGGCCTTCACCGGTGAGGTTGGACTCGTCAAACCTCAGGTTGCGTTCTTCGAGGCGTACGGAAGCGCCGGCTTCGCCGTGTTGGAGCGGACCATCTCGGTTCTTCGCGATGCGGGAACGCTTGTCGTCGCGGACGCCAAGCGCGGTGACATCGGTTCGACGATGGACGCGTACGCGCAAGCCTGGTTGGGTGATTCGCCGTTGGCCTCCGACTCGGTCACCGTTTCGCCGTACCTGGGATTCGGGGCGTTGGCTCCGACACTCGAACTGGCAAGGCAGAACGCACGCGGGATCTTCGTGCTGGCACGAACCTCCAATCCGGAAGGCGGCGTACTTCAACAGTCGTCGTCTGACGGTGTGAGCGTGGCTCAGTCGATTGTCAACGCTGCGGTCGACGCGAACGCCGACGGACGCGACACCGTCGGACTGGTGGTCGGTGCAACTCGGGACCACGGTCTGGACCTGTCGCAGTTCAACGGCCCGATTCTCGCTCCGGGGCTCGGCGCGCAGGGTGCGACGGCAGCGGATCTCGCAGACATCTTCGCGGGATCGACCGAGCTCCTGCTCCCGAACACTTCCCGTGGGGTGCTCAAGCATGGTCCTTCGGTATCGGCACTTCGGGAGGCAGCAATGCGTGACCGAGACGAGATCGAAGCCGCATTGGCGCACTGATCCGTGAGTGACCTCGAGGCTCGTTCGAGCGGTGGAACCCGGTGGTACCGTCCGTCGGTGAATCGTTGGTGGCAGATCGGACTTCTCGTCGCGGCGTGCGCGCTGCTCGCCACCGGGTTCCAATCCGTCACCGGCGTACACGGCGACGATCTCGCCGTGTACCGGACGGCGGGTCAAGCCGTCCTCGACGGCTCGAACCTGTACGACGAGTCGTTCAACGCGAGACTGCCGTTCACTTATCCGCCCTTCGCTGCGCTCGTCGCCGTTCCGGTCGCCTTGGGTTCCTGGGGGGCGGTCCAGTGGGGATGGAGTTTCGTCAGCCTCCTGATGCTGGCCGCGATCATCGTGCTCAGCTATCGCGAAGTCCCGTTCACACGTAGGCGGCCCGTCGTCGTCTACGTGGGTTTCCTGGTCCTTTGGACGGCGGCATCGCCGATCTCCGATCACCTCGGGTACGGGCAGGTCGGGTTGTTCCTGACACTCCTGTGCCTGATCGACGTGCTGGCTCGACCACGGTGGATTCCCGAGGGTGTGCTGGTGGGGATCGCCGGGGCCGTCAAACTGGTGCCTCTCGTCTACATCGGTTACTACGTGATCACCGGGCGTTGGAAAGCAGTTGCGGGCGGCCTCGCCGGCTTCCTCGGCGCCACGGCACTCGGCTTTGCCGTTCTCCCGCGCCAGACGATCGACTACTTCGGTGACATCGCCTCACTCTCGGGGCGCGTCGCGGTCGGTGACCCGTCCGTGTTCGGTAACCAGTCCGTGCGTGGAATGGCCTTACGGCTACTCCCCGAGGGCCTGGTGGGTCCGGCATGGCTCGTCGCCTGTGCAGTGTTGGGTGTCCTCGGAATTGTCGCGACGCGGCGCGCTCAGCGCCTGCGAGGTGATCTTGCCGGTTTCACGGTGGTTGCTCTGCTGGCGGCAATCGTGACTCCCATTGCCTGGACCCACCACTTCGTGTGGTTGGTGCCGGCGGTGGGTGTGCTCCTCGTTCCGATCAAGTCGGGCGTGGGGGAGGACACCCGATCGGTACCCGCGTGGTCCTGGATCGCGATCGGCCTCACCGCTGCGGTCGTGCTGTTTCGGCTTCCTCGGGTCGGCGCGGACATGGATATCCCGGTCGTCGGCTTCGTCCTGGAGAATTCATTGCTCTGGGCGAGCCTCGCGGTAGTACTCGCTCTGGCCGCCCCCGGCGTGAGCCGCACCGAACCGGACACGGTCGATGCCGACGATCCGAAATCGTCGCTGCCGACCTGAAAACAGGCCGCGACACGCGCATGGGCGTCGAAAATGCTCGAAATTTTTGGATGTGTCGGCGACCACGTTCATTCCCGCAGGTAACGATTTCGCACACACGCATGGGGACGTCGCATCTGATGTATCGAAATGCTTTGTGTTACAGTCTATTTCGGTACTGTACGCACGTTCGTGTTGCGTCGAATCCGTCTCGATCCAGCCGAAAACGGCGATGATGTGTGACATCGATTCGACGCGCATAACCCACCGCGATCTGCATCGGACCGCGGGGGGTGGGTTAGCAATTCGCGCCAGGCGTGAGTACGGTCGCTATCGCTGCTGGTTATCAGCGGAATAGACAAAATTTGCACACGACGAGACGGAGGAACCGTGGCCCTTCCCCAGTTGACTGATGAGCAGCGCGCTGCTGCTTTGGAGAAGGCAGCTGCTGCCCGCAAGGCCAGGGCTGAGCTCAAGGAGCGCCTGAAGCGTGGCGGCACCGACCTCAAGCAGGTCCTCAAGGACGCCGAAGACAACGAAATCTTGGGCAAGATGAAGGTTTCGGCACTGCTCGAGGCGCTGCCCAAGGTGGGCAAGGTCAAGGCTCAGGAGATCATGACCGAGCTGGAGATTGCACCGACCCGTCGCCTTCGTGGCCTCGGTGATCGGCAGCGCAAGGCTCTGCTCACCAAGTTTGACTTCGAGGCCTGAGCCGACAAGTGATGATTGCTGACGCGGCAGTGTCTGATGATTGCTGACGCAACAGTGTCAGAGAGCAAGACCGCAGTGCGGAGGGGTCGGCTGGTTGTACTGGCCGGCCCTTCGGCTGTCGGTAAGTCCAGCGTCGTTCGCGAGCTGAGAACTCGGTTGCCTGAACTCGTTTTCAGCGTTTCGGCGACCACTCGCGATCCCCGTCCCGGTGAAGTGGACGGCAAGGACTACCGATTCACCTCCCGTGAAGAATTTCAACGGATGATCGACTCCGGTGAACTTCTCGAATGGGCGGAAATCCACGGCGGTCTACAGCGCTCCGGCACCCCGGCAGCGCCGATCGAAGAAGCGCTCGAAGTTGGAAAGCCCGTACTCGTCGAGGTCGATCTCGCCGGAGCACGAGCTGTCCGCCGGGCGATGCCCGAAGCTCTGTTGGTGTTCATGGCTCCACCGAGCTGGGACGTTCTGGTGCAACGGCTGACCGGACGGGGAACCGAAACGGAAGACGTCGTGGCACGCCGACTCGAGACGGCCCGAGTGGAATTGGCCGCACAGGACGAGTTCGACACGGTCATCGTGAACGAGGATGTAAGCCGTGCTTGCGATGAGTTGGTATCCTTGTTGGTTGGGAACTGATTCCGCACCCTTCGGGAACCGATTTCCGCCCCGTTTCTCAGATATCCGGATCGATAAAACTAGTTCTTCAATGAAGATCTAATTCAGGAGACACAAGAGTGAGCAGCACTTCAGCCGCGTCCGCAGCAGGTCAGGGCGCTCTGCCTGCCTACGACACCCCGCTCGGCATCACCAACCCGCCGATCGACGAGTTGCTCGAACGCACCTCTTCCAAGTACGCCCTGGTCATCTACTCGGCCAAGCGTGCGCGCCAGATCAACGACTACTACAACCAGCTCGGTGACGGCATCCTCGAATACGTCGGACCTCTGGTCGAGCCCGGTCTGCAGGAAAAGCCGCTGTCCATCGCGTTGCGTGAAATCCACGCTGATCTCCTCGAGCACACCGAAGGCGAGTGAGCACCACGTCTGCCGCACCCGAACCTCGTTCGGGTGTCGGGGGAGTGTCCGACGCGCCCACATCGATACGTAAGCGCATTGTCGTCGGTGTCGGTGGGGGTATCGCCGCGTACAAAGCGTGCTCGATCATCCGCAGCTTCACCGAGAGCGGTCATCACGTCCGCGTGATTCCGACCGAATCCGCTCTGGAGTTCGTCGGCCGCGCCACGTTCGAAGCACTCTCCGGCAACCCGGTTCACACCGGCGTCTTCAACGACGTCCCGCAGGTTCCGCATGTCCGCCTCGGACAGGAAGCCGATCTCGTTGTCATCGCGCCGGCAACCGCTGATCTGATGGCGCGAGCTGTCATGGGCCGCGCAGACGACCTGTTGACAGCCACCTTGTTGACCGCACGCTGTCCGGTCGTCTTCGCCCCCGCAATGCACACCGAGATGTGGGAGCACCCCGCAACGGTGTCCAACGTGGCGACACTGCGCTCGCGCGGCGTCCACGTGATCGAACCTGCCTCCGGGCGTTTGACCGGAAAAGACACCGGGGCCGGTCGACTTCCCGAACCCGACGAGATCGTCGGGTTGGCATCGTTGCTCCTCGAGCGCTCGGACGCGTTGCCGCGCGACCTGGAAGGTCGCCGCATTCTGGTCACCGCCGGCGGTACTCGCGAGCCGCTCGATCCGGTGCGCTTTCTCGGTAATCGCAGCTCCGGCAAACAGGGCTACGCGCTCGCCCGTCTGGCCGCACAACGCGGCGCTCACGTCACGCTGATCGCCGGTTACACGGCCGATCTTGCCGACCCCGCCGCTGTCGACGTCGTGCACATCAAGACGGCCGAAGATCTCCGGTTGGCAGTGGAGAAGCACGCACCGGGACACGACGGAGTCGTCATGGCTGCAGCTGTCGCGGACTTCCGCCCGACCACCGTCGAAGGCAGCAAGATCAAGAAGGGCGCAAACGAACCCGACTCGATCAGCCTCACCAGAAACGCCGACATCCTCGCCGGTCTCGTCGAAGCGCGTCGTGACGGCGATCTGGACGCTCGAACGGTGATCGTCGGATTCGCCGCAGAGACCGGTGACGCCCATGGTGACGTTCTCAGTTACGCCCGCTCCAAGCTTGCCCGCAAGGGTTGCGACCTCCTCGTGGTCAATGCGGTCGGCGAGGGCAAGGCGTTCGAGGTCGATCACAACGACGGTTGGCTGCTCGGTTCCGACGGCTCGGAGTCCGCGCTCGAGCACGGATCCAAGGCTTTGATGGCCAGTCGAGTACTCGACGCCCTGGTCAAGCTCTTCCCCGAGTAGCGACACGCGCCCGGTGGTGAGAGTTACCCCACGATAATCGGGTGAGCACAAGGGTGTTGCGCAGGCGGTCCAACCGTTATCGTCGGCTCAGCCCCCAGCTAACAAAGCATGACAAAACGGTCACCGAACGGTGATTCGGATACTTCAATAAGCTGTAGTCAAGAACTCAGTCGTCGAGAGGGAGATCTGTGAGCAAGTCCGGCAGTCGGCTATTCACCAGCGAGTCCGTCACCGAGGGGCATCCGGACAAGATCTGTGACGCGATCAGCGACTCGATCCTCGACGCGCTGCTCACCCAGGACCCACGCGCCCGCGTGGCCGTCGAAACTCTGGTCACCACCGGCCAGGTTCACGTAGCCGGCGAGGTCACGACCACTGCGTACGCAGACATTCCGAAGATCGTGCGCGACACGGTCCTCGAGATCGGCTACGACAGCTCGGCAAAGGGCTTCGACGGTAACTCCTGTGGCGTCAACGTCGCGATCGGCGCGCAGTCGCCCGAGATCGCGCAGGGTGTCGATCACTCGCACGAGGCTCGCGTCGACGGAATCAGCGACGACGAGATCGACCGTCAGGGTGCGGGCGACCAGGGCCTGATGTTCGGCTACGCCACCACCGACACGCCGGAACTGATGCCGCTGCCCATCGCGTTGGCTCATCGTCTCTCTCGCCGGTTGACCGAGGTCCGTAAGTCCGGCGTGCTGCCGTACCTGCGCCCGGACGGCAAGACCCAGGTCACCATCGAGTACGACGGTGACAAGGCTGTCCGTCTCGACACCGTGGTCATCTCCACCCAGCATGCCGCTGACATCGACCTCGACAACCTGTTGACGCCCGATCTTCGCGAGAAGGTGCTTCACTCGGTGCTGACCGACGTGAACCTCACCGATCTCGACACCTCCGATGTTCGTCTGTTGGTGAACCCGACGGGCAAGTTCGTCCTCGGTGGCCCGATGGGTGACGCCGGTTTGACCGGCCGCAAGATCATCGTCGACACCTACGGCGGAATGGCTCGCCACGGCGGCGGCGCGTTCTCCGGCAAGGACCCGTCAAAGGTCGACCGAAGCGCTGCCTACGCCATGCGTTGGGTGGCCAAGAACGCTGTTGCCGCAGGTCTGGCCGACCGCATCGAGGTTCAGGTCGCATACGCCATCGGTAAGGCAGCTCCGGTCGGACTCTTCGTCGAAACCTTCGGCACCGAGAAGACCGATCCGGCACGGATCCAGAAGGCGATCACCGAGATCTTCGACCTGCGTCCGGGAGCGATCATCCGTGACCTCGACCTGCTGCGTCCGATCTACGCGCAGACGGCGGCATACGGTCACTTCGGTCGCACCGACATCGACCTCCCGTGGGAGAGCACCGATCGCGCCGACAAGCTGCGTAGCGCAGCTGGTCTCTGATCACTGACGTACAGACGGGGCGCGGGTGGGCGCGGAAAGAGTAGCGGCAGAAGTCGATCCGGTCGCCCGGGTGCTGCCGATGCTCCCGCTCGCTCACCTCGACCGTGAATTCGACTACCTCGTTCCTCGTGAACTCGAAGCGGATGCGCAGCCCGGAGTCCGGGTGCGCATCCGCTTCGCTGGTCGTCTGGTGGACGGTTTCATCGTCTCGCGCGAGGCCACCAGTGACCATCAGGGGAAGTTCGGCTGGCTCGAACGCGTCATCTCGTCCGAGCGGGTCCTGACGGCCGAAATCGCGCAAGTCGTCGATCGTGTGGCGGAGCGTTATGCCGGAACCCGCGCCGATGTTCTCCGTTTGGCGGTACCGCCGCGCCACGCGAAGGTCGAGGCGGAACCGTGGGAGCCCGCCGAGCCGCCGTCCGCTCCTGAACCGATCGAAAATGGTTGGCATCTCTACAGATTCGGTGACGCCTTTCTGTCCGCGATTTGCGAGTCGAAAAGCCCGCGTGCGGTCTGGCAGGCGTTGCCTGGTGAAAACTGGCCACTGCGCCTGGCCGAATTGGCCGGGGCTGTAGCGGCAAGTGGTAAATCCGCGATTCTGGTTGTGCCCGATCAACGCGACCTGGACCGCGTCGTCGCCGCATGTACCGAACTCTCCGGAGCGGATGCAGTGGTGGGTCTGTCCGCAGGCCTGGGGCCGGCCATGCGATACCGAAGGTGGCTCGCTGCACTGCGCGGGACCGCCCGGATCGTCGTCGGCACGCGCAGTGCAGTTTTTGCGCCGACGCCCGAGACCGGTCTTGTCGTCGTCTGGGACGACGGCGACGACAACTTGTCCGAGCCGCGGTCGCCGTATCCACATGCCCGCGAAGTTGCCGTCCTGCGTGGCTACGTCGCCGGGTGCGCCGTCGTGATCGGTGGGTTCTCCCGTACGGCAGAATCGCAGGTACTCGTCGACTCGGGATGGGCGCACGATCTGGTCGCTACGCGGGACGTCGTTCGTGCTCACGCACCCAAGATCACCGCGCTTGCCGACAGCGATCAAGCCTTGGCCCGCGATCCGGGAGCCAGAGCGGCTCGTTTGCCCGCTATTGCATTCGCGGCCGCCCGGCGCGCTCTGGGTGAGGGCAACGGAGTCCTGGTGCAGGTGCCTCGGCGGGGGTACGTACCGACCCTGGCCTGTGGAAAGTGCCGTGCCCCGGCACGGTGCCGTCGGTGCAACGGCCCACTGGCTCTTCCCGCTGCGGCAGGTCCCGACGGCGCCGGGACACCGGCGTGCCGCTGGTGCGGGGTTGCCGATGCCGCCTACCGATGTCACGCGTGCGGGGCGAAAGCGTTGCGCGCGGTGGTGGTCGGTGCCGGCCGGACCGCCGAAGAACTCGGGCGGGCGTTTCCCGGTGTGAAAGTTGTTCTGTCCGGGGGCGGTGATGTGGTCAAGGAACTGCCACACGGGCCCGCGTTGGTGGTCTCGACAGTGGGTGCGGAGCCGGTGATGACCGGCGGCTACGGCGCCGCGCTCTTGCTCGACGGTTGGGCACTGCTCGGCCGGCCCGATCTGCGCGCCGCCGAGGAAACACTCAGACGCTGGATGTCGGCTGCTGCCATGGTGATTCCGCTGTCCGAAGGCGGTGAAGTTGTGGTTGTCGCAGACTCGGGTATCCCGACGGTGCAGGCGTTGGTCCGATGGGATCCAGTGGGGCACGCACAATCTCAATTCGAGGAACGGGACGAGGTCGGCTTTCCTCCGGCCGTTCACATGGCTGCGATCGACGGTGGATCCGCAGCAATTGCGGAGTTGGTGGACTCAGCTGATTTGCCGGCAAGTGCTGTACTACTCGGACCAGTGGAATTGCCTGCGGGGGAGAGGCTTCCGTATTCCGGTGAGGACGAGAGCGGTGTCGCGCCGGAGCGAATGCTGGTCCGCGTTCCACGCAAGGACGGTCGCGGCCTCGCGGACGCTCTGGCACATGCGAGGGCCGCGCGCAGTGCGCGGAAGTCATCGGGTCCGGTCCGCATTCAGATCGACCCACGCCGCATCGGCTGATTTTCGAGTTCTCCAAGGCCTGCTTGTGTGCAGCAAAAATGTTGCGCAACCCGATATGGCGATATATCGTCGAACTATCAACGATAGTGATGGAGGTTCGACGATGGATGCAAGTTTCCCGAACGAGGGGATGTTCGGCCGACGCGGTTTCTTCGGCGGTTTCGGCCGTGAGCAACGGCCACCATTTGTGATGTGGGTGCCGACGGACGACGGCGCGCCGGGCGATGGTCCCGGCGATCGAGACGGTGGACGACGCGGTCGACCGCACGAGCGGCCGGGCTTCGGTGACATGCCACGCAGAGGCCATCGGCGGGGGCGTTTCGGTCCAGACGGCGGACCCGGCCCCGGCTTCGGTCCGGGCGCTCAGTTCGGTCGCGGGCGAGGACGTGGCGGACGCGGTCGTCGTGGAGATGTGCGCGCTGCGATTCTGTTGTTGATCGCGGAAGAGCCGATGCACGGCTACGAATTGATTCAGCAGATCGTCGAGCGCAGCGGCGGCGTCTGGAAGCCGAGTCCGGGTTCCATTTATCCCGCGCTGTCCCAACTCGAGGACGAGGGACTGGTGATCATCGAAAAGGTCGCCGGCCGCAAGACCGCCAAGCTGACCGAGGAAGGCCTCGCGTACGTCGAGGAGCATCGCGCCGATCTCGGGGCACCGTGGGATGACGTTCGTCTCAGCGTAGGGGAGCCGGAGCAGGACCTTCGTGAACTGATCGGCCAGCTGATGGGCGCGGCCGGTCAAGTGGCTGCTGTAGGCACACCAGCGCAGGTCAAGGCCGCAGCCGACGTGCTTGTCGAGGCGCGCAAGTCGCTCTACCGAGTGCTTGCCGGTGATGACGCCGATGAAGGCGGCAATTGAGACGTCGGATACCTACTGTTCGGTAGGGTATGCGCCCCGAAGTTTCTGGTGTTACGGTCAGCTCCCTCGTAGGATCAGAGCAGGAGCAGGAACAATGGCTGGCGTCAAACGGTCTGTGGGACTGACATTTTCGGTAGCAGTGGCGCTGCTGATCGGAGCACCGCCAGCGATATCGGCTGCCGCACCGACGCTCCCGTCTGCGAGTGCCGACGCGATGGACGTTCCTCTCGACATCGGTCCGGGTCAGGCGACTCGTTCCGTTGCCACGGCATATGCGCATGCTCATCCAGGATCCGCGCCTGCCGGGTCGAACGATTTCGGCTGTGAGCCTTCCGCCACGCATCCCCGACCGGTTGTACTCGCCCACGGAACCGACACCGAGGCGTACGCGGATTGGGCGGCCCTGTCGCCGGCACTGGCAGCTGACGGCTATTGCGTCTTCGCCCTCAATTACGGCGGTGCGATCAAAGAAGAAGACGGGGACGTCGCACACGAGACTTACGGCGTCGGCGACATAGTCGGTAGTGCGACCGCATTCGGTTCTTTCGTCGATCAGGTGCTGACCGCGACCGGAGCGGACAAGGTCGACGTGATCGGCTACTCGCAAGGCGCGACGGTGACGCGGTACTACGTCAACAAAATGGGCGGCGACGCCTACGTCGATCATTGGGTCGGCTTGGCTTCGCCGACCTACGGCGGGGTGATGTTCGGGTTGGTTCCCATCGTCCGTGCGATCCCCGGCGGAGAAGACTTTGTCGAAGATGTCTTTTCGCGAGCTGTCCGCGAGCAGATGCAGGGGTCGGATACGTTGAACGCCCTCAACGACGGCGGCGACACCGTACCCGGAGTGCGCTACACGACTATCGGGTCCACTGTCGACGAGATGATCCAGCCGTCCTCGAACATCGCGCTCCGCGACGCCGGTGCAGAAAACATCGTCCTCCAGGATCTGTGCCCGTCGAACCTGACCGGCCACTTCCGCATGCCGTACGACCCCTACGTGATCGACGTCATCCGGACGGTCCTCGACCCCGATGCCGAGCGGCACGCTTCGTGCAGCGCGGTGCCGCTCGGCACGGATATTCCGCAAGTGGTCATCGATGCAAATTCGTGAGCTGCAAATTCGTGAGCTGCTAACTCGTGAGCACCGAGGCCACGTGGGTCGGGATGTTTACTCGGCGAGCTTGGCAGTGGCCTGCGCCCACAGGAAGAACTTGTTCGTTCCGAGGTCGCGGACGGTCTTGATGTTGAACGCTGCCTTCAAATGTTCTGCGTCCGAATCGCTTACGCCGTTGAGTGCCGCGACCGGGGCGTCCGCCAATTCTTCGACGGACTTTCCTGCGTAGGCCTTGTCGAACTTACTGTCGATGCCTGCCATCTAAGTTCCTCCGTGTGATCGGTGTATCCCGTATCAGCCTCCGCCGAGTGGCGACGACAGAGACAGTCAATACCGAGGACCGGTGAATCTGCAGGGTTCTGATCAAAGAAATTGCTGAGAAAGTGGTTCGGTGTGGCGCGAGGTAGGTCGTAGCTCCCGCAGTCCTTAGACTGACAGTTCCACCCACCGACACATCCGGGAGCATTTTCGTGAGTTGCAGTCCACCGCGTTCGACAGGCCGATCGGCTGATCAGAGTCCGAAGAGCCCAACGAAACGGGAGAGCTGACATGCGCGTCGTGTTCGCCGGAACGCCCGAACCCGCGGTTCCTTCGCTGCGGCGTCTCATCGAGTCTGCCAACCACGAAGTGGTAGCCGTCGTCACGCGTCCGGACGCTGTGGCGGGCCGCGGTCGCAAAGTCACCCGCTCGCCGATCGGTCTGCTTGCCGACGAGCACGGCATCCCGGTCCTGACACCGGTCAAGGCGTCCGATCCCGACTTCGCAGCCGAACTCGCCCGCCTGGAACCGGACTGCGCACCCGTCGTCGCCTACGGAAACCTGTTGCCGCAGAACGTCCTCGACATTCCGAAATACGGTTGGGTCAATCTGCATTTCTCGCTGCTTCCGGCGTGGCGCGGCGCCGCGCCGGTGCAGGCCGCGATCAGTGCCGGTGACGAGGTGACGGGCGCCAGTGCGTTCCGTTTGGAAGCCGGCATGGATACCGGCCCCGTGTACGGAGTGATGACCGAGCGGATTCGCGACACCGATACGGCAGGCGACCTGCTCGGGCGTCTGGCGGAAAACGGCGCTGCCCTGCTCGAATCGGTACTCGACGGCCTGGAGGCAGGAGAGATCAACGCGGTTCCGCAGTCTGCCGACGGCGTCTCGTACGCCCCCAAGGTGACTGTGGACGCGGCCCGCGTGCGGTGGGAATTGCCCGCTCGCACGGTGGACCGGCACATCCGAGCAGTCACACCCGCGCCTGGGGCATGGACGATGATCGGTGATCTTCGAGTCAAGGTCGGCCCGGTCACCGTTACGGACGAGACCCTGGCAGTCGGTGAGATCTCGGTACGCAAGGATGGTCTGTACATCGGTACCGCGACCACCGCGGTACGACTCGGGCAGATTCAGCCCCCGGGCAAGAAATTGATGTCGGCAGGGGACTGGGCACGCGGTGCCCGACTCGACGCGGAGGTACGAGCACAGTGACCGAATCACGACGACCGGCACGGCGGACACAGGGTCCCGGAGCCAAGAATGCAACCGGCGGCAAGAACACCAAGCCGAAGCAGGCCAAGCGGCCGGATCCGGCAACCGCCGGGCTCGATCAACCGCGCCTGGCTGCGCGCGACGTCCTGCGCGCGGTCCGTGAACGTGACGCATACGCGAACCTGGTTCTGCCCGGGCTCCTGCGTGACCGCAAACTCGACGCACGCGATGCGGCGCTGGCGACCGAACTCGCGTACGGCGCGGCACGTGCTCAGGGCCTCCTGGATGCGGTGATCGCGCATGCGGCGGGTCGGCCGATCGAAGAGATCGACGGAACCCTGCTCGATGTACTCCGACTCGGCTCGTACCAACTACTGCGTACTCGTGTCGCACCGCACGCTGCTGTTGCCACCTCGGTCGACCTCGTTCGCGCCGAAAACGGCCAGGGCCGAGCAGGATTCGTCAACGCGGTCCTGCGCCGTGTTTCCGAACGCACCCAGGACGAGTGGGTCGAGCTGCTAGCCCCGAAGGACCCGGTCGGCCGACTCGCCTTCGAGCACGCGCATCCCCTGTGGATCGCGCAGGTATTTGCCGACTCGCTCGGCGCTGCAGCCGGAGAGCTCGAAGACGTCCTGATCGCCGACGACGCCCGCCCCGCCGTGCACCTCGTCGCCCGCCCCGGTGAGATCTCCGCCGAGGAGCTCGCACTGGTGACCGGCGGCGAGATCGGGCCGTACTCGCCGTACGCCGTGCATCTCGACGGCGGTGACCCCGGACAACTCGAGGCGGTCCGCCAAGGCCTGGCAGGAGTGCAGGACGAGGGCAGTCAGCTGGTTGCCCGCGCCCTCAGCATTGCTCCTCTCGAAGGTGAAGACTCCGGACGCTGGCTCGATCTCTGCGCAGGTCCAGGAGGAAAAGCGGCACTTCTCGGTGCTCTTGCCGGCATCGAAGGTGGTCGACTCGACGCCGTCGAGCCGGTCGAACACCGTGCCGAGTTGATTCGCAAGACCACTCGCGAGCTTCCCGTGGACGTACACGTGGCGGACGGCCGCGAATCCGGGCTCGAACCCGGATACGACCGCATCCTCGTCGACGCTCCCTGCACCGGGTTGGGTGCGCTGCGTCGGCGCCCGGAGGCACGTTGGCGTCGCCAGCCGTCCGATGTGGCTCCGCTCGTGAAGTTGCAGCGTGAATTGCTTGCTGCCGCAATCGAACTGGTTCGCCCCGGCGGAGTGGTGCTGTACTCCACGTGCTCGCCGCACTTGTCGGAAACGCTGGCAGTGGTCGCCGATGCGGTGCGGCGTCATGGCGTCGTGGAACTCGACACCAAGGAATTGGTGCCAGGTGTCCCGGACGTCGGCGACGGATCGTCGGTTCAGTTGTGGCCGCATCGACACGGCACGGACGCTATGTTCATGGCCGCTTTGCGCAAGCCGCTGGCCTGATCGGATGACTTCTGGGCATCGGTAGTCGTATGGTGCCTACATGGTTACGTGGGAACAGGTTGTAGTACTGGGTTCGGCTCTTCCCTCCGTGGAAGAGTCGACCTCGTACAACACCCCGGCACTCAAGGTGGCAGGTAAAACTTTTGCGCGGCTCCGCACCGAAGCGGAGGGCGCTTTGGTCGTGATGTGCGGTCTGGACGAGAAGGAGGCGCTACTCGCCAGTGGCGGGGCGGCTTTCTTCACCACAGATCACTATCACGGGCACGGATCGATCCTCGTGCACCTCGAACTGATCGACGAGGTGCAGTTGGGTGAGATGCTCGAAGATGCGTGGCGGATCAAGGCGCCCGCCAAGGTGCGAAAGCTCCGCACCGTCGTCAAGAACTGATCGGATTTCACCGGCTCCGATGTGCATGCACGGTCGGCGATGAGTCACAGCCGATGTGCATGCACGGTCGGCGATGAGTCACAGCTAAACTCGGCGGCGTGGCTTCCCCGATGATTGCACCGTCCATTTTGTCCGCAGATTTTGCTCGACTCGCCGATGAAGCGACTGCCGTGTCCGGCTCCGACTGGCTTCACGTCGACGTGATGGACGCGCATTTTGTTCCCAATCTCACGCTGGGTCTGCCGGTGGTCGAGAGTCTGCTGAAGGCGACGGACATTCCTCTCGACTGCCATCTCATGATCGAGAATCCGGAGCGCTGGGCGCCGCCGTACGCCGAGGCCGGTGCGTACAACGTCACGTTCCACGCCGAGGCCACCGACGACCCGCGTTCGGTTGCCCGCGATATTCGTGCAGCTGGTGCCAAGGCGGGGCTGAGCATCAAGCCTGGAACCCCGATCGACGACTACCTGGAAATCCTCAAGGACTTCGACACCCTCTTGATCATGAGCGTCGAACCCGGATTCGGTGGTCAGTCCTTCATGCCTCAGGTGCTCGACAAGGCACGCGCAGTTCGAAAGCTCGTCGACTCGGGTGAGCTGACGCTCCTCGTCGAAATCGACGGCGGCATCAACGCTTCCACGATCGAGCAGGCCGCTGAAGCAGGGATCGACTGCTTCGTCGCCGGTTCGGCGGTGTACGGGGCGAGTGATCCCGGTGAGGCGGTGCGCAAGCTACGCGCGCAGGCCGCCTCGGCGTCGCCGCACCTGACGCTGTCGGTCTGAGCCGCTCGATGGCAAAGGGTGGACAGGCGTCGACGGCTGATCTTGACGCCGCGATGCAGATTGCGCTGGCCGCAGCCGATTCTGCGCGCGGATTCACCAGCCCCAACCCGCCGGTCGGCGCTGTCATCCTCGCCGCCGACGGCACCATCGCGGGCGTCGGTATGACGCAACCGCCCGGTGGACCGCACGCGGAGGTCGTGGCTCTCGACGAGGCTGGCGATGCGGCACGTGGTGGAACGGCCGTGGTGACACTGGAACCGTGCAATCACCAGGGGCGAACCGGCCCTTGCTCGCAGGCATTGATCGACGCCGGGGTCTCGGCGGTCGTCTACGCAGTCGGTGATCCCAATCCCGAGGCTTCCGGCGGCGCAGCGACGCTCATGCGCGCTGGAATCAGCGTCACGGCCGGACTGAGAGCACCCGAGGTGGAAGCTGGTCCACTGCGAGCCTGGCTGCACAAACAGCGCACCGGTCGCCCGCACATCACGTGGAAGTACGCGGCCAGTCTGGACGGACGCAGCGCTGCCGAGGACGGAACGAGTCAGTGGATCACCGGTCCGCAGGCGAGGGCGCGCGTGCATGCTCAGCGGGCGCAGATCGATGCGATCGTGGTCGGCACCGGCACCGTGTTCGCCGATGATCCGTGGCTGACGGCGCGTCAGCCCACCGGTGAGCTCGCGGCGCATCAGCCCGTACGCGTCGTCGTCGGAAAGCGTGAAATACCTTCGACGGCAAGCGTTCTCGATGACACCGCACCGACTTTGGTGCTCAACACCGACAACATCGACGAAGTAGTCGAGGCGTTGGGGGAGTACACAGACGTACTGCTCGAGGGTGGGCCCCGTCTGGCCGGAGCATTCCTCGCCGCCGGATATGTCGACGTCATCGAGGCGTACATCGCTCCGATACTGCTCGGCGCGGGCGCTTCCGCGCTCGTCGATGCCGGAGTGCACACCATCACCGACGCCCACCGATTTCGTTTGGAGTCCGCGGTAACGATCGGCCCCGATATTTTGTTGAGTCTGGTTCCGGAGAGTTCTGCTCCGGGGAACGAGGAGTAGGGCGCGTGTTCACAGGAATTGTGGAAGAACTCGGCGAAATTGTCGCCAAGGAAGAACTGGTCGATGCTGCACGCTTCACGGTGCGCGGGCCACTGGTCACCTCCGACGCTGGTCACGGCGATTCGATCGCGGTCAACGGCGTGTGCCTGACGGTCGTCGATGTGCTTGCCGACGGTTCGTTCACCGCAGACGTCATGCAGGAAACGCTGAACCGCTCGAGCCTGGCGAAGTTGGATGTCGGCTCTCGCGTCAACCTCGAGCGCGCCGCGGCGCTGAACAGTCGACTCGGCGGCCACTTGGTTCAAGGGCACGTCGACGGAACTGGCCACGTCATTTCCCGCTCGCCTTCCGAGAACTGGGAGGTAGTGCGGATCGCACTGCCGGACTCCATTTCCCGATACGTGGTGGAGAAGGGTTCGATCACTGTCGACGGAGTCTCGCTGACGGTCTCCGCGCTGGGTGGCGACCGCGGGTTCGAGTACTTCGAGATCTCGCTGATCCCGACAACGCTCGAGTTGACGACGCTCGGAACCGCTGTGGTCGGTACGCCGGTCAACCTCGAGGTGGACGTGATCGCCAAGTACGTCGAGCGGCTTCACTCTGCCGGTCGGTAGGACCAGGCTGATCGGACCCGTCCGATTGGTCGTAGGGTTGTCAGTGCATCCGTCGGATGCACTTGTTGTATTCGATGATGTTAAAAGTCAAGACTTTGGAGTGCGAGCACGTGACCAGGTTCGACAGTATCGAGCGCGCAGTAGCAGATATCGCTGCAGGTAAAGCTGTTGTCGTCGTGGACGACGAGGATCGCGAGAACGAGGGCGACCTCATCTTCGCCGCCGAGAAAGCCACCCCGGAACTGGTGGCGTTCATGGTCAGGTACACCTCCGGCTACCTGTGCGTGCCGCTCGACGGTGACGATTGCGATCGGCTGGGCCTGCCCCCGATGTACGCCACCAACCAGGACAAGCACGGCACCGCCTACACCGTGACCGTCGACGCCCGTGAGGGAATCGGTACCGGCATCTCGGCGTCGGACCGCGCTGCGACGATGCGTCTGCTCGCAAACCCCGAATCCGGTGCCAACGATTTCACTCGTCCCGGCCACGTCGTTCCGCTCCGCGCGAAGGAAGGCGGAGTGCTGCGTCGTCCGGGCCACACGGAAGCTGCAGTCGACCTCGCCCGCATGGCGGACCTGCGTCCCGCCGGCGTCATCTGCGAAATCGTCAGCCAGAAGGACGAAGGCGCGATGGCTCAGACCGACGAGTTGCGAGTCTTCGCCGACGAACACAACCTTGCTCTGATCTCGATCGCGGACCTCATCGCGTGGCGTCGCAAGCACGAGAAGCACGTACTGCGCATCGCCGAGGCCCGTATCCCCACCCGCCACGGTGAGTTCACCGCTGTCGGGTACACGAGTATCTACGACGAGGTCGAGCACGTTGCGCTGGTGCGCGGCGACATCGCAGGCCCCGACGGAGACGGTAGCGACGTACTCGTCCGCGTTCACTCCGAGTGCCTCACCGGCGACGTCTTCGGTTCGCTGCGGTGCGATTGCGGCCCACAGCTCGACGCCGCACTGGACATGGTCGCCCAGGAAGGCCGCGGCGTTGTCCTGTACATGCGCGGACACGAGGGTCGTGGCATCGGGCTCATGCACAAGCTGCAGGCCTACCAGCTCCAGGACGCCGGTTCCGACACAGTCGACGCCAATCTCGAACTCGGGCTACCGGCGGACGCCCGCGACTACGGCATCGGTGCGCAGATCCTCGTCGATCTGGGGATCTCGTCGATGCGTCTGCTGACCAACAACCCGGCCAAGCGTGTGGGTCTGGACGGCTACGGCCTGCAGATCACCGATCGCGTTCCGATGCCGCTGCGCGCGAATGCGGAGAACCTCACCTACTTGCGCACCAAGCGAGATCGGATGGGTCACGATCTGATCGGACTGGACGAGTACGAGGCGAACCAGAACACCGCACAGCCGGGAACCGCACTGTGAGCGGCGAAGGTCAGCCGCAGCTCGCGATCGCCGAGGCCAAGGATCTGAAGCTGGCGATCGTTGCCGGGCAGTGGCACGCGACGATCTCCGAGGCTCTGATCGCCGGCGCGCAGCGCGTCGCGCAGGAGGCACAGATCAAGGACGTGACACTGGTCCGTGTCGCCGGTGCGATCGAACTGCCGGTCGTTGCGCAGGCATTGGCGCGCACGCACGACGCCGTCGTCGCACTCGGTGTTGTCATCCGCGGCGGCACGCCGCACTTCGAGTACGTGTGTGACGCGGTCACCGCGGGCCTTACACGCGTCTCACTCGACGAAAGCACTCCCGTGGGGAACGGTGTCCTGACCACCGACACCGAGCAGCAGGCTCTTGACCGTTCGGGGCTGCCGGGTAGCGTCGAGGACAAGGGCGCACAGGCCTGCGCCGCCGCACTGGACACCGCAGTGACCCTGCGCCATCTCCGAGCACCATGGACCGAGGATTCGTTTCGATGAGTACACCCGGCGACAACGAGAACTGGGAACTGATTGCGTCACCGCGTAAGTCGACGCGATACGCGATCGGAGTTGCTGTCCTCCTGGTGATCGTTCACGTCACACTTGCACTCCTGCTCCGCCAGGGGTCCACCGGCGTGTACTTCCGAGCCGCGGACCAACTTGCGATGGCAGGCATCGGCACCATTCTGGCTCTCGGTGTACTGATGTTGACGCGGCCCCGGGTCAAGGTGGGCAAGCAGGGGATCGCCGTACGAAACATCTTGGGCGAGAAGATCGTCGACTGGGATCTGTTCGAGGGACTCTCGTTCCCCGACGGCGCCGCCTGGGCACGCATCGAATTGCCCGACGACGAGTACATGGCAGTGATGGCGATCCAGTCCAACGACCGTGAGTACGCCGTCGACACGGTCGGCAAGTTCCGCGAACTGGCCGACCGCTACGCACCGGTCGCGCACAAGAGCAACTGACGTCTTCCGACCGGTTCGGTGCCCGCATCCTGCGCGTTTCCGAGTCGGTCGGTGGCGGCGACTAACCTGAAACCGTGCCGGATCCCTCGACTTACCGCCCCGCTACCGGAACCATTCCGGCTGCGCCGGGCGTCTACAAATTTCGCGATCCGCATGGTCGGGTCATTTACGTCGGAAAGGCGAAAAGCCTCCGTTCACGTTTGAACTCGTACTTCGCGGACGTCACGACACTTCATCCCCGTACTCGGCAGATGGTGACCACCGCCGGCAGCGTCGAGTGGACCGTCGTCAGTACCGAAGTCGAAGCGCTTCAGCTCGAGTACAACTGGATCAAGGAATTCGATCCGCGGTTCAACGTGCGGTACCGCGACGACAAGACGTATCCGGTCCTCGCCGTGACGCTCAACGAAGAGTTCCCGCGGCTGTTCGTCTACCGCGGTCCGCGGCGCAAGGGCGTCCGCTACTTCGGTCCCTACTCGCATGCCTGGGCGATTCGCGAAACACTCGATCTGCTGCTGCGAGTATTTCCCGCACGAACGTGCTCGTCCGGAGTCTTCAAACGACACAACCAGATCGGCCGGCCGTGTCTGCTCGGTTACATCGACAAGTGCTCGGCGCCCTGCGTCGGACGAGTCAGCGCCGAGGAGCATCGTCAGATCGTCGAAGATTTCTGCGACTTCCTCGCCGGCCGCACGGACAAGCTGGTCAAAGATCTCGAAAAGCGCATGCAGCAGGCTTCCGAGGACCTCGATTTCGAGACTGCAGCCCGTCTGCGTGACGATATCGGGGCTTTGCGCAAGGCGCTCGAGAAGCAGGCCGTCGTACTCGGTGACGGCACCGACGCCGATCTCGTCGCCTTTGCCACCGATGATCTCGAAGCCGCCGTTCAGGTGTTCCACGTGCGCGGCGGACGCGTGCGGGGTCAGCGTGGATGGGTCGTGGAGAAGGCAGGCGATGCCATCGACTGGGCCGCACTCGACGCCGAGTCCGACCTGCCGATCCTGGTCGAGCAGTTCCTCACCCAGTTCTACGGGGAGCAGGCGGCACTCGACCCGGGAGCGGGCTCCGAGGCCGGGATCAGCGCCGTTCCCAAGGAAGTTCTCGTGCCGGTCCTGCCCGCCAACGCGACCGAGATCCAGGCGTGGCTGAGCAAGCTTCGGGGATCGCAAGTGCAACTGCGGGTTCCGCAACGCGGCGACAAGAAAGACCTCGCCGAAACGGTCCAGCGAAACGCGAAAGAGGCTCTGGCGCAGCACAAGCTCAAGCGCGCCGGCGATTTCACCTCGCGTTCTGCGGCGCTTCAGGGCATCCAGGAAGCACTGGACCTGGACTCGGCTCCGCTACGAATCGAATGCATCGACATCAGTCACGTCCAGGGAACCGACGTCGTGGCGTCACTGGTCGTGTTCGAAGACGGGCTCCCGCGTAAGTCGGACTACCGCCATTACGCGATCAAGGAAGCTGCCGGCGACGGTCATTCCGACGACGTGGCGAGTATCGCCGAGATCACTCGCAGGCGGTTCCTGCGACACAACCGCGACCTGGGCATTCTCGCTGCGTCGGCGTCGACCATGGACGCGGACGGTGGGGATCTGGCTCCCGAAGCGGCGATCGACCCGGCGACGGGCCGGCCTCGGCGGTTCGCCTATCCACCCAATCTGTTCGTCGTGGACGGCGGCGCCCCCCAGGTCACGGCCGCAGCGGCGGTCCTCGACGAGCTGGGGGTCACCGACGTTGCGGTAGTCGGCTTGGCCAAGCGACTCGAAGAGGTGTGGGTACCGGGGGAAGACGATCCGGTCATCCTTCCCCGAACGAGCGAGTCGTTGTACCTCCTGCAACGCATCCGAGACGAAGCCCACCGCTTCGCGATCACGTTCCATCGCAGCAAGCGCTCGAGGCGGATGACGGCTTCGGCTCTGGACTCGGTCAAGGGGCTCGGTGAAACTCGCCGTACTGCTCTGGTGGCTCACTTCGGTTCCGTGGCGAAGCTGAAAACGGCAACGGTCGAGGAGATTATGCAGGTCCCCGGTATCGGTGAGACCACAGCCACAGCAGTTCTGGCCGCACTCGGCACGGATTCGGCTGCAACCGATGCGGGTGCTGAAGCTCGAGCGCTGCCAGCCGCGGTAGGGGATGATGAGCTGGACAAGGAATCCGAATCGTCTGTTACCTCTGCTGACGCGCCCAGCGCCGAATCCGGTAGCGGTGACGAGGGCTCCGAGTCGCGAGAATTGTCCATGCCGACGACGGGGCCGAGTGCACAGTGACTACCGACAGCGCCAAAGACAGTCGAACGATGGATTTCCTGCTGGTGACGGGATTGTCCGGAGCCGGTTTGAGTACCGCTGCCAAGGTGCTCGAAGACCTCGGCTGGTATGTCGCGGACAATTTGCCACCTGAGCTCATTTCCCGGATGGTCGGTCTGAGCTTGACCTCCGATCCGCCGGTCGATCGTCTCGCCGTCGTGATCGACGTGCGGAGTCGACTCTTCACCGGCGATCTCGGGTGGGTGCTCACCGAACTCGAGGCGGAGCCGATCCACACTCGGGTGCTGTACCTCGAAGCGTCCGACGACGTGTTGATCCGACGGTTCGAACAGGTGCGCCGCAGTCATCCGTTGCAGAACGACGGCATCGACGGCACGTTGTCCGAAGGGATCGCAGCCGAGCGTCGGCAGTTGGCCGTGGTGAAGGCGGCCGCCGATCTGGTCATCGACACGTCGGCGCTGAAGGCACATCAGCTGCGTCAGAAGATCGAAACGGCGTTCGGGAACGATGCCAACCGCACGATGAAGGTGACGGTCCAGTCGTTCGGATTCAAGTACGGCCTGCCGATGGACGCCGATCTCGTCTGTGACGTTCGATTCCTGCCCAATCCCCACTGGATCCCGGAACTTCGCCCGCACACCGGTCAGGATGCCGACGTCCGCGACTACGTGTTGTCCCGCGAGGGCGCGGAAGACTACCTAGACACCTACCGACATCTGGTCGATTTGACGATCGCCGGATATCGGCGAGAAGGAAAGCGCTACATGACAATTGCGGTCGGGTGCACCGGCGGTAAGCACCGAAGCGTGGCCATGTCCGAAGCTCTCGCGAGGCGTTTGGGTTCCGAGGACGACATCTCGGTCAGCATCGTGCACCGGGATCTGGGGCGCGAATGAGTGAACCGACACATAGCTCGCGGGAGAAGCCAGATGGGCCGGCCATCGTCGCGCTCGGCGGCGGGCACGGATTGTTCGCCACGCTCCAGGCCGTCAGACGCCTGACGGTCGACGTCACCGCAGTGGTCACGGTCGCCGACGACGGTGGTTCGTCGGGCCGGCTGCGCGCCGAACTCGGCGTCATCCCGCCCGGTGACCTCCGGATGGCGCTCGCGGCTCTCGCGTCGGACGAACCCGAGATAGTCGACTGGACTCGGACCATTCAGCATCGCTTCGGCGGTGTCGGCGCACTTGCCGGGCACTCGGTGGGCAATCTCATCCTGGCCGGACTCACCGAGGTGCTCGGCGATCCGGTCGTCGCGCTCGACGAGATGGCGCGACTGCTGCGAATCCGTGGCCGCGTGCTGCCGATGTCGCCGATCGCGCTCGAGATCGAAGCCGACGTTCAAGGACTCGAAGAGGACCCACGCGTCAGCCGCTGCATTCGTGGACAGGTCGCCGTCGCGACCACGCCGGGCAAGGTTCGGCGTGTGAGACTGCTCCCGTCCAACCCGCCCGCGTGTCCCGAGGCTGTGACTGCGATCGATCGTGCCGATCTCGTGGTTCTCGGCCCGGGATCGTGGTTCTCGAGCGTGATCCCGCACGTACTGGTACCCGAACTTGTCGAATCACTGTCGTCGACGAATGCTCGAAAGGTGCTGGTGCTCAATCTCGCACCCGAGCCGGGGGAGACCGCCGGATTCTCCGCAGAGCGTCACCTGCACGTACTCTCCCAACACGTGCCCGATTTTCGGGTCGACTACGTGGTGGTCGACTCGGCGTCGGTACCGGCCGGGCGTGAACGTGAACATCTGCAGCGTGCGGCGGATCAATTTTCAGCCGAAGTCAGGTACGCGGATGTCGCGGACACCTCACCGGGCGCAGCGCATGTACACGATCCGGCAAAACTGGCCGATGTACTGGCTGAACTGTCGAGCAGTGCGGCAGTAGGGGATTCGACACAGTCTTCCCTGCAAGAACAGCAATCCGAAGAACAGAGGGAGAACGCTTCGTGGCAATGACAGCGGAGGTCAAGGACGAACTGAGCCGGTTAGTGGTGACTCAGGTCAGCTGCCGCAAGGCAGAGGTCTCCGCGTTGCTGCGCTTTGCCGGTGGGCTCCACATCGTCGGCGGCCGGGTGGTCGTCGAAGCAGAGGTGGATCTGGGCTCCACGGCGCGACGTCTGCGCCGGGAGATTTTCGACCTGTTCACCTACAGTGCCGATGTTCACGTACTCAGTGCGGGCGGGCTTCGAAAATCCGCTCGCTACATCGTGCGTGTGGCGAAGGAGGGTGAGGCCCTCGCGCGCCAGACGGGACTGCTCGATCTTCGCGGGCGCCCGGTTCGCGGCTTGCCTGCGCAGGTCGTCGGCGGAAGTGTCGGCGACGCCGAAGCAGCTTGGCGCGGTGCGTTCCTCGCGCACGGTTCCCTGACCGAACCCGGCCGTTCGTCGGCGCTCGAAGTGAGCTGCCCCGGCCCGGAAGCTGCACTTGCTCTGGTCGGAGCTGCGCGGCGTCTGGGGATCTCGGCGAAGGCACGTGAGGTTCGCGGAACGGATCGTGTGGTGATCCGCGACGGTGAGGCCATCGGCGATCTCCTGACCCGAATGGGAGCCCAGGACACACGCCTGGTGTGGGAGGAGCGACGGATGCGACGCGAGGTCCGCGCCACCGCCAATCGTCTCGCCAATTTCGACGACGCAAACCTGCGACGCTCTGCTCGCGCTGCCGTTGCGGCTGCTGCGCGCGTCGAGCGTGCGTTGGAGATCCTCGGCGAGGACGTGCCCGATCACCTCGCGGCGGCGGGCGCACTGCGCGTCGAGCATCGGCAGGCGTCCCTCGAAGAACTCGGCCAGTTGGCCGACCCGCCGATGACCAAGGACGCCGTTGCCGGACGTATCCGTCGCCTGCTGTCCATGGCTGATCGCAAGGCCAAGGAAACGGGCATACCCGACACCGAATCCGCAGTGAATGTGGAGCTACTCGAAGAGGGGTGACCTGCCCTCCGTCAGGGTGGGCTGCGCACGTTCGGGCCACGCGCATTAGGGTATGAGTCACATCGACCGATGAACCCCACGTCCGCGTCGTGCACACACGGATTCGGAGTATGCGTGGGTCAAGTTGCACACCAGAATCATGGTCAAAGGAGCGAATTGTGACTGTCCGGGTTGGCGTAAACGGTTTCGGCCGTATCGGACGTAACTTCTTCAGGGCGGTGGATGCGCAGAAGGCGCTCGGAACCACCGATATCGAGATCGTGGCAGTCAACGACCTGACTGACAACGCGACGCTCGCTCACCTGCTGAAGTACGACTCCATCCTCGGCCGTTTGCCGTACGACGTGTCGCTCGACGGTGACGACACGATCGTCGTCGGCGATCAGCGCATCAAGGCCCTCGCACACCGCGGCCCGTTGAACGAGCTTCCCTGGGGCGAGCTGGGCGTCGACGTCGTCGTCGAGTCCACCGGCATCTTCACCGACGCCGCAAAGGCCAAGGGACACCTCGAAGCCGGCGCCAAGAAGGTCATCATCTCGGCTCCGGCCAAGGGTGAAGACATCACCATCGTCATGGGCGTCAACGACGACAAGTACGACGGCAGCCAGAACATCATCTCCAACGCGTCGTGCACCACCAACTGCCTCGGCCCCATCGCCAAGGTTCTCGACGACGAGTTCGGCATCGTCAAGGGTCTGATGACCACGATCCACGCGTACACCCAGGATCAGAACCTGCAGGACGCTCCGCACGCAGACCTCCGTCGCGCCCGCGCAGCTGCCCTCAATATCGTTCCCACCGGCACCGGTGCAGCCAAGGCAATCGGCCTGGTTCTCCCGCAGCTGCTCGGCAAGCTCGACGGCTACGCACTGCGCGTGCCGATCCCCACGGGCTCGGTCACCGACCTCACCGCGAACCTGAAGAAGTCGGCTACCGCCGACGAGATCAACGCCGCGATGAAGGCCGCTGCCGAAGGACCCCTCAAGGGCATCCTGAAGTACACCGACGCACCGATCGTCTCCTCGGACATCGTCACCGACCCGCACTCGTCGATCTTCGACTCGGGTCTGACGAAGGTCATCGACGACCAGGTCAAGATCGTTTCCTGGTACGACAACGAGTGGGGCTACTCCAACCGCCTCGCCGACCTCATCGGCCTCGTCGCCAAGTCTCTCTGAGCGGAGTTTCGATAACAGTGGCAGTTCAGACGCTGAAGGATCTGCTGGACGCTGGGGTCGAGGGGCGCACCGTACTGGTGCGTTCCGACCTCAACGTCCCGTTGGATGGCGGAGAAATCACGGACCCGGGCCGCATCGTCGCGTCCGCTCCCACCCTGCGGGCACTTGCCGAGGGTGGAGCGAAGGTCATCGTGACCGCGCACCTCGGGCGCCCCGACGGTCAGCCCGATCCCAAGTTCTCCCTCGCACCGGTTGCCGCGAAGTTGGCCGAAATCCTCGGTCGCAACGTGCAACTCGCCGGTGACGTCGTGGGACAGGACGCGCTGGCTCGTTCCGAAGGACTCACCGATGGTGACGTCCTGATGCTCGAGAACATCCGTTTCGACCCTCGCGAGACCAGCAAGGACGAAGCCGAGCGGGTCAAGCTCGCCAAGGCTCTCGTCGAGCTGGTCGGTGACGACGGCGCATTCGTCTCCGACGGATTCGGTGTTGTTCACCGTAAGCAGGCGTCGGTCTTCGACGTCGCGAAGCTGCTCCCGCATTACGCCGGTTACCTGGTCGGCGCCGAGGTCGAGGTGCTCGCCAAGCTCACGCAGGACGCTGCGCGTCCGTACGCGGTGGTGCTCGGTGGCTCCAAGGTCTCGGACAAGCTGGCCGTCATCGAGGCACTGGCACCGAAGGTCGACACTCTGGTGATCGGCGGCGGAATGTTCTACACGTTCCTCGCGGCTCAGGGTGTCTCCGTGGGCAATTCGCTGTGCGAAGAGTCCATGATCGAGACCTGCAAGGGTCTCCTCGACCGGTACGCCGACGTCATCCACATCCCTCAGGATGTTGTCGTCGCGGACTCCTTCTCGGCCGATGCCGAGTCGAAGATCGTTCCGTTCGACAAGATTCCCGACGGCTGGATGGGACTGGACATCGGACCGGAGTCGGTCAAGCGCTTTGCCGCGATCCTGACCGGCGCCAAGACGGTGTTCTGGAACGGCCCGATGGGCGTGTTCGAGTTCCCGAAGTTCGAGGCAGGCACCCGCGGTGTCGCCGAGGCAATCGTGGAGGCAACCGAGAAGGGCGCCTTCAGCGTCGTCGGCGGCGGCGACTCCGCAGCAGCCGTTCGTCAGCTCGGTATCCCGGACGAGGGCTTCTCGCACATTTCCACCGGTGGTGGCGCTTCCCTCGAGTACCTCGAGGGCAAAGAGCTGCCTGGCATCGCAGTACTGGAAGGCTGATCCGACATGGCACGTAAGCCGTTGATCGCCGGCAACTGGAAGATGAATCTGAACCACCTCGAGGCTATCGCCCTGGTGCAGAAGATCGCTTTCTCCTTGCCTGCGAAGTACTTCGACAAAGTGGACGTCACGGTCATCCCGCCGTTCACCGACATCCGTAGCGTCCAGACGCTGATCGAGGGCGACAAGCTCCTCCTCACGTACGGCGCGCAGGATGTCTCGGCTCAGGACTCGGGTGCGTTCACGGGCGAGATCAGCGGCTCCATGCTGGCCAAGCTCGGATGCACCTTCGTCGTGGTCGGCCACTCGGAGCGTCGCACCCTTCACGGTGAGACCAACGAGACCGTCCTCGCCAAGACCAAGGCCGCTCTCAAGAACGGCCTCACGCCGATCGTGTGCATCGGTGAAGGCCTCGAGATCCGCGAAGCGGGCGATCACGTTGCCTACAACGTCGACCAGCTCAAGGGTTCATTGGCGGGCCTGAGCGCGGAGGAGATCTCCAAGATCGTCATCGCGTACGAACCTGTCTGGGCCATCGGCACCGGCCGGGTCGCTTCTGCCGCCGATGCACAGGAAGTGTGCGCTGCGGTACGAGCAACAGTTGCCGAACTTGCCGACGCCGAGGTCGCAGCCGGCGTTCGCGTTCTGTACGGCGGCAGCGTCAGCTCCAAGAACGTCGGAGAGATCGTCGGCCAGACCGACGTCGACGGCGCTCTGGTCGGCGGCGCGTCGCTCAAGGCTGACGAGTTCGCGACACTGTCTGCGATCGCTGCAGGCGGTCCACTCCCGTGATGTGATCGGGTCGTGAGCTGGAAACTGCAGGACACTGTTACTGCATGACACTGAACTGCGGGCGTGTGACCGAGTAGGTCACACGCCCGCAGTTTTTTGATTCGCCGGATTCAGCGCACGAGTTTGGTTTCCAAAGCGCCGACGAGTTCGGGAGCAAGGTCCAACCCGGTGGTCAGATAGTTCTCGACGGTCCCGTAGTGGTGTTCCACCTGCTCGAAGGCAGCGCCCAGGTAACTTGCGTCGACGGACAGCAGCAACCGGATCACCTCGCCCTTGTCTGCATCTGTGGCGGCGGCGATCGTTGCGACCGTCGCATCGATGTACTCGGCCGAGTACGTATTCGTGAGCAGGTAGTCCGCCATGATCGTTTCGCGCGGTACACCGGCGAGTGTTTGCAGTAGTGCTGCTGCCCAGCCTGTTCGGTCCTTGCCTGCCGTGCAGTGGAAGAGTTGCGGCCCGGCGGTAGTGGCCAGGGCGGCGAACAACTGCGAGAATCCGCTGCGAGTGACCGGGTCTGCGACAAAGCTGCGATTGATGTTCTGCATGAAAGCTGTTGCAGCGTCCGCTGTTCGGAGAGCCATCGCTTCGGCGTGGATGTTGCCGGACAGGATGGGAATGTGGGCGTACATAGCCGGCGTAGGCACGGTGTCGGGAGTTTCGTTCGCTTCGGTTTCGGAGCGCACGTCGTAGACGGCAGTCAGCCCCAGCGATTCCACGATCGCAAGATCCTCAGGCGAGGGCGTCAGCACGTTTGCGCGGTAGAAAACTCCGCGGCTCATCGCCTGTCCGCTGGTCGTGACGTACCCGGGGCCGGCCACGTCGCGGAAGTTGTGAATCGAAGCCAGACGTGGTGTGTCGGGCAAGGGTATGTCGGGCAGGGCAGTGTCGGGCAGGGCAGTGTCGGAAAGCATGGAGCCGGCCTTTCGGAGGTAGAGTCGCGTCAACTGAAAAACTACTGAATCGGTATCTCGACAGTGTGATCGATGCCACTGACCAAGAGTCGTGCCTGGCCGGGTGCAAAGTCATGTGCGAGGCGGGTATGTGGTCAGGCTATCTGTGCGCGCCTGTATGGTGTTATCGGTTGTAGTTGTCCCTATTGGATTGGTGGACGTAGACAGACATGAAACTGTTCCTGGATATCCTGCTGGTCATCACCAGCTTGCTCCTCATCGCCTTGGTGCTCCTGCACCGCGGTAAGGGCGGCGGTTTGTCGAGTCTGTTCGGTGGCGGTGTCCAGTCCAGCCTGTCCGGATCGACTGTTGTCGAGAAGAACCTCGACCGGTTGACGGTCTTCACCGCGTTGATCTGGCTCATTTCGATCGTCGGCATCGGCCTGGAGATCAAGTTCGCCTGATTCTCGGCTCATGACTTGCAGCCGGTAGTTTTTCACACACGAATTTCAGACACGGAACCCCGCCTATCGAGCGGGGTTCTTTGTTTCGGTCGATAATTGAGTGATGACTGAAACCGCGTCGCATCGAGAAACACCGCGAGAGGCCACCGAGCCGCTGCGCGAAGACATCCGGCTTCTCGGCGGAATACTCGGACAAATAGTGCGAGAGCAAGCCGGCGACAATGTTTTCGATCTGGTCGAGCGAGCCCGTGTCGAGTCGTTCCGAGTCCGTCGGTCGGAGATCGACCGCGCCGAACTGGTGTCGCTGTTCGCCGAAATCAGTACGGACGACGCCATTCCCGTCATTCGTGCGTTCAGTCACTTCGCGCTGCTCGCCAACCTGGCCGAGGACATCCACCGCGAGCGTCGACGGGCCATCCACGTCAACGCGGGTGAACCGCCCCGCGACAGCACTCTCGCCGCCACGTACACCAAACTCGATGCAGCCGATATCGATTCGGCTACCGTCGAAGAAGCGCTGCGGGGCGCCCTGGTCTCACCCGTCATCACCGCTCACCCGACGGAGACTCGACGCCGCACGGTGTTCGAGACGCAGAGTCGGATCACCGAGTTGATGCGATACCGCGAGCGCACGGCGCTGAGCGTCGCAGAAACCGCTGATGTCGATCTGCAATTGCGCCGTCAGATCCTGACCCTGTGGCAGACGGCTCTGATCCGGCTCAGCCGCCTCCGTATCCAGGATGAAATCGAGGTAGGCCTGCGCTACTACGACGCGGCGTTGTTCGAGGTGATTCCGAAGATCAATGCCGAGGTCCGCAAAGCTCTACGAACGCGTTGGCCGGACGCCGGGCTCCTGCCGGAACCGATCCTGAGGCCGGGTTCGTGGATTGGCGGTGACCGGGACGGCAATCCGTACGTGACCGGCGAAATCGTCCAGCGCGCCACGTCGCGCGCTGCGGCGACTGCTCTCGAGCATCATCTCGAGGAACTCGAACATCTCGAGCGTGAACTGTCGATGTCGGCGCGGCTGGTGTCCGTCACGCCCGAACTCGATCTGCTGGCGTCTACCTCCGGCGACGATTCTGCATTCCGGGCCGACGAGCCGTACCGTCGCGCGATTCGCGGCATCCGCGGGCGATTGAGCGCAACCGCACTGACGGTGCTGGGGGAGTTGCCCGCCCACGGCTCCGACGACGGACTCGAGGCGTACACCGACCCGGCACAGCTGCAGCGGGATCTCGGAATCATCGACACCTCGTTGCGTCGTTTCGGCGACGAGACCATCGCCGACGATCGACTCGATCGGCTCCGAGAAGCGGTGGAGGTGTTCGGCTTTCACCTGTCCGGTCTGGACATGCGGCAGAACTCCGAGGTACACGAAAGCGTCGTCGCAGAACTTCTGGCGTGGGCCGGAGTTCACCCGGACTACACGTCCTTGCCGGAAGCCGATCGAGTCGAACTGCTGTCGGCCGAGTTGACGACGCGGCGACCACTGACTTCGCCGGACGCCGAGTTCAGCGAATTGACCACCAAGGAACTGGCCATCATGGCGGCCGGCGCCAAGGCAGTGCGGGTTCTCGGAGCGGGCGCAGTACCCAACTACATCATCAGCATGTGTACCTCGGTCAGCGACATGCTCGAAGCTGCGGTGCTGCTCAAAGAGGTCGGGGTGCTCGATCCGGGCGTCGGTAGCGAACCCTCCTGCCCGATCGGCATCGTCCCGTTGTTCGAGACGATCGAGGATCTGCAGGGCGGCGCCGACACATTGCTGGCGACGCTCGACATCCCGATCTATCGTGCGATCGTCCGTTCGCGCGGTGACAGTCAGGAAGTGATGCTCGGGTACTCCGACTCGAACAAGGACGGCGGGTACTTGGCCGCCAACTGGGCGCTGTACCGTGCCGAACTCGACCTCGTCGATGCCGCGCGTAAGAGCGGAATCAGGTTGAGGCTCTTCCACGGCCGCGGCGGAACCGTCGGACGTGGCGGCGGACCGAGCTACGAAGCGATTCTCGCGCAGCCCCCCGGCGCAGTCGCTGGTTCTCTGCGAATCACCGAGCAGGGTGAGGTGATTGCGGCCAAGTACGCCGAACCGCGTCTGGCGCACCGCAACCTCGAAACACTCATCGCCGCGACTATCGAGTCGACGTTGCTCGATGTCGAAGGTCTTGGCAGCGACGCAGATGCGGCCTACGCGGTGTTGGACGAGTTGGCGGCACTCGCCCGTACCGCGTACAGCGAATTGGTGCACGACACACCAGGATTCGTGCAGTACTTCGAAGCGTCGACACCGGTCGCCGAGATCGGAGCACTCAACATCGGCTCTCGTCCGGCCTCTCGCAAGCAGACCAAGGCGATTTCCGATCTGCGTGCCATTCCCTGGGTGCTCTCGTGGAGTCAGTCTCGCGTGATGCTTCCGGGTTGGTACGGAACCGGCGCCGCGTTCGAAAGATGGATAGACGGAGACGACACTCGGCTTGCCACGTTGACGGCCCTGTACGAGAAGTGGCCGTTCTTCCGAACCGTGCTCTCGAACATGGCCATGGTGATGTCGAAGTCTGATCTCGGTTTGGCGGCCCGCTACGCGGACCTCGTGCCCGACGCCGAACTGCGCGATCGAGTCTTCGGAATGATCACCGACGAGCACGAACGCACAATTCGCATGTACAAGGCAATCACAGGCAACGAGAACCTCTTTGCCGACAACTCGGGCCTCGAGCGTTCGGTTCACAACCGGTTCCCGTACCTCGAACCTCTCAACCATCTACAGGTCGAGCTGATCCGTCGGTACCGTTCCGGCGACGAGAGCGATCAGGTGCGTCGGGGTATCCAGCTGACGATGAACGGCCTGGCCACTGCGCTTCGTAACAGTGGCTAGGTAACAGCGGCTGGTTCTGCAGGTTTACCAGGGTGTGCGTGCGGCGACTCTAGAGCTGTCGCACGCACACCCAACGCTGCGCACCGGACCGAACGGGGACCGCAGTGGATCTGCAATTGGACGGACGAACTGCCGTGGTTACCGGCGCGGGAAAAGGTATCGGGTTGGCGATCACTCGGGCCTTGGTGGCCGAGGGAGTCCACGTCGTCGCGGGCTCGCGGACGCTCTCGCCGGAACTCGAATCGCTGCAGTTCGGCGGCGCCGTCACCTTTGTCGGCGTCGACCTCGCGAGTGTCGAAGGATCTACCCGACTGCTCGAGGTTGCAGCAGCGAGGGGCGGCGTCGACATCTTGGTCAACAACGTCGGCGCCGTCACTCCGAGAACGAGCGGCTTCGCGGCTATCACGGACGAAGAGTGGGCGTCGTCGTTCAATCTGACGTTCTTGTCGGCTGTACGCACTGTTCGCGCTGCGCTGCCGGAGTTGATCCGCCGAGGTGGCGGGAGCATCGTGACGATCAGTTCGGTCAACGCATTCTTGCCTGACCCCACGGTGATCGACTACAGCGCCGCCAAAGCGGCGTTGACCAACTTCTCGAAGTCGTTGTCGAAAGAACTGGGCGGGAACGGTATCCGCGTCAATACCGTCAGCCCTGGTCCGGTGCAGACGGAGTTGTGGCTCGGCAAGCACGGAGTGGCCTCGATGCTGGCGAAGGCGAATGGTTCAGCCGCCGACGATATCGTCGAAAGTGCCGCCGCCGGCGCCGAGACCGGCCGCTTCAGTTTTCCCGAAGAGGTAGCGGACCTGGTGTTGTTCCTCGCCAGCGATCGCGCGGGGAACGTGACGGGCGCGGATTTCGTGATCGACGGCGGTCTGATCAAGACCTTGTGATCATTGCTGCCTGAAACCTGATCATGTGCGCGACGGTCGACGACGTGATGCACAGGATCACTGCGGACGCGATGACCACCCACAATCCCCACCCGATGGACGGTCCGGCGGTGTGCCCTGCGACCTCGGTACTACGTCGCACAATGGACGCGGCGTTTCCGACGGCAACGATCAAGACGGCGATTCCCACCAGCGGTCCCGTGCAGTGATTCTTCATCTCGGGCGTGACGTCCCGAACCATGAGGGTGATCAGCGCGGTTACCGCGCCCAGAGCGAGGACGAGTGTGATCACTCCGCATTCGTCGGTACCACTGTGGTCGAGGGCGGAGGACGACGTCCACGGGCCGAGGCTTCCGGCGACGATCCCGGCGCACGCCCACAGCGATCCGATGAGGCTAGGTCCGTAACGGTCGGGCATGAGGGAGGGAATCGTGCGGGTCGACGGCGGCTGAAACCCGAAGGCGCGTTGGTGATCCGGCTGATTGGGTGTGAACGTCACGCGACGGACCACCTTTCCTCCGCGCCGTCGTGGCGCCCAATCCAATGCTTTTTCGGAGTCTAGGGCCGCCCACTTCACTTTTTGCCGAATCGAGCGAAATTGATCGAACCGGCAGTACCAGTCAGTGCACGAAGTCCAGAGCTTCCTTGATCCACGCATTGAACTCGACGTTCGAACTCGTCCCGGTTCGGTCGACGACGATCCATCCCTTGCTCATCGGCTTACCCCGCATCTCGGGCCAACTTGCACCCTTGTGCGTCAGGAGTTCGTCAACTCGATCGGGGTCACACCGAACCATGATGTTGCCGTGTGAGTTCGCACTGGCGGCCAGCTTCCCGTTCACCATGAAGCTCAGCCCACCGAACATCTTTACTTCTTCGACGTCGCTCTCGCCCGAGAGCGCATCGCGGATACGCTCAGCCAGCGCCTTGTCGTATGCCATGGAGGCCTCCTGGGGTGGAGTTCCAGGTTAGATCAGGTGGCGCAGGTACGTCTGCGGGTCGTGAAGGAACCGCTGCCAGTTCGAGACCAGATCGAGGTCCTCCCAGCTCGCGGCTCGGATTCCCCATTCGCCGATCTCGAGCAGATTGGCGTTCGGCAGTGCCGCGATGATCGGCGAGTGCGTCGCGATCACCGCCTGCGCGCCGGATTCCATCAGCTCACCTAGCAGCGCGACCAGCGTCAAGGTCCCTTGGAATGAGAGTGCGGCATCGGGTTCGTCGATCAGATAGAAGCCGCCGTCGGAGGTCCTCGACGACAAGATCTCGAGCAGCGCCTCACCGTGGGAAAGGTGATGGTAAAGCGGTTCAGGTCGCCTGGGATTGGGGTTGTCCTCCAAATACGTGTACAACCCGTGCAAGGTTTCGTCTCGGAGGTAGTACGCCCACTTCGACGCGCCGGGGCTCCGCTCGACCACAAGGTCGAGGCCGCTCGGTTCACTCGATCTGGTCTGATGTCGCGTATTGGTAGACCCGCCTTCGGCATTGAGACCGAGAACGGCGGCAAGAATTTCGATGACGGTCGACTTCCCCGCTCCGTTTTCGCCGACCAGAATGGTGACACCCGGTGGAAGTTCAAGACCGTCCCGAACGATCTGCGCAACCGCGGGCACCGTCATCGGCCAGCTGCCTACGTCAGCGCCCGACGATGTCCCGGCCTTGATGCGTCGGATGGGTTGTCTCTGCACGGCCATACGCTCTCACAAGGCTCCGACGGGAACTGAGGTTAGTGGCGCTGCGCGAGCAATTCGACGATTCGAGCCACGAGATCGAGGGGATCGGTTTGTTCAGCGGGAACCTCACGGTTGATTTCGCAGCCCGGTACGGGTCGACGGACTTCTCGAACTCTGCGTCACCTGCGGGGAGTGGGTACATCGAGATGTGGTGTTTCCAGCCTGCGAAGTGAACCAGGTTCTTCCCATTCACCGTCATGGTCGGCATCCGATAGCTGATGGTCTCATCGAGGCCGGGAACAGTGCTGTGGATCGTCTCGCGGATGCTCCCGAGGGCTCGCTGCACGCTGGTGGGAAACGACGCGATGTATTCGTCGATCGTCGCGAATTCGGCCATGAAACGGATCTTAATCACTGTCGGATTCAGTTGGCTCGCCAAAAATCGGGGCGGCTGCCGTCGGTGTCGGTGAACCCGTATGCCGTTCCGAGTTCGCCTGAACTGACCGATCGCTGATTCCATCGCTTCCGATTCGAATCGGCGGCGAGGGCGGCGATCGCACGTCCTGTGAATCTTGGTGACTCGGAGCGGGCAAAATCCGGAGGTGCAGTCGGCCCATCCCGCTCCGGCGACAAAGCGTCACGCCAATTCGATTCGCCGACACCAAAATTGTCGAGCATCATCTCCGATCGCAGGAACCCCGGAGTGATGGCGACGGCAGTACAGCCGAACGGGGCAAGTTCGTGGCCTTGCGAAAATGCAAGCCTGTTCACGGATACCTTCGCCAGGTCGTAGAACACCGAGATGCGATAGTTCGATGCGTTGTATTCGGTAGTGCCGTCGGTTATTTCGGCGACCAGTCCGCCTAGCCGATCGATCATCAGCGGCAGGAGGTGGTGCGACGTGGTGATGTGGGTGTCGATCGCCAGGCGCAGAATGTGAAAGCCCTTGTCCAGATCGTGTTCCCATACCGGCGTGTTCCACTCCGCCGGCCCACCCTTGAGTAGTTCCGCGCCCCAGATGTCATTGACCAAGATGTCGATATGTTGATAGTCGGCGCGCAAGCGTTCGGCGAGATCAGCCACTTGTTTGCTCTTGAGATGATCGACGGCAATCGGCACGCCGACGCCGCCCAGTTCGGTGACAAGCTCTGCCGTCTCCTCGATGGTTTCGCCGCGCGGATAGTCCGACTGAAGTATTCCGGCAGATGTGCTCCGGCCAGTGCAGATGACGGTTGCACCGGCCTCACCCAGGGCTGCGGCGATTCCGCGTCCGGCGCCCCTCGTCGCCCCGGCAACAACAGCCACTCGCCCGCGAAGTGCATCCGGATTCGGTGTCCACGACATTGTTCGATTGTTCTCGCCTGGATTGCTTCGTTCAAGAGTGAAAGCGATCTGCGGAACCGAACCCTACTTCGCGGCGTCCAAGGTAGTAATCGCTCGAAAGAACGAGACAGGGGGAGAGATGAATCATTGTGCAGGGCAGAGTGCCCGTTGGAGACAAGGGATCTCGGGATTGAGTTCCGTTCCGTCAAAAGGAAATTCGCATCGGATCCGGACTCAGCGGGTAGTCATGACTCGCCACTGTGAAAATGTCCTCGATGTACCACCGGGCCGGGAATCGCCTGAAGACGATTCCCGGCCCGGTGTGAAATCAGATCCGTGAAATCAGATCAGAGCTGCGAGGCAGCGTCCGTATCGAGGAACCAACGCGTCGCCACCAAACCGGTGGCGCCGGCGGACGGCCAGTCCTCGGACGAAGCACCTCCGACAGCTTTGGCAACGGCCTCGGCCTTTGCAGCACCCGAGACGAGCAGCCAGACCTCTTTGGCACGCCGAACAGCAGGCAACGTCAGGGTGATCCGTACCGGTGGCGGCTTGGGGGAGTCCGTCACCGCGACAACGAAACGAGCTTCCTCGCGAACGGCGTCGGTGTGCGGGAACAACGAGTTGACGTGTCCTTCTCCACCCATGCCGAGCAGGTGCACGTCGAACGTCGGAACCTGATTGCCGTGTGCCTGAGCGCCCAGCAGTTGTTCGTACGCCGTCGCCGCCCCGTGCGGATCACCGTCGTAGATACCGTCGGAGGCGGCCATCGCATGCACCCTGTCGGGATCGACCGGCACGTGATCGAGAAGCGCCTCACGAGCCTGGACTTCGTTCCGCTCGGGATCGCCGGACGGCAGGAACCGCTCGTCGCCCCAGTACAGATCGATCTGCGACCAGTCGATGTCGCCGGGAGCGTCACGCAACTTCTCGAGAAGTGCGATCCCGGTTCCGCCACCCGTCAGAACGATGGATGCGAACCCGCGAGCCCTCTGGGCATCAACGATTGTCGTGACCAGGCGTGCGGCAGCGGCATCGACCAGTTGGCCGGCGTCGGAAAACTTCTCTACGACAACATCACTCATAGGTCACCTTCTCCAATCCAGCCAGAGCTTCTTCGTAGATCTCGTCCGGATCGAGCCGACGCAATTCCTCGGCGAGGCAATCGCGCGTCTCTCGACGACCGAGCGAGACCAGCGAGTCGGGCTGACCGGTGCGGATCAGGGTTGCGGTCGTACCCTCCTGTGGGCGGCTGATGGAGATGCTGCGAGTCTCCAGCTTCAGCTCGACGGTGAGCTCACCCGTACGTCGGATGACCGGACCGTCGATCTTGGCTGCCAACCAACCGGCGAGAATATCCAGTGCCGGTTCGGTTTTGAGACCGGAGACCACCGCTGAGGTGATCTTCTCGTGCGGCGGCTGATCGAGAGCCGACGCGAGCAGTGCGCGCCAGTAGGTGACGCGACTCCAGGCGAGATCGGTGTCACCGGCGGTGTACGACGCGAGTCGTCCCTTGATGGTGGCAGTCGGATCCGGGGCACCGGTGGCGTCGGTGATGCGACGGATCGCAAGCTTTCCGACGGGGTCCTTCGCCGGAATCTCAGGTGCCTCGAGGGGCCACCACGCGACTACCGGTGTGTCGGGGAGCAGGAACGGGATGACGACGCTGCTCTCGTGGTCCGCCAGGGGGCCGTAGAGGCGCAGCACCACGACCTCAGAGGCGCCGGCATCCCCACCGACGCGGATCTGAGCATCGAGCCGAGGCTCGCTCTGCTCGTCGCCACGCAGAAGCACGATGACGCGGCAGGGGTGCTCGCGGCTTGCTTCGTTGGCGGCCTCGATTGCGGCCTCGGCGTTCCCGGTGTCCCTGGTGCAGACGACAAGCGTGAGCACACGTCCCAGGGTGACAGCGCCGCCGGTCTTACGTACCTCGACCAGTTTCTTGCTGACCTGGACCGTGGTGGTGGAGGGCAAATCGAGAATCACTAGGGTCGCCTCCATTCGCGTCCGGTGCGTTGCATCATTTCGTCCGCAGACGGTGGTCCCCACGTTCCAGCCTCGTAGGGTTCCGGCTTGCCGCCGGCTGCCCAGTGTTCGAGGACGGGATCGAGGATTTCCCAAGACAATTCGACTTCGGCATTGACGGGGAAGAGAGACGGTTCGCCGAGCAACACGTCGAGGATGAGTCGCTCGTACGCCTCCGGTGACGACTCGGTGAAAGCCTGACCGTACGAGAAGTCCATGTTGACGTCACGGACTTCCATGCTCGATCCGGGAACCTTCGAGCCGAACCGCATGGTGACGCCCTCGTCAGGCTGCACGCGGATCACGAGTGCGTTCTGGCCGAGATCTTCGGTCATGGTCTTGTCGAACGGCAGGTGTGGTGCGCGCTTGAAGACCACTGCGATCTCGGTGACGCGGCGGCCGAGACGCTTGCCCGTGCGCAGGTAGAATGGCACGCCCGCCCAGCGACGGGTGTCGACCTCGAGGGTGATGGCGGCAAAGGTCTCCGTTGTGGAGTCCGCTGCGAAGCCCTCTTCTTCGAGGAGTCCGACCACCGGCAACCCGCCCTGCCAACCACCTTCGTATTGTCCGCGGGCAGTGGTCTCGTCGAGTGGTTCGGCCAGACGCGTTGCCGAAAGAACCTTGATCTTCTCCGCCTGCAGATTGAGCGGTTCGAAGCTGATGGGTTCTTCCATCGCCGTGAACGCGAGCAATTGGAGCAGGTGGTTCTGGATCACGTCACGGGCCGCGCCGATGCCGTCGTAGTACCCGGCACGCCCACCGAGGCCGATGTCCTCGGCCATCGTGATCTGGACGTGGTCGACGTAGTGCGCGTTCCAGATCGGATCGAACAACTGGTTCGCGAAGCGCAGAGCCAGGATGTTCTGGACCGTTTCCTTGCCGAGGTAGTGGTCGATACGGAAGACCGTGTCCTCGGGGAACACCTTGTTGACGACGGCGTTCAGTTCGCGAGCGCTCTCGAGGTCGTGACCGAACGGCTTCTCGATGACAACTCGTCGCCACTGACCGTCCTCGGCCTGCGCGAGGCCCGACGCCGACAGTTGCTCGAGCACCTGAGGAAACGCGTTGGGCGGAATCGCAAGGTAGAACCCGTGATTGCCGCCGATACCACGTTCGTTGTCGAGGGTGGCCAACGTTTCGGACAGGTTCTGGAAGGCCTCGGCCTCGTCGAAACTGCCCTCCACGAACCGGATACCTTCGGCGAGCCTCTCCCAGACATCCTGACGGAACTTGGTGCGAGCACCGTCCTTGACTGCTTCGAGGACGACGTTCGCGAAGTCCTCGTCCGTCCATTCACGCCGGGCGAACCCGACCAGAGCGAATCCGGGCGGCAACAGTCCACGGTTGGCGAGGTCGTAGATGGCTGGCATGAGCTTGCGCCTGGCGAGGTCGCCGGTAACACCGAAGATCACCAGGGCGCAGGGCCCCGCAATGTGCGGAAGCCGTTTGTCGGTGCTGTCCCGAAGGGGATTCACCCAATCTGATGCCGCCGCGGAATCGCTCACAGGCTCAGCTCTTCTGGGTTGCTGCGCGAAGCTGCTCGGCAGTTGCGTCGAGCAACTCGTTCCAGGACACCTCGAACTTGTCGACGCCCTCGGTCTCGAGGACCTTGAACACGTCCGCAAGATCGATGCCGACAGCTGCGAGCTGATCGAAGACGACCTGCGAGTCCTGAGCGGTGCCCGAAATCGTGTCGCCCGTGATCTCACCGTGGTCGGCGAGAGCGTCGAGCGTCTTCTCCGGCATGGTGTTGACCGTGTTGGGCGCAACCAGCTCGGTGACGTAGAGCGTGTCCGGGTAATCCGGGTTCTTCACGCCGGTCGACGCCCACAGCGGGCGCTGAGCCTTGGCGCCATCGGCCAGGAGAGCCTGGAAGCGCGGCTGCACCTCGAAGATCTGCTGGTACGCGTTGTACGCCAGACGAGCGTTTGCGAGTGCAGCCTTGCCACGAAGCTCGAGAGCTTCCGGCGTGCCGATCGCCGTGAGGCGGTTGTCGATCTCGGAATCCACACGGGAGACGAAGAACGAGGCGACCGACTCGATGGACGAGATGTCGCGGCCGGCAGCCTTGGCGGTGTCCAGACCGTCGAGGTACGCGCCCATGACAGCTTCGTAGCGCTCGACCGAGAAGATCAAAGTGACGTTGACGCTGATGCCTTCACCGATCACCTTGGCGATGGCGGGGATACCGGCCAGCGTCGCGGGGATCTTGATGAGGACGTTCGGGCGGTCGACGATCTTGTGCAGCTCGATCGCCTGCGCGACAGTCGCGTCGGTGTCGTGCGCCAGACGAGGATCGACCTCGATGGACACGCGGCCGTCGACGCCGTTCGAGGCCTCGAACTGCGGGGCCAGGATGTCGCACGCAGCGCGCACGTCGTCGGTGGTGACGGCCGTGATGGTGGCGTCGACATCGGCGCCGCGCTCGGCCAACTCGCGAACCTGAGCGTCGTAGGCCGAGCCCTTGGACAGTGCCGCCTGGAAGATCGACGGGTTGGTCGTGACACCCACGATCGACTTCGTGTCGATGAGGTTTTGCAGGTTGCCGGACTGGATGCGATCTCGCGAGAGGTCGTCAAGCCAGATGGAAACGCCTGCAGCGGAGAGCTTTTCGGTATTCACGTTCTGTGTCATCGAGATCATCCCTTCACAGATGCGAGGGAGCGCTGCGCGGCTTCGACAGTCGCGTCGGCGGTGATGCCGAACTCCCGGTACAAGGTCTTGTAATCGGCGGAAGCGCCGTAATGCTCGAGCGAGACGGCCTGGCCGGCGTCGCCGAGGATGCGCCACCACGGCATTGCGATACCGGCTTCGACGGACACGCGTGCGCGGACGGCGGGCGGAATGACCTCGTCGCGGTACGCCTGATCCTGCTCGAGGAACCAGTCGAGGCACGGCACGGAAACGACGCGGGTTGCGACGCCCTGAGCTTCGAGGGTCTCGCGAGCCTCGGTGGCCAGATGCAGTTCGGAACCGGTCGCAAGCAAGATGACCTCGGGCGAACCGTTGGCAGCGTCGACGAGGACGTAAGCGCCGCGCTTGACGCCTTCGGCAGCCTTCTCCTTGGTGCCTTCGAGCACCGGGATGTCCTGGCGGGTGAGCGCCAGAGCCGTCGGGCCCGTCTTGTTCTCGAGTGCTGCCTGCCATGCGAACGAGGTCTCGTTGGCGTCACCCGGGCGGACGACGGCGAGGTTCGGGATCGCACGAAGAGCAGCGAGGTGCTCGACCGGCTGGTGAGTCGGGCCGTCTTCGCCGAGACCGATCGAGTCGTGGGTCCAGACGTAGGTGACGGCAGTCTTCATCAGTGCAGCCAGGCGAACCGCCGGACGCATGTAGTCGGAGAAGACCATGAAGGTTCCGCCGTACGGGCGGGTCGGGCCGTGCAGCGCGATGCCGTTGAGGATCGAGCCCATCGCGTGCTCACGGATACCGAAGTGAAGCGTGCGGCCGTAAGGCTGCGCAGTCCAGTCGCTCGTGGAGATGGAGAAGGGGCCGAACGAATCTGCGCCCTTGATGGTGGTGTTGTTGCTGCCGGCGAGGTCGGCGGAACCGCCCCACAGCTCGGGCAGGATCGGTCCGAGCGCGTTGAGAGCCGAACCGGAGGCCTTGCGAGTCGCAACGCCCTTGGCGTCGGCCTCGTAGGTCGGGAGAGCGTCGGCCCAGCCGGCGGGGAACTCACCGGCGAACAGGCGGTCGAAGAGTTCCTTGCGCTCGGACTCACGTGCGGCCCACGCGTCGAACTCGACCTGCCATGCCTTGTGTGCGTCGGCTCCGCGCGAGACGACCTCACGGGCGTGAGCCAGAGCGTCGGCGTCGACGTCGAAGGACTTGCTCGGATCGAACCCGAGGGCTTCCTTGACCGCGGCGACCTCGTCGGCACCGAGTGCGGAGCCGTGAACGTCGCCGGTGTTCATCTTCTTCGGCGCCGGGAAACCGATGATGGTGCGGAGCAAGATGATGGACGGACGGTCGACGACGGCCTTGGCTGCGGCAACCGCGTCGAGGATGCCGGAGACGTTCTCGCCGCCATCGACGTGCTGAACGTGCCAGCCGTACGCCTCGTAGCGCTTTCCGACATCTTCGCCGAGAGCGATGGCGGTGTCGTGCTCGATGGAGATCTTGTTGTCGTCGTAGAAGACGATCAGGTTGCCCAGTTCCTGGACACCCGCGAGAGACGACGCCTCGGAGGTGACGCCTTCCTCGATGTCACCGTCGGACGCGATCACGTAGATGTGATGGTCGAAGGGAGAGGAGCCGACCGGGGTCTCCGGATCGAACAGCCCGCGCTCACGACGTGCAGCCATGGCCATGCCGACTGCGGACGCAAGGCCCTGGCCGAGCGGACCGGTGGTCATCTCGACGCCGACGGTGTGGCCGACCTCGGGGTGACCGGGGGTCAGTGCGCCCCACGTGCGGAGAGCTTCGAGGTCAGCAAGCTCGAGACCGTAGCCCGACAGGTAGAGCTGGGTGTACAGCGTCAAGGACGAATGGCCACAGGAAAGAACGAAGCGGTCACGGCCGACCCATTCTGCATCCGAAGGATCGTGGCGCATGATGCGCTGAAAGAGGGTGTATGCCAACGGCGCCAAGCTCATTGCAGTTCCGGGATGGCCGTTGCCGACCTTCTGAACCGCGTCGGCGGCGAGCACGCGGGCGGTATCGACAGCCTTGGTGTCCAGGTCGGTCCAGTCCGAGGGGTGGACGGGTTGCGTGAGGACGTGGATCTCGTCTGTGATCGACACTGGCAGATGTCTCCTGACATGGTGTACGTGGATTGCGAGGGTGGGGTGTCCCTCCACTGCGTAACCCAGCCTAATGGTCCTGGCTGTCCGGGTCGATTCGGTTCCTCAATGGCTGCGGTCTACCATCGTTCGTAGTAGAGGACAGTGTCAGCAGTGTGTCGTGAACAGTTAGTGCGGTAACGCGTGGTGCAAGGAGAGAACGTGCGGACAGGGCAACAGCCGAGCGGACATGGCTTCGGCAGCCCAGGTGCCGCCCCGCGGGCGACCAATACCGATACGGTGTGGGGTCGCGCAACGGGCAAGGTTCTGGCTTATATCGCGCTCACGAAGCCGCGAGTTATCGAATTGCTGTTGGTGGCAACCATTCCGGCAATGCTGCTGGCAGATCGCGGAACGGTCGACATCGTTCTGATCCTCAGCACCCTCTTCGGTGGCTGGATGGGCGCAGCGAGTGCGAACTCGCTCAACTGCGTCGTCGACGCCGACATCGACAAGGTCATGAAGCGCACCGCGAAGCGTCCGTTGGCCCGCGAGGCGGTGCCGACCCGTAACGCACTCGTCTTCGGACTTCTTCTCGGACTCGCGTCGTTCCTGTGGCTGTGGTGGCGAGCCAACCTCCTGGCCGGCATCCTCGTCGTGATCACGATCGCGTTCTACGTCCTCATCTACACGATGGTTCTCAAGCGTCGTACCTGGCAGAACGTCATCTGGGGTGGCGCAGCCGGATGTATGCCCGTCCTCGTGGGCTGGGCCGCTGTCACCGGGTCGCTGAGCTGGCAGCCCGTCGTGCTGTTCCTGATCATCTTCTTCTGGACGCCGCCGCACACCTGGGCGCTCGCGATGCGATACAAAGAGGACTACAAGGCGGCAGGCGTTCCCATGCTTCCGGTGATCGCCACCGAGGAGCACGTGACCAAGCAGATCCTGTTCTACAGCTGGGCGATGGTCGTCACGACGCTTGTCCTCGTCCCCGCGTCGGGCGTCATCTACGCCGCAATCACCATCGTCGCCGGTGCGTGGTTCCTGCTCATGGCTCATCAGCTGTACCGCAGCGTTCGCGGCGGTGCTCAGGTCAAGCCGCTGCGCCTGTTCCTGCAGTCGAACAACTATCTTGCGATCGTTTTCGTCGGCCTCGCTGTCGACTCGGTTCTCGGACTCCAGACGATCAGCGACATGCTCAGCTGATTCTGCTGTGCGCCTTTATTAACCGCGGGCGGTTAATAAAGGCGCACAGCACTTCGCTAGGGGATCAGAACGATCGACCCGGTCGTTGCTCTACCTTCCAAATCCCGATGGGCTGTTGCCGCGTCGGCGAGGGGATACTCGGCGCCGACGCGAATATCGAGCTTCCCGGCCGCAATGGCGTCGAAGACATCGCCGGCACGCCAGGTCAGTTCCTCACGAGTGCGAATGTGATGCGCAAGCGTCGGACGCGTCAGGAACAGCGAACCCGATGAATTGAGCCGCTGCGGATCAACCGGCGGAACCGGGCCACTGGCCGCACCGAACAATGCGACAGTGCCGCGAATACGGACGGAAGCCAGGCTCGAATCAAAAGTTGTCGCGCCGACGCCGTCGTATGCCGCCGCTACTCCTTCGCCGCCGGTCAACTCCCGGACTCTCGCTGCGATGTCCTCGTCGTACCGCAGGACCTCCGAGGCACCGGCGCCGCGCGAGAGTTCTTCCTTCGCATCCGACGACACAGTCGTGATGACCTTCGCCCCGAGGCTGACGGCCATCTGCGTCAGGATCAACCCGACGCCGCCCGCGCCCGCGTGCACGAGCACGGTGTCGCCGCTCTGGATCGGATACGTCGACTTAGCGAGGTAGTGCGCCGTCATCCCCTGCAGGAGCGCCGACGCTGCGGCCGATGCCGGGACACCGTCGGGCACCTTCACCGCGACTGCGGCGGGAACAGCCACCTTCTCGGCGTAGCTGCCCGTGGCGGCCGCCCACGCGACACGGTCACCAACGGCGAATTCGGTGACGTCGGAACCGGCAGCTTCGACGACGCCGCTGCCCTCGTCGCCGGGAATATAGGGGAGCGGGCGCTTGTACTGGCCCATTCGGAAATACGTGTCGATGAAATTGATGCCGATCGCTTCGGTCCTGACGAGTAGATCGCCTGGGCCGGGTGTCGGTTCGGGTTGTTCGGTCAGAGTCAGAACCTCTGGTCCGCCGGTCTCGGTCACGTAGATGGCTCGCATGGTTTCTGTTCTACACCCGGGACGGCCGACGCTCAGTCCATGCCTGGTGTCGCTTCCGGGCTACCGACCAGTATTGTCGAGTCATGAGCACCGATACCGAGAAGTCGGACGCCACCCCGTCCGCGCCGGAACTGCCGAAGTCCACGGTGAACGCCATCACCAAGTTCGTCGCCGAGCACGGCGGCTCCGCCAGCGCCGTCATTCAGCCGGTCGGCCTGGCCGGCGTTCGCATCACTCTCGTGGGTGCCGACGGCATCCTCGGTGATCAGGTTGTCGAGGACCTCGCCACGGCCAATGCCGTCGTTGCGTCGTTCGACACCGTCACCGTTGCCGAGTGGGAGCGTGAGCTGACGAGCATCGTCACCCCCCAGGAAGGCCACTTCAAGAAGATGGCCGGTTGGGTCGCCAACCAGACCCGGTTCCCGAAAGCACGCAACGAAGCCTGAAATGACGTGTGGGGCGTAGGAACACTTCTTGGTGTTCCTACGCCCCACACGTGTCTTGAAGCGTCAGAGAGCCGGTATCGGCGAATCGGTCGGCGTGTACTGGCGGGTCTTACCCGCAGCCCAAACTGCTGCGGTCGCAGCCGTGCACAGTCCCGCACCGGCGACGTGCATGATCACCAGAACTTCCGGCACATCGGTGAAGTACTGCACGACCCCGATGAGCGCTTGGGCGAGGATCAGTCCGAGCAGGACCTTCAGACGGATCTTCACGGCCGCAGATGTCCCGACCGCATATAGACCGAATGTCAGACCCACGACCAGCGCGAGATATCCGACCAGCAGCTGTGAGTGCAGATGAACAAGCGTCACGATCTCGACCTCCAGGCGCGGAACCGTGCGGTCCAGGCCCTTGTCGCCCGCGTGGGGACCTGCGCCCGTCACGAGAGTTCCGGCGACCAATACGCCGGCGAGCGCGACACCTGACAGCGCGGTAAGCCAGCGCAGCGGCTTCGGCATCACGACCAGAGTTGTTGCCTCGTCGGGTTCCGCGATCTTCGCGTACATCACCGTGGCAACCCAGACCATCAGCATCGACGCCACCAAGTGAATGGCGACCGTCCACCACAGGAGACCTGTGAGGACGGTGATACCGCCGATCACTGCCTGAACGACAGTGCCGAGCGGCATCATCCAGGCGTAGACAAGCACCTCTTTGCGGCGGCGAGCGCGAGTCACCGCGAGCACGATTGCGGCAGCGACGATGACGACCAGGAACGTGAGTAGGCGGTTGCCGAACTCGACGGCTTGGTGAATCACCGCGACCTGTCCGTGGCCGACCGGGACGAAGCTACCGGGGAAGCACTGCGGCCACGTCGGGCAACCGAGTCCCGAGTCCGTCACGCGCACCACCGCGCCGGTGACAGCGATGCCGCCCTGCGTCAGGATCACGATGAACGCGATGATTTTCTGCGTTTTCAGCGAGGGGAGAGGTAGTCGATCCACCAAGCGTAAAAATCCGGCATACACACGATTCACCACGCCAACGATCGTAGTTCCCCATCAACTACACAGTGTCGTTGGGGCCAGCTCGCTCCGCGCCTGCCCCGCGTCGTTGGGGGCAGGCGTTGAAGCAGGCGCGAAGCGAGCTGCCCCGCGTCGTCGGGACCAGCTCGCGTCAGTTCGCTCGAACGCGCACGATTCCCGAGATCGTTCCCTGGAAGTACTCGCCCGACTCGGTGATGAGTGCCGACATCTGCAGGGTGTCGTTGAGGATCGTCGACGGCAGCGGAGTCGAACCGATCTGTGACCCGTCCTTCGAGTCGATCACCGCGAACGAGTACCCGTCGAGCGGAGAGGTGCTCGGATTACCGTCCCGCGTGACGGTGTAGATCGAGCCGTCCGCCGTCGAGAGGTGCGGTACCGCGGAGCTACGAATCGTGTTGTCCCACACGACATGGCAGCCGACCGGATCGATGTCGACCCGGGTCATTCCGCCGTTGAAGGGTGCCGTGGCGGGGACCGCTGGACCGGCACCTTCAGGAGTCGTGGGGTACGGGTATCCGTAAGTGCCGGCCACGTAGACCGAATGACCGATGCCGACGGGGGAGTTCTCGCTGCCACTCGGTGAGCCGTCCTTGCTGGCCGCGGACAACACCGGCTGCGTGCACACCTCGGCGCCCGTGTCAGCGCGATAGACGTGCAAGCTCACTGTCGGGTGGGCGTTGTCGACGATGGTCAAGAAATCGCTGCCCGTCGACGGGCCGAAGTATGTCGGAGTCGATCCGGTTCCCCAGCTGAGCTGACCCGGATTGCGGGCCGGCCCTCGGTCGTACGGCTGACGCCAGTCGATGACGACTTCGTCGCCACTTCGCTTCAGTTGGTAAAGCGCGTGGGTCGTTGCGACGGCAGTGCCCGTCGGGGAGGTGGAGATGCTGTTCTGCACCTGCTCACCCTCGGGGAGCGCAATGCTGTGCGCGATTCGATCCGCGCCGACGTACCCGACGGTGCCGTGCCCCGTGGCGAACCAGACATTGCCGTCCCAATCCGGGGCGAGGCCGGTGACGTTGTCGTCGGCGGCAACCGCACCACTGAGATCGATGACATCCGCGAGTTCCAGCCGCCAACTGCCGTCCGGATTCTGCGCATGGGAAATGCGGACCAGTTGACGGTTTCCGTCGACGGCTACGAGACGGTTCTCGTTGTCGAGGTAGGCGTAGACGCCGCCGAGCAGGCTGCCCTTCGCGAGCGGCAGTTGCGCGACCGACCGTCCCAAGGGTGTGGCGTCGGCCTTCGGATCGATCAAATGGATGGTCGGGATCTGGCCGATCATCGTCGTGCAGAGCGAGACGATCATGCCGTCGGACCCCTGGAGGACCGTCGGGCAGGCGGCCATCATCGGGAAAGCTGTCACCTCGTGTGGGCCGGTTCCTGGACCAGGCAGCGGCGTGACGTCGGACGAGCCCGCGTCACCGTGCATGGTGGAAGTACCGACGGGACCGAGGTGCGGATTTGCAGGTGCGAGTGGACCGGACACCGAAGGGGTCGCCGTTGCGGGTCCGGCACACAACATCACTGTTGCGGCCACACAGCCGACGATCTGAGCTGTCCGTCGTGTACTCACGTGAACTTGAACCACCTTGCTGCGCAGACTCCGGCCACTGCGGCCCAGACGAGAAGTACGAGAATCGAGAACCAGTCCATCGAGGTGTCGAGGGCCGCTTCGAGTGCGTGTGCCAGGGCGCCGGACGGAACAATGCGCACCAGCGTGTGAACAGCGGTCGGGAGTTCACCGCTGGCGAAGACCACACTGCCGATGCCCACCATGATGAACCACAGGACGTTGGCGAGCGCGAGAACGATTTCTGCTCGCAATGTACCGCCGAGCAGCAGGCCAAGCGCTGCAAATGTGACAGTACCGATGGCAATGACCACTGCGCCGAGTACAAGTTCGACGAACGACGGACGCCACCCCAACGCCAAACCGATAGCGCCGAGCAACAGCGACTGCAGCGCCACGACGATGATGACGGCAGCGCTCTTGCCTGCGATGATTCCCCACCGCGGTAGAGGCGTTGCACCGAGTCGTTTGAGCGCGCCGTATCGGCGATCGAATCCGACGGCGATGGCCTGTCCGGTGAACGCCGTCGACATCACGGCAACCATCATGACACCGGGGAGCACGGTATCGACCCGAGAATCGCCCAAATCGCCGATCGGAAGTAGACACAGTCCGATGAGCAGGGTGATCGGGATGAACATGGTGAGCAGCAATTGCTCACCGTTGCGGAGCAGAAGTGTCAGCTCCAGTTTGGTCTGCGCCGCCAGCATCTTGGCCGCCGAATTGGGGCGGGGATCCGGCGAGAAGGTGCCTGGCTCGAAGCGGTTCTCGGCGAGCCGCCGGTCTCGGGCAACGCTGATGGGACTGCTCTGGCCGTTCGACGCTGTTTCGTTCATGACCTTGATCTCCGTCATCCCCTCAGTTCCCGGCCCGTCAATTCGAGGAAGACGTCTTCCAGACTCCGTTGATCGACGCGAATGTCGTTGATCAGCACGTCCTGATCGGCACACCACGTCGCAACTGTTGCCACGGTTGCCGGATCGATTGCACCTTCGACGACGTAGGTGCCTGGGTTGGATTCCTCGATGCGGAACCCGGCGAGTGAACCGGCCAGCGAATCGAGGCTCAAACCGGGAACCGTCGTCAGACGGAGTTGTCCTTCGGCGCCCTTGCTGGTGACCTCGGCCGGCGTTCCCGATGCGACGATCTTGCCGTGGTCGATGATGACCAGTTCGTCGGCGAGTGCTTCGGCCTCGTCCATGAGGTGTGTGGTGAGCAGGACGCTCACGCCGTCGCGTCGCAGAGCGTCGATGAGTTCCCACACGAGCAGGCGCGCCTGAGCGTCGAGTCCAGCGGTGGGTTCGTCCAGAAATACCAATTCGGGGCGGCCGACCAGCGCGCACGCCAGGGACAGTCGTTGCTGCTGGCCTCCGGAGAGACGGCGGTACGGGGTCTTGCGCGCATCGGTGAGGCCGAGTTTGGAAAGGAGCCAGGCGGGATCGAGCGGGTCGGCCGAGTATGCGGCCACGAGGTCGAGCATTTCCCCGGCCTTGGACCCGGGGTACGCGCCGCCGCCCTGCAGCATGACGCCGATTCGTGAGCGGACTTCACCGGAGTCGGCGATGGGGTCGAGACCGAGCACTCGAACCGTGCCGGCATCGGGGGTGACAAACCCTTCGCACATCTCGACGGTGGTTGTCTTACCGGCTCCGTTGGGGCCGAGCAGGGCAACGACCTGGGCCGTCTCGACAGTGAGATCGATACCGTCGACGGCTCGAACACCGTCGAAGGACTTGACGACACCCTGGATCTGTACCGCCGGCGTCGACGATCTGGAGGCTCTCGAGGTCACGGGGAATCAGCGTAAGCCCCCGCCGAGTTGTCTTCGTCTACCGGTCCGCCTTTCGTGATCTCCGCTACTGGCTTGTCGCTACGCCAGGGGAGTGAATTGCGGGTGAAGACGATGAGCGTTCCGGCGGTGAGGATGGTCGCGATGACGGCCTGCACGATCATGAACGGAAGGTATTCGGCGCCGTTGGACATCAACATGACGCTGACGATCGAGGTGAAAACGACGGCAGGGATGCGGAAAATCGGTGCGGTGGCCCACGCGGCCAGCGGAAGGATCGCCCACAGCAGGTACCACGGCTGAACGACGGGGAACAGGAGAACGATCGCTCCGAGTGCGATGCCGAGTCCACCGACCGGGTGTATGCGGCCCATGTACACCGAGATCATCATCCGTGCGGTGACGAGCATGGCGACGAGAGTCGCGATGGGCCGCGTGATCGTGAGGATCGCCGTCGTGTGATCGCCGAGTCCGAGCAGTACACCGGCCAATCCCGTGCCGACGCCCAGGAGCGTCGGGATGGACATCCAACTCCGGACTGCGGTGGCGGTGTCGAGGGTGTTGATCCAGCCCATACCGAGCCCACTGGCCACGCTGATGACAAACGTGACGACAGCGGCAACGACGCCCAGGAGGATCGCGGCTCCCGCCAGGGCTTTCCAGGTTCCACCCCAACGCCGAGCCAAGGCCATGCCGACAAATCCCAAGGCAAGCAAGGACGGAATTTTGACGGTCGACGACAATGCGATCAAACCTGATCCCGCAACGAGATAGAACAGCGCTCGGCCACGGATGGGCCCGGACCCTTCGACTGCGCGGAGGGCGATCTCGATTCCGGCGAGCATCAACCCGAGCATGAGCGCTTCGTTGTGGATGCCGGCCACCAAGTGGAAGAGCAACAGCGGGTTCGCGGCACCGAGCCAGAGCGAACTGACGGCAGAGACACCGCATCGCTTGGCCAGTCGAGGTATCGCCCACACGATGAGCGCGACGCCGGCCAATGCGAGCAAGCGGTGCAAGAAGATTCCGGCCACGATGTTGTCGCCGGTCAGTGAGCTGATCCCGCGTCCCAGCCACAGGAAGAACGGTCCGTACGGAGCCGGGGTGTCGCGCCAGATCGTCGGAACCGTGCGGGTGAGAACGTGGTCGACACCCAGTGCCGCCTTGGGACCGATGGCGTACGGATCGAGTCCACGGGCCGCGATTTCGCTTTGAGCCAGATACGAGTAGACGTCGCGGCTGAACATCGGCGGTGCGACCGAGAGCGGCAGGATCCACAGCAGGAGTGTGCGGTCCAACTGGGAACGGGTCATGCGCCGCGGTGCGCCGGAACGGCTGCGTATGTCCCCGACTGCAAATCGGCCCATCATCAGCCAGGCCAGAACGACGAGCACGGTTCCGGTCATCGTCATGGTGAGTGAGACCGTCGGCATACGTCCGGGAAGGCTGAGGACTCGAAGTCCTGCGGTCGGATTCTGCAGGACGGGTTGTGCGCCGGCGCCGAGCGCTCCGACTGCCATCAAGACCGCGCCGGTCGCGCCGAATCGGCGGATCCCTCGCAGTTGTGCGGTTTCCTTCGCGTTCAGGCCCGGGCGCTCGTCCTCGTCGCCGTGCAGCACCGCGGCCATACTCTGCCGGGGAGCGGATCCGAAAGGTCGAACGCCGATTGTGGAAAGCGCGAGTGCCTTGGGTTTTTCCAGCAGGATCGCGCGCGCCGATCGCGCGGTCGTCGTCTTCTCGGGGGTCTGCGGCACACCAGGCAGCGTAGCGGCTCCATCCAGCCGGACAGACAAGCACAAACAACGTACGTTGTCCGGATATTCCCGAATGTAATGCAGGTTGCCCTTAGTAGACCTGCGAAAAGAATTCCGTCACACTTGTGTTGTGAAAAGAAATGCGTCAGACCCACAAAGCAAGGAAGTTGCAGGTCAGCCCACTGTAGCGGCCTCGCCGAGTGCTGCCGCAAATCCGGTTACGGTGAGCGTCGAAGGTCAGACGCGGGCGGCAGTGGTCAAGCTGCTACTCGAAGAAGGCCCCATTACCGCCTCCGAAATCGGCACACGCCTCGGTTTGAGTGCCGCAGGTGTCCGACGTCACTTGGATGCGTTGATCGAGTCGGGCGAAGCCCGTACCGCTTCGGCGTCGTCGCTGCGTCAGCGCGGACGAGGTCGTCCCGCCAAGCAGTTCCAGATCACCGCGACCGGTCGCGGCCGCCTCGGCCACACCTACGACGATCTGGCGGGAGCCGCGATGCGGCAACTCCGTGAAATCGGCGGAGACGCGGCAATCGAGGAGTTCGCCAAGCGTCGGGTCCAGGCGATCGTCGGAGACGTCGAACCGGCTGATCCGACAGATGTCGACAACGTCGAGGCGACAGCGGACGCAATCGCCGAAGCCTTCAACGCGGTGGGGTTCGCAGCGTCGACCCGGCCGGTCGGCAACGGCGTGCAGATCTGCCAACACCATTGCCCGGTTTCCCATGTGGCAGAAGAGTTTCCGGAACTGTGCGAGGCAGAGCAGCAAGCATTCCGGCAATTGCTCGGGACTCATGTTCAGCGTCTGGCGACCATCGCCAACGGTGACTGCGCCTGCACGACGCACGTGCCCCTCGTGTCCACCGGGAGTAGATGACCGGACCAGAGTGTTCTACAGAGCGTTGCCACCGTGCAGCGTTCGAATAGAGATTTTTCAGCTAGTTCTTCAAAGTCAGAACTGCTCGACCACAGCGACCAGCCCTCGCTGAACCCGAGCAGCCGTCAAGAAACAAGACTCCGGAAGGAGCTCGCATGACCGTCACATCAGACCAGGCGACTACCACTGCGGCAGCAGGCACCGAGCCGCTCACGCAGGAAGAGACCATCGCGTCCCTCGGTCATTACGGCTACGGCTGGTCCGATTCCGACGAAGCCGGAGCCAGCGCGCAGCGCGGGTTGTCCGAGGCTGTCGTGCGGGACATCTCCGCCAAGAAGAGCGAGCCCGAGTGGATGCTCGACATCCGCCTCAAGGCGCTGCGCACCTTCGACAAGAAGCCGATGCCGAACTGGGGCAGCGACCTCGAAGGTATTCACTTCGACAACATCAAGTACTTCGTCCGGTCCAGCGAGAAGCAGGCCGAGTCGTGGGAAGATCTGCCCGAGGACATCAAGAACACGTACGACAAGCTCGGCATCCCCGAGGCGGAGAAGCAGCGCCTCGTGGCCGGCGTCGCAGCTCAGTACGAGTCCGAGGTCGTCTACCACTCGATCCGTGAGGACCTCGAGGAGCAGGGCGTCATCTTCCTCGACACGGACACCGGTCTCAAGCAGCACCCGGAGCTGTTCAAGGAGTACTTCGGATCGGTCATCCCGGCCGGCGACAACAAGTTCTCCGCGCTGAACACCGCCGTGTGGTCCGGTGGCTCGTTCATCTACGTTCCGCCGGGAGTCCACGTGGACATCCCGTTGCAGGCGTACTTCCGTATCAACACCGAGAACATGGGTCAGTTCGAGCGCACCCTGATCATCGTCGACGAAGATGCCTCCGTGCACTACGTCGAGGGTTGCACCGCGCCGATCTACAAGTCCGATTCACTGCACTCGGCCGTCGTCGAGATCATCGTGAAGAAGGGCGGCCACTGCCGCTACACGACCATCCAGAACTGGTCCAACAACGTCTACAACCTGGTGACCAAGCGCACCAAGGTCGAGGCAGGCGGATCCATGGAGTGGGTCGACGGCAACATCGGCTCCAAGGTCACCATGAAGTACCCGGCCGTGTGGCTGATGGGCGAGTACGCCCGCGGTGAGGTTCTCTCCGTTGCGTTCTCCGGCGAGGGCCAGCACCAGGACACCGGCGCCAAGATGCTCCACCTCGCGCCGCACACGTCCTCGACCATCATCAGCAAGTCTGTCGCCCGTGGTGGTGGACGTGCGTCGTACCGCGGTCTGGTGCAGGTCAACAAGGGTGCCCACGGCTCCAAGTCGACCGTCAAGTGTGACGCTCTGCTGGTCGACCAGATCAGCCGAAGCGACACCTACCCGTACGTCGACATCCGCGAGGACGACGTCACCATGGGTCACGAGGCCACCGTCTCCAAGGTCAGTGACGATCAGCTCTTCTACCTCATGAGCCGCGGACTGACCGAGGACGAGGCGATGGCCACCATCGTGCGTGGATTCGTCGAGCCCATCGCGAAGGAACTCCCGATGGAGTACGCGCTCGAGCTCAACCGCCTTATCGAACTTCAGATGGAAGGGGCTGTGGGTTAGTGACCACGCCAGAGACCGGAGTCATCGGAGCTGTTGCCGGGGAGAACCCGACCGCTCCTGTAAAGGGTGCAGCCACAGGCTCACCTATCACGAACAAGGGCGAGCAGTTCTCCTCGTTCGACGTCAATGCATTCGAGGTTCCCGGCGGACGTGACGAGATCTGGCGGTTCACCCCGCTGCGTCGTCTCCGGGGACTGCATGACGGCAGCGCCGTCGCCAACGGACAGGTCACCGTCGAGGTCGACGGGGGAAGCGACATCACCGTCGAGACCGTCGGCCGTGACGACGCGCGTCTGGGCAAAGCCGGCGTTCCCGCTGATCGCATTGCAGCGCAGGCGTATTCGAGCTTCGAGACTGCAACGGTCATCTCGGTGGGCGCCGAGGTCGAGGTCGAGAAGCCAGTCGTGGTCACCATGACCGGCCCCGGAGTCGACAACGTCGCCTACGGACACACCCAGATTCACCTGGCACAGTTCGCCAAGGCGACGTTCGTGATCGACCAGCGCGGCAGCGGAACCTTCGCGGAGAACATCGAATTCGTTCTCGGTGACAGTTCGCAGCTGACCGTGGTGGCCATCCAGGACTGGGCGGACGACGCAGTTCACGTGACGTCACACCACGCTCGCCTGAATCGCGACGCAGTGCTTCGATACACCTCGATCAGCCTGGGCGGCGACCTGGTTCGCCTGTCCGCCACCGTCAAGTACGACGGACCGGGCGGCGACGCCGAACTGCTCGGCCTGTACTTCGCCGACGCCGGCCAGCATCTGGAACAGCGTCTGCTGGTCGATCATTCGCAGCCCAACTGCAAGTCCAACGTGGTCTACAAGGGTGCGCTTCAGGGCGATCCCGGATCCGGCAAGCCCGACGCGCACACCGTGTGGATCGGCGACGTTCTCATCCGCGCCGCAGCGGAGGGCACCGACACGTTCGAGCTCAACCGCAACCTGGTGCTGACCGACGGCGCCCGCGCCGACTCGGTTCCGAACCTCGAAATCGAGACCGGTGAGATCGTCGGTGCCGGCCACGCAAGTGCAACGGGACGTTTCGACGACGAGCAGCTGTTCTACCTGCGTGCTCGTGGTATCCCGGAGGATCAGGCTCGTCGTCTGGTCGTACGTGGGTTCTTCCACGAAATCATCAACAAGATCGCTGTTCCCGAGGTGCGCGATCGCCTCGAAGCCGCAGTCGAAGCCGAACTCGCAGCCGTCGGCTCCTGACCGCCCCGCCTGCGACACCACCCCGTCGCTACGCTCGCCCGCCTCATCTTGAAGGAATTTCATGTCTACCAGTGACAACACCACCACCTCGGTCCTCGAGGTTCGTGACCTGCACGTCGAGGTCGCCAACTCCGATGCCAACGCCGAGCCCATCCAGATCCTCAAGGGCGTCGACCTGACGGTCCGCTCGGGGGAGACCCACGCGATCATGGGCCCCAACGGCTCCGGCAAGTCGACTCTGTCGTACGCCATCGCCGGTCACCCCAAGTACCAGGTCACGTCCGGCTCCATCACCCTCAACGGTGAAGACGTCCTCGCAATGAGCGTCGACGAGCGTGCACGTGCCGGGCTCTTCCTGGCAATGCAGTACCCCGTCGAGGTTCCCGGCGTTTCCATGTCCAACTTCCTGCGCACCGCCGCTACGGCCGTGCGAGGCGAGGCTCCCAAGCTGCGCCACTGGGTCAAGGAAGTCAAGGAAGCCCTCAGCGAGCTCGAGATCGATCCCTCGTTCATCGAGCGCTCGGTCAACGAAGGCTTCTCCGGTGGCGAGAAGAAGCGCCACGAGATCCTGCAGCTGGGCATGCTCAAGCCGAAGATCGCGATCCTCGACGAGACCGACTCCGGCCTCGACGTCGACGCTCTGCGCACCGTCTCCGAAGGCGTCAACCGCTACAAGGAGCGCGAGAACGGCGGAGTTCTGCTGATCACGCACTACACGCGCATTCTGCGCTACATCAACCCCGACTTCGTTCACGTGTTCGTCGGTGGCCGCATCGTCGAGTCCGGTGGACCGGAGCTGGCCGACGAGCTCGAGACCAACGGCTACGTTCGTTTCACCGCGGACACCGCAGCTACCCAGGGAGCGTAATCACGATGACCACCTCGGTGCGCGAGCTCGACGTCACAGCGGTTCGGGCCGACTTCCCGATCCTGGCGCGAACCGTGCGCGACGGAAAACCTTTGGTGTACTTGGATTCCGGCGCTACCTCGCAGCGTCCGGTCCAGGTTCTCGATGCCGAACGGGACTTCCTGACCACGTGTAACGCGGCAGTACACCGGGGTGCTCATCAGCTCGCAGAAGAGGCGACGGACGCGTACGAGAATGCTCGCGCCACCATCGCTTCTTTCGTGGGCGCGGATTCGGACGAGTTGGTGTTCACCAAGAACGCCACCGAGGCTCTCAATCTGGTGACCTACGTTCTCGGTGACGATCGCTTCGACCGCCATGTCGGTCCTGGCGACGAAATCGTCATCACCGAACTCGAACACCACGCCAACCTCGTTCCCTGGCAGGAACTTGCGCGCCGAACCGGTGCGACGCTCAAGTGGTACGGCGTCACCGACGACGGCCGGATCGATCTCGATTCGCTGGAGCTGACAGACGCGGTGAAGGTCGTTTCGTTCACCCACCAGTCCAACGTGACCGGCGCGATCGCGCCCGTCGAGGAATTGGTGCGACGAGCACGCGCCGTCGGTGCACTCGTCGTGCTCGACGCGTGCCAGTCGGTGCCTCACATGGCCGTCGACTTCCACGAACTGGGAGTGGACTACGCGGCGTTCTCGGGCCACAAGATGCTCGGCCCTTCGGGGGTCGGAGTTCTCTACGGCCGTCGTGAACTGCTGGCAGCGATGCCTCCGTTCATCACCGGCGGGTCGATGATCGAGACGGTCACCATGGAGGTCAGCACCTACGCGCCGCCGCCTCAGCGTTTCGAAGCCGGCGTCCCGATGACCTCACAGGTGGTCGGACTGGGCGCTGCCGTGGATTACCTGAACACCTTCGGGATGGACGCCGTCGCCGCGCACGAGCACGTGTTGGTGGAGGCTGCTCTCGAAAAGTTGTCGGCGATCGAAGGTCTGCGCATCATCGGACCGCAGACGTCCGAGAACCGCGGCGGAGCGATTTCCTTTGTCGTGGACGGTATTCACGCCCACGACCTCGGACAGATCCTCGACGACGAGGGCGTCGCGATCCGCGTCGGACACCATTGCGCGTGGCCGCTGCATCGTAAGTTCGGTGTCGCTGCGACGGCCCGTGCGTCGTTTGCGCTCTACAACACCACCGCGGAAATCGATGTTCTCGTTGCAGCGATCAAGCGTGCGCAGGAATTTTTCGGTGTCGCAGGGGAGTTGAACTGAATCATGCGCATGGAGCAGATGTATCAGGAAGTGATCCTCGATCACTACAAACATCCGCACGGCCGCGGACTCCGTGAGCCGTTCGGCGCCGAGGTGCACCACGTCAACCCGACGTGTGGCGACGAGGTGACGTTGCGCGTCCAGATCTCCGAGGACGGAACGGTCTCCGACGTCTCGTACGACGGGCAGGGTTGTTCGATCAGCCAGGCGTCGACGTCGGTGCTGAACGACCTCGTCATCGGGATGCAGGTCACCGACGCATTGAAGACGGTGACGGCGTTCAACGAGATGGTGAGCAGTCGGGGCACCGTCGAGGGGGACGAGGACGTTCTCGGCGACGGCATCGCGTTCGTCGGTGTCTCGAAGTATCCGGCACGCGTGAAGTGCGCCTTGCTCGGATGGATGGCATTCAAGGATGCTGTAGTCCAGATTGTCGACGGCAGTGCTGTGACGACGGCGGACAGCAGCAGTGAATTGGTCGACACGACTGAAGGACAGGGATCATGACCGAGACACAACCAGTGCAGGACGCCGAGGTCGGCGCTCCGGTGAATCCGAATCCCGATTCCACTGCGGAATTCGGTGGCGCACAGGGCAGTGGCACTGTCCCGTCGCCTGAGCGACTCGACGAACTCGAAGAAGCGATGCGCGACGTCGTCGACCCCGAACTGGGAATCAACGTCGTCGATCTCGGCTTGGTCTACGGACTCTTCGAAGACGACGGTGTCGTCACGATCGACATGACTTTGACGTCGGCGGCGTGCCCGTTGACCGACGTGATCGAGGACCAGGCACGCGGCGCACTTGTGCGTAGCGATCTGTGTACCGACATGAAGATCAACTGGGTGTGGTTGCCGCCGTGGGGACCGGACAAGATCACCGAAGACGGACGCGAGCAACTGCGCGCACTCGGCTTCACGGTCTGACAAGCAGCCTCGGCAGGATCAACTGAATACATTTCACCGGAGCGTCGGTGCCCGTTCGTCGGGTACCGGCGCTTCGGTTTGTTATATAGGGCCGTTTTAGCCATGATATTCAGGACAATAGTCCCAAATGGTTGTTTGATGAATATTTGCTGGAAGCTGACTGATCGGTAACATCGCAGCTGATTGTCACGATGTGATCTCCGGCGGGCGATTTGCCAGTTTCCACCCGAGCTTTCCAATGTATTCGTCTCATTTCGAAGTGCCCCGATCAGTTCGAAGCGTCCAGCGGACGCATATACCTGTTTGCATCATGATCAAGTTGTAAGAGGGAGATTCGTGTGGATGGCAGTCCCGACCGAGGAATCGTTTCCGCAGCTCGTCCGGACGACGAACTCACCTTCCCTCTTTCTGCCGCGCAACTTTCCCTGCTTGTCGCACAACAGCTTCGACCCGAGATTCCCGTCAGCATCGCTCAGTACGTCGACGTGGACGGCCCGCTCGACATCGAGCTGCTGACCGCTGCCAGTAAACAGACCGGCCGTGAGATCGGCTCCGGATACCTGCGCCTGGTCGAGGTGGACGGGGTTGCGCGTCAGTGGCTCGATCTCGACATGGACGACTCCCTCGACGTGGTCGACCTGCGCGCCGAATCCGATCCGGAATCGGCGGCGCGAGAATGGATGCGCAAAGAGCACACTGCTGCCATCGATCCGTTCACCGATCGCCTGGTCAGGCTGGCAGTCCTGGTGCTTCGCGACGACCATTACTACTGGTACAGCCGTATTCATCATGTGGCGCTCGACGGTTTCGGCGCGATGTCGATGATGAACCGCACAGCCGAGATCTACACCGCCGCGGTGCGGGATCTGCCAGTTCCCCCAGCGGTAACTGCCCCCCTCCAATCGTTGGTGAAGGCAGAGGCCGATTATCTGGGCTCTTCCCGGTGGGAACGCGATCGCGACTACTGGAACACCAAGATGGCCGACAAGCCGGGCGGAACCTCGCTCGCGTCCTCGACTGCTCCGTCGCAGGCGTGGTCACGCCTACGGTCGGCGACGGTACCTACGGAACTGCGAAGCTCCCTCGAACGGCTTGCCGTCGCTCACGACGTGACTACGTCGTCAGTGGTGATCGGTGCACTGGCGGCTTACCTCGCCCGGGCCACCGGGACTCGCGACGTGGTCCTCAGCCTGCCGGTCTCGGGGCGGACGACAAAAGCTGCTCGCAGGTCCGGCGGAATGATGTCGAACGTCGTCCCGATACGTGCGAGTGTCGATCCGCACTTCGCGGTCGGGGACTTGCTGCACGAGGTGAAGATCGAACTCACGGGCGCACTGCGTCATCAGAAGTACCGCCACGAGGACCTACGACGCGACCTCAACGCCGGTGATCACAGCATCGCCGACGGACGCGGCTTCCACGGGCCGTTGATCAACCTCATGCTGTTCCACTCGGGAATCACTCTCGGGGACGCGCACGGCGAACTGAACGTGATCTCGACCGGGCCGATCGAAGACCTCTCGGTCAACGTCTATCAGACTTCCGCAGCCGAAGAGATCCAGATCGACTTCGCCGCGAACCCAGACCTCTACACCAACGAGGACATCACGCGTCACCACCGACGTTTCCTCGAATTCCTCGAATTGTTCTGCGCTGCGGAATCGGGAACTCGATTGATGGACATCGACCCGGACGCCGCGGGGAAGTGGATCGCCGAAGTTCAACACGCCCGCAACGTCGAGTACTGGTCTTCGACATTGTCGAACCCCGCCGAGGATCTGGGTTTGCCGGTCGTCGCCGGATCCGGTCGGACGTCCACGCCCCTCGAGATCGAGGCAGACCTCTGCCGCCGCCTCGAGACGATGGCGACGACGATGAACACGAGTCTGTTCGTGCTGTTCCAGTCTGCGATGGCCGGACTGCTGCGCCGCGTCGGTTCGACTGACGAGGTGTCGATCGGCGTCTCGGTCCGCGGGTACGGCGCCTCGAACCCGGACGATTTCGTCTCGATGTTCGCCAACCAGTTGGTGCTTCGCTCGACGGTGTCGAACACCATGACGCTCAACGACCTGGTCGGTGCGGTGGACACCGTCGCAATCGAAGCTTTCGAACACGCAGACATTCTTCTGTCTTCGGTGACCGCCGCACTCGGTGACGGCCGCTGGGTGGAGACGGGCCCGTTGTTCCGGGCGATGGTCTGCTTCGAGGAGCCGCTGGATGCTCACCCGAGATTTCCGGGGCTCATGGTCGGTGCGCCTATCGGATCGGATCTGGCCACCGTGCCGGAACTGTTTGTCTCCCTGGCGATTCCGACTGGTGAGCATGTCGATTTCGATCAGCCGATCTCCGGTGTTCTGGATTGGCTCGGCACGAACGAGCAAGCCGAGGACCTCGCCGACCGTTATCTACGAATCTTGACCGCGATGGTCGGTGCTCCGCACTCGGCGCTCGGCTCAGTGGATCTGCTCCGCCCGGACGCGCGCCAGGCGCTGGTGCCGCCCGTTCTCCCGATTACCCCGGTCCGAACGCTCTCCGACATCCTTTCCGATCGCATTCGGGCGACCCCGGAAGCGATCGCCGTTGTCGCAGGTAGCGAGCGCGTGTCGTACCGCGAACTCGATCGACGATCGAATCAGTTGGCGCGCAAGCTCGTCGAGCATGGCGTGCAATCCGAGTCGTTGGTCGGAATCATGCTGCCGAAATCCGTGGACATGATCGTTGCCGCTGTCGCGGTAGTGAAGGCCGGCGGCGGATACCTCCCACTCGATCGTGCGCACCCCGCCGAGCGTTTGGCATACGTGGTCGAGGATGCGCAACCGGTGTGCGTCATCTCCGATTCCACTTTCCCGAACTCCGCCTTCCCGAACTCTGACGTGGTGGTCGTCGGGGTCGACTCCGACGAGTACTCCGGTGAGGGTCTGGAAACCGATGAGTGCCCGCGCGGGCACGGAGTCGACAATCTGGCATACGTGATCTACACCTCGGGGTCGACGGGCCGACCCAAGGGCGTCTCGGTTACCCACGCCACCGTGGTGCGATTGTTCGAGAACACGCAGGTCGAATTCGGATTCGACGGCAACGACGTGTGGACGATGTTCCACTCGTTCGCCTTCGACTTCTCGGTGTGGGAACTGTGGGGCGCCCTGCTCCACGGTGGAACGCTGGTTCTGGTCGATCACGAAGTCTCACGCGACCCCGATGCCTTCCGCGCGCTCGTCGCCGCAGAAGGCGTCACCGTGCTCAATCAGACGCCCTCGGCCTTCTACCAGTACATCGAAGCCGACCTTCGAGCCGATTCGGAGACCCGGCTCCGGTACGTGATCTTCGGTGGCGAAGCCTTGGATCTTCGTCGCCTCGGGCGCTGGTACGACAATCACGCGGGCTACGACAATCACGACAATCACACGGAATCCGGGCCCGCACTCGTCAACATGTACGGCATAACCGAGACGACGGTGCATGTCACCCATCTCGAACTCGACCGGGCGAGCGCGAGTGCGGTTACCGGCAGCCGGATCGGTGACGCGATCGACGGACTTCGTGTGTACCTGCTCGACGAGCATCTCTCCCCGGTCCCGGTGGGGATTGCGGGGGAGATCTATGTCGCCGGCGGTCAACTCGCCCGTGGCTATCTGGGCCGACCAGACCTCACCGCGGGCCGGTTCGTTGCCGATCCGTTCAATGCCGGCGGACGACGGTTGTACCGGTCCGGTGACCGCGCACGATGGATTGCGCCCGGACAACTCGAATACCTCGGACGCGGCGACGCGCAGGTCAAGATCCGCGGATTCCGGATCGAACTCGGCGAAATCGACTCCGTCATCCTCGGCGCGCCGGGAATCGACGACGCCGTGACCGTCGTGGCTCCGACGCCGGCCGGCGGCGCTCTCGTGACCTATGTGACCGCTTCGGACGCCGTGGACGCCGAAGCCCTTCGCACGCACGCCGCCGAAGCCCTCCCGACCTACATGGTTCCCGATGCCTTCATGGTCATCGATTCGATTCCGTTGACCACCAACGGAAAACTCGACCGGCGTGCGCTGCCGTCGCCGATCCTCGCCTCCACCAAGGTCTTCCGGCCCCCGACGACTCCGACCGAGGGCAAGGTAGCCGCGGTTCTGGCTGACATCCTGGGTAGTGGACCGCTCGGGCTCGACGATAATTTCTTTCATTTGGGCGGAAACTCGCTGGTAGCGACGACGGCTGTGGCGCGCTTGACCGAAGCCACCGGAGTTCGTATGCCGCTGCGTGCGCTCTTCGACCATCCCACGGTGTCCGGGATCGCGGCGACGATCGAGCGTGCCGCCCAGACCCCGGACGCCGACGGTATCCAGGTCGTGGCCCGGCCGGCGGTACTGCCTCTTGCTCCCGCGCAGCAGCGACTGTGGTTCCTGAACCGCGTCGCACCGGAATCAGGTGCATACAACATTCCGTTGGCGGTGTCGTTGCGCGGCGACGTCGATCCCGACGCACTGAGCGCCGCGATCGTGGACGTCGTGACACGTCACGAGTCACTACGCACCGTGTTTCCTCAAATCGGGGACAACGCAACGCAGAAGGTTCTGGGCCTGGGCGAGGGTATCGCGGGGCTCGAGTCGATCGAAGTGGAACGCGAGAATCTCGAAAGTGTGATCTTCGAATTCTCCTCGGCGGGTTTCGATCTGGTCCGCGAACGCCCGGTCCGCTACCTGCTGATCACTGTCGCCGACGATGAGGAAGGCGATGGCAAGGACGGCGATGACGAGCAAGCAGTCCTCGTCGTAGTTCTGCACCACATGGTGGCCGACGGCTGGTCGCTCGCGCCGTTGGCTGCTGATCTCACCGGCGCTTACGCCGCCCGCGTCGGCGGCAACAGCCCGCAGTGGGCGCCCCTTCCGGTGCAGTACGCCGACTACACGCTCTGGCACCGAGAACACCTCGGCGACGCGGCATCCACCGATTCGCTTGCCCACTCACAGATCGCGTTCTGGAAGCAGCAGCTGGCGGGAGCGCCCGAGCAACTCCACCTGCCGACGGACCGTCCGCGCCCACTCGACCCGACCATGCGCGGGGCCGGAGTCGACATCAGAATTGGCGCTTCCACTCATCAGAAGCTCGTTGTACTTGCCGGCGATCACGACGCCACGCCGTTCATCGCCCTGCATGCGTGCTTCGCCCTGCTTTTGGCCAGGTACAGCGGCACGGACGACATCGTCATCGGAACACCGGTGGCAGGACGAGGGGACAGATCTCTCGATCTGCTCGTCGGCATGTTCGTCAACACTCTGGCCTTGCGGACCGTCGTCGATCGGGACGCGACGTTCGCCGCGCACCTGTCGCAAGTCAGGGCCGTCGACGTGGATGCCTTCGACAATGCGGACGTGCCTTTCGACGTCGTCGTGGACGCGCTCGAACTGGACCGCTCGCCTGCGCACCATCCGGTCTTTCAAGCTGCCATCACCTCTCGGATAACCACCGCTCACACAGCCGAACTGGCCGGGGTGTCGATGACGGCGCGGGCAGTCGAGACGGGGCTGACCAAGTTCGACCTCGAGCTCACCGTCACCGAACGTCACGAGTCCGGGACCGCAGCTGGAATCGATGCCACGTTCACCTATTCCACCGACCTGTTCGACAACGCGACCGTCGAAGCCTTGGCGCGAAACTTCGTGACCCTCGTGGAATCGGCAGTGTCGGAACCGACTGCACCGATTGGTGACCTTCGTGTACTCGGATCCCGGGAGAGTGCCGCGATATTGCCGCGGCGCGGCGTGGCTTCGGTGGGCGAATCGACGCTGGCGCAGATCCTCGGGGATACCGCGAGGACGTATCCCGACGCGATCGCCCTCGAAGACTCCGAGCGCTCACTCTCGTACGGGGAGCTGGAGCGTCGATCGAATCGGATCGCTCGATACCTCATGGACCTGGGCGTCGGCCCCGAGACACCGGTCGCATTGGCCGTCGCCCGATCGGTCGACTCCGTGCTCGCAGTCTGGTCGGTCACCAAAGCCGGTGGCGTTTTCGTCCCGGTCGATCCCCGTTATCCCGCAGATCGAGTTGCGCACATGCTCGAGGATTCGGGTGTGCGGATCGGAATTCGGTCCGCCGAGGTTGCGGCCGGTCCGGCAACCGGCGGGAACGTCGCAGCCTGGATCGACCTCGGCGACGCGGACACGGTTGCAGAATGTGCCGCCTACTCCGACGCTGCCATCGACGACGCGGACAGAACAGCGTCGATCACTGCGGCGTCGGCTGCGTACGTCATCTACACCTCCGGCTCGACCGGAGTGCCGAAGGGCACCGTCGTCACTCACGCAGGTTTGGCCAATCTCGCTCGCGAACAACAGGATCGGTACCGGATCACCGCCGGGTCGCGGACTCTGCATTTTGCGTCACCGAGCTTCGACGGCGCCGTACTCGAGCTACTGCTCGCCGGTTCGACCGGCGCGACGATGGTGATCGCCCCTCCCGACATCTACGGAGGGGAGGCGTTGAGCGAGTTCCTCCGAAGCCGCGAGGTCACTCATGCCTTCATCACTCCGGCTGCTCTGGCGACCGTCGATCCGGCGGGCGTGACGGCACTGGAATGCGTAGTCGTCGGCGGCGACGTGTGCACCCCGGAATTGGTCTCGAGCTGGGGCAACGGGCGCAGACTGCACAACGGATACGGTCCGACCGAAACCACTGTCATGGTTGCCATCAGTGACCCACTCTCACCGGGCGAGCCGATCACCATCGGCGGTCCCATCCGCGGAATCGACGCCGTGGTGCTCGACGCTCGGCTGCAACCGGTCCCGATCGGCGGCGTCGGCGAGCTGTACATCGGTGGGCCGGGGCTTGCACGCGGTTACCACCTTCGTCCCGCGCTGACGTCGGATCGTTTTGTCGCGCATCCGTACTCGACGTCCGGTGCGCGGATGTACCGAACCGGTGACCTGGTCCGCTGGACCAAGGACCTGACCCTTCGCTACGTGGGCCGCAGCGATCATCAGCTCAAGATCCGCGGGTTCCGCATCGAACTCGGCGAGATCGACGCTGCTCTGATGGATTCCCCTCTCGTTCACTTCGCCACGACGATTCCCGTCGAATCCGCCGCAGGCACCACTCTGGCGTCGTACGTGTTGCTCAGCGGCGACGCTGATATCGAGTCGCTCTTTGCGGCACTCGCCGACACGCTGCCGCGGTACATGATTCCGTCGTCGATCACCCCGATCGACGCGATTCCGTTGACTCCGGTCGGCAAACTCGATCGGAGAGCATTGCCGACGCCGATACCGCGCGAAGTCCTCGGTACGGGTCGTGAACCCGAGACCGGGCTCGAACGCACCGTCGCCGACGTGTTCGCTTCACTGCTCGACGTACCCGATGTCCGGGCCGGAGACAGTTTCTTCGATCTCGGGGGCAACTCCCTCGTCGCGACGCAGGTGTCCGCGCGGTTGAGCGCAGCGACGGGACTCGCGGTGGACGTGCGCTCGATCTTCGAAGCGCCGACCGTCGAAGCGCTCGCTGCACGTCTGGCGGCGAGCGCCGAAGAATCAGACGATCGACCTGCCCTGAGCGCCGGTGCTCGCCCGGACCGACTACCGCTCTCCGCTGCGCAACAGCGGCTGTGGTTCGTCAATCGCTTCGACCCGCAGTCCGCGGTCTACAACATTCCGTTCGCGATCCGGATCACCGGAGACATCCACGGCGATGCACTCGAGGAGGCGCTTGCGGACGTCATTGCACGCCATGAGGTGCTTCGAACGATCTACGTCGACAGCGCCGACGGCCCGAGCCAGGTCATCCGAGCAATTTCCGACGTGCAGTTCTCCGTCGAGCGCTATTGCGGATCCGAAGGTATCGAATCCGCGACGACGGAGTTCGCGGCGCGTGGGTTCGATCTCGGTTCGGATCTGCCGATTCGGGCCATGCTGGTGCGCGAGGACACTTTCGCTCACGTACTGGTCGTCGTCATCCATCACATCGCCTTCGACGGCTGGTCCCTGACTCCCTTCGCGACAGATTTCGTCGCGGCGTACTCCGCACGCGTCGTCGGAGACGCCCCGGTTTTCACACCGCTCGACGTGCAGTACGCCGACTACGCGGTGTGGCAGCAAGACTCGCTCGGGCAGATCGACGACCAGAAGTCTCTGGTTGCCCGCGAGCTGACCTTCTGGACCGCTGCCATGGCTGGTGCCCCGGACGAGGTACTGCTACCGGTGGATCGCCCACGCGGATCTGTCACCACGACCGCCGTCGGATCGGTGCCGATCGTCATCGACGCGGCGACCGGGGAGCGGCTCGCCGCCTTGGCAAGGCGCAGTGGCACGACGCAATTCATGGTCGTACACGCGATCTTGACGGTTGTTCTGGCGCGTCTCGGTGCTACCGACGACGTGGTGGTCGGCACTCCGGTGGCAGGCCGCGGCCGACCCGAACTGGATTCCCTGATCGGGATGTTCGTCAATTCGGTACCGCTTCGCACACCGGTCGATCACCGAGCGTCGTTCACCTCCCTGCTCGAGGTCGTCCGTGAACGCGACCTTGCCGCCTTCGCGCACCCCGAGTTGCCATTCGAGGTGCTGGTCGACGCCCTCGATCTCGACCGGTCCACTACGCGACACCCGCTGTTTCAGGTCATGCTGTCGTACCACCAGAATGTGGTCTCGCCGCAGGTAACCGTCCACGACGCGCATCTCGAGGCGCAAGCGCTCGAACCGTCCGTCGCGAAGTTCGACCTCGAGTTCACCCTGCTGGCAGGCGATTCCGAGAAGGCGGAGATCACCGGGTCGCTCAGGTTTGCCGAGGCGCTCTTCGACATTTCCACTGCGGAAACGATCGCCGCACGTGTGCAGTCGGTGGCCCGTGCCGTCGCCGCAGACCCGGACACCGCAATCGACGACATGGAATTCCTCAGCACCCTCGAGCGGGCGTCGCTGATGCCGGTACGAGGTCCGGCGTGGACCAGTTCGCGCACCTTGGCCGAAATATTGACGCGGACCGCCACCCGTTCATGCGATTCGGTGGCCCTTCGATCTGGTGACACCACCGTGCTCTACCGAGATCTCTTCGCCCGTGCATCGGCGCTTGCCCGCCGTTTGACCACGGAAGGTATCGGCGCCGAAGACGTTGTGGCGATAGCGATTCCGCGTTCGATCGACTCGATCGTCGCGTTGTGGGGCGTTTCCTTGACCGGCGCCGCGTTCGTTCCGGTCGATCCGCGGTACCCAGCCGATCGCATTCTGCACATGCTCACCGACTCCGGAGCCACTCGCGGAGTGACAACGGAAGCGGTGATCGAATCACTGCCCCGTCCGGTTCCGTGGATGACGATGGACGACATCCACGGCGACGGTGTCTGGCAGCCGGTTCCTGCCGCGCCGATCCGAATCGACAACCTTGCCTACATCATCTACACCTCCGGATCGACGGGAAAGCCCAAGGGTGTCAGCGTCACTCACCGTGGCCTGAGCGCATTGGCCGCCGAGCAGACGGCGCGCTACGGCATCTCGGCGAAGTCGAGGACGCTGCACTTCTCCTCACCGAGCTTCGACGCATCCATCCTCGAACTGCTGCTCGCCGTCGGTGAGGGCGCGACGATGGTGATCGCATCTCCCGATGTGTATGGCGGCGAGGACCTCGCAAAACTGATCACCGATCAGCAGGTGAGCCACGCGTTCATCACGCCGGCAGCGCTGGCCTCGGTCGATCCCACCGGGCTGGACGTCTTGCAGTCGATCGTTGTCGGCGGCGAGGCCTGTTCACCCGAACTGGTCCGCAAGTGGGCACCGGGTCGCCGGTTGTTCAACGGCTACGGGCCGACGGAATCCACGGTCATGGTGTGCATCAGCGATGCCCTGACGGTGGGGGAGACCGTGACCATCGGCGGGCCCGTCCGCGGCGTGTCCGCGGTAGTTCTCGACGGCTCGGCTCAGCCGGTACCCGTCGGCGTCACCGGTGAGCTCTACATCGCCGGCCTCGGACTTGCCCGCGGCTACCTCGACCAACCCGCGTTGACGGCGACGCGATTCGTGGCAGCGCCGTTCGGCCCGGCCGGCACCCGCATGTACCGGACCGGTGACCTGGTTCGGTGGACGCCGCTCGAGACAATCGAATACGTCGGACGCTCTGATCATCAGGTGAAAGTGCGCGGATTCCGCATCGAACTGGGCGAGATCGACTCCGTGCTCAGCGCTTACCCCGGCGTCGAGTTCGCGGTCACCGTGGGCGTCGACGCAGCTTCCGGTGAGACGATGTTGGCGTCGTACGTAGTGCTCGGCGCCGATGCGGTCGAGATGGACGAGTTGCTGATCCATGCGCGCCGCGCACTGCCCGCCTTCATGGTGCCGTCGGCGATCACCCCGATCGAGCACGTTCCGCTGACCCCCGTCGGGAAACTCGACCGATCGGCGCTGCCGGCGCCGACACTGCGTTCGTCCGAGCGAAGTGTCGAGCCGCTGACCACCGCGACCGAACTCCAGGTTGCCGGCGTCGTGGCGGAACTGCTGGGTATCGAACAGATCAGTGCGTCGGACAGTTTCTTCGAACTCGGCGGCAACTCACTGCTCGCCACCAGACTGGCCCAGCGACTGGGCGAATCGTTGGGCAGGCAGGTACCTGTCCGAATGCTGTTCGAGCACCCCGAAATTCGGGAACTTGCCACCGTGCTCGACACATCCGCCGGGGCGAAGGCGCTACCACCGATCACCGCCGTCGACCGCCCCGAGCAAGTTCCGCTGTCCTACGCGCAGGCCCGCATCTGGTTCCTCAACCAGATGGATCCCGGCTCACCCGCGTACAACGTCCCCGCCGCGATCTCCCTCGGCGGTGCACTCGACGTCCCAGCCCTCGAAGCTGCGGTCCTCGACGTGATCGAAAGGCACGAAATCCTGCGCACGGTGTTCCCCGACTCCGACACCGGCCCACACCAGGTGATCCAGGATGCATTCACCTCGCTGGAGTACGCAAATGCGGACACCCGTGAACCGGCAGAGCTCGCCAGAGAATTCGCGTCGCGTGGATTCGACATCACGACCCAAGCTCCCGTTCGCGCGCTCCTGCTCGAGTCGACGCCGCAGCACCACACGCTTGTCATCGTGATCCACCACATCGCGGCGGACGGATGGTCGATCGCGCCGTTGATGAAGGACGTGCTCACCGCCTACGTCGCGAGAAGTTCGGGACACGCTCCCGAGTTCACCCCGCTCGAAGTGCACTACGCGGACTTCGCCATCTGGCAGCGGGAAGCGCTGGGCTCTGTGAACGAATCCGAGAGCGTGCTCGGGGCACAGGCGTCGTACTGGCGGGAGACGTTGCGGGGAGCACCTGAGCTGATCGACCTTCCGAGCGATCGAGCGCGCCCGCTCACCCAGTCGTTGAGCGGCGGCCACACCGCGGTCTCGCTTCCGGCGCACACCCGGATCGCGGTCGAGGCGGTCGCCGGCTCGAATGCGGCGACGCCGTTCATGGTGTTGCACGCTGCCTATGCCGTGCTGCTGTCCAGGCTGAGTCGAAGCACGGACATCGTGATCGGATCTCCGGTCGCCGGGCGAGGACACCGAGTTCTCGACGACCTCGTGGGAATGTTCGTGGGCACGGTCGGACTGCGCACGACGGTCGATCCCGGGTCGACGTTCGTCGACGTTCTGCGTACTGTCCGCTCCGTCGATCTCGACGCCTTCGCCCACGCGGACATTCCGTTCGAGCAGGTCGTGGACGTTGTGGCGCCGACCCGGACCACCGACCGTCATCCGGTGTTCCAGACGATGATCTCGTTCCACGGCGCCCACCCGACGACGTGGGACCTGCCTGGACTTGCCGTTCGTGCCCACGAGATCACACCGGACATCGCCAAGTACGACCTGCAGTTCACCGTTGTCGAACAGACCGCGGAGGAAGGCGGCGGCTACGAGGCCTCCCTCACCTACGCGAAGGACCTCTTCGACACCGATACGGCGGAGTCGTTTGCGGTGATGCTGGAAACGGTCATCGAGACACTGACTGCCCAGCCCTCCGCCGTCGTCGGTGACGTGGATCTTGCGGGACGTGGCCTGCGTGCGTTGCCCGGACGTCCGGCCGGCGATGCTTTGACCTTGCCGGAGTTGCTGCTTCGCGGCGCGGCCGATCCGCATGCTCCGGCAATCGTCGACGTCGCGGCTTCCACCACGCTCACGTACGGCGAACTCGACCGACGCTCCGACGCAATGGCGTTTGCGTTGATCGCTCGCGGGATTGCGCCGGAAATGATTGTGGCACTCGCGCTTCCGAGGTCGGCCGACTATGTGATCGCGCTCTGGGCCGTAGCGAAAGCCGGCGGAGTGTTTCTTCCCGTGGACCCGGCGTACCCCGCCGAGCGGATCGAGCACATGCTCACCGACAGTGGGGCGGTACTCGGTATCACCAGGGGCGAGTATGTGGCCGGCCTTCCGGGCGCCACGTCGTGGATCGAGCTCGACGCGGTCGAATTCACCACCGAAATCGAGGCAGCCCATTCCGAGACACTGCCGGACGCGCCACTCGAGTTCGACAACCCGGCCTACCTGATCTACACCTCGGGCTCGACCGGAAAACCCAAGGGCGTATTGGTCACTCACGCGGGATTGGCCGCGTTTGCCGACGAACAGCGGGAACGTTTCGGCGTCACCGCGCACTCTCGCGCTCTGAGCTTCGCCTCGACGAGCTTCGACGCGTCGGTCCTCGAGCTCCTTCTGGCATTCGGCGCCGGCGCAACGATGGTGATTGCGCCTCCGACGGTTCTCGGCGGTGTCGAATTGCACGAACTGCTCGACGAGCAGATGATCACCCATGCATTCGTGACTCCGGCCGCCCTGGCGACTGTCGATCCCGCCGGTCTCGACCATCTCGAGGCCGTCGTTGTCGGTGGCGACGCCTGCACCGCCGACCTCGTATCTCGGTGGGCGCCGAGGCGCCGAATGTTCAACGCGTACGGCCCGACCGAGGCCACCGTCGCAGTCACCATCAGCGATTCACTCGTCGCGGGGGAGACCGTGACGATCGGCGGTCCGATCCGAGGCGTGGATGCGATGGTTCTCGATTCCCGACTGCACTCGGTCCCCGGACGGGTCGTCGGTGAGCTCTACGTGTGCGGCGACGGTCTCGCCCGCGGGTACCTCGGCAACCCCGCGCTCACGGCAGCGCGGTTCGTCGCCGACCCGCACGGACCCGAAGGCTCTCGGATGTACCGCACCGGGGATCTTGTGCGTGAAGATCGCGCACGGTCGCTTGTCTATCTCGGACGCGCGGACCACCAGGTCAAGGTCCGAGGGTTCCGGATCGAACTCGGTGAAATCGACGCGGTGCTGGCGTCGGAGGCGTCCGTGCATTCGGCTGTGAGCGTGGTCGTCGGCGACGGCGTCGACGCTCGGATAGTCGCGTACGTCGTCCCGGCACACGGGGACGTCGACGTCACCGCACTACGACGCCACGCAGGCACATCCCTACCTGCGCACATGATCCCGTCCGCTTTTGTCATGATCGATGCAGTCCCGACCACACCGGCGGGCAAGCTGGATCGCGCAGCTCTGCCTGCGCCCCTCTGGGAGGCGCCGAGTGGACGCAGTCCGGAAGGCAGCGACGAGATTGCGATCTGCGCTGCTTTCGCGGAGGTCCTCGATCTCGCCGACGCAGACACGTACGCCGATTCGAGCTTCTTCGAACTCGGCGGAAACTCGCTCATGGCAACGCGTTTGGTCGCTGCCATCAAGGAACGCACCAGCATGACCGTCCCCGTCGCGTGGATATTCTCCGACCCGACACCGGAGGCATTGGCGCGCAGACTCTTCGAACTCGAGGCAACAGTTATGACAAGTGACGCGGATACCTCCGCACTTGCGGTAGTCCTGCCACTACGCCCGGAAGGCCGCGCCGAGCCACTGTTCTGCATCCATCCGGCCATCGGTTTGGCCTGGTGCTACGGGGCACTCGATCGGTACGTCGATTCCAGCCGGCCGCTCTACGGCCTGCAGTCGCCGATTCTGACGGACCCCGAATTCCGGGCGGAGCTGATCGAGGACTTCGCGGCGCGGTACGTCGAGGAAATTCGCGGAGTTCAGCCGCACGGTCCGTATCACCTGCTGGGGTGGTCGATCGGGGGATTGATCGCTCACGCGGCGGCGGTGCAGTTGCAAGCAGCGGGCGAGAGCGTCGCCGACCTGATTCTGCTCGACAGCTTCGTTCTCGAAGACCCGACGATGGCGGGCGCGCAGCCTTCTCTCGCCGAACTGATCGGCGGGTTGGGGATCTCGGTCCCGGACGCCGACGAGCGTGATCTGACACCCGAGGACGCCGAAGCGCTCTTGCATGAAGCCATCGGCGATCACCCTTTGGTCTCGAGCGATCGGATCGAGCGACTGTTCGAGGAATACTCCGCAGGCGCGGAGCTTGCCCACCGGTACCGCCCGGGCAAGTTCGTGGGCGATCTGCTGTTCTTCTCGGCACAGACCGACACCTTTGACCCGCTGCGAACGGCGTCGGCGTGGCGACCGTTCGTGTCCGGGGTGATCATCGACCGTCCGGTGCCCACGTCACACGCCGAAATGTTCACCGAGGCAGGTCTGGAGGCGATCGGGCCCGTGATCAACCTGGCGGTCGGAACGGGTCGTCACGCGGCCCCGGACGTCGACGCTGAGTTGGACGCTCTGATCGAGATCCAAGACGTGCGCGGCTGACTCAGGCTCGTTTCTTCCTCGGTGTCGTCGACTTCGACGAGCCGGCCTTGGAGGCGTTCGACTTCGCTTCGTCCACACTGCGCTGCAGTGCGGCAACGAGGTCGACCACCTCTGCATCGGTGCCCTCTTGGTCGACCTCGGCGGCGGGGATGACCTTCTTGCCGCCGTTCTCGATCATCTCGTCGAGCAACTGCCGCAGTTGGAGCTGGTAGTCGTCGGTGAACTCGGTCGGATCGAAATCGCCCGCCATGCTCTCGACGAGCGTCTGCGCCATCTTCAGTTCCTTGGCCTTCGGCTTCTCCACGTCGTCGAGTGAAGGGAACTCTGCTGCGCGAACTTCGTCGGGCCACAGCAACGTCTGGATCACGAGGACGCCGTCGCGAGCGCGCATCGCGGCCAGGCGCGTCTTCTGTCGCAGAGTGAAATGCACCAGTGCCGTTCGATCACTCTCGGTGAGCACAGTCGAAAGCAGGACGTACGCCTTCGGCGACGCCGAATCGGGTTCGAGGAAGTAACTCTTCTCGAACAAGATCGGATCGATCTGATCGTTCGGCACGAATTCCAGCACCGGAATCTCGTGCTTCTCCGCGGCCGGGAGTTTGTTGAAGTCCTCGTCGCTCAAGATGACGCGCGATCCGTCTTCCGAGTCGTACGCCTTGTCGATGTCCGCGAACTGAACCGTGTTTCCGCACTCGGAACACACACGGTTGTACTTGATGCGGCCACCGTCTTTTGCATGGACCTGGTGAAATCGGATGTCGTGGTCCTCGGTCGCCGAGTACACCTTGACCGGAACGTTGACCAGACCGAAGGCTATCGAGCCTTTCCAAATCGAGCGCATGCCTCCCATGATGGTCGCCCCCAGCCGATTGCGCGAGGCAAACGCTCACGGTTGATCCCGAACCGTTGCGTCCGGGTGGGCCGGTTCGAGGCGCGGCGAGCGGGTATCCGCTCCGAGAATCCGACTCGCACACCTGGGGGCATACTCCGATGAGTATCCGAACCTACCGTCGACGCGTAGCAGCAGCGCTGGCAATTTCACTGGTTCCACTGCTGTTTGCGCCTTGGCCCGCGAACGCAGATCCGGCACGCACCGTAACCATCAGCGTCCACTCCGATGCGATGGGCCGCGACATTCCACTTGAGGTGATCCTCCCCGCCGACACGAGCGCCCCACGGCCCACGTTGTATCTGCTCAACGGCGCCGGTGGTGGCGAGGACAGTGCAACGTGGGAAGGACGGACCGATGTCCTGGACTTCTTCGCCGACAAGAACGTCAACGTCGTGACGCCGCTGGAAGGAGCGTTCAGCTACTACACCGACTGGCAGAAGGACGATCCCGTACTCGGACGCAACAAGTGGCAGACGTTCCTCACTCGCGAACTGCCGCCAGTCATCGATGCGCAGTTCGGTACCAACGGGGTCAACTCCATCGCGGCGATCTCGATGACCGCGACCTCGGTACTCAATCTCGCGATCTCAGCCCCAGGGCTGTATCGGAGTGTCGGGGCCTACAGCGGGTGCGCGGAGACTTCCACCCAGCCGGGTCAGGACTACGTGCGACTGGTGGTCGGTGCGCGGGGTGGCGCTGATCCGACAAACATGTGGGGACCGTTCGACGGTCCGGGATGGCGTGAGAACGATCCCGTCGTGAACGCGGAGAAGCTGCGGGGGACCGAACTGTACGTCTCCACCGGATCCGGGCTGCCAGGTCCGCACGACAACCTTCAGGCGCCCGATGTGAACGGAAATCCCGGAGCACTCCTGAATCAGATCATCGTCGGCGGCATCATCGAATCCGCGGTCAACGGGTGCACACACGGATTGGCGGACCGACTGAACGCATTGGGCATCCCCGCGACCTTCGACTTCAAGCCGACCGGAACCCACTCGTGGGGTTACTGGCAGGACGACCTCCACAATTCGTGGCCGATGATCGCCAGTTCGATGGGAGCGCAGTAGTCGGTGCGGATCTAGTCACCGGAGAAACGGCGCGCGCATCAACGTCTTTCTCACGTGCCACGGTGACGATCGGAACAGTGTTGCCATCACTTTCGCCGTCGCGGCCGCGTCCCGCCGATCGGAAAGGTATGACCGCTGAGCCTCGACCGGTAGATCGAAGAACTTGTCGAAGAATGTGGTGACTTCGCCCGAGTCGAGGGTGAGAAGTGCGTTCAGACCAACGCGGCGGAGAGCGGATACCGCCTTGGCCGAGCGAGGCCAGAGTGCCGCGTTCGGATCTTCACCGTCGGCGATTGCTTTCGCGACAGTGTCGGCCTCGGCGAGTGAGGAGGCAACGCTGTATCCGGTTCCCGGATGCATCAGACCGCCTCGCCCGCCGAACCGGAGGACAGCGTCCGGGGACGAGTCTTTCGGGCCTTCGACCGCAAAACGGACTCGCTCGACCGGCGCGTCGTCGGGGACTTCGCAGCCCCGATTGTGAAGTCGGGTGCGCAGACGTGTTTCGAGTTCGCGCAACCCCAACGCCGGCCGGCCGACGAGGCAGGTCTCCTCGAGGAGGACTCGCTCGTCGTCGAGCGGGACCGCGTAGAGAAACGACGGAGTGTCGGCGTCGGAGGTGCCGTTGTCTGTTCGCCAGTCCATGAACCAGGCCTCGCTGCCGCCCAGAATCGGATCGGCCAGAGCTCGGTCCACGATCATTCCGAAGGCCGTCTGCTGCGCGGTTGTCACTGCCAGATCGGTGCCTCGGGCGTCGACGACGACGGATCCCGTCAGCTGCGATCCGTCCACGCACACGACGGTGGTGGTGGACAGTGTTTGAGCGCGTAAGCCTCTGACCTTTATGGATGTGTCGGAGAGAAATGATTGCAGTAAAGGTGTATTCAATACGCAATAGATGCGATCAAGCGTTTTCTGCCCGCTGGTCCACACGCTCGGGCGTTCGATTCGGCTCGCGATCACCTCGTCCGGCAGCCACGACGGCAGCTCGTCTGCCCACGCCGAGTACGTCGGCGTCCACACCCGATGAGGATGCGGATCGACAACGACAACGGTGAGTTGCCGGGCGATACAGCGCGTCGCGAGTGCCCGCCCCGCGGGCCCGCCGCCCACGATCACCACGTCGGCGGAGGAGTCGAGTGTGCTCATGATCGGCGCACTACATCGATCCCGTTGCGAGCAGACCGCCGTCGACCCGGACCGTTTCGCCGGTGATCCATGCCGCCGCGTCGGAGACGAGGAAGCCGACCAAGCCGGCAACGTCCTCGGGGGTGCCGAGCCGCTTCATCGGGTAGCCCGCCGACGCCTTGTCCTCGCCGGCAGCGACCAGGGCTGCCGCGAACTGCGTCTTGACGATCCCGGGAGCTACGGCATTGACACGAATCTTCGGTCCCAGTTGCCAGGCCAGTTCTTCCGTCAACCGGATGAGCGCAGCCTTCGACGCGCCGTACGCCGCGATGACGCCCGTCGACCGGATCCCGGCCACACTTGCCAGGTTCACGACGGCTCCACCGTGTTCACCCATCCACGCCCGATGTGCTTGTTGGACGTAGCCGAGGGCGGCAACCACGTTCACGTCGAAGATCTTGCGCACGGCGTCGAGGTCCGCCTCCATGAGCGAACCGAAGACGGGATTGATTCCGGTGTTGTTGACCAGAATGTCGAGCGAACCGAACTCGGCGACGGCGCGGTCGACGGCACCGGAGCGGGCTTCGGCATCGGCTGCGTTGCCCGCGAATGCGACGACCTTGCCGCCGTGCCCCAGAGCGGACAGTTCGGATGCAGCGGCCTCGAGGGGCTCCGGCTTGCGGGCTGTGATCAAGACGTCGGCGCCGCGAGCGAGGAGTTCGGCGGCGACAGCTTTGCCGATTCCGCGACTTGCGCCGGTGACGATGGCGGCGCGGCCTTCGAGGTCGCGAGGACGAGTGCTGTTTTCGCTAGTCATGTCCCGAACGTTAGCGGACTCACACGCTCCTGGTCGGAACGACCGTCAGGTCACGGTAAAATCGATAGTTCTTGTGTCTGTAGTCAGGCATTGTTTACCCGTATTCGTCGTTTTTCCTGAGGAGTTTGCTTGATTACCGCCACTGACCTCGAAGTTCGTGCCGGTGTCCGCACCCTTCTCACAGCTCCCGGGCCTTCGCTGCGCATCCAGCCGGGCGACCGGATCGGACTCGTCGGACGTAACGGTGCCGGAAAGACGACCACTCTGCGCATCCTCGCCGGTGAAGGTGAGGCATATGCGGGAAGCGTCGTACGTACCGGTGAACTCGGATACCTCCCGCAGGACCCCAAAGAGGGCGACCTGAGCATCCTCGCCAAGGACCGGGTTCTCTCTGCCCGCGGCCTCGACACGATGCTCCGCGAGATGGAGAAGCAGCAGATCCTGATGGGCGAGGTGCTCGATCAGGAATCTCAGGACCGCGCGGTCAAGAAGTACGGCCAGCTCGAGGATCGATTCTCGGCCCTCGGCGGCTACGAAGCCGAGAGCGAAGCCGCACGTATCACCAGCAGCCTCGGCCTCGAGGACCGTATTCTCGGGCAGCCGCTCAGCACGCTGTCCGGCGGTCAGCGTCGTCGTGTCGAATTGGCGCGAATCCTCTTTGCCGCCTCCGACGGCAGCGGTGCCCGCTCGGACACCACTCTGCTGCTCGACGAGCCCACCAACCACCTCGACGCCGACTCCATCACCTGGCTGCGTGGATTCCTCCAGAACCACGAGGGCGGACTGGTGGTCATCAGTCACGACGTCGACCTGCTCAACGACGTCGTCAACCGTGTGTGGTTCCTCGATGCCGTCCGCGGTGAGGCCGATGTCTACAACATGAACTGGAAGAAGTACCTCGACGCTCGTGCCACGGACGAGCAGCGTCGTCGCCGCGAGCGCGCGAACGCCGAGAAGAAGGCCGGTGCGCTGCGGATTCAGGCTGCGAAGATGGGTGCAAAGGCAACCAAGGCCGTCGCGGCTCAGAACATGGCCAAGCGAGCCGACAAGTTGATGGCGAACCTCGATGCCGAACGTGTCTCGGACAAGGTTGCGCGGATTCGTTTCCCCGAGCCCGCCGCTTGTGGCAAGACTCCGCTGATGGGCAAGAACCTCACCAAGGTGTACGGCTCGCTCGAGATCTTCACCGGTGTCGATCTCGCGATCGATCGTGGGTCTCGTGTGGTTATCCTCGGACTCAACGGTGCAGGTAAGACCACACTGCTCCGCATCCTCGCGGGCGCGGAGAAGGCGGACGCGGGTGAGCTGATCGCCGGTCACGGACTCAAGGTCGGCTACTTCGCTCAGGAGCACGACACCCTCGACGACGACGCGTCCGTGTGGGAGAACATCCGCCACGCTGCGCCGGATACAGGGGAGCAGGAACTGCGTTCTCTGCTCGGTGCCTTCATGTTCACCGGCCCACAGCTCGAACAGCCGGCCGGAACGCTCTCGGGTGGTGAAAAGACGCGTCTGGCTCTGGCCGGTCTGGTGTCGTCCGCTGCCAACGTTCTGCTTCTCGACGAGCCCACCAACAACCTGGACCCGATCTCACGCGAGCAGGTGCTCGACGCGCTCCGCAGCTACACCGGTGCCGTCGTCCTGGTCACCCACGATCCGGGCGCTGCCGAGGCACTCAACCCCGAGCGGGTCATACTCCTGCCCGACGGCAACGAGGACCACTGGTCGCAGGAATACCTCGAGCTGATCCAGCTCGCCTAACCCCCTGTGAGTGGTTAGGGAGTCCCCGCACTCCTCAACCACTCACAGGGGCGAAGCCCCTCAATCTCGCCGCCGCACCGATTCCTCGACCAGATCGAGAACCGCTGACAGGTTGTCGACGCCGTGGCCGGAGGCGATTCTCGCGACCAGGCCGTCCATCACCAGATCCAGATACCCGATCAGAATTTCGGTGGGAACGTCGTCACGGAGCCGACCGGCCGATTTCTGTCTGGCGAGGCGCGCACTGGTCGCTTCCGTCAGTTCTACGGAGCGCTGTGACCACTTCTCGCGGAAGTCGGCGTCATTGCGCAGTCGACGCGCTATCTCCAGTCGCGTTCCCAGCCAATCGAATTGATCGGGCTGCGCGAGCATGTCCCGCATGACCTGGACGAGGCCCTCTTCGGCGACGACATCTGCCATCCGGCTCGCATCCTCGCTTGCGAGAGCGAGGAACAGGCCGTCCTTGTCCTTGAAGTGATGAAAGATCGCTCCTCGGGACAAACCGGTGACTTCTTCGAGACGGCGAACTGTGGCGCCGTCGTAGCCGTATTCCGCAAAGCAGCGGCGGGCGCCGTCAAGGATCTGACTGCGCCGTGCCGCGAGATGGTCTTCACTGACCTTGGGCACGTTGTTGTCCTCGTCTCGCGCTTTCTTTGTGCTCTGAACGCACGTGGCGGACTCAGCACCTCGCTGAGTCCGCCACGTGGGTTAGAGCAGGGCTCGGTTGACTAGCCCCGGATCATGTTGCGAAGCACATACTGCAGGATGCCACCGTTGCGGTAGTAATCCGCTTCGCCGGGGGTATCGATGCGTACGACTGCGTCGAACACGACCTTCTCGCCGTTCTCGCGCGTCGCCGTGACCTTCATGGTCTTCGGGGTGACGCCCTCGTTGAGCTTCTCGACGCCTTCGATGTCGAAGGTCTCGGTGCCGTCGAGCTTGAGCGAACCTGCGGACTCGCCGACCGGGAACTGCAGCGGGACAACGCCCATGCCGATGAGGTTGGAGCGGTGGATGCGCTCGAACGACTCGGTGATGACGGCCTTGACGCCGAGCAGGCTGGTGCCCTTGGCTGCCCAGTCACGCGAGGATCCGGAGCCGTACTCCTTGCCGCCCAGGACGACCAGCGGGATGCCGGCTGCCTGGTAGTTCTGCGACGCGTCGTAGATGAATGCCTGCGGTGCGCCTTCCTGCGTGAAGTCGCGGGTGTAACCACCGGAGACGTCGTCGAGGAGTTGGTTACGCAGACGGATGTTCGCGAACGTTCCGCGAATCATGACCTCGTGGTTACCGCGACGCGAGCCGAGGGAGTTGTAATCCGCACGCTCGACGCCGTGGGAGTCGAGGTACTGCGCAGCGGGGGTACCGACCTTGATCGGACCTGCCGGGCTGATGTGGTCGGTGGTGACCGAGTCGCCGAGCAGTGCGAGGACGCGTGCGCCCTTGATGTCCTTGACCGGAGCCGGATCCATCGTCATGCCGTCGAAGTAAGGTGGCTTCCGCACGTAGGTGGAGTTCACGTCCCACTCGAAGGTGTCACCCTTCGGGGTTTCGAGGTTCTGCCAGCGGCTGTCGCCCGCAAAGATGGTTGCGTACGACTTGCGGAACATGTCCTGGTCGATCGAGGACTTGATCGTCTCTTCGATTTCCTGCGTGGACGGCCAGATGTCCTTGAGGTAGACGGGGTTTCCGTCGGTGTCGTTACCGAGCGAATCGGTCTCGAAGTCGAAGTCCATGGTTCCGGCGAGGCCGTATGCAATCACGAGCGGCGGGGAAGCCAGGTAGTTCATCTTGACGTCGGGGGAGATACGTCCCTCGAAGTTACGGTTACCCGAGAGCACCGCGGTGACCGAGAGGTCGTTGTCGTTGATGGCCTTCGAGACTGCCTCGGGCAGGGGTCCGGTGTTACCGATGCACGTGGTGCAGCCGTAACCGCCGAGGTAGTAACCGAGCTTCTCGAGGTACGGCCACAGGCCGGCCTTCTCGTAGTAATCGGTGACGACCTGCGAACCGGGAGCCATGTTGGTCTTGACCCACGGCTTGGTGGCGAGGCCCTTTTCGACGGCGTTGCGTGCGAGCAGTGCAGCACCGAGCATGACCGACGGGTTGGACGTGTTGGTGCAGGAGGTGATACCTGCAACAACGACGGCGCCGTGGTCGAGAACGAACTCACCGGCGTCGGACTTGACGACGACCGGCTTGCTCGGACGGCCTTCTGCACCGTTGGCAGCAGAGAGAACGTCGACCGCTCCGTCGTCGGCAAACGACAGAACCGCGGGATCGGAAGCCGGGAAGGACTCTTCGACGGCCTCGTCGAGCTGGGTGTGCTCGGTCGGGTAGTTCTCTTCCACGTAGTTGTGGATGTCCTTGCGGAACGCAGTCTTGGACTCCGACAACAGGATTCGGTCCTGCGGGCGCTTCGGGCCGGCGATCGAGGGAACAACGGTTCCCAGATCCAGCTCGATGTACTCCGAGAAGACGGGTTCCTTGTCGGGGTTGTGCCACAGGCCCTGTTCCTTGGCGTACGCCTCGACGAGAGCGAGCTGCTCGTCGCTGCGGCCGGTGAGGCGCAGGTACTCGATGGTCTCGGCGTCGATCGGGAAGATCGCTGCGGTGGAACCGAATTCGGGGCTCATGTTGCCCAGCGTTGCGCGGTTCGCGAGCGGAACCTCGGCAACACCGTTGCCGTAGAACTCGACGAACTTGCCGACGACGCCGTGCTTACGGAGCATCTCGGTGGCGGTGAGCACGACGTCGGTTGCGGTGACGCCGGGCTTGATCTCACCGGAGAGCTTGAAGCCGACAACGCGGGGGATCAGCATGGAGACGGGCTGGCCGAGCATTGCTGCCTCGGCCTCGATGCCGCCGACGCCCCAGCCGAGCACGCCGAGGCCGTTGACCATCGTGGTGTGCGAGTCGGTGCCGACACAGGTGTCGGGGTATGCCTGTCCGTTACGGGACATGACGGTGGGCGCCAGGTATTCGATGTTGACCTGGTGAACGATGCCCATTCCCGGGGGGACGACCTTGAAGTCGTCGAATGCGCCCTGGCCCCAACGGAGGAACTGGTAACGCTCGCCGTTGCGCTCGTATTCGAGGTCGACGTTGCGCTCGAGTGCGTCGGCCTGGCCGAAGACGTCGAGGATGACCGAGTGGTCGATGACCATGTCGGCGGGGGAGAGCGGGTTGACCTTGTTCGGGTCGCCGCCGAGGGTGGTGACGGCCTCACGCATGGTGGCGAGGTCGACGATGCAAGGAACGCCGGTGAAGTCCTGCATGATCACGCGGGCAGGCGTGAACTGGATTTCGATGCTCGGCTCGGCTGAGGGATCCCAGCTCGCGATTGCGCGGATGTGATCCGCGGTGATGTTGGCACCGTCTTCGGTGCGGAGAAGGTTCTCGGCGAGAACCTTCAAGGAATAGGGCAATTTCTCGGTGCCGGGGACGGCCGAGAGGCGGAAGATCTCGTAAGAGTTCTCACCGACCTCGAGGGTTCCCTTGGCTCCGAATGAATCGATACTGGTGCTCACGTCTGCTCCACTCGTCTATGAGGGTCGCTACCGACGGGGCTGTGTCGGCAGCTGAAGCGAGGTACTTCGGCCGGGAAGACCCTCCGTAGCTCACGCCAATCGCACAGTTCGCGTGAGAACTGTCCGAACATCGGAGCTGCAGTAGAACCTGTCCTGACCGGTGGTACCTCTTGGTCCAAGTCTAACAGTACGCTTGTCCTGTGAGAATTCAGGGCAAGTTGACCGAAACAATCTTCATGCAGACTGCGGGCCTGCGCAACGCAGGCTTGGCTGGGTGACCACACCCACAGTTACCGCTCGGGCGGCACGCGCGGCGGTTGCGTGTGACGCCTGGTGGCAGTCGACCTGAAGTAGGCTGCATGCAGGCCCGTCGCGGGTCGGCCGCCGAAAAACGACCTCGGAAGAACTCCCCGCATCTCAGCGGTGGACGGAATCCGAACAGCACCCGGATGAGAGATGTCTGCTCCTACCAATCACGCTTTTGCGCCTGTGCACGTGAAGTCCCCGTTGCACGTCGCTGTTCCGTCGGATGTCGATCTCGACGACGTGCTCGCGGACCTTTCGACGGACGGCGTCTCCGCCCCGGAGTCCGATGTTGTGGGGCTGACTGCGGTGGTGACCGACGCCCGTGAACGTGGTGTCGACTTGAGCGTCGTAGTGGTCGACGCAAATCCGGGCCGGCCTTCCGATCTTCGCGACCTGGCCACGACGGTCGGCAAAACCGAAGGCGGCACGGTTATCGTTCTGAGCCCAGATTGGATGGGTAGCTACAGCGACTCGATCAGTCGCGTGCAGCTCGAAACCGCGCAGGACCGATCTTTCGGAGAAAGCGCGAGCGTGACCGCGGACCGCTTCTCGCACGAGATCGTGGCGCCGGGTCCGCCGTGGACGCTTTACACGGTCCTTGTCATCGCACTGGTTGCGGTTATTGCCGGAATTACCTTTGCCGTCAAGTGGCGGCGAGAGCCGGAAAACGCGCAAACCAGACATATCGCTTCGACTTCAGAAACGGCGACATCTTCCGACCACCGGGCCGATTCCGTCTGACCTTGGTCCTTTTGCGAGATTTTCAGTAACTCGTCGAAAACAGGTACTCACCGCTGTTTGCGGTGAGTACCTGCCCTTTTTGGTACCTGCATGCCATTCGACCAGCTCAAATACCGTTTGTGTTATTTGTGGCTAAAGTTTCCAAAGAACGCTTGAGTGTCGTACGGTACAACTGGCACTTTTTGGGGAAGAAGTGTCGCAGACAGGCTGATGTTGTTCGACGCGTACTTGTCGGTTGCCTTGTTCTCGAGGTGTCGACGGTGGCGTTCGTACGGCACGTCCAGGTCGACGAGCAGCTCTCGGGCTGTGGGCGACCGGTGCTTGGTCTGCGCATTCCCTCCCCGCACGGATCGGCGACCCAGCGGGCCGTGGCGTTACACGCGAGGGAGAGTTATTTGTGAGGCAAGTAACACGTGGCGGCGAGTCCCGTCGTGGTCCTTCCCGTAAGTCGATGCGCCTGGCGCAACTGGTCATCGGATTCGGCGTTGTCGGGTCCCTGATCGTCGGTACGCCCGCCATGTCCTCGGCCGTACCACCGCCGCCGCCGAATCCGAGTGACTCGGACATCGCTGCGGCCGATTCGCAGGTCTCGTCGAGCGTCGGCACCGTCAGCGCGCTCATCAATCAAGTCGCCTCGGCCAACGAACAGTTGTCGGCACTCGACAACGAAGTTGCGATCAAGCGTGAAGACGTCAACAAGACGCTCGTGGATCTGCAGAACGCTCGCGGCGCCGCAGACACCGCAGCGCAGGCCGTCGGCGTCACCAAACAAGCTCTTAAGGACGCGTCGGCGCAGATCGAGGTCGCTCAGACGGACTTCGACAAGTACGCACGCTCGAGCTACGTCAAGGGCACCAACACCGCGTCCATCTCGTCGTTCCTCGACGCCAAGGGCCCGGGCGATGTCCTCGACCGCGCGCAGGTCCTCAAACTGCTCGCCAATACGCAGAGCGCAGTGCTTGACGGTCTCCAACGAGCACGTACCGAGCAGGCGAACAAGGACTCCGCGACCCGCCAGGCAAAGCAGCAGGCCGACGCCGCCGCCGAGGTCGCGGCACAACTGAAGGATCTGGCCGAGCAGGCGATTCAGATCGCGCGCAACGCTCTCGATCAGCAGGTTGCCAAGAAGGCCGCGATCGAAGCCGAGCGGAACTCCGCTCAGGCTCAGCTCGACGCCGCCCGCAATGCAGTCGCAGGTTTGCAGGGCCAACGCCAGGCGTATGCGACGTGGGACGAGCAGCGTCGCGCCGAGGAAGCTCATCAGAAGGCTCTCGAAGCTGCCGCCAAGGAAGCTGCCGCACAGGCTGCTGCCCGCGCAGCTGCCGACCAGGCCGCCAAGGATCGAGCTGCAGCACTGGCAGCGGCTCAGCGTCCGCATACCGCTGTGGAAGACCCGACTCCGACCGTCATCCCGGACGACGACGACACCTGGACTGACGAGGAAACCGGGACCGACGAGGAAACAGGCACGGACGAAGAGACCGGTACCGAAGAGGAAACGGTCACGACGCCCAAGCCCACCACCCCCAAGCCGACGACGCCGAAGCCCAGCACGCCGAAGCCTTCCGTTACCGGAAGCGCTGCAATCGAATCCGTCATCGACCGCGGAATGTCTCAGCTCGGCGTGCAGTACGCCTGGGGCGGCGGCGACGAAAACGGTCCGACGCGAGGCATCCGTGACGGCGGCGTCGCCGACAGTTACGGCGACTTCAACAAAGTCGGGTTCGACTGCTCGGGCTTGATGATCTACGCCTTCGCCGGCATCGGAATCTCGCTGCCGCACTACACCGGCTATCAGTACACCGCGGGCACGCAGGTTCCGTCTTCGGAGATGAAACGCGGCGACATGATCTTCTACGGCCCCAACGCCAGCCAGCACGTGGCGCTCTACCTCGGTAACGGGCAGATGCTCGAGGCACCACAATCCGGTTCGAGTGTCATGGTCTCCCCGGTTCGCTGGGGCGGAATGACGCCGTACGCCGTCCGACTGGTGTCCTGACCGTCAGAGGAAATGCCGCTGACACCCGCATTGTCAGGGAACTATCAAGTTCCCGACGTGGTGTTACGGCATCGAGCGCAACTACCTGGAATAGTTGACGGGGAACACGTTACTGTCGGTACTTTTCTAGGTGAAAGCGATGGATTCTTGGTGACCTCACGTGAAGATTCGGTCGGAACGGTCGACGTAAGCAAGGCGAGCGGAAGTGCGGACGGAGCAGCACCTTCCCTGGCAGCCGACGTTCAGACCTTGGAACGAGCGATCTACGAGGTCAAGCGAGTCATCGTCGGGCAGGACCGGCTTGTCGAGCGCATTCTCGTCGGACTTCTCGCCAAGGGGCACGTCCTCCTCGAAGGCGTACCCGGTGTCGCCAAGACGCTGGCCGTCGAGACTTTCGCGAAGGTCGTCGGCGGTTCGTTCTCCCGCGTCCAGTTCACCCCCGACCTGGTGCCAACCGACCTCATCGGCACGCGCATCTACCGTCAGGGCCGCGAGGAGTTCGACACCGAACTCGGACCCGTCGTCGCCAACTTCGTGTTGGCCGACGAGATCAACCGTGCCCCGGCCAAGGTGCAGTCCGCGCTCCTCGAGGTGATGGCAGAACGCCACGTCTCGATCGGTGGCAAGCGGTACCACATGCCCGATCCGTTCCTGGTGATGGCGACGCAGAACCCCATCGAGAACGAGGGTGTCTATCCGCTCCCCGAGGCGCAGCGCGACCGCTTCCTGTTCAAGATCCTCGTCGACTACCCGACTGTCGAGGAAGAACGCGAAATCGTCTACCGGATGGGTGTGGCAGCCCCGGAGCCGCACCAGATCCTCGGTCCGGAGGAGTTGGTCAGGCTCCAACGCGTCGCCAGCAACGTCTTCGTCCACCACGCGCTCGTCGACTACGTGGTCAGGGTCATCGCCGCTACGCGTACGCCGCGTGAGGTCGGACTCGAGGACGTCGCGGGCTGGATCGCGTACGGCGCCTCACCCCGCGCGACGCTCGGCATCATCGCCGCGTCGCGGGCTCTCGCTCTCGTCCGCGGCCGCGACTACGTCGTGCCGCAAGACGTCATCGAGGTGATCCCGGACGTGTTGCGCCACCGCCTCGTTCTTTCCTACGACGCCATGGCCGACGAGGTGACTCCCGACGCCGTCATCGCCCGGGTGCTGCAGACCGTCGGACTGCCGCAGATCGCCGCGCGGCCGGTTCCCACCGTTCCCGGTCCGCCTCAGCAGGGCGCACCGCAGGCACCTCAGTTCAACGCACAGGGCACCGCGAATCCACAGGGCACAGTCAATCCACAGGGAAACGGCGCGCCGATCGCGACCGCTGAGACGATGAGTCGCCCGCAGTGACCGAAGGCCGCGACGGTGGCCAGGCGACACCCGCCGGATCCACCGGTTCTCCGCCGTCGTTCCGATCCGGCGAGCTCAGCGATCCCAAACTCACCGCTGCGCTGCGCACCCTCGAGCTGACGGTTCGTCGTCGCCTCGACGGTGTGCTGCACGGCGATCACCTCGGCCTGATTCCCGGCCCGGGTTCGGAACCGGGTGACGCCCGCGAGTATCAGCCGGGCGACGACGTGCGGCAGATGGATTGGTCCGTGACCGCGCGGACGACGCACCCACACGTGCGCCAGTCGGTCGCGGATCGTGAGCTCGAGACGTGGCTTGTCATCGACCTGTCTGCAAGTCTCGACTTCGGGACCGCCGGATGCGAGAAGCGTGACCTGGTTGTCGCCGCAGCCGCGGCGATCACTCACCTGACCAGTTCGGGCGGTAACCGCGTCGGCGCCATCATCTCGACGGGCGCCCAGACAACTCGAATTCCGGCCCGCGGTGGGCGCATTCACGCACAGGCGATGCTCCGCAAGATCGCGACGACTCCGCACGCTCCGGACGGGGTACGCGGTGATCTGGTCGGCGCGATCGAAGCGCTCAGACGGCCACAGCGTCGGCGCGGACTCGCGGTCGTCATCAGCGACTTCCTCGGGCCGATCGACTGGGAACGCTCGCTGCGCGCCATTTCGGGACGTCACGACGTGCTCGGCGTCGAGGTGGTAGATCCGCGCGACCTCGAACTTCCGGACGTCGGCGACGTGGTGCTCCACGATCCCGAGTCCGGCCGGACCAGAGAATTCACCACGACGCCGCAACTGCGCGCCGACTTCGCCAGAGTCGCCGCCGAGCACCGCGTCGAGGTCAGGCAAGCTCTACGTCGTTGCGGCGCACCGCTCATGTCCCTGCACACCGATCGGGACTGGATCGCCGACGTCGTGAGATTCATCTCGGCACGCCGACACAGTTATGGTTCCGGCGCCGGAACTGGGGGCGTTCGTTCGTGAGTCTTTCTCAATTCACCGCACCGTGGTGGCTGCTGTTCCTCGCTGTCATCGCCGCGTTGGTGGTCGGTTACGTACTCGTGCAGAAGCAGCGAGCCAAGCACACACTTCGGTTCACGAACTTCGCACTGTTGGAGAAGGTCGCGCCTTCGCGGCCCGGGCGGTGGCGTCATATTCCGGCGATTCTGATGGTCATCGCATTGGTGTTCTTCACCGTCGCCCTTGCCGGTCCGACGGCAGACAAGAAGGTCCCGCGAAACCGTGCCACGGTGATCCTCGTGATCGACGTGTCGCTGTCGATGCAGGCCACCGACGTCGAGCCGACGCGATTGGCAGCAGCGCAGGAAGCTGCCAAGTCGTTCGCCGACGGTCTGACTCCCGGCATCAACCTCGGGTTGGTCGCATTTGCCGGAACCGCTTCGGTTCTGGTGTCGCCCACCACGAATCGTGACGCGACGAAGGTCGCCATCGACAACCTCAAGCTCAGTGAGCGAACGGCGACGGGCGAAGCGATCTTCACCTCGTTGCAGTCGATCGACACGCTGTCGGCTGTTCTCGGCGGCAGCGATCAGGCGCCACCGGCGCGCATCGTGTTGCTGTCCGACGGTAAGCAGACCGTTCCCGAGAACTCGGACGATCCGCGGGGCGGATTCACCGCTGCCCGTCAGGCCAAGGACAAGGGCGTTCCGATCTCGACCATTTCCTTCGGAACGACATACGGGCGAGTCGAGATCGAAGGAGACCGAATCCCCGTCCCGGTCGACGATGCGTCACTGAAGGAGATCGCCAACCTGTCCGGCGGAAGTTTCTTCACGGCATCGAGCCTCGAAGAACTGCGCCAGGTGTACGACACGCTCGAAGAGCAGATCGGTTTCGAGACGACACGAGGCGATGCGAGTCGACCGTGGTTGGTCCTCGGCGTCGTGTTCGCGACCGCTGGTCTGACGATTGCCCTGGTACGCAGGCAGCGTCTGCCCTGATCGAGAGCAGTTCCGAATTGTCCAAATACCGCTGGTACGCGGCCCGCAGAGAATTGATAGGTTGATCGCCATGTCTACCCCTCCCACGACAGTGGTTTCCGAACGGACCGTCACCACACCGCGCTCGGTGCTCGTCACCGGCGGTAACCGCGGAATCGGCTTGGCCGTCGCTCAGCGGCTCGCCGCAGACGGCCACAAGGTAGCCGTCACGCACCGCGGTTCCGGTGTCCCCGAAGGGTTGTTCGGCGTCGTTTGCGACGTCACCGACACCGAGTCGATCGACCGTGCATTCAAAGAGGTCGAAGCGCACCAGGGGCCGGTCGAGGTCATCGTCGCCAATGCCGGCGTCACCGACGACACACTGATCATGCGAATGAGCGAAGAGCAGTTCACGAGCGTCGTCGACGCGAACCTCACCGGTACGTTCCGCCTCTCGAAGCGTGCGACCCGGTCGATGCTGCGCGCGCGTTTCGGACGCTTCATCTTCCTCGGTTCGGTGGTGGGTCTGGCGGGACAAGCCGGCCAGGTCAACTACGCCGCGTCCAAGGCAGGCATCGTCGGTATCGCTCGTTCCCTGACAAGGGAACTCGGCTCGCGTTCGATCACCGCCAACGTCGTCGCACCGGGTTTCATCGAGACCGACATGACGGCAGCACTGGGCGACGACGTGAAGGACAAGGCCACCGAGTTCATCCCGTTGCAGCGGACCGGAAAGCCGGAAGATGTTGCAGCAGTTGTCAGTTTCCTCGCCTCCGACGATTCGGCATACGTCTCGGGTGCAGTCATCCCCGTCGACGGCGGACTCGGCATGGGGCACTGACCCGCTTTTCGCACACACACCTTTCTCGTACGTCTGAAATCAGGAGGACATCTCATGGGCGGTTTGCTCGAGGGTAAGACCATTCTTGTCACCGGCATCATCACCGATTCGTCGATCGCGTTCCACGTGGCCAAGGTCGCGCAGGAGCAGGGTGCGAAGGTGCTGATCACCGGATTCGATCGTCTGCGCCTCATCGATCGCATCGCCCAGCGACTGCCGCAGCCCGTGCCGCCGGCAATCTCGCTCAACGTCCAGAGCTCGGAGGATCTCGCATCTCTCGCCGAGCGTGTGCGCGAGCTGGCTCCCGAGGGTATCGACGGCGTGGTCCACTCGATCGGCTTCGCTCCCCGCTCCTGCCTGGGAAGCCCGTTCATGGACGCGCCGTGGGAAGACGTGGCGGTCGCACTCGAGGTGTCCGCATACTCGTACAGCGCACTGGCCAAGGCCTTGCTGCCGGTGCTCAACGACAACGCGTCCATCGTCGGAATGGACTTCGATCCGGCACGCGCAATGCCCTTCTACAACTGGATGGGTGTCTCCAAGGCAACCCTCGAGGCCGTCAACCGTTACGTGGCCAAAGAGGTGGGCGTCCGCGGCATCCGCTCGAACCTGGTGTCCTCCGGCCCGATCAAGACCCTGGCCGCCAAGGCCATTGCCGGCGACAGCACCGGTCCGGGCGCGGAGTTGGACAAGCTGAACACCGCATGGGAGGGTGCTGCGCCCATCGGCTGGGACGTCGACGATCGCGAGCCGGTCGCCAAAACGGTCTGCACCGTTCTCTCGGATTGGTTGCCCGGCACGACCGCGTCGATCATCTACGTCGACGGCGGCTTCCACGCGATGGTCGGCTAGTAGCACCCCTTCTACTACACAGGTGAGTACCCGGGTGACCCCCGCCGAACGGCATCACGCAAGATTGAACTCATGACCGCAAGTATGGACATGCAGTTCGATGCTCTTCTCGTTTTGTCGTTCGGCGGTCCCGAAAAACCCGAAGACGTACGGCCGTTCCTCGAAAACGTCACGCGCGGTAGGGGAGTGCCACCGGAGCGGCTCGACGCCGTTGTCGAGCACTACATGCATTTCGGTGGAGTTTCGCCCATCAACGCGCTCAACCGAGACCTGATCGAACGGGTCGAAGGTGAGTTGGCAGCAGCCGGCGTGGACCTGCCCGTGTACTTCGGCAACCGCAACTGGCACCCGATGGTCGAAGACACCGTTGCCAAGATGCGCGAGGACGGTGTCCGCAATGCCGCCGTGTTCGCCACGTCGGCGTGGGGCGGTTACTCGGGATGTCGGCAGTACCACGAGGACATCGTCCGTGCCCGTGAAGCCGTCGGTGACGGCGCACCGACGCTGACAAAACTTCGCCAGTACTACGACCATCCGCTCGTCGTCGGCGCGTTCGCCGACGGTGTGCGGGCGGCCCGCGCAGAGTTGCCCGAAGCGACTCGCGATACCGCGCGCCTGGTGTTCACGGCGCATTCGGTCCCGAGTGCCGCAGACCGCAATGCAGGGCCGCCGGCAGAGGGCGGAAACCTCTACAGCCGACAGGTTGCCGAGGCTGCGAAGTTGGTTGCCGAGGCCGTCGGCGTCGAAGATTTTGATCTGGTGTGGCAGTCGCGATCAGGCCCGCCGCAGGTTCCGTGGCTCGACCCCGACATCTGTGATCACCTGGATACGCTGTCCGCCAAGGACGTTCGCGCCGTGATCGTGTGTCCTGTCGGTTTCGTCTCCGATCACCTCGAAGTGGTGTGGGACCTGGACACCGAGGCCAAGGACAAGGCGGCCGAACTCGGTATGGATTTCGTGCGCGCCGCGACACCCGGCCGCGATCAGCGTTTTGCGCAGCTGGTGCCCACGCTCGTTCGGGAACTGGCCGACGCCGAGCAGCCACTGCGATTGGGGGTCGAGCCGCTGCTCGGCTCGACCACCAACGGTCTCTCGTGTGCGGTGAACTGCTGCGCGGCCGTTCAGCGCCCCCGCTGACGGAAGCTTTCCGACGCTCAGGAGTTCGGCTGCTTCAGCTTTCCGCAGGGTCCCGGAACGGTGGACGTGCTGCGTGAGGTGAGGAGCGTCTCGACGATCTGTCGATCCTCGGGGCTCAGTGACGGGTCGATGAAGTTGAGCTTGGGCGCCCCCAGTTCGCGGACTCGCCCGGCGAGGGTCGCTACAAATGACACTCGTTCTTCGTCATCGTCGTTGACGTCGTGGATCTGCAGCACCGACACCGGAAACTTGCGCAGCGTCACAGGCAGGAAGCGGGCGCCGAGCACATGGTCGACGTTGAATCCCGCCCACTGCCCCTGGTTGGCTTCCACGCATTCGGCGTCGGAGTGAATTGCGCTCTCGCCGATGTACTTACGGGCGGGGAGCATCTTCTTCGGTGCTAGTTCGGATGCACCTTGCTGCAGCACGGGAAAGTCGCCGTCCGAGTACAACCAGGGTTGGTTGGCCATCGAGATCAACCGGCCGGCGTCCAGATCCGGGAGATAGCGAGACTTGAGGAGAAACGCGACGCTGTCGACCGAGATGCCCAGCAGTTCGGCGGCCTTCTGTCGGCTCATCGCAAACGTCGGGGCATTCTTCGGGGCGATCTGGATCAAATTGACCATGCGAACTCCTGTAAGTGTTCAATTGTTGCGGGCTTGGTACAGCTGACATGACAATTCGCCGATTATCAACCTCTAGCTGATTTCCGACTTGTAGATGAGTCGGTTGTCACCATCCGAGTTCACGCAACCGGGGATCTCCGATCCCGAAGTGGTGGCCGATTTCGTGGATCACGGTTCGGCGAACTTGCTCGATCACCTCGTCTTCGGTGCTGCAGATCGCACAGATGGCCCTGCGGTAGATCGTGATGCGGTCGGGGAGGACGCCGGCGTACGTGGTGGTTCTCTTGGTCAGTGGGATGCCCTGATACAACCCGAGCAACCCCGGTCGTCCCCCTTCGAGTTGAACGGTCACCGCGACGTTGGCCATCTCCGCACCCAACTTCGGGGGCAGACTGTCGAGCGCCCGCTTGACCATGTCCTCGAACTGACTGTCGTCCACGTCGATCATCTGCCCATTGTGCGTGCGAGGGCGGGATCCGGGTGTGTCCATGTGGAAACAGTGCAGCTTACGGCTATGTTCATTGCGTGGCCGAAGACCTCTATCACCGTTACGAATTCACATTCATCGTTCAGATGCTGACAGTCTCGCAAGAGCAGGCGATCGAAGAGAGCTTGGGCGGAAGGGTCGAGGACCGGCGTGGACTGCAGTTGCTGACGCTCACCTCGGAAGGTATGCGAGCGGCGACGACGGCTATCACCGTGGTCGACCAGTTGGTGGCTGCAGGCGTGCGTCCCCAGCGGACGCATCCCGATTTGGTGTCACGTCAGGACATTGCCGACCGTGCGGGAGTGACGAGGCAGGCTGTCGGACAATGGGTGCGAGGGGTCCGGCAGGCGGCCACTCCCTTCCCGATTCCGTACAACTCGGTCGCCGGGGGGATCTGGTTCTGGGGCGATGTCCTGGATTGGTTGCGCCGTCAGGGGTACAGCCAGGACACCGGTTTGCGCTACCCGACGTTGGACGAACATATTCGCATCGACCGCCATATTGCGATCAATCACAAGACTGCGGGTTGACCGATCAAGCGGTTTGCCTGAAAATAGCTATTGAAACAAACCGACGGTAGGTATAAAGTCCCTAAATACCTCAATCAATCTATCGGTGCGTCGGCCCTGCTCTGGGGGGAGTTTGGTCTGCGCTGCAGATACCCGAGCATGCGAGCAGGAATCCATGGTTTCGACCCCCGAAGTTAGACCGATGCCCAAATCGGCCGCACTCACGACTTCTGTGGCTATTTCCAGCGCTGGAGCAACGACGAAGCTACGCGAAGCTGCACCGGGCAGGGGCCGTCTGCGAGCGGCGACGGCGGCGCTGTTCCGGCGCTCACGCCCACGCGCGGCTTCCGCGCCACCGTTGAGCGTGCTTCTTCTCGTCACCTCCGACAATGGTCTCTCGCAGCGGGCTGGTCTTGTTCTTCGCGAGGCGGGGCACCAAGTCCGCACCGCCGTCGTCGCCGGCGCGGACGCAGCGCTGGCCGCGACGTCTGCGGGAGATTTTGATCTCATCATCTGCCCGTTTCTGAAAGCCTATGTACCGGAATCTATTTGGCAGCGGTGGACAACGATCATCATCCATCCCGGCCCGCCCGGTGATCGCGGACCGTCGTCGCTGGACTGGGCGATAACGGATGGCGAACCGATCTGGGGAGTGACCGCGTTGCAGGCCGCCGAGGAACTCGATGCCGGAGCGTTGTGGGCGTGGCGGACATTCGAACTCCAGAGCGGTGCAACCAAATCTTCGGTATACAACGAGGCAGTCACCGACGCGGCGATGGAGTGCATTACGGAGGTCGTCGAACATTTCCGTACTCCTGACTTCCAGGCGATCCCATCGGACCGAGTTGCGCGGCCCGTGGCATCGGCCCGATCGAGGCCCAGCATGAAACAGGCCGATCGCGTTTTCAGCTGGGAGGAAGACGCGTCGAGCATCGTCCGCGCCGTCAACGCCGCCGACGGGTTTCCCGGCGTCGCCGTTCAGTTGGGGCTCGACCGGGTCTACGTCTACGACGCTCACCCCGATACCCACGTCGATGCAGCGCCCGGCACCATCGTCGAGTACTTCCACCAGGCGATACGTGTCGCCACCGGTGCGGGCTCCGTATGGATCGGACATGCGCGGCTCGTCGGCGCCGGCAATGTCAAACTTCCGTCGACCGCGGTCGTACGTCCGGACGTGTTCGTTCCACAGGTCTGGGAGAGTCGTTACCCCGAGACCGACTATCACCGCGACGGCGAAATCGGATATCTCTCGTTCCGCTTCTACAACGGTGCGATGAGTACGAAGCAATGCGCCCGACTGGCCGCCAGGCTCCGCTGGGCGATCGCGCAGGACACCAAGATTCTTGTCCTGACGGGTGACTACGACAGATTCAGCAACGGTATCCACCTCAACGTCATCGAGGCCGCGTCTGATCAAGCCGGAGAAGCGTGGGCCAACATCAAAGCCATCAACAAGATCGCGAAAGCGATCGTCACCTGTACGGAACAGGTTGTGGTGGCGGCATTCACAGGCAACGCCGGTGCCGGCGGGGTCATGCTCCCGCTTGGAGCCGACGTAGTCGTGGCCAGGGACGGTGTGGTTCTCAATCCTCATTACGCCACGATGGGCCTGTTCGGCTCGGAACTGCACACGTACACATTTCCGGCTCGGGTCGGCGAGGAGCAGGCCCGCAGCCTGCTGGCCGAGTGCAGTGCGATCGGTATCCGTCGAGCCTTGGACATCGGACTTGTCGACGCAATCGGCCCCAGGCGGCCGGATCTGTTCGAGGCGTGGTTGCACGAGGTCGCCACCGACTTGCTCGAAGGAGATCGGATGGAATCGATGCTGGAGCGCAAACGTCTTCGACTGGAACGTGATCCGGTGGAGCCCTACGAGGAGCGTGAGCTCGAAGAGATGAAGATCGACATGTTCGGTGACCGCAACGGGTTTGCCGAGAAACGCCGGAACTTCGTGCTCAAGCTCTGATCGACACGCTGTTCGCCGACGCGACACGGGCAGTGCGAACGACGTCCCACAGTCGTCGCAGCAGGTCGTCACGCCTCTGCGCAGTGGACACGCTCGGGGCCTGATTGGTCGAGACCGACGCAGCGACGGTAAGAATGGCTGCCACGTTGTCGGCGGTGTCGATCACCTGTAGATGCCGAGGTGACAGTGTCGACGGCCAGCGGTACCCGGCCTGGGCCTGCAGCGCTTCGGCGACCAGCGTACGAGCGTCGCCCCCAGGCATTCCGGTGGCTACGGTCGGAAGCCCGCCGAGCACCTCCGCTGCGTCCCGAACAGCCTGGCGCAGTTCGTATTCGGCTTCACGGAGTCCGATCGATTCGGCGCTGCCCGCCACAGTGGGAATGGAGAAAACCGTCCACCGCAAGACGTCCGGACCTTCCTTCGACGGCACGAGGCCGACTCCCGGCTTGCCGACGGCGCCGATCTGTATGCCTTCACCCGTTGCGATCGCAGCGCGTGCGAACTCGGTGCCAGTGGGCAGGCCACGTACATCGCCGGCCGTAGGAAGGACCAGGCGGACTTCAGCAGCCTCCGAGCGGGCGATTCTCAACAGGGTGGACACACCCGAAGCCGTGACTCCCGGCCACTCGAGATCGTGGCGGACCGCGGTTTCCGCATCGGCAGCGCCGATCAGGTGCATCGGCGCCCACGCGGCAAGGGCGTCGATGACGTCGTCCGGCGCAGCGTCGCCGGCGAGCCATGACGCTGCCCACACGGTGAGGGTTGCGCTGGGAGAACTCATGACCGTGAAGTTTAGTTCGGCGTGGCGACATGCGCGGCCCCGGCGTTGTGACCTAGCGTGATCCGGCGTGAGCGGTGGCAACGGATACGGTGACATTTTTGCGGGTCATACCCGCAAACAGAAGCGCGTGACGCCTGAAGTGGCGGCCGAACGTGATCTTGTCGTCGAGGATGCGGCGACAGGATTCTGCGGTGCGGTTGTCGGTTTCGAGCGCACGTACGACGGCGATTTCGTGCGACTCGAGGACGGGCGTTCCCGGACGCGGTTGTTCGCGATGCGCGAGGCGGCCTTCCTCATCGACGGCTCACCGGTCACCCTCGTTCGCCCGGCCCCCAGGCCCGCGTCCACCAAACCCGCACGATCGGCTTCGGGTTCGACCCGAGTCGAAGGCTTACGTGCACGCACGGCACTGCCCAGCCGGATCTGGGTGGAGGGAGTGCACGATGCTGCCCTCGTCGAGCGGGTGTGGGGCCATGACCTTCGCGTCGAAGGTGTTGTCGTCGAACATCTCGAAGGGCTCGACAATCTGGGGGAGCGGCTTGCCGAATTCGGGCCGGGCCCCGGCCGCCGTGTCGGTGTCCTCGTCGACCACCTGGTCACCGGTTCCAAGGAAACCCAACTGACTCAGGGCCTCGGCCCGAACGTGTTGGTGACCGGACATCCGTACATCGACGTGTGGGAGGCCGTTCGTCCCAAATCTGTCGGAATCGCCTCCTGGCCGAAGATTCCACGCGGCGAGGATTGGAAGACGGGAATCTGCCGCGAACTGGGCTGGGGGACACCTCAGGAGGGCTGGCGGCGGGTCTACAACTCGGTCGAGAGCTTCCGCGATCTGGAAGCTCCCTTGATCGGTGCCGTCGAACAACTTGTCGATTTCGTTACCGAGCCGAACTGACGTAGCGGCGGCCTGGGTCACACATTCTGGTTAGATGGTGTTGTGGCTGCACTTATTTGGCTGATCGGAGCACTGGTGCTCGCCGGGGCCGAAGCGCTGGTGGGGGATTTCTTCCTGCTGATGCTCGCCGGTGGGGCGCTCGCTACTGCCGGTGTCAGTGCTGTCACCGACTTCCCGGTGTGGGTCGACGCCGTCATGTTCGGAGTGTTCTCCGCCGCCCTCGTCCTGGGTGTGCGACCGATCATGTTGCGTCGCTTCGGTAGTCCGCCACCGACCCCGACCGGAATTCAGGCACTCGAAGGTAAACACGCTCTGGTTCTGGAAGAAGTGGGCGAGCATTCCGGGCAGGTCAAGTTGAACGGCGAGGTGTGGACTGCCAGGCCGTACGACACCACCGAGGTGTACCCGCCGGGCACCAAGGTGACGGTGATGGAAATCAACGGCGCAACAGCAGTCGTCTGGAGGGGACCTTAATGGCAGCACTCATAGTGCTCGGTGTGTTGGTGCTATTCGTGATCTTGGTGGTCGCGAAGTCGGTAGCACTGGTACCGCAGGCAGAAGCCGCGGTGATCGAGCGGCTCGGTAGGTATTCGAAGACGGTGTCCGGTCAGCTCACATTCTTGATCCCGTTCGCCGATCGTGTGCGCGCCAAGGTGGATCTTCGTGAGCGGGTGGTCTCCTTTCCACCGCAACCGGTGATCACCCAGGACAACCTGGCACTGTCCATCGACACGGTGGTGTACTTCCAGGTCACCAATCCGCAAGCTGCGGTGTACGAGATCAGCAACTACATCGCTGCCGTCGAGCAGTTGACAACCACGACGCTGCGAAACGTCGTCGGCGGAATGACCCTCGAAGAGACTCTGACCTCGCGTGATTCCATCAATGGTCAGCTTCGTGGTGTCCTCGACGAGGCGACCGGCCGCTGGGGCCTGCGAGTGGCCCGCGTCGAGCTCAAGAGCATCGATCCTCCGCCCTCCATCCAGGAGTCGATGGAAAAGCAGATGAAGGCGGACCGCGAGAAGCGCGCGATGATTCTGACGGCTGAAGGCCACCGCGAATCCGCTATCAAGACAGCCGAGGGCGCCAAGCAGAGCCAGATTCTTTCCGCCGAGGGCAACAAGCAGGCCTCGATCCTCAACGCCGAGGGTGAGCGTCAGTCCCAGATTCTTCGGGCCCAAGGTGACCGCGCGGCCAAGTACTTGCAGGCCCAAGGCGAGGCCAAGGCCATCGAGAAGGTTTTTGCTGCTATCAAGTCCGGTAAGCCGACTCCGGAATTGCTTGCATACCAGTATCTTCAGACGTTGCCGCAGATGGCGCAAGGCGATGCGAACAAGGTGTGGCTCGTGCCCAGCGACTTCGGTGACGCACTGAAGGGATTTGCGAAAACGCTTGGCGCGCAGGGGCAGGACGGTGTCTTCCGTTACGAGCCGCCGGCCGCCGAAGAGAATCTTCCCAACCCTGAGGACGATTCAGCTGAGGTGGCGGAGTGGTTTGAAACGAAATCCGATCCGGCTATCGCAGAAGCAGTCCGTGCTGCTGAAGTTGCTGCACGTACTCCCGTCGAAGATCCGGCAGCTGCGGTCAGGCACCTCCGTGAAAGTGCGCCCGAGCAGCCCGGATTCGTAGATCCCGCGCTGCCGCAGCAGAGTGAAAATCCTTGGCCCGGTCAGCTACCGCTGCCGTCCGAACGCGAAGAATTCCAGCAGAAGTACCCGTACCAGGATCAGCCGCCGGAGGGCGGCCAGCGCCGGTAGGCTCCTCTCGTAGTAATCGGGACGGGCGCTCGTCACCTACGTGATGAGTGCCCGTCCCGTTCCGCATACAGCGATCGCCCAGAGGACACTGACGAAAGTTCCCATGATGAACTGCTCGGACGCGTGAGGTTCGCGAAGTTCCGGGTACCGTGCGAGCCCCTTGACTGCCAAGACGATCGCGATCCCCTCCGGCCAGGTTGCGAGAATCGACGCCGCCACCGCGAGCCGTTCGAGGATGCCGATCACACGTCCGCCGCGAAGAGGTCCGGCGTCCGGTGCCGGGCTCCCGTCCGGTTGGCGACGAGCGATCTTGAAGGTGGCAAGTACCAACGGTGCACCGGCCGTGGCGGCGGCAAGTACGCACAGGACAAGCGTCGCTCCGAGAGCGAAACCGGTGACCGGGGTCGTTCGGGTCGATGCCAGTGCGGCAACACCCAGCGCCGGAAGAGCCACCACGGACGACGCCCATTCGGGGACTTCCAGTCGACCACGACTGAGCGGTCCCAGTGCCGCTGCAACTGCTGGTGCCGCGGCGGCGACGGCGAGCGCGATCAACGCCAGAACGACCATGTATTCGAGCCCCCTGCTGTGTCGACGAGTTTGTACCGGTGCGAGCGTGAGCAGTCTAGGGCTGGAGTCTGACCAAAAGTCGTTCTGCGAGTCTGCGCCCCGCGAGTTCTGCGTGCCACCCGGCTGTCAGGAGTCGCTTGGACATGGCCTGTTTGGTGATTCCGAGGTGGGCCGCCGCGCTGACCTGAGTAAGTCCGCTGTCCATCAGAGCGATGGCTTCGCGTCCGTCCTTCGTCTGTCTCGTGACAATCGTTCCGAGCAAGGTGAACGCGGCATCGACATCGGCGGCGAGTTCGTCGCGTGAGCTGTCGGCCGGCGCCTGTTCGACGGCAATTCTGGCCGGAGCTCGCTTGGCTCGCTCGACGGCGATCCGAGCAGCTTCGAATGCCGGTCCGCGTCCGGCCCGGGTCTGCCGTGGGAGAGGCTGCTCGACGGGACCGATCCCGATCCCGACACTCCAGTGCTCGCGCCGAATCAGCTCGAGTGCGACGAGGACGAGTAGCGCCGGATCGTCGGTCACCGCTTGAATCTCGTCGCCCGCCGTGCGCTCGAACGGCCGCAGGAGCCTGCGATCGGCCATGTCGTCGATGATGTCCCCGACGCGGTCGACATCGCGTCGGCTACCTCGCTGATCCACTGTCAGTACGAACATTAGTCAATGCTAGATAGTTGACTGTCAATAGTCAATCGTTTTGGGTTGACTCAATCAAATCAACCTCTTGAGATTGACCGTTGTCAACGATGGTTTCGCCCGGTGAAGGCTGACGGCGAGCGTCGAACACCAGACCGGCGATGCCGATCGCAATGCAGATCCCGGACAGAATCAGGAGACGAGGATCGGCTTCGCCGGAGAGCGCATCGCCCAGAACGACAATCCCAACAGTGCCGGGCAAGATGCCGACGACGGTGGCAAGGATGTAGGGCACGATCCGGATCGACGAAATGCCGCAGCAGTAGTTCACCACCGAGAAGGGGACAAACGCGATCAAGCGCAGAGAGCCGACGGCCAGCCACCCCCGCTTTTCGATCCGCTCGTCCACCCGCCGGATCGTCGGACTCGAAATCCGTTGCCACACGACGTCACGGCCGATGGCGCGGACCAGGTAGAGGGCCAGAACGGCGCTCACAGTCGTTGCCGCCACGGTAAGAGCGATGCCGGTCACCGAGCCGAAAAGAACCCCCGCACTGAGGGTGAAGACGGTGCGCGGGAACGGCGCGACGGTGACTATCGAATGAACCAGGAAGAACACGAGGGGAAACGCCGGGCCAACCGAGTCCGCCCACTCTCGCACCTGGGACACCGTGGGATGTGGGGCGAGGAGGGCTGCGAGGAACAAAGCGAGCACTACCAGGACTATTGCGATCAATCTTCGGTCCAGCAGGCGTCCCATCACAGGTCACAAGGCTACCTGCGAACGGTGAACCGGGCCGACTGCCGACCCGCAATCGTGAGTCGAACATTGCCACGGGGGCGGGAAAGCGACGTGCTCCAGGCGACAATGAAACGGCGCTGTGACGAAAACCACTAGGCTTTCGGAGTGGCCTTCACCTGTAGTCCCGGCCAGTGAAACGAACTCGCGGGTAACCCGTAAACATGCTGAACAATCGCTAGGTAAGGGCCGGTCACACGTGCACGAACGACCGAATCTGCACGTCGTCTGACCGGTCGGAAAGTGGCCGCGAACAGCCCTGTGAAGAACATGACGTGATCCTCACGATATCTGGGCTCAACCGCGGGTTAGCATCACAGAACTAACGAACAAATCCGATTATCGGTAAAGCGCTCACGCAAAAAATGAGAGGGAGCGGACACAGTGTCATTAGCTTCAGAAGCCGAGGCTGTCGAGCAGGCGTACGCGGAGTGGCAGCGCTCCGTAGCCGGTGTGCTCGCCAAGTCCCGCAGAGTCGATGCGGCAGAGCTGGGCCCCGAGCCACAGAAACTGCTCGAAACCGTCACCTACGACGGTGTCACTGTCGCACCGCTCTACAGCCCACGCGACGAGCGTCCCGAGCAGAGCTTGCCGGGCACGTTTCCGTACGTGCGTGGCGTCGACGCTCACCGTGATGTCAATGCCGGTTGGTTGGTTTCCGCTGCATTCGGAACCGCTTCGGCGGCCGAGACTAATCGCGCCATCCTGGACGCCCTCGAAAACGGAGTCAGCGCACTCTGGTTGAAGGTGGGCGCCGACGGCGTTCCGGTCACCGACCTCGCCGCTGCGCTCGAGGGCGTTCTTCTCGACCTCGCACCGCTCACGCTCGACGCAGGCGCCGAGGTGAACGATGCAGCCCGCGCACTCTTCTCTCTCCTCGATGCTCGCGGCGAAGCCGGCGACGGCGTCAGTGATCGCAGCAGTATCCGAGTCCACCTCGGTGCAGCGCCGCTGACCAGTTCGTTCTCCGGCGCAGCCGACGTCGAATTTGCAGGCGCCGTCGAGTTGGCCGCCCTCGCTGCAGCTCGCGCGGAAACCGTGCACGCGATCACCGTCGACGGCACGGCCTTCCACAACGCGGGTGCCGGCGACGCCGAGGAACTCGGAGCCGCGATTGCCGCCGGACTCGAATACCTCCGCGCACTCACCGCAGAGAGCGGTCTGACCATCGGTGCTGCGTTGTCGCAGTTGGCTTTCCGCTACTCGGCAACCGACGATCAGTTCCAGACCATCGCGAAGTTCCGCGCCGCACGTCTCGTGTGGGCCCGCATCGCTCAGGTCTGTGGAGCTTCCGACTTCGGTGGAGCGCCGCAGCACGCAGTCACTTCCGCCGCGATGATGGCTCAGCGTGATCCCTGGGTGAACATGCTGCGCACGACCCTCGCCGCATTCGGCGCCGGCGTCGGCGGAGCAGATGCAGTGACTGTTCTTCCGTTCGACGTCGCCCTGGCCGACGGCGCCCTTGGTGTCAGCAAGTCCTTCTCCTCGCGCATCGCGCGCAACACGCAGTTGCTTCTCCTCGAGGAGTCGCACCTGGGCCGCGTGCTCGATCCGTCGGCGGGCTCCTGGTACGTCGAGGACCTGACGCAGCAGATCGCCGCCACCGCGTGGGAGTTCTTCCAGGAAATCGAAGCAGCCGGCGGATATCTGGCGGCACTCGAAGCGGGAATCGTCTCCGGTCGCATCGCTGCCACGAAGGCCAAGCGTGACTCCGACATCGCACACCGTAAGACCACGGTCACCGGTGTCAACGAGTTCCCGAACCTCGGCGAAACGCCGCTGTCCGCCGAAGCCGTCGAGCCCGGCCAGTCCGTCGCCCGCTACGCAGCTGCATTCGAAGCGCTTCGTGACCGTTCGGACGCGTTCCTCGCCGCCGGCGGCGCCCGTCCCACTGCGCTTCTCGCGCCGCTGGGCTCGGTTGCAGAACACAACGTGCGCACCACGTTTGCGTCCAACCTGCTCGCTTCGGGTGGTATCGACGCAGTCAACCCCGGCCCCCTCGAGGTAGGCGCAGAAGCCATCTCCGCAGCCGTCAAGGCTTCCGGTGCCACCGTCGCGGTGCTGTGCGGCACGGACAAGCGCTACGGCGAGAGCGCCGCAGCGGCCGTCGCCGAACTTCGCGCTGCCGGCATCACCAAGGTGCTGCTCGCAGGACCGGAAAAGGCAGTCGCCGACGCGACCGGCGATTCTCGCCCGGACGGATTCCTCACAGCCCGCATCGACGCAGTGTCGGCTCTGACCGAACTGCTCGACTTCATCGAGACGGGAAGCTCCAAGTGACGACACGAGAGGTCAAGCACGTGATCGGCAGTTTCGCCGAGGTCCCACTCGAGGACCCGCAGTCTCCGGCACCCACACCGCCGTCGGTCGAGCAGGCACAGGCGCTCATCGAAGAGGGCGCAAACGCCAACAACTACGCCGCCGAGCAGGTTGTCTGGTCCACCCCGGAAGGCATCGACGTCAAGCCGGTGTACACCGGTGCGGACCGCACGGCCGCCGCCGAGTCCGGTTACCCGCTCGACAGCTTCCCGGGCGCAGCGCCGTTCCTGCGTGGTCCGTACCCGACCATGTACGTGAACCAGCCGTGGACCATTCGCCAGTACGCCGGATTCTCCACTGCCGCGGAGTCGAATGCGTTCTACCGTCGTAACCTCGCGGCCGGTCAGAAGGGCCTCTCGGTCGCCTTCGACCTCGCCACACACCGCGGCTACGACTCCGATCACCCTCGCGTTGCGGGTGACGTCGGAATGGCCGGTGTCGCAATCGATTCCATCCTCGACATGCGTCAGCTCTTCGACGGAATCGACCTCTCGCAGGTGTCGGTCTCGATGACGATGAACGGCGCCGTGCTGCCGATTCTCGCGCTGTACGTCGCTGCGGCAGGCGAGCAAGGCGTCACCCCGGACAAGCTGGCCGGAACGATCCAGAACGACATCCTCAAAGAGTTCATGGTTCGTAACACCTACATCTATCCGCCCAAGCCCTCGATGCGGATCATCTCGGACATCTTCGCGTACTCGAGCGCGGAAATGCCGAAGTACAACTCCATCTCCATCTCGGGCTACCACATCCAGGAAGCCGGAGCGACGGCCGATCTGGAACTGGCGTACACCCTCGCCGACGGCGTCGAGTACATCCGCGCCGGCCTCGACGCCGGTATGGACATCGACAAGTTCGCACCGCGCCTGTCCTTCTTCTGGGCCATCGGCATGAACTTCTTCATGGAGGTCGCCAAGCTCCGCGCCGGACGCCTCCTGTGGGCCGAGCTTGTTGCGAAGTTCGATCCCAAGAGCGCGAAGTCGCTCTCGCTGCGTACCCACTCGCAGACCTCGGGCTGGTCTCTGACCGCGCAGGACGTCTTCAACAACGTTCCGCGTACCTGCGTCGAAGCCATGGCTGCGACCCAGGGCCACACTCAGTCGCTGCACACCAACGCACTCGACGAGGCCATCGCACTGCCGACGGACTTCTCCGCCCGCATCGCCCGTAACACCCAGTTGCTGCTGCAGCAGGAATCCGGCACAGTGCGTCCCATCGACCCGTGGGGCGGCTCGTACTACGTCGAGTGGCTCACCAACGAACTCGCCAACCGGGCTCGTAAGCACATCGAAGAGGTCGAGGAAGCCGGCGGAATGGCTCAGGCCATCAACGAAGGCATCCCGAAGCTGCGCATCGAGGAAGCTGCCGCCCGCACCCAGGCACGCATCGACTCCGGTCGGCAGCCGCTCGTCGGCGTCAACAAGTACGTTCCCGACGAGGTCGACACCATCGAAGTTCTCAAGGTCGAGAACTCCAAGGTCCGCAAGGAACAGCTCGAGAAGCTGGTTCGCCTTCGCGCAGAACGTGATCCGGAAGCCGTCGAGGCCGCACTCGCGAACCTCACCCGCGCTGCCGCATCCACCGAAGGCGGCATGGAGAACAACCTCCTCGCCCTCGCTGTTGTCGCCGCCCGTGCGATGGCTACGGTCGGCGAGATTTCCGACGCCCTCGAAAAGGTGTACGGACGCCACCAGGCCGAGATCCGCACCATCAGTGGTGTGTACCGCGACGAGGCAGGAACGGTGAGCAACATCAGCAAGGCGATGGAACTGGTCGAGAAGTTCGCCGAGGACGAGGGACGTCGTCCCCGTATTCTCGTCGCGAAGATGGGCCAAGACGGTCACGACCGTGGCCAGAAGGTCATCTCCACGGCCTTCGCGGACATCGGATTCGACGTCGACGTCGGACCGCTGTTCCAGACTCCCGAAGAGGTCGCCAATCAGGCGGCCGACAACGACGTCCACGTAGTCGGTGTGTCGTCGTTGGCAGCCGGTCACCTCACCTTGGTGCCGGCGCTGCGGGAGGCTCTGGCTGCGGCCGGTCGTCCCGACATCATGATCGTCGTCGGCGGCGTCATTCCGCCCGGTGACTTCGACGAACTCTACGAGGCCGGCGCTGCTGCCATCTTCCCGCCCGGAACCGTCATCGCCGACGCTGCCAGCGGATTGTTGGAGAAGCTCTCCGCCCAACTGGGTCACGACCACAGCTGAGAAGGGGGTCACTGAAGATGGCACGTCAGCCCATCGACATTGATTCCCTCGCCGAGGCGGTACGCGGGAATCAGCGTGCCGGCCTCGCTCGGGCGATCACCCTCGTCGAGTCCACTCGCGACGACCACCGGGCCCTTGCGCAGCAGCTTCTACTGAAGTTGCTGCCCGAGGCCGGGGGAGCGCACCGGATCGGCATCACCGGCGTTCCCGGCGTCGGCAAGTCGACGTTCATCGACGCGCTCGGAATGTACTTGCTGGGCAAGGGACATCGGGTTGCGGTGTTGGCGGTCGATCCGTCGTCCACCCGCACCGGCGGCTCGATTCTCGGCGACAAGACACGCATGGCTCGGCTCACCGTCGAACCGAATGCGTACATCCGGCCGTCACCGACGTCCGGCACGCTCGGTGGTGTTGCCAAGGCAACCCGAGAGACCATCGTGCTTCTCGAAGCTGCCGGTTTCGACGTCATCCTGGTGGAGACAGTGGGTGTCGGCCAGTCCGAAGTCACTGTTGCCAACATGGTGGACTGCTTTACGTTCCTGACCCTCGCTCGTACCGGTGATCAGCTCCAGGGCATCAAGAAGGGTGTCCTCGAGCTCGCAGATCTGGTGGCGGTCAACAAGGCCGATGGAAAGCATGAGCGCGAGGCAAAGGGTGCTGCCCGCGAATTGGCCGGAGCGCTTCGCCTGATCTACCCGCACGACGCCATCTGGAAGCCGCCCGTCATCACGATGAGCGGCCTCGAAGGTGTCGGGCTGGACGAGTTCTGGGGAACTGTCACCAAACACCGTGAGGTGCTCACCGAAGCAGGACAGTTCGAGGAGAAGCGTCGCAAGCAACAGGTCGATTGGACCTGGACGATGGTCAACGATCAGCTGCTACGCAGGCTCTCGAGCAACGATCGGGTGCGTGCGATCCGGGCCGACGTCGAGCAGAGCGTGCGTGACGGTTCGCTGACAGCAGCGTTGGCGGCGGGGCGAATTCTCGACGCGTTCGACGGAAGCAACTAGGGCGAAAAAACAAAATCCCGGGTATCCGACAGCGGATACCCGGGATTTCTTCTGTGACGAGCTATCGTTCGCGTTTGACCGCAGGCTCGGTGAGTTCGTTCTCGACAGCGAGTTCGACTCCCGTGAAATCGCCTTCTGCCTCGGCTGGGGTGAGCGTGGACCGCTTCCACGCGTAAAACAGCAACGCTGCCCACGCGCCGAGAATGGCCAGGTAGCCGGCCACTGTGACCGCCCCGGTGATGTCGAAGGATTTGAACAGCTTCTGTGCGTTGGTCAACACGATGACGCCGCCCACCGCCGTTCCGAGCAAGGTTGCAGGCACGCGGCTGACCAGCCACGCCGCGAACGGGGCAGCGATGACACCGCCGAGCGCGAGACCGGCGACAACGAGGAGGTTTCCAGCAGACTCACGACCCAATCCGACAAGAAATCCCAGCGACGCGGCTGACGCGACCAGAAACTCCGAGGCGCTGACCGAGCCGATCACGGTGCGCGGCGCGGTCTTGCCCCGCGAGAGCAGCGTGCTGGTGGTGATCGGACCCCAACCACCACCGCCGGATGCATCGATGAAACCACCGAACAGGCCGAGTGGGGACAGGAAACGTGCAGTGTGCGGAGTGGTACGAGCATCCGCGACGGCCGGTGGGCGGACCGAAAAGCGAAGTGCCACATAGATACCGATGGCCAGCAGGATCGTCGCCGTGATGGGGACTGCCGCTTCGGTGGACAGACCCGATAGCACGGTTGCGCCGATGAATGCACCGACTGCGCCGGGCACACCGAGCTTGGCGACGAGCTTCCAGTCGATGTTCTTGAACTTCCAATGCGACACACCCGAAGCGAGGGTGGTGCCGACCTCGGCCAGGTGAACAGCGGCGCTGGCCTGAGCCGGACCGAGGCCACCGATCATCAACAGAGTGGTTGCGGTGACACCGAAGGCCATACCGAGGGCGCCGTCGACGAGCTGGGCGCCGACGCCGACAAGGGTGAACAAAAGAAGGTTGAACATGAGAAGACAGACTCCGAGCGAAGAAGCGACAAAGTCAGGGGTGCAGGCAGCGAGAATCGCCGCTCAGCAACACGCCTGATCGAAGCATGCGCTACGACGAGTGGGCCAGAACGCCATCAATCCGAGCGCAAATGCCGGGGAGGCATCGTGGCTGGAAATCTGCACGTCAGGTCCTTTGTTCTCGTTCGTTGGTGTTCTGTCCATGCGAGCATAGCCGGTGCCCGGCTCGGTCAACCCACGACGCGGGCGTAATTTCCCACTCGGTGGACAAGTCGATCAAAGAATTCCGCCGGATCGGTGCTGATCGCGATATCCGCGTTGGGCTCACGCTTCCAGTGCCCGACCCAGTCCGCGACCGTCGTTCCGATCAGCAGTGGACTCTCGGTTTCGACATCTACCGTTGCCGGCTTCAGCGTCGCCAAGCTCGGATCGAGCGCGACGGCAGCAGCAAAGGGATCATGCATGTGAGCAAGAAAGCCCTGGTCGTATTCACGATGGAATTCCATGTAGAACCGGATCGCGTCGGACATATGCCTGATCACGCTGTTGGACGCGGAACTGCGGACGTCGGGGCCGTCGTCAGGGGAGATGATCTCTTCCGGAGTGCTCCCGGCAGCGTCGGCGAGCCGACGCACATGTTCGGGGAACATCTCGATGGATTCGGTGACGTTGAGGCCGCAGATGATCGGGCGCCGGTGCGCGGGTACGACGGAGAACGCGTCGAACACCTCCTTGGCGGCGTGCGGATCCACCGAGACGTTCCACTCCGCGGTCGGCGTCGTGTTGCCCGGATAGTTGAACGACCCACCCATCACGACCAGTCGCTTCAGCAGAGACGGCAGATCGGGTTCACGTCTGATCGCCAGCGCAAGGTTGGTGAGCGGCCCCGTCACCAATCCGGTGAGTTGTCCGGGGTACTCACGCACGAGATCCACCCAGAGGTCGGTGGCCGTTCGGACCGAGCGCTTGCGACCCGAATCGGGGAGGACGGCATGGCCGATCCCTTGCGGACCGTGAGTCTCCTCGGTGGTGCGCAACGGGATGACCAGTGGCTCGCGGGCGCCGAGTGCAACCTCGATGTCCGGGGCGCCGCAGAGCGCAAGCCAGTTCAAGTTGTTGGCCGCGACCTGTTCCACCGGAACGTTGCCGGCGGTGCTCGCAATCCCCAGAATCTCGGCTTCGGGGCTGGCAAGGAGATAGAGAAGCGCCAACGAGTCGTCGATGCCGGTGTCGACGTCGACGATGAGCTTGTGCGTATCACTCATCGGTGGCCACCAGGATCGTCGGTGAATGCAGGACAGGGAAGTTGACCGACCGAGCGATGAAGCACTTCGTGTGTGCGGGGCCGTGAAGCTCCTCGGCCTTCTCGACCATCGACGCCTCCGCGACCAATACCGTCGGATTCAACGTCACTTCGATGAACTGGCCGCCGCCATCGGATTCCTCGATCATGCTGCCGACCGGCTGATCGCTGTAGTCGAGAACGACGACCCCAGCGGCAGCTGCCAGACCGAGGTACCAGAGCATGTGGCATTGGGCGAGGGAGGCAACGAGCAGTTCCTCGGGGTTCCATCGCTGCGCGTCACCGCGGAACGAGGGATCGGAGCTGCCGAGAAGTTCCGGCTTTCCGACCGCGGATATTGCATGATTGCGCGAATATCCCTGCGTGCTGGACGTTCCGGTTCCCAGATCGCCCGTCCACTGAAGGTCGAGTGTGTAGGTATGTGACTTCACAGGTCCATCTTGCCCTGAATGTGCCGGTCCCTCAGTGTGCCCACTCCGCCCGATCCGATCCCCACGGATGGGATGGTTCGGGGTAGTCCTCGAACTCTGCCAGCGCGGGTCGTGCGGTGGTCACGTCGGCATGGTTGACAACAGCATTCAGGCCGGGAGCGGTCGGTAGACCGGGATGGACGGTTCGGCCGGGTGCGTCGAGAAGACGGGCGCCGGTGCTGGCCAATGACACGTCGACATCGCGGCCACGGCCGTCCTGCGAGCGCAGCGTCAACGCGTCGAGGATCCCAGCTGCCAAGAAGTATCCGGTCGAGTGGTCGAGGGCCTGCGCTGGAAGTGCGCCCGGTTTCTCGCCGCCCTCGAGGAACGAGATACCGGATGCGGCCTGCACGATGCTGTCGAAGCCGCGGCGATTCGCCCACGGACCTTCCCATCCCCATGCGCTGACGCGCCCGTGAATCAGGTGGGCGGGAAGATCCTGCCCGATGAGTGCTTCGAGTGCGCCCGGACGGTAGCCGGTGACCAGTACGTCTGCGGTGTCGAGGAGTTCGCGGAATGCTGCCGCTTCCGCCGAGGACTTCAGGTCGAGAAGCGCCGACCGCTTGCCCTGGCCACTGTCGAGGTGCTGCCATCCGATCTCGGGGATCGCCGGAGGGTCGATCCGCAGAACGTCAGCGCCGACCAGCGCGAGGGCACGGGTCGCGACCGGGCCGGCGATGACGCGGGTCAGGTCGAGAACACGTGGGCGCGTCGGATGCGTGCGGGGTTTTCCCTCGTCGCGTACTCGGATGGATACCAGAGGCTCAGACCTCGCAGCTGCGCACTGCTCACTCAGGCGCCACTCGGTCTCGGTACGAACACGGACCACGATGGCGCCGATCTCGGCGGCCTGCTGCTCGATCTCGATGGCGCTGAGTTCGGATATCCGTTGCGCCACTGCATCTTTAGGTGATCCATGGTCGAGTTCGAGGATGGCGAGCAGGCGGTCGCGATGGTGTGGATAGTTGCCGTGCGTGCGGACCCAACCGTCGCGGGCGGCAAAGAACCCCGAGTATTCGGAGAATCCGTTGATCGGTTCGCCGCCGATCCGGAACAGTCGATCGCTCGAGAAGGACGCGGCGATGCGCTCGGGATCGAGGGTCCAGTGTCCGTCGCCCGGGCTGGTTGACCGATGAATTGCCGAGGCGAAGGCCGCGACTGAGCCTGCAGCGAGGTCGAACACCGGCAAGTGCGCCGCAAGGAAGCCCGCCGAGTCCGGGCATTCGATGTGGCCGCGTCGGTCGTCGGTGTGCACCCCGACGTCACGTTGGTATTCGTCGAGATAGAACCCGTACCCGTGATCCATGTGGCGCCTTTCGGCAGTTCAGTGGCCGAGAAGCTCCCGGCACTTCTCTGCCAGCGTATCGCGGAGCGGCGCAGCACGATCCGCCAACTGTTGTTGCTGACGCACGTATTCGGCGCGGCCCGCCGGAGTTTCGATACGAATGGGGGAGTACCCGTACTCGGCGAGGTCGTATGGGCTCGCGCGCATGTCGAGTTCACGGGCCAGGAGCGCGTGTTCGAAGCACCGCATCACCAGATCGGAATCCACGAGTGGCAACAACTTGAAGCTCCACTTGTACAGATCCATACCCGCATGCAGGCAGCCCGGCTGTTCGTGATCGATCTGAGTTTCGCGTGCAAGCGGGAGCGAGTTCTTGGGGGCCGCGTCCGGTGTGAAGAACCGGAACGCGTCGTAGTGCGTGCATTTGAGTGGCAGGGATTCGACGACCGCGTCGGTACCGGCGAACCCGAGCCGCAGCGGCACTGACTGGTGACGGATCGCGTCCTCGCCGCCGCGATAGACCATCGCCCATTCGTGGAGGCCGAAACAGCCCAGCACAGCGGGCCGCGCCGACGTCTGATTCAACAGATTCCACACGAATTCGACTGTGTGACGCCGACGCTCCAGCACGGAGGCCTCGACCGTCGCGGTACCCGATTCGTCGACGCGGTAGCCGGAGAAGGCTGCGTATTCGCCGGCGTTCTCGAGTGCGACTCCGTACCCGGGGTGCCAGCGGCGCAGTTGCGCGGGCTTGAAGTTGTAGTACGTGAAGAGGAAGTCGTGCACCGGGTGAGAGATACCGGCGCTACGACGCGCTCGGTGCGGCTCGACGAGCTTCTCCACCTCCTCGAGGTGAAGTGCCCGCCGAGCCGTCCACTCGCTCTGTGCGAGTGCGAGTGAATGCACCGAACGTGTCATCGATCAGCTGTTTCTTTGTCCGGGAACAGCATCCGTGCCGCGGTGCGTGCCGTCGCGAACCGTTCCGACGTACTCCTCGAGCAGATCCTCGAGCGCGACGATACCGATCACGACTCCGTCGGCGTCCGTGACTGCGCCGAGGTGCGAGCTGGCCCGACGAAGGCCGGCCAACGCTTCGGCCAGCGGCGTGCTGAGCGGAACGATGGGCAACGGGCGGATATCCGATGTCGGAACGACGGTGTCCGGCCCGGCAGCTTCGTCGAGCACCTCGTCGAGCACATCCTTGAGGTGCACGTACCCGGCCAGCGATCCGTCGCTCGCTCGGACCGGGTAACGCGAGTATCCGGTCTCGATGACCGCACGCTCGATCTCACCCAGTGTTGTTCCCGACGGCGTGAGGGGAATGGTCCGCACCTTGTCGAGGGTGATCAGGACCTCGGAGACGGTGCGATCTGTCGATTCGAGTGCCTGCTTCAAGCGCCGGTGTTCTTCGGCGTCGATCAGACCCTCGGATCGCGATTCACCGATCATCGCGGACAACTCCACCGCCGAGACAGTGACGTCGAGTTCGTCCTTGGGCTCGACGCGCAGGAGCTTGAGCACTCCGTTGGCGCAGAGGTTGTAGAACGCGATGATCGGGCGAGCGATCTTGATGAACGCCAGATGCACGGGAACGAGCAGCATGGCCGTCTTCTCGGGGCCCGCCAACGCGATGTTCTTGGGCACCATTTCGCCGAGGAGGATATGCAGCACGACGACCAGCGAGAGCGCGATCGCAAACGAAATCGGGTGTAGCAATCCGTCGGGAAGGCCGACGGCTTCCATCGGCACCTCGAGGAGATGCGCAATGGCGGGCTCGGCGACCTTACCGAGCAGGATCGAGCAGATCGTGATGCCCAGCTGAGCTGCCGCAAGCATCAGCGAGAGGTTCTCACCGGCCTTGATGACCGTGAGTGCCCGCTTCTTACCCTGCGCGACAAGTGCCTCGAGGCGGTCGCGTCGTGCGGAGATCAGCGCGAACTCCGCACCGACGAAGAATGCGTTACCGGCGAGCAGCACGACGGTGAGGAGTACACCGAAGAGGTTATTCATCGTCGGACTCCTTCGTGTCGTCGTCTGCGGATTCGGGTTCGACATGTGCCGGGACCGGCGTGATGGTCACTCGGTCGATACGACGGCCGTCCATACTGGTCACTCGGGCGATCCACTTGCCGCGGGAATCACCGGACGAGTCGACGTCGGGCAATTCCACTTCGTCACCCTCGTCGGGGATTCGGCCCAGTTCGGTGAGCACCAGACCGCCGAGCGTGTCGTAGTCGCCTTCGGGCGCGGTGTACCCGGTTGCCGAGGTGACCTCGTCGATGCGCAGGAGACCGGAGCACGACCAGCCGTCGCCGACGCGCTGTACGTCGAGTTCGGGTTCGTCGTGTTCGTCGCGCACATCACCGACGATTTCCTCGATGAGGTCTTCCATCGTGACGATGCCGGCTGTTCCGCCGTATTCGTCGACGACAAGCGCGACCTGCATGCCGTCAGAGCGGATCCGCTCCATGACGGTGTCTCCGTCCAGGCTCGACGGCACGACGGGAACACGTTGAGCCAGACTGTCGACGCGCGTCGTGCGCCTGCGCTCGGCCGGAACGGTGAACGCGTGTTTGATGTGTACGACGCCGACTGTGTCGTCGAGATCGCCGCGAACGACGGGGAAGCGCGAGTAGCCAGTTCGCGACGCCGTCACGATCAGGTCTGCGACGGTGTCCGAGAGTTCCAGCGATTCGATCTTCACTCGCGGAGTCATCAGCTCTTCTGCGGTGCGGTCACCGAACTGCAGCGAACGGTCGACGAGCATCGCCGTGCCCTTGTCGATGGACCCGCGCTGCGCGGACGTCCGCACGAGGGACCCGAGTTCCTGCGGTGATCGCGCCGAGCGCAATTCTTCCGCGGGTTCGATGCCCAGGCGTCGCACGATCCAGTTGGCGGTTCCGTTGAGGCCGTTGATGGCCCACCGGAAGATCAGCGAGAAGCCCGCCTGCAGGCCCGCAGTCGCGCGGGCGGTGGGCATCGGCTTGGAGATTGCGAGGTTCTTCGGTACGAGCTCACCGAAGATCATGGAGAACGAGGTCGCAATCACGAGCGCCAGGATCAAAGACGTTGTCGAGGCAGCGGATTCGCTGAGCCCGACGGCCTTCGTGACCGGAGTGATGAACCGTGCCAGGACCGGCTCGGCCAGGTAACCGGTGATCAGGGTTGTGATCGTGATGCCCAGCTGAGCGCCGGAGAGCTGGAACGAGAGAGTCTTGTGCGCGTGTTGAACCTGCCGCGAGCGTCGGTCGCCGCCACGAGCAGCTTCGTCGACGGTGCTGCGTTCGAGCGCGGTCAGTGAGAATTCGGCCGCCACGAAGAGGGCGGTGCCTGCAGTCAGCGCGATGAAGCCGACCAAGCTGAGAATGGTGAAAACGATGTCCATGTGTCATCGCCACCTGAGGTGTGCACGGGGGCCGCCGGGTTTGTCTCCCGGCTCGCTAGAGGAGCCCTCCGAACCAGCGGAATCAGACGATTCCTCGGATAAAACGACGGGTGTAGCGCCGGGTAAGTGTGTGGGTGCCTCGGGCACCGGGTTCCTCTCGTCGGAGCCGAGTATTTCTCGGCTGTAGCGGGCTCGGTCGGGTCGCCGATGGGCACCCGACCGAGTTTTGTTTCCTGTTTACGGATCCAATGATACCGGCGGGTGCCCGGGAGTAGGGACCCGAGCACCCGCCGACTGTCATAAAACGTGGTTCACCAACCAGACGGAAGCGGCCGTCCTTCGGCGAATCCGGCGGCGGACTGCACTCCCAGAACTGCCTTCTCGTGCAGCTCCTCGAGTGAGCGCGCACCCGCGTACGTGCAGGTACTGCGTACGCCGGAACAGATCTGATCGATCAGGTCCTCGACTCCGGGGCGCTCGGGATCGAGACGCATCCGCGAACTGGAGATGCCTTCCTCGAACAATCCCTTACGGGCGCGATCGAAAGCCGTTTCGGTGGCGGTGCGAGCGGCAACAGCGCGCTTGGAGGCCATACCGAAGCTCTCCTTGTACGCGTTGCCCGCCTGATCGACTTTGAGATCGCCGGGGGACTCGTACGTGCCGGCGAACCACGAGCCGATCATGACGTTCGACGCGCCCGCTGCGAGGGCGAGTGCAACGTCGCGAGGGTGGCGAACGCCGCCGTCGGCCCAGACGTGCTTGCCGAGCTCGCGTGCTGCTGCAGCACATTCCGCGACGGCCGAGAACTGCGGGCGCCCGACGCCGGTCATCATGCGAGTCGTGCACATGGCTCCGGGCCCGACGCCGACCTTGACGATGTCCGCGCCTGCGGCGATCAGATCACGGGTTCCCTGTGCGGACACCACGTTGCCTGCAACCAACGGGACGCCGAGGTCGAGCGCCTTGAGGGTGGTGAGCGCATCGATCATTCTCTGCTGGTGACCGTGAGCCGTGTCCACGACGATCACGTCGGCACCGGCGTCGACGAGTGCCTTGGCCTTGGCGCCCACGTCACCGTTCACACCGACCGCCGCAGCGACCCGGAGTGCGCCGCGCTCATCGACTGCGGGGTCGTAGATGCCGGCACGAATCGCGCCGGTGCGAGTGAGGACGCCGGCGAGGGTTCCGTCCTCGTTGACGATGACGGCCAACGGATCGTGCTTGGTTTCGAGCAGTTCGAAGACCTCACGCGGTGTGGCGGTGACCGGGGCGGTGACGAAGTCGGTGATCGCGACGGTACGTAGGCGAGTGAACCGATCGACATCCGCGCAGGCAGCCTCGGTGACGACACCGAGAGGCTTGCCGTCCTCGACCACCACGACTGCGCCGTGTGCACGCTTGGGTAGCAGCGCCAGCGCATCGGAGACGGCGTCGTCCGGACTCAGCGTGACCGGCGTATCAGCGACGAGGTGGCGGCTCTTGACGAACGCCACGGTCTCGGCGACAGCGTCAGTGGGGACGTCCTGCGGAATGATGACCAGTCCGCCGCGGCGGGCGACAGTCTCCGCCATGCGGCGGCCGGCGACTGCGGTCATATTGGCGACGACGACGGGAATGGTCGTTCCGGATCCGTCGGAAGAATTGAGATCGACGTCGAACCGAGAGGTGACCTCGGTCCGGTTAGGGACGAGGAAGACGTCGTCGTAGGTCAGGTCGTATGGGGGGCGTTGCCCTTCGAGGAACTGCACGTTTCACGAGCCTACCGTCGATTCCGCCGTAGCGCCCTCGGTATCGCGCGCTTGTGAGCGGGAGAGGGCGATCGTGGTCATGATCATGACGGCGACGGCGCACCCGATGAGAGCAATTCCGGGACCGTCGACGCGGAGGCGTTCGTCGAGAACCGTCATCCCCAGGAAGATGGCCGCGATCGGCTCGCCGATCGTCAGGGCAGGTAGCGACGCCGACAGAGGCCCGACCTGGAAAGCGCGCTGTTGGAGGTAGACCCCGATTGCGCCCGAGGCGATCAGCGCCCACGTCTGCCATGCCGAAATCACCCCGACGACACCGTGCCCGAGTAGGTCGGTGACGTACTTGGTGAAAGCGACGGCCACGCCGTAGAAGATTCCGGCCGCAGAGCCGAGAAGCAGAGCGCGCCAGCCACCGTCGAGTTTGGACAAGCCGCCGATAGTTGCGACCACGGCCACTGCGACCGTGATCGTCAGGGGCACAGCCCAATCCGACCACGGAGCGTTGCTGTCTCCCTCGGTGGGATCGCCGACGACGAGGAAGATCGCCAAGGAAATCGCGAGCATGATCGCCAACGACCACGCAGAACGGGTGATGCGAATTCCCGAGAACCTGGCCGAAAGTGGCAGCGCGAACAGCAGCGAGGTCACGATCAGCGGCTGCACCACCAACACCGAACCCAACGACAGTGCAACGGCCTGCATGACGTAACCGCCGCCGTCACCGATCAGCCCGGCCCACCACCGAGGACTGCGAATCAACGACGCCACCAACGCCTCGCCCTCCGGAACCGCAGACGCGGCGCGCTGCTGAGCGACGGAGGCACACGCGAAGAGAAGCGCGGCGACGAGTGCGCAGAGAACAGAGATCAGTGGAAGATCACCCATTCCCTCAGTGTGCGCGCTTGCCCGCCCGATTTCCGGCAGACGGCTTTCCTGCGCCGGGTGCGCCGCGACGCGGGGTCAAGCCCTTGGACGCCAGACGCTCCGAACGGGTCGGGACCGGAGTGCCGTCCGCACGGATCTTCTTCACACTCTTCGGATCGGTGACGCGCCGCGAGGAAGCGGCGCGCTTGTCGCCGTCCTTCTTCATCCGGCCTCCGGCAGCGGTCCGGCCTGCAGTGTCGTGTTCCTGACGGCCACGCTTGGCGGTGTGCTTGACGGCGACCGTCGTATCGGGAGCTTCGACCGGTATGCCCGTCGGCTCCATCGCACCGGTGATGCGCGTGAGCTCCAGATCGTCAGGACGAACCCGCACGCCGTGAACCTTGATGCCTGCCTGCTTGGTCAACTTCTCGACCGAATCACGTTCTTCGTCGGTGACGATGGTGACGACGACGCCCGATTCCCCGGCGCGTGCCGTCCGGCCGGCCCGGTGCAGGTAGTCCTTCGCCTCCGCCGGGGGATCGACGTGAACGACGAGCGTCACGTCGTCGACATGGATTCCGCGCGCGGCGACATCGGTGGCGACCAAAACCGGTGTTGTCCCGTCGGAGAACGACGCGAGGGTCTTGGTCCGGTTGTTCTGCGTCTTGCCGCCGTGCAGGGCGCCGGCCGAGACACCGATCAAATGCAGTTGCTGCGCAAGACGATCCACTCCGTGCTTGGTCTTGACGAACATGATGGTCCGTCCCGCCCGTGAAGCGATATGTGCGACAACGGATCTCTTGTCGTCGCGGTCGACGAAGAGCAGGTGATGCTCCATGGTCGAGACCGTGGCAACCGGGGGAGCAGTCGAGTGCGACGCCGGATTGCGCAGGTAACCCGCGACCAGATCGTCGACCTTGCCGTCGAGTGTTGCCGAGAAGAGAAGGCGCTGACCGTCTTTCGGTGTCGTGTCGAGAATCTTCGCAACCTCGTCGATGAAACCCATGTCTGCCATGTGGTCGGCTTCGTCGATGGTCGTGATCACGACGTCGTCGAGAATCACCGACTTCTGCTCGAGTAGGTCGAGTAGGCGCCCTGGGGTCGCGATCAGGAGATCGACGCCGCGGGCAAGGATGTCGGCCTGACGCTTGATCGGAACGCCACCGACCGCATTTGCCACACGCAAACCGATCTCGGTAGCAGCGTCGTCGAGTGCCTTGTGGATCTGGATCGCCAGCTCACGGGTGGGAGCGAGCACCAAACCGCGCGGACGATTCCGCTTGCTCGCCCCACCCTTGAGGCGCACCAGCATCGGAAGCCCGAAGGCCAGAGTCTTTCCGGAACCCGTCGCGCCGCGCCCGAGGACATCCCGGCCGGCAAGAACATCGGGGATGGTTGCCGACTGAATGGGGAAGGGGGCATCGATGCCGCTACGGCGCAACGCGTGCACCATCACGGCGGGGATTCCGAGGTCGACGAACGAACGCCCTTCGGTCGAGGTGGGCGAGTCGATCGTCGATTCCTGCATTTGTCCAGGCTACCGGGTATCGGTAGACGCAGATGACCGCATCTACCGATACCCGCTGTGAATCAGGCCTCGATTTCGCTGCGGTCACCGCTCCACAGTGTGTGGAACTTGCCCGGCTTGTCGATGCGCTCGTAGGTGTGCGCGCCGAAGAAGTCGCGCTGCCCCTGAGTCAGAGCGGCCGGCAGACGCTCCGCGCGGAGACCGTCGTAGTACGAGAGCGAAGACGCGAACGCCGGTACCGGAATGCCGAGCATCGTCGCGGTGGCGACCACACGGCGCCAGCTGTCGATGCCTGCCTCGATGGCCTCACGGAAGTACGGCGCCAGAATCAAGCTCGGAAGGCTCGGATCCGCGTCGAACGCGTCCTTGATGCGGTTGAGGAACTGCGCACGGATGATGCAGCCACCGCGCCAGATCGTCGCCAGGTCGGCAGGCTTGAGGTTCCAGTCGTACTCGGCGCTGCCGGCAGCGATCTGATCGAAGCCCTGCGCGTACGCCACGATCTTCGACGCGTACAGCGCGGCCTGGATGTCGGCGGCGAACTGCTCGGCGTCAGCAGGCTTGTCGCCGAGAGAGCCGGCAGCCAGACCCTGCGCCTGAGCTGCGGCGCGCTGATTGCGGCTACCGGACAGTGCGCGAGCGAAAACGGCCTCGGCGATACCGGTGACCGGCACGCCCAGATCCAGAGCGGACTTGACCGTCCAGCGGCCCGTGCCCTTCTGCTCGGCAGCGTCGACGATGACGTCGACCAACGGCTTGCCCGTCTCGGCGTCGACCTGGCGGAGCACCTCGGCGGTGATCTCGATCAAGTAGGACTCGAGCGTGCCCTTGTTCCACTCGGTGAAGACGTCTGCGACCTGACCGGCGTCGTAACCGAGTGCGTCGCGGAAGAGGTTGTACGCCTCGCCGATGAGCTGCATGTCGGCGTACTCGATGCCGTTGTGCACCATCTTGACGAAGTGACCGCTGCCGTCGGGGCCGATGTGCGTGCAGCACGGGGTGCCGTCGACGTGAGCGGAGATGGACTCGAGAAGCGGGCCGAGAGCCTCGTAGGACTCCTTCGGGCCGCCGGGCATGATCGACGGACCGTTGAGTGCGCCTTCTTCGCCACCGGAGATACCAGCGCCGACGAAGTGCAGACCGCGGGCGCGGATCGCTGCTTCACGACGGATCGTGTCGGTGTAGAGCGAGTTGCCACCGTCGATGATGATGTCGCCGGGCTCCATGGCGTTCGCGAGCTCTTCGATCACGGCGTCGGTCGGGGCGCCGGCCTTGACCATGATCAGGACGCGTCGCGGCTTCTGCAGTGCGGCAACAAACTCCTCGACGGTCTCGGTGCGCACGAAATCGCCCTCGGAACCATGCTCGGCGATCAGGGCATCGGTCTTCGCGATGCTGCGGTTGTGCAGGGCAACGGTGTGACCGTGGCGGGCGAAATTGCGGGCAATATTCGAACCCATGACGGCCAGGCCGGTGACGCCGATCTGAGCTCGGGATGATTCGGTGCTAGTGGTTGACATACTTACAGCTTTCCCTCTCGGTCCGCGGCTGTGAAATCCTGCGCTGTGCGCAGCCGAAAACGGTGCGGCCGCGACGCGCGTGAACATCAGACCGTGCATACAAAACACGGATGCAGATCACTTTAATTGCAGTGACCTGCATCCGTCTCGATACAGCTTCCGGCACAGCCGGAAGGTTCTCAGTGTTCAGTTGTCGAGCCGCAGCTCAGCGCAGGTATTACCGCTGATCGCGCTTCGGGCCGTCGAATCCGTCATAGCTACGACGGTCGGTGCGGCTGCGGAAGCCGCCACCGCTGGTCGAGGCTGCACGGTTGTCGCCGCCGTCGCGGTTGCCCTGGTAGCCACCGGAAGAGCGGTTGCCCTGGTATCCGGTCGAGGGGCGGCTGTCGCGATCGCCGTACGAGCGGGTGTTGTCGCGGTTGCCCTGGTAGCCACCACCGGACGAACGGTTGCCCTGGTATCCGCCGCGGCTCTCGCCGTCACGGCTTCCCTGGTATCCGCCCGAAGAGCGGTTGCCCTGGTAACCCGTCGACGGGCGGCTGTCGCGGTCTCCGTAGGACGGACGGCTGTCACGGTTGCCCTGGTAACCACCGCTGGAGCGATCACCCTGGTATCCACCGGAAGAGCGGTTGCCCTGGTAGCCGCCGCGGCTCTCGCCGTCACGGCTTCCCTGGTAGCCACCCGAAGAGCGGTTTCCCTGGTATCCGGTCGAGGGGCGGCTGTCGCGGTTGCCCTGGTAACCACCGCTGGAGCGATCACCCTGGTATCCGCCGCGGCTCTCACCGTCACGGTTGCCCTGGTATCCACCCGAAGAGCGGTTGCCCTGGTAGCCGCCGGAAGAGCGGTTGCCCTGGTAGCCGCCACGGCTTCCGCCACGATCACCGAAGGAACGCTCGCCACGAGAAGAGCTCTCGCGCAAGGGTTCTCCGGTCGGCTTCTTGGCGCCGGTGATGCGAGCAAGTTCAGCAGAACCCGGGGTGACGGCAACGGCTGCGGCATTGACGCCGGCCATTCCGGTCAGACGCTTGAACTGACGCTTCTGGTTCGGCAGCACGATGGCGACAACGGTGCCCTTCTCGCCGGCGCGAGCGGTACGACCAGCGCGGTGCAGGTAGTCCTTGTGGTCGGCCGGGGGATCGACGTGAACGACGAGGTCGATGCCGTCGACGTGGATACCGCGTGCTGCAACGTCCGTTGCGACGAGGACCGGGGTGCGGCCGTTCTTGAAACGCTCGAGGACGCGGGTGCGCTGGTTCTGTGCCTTGCCGCCGTGAAGCGACTCGGCAGCGATGCCGACTGCGCGGAGGCGATCGGTGATTCCCTCGCAACCGAGCTTGGTGCGGGCGAACATGATGGTGCGTCCGTCACGGGCACCGATCTCGGCGAGGACGGAATCCTTCTGCCCACGATCGACGAGGAGGACGTAGTGCTCCATCGTGTCGACGCTTGCGCGGCCGTCTTCGGTGGAGTGTGTGACGTGGTTGGCCAGGAACTGACGAACCAGCGACTGGACCTCACGGTCGAGGGTTGCCGAGAACAGCAGACGCTGTCCGTCTGCGGGGGTCTCGCCGAGGATCGAGCGAACCTCGGGCAGGAAGCCCATGTCCGCCATCTGATCGGCTTCGTCGAGTGCGGTGATTTCCACCGAGTCGAGGATGCAGGTGCCCTGACGCAGGTGGTCGCCGAGACGACCCGGCGTTGCGACGAGGACGTCTACGCCGCGGCGAAGCTGATCGACCTGCTTGGCGAACGGCGTTCCACCGACAGCGGGACGAACCGTGAGTCCGAGTGCGCCGGCGTAGGAGTTGAGGGAGTCGACCACCTGGAAAGCAAGCTCACGGGTGGGGACGAGCACGAGTGCGCGGGGACGCTTGGCGGCCGGGCGATCTTCGTGGCGTGAGAGGCGAGTCAGCATCGGCAGGCCGAAGGCGAGGGTCTTACCCGATCCGGTCTGTGCGCGGCCGAGAACGTTGGTTCCGGCGAGCGCGTCCGGGATGGACTGTGCCTGGATGGGGGACGGGACGGTGATGGAGTTGCGCGCCAATGCGGCAACAAGCTGCTCGGGCAGGCCGATCTCGGCGAAGGTGATACCCGGCTCGGTGGCGACTGCTTCTTCGGCAGCGGGGGTGTTGACGGTGGGGTCTTCGATGTTCTCGGAAGACGACATTTGGACAGCGTTGGTCACGCGGAAACCTCTCCGGACTACGGGCACGTCGCGGAGCGGAAGAAGCCATGCTGAAATACACGACACAGTTCGCAAAGGGACGAGCCAGGGCACATGTCACCTGGCAATCCGAACGCATACTGCGGGGAATTGGGCTGTGTGCCGTTATATGTTGACGGACCACGATGGTGGCCGTGGTCCACTCTACGCCACCGGGGACACCGAAGTCAGGTAGCCCCGCCTGTGACCTGCACTACTACACGGGGTTGCGCAGGTCAAGACTCAGTATGCGTTGAAAAGCAGTCGAAGTTCGGTGAGCCAGGGCACAGCCACCGCAACCGTGGGAACCACGAGAATCGCGACCGCCCCGAGATACGCAAAAACTGCGATGCGGGGATCTGCATCGTCGGCCGAGAGGCGCTGCACTCGGATGAGCGTCGACGGGCCGCCCGCTGCCATCGCTCCGCGGGGTGCCGTCGATCCGGCACACGCGACAAGTGCCCGCGCGAGGGGAGTGGGACCGGTAGCCCGCACAGCTGAATCGTCGGCGAGCAACTCCACCAGCAGTTGTACCGATCCCAGAGCCGACTTGCTACGGACGAAACGGGGGAAGGCGTGGTTGACGGCCGTGAAAGCCTCGAGGACAAGATCGTGACGAGCTCGCAGGTGTGAACGCTCGTGGGTCAGGATTGCTTTGACCTCGGCATGATCGAGGTTCTGCAGAGTGCCTTGGCTGAGAACCACGCGTTGGCGCAGACCTGGCAGGCAGTATGCGATCGGTTCGTCCACGTCCAGCACCCGCAGATCGGGTGTGCGTTCCACCGACGCGGGCATGGCGCAGTCGTCGAGAAGGTCCACCAACACGCGGTGACGTGCACGGCGACGTCGGGTTCTCACAGCGACCTGGATTATCGAGAAGATCAGCTTCGCGCCGATCAGAAGCGTCAGGGCAAAAACAACCACGTACAGAATCCACAGCGGGAGCCCGAGTGCATCGATTTCGGCGGTCGGGGCCGTCGTCGGCCTACCGTCAGCGCCGGGAACGAGCAGCTGGCTGGCAATGGCCAGGCCCGAGCTGAATGCCGACAGCACCGCAGCAATTGCGACGGCTTGCCACAGAACCAACGCCGCGCGTGGAGCGCGGTAAGGCCACGTGGAGCGGCTCAGGAGTGCGGGAACCGGACCGGCCAGCAACAAGGCAAGCAGTCCGAAAACCAGTGCAGTAGTGGCGTTCATGTCCTACACATCATGCACGACGAAATCAGTTCGGCCTAGAAATTCCGGGCTGCGCAGCCTTTTTCGCGGACTCGCGCACCTCGAGGGCAGCGAGCGCTTCGCGGAGAGCATCGGCTTCGTCAGCATTGACCTGTCCCACGAAGTGGACGAGTGCCGCAGCGCGACCGCCGGACTCCGGGGCCTGGGCCAGCGCGTCGACCATCAGACTCGCGACCAGTTCTTCGCGCTTGTTGACGGGAAGATAGCGATGGGCGCGATCGTCACGCTGCTGAATCACCAGATGCTTCTTCGCCAGGCGCTGCAGAACGGTCATTACCGTCGTGTACGCCAATTCGCGATGCGTCGCGAGTGCTTCATGCACCTGTCGCACAGTTTGCGGTTCCGATGTGGACCACAAATGATCCATCACCGCGCGTTCGAGTTCACCTAGACCTGCCATTCTTCGATTCTACGGACTTCCACGACGAAATACGTACTACTGGTAGTAGTAACCGCCTCGGTGGGGGTGTGGTATTGGCCATAGTGATCTGCGTGACGGTTACGGTGGTGTGAGACGACCAAAGTCCCGACAATGACGATGCCCGATAATTGCAAGCCAACAGTCGATCCGCAGAAAGTAGCCGCACGTAGATGACGATCGACAGTTCGCCGGGCACCGAAGAATCGACATCACGGGCGCGGGTAGTCACGCAGAAAGCTGCCGGCATCATCCGTTTCGGCATTCGCGACGCACCCTTGACGGTCGTCCTACTTCTCACTATGTGGATACTGGGCGCCGCAACCGGCAGCCTCGTTCACGGACCGTCCCGCGATCTCGAGCACACGATCGGTGCGGGAATGGGCTCGATCCAGCACGGACATGTCTGGATTCCACTGAGCTCCGCGCTGTGGGCAGGAAACCTGCTCGGGTACATCGGCGCGAGCGTGCTCCTGATTGCGGTCGCTGCACCTCTCGAACGGCGGATGGGAACGATCAAGCTGGCGATCGCCGGCGCAAGCACTCAAATCTTGGGAGTTCTGCTCGGGCTCGGCTGGGCATCCTTCGTGAAAGTGTTCGACTCCAATTGGGGGTTCCGCCTCCATGTCGGCTCCGCTGTCGGCGCGAGCGCGTGGATCGTCGGCGCCGCGATGGCCGCCAGCTCGAACATGGGGACATTGTGGCGTCGCCGCATCCGCGTCGGAACCCTGGCTTTGACCATCACCTTGGCCTTGTTCAGTGGTCAGCTGCAAGATGTCATCCGATTCTTTGCCGCTGTGGTGGGTTTGGTGATCGGACAGTGGATCGTCGGACGATCGGCTCGCGGTGAACGCATCGCCGGGACACAGCGAGAGGGCCGAGTCCTGGTCGCCATCGTCGTCGCGGCAAGTGCGATCGGCCCGATGATCGCCGCGCTGTCCCCACAGGCGGTTGGCCCACTCGCCGTACTCCGCGATCTCTTCCGTGGTGTTCCCTGGACTGTCGCAGAAGTACGTGAGCTGTGCGCCGAATCCGCGTCGGATCCGGACTGCCGACGCGGCCTCCTCGAGCTGAGACTCTCGGGGATCGGTCCGACTCTGCTCTCGTTGATGCCGTCGATTTTTGTGCTGGTGTTGAGCGATGGGCTCCGTCGTGGCCGCAGATTCGCCTGGATTGCGACTGTCTGTGCTCAGGTCGTCTTACTCGTCCTCTCGATCGGGAACTTCGTCATCAGGTTCGTCGACGCCGTCGACAGCGACAGCTTGTTCTACGGAATCAGCGATCCGAACGTGTACCGAACTCTGGTGCCGTTCCTGACACCGCTCTTCGTGCTGATCCTGCTGATCGCCACACGTCGATACTTCGACGTCGCGGCCCCGGCCAAGACGTACCGACGTCTCGGTGCTGCGATCGTGACCTTGCTCGCGGTCCTCGCCGTGATCTACGTCGGCGGCGGAATGCTCGCCAGGCACGGGTTCGACCGCGAGCCCACGGTCACGATGCTGCTCGCGGACTTCCCACAGCGCCTTGTACCGCCGGTGTACCTGCAGTTGATCGACCCGCGCCTGCTTCCCGTGGACATCGAGTCGACGTTGCTCTTCGAGTGGACCGGCGTCGTGTTCTGGGGCGTTGCCGCCCTGTTGGTATTCGTGAGTTTCCTCAAGCCGGTCAAGACCGCCGATCCCAAAGCCGCCGAACGAGCGCGATCCATGTTGATCGCCGGTACCGGCAGCCCGTTGTCGTGGATGACGACGTGGAAGGGGAACACCTACTGGTTCAGCGCGGACGGTTCGAGTTACGTCGCGTATCGCGTCATCGCCGGCGTTGCTCTCACCACAGGTGATCCGGTCGGTCCTCCAGATCGCATGCGCGCGGCGATCGAGGGGTTCGCCGAGTTCGCGTCGTCGAACGGTTGGATTCCCTGCTTCTATTCCGTGACCGACGACGCCCGAACCATCACCGATTCGATGGGCTGGAGCGGTCTACAGGTCGCCGAGGAAACCGTGCTCGACCTGGGACAAGTCGCGTTCACAGGAAAGCGGTTCCAGGACGTGCGCACAGCACTGAACCGGGCGAAGAAGTCCGGTATCACCGCCGAGTGGATTTCCTTCCCTCATGCACCTCTCGCGATCAAGGATCAGATAGTCGCCATCTCGGAGGAGTGGGTAGCGGACAAGGGGATGCCCGAGATGGGATTCACCCTCGGCGGACTCGACGAGGTCGAGGACGAACAAGTGCGGTGCCTGATCGCGGTCGACGAGGATCGCACCGTGCACGGTGTCACATCGTGGCTACCGGTGTACCGCGACGGCAAAGTCGTCGGGTGGACACTCGACTTCATGAGGCGACGCTCCGAAGGGTTCCGTCCCGCGATGGAGTTCCTCATCGCTTCCGCTGCACTGAAATTGGAGGAGGAGGGCGTCGAGTTCCTCAGTCTGTCCGGTGCACCGCTGGCAACAATCGCCGGTGACTCCGAGAGGAATGCGAACGAACCGGAGGCCACGACTTTCTCGGCGATGATGGACAGCGTGCTCGACCTACTCGGTCGCACCCTTGAACCGGTGTACGGATTTCGATCGCTGCTGGCCTTCAAATCGAAGTTCCAGCCGCGATACGTGCCGATGCACATGACATTCGCCGATCCAGCCGCGTTGCCGAGCATCGGCAACGCGGTCGGACGGGCATACCTGCCGACCGTGACGATCGGTCAGGGATTCAAACTCGTTCGGACGATTCTGGGTCGCTGATTCGCGATCGTCACGCAGGCTTTGCCGGCCCGCCGACGGCACCGAACACGTGCCGGGTTCCGATCGGAACGATCAGCGGCCGATCCGAGACGGGATCGTCGATGACCGCAGCTTCGAGACCGAACACCTCGAGCAGAAGTTCCGCGGAAATGATGTCCTTGGGGACACCAGAAGCGACGACGGCGCCGTCGCGCATCACGATCAGATGATCGCTGTATCTGACCGCGAGATTGAGGTCGTGCAGAACCATCACCACGGTGCGCCCCATTTCCTCGTGGAGTTGATCCACCAGGTCGAGGACTTCCATCGAGTGCGCGAGGTCCAGATAGGTAGTCGGTTCGTCGAGAAGCAGGATGTCGGTTCCCTGGGCGAGAGCCATCGAGATCCAGGCTCGCTGACGCTGACCGCCGGACAATTGATCGACGGGCCGATCGGCGAGATCCGAGACACCGGTCAGCTCGAGCGCTTCGGCGACCTCGCCCTCGTCGTCCGCGGACCACTGCCTGATCCACGACTGGTGCGGGTGGCGCCCACGTGAGACCAAATCGGCGACGGTGAGCCCTTCCGGCGCAACAGGAGTCTGGGGGAGCATTCCGAGCACCCGCGCGACTTCCTTGGTCTTCATCGAACTGATCGCCTTGCCGTCGAGGATGACCGATCCACCCTTTGGCTTGAGCAGACGACCGAGCGCGCGCAAGAGCGTCGACTTGCCGCAACCGTTGGGTCCGATGACCGTCGTGATCACGCCGGTGGGGATCTCGAGATCGAGTCCGTCGACGATGATGCGATCCCCGTACCCGAGCGTCAGATTCTGCGCGACGAGACGCGAAGGAGCATCGGTGGACTGGGCGATGGTGGTCATGCTGTGACCTTCCGATTGTTACGAACCAACAGGTAGAGCAGGAACGGGCCGCCCAGTGCGGAAGTCACGATTCCGACGGGGAGTTCCACAGGCAGAATTGTTCGAGCGATGACGTCGCTGCCTACCACCAGTACAGCACCGGTCAGCGCGGAAGCCACGATGGGCGGGCCGGCGGAGCGCACCAGACGCATGGCGACCTGTGGCGCAGCCAGGGCGACAAAGCCGACCGGACCTGCTGCTGCGGTCGCGATGGCGGCCAGTGCCACGGCGGAAAGCAACAACTTGGCCTGTGATGATTGCAAGCGAACACCGAGTGAGGTTGCGTTGTCGTCGCCCAACCGCAGCGCTCCCATGGTGAACGATGCGATCACCGCGTAGCCGCCGACTACTGCGACGGCGATTGCGACCGGCCACATCTGATTCCAGGTGGCACCGTTGAGTGAACCGTTGAGCCACACCTGTGCGCGAGAAGCGTCGTTGATGTCCGCCGAGATGAGGAGCCATCCCGTCGCTGCCACCAGCATGGCGTTGATGCCGATACCGATCAGGATGAGGCGGAACCCCTCGACGCCCTTGCGCCACGCCAAGGCGTAGATCACCACTGCTGTCAGTAGGCCGCCGCAGAGCGCAGCCAACGGAATCCCCAGTGTGGCAAGCAGTCCCACGAACGAGCCACCCCCGCCGAGTACGATGAGTGCCACTGCGGCGGCACTCGATCCAGCCGTGATTCCGAGGATGTCGGGGCTGGCGAGGGCATTGCGCGCAATCGTCTGGGTGACCGCACCGGCAATGCCGAGTGCCATACCGATGAAGAGCGCGGTGAGCGACCGAGGAAGTCGAAGGTCGAAGACGATCAGGTTCTGTGTCTTGCTGCCATTGCCGAGCAGGACCGAAATGACATCGGGGATCGAGATCGGATAGTCGCCCCGCCCGATGTTGATGCAAAGCAGAAGGAACAGCGCAACTGCGAGGGCAATGCTCACCGACACCGCGAGTGGGCGGTAGACCAGCGAGAATCCACCGAGGCGGATCGACTTACGTGAGGGGACGGTCCGGGGGAGTACCCGGAGTTCCTGCTTGAGCGTCACAGACTTGCCAACTTCCTGCGGCGTACGAGAGCGATGAAGAACGGAGCGCCGAACAGGGCCAAGATGATGCCGACCTGCAACTCACCAGGGCGCACGACCACGCGGCCGATGATGTCCGCGGTGATCAACATGACCGCGCCGAGTAAGCCCGCGTACGGGACCAGCCAGCGGTAGTCGGGTCCGGTGATGGCCCGGGCCACGTGAGGGACCACCAAACCGATGAACGCGATCGGACCACACGCCGCGGTGGCGGCGCCGGTCAGCAGGGTGATCGCGACGATGCCGAGTGTGCGACTGAACGCGATGTTCGTTCCCAAGGCTTTTGCGACGTCTTCACCCAAGCTGAGGACGTTGAGCCCCGGCGTACTTGCCAAGGCGATGACCAATCCGAGTATCAGGAAAGGCAGGACCTGCCAGAGGACGTCGAACCCGCGACCGGACACCGACCCGACAACCCAGAAACGGTAGGCGTCCAGGCTCGTCTGGTCGAGGATTATCACGGCGTTGGTCATGGCTTGCAGGAAGAACGCGACGGCCGCGCCCGCCAGAGCCAGACTCAGAGGACTTGCGCCGCCGTTTCCGATGGAAGACAAGCCGAAAACGACGATGCTGGCGACGAAGGATCCTGCGAACGCGAACCAGAGGTACTGACTCGGCGCCGTAAAGCCGAAGAGGTAGATCGCCATGACCACGAAGAACGCCGCGCCTGCGTTGAGGCCGAGTAGACCGGCATCCGCCAACGGGTTGCGCGTGTGTCCCTGAATCAAGGCACCGGCGATACCGAGTGCAATTCCGACAACAAAACCCAAAATCGTTCGTGGGGCGCGCAACGTCCGCACGATGATGTCCGTTTGAGTTCCGTCCGAATTGAAGAGCGCGTGGAAGATCTCGGCGAACGTCAGTGGACGAGCACCCACCGCGATACTCGCGAGCATCACAAGCGCGAGCAGCACGGTGAGGACCGCGAGTCCGATCAGGCGGCGCCGGCGAGTTGCACCGACACTGTTGTCGCGTGCGAGTTCTTCGAAGCCCTCGTCGCGGGCCGTGCTTTCTCGGACCACCTCGATGCCGCTTCGGTCGAACGGTCTGCGCAGAGCCCGGCGGACACCGATGGGCTGTTTGGTGGTCGCGTCACGCGTGACCAGGCCAACCCATCCCTTCCCCGAGGTCCGACCGGTGACCCCCTCACGGAATCCGAGGTTCCACACAAGCAGACCGACGGCGATCGCTATTGCTGTCCCGCCGAAGACTGCTCGATCGGCCTCGCCGCCACCGTTGTCGTCACGGAGCGACTGGACGATGTACCAGCCGACGATCAACGGAAGTAGGAACACCGCCGCGTCGAAAAGTCCAGCCAGGACACGCATTCGGACAGGAGCGGGGCCGCGCGGCACGATGCGCCGTCCGTACGTCTCGCTGGGTCCTCGGGGATGTCCGTTCCCGAGAGATTTGATCATCGTCACTGGCGGTTCGAGCTCCTGGTCTTGGTGCGCAGGGAATTCGCATCTTAGGTTACGGAACCCTATGCGGGTGCGCTTCCTGCGGGGGACGTTCCTGTGAATATGCGGTGCCCAGCGTCACAGTTCTTTACTCTTGAATTATGGTGAGGCTAACCTACATTAAGAACCACAAGACAACTTCGGCCGATTGGAGTGCACGGTGACCATCACCTTGACCACCCAGCATGCGGATGTTCGTGAATTCGAACTCCGGTCGAACGCATTGAGCCGCACCAGCGTTCGCCTACGAGCACTCAACCCTGACTATCCGCGCGTCTACGCGGTTGCCGCCATGGCGGGCGAAGGTAAACGGCGTTGGTGGCAACTGAGCGAGGGCCTGTGCGGGGATCGGGTGCATCAGATGTTCGCCCGTTCACTTCAAGATCTCGACAGCGCCGAAGCTGCGGCGATCCAGGTTGCCACGTCACTTATTCATGCCGTGGTCGGCAGGGTGGCCGCGTCGATCGTCTCCGAGGGGTCCGCATGGGACCCGGGGCTCGAGAACCTGTTCATCCACATGGACAGCGACGGCGGGATCGACTGGGCCGGCGTGGTCGACGAAACGCTGCGCGTTGCGCCCAACGGACGGGAGTCCGGCAGTGACGGCGTCGTCGACATGCCATGTGAAGAAGCGCTCCTTGTCTGGACCGCGCACCGTTGCCTGACTTCACTCCGAGCGATCTATGACGCCGTCGCCAGGTGTGCGCCCGTCGACCAGTTCAGATTCTGGGGCCTGGTAGGGGAGTCGATCCTGGGTGCAGCGGCCTACGTCCCCATCTTGGCCGGTGAGGGCGAATTGGCCGCTCAGCGTCGAGGGCAGGGACTGCTGGACGCCTTTGTCGCCGCCGGGCTGCCGGTTCGTGCGCGCCGCAAGGTCTCGCTACGCCCTCGTTGGAACCAGTTCGACGAAAGGCTTGCTAAATTAGGTCAGCCTTGCCTATGATTGTGGAACACCTCGCAGAGAGCTACACGACGCGAGAGTGACGAAACTGCCGGACCGCGCCGGAGTCCTGAGGGCTGCAGAGACTCCCGGTCCTTCCCACGGCGGGTTTCCCATCGAATGATGGGAAACCCGCCGGTTCTTTTTCCAGACCTGATTCCAAGCTCGAGTTACCTCTCGTGTAATCAGGTAGGGAGTGGCAGCCACACCGGCGCCAGAGAATCACAGATGGAGATGGCATGGTCGACACTGCTGAGACCGCAGAGATGATGAAACGGCTCGGGACGGGCTTCGACGCCACCATCGGCCTGGAATACACCGAACTGAGCCCAGACCGTGTGAGGGCGCAATGGACGGTCAAGCCCACGCTGCACCAGCCCGCCGGGATACAGCACGGGGGTGTGTACTGCTCGGTGGTGGAGTCTCTCGCCAGCGTCGGCGGCACCGTGTGGCTGGGCGAGCGAGGACACGTAGTCGGAGTCAACAACAACACCGACTTCCTGCGCGCAACGCGGGAGGGCACTCTCACCGCTGAAGCCACCCCGATTCATCGCGGACGCACCCAGCAACTCTGGGAAGTTCGCATCACCGACGAGAACGGCCGACTCGTTTCCAAGGGGCAGGTTCGCCTCGCGAACATCACCGAGGTGGCGAAGATCGGAAACTGACCACGCGGCAGTCGATCAAATGACGAAGGGCGGCTGTGGAGTTGAACTCCACAGCCGCCCTTCGTTATTCGCCCAGGTGCTGATCGATCAGCCGGCGGCCTTCTGCTGCTTGCCGGCAGCCTTCTTGGCTTCGCCATTCGAAGTGCTGCCGGACTCCGTCGCTTCCTTGTTCTTCTTCTCCAACTCGCCCATCGCGTTTCGCGCGAAGACCTGCTGCTCGGTGGACGCCATCTGAGCACGGCCACGCCCGAAGAACGTCACTGCCCACGACAAGAGCGTCGAGGCGCGTGAACGGAATCCGACGAGGTACAGGAGGTGAATTGCCAACCAGGCAACCCACCCGATGAAGCCGCTGATCTCGAGCTTGCCCACCTTGGCTACCGCGCTGAAGCGCGAGATCGTCGCCATACTGCCCTTGTCGAAGTACTTGAACGGAACTCGTTCCGACGGGGACTTTCCATCCAGTGACGCTTTGATCTGTTTGGCCGCATACTTGCCGCCCTGCATGGCGACCTGAGCCAGTCCTGGAAGCTTGTCGAGCGACATCATGTCGCCGATGACAAAGACGTTGGGGTGTCCGGGAAGCGACAGGTCAGGATTGACCATCACTCGGCCGGCGCGGTCGGTTTCTCCGCCGCTTTGCTCTGCAAGCTGCTTGCCGAGGGGGCTGGCCTGCACGCCGGCGGACCAGACCTTGCACTGTGACTCGATGCGGCGAAGCGTGCCGTCCTTTTCCTTGATGATCAGACCGTCGTTGTCGACGTCGGTGACCATTGCGTCGAGCTGGATCTCGACGCCGAGCTTCTCGAGCGTCTCGGCAGCCTTGCGGCTGAGCTTCCCGCCATACACGGGCAACACGGCAGGGGCGCCGTCGAGGAGCACGACGCGCGCTTCACGAGGATCGATCTTGCGGAAGGCGCCGTCCAGCGTTCGACGGGAAAGCTCGGCGATCTGCCCGGCCAACTCCACCCCGGTGGGGCCGGCGCCGACCACGACGAAGGTGAGCAAGCGCGCGCGCTCGGCGGGATCGTCCGACAGTTCGGCCTGTTCGAAGGCCCCGAGGATTCGTCCGCGCAGTTCGAGGGCGTCGTCGATCGTTTTCATTCCGGGGGCGAACTCCGCGAACTGATCGTTGCCGAAGTACGACTGACCGGCACCTGCCGCCACGATCAGACTGTCGAACGGCGTAACCGTGACGCGTTCGAGCAGACGCGAGGTCACGGTCTGATTCTCGAGATCAATGGTCTCGACCTCACCGAGCAGCACCTGGGCGTTCTTCTGCTTGCGCAGCACCAGTCTCGTGGCGGGAGCGATGTCACCGACCGAGAGGATGCCGGTCGCAACCTGATAGAGGAGCGGCTGAAACAGATGGTGGGTTGTACGCGCGATCATCGTGATGTCGGCATCGGCTTTTTTGAGAGCCTGAGTGCCGAACAATCCTCCGAAGCCGGAACCGATCACCACTACGCGGTGGCGGTGCGGTTCAACCGACTGGATGCTCATTCCGTACTCCTCGAGTTCTAGGCGACAGTCCTACGGTAGTCCCACCGCGGCCGAGCTTCTCTGCGAGCAGTCCGACGCGCGCCGGTGTGTCCGAATCGATCAAGCAGCCTCCGGCGGCGATCACCCCGAGACGCGTGTCATCCTCGCGCCGGGGGTGTTCACCACTTTGTCGAGGTGTCAGCTACTGGCGGACCGACAAAATGAACAGTGCGATGCACCCGCCGACGAAAACCAGGATCGACAGAGCCACCGAGGCATACCCGACACCCACTCCAATTGCTGCCCAGTCCATGTGCTCAACCTCTCTTACGGTGTGATCCGGGATTCAGATCACATCTGCCTGAAGACATCACACCCTATTTATCCCTACTTCCGAAACCCGGCACGCCCAACCATTGACATGCAAGCAAATGCTTGCATATCGTGAAGTTGTGAACGACCGGATGAATGCAGCCTTCAAAGCACTTGCCGATCCCACGCGAAGACTTCTGCTGGACCGCCTGTTCGTAGCCAACGGGCAGTCGCTCGGTGAGCTGTGCGGGAGCCTCGACATGAGTCGCCAAGCTGTCACGCAACACCTCACGGCGCTCGAGGATGCAAATCTGATCAGCACGGTGCGGCAGGGGAGAACGAAACTTCACTATCTCAATCCCGTTGCGCTCGAGGAGATTCGAGAGCGATGGATCAACAAGTTCGAGGTACCGCGCCTGCATGCGCTCAGTGCCGTCAAAAAACTCGCGGAGGAAGCCATGACCGACAAGCCCAGTTTTGTATATGTCACCTACATCGCCAGTACGGCCGAGAACGTCTGGAAAGCACTCACGGACGCGGGGGCCACTGCAGAGTATTGGGGACACAGCAACGTCTCCGACTGGCAGCCGGGATCGACGTGGGAGCACCGCCGGATCGACGGTTCGAACATCGCGGATGTAGTCGGCACCGTAGTCGAAAGCAGCGCACCGTCCAGGTTGGTCACCACCTGGGCTGATCCGAACGGCGAACCGGGCGTCGATATCTCGCGGGTGAGTTTCGACATCGAAGCCTTCGGCGCGATCGTGCGATTGACCGTCAAGCACACCGATTTGGCAGACGAATCGGCTCGCATGGAGGTAGCGGGCGGATGGTCGGCGGTGCTGTCGAATCTGAAGTCCTACCTCGAGACCGGAAATACTCTTCCGGTGGCGCCGTGGGAGATGCCGGTCGGTTGACGGTTGTCGACCGGGACAAACGAGTCCCCTGAACAGGAGGAGATCGCCGTACTTCTGTCCGAACAGGCGGCGCAGTCCGGACTCAAATTCGCATACCCGTCAAATATCGGCGCGTTCAGTCTGTAAAGTTGCCGGAAGGATGCTAGCGTTTTGCCCGACATCGAGTGAGGACGACCTCGTCTCGGACGCATGGGAGAAACGCTATGGGCGGCGACGCTTTTCAGAATGTTCCGGTTGATCGACGCAAGTTCGTCAAGACAGTTCTAGCGGCCTCGGCGGTAACTGTTCCGGTCGTGACGTCGATCAGCCTCGGTGGTGCGGCACCGGCCTTCGCGGCCGGTGACACGCCGAACCTCTCCGGAGTTCCTACTCGTGGCCAGCAGAATCCGAATCAACCAGGCGGCGAGCAACCAGGCGGGAATCAGCCCGGTGGTAATACTCCGGGAGGGAACCAGCCGGGCGGAAACGAGCCGGGCAACCCCGGATCGTCGGGAAGTTCGGGATCGTCGGGAAGTTCGGGTAGTTCCGGGAGTTCGGGATCGTCTGGAAGTTCCACAGGTTCCGGATCAACCGGTAGCTCGTCAGGCTCGGGTGGAACGACGACCGCCAAGCCCACCGGGCCGACGGAGCCGACAGAGCCGACCGTCCCAACTGTCCCAACTGTGCCGACCACTCGCACCGAGCCGACGTTCCCAACCAGCCCGACCAAGCCGACAGATCCCACGGAACCTGCGTAACCGACGTAATCGATACAACGCCACGGGTTCCCAGGGAGCACACCGATGCCCGAGTTCGACGACGCCCTGCACCGCGCTCTGAAGAGGCTTCAGAGCGCGGTGCCAGTACAGGTGAAAGAAACTCCGCCGCACGGAGAATCTGCCGACCTCACCATTGCAATCGCGACCTACGACGATTTCGACGGCGCATACTTCACGATCCACTCGATCCTGGTCCATCATCGCGAGATTCTGGACAGAGTCGAATTCGTCTTGTTGGACAACAACCCCGAGGGGTTGCCGGCGCCGATGCTCGAATCGTTTGCCGGTTACATCGATCGGTTCCGCTACATCCCGTTCACCGACGTTCGATCGACTGCGGTGCGGGACGTCCTGTTCCGCAAGGCCACCGGAAAGTATGTCCTGGTCCTCGACTCCCACGTGATCCTGGCACCGGGATCGTTGTCGGCGTTGCTGGCGTATTTCGATGCAAATCCGGAAACTGACGATCTGATCCAGGGACCGATGCTCTCCCAGGATTCCTCGCACATCGCGGCCACCCACATGGACCCCAAGTGGCGCAACGGAATGTTCGGCTCCTGGGGAGTTGATCCGCGAGCGAAGCAACACCCGGACGTGCCTTTCGAGATCATCATGCAGGGCCTCGGCTCATTTGCCTGCAGGCGTGAGGCATGGCCGGGATTGAACTCGCACTTCACCGGATTCGGCGGTGAGGAGGGATACATCCACGAGAAGTTCCGGATCAACGGCGGAAAGGTCGTCTGCCTTCCGACATTTGGTTGGCACCATCGATTCGAGCGCCCGGCGGGTGTCCCGTATCGAATAAACTGGGAAGATCGCGTTCACAATTACCTGCTCGGTTGGAATGAGGTCGGATGGGATCTCGACTCACTCCATCGTCAGTTCTCCAGGTACCTCGGTGATTCGTATCCCGAGATTCGTCGCCGTGCCGAACTGAGCGTCCAGCGACCCGAGTTGGTCTTCGGCGGGGTGATCGTTCTCAGCGACGACGGCCGAGTAGCTCCGTGGCGTTCATGCCTGGCGGAGGCCGAGTCGATCGAACTGACCGTTCACCGTGCCATTCCGGCGGAGGACGACGGTCCGGATGGGTGGAGGACGGCCTCAGCGTTCGTCGCCGGACTCGACAAGGCGATTCTGCTGGGCTGGAAGTCGGTGGTCTTCCTGGACGAGGCTCGCGTGATCGAACCCGCGGTTATGTACAAGCTGCGGAACATAACAGACGACCTCCCCGCCGAAGCCGATGCGGCCGTCATCCACGCACACGGCGAAGACCTGGTCGGGGCTGCACTGATTGTTCGCGCCGCGGCATACCGAACCTTGCGAGACGAACTCTCTCGGAGCATGGACGGACCCGTGCGGTCCGACTTTTCACTGGCGACCTATCTGCTCGAGCGGGGCGCAGTCGACGTTGTGCTCGATCGCCCACTGTCGCCTGCCCGAGTAGGGGGAGAACCCACCCCGGCTGTCGAGGATTCGAAGTCGGACCTCGGTGTTGTCGTCGTGAATCTTGACCTCGATATCGACAGATGGAAGGCGTCCTGGCATCGATTCATTCGCTTACCGCGCGTAACAGCGGTGGAGAGAGAATCAGCTTTCGAGGACGTGATGAATCAGGAAGCGGCCTTTGCCGTCTCGTGGCGTCGCGCGGTTTCTCGGGCGACCGAGAAGAGCTGGGATTCGGTCCTCATTGCAGCTGACGACGTGAGTTTGCTGGATGCGGCTGCGTCGATCCTGGACCACGCACGTGAAGACCTCGATCACCGCGATTGGGATGTCGTCCAACTCGGACACGACGCGAAATCGGCCGACGGAGCGCTGATCGACGGTTCGGCGCTCTTGCGCACCAGTCCGGAGAACCGTGCAGTTCACGCCGTCCTCGTTCATTCGCGCGCCTTCGAACGAATTCTGGACGCGATTGCGGATCCGGAGGTAGACCCCGAAGCATTCGAAAAATGGGCGGGCCACTACCAAACTTTGGGCAACTACCTGGTGGATGCGAACGCCGGGGGAGCGCTCACGTGTCTGACGCTCGCACCCGGCATCGCCTCCACACGCAGCCTGATTCGTTCGGGCGCAATCGAATCCGAATACTCACGACGCTTCTCGCTCTGACACCACCGCAAACGCAAATAGCCCAACACGAATATCGGACTGGTTGGAACAAGGAGATATCTTGACGGAACTACTCGAAGACGCGAGGCCTCAGCGCTCACAGACGGTGGAGAGCAATGATCTCACCGACGGTGTCGTGCTGTACGACAGTTCCAGCGAGGTTGCCCACCACCTCAACCCCGTCGCGACTTTGGTGTGGGAACTGTGTGACGGCCGGACCGTCAGTGACATCGTCCAGGCGGTGTCGGAGGTACTCGAGATCCCTGACCATGACGCGGAGTCGGTGGTCAGCGAGACCTATGGACAGCTGAGCGCCTCGCGTCTGCTGGTGTGAGAATCCCGTGACAGGCAGCCACGTACCACAATTCCGAACGCACTACCTATGGGTTGATGCGATCGTGCGCGGCCCTGCCATACCCGAACTCGGTGTCATCGAGCATCGAATTGCCAGCCCCTGGCCTGCGGACCACAACATCGAAGTTCGGATTCAGCGGAATCGATCGACGTTCGGTCGCTGGGACGCCACCATCGACTCGACCATCGGAGGCAGAAAGGAACCGCTGATCGGTCTCGACGGACTCCACCTCGCGGAGAACGTTTACCGCACTGTGCACCGGGATGTCATGACGTCCGCAGATACCGAACTGTGGACACGCCTGCATGCCGCTCTGGTCGACTGCAACGGTGTGAGAGTGGCGATCGCCGGGCACTCCGGGGCGGGTAAAACCACCTTGGCGCTTGCCCTTGCCTTACGGGGTGCACAACTGCGAGCTGACGAAGGGGCCTTCATTCGCGGTACCGAAGCGGTGGGCTTGCCGCGCCGGGTCCATCTGAAAGCCGGTACGTTCGACGTTCTCCCGGACATCAAGGCGCACGATTCGCTGTATCTCCCGTATACCCCTTCGGTGTGGGCACTGGACCCGTCGACATTGCCCGCGACTCCCAACGTCGATTCGGCGGTTCGCGGAATCGATCTGGTGCTGATTCTCGATAAATGGGACGGGGGTCCTACTCGTGTCGCGCCGATGCCCGCACCCCAGGCGATACAGTCGCTGGCCGAGCAATCCGCTCTGTGGTCCGACAATCACGGACTGACCCTGAGAAACATCGCTGCCCTGCTCTCGAATGCCCCGTGCTACAGAATGATCCGGCACCACGGCGACACCGGCGCCGACACCGTGGAGGAACTGGTGGCGTCATGCGTGACACCCGGTACCTGATTTCCATGTTGGAACCCGAGCGCGGGGCCGACGTCATCCGTTCGTGTTCGCAGCAAGATTGGCCGCGAGTCATCGACGCCGCTGCCAGGCACAAGGTGCTGCCGCTGCTGGCCGCCCGCGCAGTCGATGCCGGCTTCGCATCGGTCCTGCCGGCGAGTTTCGCCGAAATGCTGTCGGAATCCGCAGCTAGCGCGTCGAGTCCGGAATTGACGCTGAGCCTTGTCCATCACCGAAACGCGCTTCGTATCGCGGACCTCGATGCGCAGCGCGTAGAACTGCAAGAGTTGTTACACAGCAGCGGATTTCCGACTGTCGCGCTGAAAGGTGCTGCTCTTCTCGAGCGAAGAATCTGGCCGAACCCGGCGGCACGACGGATGACGGACATCGACCTCTTGGTCGTAGATCCCGCACACGCCGTTCCAGCCAACGACGCGATCATCGACTTCGGCTATCGAATGGTTCGCCCGGACGAGGTGGCAGGGGATTCCATCGATCACGACGATCATCAGGAACCAGCGCTCCTTCGCGACGACCGTCACGGCTCCGTCGAAATCCATTCACACTTGCTTCCGCGGTTCGCCCGTCACGCGTTGACCCGCGAGTCCGCGGTCCGAGGACTCAGCTCGGAGACCGAAGGATCCAGACTTGCCCTTGCCGATGTCACGCTTCATGTCATCGCTCACGCGCGGCTTGCCGATCGCGCCTTGATTCGCGCTGATCTGGCGTTGAACAGCGTCTTCGACGTGGGGTACCTGTTCGACTCCGAGCCGTCACTCCCGGCGATGCTCGCGCGACGCCGATTGCCGCGCGATGTCCGTCGCGCGGTGAACGTCCACTGGGCTGCGGTGGAATCGATTTTCGGAGTGAATACCGGGGTGACGACCACCTCGGCGCGTTGGTGGTGGCAATGCACGCTGTGGTTGGCCGATCGCCCACGTCTGCACTCGCTCTACCGCGATCTGGTCATGGTGCCGCTCTTTCTCGACCGTGATCGGCTTTCCATCCGGGACGGGCGCGACCTACGTGGATGGGACTTGGCACGCTCACGCGTATCCCACTTCGTCCGTCGTGCGAGGGCTGCCGTCGAAGATGCCGGGGGAGCAGCGTGAAAGTACTGATCACCGGCGGAGCGGGATTCATCGGAAGCACCGTGGCGTCGAAGTGCGTCGACGCCGGGATCGATGTCGTGATTCTCGACAACCTGCTGACCGGCCGTGCCGAATTTGCGCACAGATTCCCGTTCTACTGCGGCGACATCGCGGACGAGAAACTGCTCGACAGGATATTCGCAGATCATCCCGATATCGTTGCCACAGTTCACTGTGCGGCCTTGATCGTGGTCGGAGATTCCGTGAGTAGCCCGGCGCGGTACTACGAGAACAACGTATCCAAGTCACTGACACTGGTATCGAGTGTCCTTCGGAACGGCTGTGAGCGCTTCTTGTTCAGTTCCTCTGCCGCGGTGTACGCGCCGAGCGACGGTGGGTGTGTCGACGAACATTGGCGGATCGCACCGCAGAGTCCCTACGCGCACAGCAAGGCTCAGTTCGAAACGATGCTTGACGACATCGTGGCGGCCACAGGATTATCGGCAATATCTCTACGCTACTTCAACCCTGTCGGGGCAGATCCGGAATTGCGAAGCGGACCAGCGTCGGCGCGCCCGACCCACGCACTCGGAAAGCTGTTCGAATCATATTCGACAGGAACGCCTTTCAGGGTTACGGGGACGGATTGGCCGACGCGCGACGGATCGGGAGTGCGTGACTACGTTCATGTCTGGGACCTTGCAGACGCTCATGTTCGAGCACTCGAAAGGTTCGACCGGGTCACCGCTGATTCATCACGCATGACTGTGGTCAACTTGGGCAGCGGGCGGGGGACGACGGTGTGGGAATTGGTACACACATTCGAGAAAGTGCTCGGCGAAGACGTCGACGTGGTCGCTGCCGACCGACGCACCGGTGACACTGCCGGCGCCTATGCGTCGAACGATCGTGCGTTACGACTACTCGGGTGGGTTCCGACGTTCACCTTGGAACAGGGGATCGAGGACACTGCACGGTGGCTGGCCGTACGGGCGCACCTGCTGAATTCGGTGTAGCTGAACGTCAGCTTGGTGGCTCGCCCTCGACGGTGATGTTGTTGCTTCGTAGCCAGAATGCGGCGTCCGGATCCCACCCGGCGAGCACGGTGGCCCCCGAGTTGGCCGACAACGGGATCGCGATGCCTGGCGTGGTCAGATAAGCCATCAAGGTCAGGTGGACGGCGTCGTAATCTGCGGCGACCGAAACCCAGTCCGGAATGAACCAGTCACGGTATTCACCGGTCGTGTCGTACCAAACGAAGCGACGTGAAGCGGGCACTGGCAGGGGATAGGTATCGACCAGATTCGCCCAGTCCTGCGGACCGGTGATCTCGTAGATGCGGGGCGCGCCGTAGATCCTTACCGGCTGCACCCGCGCCTCGTTCGAGGAGCTGTCTTCTTCGAGAAACACCCCGAGGGCCCCGATACCGTCGCGGGCCCTGGTTGTTTCGGTTGTGCCGTTGGCAAAAGGGGTAGACCACCATTCGCCTCCGATGTTACGGTCCGGATCTTCGATCTGGTATTCCAGAAACCGGCGTTCGGTATCGAGTGCCTCATCGCGCCACTGTTCGAGGCCGTCCTTCGTGGGGTAAATCCGCAGGGGTAGGCCCGACCAGCCGTAAATGGGGTTTCGCTTTTCAACCAGATTCTGGTTCAGGCGGTCGATCGGCTCGGTCCACCATGCGGTGTGTGGCGAGTCGAGGAGTGCTCCGGCAATCGGTCGCAGCGCCGCTGCGACATCCGGCCGGACGAAGATCAGGTCTTCTTCGTCCGGCGGCTCCCAGTAGCGTGCGCAATCTACGGCATACGCAAGACAGTGCAGAATCTCGAGTTCGGACATCTCGGTGATTGCCCGGATATCAACAGCGCCGAGAACTTCGAGCGCATGTTCCGGCGATTGAGGCCAGTGTCCACCGGAGTTGCTTGCGCTGGCGCGGCACGCGTGCCCGACGTTCGCACAGAAGCGACGGCCACGTGGTGAACCGAGGATGAGTGCAACGAAATCCATGTGAGCAAAGCTAGCGGACAGGCTGACGGGGGACGTCCGAATACCCATTACTTGACATAATGTAGATTATCGGCAAATTGTCGACCTGGCGATATCGGCTCATGATCCGTTTCCTGCGTCGTCGATCCGTAGATGTATCTGTCGACCATTCGCGTGCTTCCGCCCTGGACCGCTGGACGCATTGTGTGAGCTGATCATCTTGGCGTGCCCGTCGTCGGACAATCAATCGTCGATCGCCGTCCGACCCCGGCCGGCCACCGAGCAACCCTGCCGCTCAGGTGTCCAGGCCGCGCGGCAGGCCGCCTGACGCGGGTTGATGTTGATGGATGAGTCTCGCCCACTCCCAGCCACCCCGCCCCAATTCGTCACTGTGACGTATTGGGGACGACAGGCTGCCGAGCGGGTGCAGTTCCATTGTCATCGCCACGGACTACTATCGCCGCATGTGTTTTATTTCGACCGGCCGCTTCGAATGATCAGTGGCCGCGATGAGTGACACACCCAAGGTCGTGCACCGCTGGCTTGCAGTGCCAGACCAGTTCGACCGATTCACGCGATTCTTGCGCGACAACGGAATTCTGATGCCGACTCGGATAGGCATCGGCATATTGGTTTTCCTCCTGGGAGTCACGATTCTGCTGAAGCGACTGGGCACCCATTCGGTACAGACCATCGGATTTCCGTTGGACGTCGTCATCGCAGTGCTCGTGATGATCGGCGGAACAGCGCTGCCGTTCACTGCGACGACCCGGGAACGGTCGTACCTTTTTGTCATCGCGGGCGACCTCGCTGTTGCGGTGATCGTGCTGGCGGAGGCCGATCCGGATCAAAGGCTGCTGGGGTGCCTCGTCTTCGGACTCGTCGGCTCGTACATAGCGTTCTTTCACAATCTTCGAGCGCAGCTGTGGCACCTGCTGTTTTCCGGGGCGGTCATCGTTATCGCCAGCATTGGCGTGTTCACCGATGTACCTTCCGGCCTCTCAGACGTCCTGGGACGCATTGCCTTTGCCATCCCTGTCATCACCGTCATACCGGTGGTCACGCAGATTGCTCTGGCGCTCCTGAGCAACGACGCTCAAAGCTCCGAACTCGATCCGTTGACGGACCTGCTGAATCGGCGCGGACTCTCACGGCGGACTTCCGAACTCCTGCAAGCGAAATCCAGCCTCGACCAGTCCTTGCTGGTGGTGGTGATCGACATCGACAATTTCAAACACTTCAACGACACCTACGGTCACGACGTCGGCGACCGCGTCATCCTGCGCACGGCGTATCGACTCCACGACTGGGCCAGATCGGACGCAGCGATCGCTCGTATCGGCGGTGACGAGTTCGTCGTCGTTCAGATCATGCCGTTGCCGTACGTCGGCGACTTGCTCGCACGGATCGCCCCCATCATGAACTCCCCTACGGGCGAACCACTCTCGACGACAAGCATCGGCATAGCCATACACAACGGCGGCTGGCCAGACGTGCAAGCAGCAGAAAGTGGCGTTCACGATCTACATCGCCTAGCCGATTCGGCGATGTACGAAAGCAAGAGGATGGGTGGAAATCACGTCCACTCCATCGTTCTCACCGATCAACAGCCACAACAGTCAGGCGGTCGGTCAGTCGTCTGATTCTTCGATCAGATGCATCGCGGCTTCCTCCGCCGACGCTGCGCCGCCGTCGATTCCGACGTCTCCGGCAATGAGTTCGCTTTCCTCGTCCTCGTATCGGCCCTCGTCTTCGGCAACGAGACGCCCGACGCGGCGATTTCCGACTTCGTCACCGTTCGGGAATTCTTCTTCCCGTTCGAATTCGTCGGCATCTGCCGGATCCTTCAGGGGATCTCCCAGTGACGCGTACGGATCAGGTTCTTCCTCGGCCAGGCGCTCGTCGAGGGTCTCCCCCGCCGATTCTTCACTGCCGGTCAACCCGTGGGCGTCCAGGCCCAATGGGCGTTCCGGTGGTGAGATTCCCTCGTCGAGAATGTCGTCCACGCCTCGATCGATCAGGGTGTCTTCGGGTTGAAGCTGGTCGTCGGGATCGAGACTGTAATCGCCATTGCCGGCCGCGCCGGTGTCATCCGTGTCGCTCATACGATCAACGATGCCACGGGCACACCGAGTTGGCCATGTGCCGCGCCTGCTCGATACATCACTCCGGAGACATTCAGCACGAACGCGGGGCCGGCACTCCGTCGAACCGGTCCTGTAGGTACTCGAACGCGGTGGGCAGACCGAGGACCGCAGTGGTGAGGTGGTCCGGGCTGGGGAACAGCTGAGATTGAACCGTGGCTCCGGCGGCGCAGTACCGAGAAATCGTGTTCACCACCGAATCGATGGGGATAAGGACGTCGTCGGGGGTGTGCCATTCGAATACCGGGGCAGTCGGCACACCCGGGTAGAGTTCGACGCTGTTGTCGTCCATAACCTTTCGCACTTCGGGGCTGGACAACAGGGAAGTCGACGTCGACACCTGGGAAGCGCTGCGTCCTGCGCCAACTCTCAGGATGTCGTTGGTGCACGCGTTGGTGAGTTCGGTCCGCATCGACCGACCGAGGTCATTGAGTTGGTTGCTCAGCGGAAGGAGGTCGGGGTACTCGCGTTCGAGGCCCATTGCTGCGGCGAAGGCGAGGCCGAATGCCGGGTGCGGATCCTGTCCGAGGCCGTTGGCCATCTTGGACAGATTCATCGGAACGCCACCCTCGGCTACACCGACGAGGTTGACCTCGGGTGCGTAGCTCGGGGCCAGTGCGGCCGCCCACGCGGTGGCCATGCCGCCGCCGGAGTAACCGGCAATACCGACTGGGCTGGCGCCACTACGCAATTCGGGGATTTTCTGAACGGCGCGGATACCGTCGAGCGTGATCTGTCCGCCCAGGCGCGCGGCGCCGTAGGCGCTGTTGGGTCCGAGATGGTCAGGAAGGGCAATGGTCCATCCACGTTGAAGCGCGACGTTGAGGATGGGCGCTTCACGGATGACGATGTTGGGATCCGATGCGTAAAGCGCGCGAGATGGCGCACATCCCGTTCCGAGTGCGTTGACGATGTGCTGATAGGAGAGCAACGGGCCGTCTTGCGCTTGATTCGGCGGGACCAGGATCGTGCTGACCGCGGCGATCGGCTTGTTCTCGGAGTTCGTGGACCGATAACTGACCTGCCAGATCGCGACGCCGGGAAAGGTCATCAGGTCAGGGGCCCGGCGCACAGAGATCGGCGTGCCGGCGGTCCCCTCGGCCGCTGCTTGCGAATAGAACGGGTCCGGGTCCGGTGCCGGATATGCGGGATCTGCTTGTGCAGTCCACCCGGAGAGAAGTGCGGCAGTCAGTGCAGCAGCAGTCAGCATCGATCCGGTAAACACGCGTCTGGTTCGCAGTTTCAACGTTTTCCCCTCGTCCGGACCCACCCGGGGTCCATCACCCTGTGTGTTTCACTCATACCCATGTCGAACCTGGTTCAGACACCCCACTGAGCGATAACTTCCCGCAATCGTACAGCTATGGTTGCCGCCGGACCCGGTTCGATCATCTGGTTGTGTTCACAATCGACTTCGGTGACTCGAATGTCGCCTTGCACAAACCTTCGCCATTCGGCCACGTCGTGTCCGTTCTCCGTAGATCTTCCGGCTACGAAGAACTCGATGGCTCCAAGGTGGACAGGCGGTTGGTGCCGATTCGTCAATTCGACGGAGTGGGAGTAACCGCGACTGATCCGCGCTAGATGCTCCGCTTCGATTCCGATTCCGGCGCCCAGGGTCTGCTCCAGCAATTCCGCCGCTTCTTCGAAGGTTTCGACGGTCTCGGATCCCGCCGGCATCGCGAGCCCGGCCAGTAGTTCGGAGACCGAGAGTTCTGCGGGCTGATCGGAATCCGACGACGGATAGCTGTCGAGGATCGACAACGTCACGTCACGTCCGCTCCGAGTGAGACTGTGCGCCACGGCGTGTGCGATGACGCCGCCGAGCGACCAGCCGGTCAGATGGATCGGGCCGGTCGGTGCCACGGCTGCAATGCGATTCGCGTAGTCGTCGGCGAGTTCGGTCAGCGAGTCGAAGCTGGGTCCGCCGCTCAGGGACGGTAACTGAAGACCGTAGACGGGTTGATCCAGCTCGAGGTGCTTGACGAATTCTGCATAACCCCAGGACAATCCGATACCCGGATGGACGAAGAACAGTGGTGCTCGATCGGATCCGGCGCGCAGCGTGATCATCGGGGCGAGCAGATCCGAAGAATCGTCCGGAGTGTGTGCGTCCATTCCGTCGGCCGCCCGGGCGACACCGGCAGGTGTCGGATCCAGGAAAAGCGATTGCAACGGCACTCGCATCCCGAGGCGCTTCTCGAGTTCGATGGTTATTCGAGTGGCGACGATCGACGTTCCTCCCAGTTCGAAGAAGTCGTCGTCGACGCCGATGTGCTCGTGACCGAGCACGGTCTCGAAGATGTCGACGACCGTTCGTTCGGTGTCGTTGGTCGGCGGCGCGTACGGGACTGTACGACGCTCGAAGCTCGGCGTCGGCAGTGCTTTACGGTCCAGCTTGCCGACCGGTGTCACCGGAATTCGGTCGACGACGACAATCGCGCCGGGAACCATGTGCGCAGGCAGGCGAGAAGACAGGTGGCGGCGAAGCTCCCAGTCGTCGACGGTCTGTCCTTCTACAGGCTGGATGTAGGAGGCGATCATCGTCTCCCCCGACGGTGCTTCGTGCCCAAGTGTTGCGGCGAAGTAGACGGATGGGTGTGCCATCAGGACTGAGTCGATTTCGCCGAGCTCGATGCGGAATCCGCGGACCTTGATCTGGAAGTCGCTGCGGCCGAGGTATTCGAGTGTGCTGTCGGAGCGCCAGCGCACCAGGTCGCCTGTGCGGTACATCCGCTGGCCTGGTTCGCCGAACGGATCGGCGACAAATCGGTCGGCGGTGAGGTCGGGACGATTGTGGTACCCGCGGGCGAGTCCGGGGCCGGTCACGTACAGCTCCCCGATGACTCCTACTGGCACGGGCTTGAGGTGCCCGTCGAGGACCAGGCCGGCAAAGCCGATGGCCGGTCGGCCGATGTTGATGTCCTTGCCCGGCCGCATGGGTTCACTGACGCTGGCCTGGATGGTGGATTCGGTAGGTCCGTATCCGTTGAACATGCGGCGGTCGCGGCCCCAGATGTCCACGAGTTCGGGTGGGCAGGCTTCGCCACCGACTGCGAGCACGCGGAGTTCTGGCAGCGCGGAGCTTTCGATGGAGCTGAGCGCGGTCGGCGTGATGAACGCGTGTGAGACGTGTTCGTCGGCAAAGATTTCGGCCAACTCGGATCCGCCGAAGACCGTGGGTGGGATGACGACCAGGCAGGCTCCGCTGCCGAACGCCATCATGAGTTCGAAGACCGAGGCGTCGAAGCTCGGTGATGCCAAGTGAGAGATACGCGAATAGGGCTGGACGTTGAATCTCTGATGTTCCTCGGCGTTGAGGTTGGACAAACCGAGGTGGGTGACGATGACGCCCTTCGGCTTCCCGGTTGAACCCGAGGTGTAGATCAGGTACGCGGGATGCCCGTGATGCAAGGGGATCGTGCGGTCGAGGTCGGTGATCGCGGCGGCGCTCTGGCCGTCGATCTCGTCGACGGTCTGCGCTTCATCGAGGACCATCCACTCGACCGTGTCGGGAAGTTGACTGCGGTGAGCGTCGTCGGTGATGCCGAGTACGGCCCGCGAATCGTCGAGCATGTGGTTGATGCGATCGTCTGGATAGTTCGGGTCGACCGGCAGGAATGCTGCTCCGGTTTTCGTGACCGCCCAGATGGCGACGATCTCCGCCGTGGACCGCGGCAGACCCAGCGCCACAAAATCTTCGGGTCCGACACCGCGCCGGCACAACGCTCGAGCCAGCTTCGTCGATTCCTCGTCGAGCTCGCGGTAGGTCATCGACCCCTCGCGACTCGAGAGAGCTGGAGCATCCGGGTTCGAGGCGACTGCCTCGGCGAGGATCTCCGGCCACACCTGCACGCGAGTCGCTGCTGCACCGGATGCCGGCACCAGGGCTGCTGTTTCGTCGGCGGCGAGGATGCCGATGTCGGCGATACGTGTTGCGGGTTCGCGTCCGACAGTGTCGAGGATCAGACGCAGGCGGTCGGCAAAGCGCCGAATGGTGGCGGGTTCGAAGAGATCGGTTGCGAAGCCGAAGGCAGCGGACATCCCGGCCGGGGCGCCGGACTCGTCGAACTTCTCGTCGACGATCAGTTCGAGATCTTCCTTCGCGTATTCGGTTTCCACGGTGAGGCCTTCGATATCGAGGCCGGGCAAGTGGAAATGCGCTGGTTCGTTGTTCTGAAGTTCGAGGGCGACCTGGAACAACGGTGAGTACGACGTGGATCTGGTCGGATTGATGACGTCGACGAGCCGTTCGAATGGCAGATCCGAGTTCTGGAATGCGGCCAGATCGATTTCCCGGATGTGTTCCACCAGTTCGGCAAACGTGATGTCGGGGTCGACGCCTGTGCGCAGGACCAGCGTGTTGACGAACATTCCGACGAGATGGTCGAGCGCTGCCTGACCGCGGCCGGCGATCGGTGTGCCGATGGTGACCTCTTCGGCGCCGGACAGTTTCGACATCAGCACGGCCAGTGCGCCGTGCAGAGCCATGAACATCGTGACACCGTTTGCCCTGGTGAGGTCCGCGAGGGCGCGGTGGGTGTTGGCGTCGATGTCGAAGGTGAATCGGTCACCGTGGAAGGTCTGTTGTACGGGCCGCGGGTGGTCGGTGGGCAGTGCGATGACGTCGTCGAGGCCGGCGAGTTGCTCACTCCAGTAGCGCAATTGGCGACTGATGACGGATTCCGGATCGTCTTCCGATCCGAGGACGCGGTGCTGCCACAACGTGAAGTCCGCGTACTGCACTTCGAGTGGCGCCCAAGTGGGTTCGGTTCCTGCCGTGCGCGCCAGGTAGGCCGTCATCACGTCGCGTGCGAGCGGCGCCATCGACGAACCGTCGGCGCAGATGTGATGGACCACGACAAACAGAATGTGAACGGGTTCATCGGTGTCGAGGCGGAAGAGCGCGACGCGCAGCGGCAGGTCCACCGATACGTCGAAACCGGTCGTGGCGAGTCGTTGCATGCGCTCTGCGAGTTCGTGCTCTCCCAACGTCATTTCACGGACCGGCGGTACGGCCTCGTCGGCGGTGAGCACTTTCTGAATCGGATCGCCGCCGACGGCGGGGAACACCGTCCGCAGGGTTTCGTGCCGCTCGACGACGTCGGCGATCGCCTGTTGCATGGCGGTGACGTCGAGGTCACCGGTGAGGCGAACAGCTAGTGGGATGTTGTACGCGGCTGAGCGTGTGTCGAACTGGTTCAGGAACCACATGCGCTTCTGCGCCAACGAGAGCGGGACGTTACCGTCGCGCTCCATGGGAGTGAGCGGCACAGTGCCGACCGCAGTGACAGCGTCGGAAAGCCGTTCGGCGAGCTGAGCTGTCGTCGGTGCCTCGAAGAGCACGCGCACCCCGACGTCGATGTTCAGTGCGGAGTTGAGCCGCGAGACCACGCGAGTGGCGATCAGCGAGTTGCCGCCGAGTTCGAAGAAGTTGTCGTCGACGCCTACCTGCTCGACGCCGAGTACATCGATGAAGGCGTCGGCGATCCGACGCTCGAGGCTGGTGCCGGGAGCCCGGAATTCCACGCCGGTTCCGGTGAACTCCGGGGTCGGCAACGCTTTTCGATCGAGCTTGCCGACCGCGGTGCGCGGTAGCTCGTCGACGATCATGATGCTGGCCGGAACCATGTGCGAGGGAACACGTCCGGCGAGGTGCGCGGTGATCTCTGCGCCGGTCAGCGTCGACCCTTCCTCGACGGTGAGGTAAGACGCGAGAACGGTTGCGCCGGCCGGTCCGTCGACGCCGAGTGTCACGCAGTTCGTGACACTTGCCATTGCAGTGATCTGGGCGTCCACCTCACCGAGTTCGATACGGAATCCGCGAATCTTCACCTGGAAGTCGCTGCGGCCTACGTACTCGATGGTGTGATCGCTTCGCCAGGAGGCGATGTCACCGGTGCGGTACATCCGGTCGCCTGGCTTGCCGAAGGGGTCGGCGACAAATCGCTCGCTGGTCAAGCCGGGACGCCGGTGGTATCCGCGAGCCAGGCCGATGCCGGCGATGTACAGCTCGCCGGGAGCTCCGACGGGCACCGGTTGCAGGCGCGAATCGAGGATCATCTCGTGCACACCGCGGATCGGGCCACCGATCGTGATGGGTGCACCCACTGTCATGGGTTCGCTGATGTCTGCCATGACGGTTGTCTCGGTGGGGCCGTAGGCGTTGACGAATTCCCGCCCGGGTGCCCACAGACCGACGAGGTGCGGTGGCAGAGCCTCTCCCCCGACGACGACGTGCCGGAATTCGTCCAGGCCGGCCGGATCGACGGTGGCGAGTGCCGCCGTGGTGACGAACGCGTGAGTGACGTGTTCGCGGCGGATCAGACTTGCCAGTTCGGCGCCGCCGTAGATGTCGGTCGGGACGATCACCATGGTTGCTCCGACACCGAATGCCTGCAGGTACTCGAAGATGGCACCGTCGAAGCTGGGGGTGGCGAAGTGCAGGGTCCGAGAGTGGTGATCGGCGTGGAATCGACGTTGCTGATCGAGCGCGAAGCTGTCGAGTCCGGTGTGGGTGACGACAACTCCCTTGGGTCGGCCGGTGGATCCCGAGGTGTAGACCACGTAGGCGGCGTTGTCCATGACCACCGGTGCAAGCCGTTCGTCCTGGGCGATCGGCAGCGTGCAGCTTGTGGCGACGTCGTCGTCGAATGCTTCCTCTCCGAGCACCAACCAGGACACGATGGGTGGCAATGTGTCGATGGCGTCGACGACGGTCAACCCGAACAACACCTCGGAGTCGCTGAGCATGTGTTCGATTCGGTCGGCCGGATAGGTGGGGTCGACGGGGACGAACGCTGCGCCGGTCTTGGCCACTGCCCACACCGCGAGTACTGATTCGACGGATCTTTCGATGCCGATGGCCACCGACGTCTCGGGCCCGGCGCCGCGGCGGATCATGGCTCTGGCCAACTGGTTCGAGCGTCGGTCCAGTTCGATGTAGGTCATGGAACGGCTGCCGGCCGAGAGCGCGATGCGGTCGGGATATGTGGCGGAGACGTCGGCGAGTATTTCCGGGAGCGTACGAGCGGAGCGACCCGGGGATCCGAAGACCGGCGCAAGATCACGGCTCTCGAACTCCGTGAGAACCTGCAGGCGGGCCAGCGGCTGATCCGGCGCCGACGCCAGCTGCTCGAGGACGATGCCCACGCGCTCGGTGATCTTCGCGACTTCGCGGGCGGAGAAGTGCGTCGGCAAGTACTCCATCTTCAGGTTCAGCGTGTCACTTTCCGACGCGACAACGGCAATCGGATAGTGCGCCGAGTCGCGTCCGTCGATGCCGAGGACGTGCATTCCCGCGATGTCGGTTTCGGCGGTCAGGGCTGCCTCGTCGACGGGATACGACTCGAATACCGTCAGGGTGTCGAATGAACCGGCGGCGCCCACTGCTCCCGCGATGTCCGACAGTCCGATGTGGTGGTGGTCGAGTAGTGACGCTTGCTCGGATTGGACGCGAATGGCCAGTTCCGCGAGGGTTTCTCGGGCGTCGAGGCGGATTCGCACGGGCACTGTGTTGATGAACAAGCCGACAATCGATTCCACACCGGACACCTGTGGTGGGCGTCCGGAAACGGTTCCACCGAAGACGACGTCGTCGCGGCCGAGGAGTTCGGCGAGCACGATTCCCCAGGCCACTTGGACCAGGGTTGCCATGGTCAATCCGCGGCTTCGCGCGAACGCCCGAAGGGTCTCGGCTCGTTCGGTCGGCAGCGCGTACGAGTGAATGTCACTGGCAACGGTTTCGGCGGCGGTGCTCGCTTGCGAGAGTTGGGTGGATGAGTCCACTCCTCGTAGCGCTTCCTGCCAGGCTCGCAGAGAAGAGTCGGGGTGCTGCTTCGAGATCCAGGTGAGGTAGTCGCGATATGACTGAACTCTGGGCAGAATCTCGGGGTCGCCGTCGGTTGCGTAGAGAGTGAGCAGGTCTCGAAGTAACAGAGGGGTTGACCAGCCGTCGAGCAGGATGTGGTGGTTCGTCACGACGAAGCGTGCTGTGTCCGGTCCGAATCGTACGAGCATGAACCGGATCAGGGGTGCTGTTTCCATGTCGAAACGCTGAGCGCGATCACGCTCGAGCAGCTGAGCGAACGCGACTTCACTGTCCTCGGTCCCGGACAGGTCGATCTCGGCCCAGCCGATCTCGACACCGGAACGGATTACCTGCAGCGCCCGCCCTCCCGGCGCGGAGGCAAATCCCGCGCGCAAGCTCGGATGACGATCAACCAAGGCCTGCGCGGCGCGACGCAGGCGCGGTGCCTCCACCCGACCCCCGAGCTCGAGGGTCAGTTGCACCATGTACGGATCGATTTCCGTTTCGTCGAACTGGGCGTGGAAGAGCATGCCCGACTGCAGCGGTGACAGTGACCAGATATCGGTCAGGTCGGGGAACCTACGCTCGAGCTGTTCGATGCTCTGCTGATCCGCGGTGACGAGATCGAGATCGGTGGGCGTGAGCTCGCGCTCGGAGTGTTCGTCCACGTATTCACTCAACGAGCCGAGTGCTCGGGACCAGAGTTCCGCCAGTTCCGTGACTTCGGCTTCGCTGAGGATGCCGCGGGGGAAGGACCACGTAGCGCGCAGAATCGGACCGTGCGCGGTGTCGGTGGTGACGGCATTGATGTCGAGCACCGACGCGGCGGCAAGATCTCCGCTGTGCGCTTCGTCGAGCGTCACTTCCGAGATCGGCAGCCACGGCACCTCGCCGTGCTCGGGGTCCGAGCCGGCAAAACGTCCGAGGTAGTTGAACGAGATCTCAGGTGTGGGCAACTCCTGTAGTTCGTCGTTTCGGTCGAGGTACTTGAGCATCCCGAACCCGATGCCGTTGTCCGGCAGACCGAGCAGCGTTTCCTTGACGACTTTCACAGCGGAGGCCGCGGTTGATCCCCCGGACAGTGCATCGACGACATTGAGTCCGGTGAGATCGATCCGGACGGGGAACAAGGTGGTGAACCAACCGACTGTGCGCGAGAGGTCTGCGCCAGGCGCTGCGTTCTCCTCGCGCCCGTGTCCCTCGAGATTGACGAGCACTTCCCCGCTGCGCTGTCCGCGCGATCGACGCCAGGCGGTGACGGCAATCGCGAGAGCAGCAAGCAGCCCGTCGTTCACCGAGCCTCCGAAATGTCGTGGCACCGCCGAGATGATGTTCTCGGTCACCGAGGTCGGTACGTCGACGCTGACGCGGTCGACGGTGGCTCCGACGTCGACCGCGGGGTCTAGCCCGCGCGTTCCGAGCATTGGTTCGTCGGTCCGCATCCTCGACCACAGGTCGATCTCGTCGCGTCGATCTGCGGCGGTCTCGGCGAGCGCTGTCGCCCAGCGACGTATCGACGTTCCGCCGGGCGGAAGAATCGGTGTTTCGCCGTCGAACGCCGACGCATATGCCGTGACCAGGCCGGGGACCAGCATTCGCCAGGACACACCGTCGACCGCGAGGTGATGAAGTACCAGGAGCAACCGTCCCGCCTCAGGCCGGTTGCCGTTCGCGCTGACCGGATCCAACCAGACTGCGCTGATCATCTTGCCGTGCTCGGGATCGAGTCGGCTGGATGCGTCCTGCATCGCGGCTTCTGCCGCGCGCAAGAATTCTTCGCCGCCGGTGGACACGATAGGGGTTCGGTGCAAGATGTCGGAGGCTGCGACGGTGCCGGGTTCGCTGATCTCGAGTTGGTGAGTCGCGGCCTCCAGACGTGCCCGCAGTACGTCGTGGCGGTCGAGGATCGTTTGTAGTGCGCGCTCCAGCGCGGGGCCGGACACATCCGCGGGCAGTGCGATCAGCGCGCTCTGGCTGTAACTGCGGATCGTGCTCAGGTCACCGCGACTGCGTTCGACGAGCCACTCCATGATCGGTGTGAGCGGTAGCGGGCCGGCTCCCCCGCCGGGTAGCTCAGTGAGAACCGGTGCGGTTTCCGATGATTCGATGAGGAGGACCTTGGTGAGGCCGGCCACGGTTTTCGCTTCGAAGACGTCCCGCGGAGTGAAGATGAGGCCTGCGGACTTCGCCCGTGAGACGAGTTGGATCGACATGATCGAATCGCCGCCGAGGCCGAAGAAGGAATCGTCCACTCCGATACCGCCCCGCCCCAGAACCTCTCCGAAGAGATCCGCGAGGACCGCTTCGGTGGCGGTGGCTGGTGCCCGCGTCGCCTCGGTTGTTCCCGTCACGGTGAAGTCCGGAGCCGGGAGGCTGCGTCGGTCGAGCTTTCCGTTGACCGTCAGCGGAAGTGATTCGAGGACGACGATCGCGGTGGGCACCATGTACTCCGCGAGTTCGGCGGCGACGAAGTCGGTCACCGTCGCTGAATCGACGGTACTGCCTGTTTCGGCGACCACGTACCCGACGATCCGCGGTGACGCTCCCTCTGTTCGAACAAGTGCTACCGAGGCAGCGACGCCGGGGCAGCGGAGCATTGCGGCTTCGATCTCTCCGAGTTCGATGCGGAAACCACGCACCTTCACCTGGAAATCACTGCGGCCCACGTACTCCAACTGCCCCGCGTCGTTCCACCTCGCCAGGTCCCCGCTCCGATACATTCGATCCCCCGAACTACCGAATGGATCGGGAAGGAACCGCACCGAAGTCAATGCGGGTTTCCCGAGGTATCCCCGAGTCACCTGGTCACCGGCGACGTACATTTCGCCGACAACACCTGGTGGCACCAGGTTCAGTCGCCGATCGAGTACGTAGACGGACAATCCTGGTACTGCTCGCCCGATGATGCTCGCCGACGCGTGCTCGCTGTCGTTGCGGTCGAGCGCGATTCGACTGACGTGCACTGTCGTCTCGGTGATCCCGTACATGTTGACCAGCGTCGGCGCCGTGTCGGCCCGCCGGTCGTACCACTTGCGCAATTGCCCGAGATCGAGCGCTTCTCCACCGAAGACGACGTAACGCAGTGCAAGGTCGGGACCGGTGCCGTTCGGTGAGTACGCACGGTCGGCTTCGGCGAGTTGGTAGAAGGCGGTGGGTGTTTGGTTCAGCACCGTCACTCGCTCACGGCGGAGCAGTTCGTGGAACATGTCCGGCGATCTGGTCGTGTAGTAGTCGACGACGACCAACCGGCCACCGTGCAGCAGTGGCCCCCACAGCTCCCAGACGGAGAAGTCGAATGCGTACGAGTGGAACATCGTCCACACGTCCGTGTTGTCGAACCCGAATGTCGGGGAGGTGTTGTCCATCAGAGTCAGAACGTTTCGGTGGCTGACCTGGACACCTTTGGGGCGCCCTGTGGATCCGGAGGTGTAGATGATGTACGCGATCGCGTCGGGCAGAAGTGGTGTCGTCCGGTCCGCGTCGGTGATGCGATGTGGCGCGGAGTGATCGAGGCGTACCGCGATCTCCGGCGATCCGAGTTCGACGATGTCGATGCCGGATTCGATGATCTCCGAAGGTAGGTCGCTTCGGAAGTCTCCGGTCGTGACCAGGCATACCGGCCGCGCGTCGTCGAAGAGGAATCGCATGCGCTCGGCCGGGTAGGTGATGTCGACCGGCAGGTATGCCGCCCCGGTTTTGATGACGGCGACGAGGGCGAGCACGAGATCGGTGGTTCTGGGCATCGCAACGGCAACCACGGATTCCGGACCGATACCGCGGCCGATCAGGAGCCGCGCCAGGCGGTTCGCGCGCCCGTCCAGTTCGGCGTACGTCATGGCGCCGTCGCTGTCGTTGACCGCGGTCGACGACGGATGTGCTGCAACAGCTTCGAAGAATCGGTCCGCGATGTTGTCGGCCGGAGCCGGTTCGGCGTGAGTGTTCCACTCGGTCAGCATCTGTCGACGCTCGCCGGCGCCCACGACGTCGATGTCACCGGTAGGAGTCGACGGCTCTCGGGAGACCGCCTCGAGGAGGGTGAGCAGTCTGCGCGAGAACGACTCGATCAATCCATCGTCGAACAGGTCTGTGGCGTAGATGAATTCGGCGTCGATTCCATCCGTTCCGCCATCCGCGTCGTAACGCTCGGTGACCGAGAGTTGCAGATCGAACTTGGCGACGGGTAGGTCGAACTCGACTCCCGAGACCGACAGACCTGGCAGTTCGAGTTGCGGTAGCGCGTTGTTACGGAACTCGATGAGGATCTGGAACAACGGAGTGTGCGACGTCGAGCGTTCCGGGGCGAGTGCGTCGACCAACCTTTCGAAGGGCAAGTCGGTGTGTTGGAACGCGCCGAGGTCGCCTTCGCGAACCTGGGCGAGTACGTCCTCGAACGACGCGTCGGGCGTGATCTGTGTCCGCAGCACAAGAGTGTTGACGAACATTCCGACCAGGTGATCGAGTTCGGCCTCGCCGCGCCCGGCGACAGGTGTACCGATGGCGATGTCCTCGGTACCCGCCAGGCGTGCCGCAAGTACCGCCAGTGCTGCGTGCATGACCATGAACATGGTGCTGCCGTGCTCGCGGGCCAGATCGGTCAGCGCCCGATGGGACTGCGGCGATACCGCGAACCGGTGAACAGAGCCGACCATGGACGGCTTTGCCGGACGTGGGAACGACGTCGGCAGGGCGATCGGCTCGCCCAGTCCCGCGAGTCGGTCCTTCCAGTAATCGAGCTGACGGGTCAGAGCCGAGTCCGGATCTTCCTCGGAGCCGAGCACTTCGTGCTGCCACACAGCGAAGTCGCCGTACTGCACGGCCAGTTCCGACCAGCTCGGCGCACTGCCGGCGCTGCGGGCCGCATAGGCCGCTGCCACGTCCGCTGCCAGGGGGTTCATCGAGAACCCGTCGGCGACGATGTGGTGGACGACGATCACGAGTACGTGCCTGCGCTCGTCCCCGTCGACGCGCAGGACCGCGCAGCGGATCGGAACTTCGGCCGAGGCGTCGAAGCCTGCCGAGGCCAGCTCGAGGATTCGATCGGACACTCTGGCAGCAGTGACGATTTCCGGCTCCAGGATCGGCATGACCTCGTCGCTGGACATCACCTGCTGCACCGGCTGTCCGTCGATCGAGGGGAACTTCGTCCGCAAGCTCTCGTGGCGACCCAATACGTCCGCTACCGCGGCCTGCAATGCGGCGAAGTCCAGATCGCCGTCGAGGCGCACTGCCAGGGGAACGTTGTAGGCCGGCGAGGTCACGTCGAACTGGTTGAGGAACCACATCCGCTTCTGTGCCAATGACACGGGCAGTGGATCCGGGCGAGATCGCCGAGTCAACGGTGGTCTGGGGTTCTCGCCGCGGCCGACACTCTCCGCCAGACGAGACAGCTGCCGAACTGTCGGAGACTCGAACAATCCTCGAACGCCGATGTCGGTGCCGAGAAGTGCGTTGACGCGGGCGATGACGCGGGTCGCGGTCAGTGAGTTTCCGCCGATGTCGAAGAAGTGAGTATCGATACCGATCGGGGACACTCCGAGCACGTCCTCGAAAACGCCCACCACCAGCCGTTCGAGCTCGGTCGCCGGTGCAGCGAGTGTTTCGGCATCGGTGTCGAAGCGAGGCGCCGGAAGAGCAGCCCGATCGACCTTGCCGACGCCGGTCAGTGGTAGCTCGTCGAGCACGACGACGCTCGCTGGCACCATGTGTGCCGGCAGTAGCTCCCGTGCCGCCGCCCGGATGTCCTCGGCGCTCACCGGGCGTTCGTCGTCGCAGACGACATATGCCGCCAAGGCCTGCTCGTCGGAGGGTCCGCGCACCGCCAATGTGACCGCGTACTCCACACCGGGCAGCTGACCCAACGCCGTGTCGACCTCGCCGAGTTCGATACGGAACCCGCGGATCTTGACCTGGAAGTCGCTGCGTCCGAGGTACTCGATGGTGCGGTCACTGCGCCAGCGCACCACGTCTCCGGTGCGGTACATCCGCTCCCCCGGCTCGCCGTACGGGTTGGCGACAAATCGTTCGCTCGTCAGCGGTGAACGCCCGTGATAGCCGCGCGCGAGTCCAACTCCGGCGACATACAGTTCGCCGGGAACTCCGACGGACACCGGTTGAAGTCTGCGATCGAGGACGACCTCGCTGAAGCCGCGGTTCGGCGGCCCGAGATAGACCTTCTCACCGGCTGGGATGGGGTCACTGAGGTTGCAGGAGATGGTGGTTTCGGTGGGTCCGTAGACGTTGACGAACGATCTTCCCGGCGCCCAGGTGCGCACCAGGTCCGCCGAGGGCGCCTCGCCACCGACCGTGATGGTGGTCAGTTCGTCGAGTCCCTCGGGATCCACCGACGTCAGCGCTGCGGGCGTGATGAACGCGTGCGTGACATGTCCCTCTCGGAGAACGTCGGCCAGTTCGGCCCCTCCGTAGACGGTGGTGGGAGCTACGACCAGTTCGCCGCCGACGGCGAAGGCGAGCAGATACTCGAGAACGGAGGCGTCGAAACTCGGCGAGGCGAAATGCAGCGCGCGTGAATTCTCCGTGAGACCGTAGCGATGACGCTGTTCGTCGGCGAAGTTCTCGAGACCGGTGTGCGTGACGACGACACCCTTGGGCCGGCCGGTCGAGCCCGAGGTGTAGATGAGGTAGGCAGTGTTCTCCAGCCGCGGGGTTCCCCGGCGCTCGTCTTCGCGTAGCGGTGACGTGGACACTCCGGAGAGCCGAGTGGCGTTCGCCGAGTCGTCGAGTTCGAGCCACTTCGTTGCGCCACCGCCGGCCGGTGCGTGTGCAGCCGTGGTCATTCCGAGCGATGATGCCGAGTCCTCGAGCATGAACGAGATCCGGTCACTCGGGTAGCGAGGATCGATCGGCACGAAGGCGGCACCGGTCTTGGTGATCGCCCAGACCGCTGCGACGGATTCGAAGGACCGTTCCACACAGATCGCCACCCGTGAGTCCGGGCCCGCGCCTTCCGAGATGAGCACGCGCGCCCACTGATTCGACGCCTCGTCCAGCTCTCGATAGGTCATCTTTCTGTCACCACAGGACAGTGCGACCCGTTCGGGGAATCTGCTCGCGGTGTCCGAAAAGATGCGATCGAGTGTCCTTACCGAGCGGCCTTGCCGGCCGCGCGCGGGAACCAATTGCTGCACTTGCGAATCCGGCATCAAACGCAGTTTCGCCAGCGGAAGATCCGGTTGTGCGGTGATCAGTTCGAGGGTACGGAGCAGCCGGTCCGCGATCGCGTCGATGTCGTGATCGCCCAGGACTCCCGGGAAATACTCGAATTTGAGCCGCAGTCGCCCGTCTGCCGCAGAGGCAACGATCGCGAGTGGATAGTGCGCGGCATCCTCGGCGTCGTGGACGTCGAGAACGTGCATTCCGGCGATGTCGGTGCCCGAGGAGAGTCCACCGCGGTCGACGGGATACGACTCGAACACAGTCAGCGTGTCGAACGATGCAGCGGCCCCCACTGCCGAAGTGATGTGCGAAAGCCCCACATGATGGTGATCGGACAACCGCGCCTGTTCCGCTTGGACACGAACGCACAGCGCTGCCAGTGACTCTCGCGGGTCGAGGCGAACTCGGACGGGGACAGTGTTGATGAACAAACCCACCATCGACTCGACGCCGGACACCTGGGGTGGTCGGCCGGAGACGGTTCCACCGAAGACGACGTCGTCGCGGCCGAGGAGTTCGGCGAGCACGATTCCCCAGGCCACCTGGATCAAGGAGGCTGTCGTCAGGCCACGGGAGCGGACGAATCCACGCAGAAGTTCCGTCTCACGTTCTCCGAGGGCTGTGGTGGTCGAGCGTGAGGTGGCGCCGTCCTCGTCGACGGCGTGAGTTCCGGTGAGCAGCGTCGGGTCGTCGAGTCCGCGGAGTGCTTCGCCCCAGGCTTCGATCGACACGCTGTCGTCGCGAGTGCTGATCCAGCTCAGATAGTCCCGGTAGGGGTGCACGCGTGGGATGGCACTGTGATCACTGTCGGTGGCGTAGAGCGTCAGTAGGTCACGGACCAGCAGCGGCATCGACCATCCGTCGAGGAGGATGTGGTGGTTGGTCAGGATCAACCGATACGCGTCGTCTCCGGTTCGCAGAAGCAGGAACCGCAGCAGGGGCGGCGTGGCCATGTCGAAGCCTCGCACCCGATCCGCATGGAGGAGCTCGCGTATCTCGGTTGCCTGTTCGGTGGGGGCCAACGGAGAGATGTCGATCTCGGTCCACGGCACGTCCACGTCGGCGCTGATCACCTGCACCGATCGCCCACCGGTGTCGGTCGTGAACGCAGCTCGCAGGTTCTCATGACGGTCGAGCAACGCCTGTGCGGCGCGGTGCAACCTGGACGCGTCGACGCCGTCGAGTTCGAGTGCGAGTTGGACGGTGTACGCGTCGACTGTGTGTTCGGCGTAGCGGGCGTGGAAGAGCAGTCCGGATTGCAGCGGTGAAAGGGACCAGACGTCGGTCAGTGTCGGGAACTCGCGCTCGAGGTGGTCGATGGACTCCTGGTCCAGTTCGATCAGGTCGATGTCCGACGGTGTGAGTCCCCCGCGTTCGCTGTGTTCGGCGTAGGTGGCCAGAGCGCGCAACGACTGCACCCAGAGTTCGGCGATGGCGCGAGCATCGCGCTCTGCCAGCACGCCGGTGGGATAGGCGATAGTGGCACCGATGTGCGGTGCACCCGAGATTTCGGTGGTGACGACATTGACGTCCAGGACCGAACCCACGGGCATCTCGGACCGAGCTGCCGCTTCCAGATCGACGTCGCGGGCCAGTGCCCAGTCCCCCAGCGACTCTCCTGCTTCGGTGCCGGAGAAACGACCGAGATAGTTGAAGGAGATCTGCGGTTGGCGGAGATCTTCCAGTCCCGCTCGGCCCACCTCGTCGAGATAACGCAGAACTCCGTACCCGATGCCGCTGTCCGGAACTCCCAACAGTTCTTCCTTGACCCGCTTGAGAACCACCGCTGCCTCGGGGCCGCTGCTCAACACGTTCGAGATGTCGATGTCGGCGAGGTCGATTCGCATCGGGAAGACACTGGTGAACCAGCCGACGGTGTGCAGGACGTCCGCACCGGGCACCACGTGAGCCTCGCGTCCGTGACCTTCCATCGAGACGAGCACGTTGCCGGTTCGTATGCCCTGTGCCTGCCTCCACTGCGTCAGTGCCAGCGCGAGAGCAGCAACGAGACCGTCGTTGACGGATCCACCGAAGAGCGCGGGAAGCGTGGTCAGGACTGTGTCGGACAGTTCGACGGGCACGTCGGCGACAACTCGGCCGACCGAATCGAACGTGTCGAGCCGCGGGTCCAGCGGCCGGGTTCCGATCAGGGGGTCGTCACCTTCGAGGATCGAACGCCACCGGGGCAATTCGACTCTTCGATCGGGCGCGATGTCACGGAGCGCATGCGACCAACGACGAACCGACGTGCCCGAATACGACGGCTCCGGCTCCTCGCCGGCGTCGATCCGGTGGAAAGCGGACGCAAGTTCCGGTACGAGCACGCGCCAGGACACGCCGTCCACCGCGAGGTGGTGGATCACCAGGAGCAACCGGCCGGTGTTGCGTACGCCGGACAACCAGACGACCCGCACCATCTCGCCCCGGACGGGGTCGAGTTCTCGACGTGCATCACCCAGGGCGGCGACGATCGCCGCGTCGAACACGGCGGTGCCCGGCTCGGCCTCGACCTCGACTACCCGGCAGATGTCCTCGGCTGCAACAGATCCCGGATCGCCGACTATGAGCCCGCGCTCGCCGTCGAGTTCGAGGCGCGCGCGAAGGATGTCGTGACGATCGAGAACGACTTGAAGCGCTGCGGTCAACTGCTCCACACTGCGAAGCCCGTGCGGCGCATTGAGAAGGGTCGCTTGGGAGAACGAATCGAGCCCCTGGAGATCGGAGCCGAGCCGGTCGAGCCACCACTGTGCCACCGGCAACAACGGCACGTGGCCGACGCCGCCTCCGGGAAGTTCCTCGAGCACCTCGGGTTCGTCGTCCTTGGTCGATGCCAGCAAAACCGCAAGACCGGCGACCGATTTCACCTCGAAGACGTCACGCGGGGTGAACACGAGCCCGGCGTCGCGGGCACGGGCGACGAGCTGAATCGACATGATCGAATCGCCGCCCATCGAGAAGAACGAGTCGTCGACGCCCACCGATTCGACACCGAGGACATCGACGAACAAGGCGGCCAGCGTGCGCTCGGTATCGGACTCGGCAGCCCGCGAGCGTGCCTGGGTTGCTCGCAGGTCGGGAACCGGCAGGGCTCGGCGGTCGAGCTTTCCGTTGGCAGTCATCGGCAGTTCGTCGAGCACGACCACCGCCGCAGGAACCATGTACGGGGCCAGAGCCGAACCCGCGAACGCGATGACGGCCTCGGGATCCACAGTCTGAGCATCGTTGGCGGGCACGACGTATCCGACGATTCGCGCGGCGCCTCCGTCACGTTCGAGCGTGGTCACCACGGAATGCGCGACCCCGGGATAGCGAGCCAGAACTGCTTCGATCTCGCCGAGTTCGATGCGGAACCCACGAATCTTGACCTGGAAATCACCTCGGCCCTGGTACTCGAGTTCGCCGTTCTTGTTCCACCTGGCGAGGTCGCCGGTGCGGTACATCCGTGTGCCCGCACTGCCCGCGGGATTGGGCACGAAACGTTCGGCGGTGGTGCCGGCGCGGTTGCGGTAACCGCGGGCGAGTCCGTCGCCACTGACGTACAGCTCCCCCGTCACTCCGACCGGGACGCGGTGCAGGCGATTGTCGAGGACCCACGCAGTGATGCCTGTCGACGGGCGGCCGATCGTCACTCGATCGGCCGGGGACATCGGCTCGGTGATGCTGGCGACGACCGTCGATTCGGTCGGTCCGTAGGCATTGATCATGATCCGGTGATCACTGACCCAGGCGGCGACGAGATCGGGCGGGCAGACGTCGCCACCGGTTCCGATGCAGACCAGCTCGTTCAGTTCGCTCGGATCGACCGTGGCCAGAGCGGCCGGGGTGATGAAGGCGTGCGTGACGTGCTGATCGGCGATCAGGCTCGTCAGTTCGGTTCCGCCGATGATGCTCGGTGGAGCGATGACCATCGTGGCCCCGGCACCAACGGCCATCAGGAGTTCGAGAATCGAGGCGTCGAAGCTCGGTGAGCTGAAATGCAGCGTGCGCGAGGTCGATTCCACCCCGAATCGAGTACGTTCCTGTTCGGCGAGTGCCGAAAGCCCACGGTGAGTGACCATGACTCCTTTGGGGACGCCGGTGGAACCGGAGGTGTAGATGACATAGGCGGGATTGTCCAGAGACACCGTCCCCGCCAGTTCCGAGGCCTCCAGCCGCTGATCTCCGAACTGTTCGAGGGTTGCCAGTGTCTCGGCCTGATCGAGCAGAACTGCGTCTGCCTCGTCGGGGACGACACCCACATGCTCGGCGGTGGTGAGGACGACGCCCGCTCCCGAGTCGTTGATCATGTGATGTACGCGGTCGACGGGGTACGCCGGGTCGACGGGTACGAATGCGGCGCCGGTCCGGGCAACCGCCCAGATCGCGACCACGGATTCCAGTGAGCGTGGCAATGCCAGGGCGACAACGGATTCCGGACCTGCCCCGCGGCCGATCAACAGTCGTGCAAGCCGATTGGCCCGGCGGTCCAGATCGGAGTACGTCAGATGTCGGTCGCCGAAAATCAGTGCAGTTCTCTGCGGTTCGTCGACGTACTTCCGCTCGAGCAACGTCGAGAAGTGAATCTGGCCGGGAAGTTCCGGTGCAGACACGACGCTCATCGTGTCGGTGTCGACCACGAGATCGATGTCGCCGACCGGCGTGTGCGGTGATTCGGTCACCGCACCGAGGATCCGAACAAGATATCGAGCGAAGCCTTCGACCGTCGACTCGTCGAACAGGGCGCTCGCGTAGGTGAACCCGGCCTCGATTCCCGCCGGCCGGCCGTCGTCGTCGAATGTCTCGGCAAGCGTGAGTTGCAGATCGAAATTCGAAACGGCGGATTCGAGTTCGAGGACCTCGACCTCGAGGTCCGTCAGACGAACTGCTGGTCGACTGGTGTTCTTGAACTCCAGCATCACCTGGAACAACGGTGAATGCGAAGTCGACCGCTCCGGAGCGAGCGCATCGACGACGCGCTCGAAGGGGACGTCTGCGTGAGCGAAGGCGTCGAGGTCGGTGCTGCGAACTCTGGCCAACAGATCGGTGAACGAGGCTGCGGGGTCGACATCGGCGCGCAGCACCAACGTTCCGACGAACATACCGACCATCGGATCCAGGAGGGCATTTCCGCGTCCGGCGATCGGTGAGCCGATCGTGATGTCTTCCATGCCGGACAATCTGGCCACGAGCACCGCGTACGCGGCGTGTATCGCCATGAACATACTGCTTCGGTGTTCGATCGCGGTTTCGCTCAGACGACGATGAATGCCGGCATCGATGTCGAATCGAACGACGCCGCCCGAGAGATCCTGTACGCGCGGCCGCGGGCGATCTGCGGGGAGCGCGAGAAGCTCGGGCACACTTGCCAGCTGACGTGTCCAGTACTCGAGCTGGCCGGCGAGGGTGCTCTCCGCTTCGTCTATCCGTCCGAGAGCCCTTTCCTGCCAGATCGCGAAGTCCGCGTACTGGACCGGGAGAGGAGACCAGTCGGGTGCCTCACCTCGATGCCGTGCCGAGTACGCGCTCATCACGTCGAACGCCAACGGTGCCATCGAGAATCCGTCGGCGCAGATGTGATGGACGACCACAGCCAGGACGTGATCTTCTGCGTCGACCTCGATCAGTTCCGCCCTGATCGGTGGAGCCTGCGTCACGTCGAAGCCCCTCGAGGTGACGCGTTCGATCTCCCCGAGTACCGCTTCGGTGCTCGCGCCGACAATCGGTAGCGACCCCAACGCTTCACCGGGTTCCACGATTACCTGCGCCGGCACTCCCTCGATCATGGGAAACAGCGTGCGCAGCGATTCGTGGCGATCGAGCACATCGGTGATCGCGCCTTCCAAGGCCGCAACGTCCAACCGGCCTCTCAGCCTGATCGCTATGGCCACGTTGTACGCCGCGGAGGTGACGTCGAATTGATTGACGAACCACATGCGCTTCTGGGCCAGCGACAGCGGAATCGACTGCGGCCGCGGCAACGCCTCGAGCGGAAGAACGGCTGCTCCCCCTCGCGCCGTGGCGCACTCGACCGCCAACTGCGCAACGGTCGGCGCGTCGAACAACTCTCTGATCGACAGGTTCAACGAGAGTGAATCGTTCACGCGCGCCACGGCTCGGGCAGCGACGAGACTGTTTCCGCCGATCTCGAAGAAGTTGTCGTGAACACCGACTGCCCCGGATTCCAGAAGCTCCTCGAAGATCGCCGCCAACTGTGCTTCGAGCGGTGTTCTCGGCGCCAGATACGTCTGCGAGCTGTCGAAGCTGGGAGCGGGCAGAGCTTTCCGATCGAGCTTGCCGGTCGAGCCGAGCGGAAACACGTCGAGGGCGATGACCACTGCGGGAACCATGTAGGCGGGAAGGAGACCTCTCAACTCGGCGCGCATGCCGTCCGTGTCGATCGAGGTGCCGGTCTCGGCGATGACGTAGCCGACCAAGCTGTCACCGACCACGTCGTCGTGATGGACGAGAGCAGCAGCTTGCGTGACACCGGGCAGCCTGAGCAACGCTGCTTCGACCTCGGCGAGCTCGATGCGCTGGCCGCGGATCTTGACCTGGAAATCGCGTCGACCGACGTAGTCGAGTAGCCCGTCGGCGCGCCACCGGACGACATCACCGGTTCGGTACATCCGGGTGCCAGCCGGGCTGTACGGATCGGCCACGAATCTGTCGGCGGTGAGATCGCTGCGCCCGAGGTATCCACGCGCCAGTTGCACTCCCGCCAGGTACAGCTCGCCGTGAACGCCGACCGGAACGGGATGCAGCCGCCCGTCGAGGACATAGAGCTGGGTGTTCCACACAGGAGCACCGATGGGAACGGTGACGGTCATGTCGGGGGTGAATTCGGCGGCGCTCACGTCGACGGCAGCCTCCGTGGGTCCGTACAGGTTGAACAATCCTGCAGAACTCAGACGGGTGAACGCCTCCGCGGTGGTGGGAGCGAGAGCTTCACCGCTGCAGAACACCTGACGCAGGCTTGCGCACTGCCCGGCAGTCGCGACCGCGACGAATTCCGCGAGCATCGACGGAACGAAGTGCGCCGTCGTGACGCCTTTTTCGGCCATCAACGCCGACAGGTACCCGGGATCACGGTGCCCCTCCGGTTCCGCGATCACCAACTGCGCACCAGTATGCAGGGGCCAGAACAGTTCCCACACCGAGACGTCGAAGGTCACCGGAGTCTTGTGCAGCACCACGTCCGACGCGTGAAGTGGGTACGCGTCTTGCATCCACAGAAGGCGATTGACGATCGAACGGTGTGATACTGCAACGCCTTTCGGCCGACCGGTCGATCCGGACGTGAAGATCACGTATGCAGCATTGTCCGGGAGGAGGGGTCGGATCCGATCAGCGTCGGTGATCGGCACCGTCGTGGACACGGGACGATCGAGATCGATGTCGACGATCGGGACTCGCGCGGGAAGTGCGCCGTGGTCCTGGGGCCGGCTCAGCACACAGATCGGTGCGGCGATGTCGAAGACGTACGCGATACGTTCGGCCGGATGGTCGGGGTCCACCGGGACATACGCCGCGCCGGCACGGATCACGGCGTGGACCGCGACGAGTAGTTCGGGTGACCGGCGAATCGACACCGCGACGCGCATGTCCGGGCCGACACCGTGGGCGATGAGGGTTCTGGCAAGTTCGCTGACCCTCGCGTCGAACTCCGCATACGTCAGTGTCCGCTCGCCGTAGATGAGCGCGGCCCCCTCGGGCGTCCGGGCTGCCTGCTCCGCCACCAGGTCGGAGAGGGTGGTGATCGGTACGGCGTGTTCGGTGGCATTCCAGCGCTCGAGGACCAGTTCCGCCTCGCCCACAGCTGTGAGATCGACGTCGCCGACGATTGATTCGGGGTCGGCCGCTACTGCGTCGAGGAGCATCGTGAAGCGATCAGCGAGGCCCGACATGGTGTCCGAGTCGAAAAGTTGGCTGGCGTAGTTCAACTGGCCGTCGAGATGGTCGCCGCGGTCGGTGAGAATGACCTGAAGATCGAACTTTGCTGCACCCGTGGACAGTTCGTCAACAGTGACGTCGAGCTCGGGCAAGGTGACCTCGGCGGGAGCAGCGCCTTGCATCACCAACATGACCTGGAACAGCGGTGCCTGGCGCTCTGCGAGGGATTCGACGAGTACGTCGTACGGCACTTCGGTGTGCTGCAAGGCCGCCACGTCGACGTCCCGGACGCGGGTGAGAACTTCACCGAAGGTGAGTCCCCCGTCGAGAACCGTCCTCAGCACCACCGTGTTGACGAACATTCCGACGACGTCGTCGAGGGCGCGCTCGCTACGCCCGGCCACCGGGGTGCCGATCGTGATGTCGTTCGCTCCACATTCTCGACTGAGCAGGACGGCCAGCGCTGCGTGGATCACCATGAACACGCTGACGTCGCATCGCGCCGCGATCTCGCCGACCCGGCGGTACGTCGCGGAGTCGATCCGGAAATCGAGATCTCCACCGCGCAGCGAGACACCTGCAGGCCGCGGGTGATCCATCGGCAGTTCCGCGAGCTCACCGCGTTCGGCGAGAGTGTGCGACCAGAACCGCAACTGCTCGGCGAGAATCGAATCCGGGTCGGATGCTTCGCCGAGCGCTCCTCGTTGCCATTCGCTGAAATCGCCGTACTGCACTTCGAGCGGCAACCACGCCGGTACACGCCCGCTCGCCCTCGACGCGTAAGCGACCATCACGTCACGAGCCAGCGGCGCCATCGACAGGCCGTCCGCTGCAATGTGGTGAACGACGAGGACCAGGGTGTGCTCGCGTTCGTTCACCTCGAGCAGAGTGGCGCGGATCGGCACCGATTCGCTGACGTCGAATCCCGTTCGTGCCAGTTCGCTCGCCCGCGCTGCGGCCGCTGCGGCAGGCACCGTTTCCACCTCGAGATGATCGAACATCTCGTCCACACCGAGAACGTGCTGGACCGGACCACGGGCGCTCTCGGGGAAAACGGTCCGCAAGACCTCGTGCCGAACGATCACGTCCCGCAGTGCGGTGAACAGTGCGTCGACGTCGAGATCGCCGGTCATCGAAACCGCGATCGGAATGTTGTACGCCGGCGAACTCGGATCGAGTTGATTGGTCAGCCACATACGTTGCTGAGCCAGAGATACCGGTATCCGGTCAGGGCGATCGATACGCGTCAGTGCTGGGGCGCGCGTGTTCCGCGAGTCCGCGAGGTCTGCGCGAGCAGCCAGAGCGGAGACGGTCGGCGCCTCGAAGAGGTCGAGAACGCTCAGCGTCGTCCCGAGTGCTCCGTTGACCCTCGACACGACTCGGGTCGCGATCAGCGAGTCACCGCCGAGGTCGAAGAAACTGTCGTCTGCTCCTGCCCTGGTGATGCCGAGCAGATCGCAGAACACCGCAGAAATTCGCTTCTCGGTCGAGGTCTCGGGGGCACGGTATTCGGCCGTGCCGCCAGCCGAATCGATGTCCGGTAATGCTTTCCTGTCGATCTTTCCGGCGGGAGTCAGTGGAATGGAATCGAGTACGACGATCCGCGACGGAACCATGTGCGCTGCCAACGAGGATCCGGCGTGGGCGATCAATTCGGAGTTGTCGATGTGCGTGCCCTCAGCCGCCGTGACGTACGCCGCCAACAGTGTTTCCCCACTCGGGCCCGAAACTCCGGCGGTGACGGCCTGCGCGACGCTCGGATGGCGGCGCAGTACGTCGTCGATCTCGCCGAGTTCGACGCGGAAACCGCGGATCTTGATCTGGAAGTCGCTCCGTCCGAGGTACTCCAGCTCACCCGCGCCGTTCCACCGCGCGAGGTCACCCGTGCGGTACATGCGCTCTCCCGCAACGCCGTTGGGGTCGGCGACGAATCGTTCGGCCGTGATCGTGGCTCGCGCGTGGTATCCACGCGCCAAACCGATACCGCTCACATAGAGTTCGCCGGCGACACCGATCGGCACCGGTTGAAGCCGCGAATCCAGGAGGACGGCCGCGGCGCCGCGCATCGGCTTTCCGATGGTGACGGGAACATCGCTGCTCAGCGGTCCGGTCAGGGTGGCGACGACGGTGGTTTCGGTCGGTCCGTACGCGTTGAACATCGAGCGTCCGTGTGACCACTGATCTACCAGCGCGGGCGAGCAGGCATCGCCGCCGGTCACGACCACTCGTAGATCCGGTAGGCCGGCGGGATCGACTGTTGCCAGCGCGGCCGGGGTGACGAAAGCGTGTGTCACCCGGCCGACGCGCATCACCTGGGCCAGTTCGTCGCCGCCGTACACGGTGGGCGGCGCTATCACCATCGTCGCCGCGCCGCCGAAGGCAAGGAGAAGTTCGAGTACCGAAGCGTCGAAGCTCGGCGACGAGAAATGCAGGGTGCGGTCGCCTGGTTCGACTCCGAACCTGATTCGTTCTTCGTCGGCGAAGCTGCTCAGCCCGCGGTGACTGACCACGACGCCTTTGGGGACGCCGGTAGATCCCGAGGTGTAGATCAGGTAAGCCGGGTCGTCGTAGCGCACGCGTGAGCGACGTTCGACATCGTCGAGCGGTGCGTCCGAGCGGTACGCGTTCGGTTCGTCGGTGTTCAGTTCGTCCAGAAGCAGCCAGTCCACCGAATCGGCGAGCCCGGCATGGTGCTCCCCCACGCTGATTCCGACAACAGCTCCCGAATCGGTGAGCATGTGCCGAATACGATCCTCGGGGTAGTGCGGATCGATCGGGAGGAAGGCGCCGCCGGTCTTGGCCACTGCCCACGTCGCGGTCACCGATTCGATCGACCTCGACAGTGCAAGGGCGACGTAGGTACCTGGGCCGACTCCCCTGTTGATCAGTTCGCGGGCGAGTGTGTTCGACTCGGCGTCGAGTTCCCGGTAGCTCACCTCACGATCACCGAAAACGAGCGCTGGGGCATCGGGGTTCACAGCCGCGGCCCGGCGGAGGATATCGGGCAGGGTCAACGGCGCGGACGCGGTCGCTCCCCGTGCCGGCATAAGGAACTCACGCTCGAACTCGTCGAGAAGATCGAGATCTCCGACCGACGTTCGCGGGGCTGCCGCTGCGCCCGCAAGGATCCGCACCAGTCGCGAGAGGAAGGCTTGGACCGTGGATTCGGCGTAGTGCTGCGTGGAGTACGCCACCTCGAGGGCGCCGGTATCCGCGTGGACGTCGATCGCCACATCGAGTCCGGCAATCGTGGTCTCCTGCGAGCCGTCGTTGAGATGGACGTGCAACTCGGGCAGCTCGGGGATACCTGCCGCCGATCGAACCAACAACGTGTCGCGTTCTCGAGCAAGAAAACTCACGAACTCGTCGAACGGCGCCGCCGGATCGACCTCGCAGCGCAGCGGCGAAGTCCCCCACTCGGTCCTCGTTCCGATCAACACGTCACGGCGCTCGGTCGATCTCGACAACAATGCCGCAAATGCCGCGTGGACAACGGCAAAGAGTGAGACATCTTCCGTACGTGCAAGTTCGGCGACCGCGGGATCGAGCGGGAAGCTGAGCCGATTCGTAGTGGTCGGCTCCGATTCTGCGTCGATTCGCTCGAGCCCCAGCGCCGAACCCTCGTCGGAGTCCCCCAGATATCCAGCCCAGAACCTTTCGGTTTCCCTCCGCTGCGCACTGCGTGCCCCGGCCTCGGCGCTTGCCGGATGAATCCGGTTCATCGGCGTACCGGCCGGTGCTGCTGTCAGTTCTGCGACCAACTCGGTGAACGCCCGGTGGTGTTCAACCAGTTCGTCGTGACCGTAGCGATTGGGGTTGCCACGAAAGTCGATCAACGTCTGAGCTGGGTCGCCACTCTGGTACACGTTGACCAGGAGATCCTCGACGGGCCCCGACGTGACGATGTGAAACTCGCCGGTCAGTGATCCCAGTGTTATCTCCTGCCGGAAGAGCATCACATTCATCATCGGACCGGACAGTCGTGCATCGCCGACCGCCAAGCCCGCATCGCGCCTGATGTCTTCGAGACTGCATCGCTGATGACGAAGCGCGCCGAGGAGTTCGAGTTGGACCCGCCCGACCAGATCGTCCACGCTTTCGTCGGGGTCGACGTGGATGTGAAGGGGCGCGACGTTGACCAGCATTCCGCCGGAGCGTTGCAGCGGTGCCGTGGTCCTCGCCGAGACCGGCAGATTTATCAGAACGTCGTCGTAGCCGGTGTTGCGAGACAAATAGCACGCCAGTGCCGAAATCAGCACCGCCGCCGCAGTGGCACCGGAACGCGAATTCCACTCGTCCAAGGCAGCAAGGCTGTTCGCCGACATCGCGGCACTGACGAGTTCGCTACGCGCAGTCGGAGGTCCCTCACGCGTTGCCAACGTAGAACCGTGCTCGACGCCGGACACTCGCTGGGCCCAGTATTCGCGGTCGGCCTCGAACCGACTCGATTCGCGGTACTTCTGATCGAGTTCGGACAGCGTCGTGACGTCGAGCGCCTTGTTTACCGCAGGCTCCCGGCCCTCGACTGCTGCGGTGTAGATCGCGGCAATTCGATTCACTATCGTCATTCCGCTGTATCCGTCGAGAGCAACGTGGTGAATCCTGGTGTACCACAAGTAGTCTCGATCACCAGTTTGGAGAATTGTCATCTCGACGAGACGATCACGCGTCAAGTCGAGCGTCGTCGCGTAATCGTTGTCCATCCACTCCGACGCAGCCTGCCGAGGGTTCTCACGCTCGCGGAAGTCGAAGTAGTCGATACCCGGATCGATCGTGAAGTCCACGATCTGGCACGGCTCACCATCGGGGTACATCAACCGCAGAAATGGCGACTCGAACTCGTGGGCGGCCTCCACTGCAGCGCGGCTGAGCAGTTGCATGTCCAGGTCGCCGTGGAACTCGATGTACTGCGCAATGAAATACGGCACCGTCGGGTGAAGTTGCTGCGCAAACCACATACTGCGCTGCACCGCTGACAGGGGAAACGCCCCTGCCGGCAGGCTTCGCGATCCGGTCAGCGGATCGATCCTCTTGCCGGTATCCATCACGACCACCCCCACACAGCGTTGTGACGATCAGCGCCGGGAACTGTGGCTCGGGGATTGAAGAGAAACATCGCACCGCCTCGATATCGAGTGGAAACCATGTGGCGATCCTGCGAGAGCGCAGCCGAAGGTCATCGACCTCGACGAAGGGTCGCTTCGAAGTCCGAACCTCCCCGAAGGTCCGAACTCAGGATCAGAATTTGTCGTCGTCAGGCGTCAGGCGCACCGCAGTGCTGCGGTGCTCAACGCAAGGCTAGAAACCGGTTGCCCACACCTGCTTCACCGGAAACGTTCGGCTTCACGGGCAAGTTCGGTCAACCGTTCACACAACTGTGCGAGTTCCGAACTTTCGGCTCCCTCGGCAACAGCAGTCGCCACATCTTCGGCGGCGCAGCGAACCTCGAACATCCGATCCACCAGTTCGACGGCCTCGACGGCGGTCAAGATGACGGCGTCAGCCGGGATCGTCGTGCCCTTGACGGCATTGCGCTGCTCGTACGCGCGCTGGCGACAAGACTGGCTGCAGTACCGGCGACGACGACCCACTCCCGTCACCGCGACCTCGCGGCCGCACCACACACACGGGTTTCCGGAACGCGCAGTCTGCGGTGATCCGACGCGTGTGCTCTCAGCCATGAGTCGACACTGTACTCGAGATTCGGACGCCTTCGATGAACGCGCGCGGTACCCGGTAAGATGGAGAGGTTGCGTCTTCTCGCCACACGGGAACCAATCGGGTGCTCGTGGCGTTGTAGATGAGTGTGAGCGTCTACTCCCCAAGTCAGGGCGCCCACCAGCGGTGACGAACGAAGAGAGGACACCACCATGGCAGATCGCGTACTTCGAGGTAGCCGTCTCGGAGCTGTGAGCTACGAGACCGACCGTGACCATGACCTCGCGCCCCGTCGTATGGCCAAGTACAAGTGCGAGAACGGCGAGATCTTCGACATCCCGTTCGCGGACGAAGCCGAGATCCCCGGCACCTGGTTGTGCCGCAACGGCCTCGAAGGCGCCCTCATGGAGGGAACTGCCCCCGAAGCCAAGAAGGTCAAGCCTCCCCGCACCCACTGGGACATGCTGCTCGAGCGTCGCTCGGTCGAGGAACTCGAAGAGCTCCTCAAAGAGCGTCTCGATTTGCTGAAGGCCAAGCGTCGCGGCGCATGAACTAGCACTTCGATCAAGACCGTCCGGTTCTACACCGGGCGGTCTTTCTCGTTCTACGGGGAGTGATCGTTCACAAGTCGACGTCATACTTCGGCCCTTCTTCGACGTGGCAACTTCAGGATGCTTCGCGGTCCTCAAAGACGCTTCAGGACAACGTCATTCAGCATCCAGGCGCACTCGCGAGCCGACAGTGCGCGGATTCGCGATTCGCGCTGGAGAACCATCGGCACTGCTTCGTGCACCAGTGTGAGCTGTATCCCCCACCCCGCGACACACCAAACTTCGGTACCCCACTCACGCCGATCGTGAACTGGTAGCCCAGTCAGTCGGTGTGGGTAAATGACTTACGGTGCTGAACGGTACTTCCGCTACTTCGCGGTCACTGAGCGATGCTCTGTGCCGCGGTTCCTTGGCGGAGGCGGGTGATTTCGTTGCGTGATTCGACGACCTGGGAGCTGTCGTCGCCCTTGCTGACAGCAACGTCGCTGCACAGATCCAGCGCGGCACGAACGATATGTCGTCGTTGGCGACGTTCGGTGCGAGTGGGTGCGGCTTTCGCGTAAGTGCGTTGTTGTCGCCATCCGCCGGCGGCTGTCACCTCGGCGTCGGTCAGGACGCCGGACTCGATTTCCGGGGCGAGAATGTCACGGACGAAGTGGGACTCACGTGGGTGCGCCCAGACGAACGCGATCCACAAGGCAGTGAAAGCGAAGACGATGTCGCCGATCATGATGACGAACACGAGCGAACTGCTGCCGCCGGCGATCGCGAGCATCGAATCCCACACGCCGTGGATCAGGATGGGTGCCACGATCAACGCCAATCCGCGTCCGATCCGCCGGGGCTGGGCCGGGGTGCCGATCAGATAGATCACGCCGGCGCAGAAAAGGGCTGTAAAGAGGGGATGAGAGACGATGTCGGAGTAGGTGCGGGTGGCGATGGAACCGATCAGTCCGTCGGTTTGGTGGGCGCCGAAGCCCTGCGTCGCGCCGGCAATCGAGTACAGAAAGTCTTCGCTGGTCTGAAATCCCAAGCCGATGAAAGCGCCGAGGAGCAGGCCGTCGGTTGCGGTGCGCACCAGTCGCGGTGCAAGCGCGAGGAGGACGACGATGCCGATGCCTTTGGCGGTTTCCTCCACGAACGGTGCAGAGAGGCCCGCATGCCAGTCCTGAGCCCATACCTGCCCGAAAATCTTCGTGTAGAGCGAGCCGACTGCTCCGTTCGCGGGTACTGCGATAGTGAACGTTGCTGCGGTGGCGCCCCAGATGAAGCCGGTGACCACTAGTCCTACGGGTTGGCGTTCGTAGCGGTCGATGTGCCGGAACCACCATGTCCAGACCGCGGCACTGATGATGCCGACGATGCCGGCAACGAGGAGTGCGCGCCCGAAGTATCCGGCGAAGGGGGCGAACATCTGCCAGCCTTTGACGAGGCCGAATCCGCACATCCACAGGTATATCCAGAACACGACGTTGCGTGGTTGGAAGAAGTGAAATTTCTCGCCCCAGGCCGTCGTATCGAATGCGCGGGAGCGGGTTTCGAGGAGATCGCTGCTCACTTGGTGTCTCCCTCATGTGTGCCGATGGAGGCGATCATGTCGGTGATTTCTCGACCGCGGGCGGCGATCTGATCGGGTGGGCCGACTACCTGTACCCGAATTCCCTCGCCGTCGGTGACGAATGTGGTCACCGATCCGGCGGACCGCGGAGTGTCAAAGCTGACCTGGACGCCGCTCAGACCCCCGTCGGTGCTGATCGGCTGGCGTGTACCGGAGACCGCAAGCACGGAACTGCCGTTCGTCGCAAGACTCACGGCATCTGTTTGGGAGAGGAGCTCGTCGGCAGTTCCACTGAATGTGTCGGCGTCGACGCTCACGGTGACGGTGCCGCCGGTCAACGTCACACGTGGGAGCGAATCGGACGCGCCATGTTGGTCGGTTCGGAAACCACTCTCGACATTCCAGCCCGCAGGTGCGGCGAAGGAGACAGTTTCGGTCACGGCCATTCGGTCTCCGGCGCCGGTTGGATCTTCGGAGGAGACAGCGGAATCGATGGCGGGCACGATCACGGTCCAGAGCATCCACACCCCCAAGATCGCGAGGGCGTGTGGGAAGACGCGTGTGTCGAGTCCGAGGAAGCGGTGATCCGCTGGTGGACGTCGTCCGTGTATGGGCTCGTGCTTGTGTGCAGTACTCGAAATAACGCTCAATTTCCCTCGTTTCCATTGCACGGCAGGTGCACTGACTATCGCAGAAACGGACAAATTCCGTGCATCAGCCGGCACCTGCCGGTCATCGAGACGATCGTGCACCAAGTTCCCGTCGGCGCGAGATCACCGAGAGCTCCTAGTCGACGGTGAACCGTCGCATCGCCAGATGTCCGAACACGCCGACCAGAATCAACGTGACGCCTGCGGTCACGGAAACGGAGTCGGTCACCAACCCCGCGATGCCGGTCACGGCTACGAACACCGGCAAAAAGTCGAACAGCCTGAAAATCGACTGCGGTGGTTCGGTTTCGAGGCCCTGAGCCTGAGCGGCCTTGTTCGGCGCATACTCGGGGTACCACTCGGTGAAGGAGATCGCGAAGAAGGTTCCGAGCAACTGCAGAATCCATCCGGTCCAGAAGTTGTCTCCGTCGTGCAGCAGTGCGTCTCCGAACAGGCCCACTGCGGCCGACCATGTGAAGGCGAGCGCCCACACTGCGGTGATGACGTAGTTGATGCGCAGAAACAGTGGCGTCGTCCAATACTCTTCAGGCGTCGACTCTTTCGCGTACTGCAAAGTGAAAGGATTGCGGAGCAGGATCGATCCGAAGGCAAAGACCACCAGCGCGATGTTGGTCAGTTCGCCTCCCCAGAGTTCGAACCACCGAATCGTGTTCGCCGACGCGAGGAGGCCGATGGCCGCCAGAACGCCGAAGAACACGACGTCGAAGACCTCCAACAGCTTCACCGTGCCGCCGCGCCGGTGACTGGCCGCCAAGATCAGCAGTGACAACCCGAGCGCGGCGGCCGCGGATTCCTCGAACCTTCCCGGCCCGGAGAGCAAGGACAGCAGGATCCACGGTGACAGCCCCGCGAGCGGTGACTGCAGCACCGCGTCGACGACACTGGTCTTGCGAACTGCAGTCTGGGGCTCGGTCTTCTCAGGCTGGGCCTTGTCTGGCTCAGTCTTGTCTGGCTCGGTCACAGGAGGCCGCCTTTACGCAGGAACGGGTGGCACAGCGAGTACCCGCGTAGGCGCCCCTCGGAACATCGGCAGCCCGATATCCGTTGCTCGGGTCAGATTGCCGCAGCCTCCTCAGGTGATTGCTCGGCCCGATCTCGGCGCCGGGCTACCAGCGCCATGGCAATCGCACCGACCGCGATGATGCTGAGCACGATCTCCGGCGCCGGACCTACTCGGGTAGCGAGGGTGGAGCTGGTCGAGAGCGGCACCTTGGCCACAAGTGCCGCCGGCACGAACAGGTCGGTCTGCGAAGTCACTGCCCCGTCGGGAGCGATGATGGCGCTGACACCACTGGTTGCGGCCACAACGACGGCACGGCCGTGCTCGACTGCCCGCACACGGGACATTGCCAGCTGCTGATACGTCATCTCGGTGTCCCCGAAGGTGGCGTTGTTGGTCGGTACTGCCAGCAGCTGCGCACCATTGCGCACCGATTCCTGGAACGCCCGGTCGAACGCAACCTCGTAACAAGTCGCGACGCCGATCGGTACACCCGCTGCGTGGACAACGCCGTTGCCCTCGCCGGGCACGAAATTGCCCGCACGATCGGCGTACGAGGAGAAGTTCCGGAAGAAGCTTCGGTATGGCAGGTATTCACCGAACGGCTGGATGATCTTCTTGTCGTGCTGTTCCTGAGGACCATCGGCGCCGTCCCACACGATCACTGAATTGGTGGTCGTCCGATCGGCATTCACGAGTACGGTGCCGACAAGAATCGGGGCTCCGATCGCTTCGGAGGCTCGGGTGATGTCGGCCGCGGCATCGGCGTTTCGCAGTGGGTCGATGTCCGAGGCATTTTCCGGCCAGATCACGACGTCAGGCTGATCGACGCGGCCCGCGTCCACCTCGGCTGCCAGTTTCACGGTTTCGGCGACGTGGTTGTCGAGGACCTGCTTGCGTTGCGAGTTGAAGTCCAAGCCCAACCGCGGAACGCTGCCCTGGATCGCGGCGACGGTGATCGTTCGGTCGCCGGAATCCATGGTGGCAAGAAACGGCGACACCACGAGAGCAACGATCACGGGCACGATGGCGGCGGCAACGGCTCCGAAGAATCCTCGGTCCCATCGTTTTGCCGCGACAGCGACGACGACTGCTGCCAAGCCGGTACCGGTCAGGGCCACCGCGAAGCTGAGCAGCGGCGCACCGCCGATACTCGCGAGTGGGAGGAGCCACCCTTCGGATTGACCGAATGCGAGCCTGCCCCAAGGAAATCCGCCGAAAGGGACGCTGGAACGAAGCCACTCGGTAAGCGTCCAGGTCGCGGCAATCCACAAAGGTGCCCAAGGCAACCTCGCCACCAGTACCGCCAGCAACCCGAACAGTCCGATGAACAACGACTCCACCGCGGCCAACGCGATCCACGGGACCGCGCCCACGAACACACCGATCCACGGAAGCAACGGCACCAGGAATCCGAGACCGGCCAGGTACCCGTAACCGAAGCCGGCACGAAGACGCAATCCGCCTCGACCGAAGTTCGTCAACACGCACGTCAGAAGAGCGATCCCGACTGGCGCCAGAAACCACAGCGGACGAGGTGGGAACCCGGCGAAGATCAAGAATCCGCCTGCGGCTGCGTACAGCGAACGTAGCCATGCCGAACCGGTGAGCACAGCGTTCACGCGGGAGCGATCGCTGCTGGGCGCCTCTGCGCCGGCCTCACTCACTCGTCGAGCCGCGCTGGTAGACGACGCGTCCGCGATGCACCGACTTGATGCAGACCGGAATCGGCGCATCTTCCGCCAGCCTGGGCAGAGCGGGTACTCGCGAGCGCGGATCGGTAGACCATCGCTGAACTGAATCGGCCGGTGCACTGACTTCGAGTTCGCCTGCCTCCCACAACACGTAGGAGGCGGGTGCACCCGGATTGAGCGTTCCCGCGGCGCCGTCCCGCACTCCGCCCGCGCGCCAGGCGCCGCGCGTTGCGGCGGAGAAGGCCGCACGCGGTGAGATTCCACTTCCGTCGGTGCGGTGCTGGACAGCGGCGCGCAGCATCGCCCACGGCTCGATGGGGGTGACCGGGGCATCGGAGCTGAATGCGAGCGAGACACCCTTACCGGCAGCAGGTGCAAACGGATTCAACGCTGCTGCGCGGTCGACTCCCAGGCGCGTGGCGTACAGACCGTCGGTACCGCCCCACAGTGCGTCGAACACCGGTTGGACGCTCGCGATGACACCCAAGGCCGCGAAGGTTTCCGCGTCGGCCATCGACATCATTTCCGCGTGCTCGAGGCGGTGACCCAACGCGGCGACCTTGGGGCCACCCAGTTCGTCGGCGACCTTGCGGAACGCGGCCGCTGCCGACGAGACGGCACCGTCGCCGATGGCATGGAAGCCGGCCTGGACACCCGCGAGGGTGCAGGCCCGGATGTGTGCGGCGATCGCGTCGACGTCGAGATAGGCGTTGCCCGTCGAATCAGGTTGGTCTGCATAGGGTTCGAGCAGCCACGCGGTATGCGAACCGAGCGAACCGTCGATGAAGAGATCCCCGCCGAGTCCGTCTGCTCCGGTTTTGTCGAGGAGTGCGCGAGCATCCTCTTCGGTGTCGACGCGCTCACCCCAGTAACCCCGAACCTCCACTCCGTGGTCGTGGGCCAGTAGTTCCTGGAAATCGGTCAGTCCCGAGATGTCCGGTCCGCCGCACTCGTGCACTGCGACGATCCCGCGGGAGGCGCACAGATCGAGCGCCGCGGTACGAGCAGACGCGCGCTGAGATTCGGTCAGCAGGTTCCGAGCCGCATTGCGCGCCAGGTGGTGTGCGTCGAAGGTCAGCGGGCCGTCGGCCGAGTATCCGGCAGTGTCGGCGAGGCCGGAGATCCCGTCGCGCAATGCGCTCGAGCACGCGGCCGAGTGAACGTCGATCCGCGAGAGATACACCTTGCGGCCAGGGGCAGCCGCGTCGAGATCCGCGGTCGAAGGCGGCGTCTGATCTGCCCACTCGGTGTCATCCCAACCATGTCCCCAGATGACTGCGTCGGGATGGGCAGTTTCGGGGTTTGCCGCTGCGAATGTTCGTACTCGCGAGAGGCATTCGTCCAGTGAGTTCGCGCCCACGAGATCCAGACCGACGAGATTGAGTCCCAATGCAGTGATATGGACGTGGGTGTCGACGAACCCGGGAGTGACAAACGCACCGCCCAGGTCTTCGATCTCCGCGGCGGGGTGCAACGCCCGTCCGGCGCGCTCGTCGCCGACCCACACGACGGTGCCGTCGGTGATGGCGATCGAGGTCGCGTCAGGTGCAAATGAACTGTAGATCCGGCCGTTGACCAGCAGACGAGTAGTCACGAGCACCCAGTCTGCCTGTTAGTACTGCGGCCCCCGCGAACGGGTGGGTGTATCCGTGTCCAGAATCTCACCCTCGAGGACCAGTTCCTTGCCGTTGCTTGCTACGTACTCGGTGGTTTCGGGTGTCTCGACGATGATCTCGCCGTCGATCACCTCGCCGTTTCCGCGCATGCGCGCCGCGTAGCCGACGGTTCCGGCGAAGGCGTCACCACCGGCGGCAAATGCTGCTGCGCGCTTGCCTGCCAGGAGCACCGCAAGCGGGCGGAGCGCCCACCGGGTCGGCGGAATCAGAAGCAGAAGGCCCAGAACGGAAGTCACGAGTCCGGGTACGAACATCAACGCGGAGCCCGCCGCGACCAAGGCGCCGTCGGCGACCGCCAGTGACGGCGATCCCTCACCCCTCGTTGCCTTGCGGAATCCGTCCATGACTCGTCGCCACTGCGAACGCATGAGGATCAATCCGACAAGCGAACCGGCGAGAAACAGCAGCACTGTCCAGGCGACACCGATGGCGTTGCCCACGATGACCAATGCGGCGATCTCGACGATCACGTAGAGGAGGAATACGGCGGCGATCATGACGTCCCCTTTCAGACGGTCTATCCGTTCAACGCTCGAGGGGCCGGATTTTCTCCCGACAACGACGCAGAGGTGCAAAACAGGCGAGTGCCGTGAGTCACACGGGCCTTCTCTCGCGCACGTGCGACTTGCCTGGCGTTAACTAACGCTCCGCTAACGATTCTAAACCTCAAGTTGACGTTGAGACTATGCGCATGGTCAAGTCACTTCGGGCCGCATTTCCCGGCCTCATGAAATGAAGGAGCCCGACATGAGCCGACTCCCCGGCAAGACACTCGCCCGACGCATTCCCGCTGCCATCGCCGGCACTGCCGCCGTCGTGGCACTCACCGCCGGCAGCACGATGATCAGCGCGGGAACCGCGGCCGCAGAACCGGTAGTACCCGAAGGAATTGCCGCGCTGATCGCGCAGGCCGCAGCCATCTCCCCCGAAGCCTCTGCTGCTGTTCAGCAGTTGATCGGCACGGCAGGCGCTGATCAGATCACGACCGCCCTCGATCTCCCGGACATCGGCGTCACCAAGCCGCAGTCGTTCATGTACCCCGCACCGACAGTCGGGTGTGGCGTGGCCGGTGAACCTGTCACCGTCACCCTCAGCTCCGCACAGGCCGGTCCGAACTTCCCGTTGCCGCCGTGGGTCGAGGCCGACCATCTCCGGTTCCAGGCAATCCCGGGTTACGTCGGCATACCCAAGACCTCAGGGTTGAGTGTTGCCTGGATCAACGTCGGCACCTTCAAGGGTGGCATCGTCCCGTTGGACGAGAAGTTGCCCGTACTCGATACGCCGTTGCTCTCGAAGGTCGTCGACACCGGCGACGGCAAGGTGTTTGCCGCTCTGTTCGGCAATGTCGATTACGCAGACGGGAAGACCTGCATCGTGCTGCCAACAGTGGGCGCTTTTGATGCCTGAGCAGAGCGAAACGCTCGCTGCCTGACAGGCGGCTGGCCTACGCGCCCGGAGTTACCAGTCCGGTCTCGTAGGCCAGCACCACCGCCTGCACACGATCACGCAGATCGAGTTTGGTCAGAATGCGTCCGACGTGCGACTTGATCGTCGATTCGGACAGGTACAGCTGCTGTGCGATCTCGATGTTCGACAGTCCCGTGGCCACGTGCCCGAGGACTTCGCGTTCGCGTTCGGTCAGGACGTCGAGAACCACCGGATCGCGTCGCGGCGCCGGACCGTCCACGATGAACCTCGACAGCAGACGACGTGTCACCTTCGGGGAAACAACCGCATCACCGGCCGCCACGCTGCGGATAGCCGACACGAGGTCCTCGGGCGGGGTGTCTTTGAGAAGAAACCCACTCGCTCCGGCACGCAGGGCGCCGAGCGCGTGTTCGTCCAGGTCGAACGTCGTCATGACCAGGACCCTGGATTCGATCCCGGAGGCAAGAATCTGCTCCGTCGCTTTCACCCCGTCGACAATCGGCATCCGCACATCCATCAACACGACGTCAGGCTTCAGCGCCACCGCCGCTGCGACCGCCGCGGCTCCGTCACCGGCCTCACCGATGACCGAGATGTCCTCATGTGCTTCGAGCACCATGTTCAGGCCCATCCGCATGAGTTCCTGGTCGTCGACTAGCAGCATGGTGATGGGCACGGCGTAAACCTATCGGGCCTGAGACGTCGGTGCCAATGCGATTGCGGCGAGCCGGTATCAATCGTGGATCTCGAGCGGCAACTCTGCGTACACACGCCAACTGCCGTCGGGGCGTCGTCCCGTCTCGAGTGTCCCGTGCAGTACCGCCACCCGCTCACGCATGCCGACCAGTCCGTTGCCCGAACCGTGAGCGAAGGTCGAGCTCGACGTTCCGTTGTCGACGACCTCGAGCAGTACCGCGGTCTCGGTGCGGCGCACGGTGACTCGGGCCTTCGGGTTCGCGCCGGCGTGGCGGAGGACATTGGTCAGTGATTCCTGAACGAGGCGATGAATGCCCAGGCTGACCGATGGACTGACGTCGTCGAGCTCGCCGGTCAGCTCTAGGCGCACGCCGAGACCGGCGGCACGCATCATCTCGACGACCTTGGCGATGCCGGCCGTTCCGTGTTGCGGCATCAAATCGCTACTGACCTCGGTGCGCAGAAGCGAGACGGTCCGGCGAAGCTCGGCAAGCGCATCACGTCCGGTGCTGGAGATATTGCCGAGCGCCTTCTTCGCCAACGCCGGATTGGAATCGACGGCGTACGAGGCGCCGTCCGCCTGAACGATCATCACGCTGACCGCGTGTGCGACGACGTCGTGGAGTTCGCGGGCGATCCGGGTTCTTTCCGTCGCCACCGCATCCTCGGCGCGGCGGTCCCGTTCGTATTCGGCCACTTCGAGTCTGGCGGCCACTTCCTCGTCGTAGGCACGTCGCGCGCTCAAGAACTCGGCGGTGATCCAGGCCAGCGCATAGAGCAGCGTCGCGATGATGATCGTCAGGATCACGTCTTGGCGGATGACGAGCAACGAGAAAGTCATGTCCAGGGCAAGGAAGCACGCGAATATCGCCCCGGTACGCCGATCGACGTACGCAACGAGTGTGTAGAGCGAAACTCCGAGCGCCAGCAGGCCTGGATGTTCCGCAGCCGGATCCCCGGTCGCCCACATCATCAGGGTCGCGAAGTACGACATCGACAATATGGACGCAGCGGACACACGCGGATATTTGCGACGCCACACGACGGGAAGGCAGATCAGAAATCCGACGACGAGCTGAGGCCACCGCTCCTCACGCGGCGAACTGACGAACGTGACTACCTCGAGCGCGAAGAACACGAGCGCCAGCGCGCTGTCCGCGATCATCGGCTTTCCTCGCAGCCACAGGCTGAACCTCCGCATGTGCTCAAGAGTGTCACAGCTGTGAAAGAGTCACCGCCGTGGATATTGCTGATTGGGGACTGCTGATGACGGCAGCAACGGCGGCGGGTTGGGTGGACGCCGTCGTCGGCGGCGGCGGATTGATTCTGTTGCCCGCGCTCTTTCTGGTCGCCCCGCAATTGACCCCGCAGGCCGCACTGGCCACCAACAAACTGACGGCATTCACCGGGACGAGTGCTGCGGTGTACACGTTCTCGCGTCGAATCCCGATGCAATGGCGGCAGATGGCGCCGGCAGCCGCCTTGGCAGCGGTGACGTCCGCGTGCGGGGCGGCGGCCGTTTCACTGATCGACAAGAAGTACTTCATTCCGATCGTGATGGTCGTACTCGTCGCTGTCGCCGTCTTCGTGACAATGCGGCCGACGCTGGGCACCACGATCGCCACTCATCGTCCGACGCAGCGCAAGACCGTCCTCGTCTTGCTGCTCTCCGCCGGACTCATCGGGCTTTACGACGGTCTGCTCGGACCCGGCACCGGCACTTTCCTCATCATCAGCTTCGCCACCTTCCTCGGAACCGAATTCGTTCGAAGCGCAGCCATGGCGAAGGTGATCAATCTCGGTTCCAATTTCGGCGCGCTCGCCTACTTCGCCGTCACCGGGCATGTCTGGTGGAGTTTGGGTTTGGCGATGGCGGTGTGCAACGTGCTCGGCGCGGTCATCGGTTCGCGGATGGCGCTGAGCAAGGGATCCGGATTCGTCCGGATCACGCTGTTGGTGGTCGTGATCGCCATGGTGATTCGCCTCGGATGGCAGCAGTTCGGTTGAGATCGGCGGTCGTCGGCTAGCGTCGTGTGCGTGACCGTCACCCGAGATGTCGATGCAGATTTCCTCGCCCTCCCGCTGCGAGCTGTCGCTGATGCGGCGCTGTCGGCAGCGAGAACAGCCGGCGCTCAGCACGCCGATGTTCGTGTCCACCGCGTGCTCACACAGTCGATCCGCTTGCGCGACGGCGTAGTTCAGGCGGTGTCCGACGGAGACGAGATCGGGGTCGCCGTCCGTGTGATCGTCGACGGCACGTGGGGATTCGCCTCGCACGCCGAGGTATCCCCTGACGTCGCGGCTGCGCTGGCACGCCAAGCGGTCGAGGTTGCGAAGGCATTACGCTCGCTCAATCGGGATCCGGTCACCCTCGCCGACGAACCCGTCTACGCCGACGCGACGTGGGTGTCCCCGTACCTCGAAGATCCCTTCGCGACACCGACGGCCGACAAGGTAGCGCTGCTGGTCGACTACTCCGGACGGCTTCAAGCCGCTGACGGTGTGGATCACGTCACGGCGAGTGTCCTCCAGGTCAAGGAGCAGACTTTCTACGCGGATCTGGCCGGTTCGTCGATCACCCAGCAACGGGTGCGTCTGCACCCCGAGTTCGAGGCGACCGCCGTCGACAAATCGGCCGGCAGCTTCGAATCGATGCGCACCTTGGCGCCGCCGGTAGGTCGCGGATGGGAGTACCTCGGGGCGGAGAGCACATGGAACTGGGGTGAAGAGCTCGCGCAGATCCCGGAGTGGCTGGCCGAGAAGACCAAGGCGCCCACTGTCGAAGCAGGTCCGACCGACCTCGTGATCGATCCGACCAATCTGTGGCTCACGATCCACGAATCCATCGGACACGCCACCGAATACGACCGGGCGATCGGCTACGAAGCGGCCTACGCCGGTACGTCGTTCGCGACGCCGGACAAGCTGGGAACGCTGAAATACGGAACGCCACTCATGCACGTGACCGCCGATCGTAACGAAGAGCACGGCCTGGCCAGCGTCGGATTCGACGACGACGGCGTCGCCTCTCAACGGTGGGATCTGGTGGCAGACGGAACACTGGTCGGGTATCAACTAGACCGCGTGTTCGCGCGGAGGCTGGGGCTGACGCGTTCCAACGGCTGCTCGTACGCCGACTCCGCACATCACGTTCCCATCCAGCGAATGGCCAACGTCTCGCTCTCCCCCGACCCTTCTACGGACACCTCGACCGCAGACCTGATCTCGCGAGTCGAGAACGGCATCTACGTCGTCGGTGACAAGTCCTGGTCGATCGACATGCAGCGCTACAACTTCCAGTTCACCGGTCAGCGGTTCTTCAAGATCCGTGACGGAAAGCTCGACGGTCAGGTGCGTGACGTGGCGTATCAGGCGACGACGACGGATTTCTGGGGCTCGATGGAAGCCGTTGGCGGTGAGTCGACCTGGCGCCTGCAGGGCGCATTCAACTGCGGCAAGGCGCAACCCGGTCAGGTTGCGGCGGTCAGCCACGGCTGCCCGTCCGCTCTGTTCCGCGGAGTCAACATCCTCAATACTCGTTCGGAGGCTCAGCAGTGATCGATCCGCAGCAGGTCGTCGAGCGTGCATTGGCCGCGAGGACGGTAGACGAATCGTTGGTGATCGTGACCGATGCGAGTGAGGCGTCGCTGCGGTGGGCCAACAATTCGATGACCACCAACGGAGTTTCGCTGTCCCGGACGTGGACGGTGATCTCGATCGTGCGCGAGGGTGACATCGCGAAGGTGGGCACTGTCAGTTCCAGCAGTGTCGATCCGGAGCAGATTTCCGCACTCGTACAGGCAAGCGAACAGGCTGCGCGCACAGCCACTCCGGCTGACGACGCGTCCGACCTGATCACGCAGTCGGCGGCAGAGACCGACTGGGACCTGCCGGCCGCCCTGACCGACATCGGTGTCTTTGCGCAGTTGGCTGCCGACCTGTCCACGGCCTTCGACGGTGATGACCAGTTGTTCGGCTTCGCTCACCACCAGTTGCACACCACCTGGCTCGGAACTTCGACGGGCGTGCGACGTAGAACGGCTCAGGCCACCGGCTCCGTGGAGATCAACGGCAAGCGCGGCGACGCCAGCGCCTGGGTCGGATCCGGAACTGTCGATTTCACTGACATTTCAGCGCCGAACCTTTTGTCGCAGTTGACCACTCGACTCGATTGGGCGGAAAATTCGGTCAGTCTGCCCGCCGGCCGCTACGAGACGATTCTTCCGCCTTCGGCTGTCGCGGACCTGATGATCTATCTGATGTGGACCATGGAGGGGCGCGGCGCCGAAGAGGGCCACACCGCACTTTCCACCACCGGTGGTACCCGGATCGGCGAGAAGCTCGGATTGCCACTGACACTCACCTCCGACCCCCGCGCCGAGGGCTTGCAGTCCGCGCCGTTCGTGATCACGACGTCGTCGAGTGAATCCGTCTCACTGTTCGACAACGGTATGGAGATCGAACCCGTCGACTGGGTCCGAGACGGCGTCGTCAATGCACTGGCGTACCCGCGCCACGCTGCACGAGAATTCGGTCGACCTGTCGCAGTTCCCGGCGACAATCTCATCCTGACCGGTGGTGACGACACCTCGATCGAGGACATGATCGCAGGTACCGAGAAGGGGCTACTGCTCACAACCCTCTGGTACATCCGTGAGGTGGATCCGACGACGCTGCTGTTGACCGGACTCACCCGTGACGGGGTGTATTTGATCGAGGACGGCAAGATCGTCGGCGCCGTCAACAACTTCCGTTTCAACGAGAGCCCGCTCGATCTCCTGCGGCGGGTCACCGAGGCTGGACGCACCGAGATCACGCTTCCCCGCGAGTGGAAAGACTGGTTCACCCGCACGGCCATGCCGCCCATGCGGATTCCCGACTTCCGCATGTCCTCGGTCAGCCAGGCGCAGTGATGACGAAGGTCGTGATCGCCGGCGGCACCGGCGCTCTCGGCCGCCGAATCAGCGACGATCTCGCCGACCGTGGGTATGACGTCGTGGTCCTGACTCGGTCACCGAAACCCGGCGGGCACAGGCAGGTTCAGTGGGACGGTGTCACGGTCGGCGACTGGGCAGGAGAACTCGACGGCGCCGCGGTGATCAATCTGGCCGGCGAGTTGGTCGATCGCCGACCCACCCCGGCAAACATCGCACTGCTCACCAACTCCCGAGTCGGTCCGACCCGCGCGCTGGTCGAAGCGTCGAAACTACTGGCGCACCCTGTTCCGGTGTGGATCCAAGCGAGCACGCTCGCAATCTACGGCGACGCCGGAGAGACCCGACTCGACGAGGCTTCCCCACTCGCTGACGGACCACCTCAGATGACCGACGTCGCAAAGGACTGGGAGGCAGCGGTCGAGGGAGCAAACACGTCACGAGTAGTGATCCTGCGAACCAGCGTCGTATTGGAGAAGGGCACACCGGCGCTAGAGCGACTCCTGTTGCTCGTACGTCTCGGTCTGGGCGGACGCGTTGCGTCAGGTCGACAATGGACAAGTTGGATTCACATCGACGACTGGCTGTCGATCGTTCGTTGGACCCTCGAACCCGATTCGGCTGCCTCGGGCGTGGTCATCGCGACTGCCCCGGATCCCGTCCGCAATTCAGAACTGATGGCCGGGCTGCGCAAGCACCTTCACCGGCCACCTGCACCGCCGACGCCCGCTGTCATGGTCAGATTCGGCGCGTTCCTGCTGCGCAGCGACGCTGCCTTGGGCCTGACGGGTCGTCACGCCGTGTCGAAAGTGCTGACGGACAACGGCTTCCCCTTCACCTATCCGCGGTTCGATTCAGCGTTGGACGATCTGCTCGGCAACTGACGCGGTCAAGCTGCAGTGATGGCAAGTCCGATCGTTCCGGTCTTGCCGCGGCGCAGGAGACTGCCTTTCATGGTGATCCAGCCAAGGATTCCGTAGCGACGCGCGATCGCGTCGCGAGCATGATCGGTGCCCGGCGCGTCGAGGATCTCGGCGACGGCGGCAACCGGTTCACCCTTCGGATTTCCCCGCGCGTCACACGCGGCGACTGTGACCGAGGGGTTTCGCTTGATGCGCTTGACCTTGTAGGAATCGGTGACGGTCCACATCAGGAGCTTGTCGCCGTCCGGCGCGGCCCAGAGCGGCGTCGCCACCGGCGTTCCGTCCTTGCGGAAGGTCGTGAGTAGGACGTACTTGGCCTCGGAGACGCGCTTGAAGTCGGAGTTCACTCCTCGAGGATAGGGGCGGGAACCTCTCACTGGACACCGATGAGCCTCGGCGACTATCCGGCGACCTTCCACAATCGGCTGAAACATGCCACTTATGCACGTTTTATCCGGTTTCTGCGCACATCCAACATGCCGTTTCGTCCCCAACCTCCATCTCGAGTTATTCTGAGGCAAATCGTCGAACTGGGGAGTCGAACAAACACATGCAGCGTCGTGACATGCAGCGTCGTGACTTTTTCAAAGCGGCCGGAGTGGGGGCAGCAGTTGCAGCCGCGACACCGCTCATGTCGACCTCGATCAGCCACGCCGCCCCCGCGCCTCTTCGTGCGCTACCGATGGGTGCCGATCACTACCGCGCACTCGTCCCCGAGTTGTTCGTACCCTCGCCCACTCCCCCGGAACATTCCGAAGCCATCGTCATCGGGTCAGGTTTCGGCGCCAGCGCGACCGCTCTCCGGTTGGCGCAGAGCGGCACCCAGGTCACCATCCTCGAACGCGGACTCCGATGGCCGCATGATCCGCAGCGGGAGATTCACACCTCCGACATGCTGGCCGACGGCCGCGGAGTTTTCCGGCGCACATCGTTCACCAACCTCACCGGACTCCCGGTGGTGTGCGACTACTTCAGCGGCGTCCTCGATGCCACCGACTACGAACACATCTCGGTCTGGCGCGGCGCTGCAGTCGGCGGTGGTTCCATCATCTTCACCGGCGTGATGATCGCGCCCGAGCGCCGATTCTTCGACGCAGTCTTCGGCAACTCCCTCGATTACGACGAGATGGCGTCCACCTGGTACCCCAAGGTGCGCCAGATGCTGCGTCTGAGCCCGTTGCCCGAAGACATTTACCAAACCCCGAATTTCGGCCACTCGCGTCGTTGGGATCAGGACGCTCGTCGTGCCGGATTCGATCCGCAGCGGATCGACGGGATCTGGAACTGGGACGTGGTGCGCTCAGAACTCGACGGCCGAACCCGAGCCTCGGCCACTGTCGGTGACAGCAACATGGGTAACTCCAACGGCGCGAAGTTCGACCTCACACAGAACTACATTCCTGCCGCCGAAGCCACCGGACGAGCCACCGTCTGTTACGGACATCAGGTGCTCGCGATCAGTCGCGAACGTGATGGACGCTACGTCGTCGACGTCGAATCGACGGATCCGACGGGTGGCGTTCTGGCCCGGAAGACTCTTACCTGTGACCGTCTGTTCCTCGGCGCCGGCTCGATCGGCACGTCCGAACTGTTGGTACGCGCCCAGGCGACGGGCGCGCTGCCGAACCTCAACGAACACGTCGGTAAGGGCTGGGGAACGAACGGCGACGCCGGGATGGTGCGCTCGTTCGGCTTCAGTGACGGCACTGCGCAAGCCGCACCGTCGGCATCACGCATCGTCGACGAGTCGGGAATGCCACTCTCCCTGGAAAACTGGTACGTCCCCGGCCTACCCGTCAACATCGGCATGCTCGGAACCTTGGGTATGACCCTCGATTCGCAGCGCGCCGACTTCGCCTACGACGGGGGCAACGATCGGGTGGTGCTGAACTGGCCGAAGAACGGCAACGACGCCACCGTCGAGGCCCTGCGCGCCGTCCAGAACAAGATGGCCTTCGCCGGCACCACGCTGCCGTCCGCCTTGCCGTTCGCGAAGGACGTCAATTCCTCGTTCACCGCGCATCCCCTCGGCGGTGCGGTTCTGGGCAAGGCCACTGACAGCTACGGGCGAGTCAAGGGCTACGACGGCCTGTACGTGATGGACGGCGCTGCTATTCCGGGCAGCACCGGCACCGTCAATCCGTCACTGACAATCACTGCTCTGGCGGAGCGGAACATCGCTCAGATCATCAAGTCCGGACGCTGAAGCACTTCAGCGCCCGGACCTGCTGATGATTCTCGAGGTTTACTCCCCCTCGAGTTCGCCTTCGGTTTCGAGGTACACCTGACGCAAGCCGTCGAGTGTCTTCTGCTCGGGGTGCTCCCACATGTTGCGCTCGGCGGCTTCGAGGAGCCGCTCGGCGATTCCGTGTAGTGCCCACGGGTTGGATTGCGTCATGAACTTCTGGTTCTGCTCGTCCAGAACGTAGGTCTCGGCGAGCTTTTCGTACATCCAGTCCGCGACCACGTTGGTGGTGGCGTCGTACCCGAAGAGGTAGTCGACCGTGGCCGCCATCTCGAAGGCACCCTTGTACCCATGACGGCGCATCGCGTCGAGCCAGCGGGGATTGACCACGCGCGCCCGGAAGACACGTGCGGTCTCTTCCGAAAGTGTGCGTGTGCGAACCGATTCCGGCCTAGTGCTGTCGCCGATATATGCCTCGGGCGACTTTCCGGTCAGCGCGCGCACGGTGGCAACCATGCCGCCGTGGTACTGGAAGTAGTCGTCCGAATCGGCGATGTCGTGCTCACGTGTGTCGGTGTTCTTGGCCGCCACGTTGATTCGACGGTAAGCACTGCGCATGTCGTCGGCTGCCGGGATTCCGTCGAGCCCACGGCCGTACGCGAAGCCGCCCCAGTTGGTGTACACCTCGGCGAGGTCGTCGTCACCGCGCCAGGTCTTGGAGTCGATGAGTTGCAGCAGTCCGGCGCCGTAGGTTCCGGGCTTCGAACCGAAGATACGGGTGGTCGCACGCCTGGCGTCGCCGTGCTCGGCAAGGTCGGCCTGTGAGTGGGCGCGCACGTAGTTCTGCTCGTCCGTCTCGTCCAGTGCCGCGACCAGCTGAACGGCGTCGTCGAGCAGTGCGAGCACGTGCGGGAACGCATCACGGAAGAATCCGGAGATGCGGACGGTGACGTCGATGCGCGGGCGGCCGAGTTCTTCGAGATCGATGACTTCGAGGTTGACGACGCGTCGGCTTGCTTCGTCCCAGACGGGGCGAACACCGAGGAGCGCGAACACTTCGGCGATGTCGTCGCCGGAGGTACGCATGGCGGCGGTTCCCCACACCGACAGACCCACCGAGCGCGGGTATTCGCCGTGATCGGCGAGATAGCGAGCGGCGAGCGACTCGGCCATCGCCTGACCGGTCTCCCACGCCAGACGTGAAGGAACTGCCTTGGGGTCGACGGAGTAGAAGTTACGACCAGTGGGAAGAACGTTGATCAGGCCGCGCAGCGGCGAACCGCTCGGACCCGCGGCGATGAATCCGCCGTCGAGCGCGTGCAGGACCTGCTTGATCTCGTTGTCCGTCTGCCGCAGACGCGGAACCACTTCGGTGGCCGCGAACTGCAGGATCTTCACGACGGTCTCGTCGTCGCTGAGTTGTTCTGCCGCAGCGGGGTTCCAATCGGCGTCGTACATGCCGCGAACCAGAGCGTGCGCCTTTTCCTCGACGTCGTCGACACGGCTGCGCGACTCGTCGCCGTCTTCGCTGAGCCCGAGTGCTTCACGCAAACCGGGGACGCTCTGTTCGCCGCCCCACATCTGACGGGCACGCAGCATGGCGAGGACCAGTTCGATTTCGGCGTCGCCCTGGGGTGCACGGCCGAGAATGTGCAGACCGTCGCGGATCTGGACGTCCTTGATCTCGCACAGCCAACCGTCGACGTGCAGGAGCATGTCGTCGAACACGTCTTCTTCAGGCCGCTCGGCGAGGCCGAGGTCGTGGTCCATCTTGGCGGCACGCATCAGTGTCCAGATCTGCTGGCGAATAGCCGGGAGCTTGGACGGATCGAGTGCGGAAATGTTGGAGTGCTCGTCGAGCAGTTGCTCGAGGCGGGAGATGTCGCCGTAGCTTTCGGCACGGGCCATCGGCGGGATCAGATGATCGACGAGCGTCGCGTGAGCACGACGCTTGGCCTGTGTTCCTTCGCCCGGGTCGTTGACCAGGAACGGGTAGATCAGCGGCAGGTCGCCGAGCGCTGCGTCGGTGCCGCAATTGCTGGACATGCCGAGTGTCTTGCCCGGCAACCATTCGAGGTTGCCGTGCTTGCCGAGGTGCACAACGGCGTCGGCGCCGAATCCGCCGTTGTCCGGGGTGGCAGCGATCCAGCGGTAGGCCGCGAGGTAGTGGTGGCTCGGCGGCAGATCCGGGTCGTGGTAGATCGCGACGGGCTTCTCACCGAATCCCCGCGGCGGCTGGACCATGAGCACGATGTTGTTGAATCGCAGTGCCGCGATGACGATTTCGCCGTCCGGATCCTGCGAGCGATCGACGTACAGCTCGCCGGGCGCTGCACCCCAGTGTTCTTCGACACCGCTGCGCAGTTCCTCGGGCAGGGTGGCGAACCAGTCGCGGTACTTCGCTGCCGAGATGCGGATCGGATTGCCCTCTAGCTGCTCGGCAGTGAGCCAGTCGGGATCCTGGCCGCCGGCCGCGATCAGGGCGTGGATCAGCGCATCGCCGTCCTTGGCTGCCAGGCCGGGAACTGCGTCAGGGCCGTCGACCGGACCGAGGTCGTAACCGGCAGAACGCATTTCGGTGAGCAGATCGATTGCGCTCGCCGGAGTGTCGAGGCCGACGGCGTTGCCGATACGGGCGTGCTTGGTCGGGTACGCCGAGAGCATCAGAGCAACGCGACGCTGGGTGGTCGGAATGTGGCGAAGCTTGCCGTGACGGACAGCGATGCCGGCGACACGGGCAGCGCGCTCGACATCGGGGACGTACGTGGACAGCCCGTCGGAGTCGATTTCCTTGAAGGAGAACGGGACGGTGATGATGCGACCGTCGAACTCCGGCACCGCCACCTGCGTCGCGACGTCGAGAGGCGACAGTCCGTCGTCGTTCTCGTCCCAGGTGGCGCGGCTACTGGTCAGGCACAGCCCCTGCAGGATCGGGACGTCGAGTGCAGCGAGTGCGGCGACGTCCCAGGCTTCGTCGTCCCCACCAGCGGACGCGGTGGCGGGCTTGGTGCCGCCGGCAGCAAGAACTGTCACGACCATGGCGTCGGCGCGGCGGAGCGTGCTCAAAAGTTCGGCTTCTGCGGTTCGCAGAGATGCGCAGTAGATCGGGAGCGCGGTGCCACCGGCCTCGGCGACCGCGTCGCACAACGCCTGGATATACCGGGTGTTTCCGGCCAAATGCTGGGCGCGGTAGTACAGAACTGCGATGACCGGACCGCTCGCCGAGTCGAGATCGGGCGCGAAATCAGCGATGCCCCAGGAAGGCAGGTGAGCCGGCGGCTCGAAACCGTGGCCGGTGAGCAGGACGGTGTCGGAGAGGAAGTGGTGCAGCTGTGCCAGATTCTGTGTGCCACCCTCAGCCAGGTAGTTGTGCGCCTCGGCAGCAACACCGGCGGAGACCGTCGAGCACTCCATGAGGTCGGCATCCGGCGCGTGCTCGCCGCCGAGAACGACTACGGGGAGTCCGGAGGCGAGGACCATCTCCAAGCCGTCTTCCCAGCTGCGACGGCTGCCGAGGATACGAACGATCACGAGGTCGACGCCGTCGAGCAAGGGCGGCAAGTCCTCCGAGACCAGCAAGCGTGAGGGGTTGGCCCAGCGATAGGAGACGCCGTCGCCGGCTTCCTGGCTGGCGCGGGCGCTCAGCAGATCGGTGTCGGACGTGGAGAGCAGAAGAATCACGGGTGAAGCCTTCCTGGGGTTTCGCGCCCCGTGGCACAGATCTGTCATCGACGGCGGTTGAGGGTCTGACTCGTGTTTCCGAGCGGAAACACGTCCCGCTCGAGCAACACTCACAGTGGCGCGACCGCACCGGACTTTCACCGGTTTCCTCAACTGCCGTCACTGGTGGTGGTGATGCTACCGGTCCGCAGAAGGCACTCATGACAGGTCGTACCCTGGAGCCATGCCCACGGACCGTTCACAGCCAGACGCGTGCCCGGGTGCACTGCAAGTTCACCACGCCGCCGACGGCGCACTGGCACGCGTGCGCCTACCCGGCGGACTCCTCACCCCGGTCCAATTGCAGACGCTCGCCGACGCAGCGCGCGATCTCGGCAACGGGCAGATGGAACTCACCTCGAGGGGCAACGTCCAACTGCGCTCGGTCTCGGATCCCGAAGCTTTCGCAGCGCGAATCGCGTCGGCCGGCCTGCTGCCGTCCGCGACGCACGAGCGAGTGCGCAACATCCTCGCGTCCCCACTGTCCGGCCGTATCGGGGGCGTAGCCGACATTCGTGAACTGGTCCACCGTCTCGATTCGGCGATCCAAGCGGATCAAGCATTGGCGGATCTGCCAGGGCGAACCCTGTTCACCCTCGACGACGGGCGCGGAGACATCACCGGGCTACGGGGCGATTTCGGACTCCATGCGCGCAGCGCCACCGAGCATTCACTGGTGCTCGCCGGTCACCACACCACTCATCTCGTCCAGGCGGACGACGCCGTCGAATTGCTCCTCGAGGCGGCTCGATCATTCCTCGACGTCCGCGACAAGCACTGGCGCCTGGCCGAGGTTCCGGACGGAATCGAACGCACCCTCGAGCAGCTGGGTCTGAGCGCCGAGTCCACCGGTGCTGCGGACCTCACGCCGGATGCACGGCCCACCATCGGCTGGCTCGAGCAGCGCGACGGGACCGTAGCCCTGGGCGGAGGCTTGCGATTCGGGCTGCTCGACGCTCGGCTGGCCGAGTTCCTGGCCGCCGTCGACAAGCCCGTTGTCGTGACGCCGTGGCGATCGGTGCACATCTTCGACCTCGACGAATGGGCTGCCGAGCAGGTAGTCCGGGTGTTGGCGCCGATGGGGTTGATCTTCGACGAGAACTCACCGTGGCTCGACGTCACCGCCTGCACCGGAAGCCCGGGATGCGAGAAGTCGCTCGCCGATGTGCGCACCGACGCAATCACCGCCGTCGAGCAGGCAGAACTGCCCGTCGTCGGGCGCCAGCACTGGGCCGGGTGCGACCGCAGCTGCGGACGTCCCCGCGGGGACGTAGCGGATGTGATTGCGACGAGTGACGGTTACCGGGTGAATCCGGCCGATCGGTGATGCCTCTATCGTGTGGCACATGATCGAGTACATCCGTGACGGCGCGGAAATCTATCGCCAGTCCTTTGCCACCATTCGGGCCGAAGCCGACCTGAGCCGTTTCCCGGCGGATGTCTCGCAAGCTGTAGTGCGCATGATTCATGCAAGTGGCCAGGTCGATCTCGTCGACGACGTCGCCTTTACACCCGGTGTCGTCTCGGCTGCGCGCGCAGCTCTGCGCGACGGCGCGCCGATCTTCTGCGACGCCCAGATGGTGGCTGCCGGCATCACGCGCAAGCGTCTGCCCGCCGGTAACGACGTCATCTGCACCCTCGGCGATCCGCGGGTTCCCGTGCTGGCGTCGACCATCGACAACACTCGCTCGGCGGCTGCTCTCGAACTGTGGGGAGCCAAGCTCGAGGGCGCTGTTGTCGCGATCGGAAACGCACCCACCGCACTGTTCCATCTCCTGAACCTCATCGAAGCCGGCGCACCCCGTCCGGCCGCCATCGTCGGAGGTCCGGTCGGCTTCATCGGCGCTGCCGAGTCGAAGGAAGCCCTCATCGAACACGCCAGCGGGATCGATCATCTCGTTCTCCGCGGCCGACGCGGCGGCAGCGCGATCACCGCGGCCGTCGTCAATGCGATTGCGAGCGAAGTCGAATGAGTGCAGGCAAGCTCTGGGGTGTCGGTATCGGCCCCGGCGATCCCGAATTGGTGACCGTCAAGGCCGCCCGCGTCATCGGCGAGGCCGATGTGGTTGCGTTCCACTCCGCGAGGCACGGCAAGAGCATCTCCCGCGGAGTTGCAGCGCCGTACATGCGCGAAGGACAGATCGAAGAACACCTCGTCTACCCCGTGACCACCGAGACCGTTGATCATCCCGGCGGATACCAGGGCGCGATGGACGAATTCTACGAAGCGGCTGCCGAACGGCTGGCAGTTCACCTCGCGGCCGGTCGAACCGTTGCCCTGCTCGCGGCCGGCGATCCGCTCTTCTACAGCTCCTACATGCACATGCACAAGAGGCTGGCCGATCGCTTCGACGCCGAAGTGATTCCCGGTGTCACCTCCGTCAGCGCGGCATCTGCTGCACTCGGAAAGCCGCTGGTCGAGGGTGAAGAAATCCTGACGATCCTGCCCGGAACATTGCCGCAGGCCGAGCTGACCAGGCGGCTCAAGGAAACCGACGCCGCTGCCATCCTCAAGCTCGGACGCACGTTCCCGCCGGTCCTGCAATCGCTCGAGGATTCCGGCCGCTTGGATGAAGCGCACTACGTCGAGCGCGCGAGCACCACACGTCAACGCGTCGAATCCGCTGCCGAGGTCGACCCGGACGGAGTTCCGTACTTCTCGATCGCCATCGTTCCGAGCCCGTCGAACAACCCTCGACCCGCAACCGAATCCCGCGGCGAGGTGGTCGTGGTCGGACTCGGGCCGGGCGACACCGCATGGACCACACCCGAAGTGGCGCATGAGCTTTCGTTGGCCACCGACCTCGTCGGCTACGGCCCTTACGTCGATCGCGTGCCGACGCGTCCGGGCCAGCGGCGCCATTCCAGCGACAACCGCGTCGAAGCCGAACGCGCCGCGATGGCGTTGGACCTGGCGAAGAACGGCGCCCGTGTAGCTGTCGTCTCCTCGGGTGATCCCGGCGTATTCGCCATGGCTGCAGCAGTTCTCGAAGTTGCCGCCGAAGACCAGTGGCGCGGGGTCCCGGTCCGCATCCTTCCCGGTATGACGGCGGCAAACGCTGTCGCCAGTCGCGTCGGCGCTCCCCTCGGGCACGACTATGCGGTGCTCTCCCTCTCCGATCGCCTCAAGCCGTGGGATGTCGTCGCTCGCCGTATCTCGGCAGTTGCAGCCGCAGATATGGCATTTGCGGTCTACAACCCGGCGTCGAAGTCGCGGACGTGGCAGGTCCAAGCCATGAAGGACCTCGTACTCGAACACCGCTCCCCCGATACTCCTGTTGTCATCGGGCGCGATGTTGCCGGCGCCGAGGAATCAGTTCGCGTCGTGACCCTCGGCGAGCTCGAGCCTTCCGAGATCGACATGCGGACTCTGCTGATCGTCGGCTCATCGATGACCACGGTCGTCGAAACCGGTTCGGGCCGTCAGGTGTTCACCCCGCGGCGGTACCCGGAGTAACCACCACTCGGCGATAGCATGGCGTCATGCCCGTCAACCGGACCCGGAAAGCCAGATACGCGCGCAAACGCAAACGCCGAATGGATCTGGTGGAGCACGACCTGTCCGTCGAGCAGTGGTCCGCGCTCAAAGCGGCCTGGGGTGGCTGCGCGTACTGCGGCGAGCCGGACGAGTCGCCGCAGCGTGACTGTGTGCTGGCGATCTCCCGCGGTGGGCGCTACACGCTCGACAACATCGCACCGGCGTGCCGCTCGTGCAATGCAAGCAAATGCAACAGCGAGGTCACTCTCTGGTTGCGGCGCAAGGGGTATGACGAGAAGGCCTTCCTCCTGCGACACGCGGAGATAGGTATCGAGATGAGGGCGCAGTTCTCGGAGCAGTCGTGACGACCCCGCACGAGTTGCGCCCGATCCTCGACGAGTTGATGGAGTTCGAACCTCTGTTTCACCGAACTCGAGTAGCGATGTCACGAGACGAGTTCGATGCGGTCGTCGACCCGGAGTTCCGGGAGATCGGAGCCTCCGGCGCTCGATACACCCGCGACTACGTGCAGTCGGCAGTCGCGAGCCGGCGACTCCGCGGCGAGGTGAACGACGCCGCCGAACTCGGGTGGAGGGTTGACCGGCCGGCGCTGAGCAGGATCGCGCCTGACACCTATCTGGTGACGTACCGGCTGGCGCAGGCGCATCGGGTTACCGAGCGATCATCCATCTGGCGGTTCGCCGAGAATCGATGGAGTGTGTTGTTTCATCAAGGCACAGTCGTCGAAAGTGGTTTGGAAGCGTGAACAGCTCCACCTCCGCCTCGGGAGAGAGAGAATTGCACGGTGTGGGCACTCACACCTTGCGCACTCCGCTGACCCACGGTGATACTAGATGCAGTATCAATATTGCATGGGGAAGAGAGACAAGCTGCTCGCGCAAATGCGGACCGCGCCGCAGAACGTCACCTACGACGAACTGTTCGCACTCTGCATCGATGTCTTCGGCCAGGCCAGGCAGAACGCCGGGTCTCACGCCAAGTTCCAGACGCCGTGGCCGGGACCACGCATCAACATTCAAAAGGGTTCGGGCGGTAAGGCCAAGCAGTACCAGGTAGGGCAAGTTCTGGCAGCAATCGAACGCATGGAAGGAGAATCGCCGTGATCCCCGCAGTGGAGCACTACACATACCGAGTCGAGTGGTACGAACCCGACGGAGAGTTCCTGGGAACCTGCACGGAGTTCCCTGGCCTGTCGTGGCTCGCGGATACCCAAGCAGCCGCGCTCGACGGCATCCGTACAGCGGTGGCCGAGACGCTCGAGGACATGGCAGAGACAGGTGAGCGGATCCCCGAGCCGCTGAGCGATCGCGGATATTCCGGCAAGTTCCAGGTCCGGATCACGCCGACTTTGCACCGCAAGCTGGCACGCGCCGCCGCCGAGGAAGGGGTTTCCCTCAACGCGTTGATCTCCGAACGTCTCGCGTCCGCGTGATCGACGGGGTACCGAGGGAAGGTCGATCTCGCACTAAGCCCAAGAGCTGGAGCGTGTTATTCCAATCAAGTCGCAGCGGTTGAAAGTGGTCTGGAAGCGTGAACGAATCGATCCACAACCCCACCATTCCGCTTTGGGTGGACATCACCTTCACCGTCTTCGTTCTTGCCTGGATCTTCATCACGATTAGCGCGCTCGTGGCGATCGTGCGCACCGACTTCGACCGCTCGGGCGGCAAATTCTGGTGGTCGGCATTGGTGATCGCGGTGCCTGTACTCGGTGCGCTCGTCTGGTTACTGTTCGGTCGACCCCCGCGTGACTCCAGGTCCCGAACCTGATCTACACCGACGGCCCGGCAGTAGTCTGAGTACGGTCCGGTGCTGTCACTCTGCGCGTATCAGGGGAGAACAACGAGATGAGACCACTTCGATACTCGATCAACATCACCCTCGACGGCTGCTGCCATCACGAGGCGGGGCTTCCACCCGACGAGGAGTCGATGCGCTACTGGACCGCTCAGATGGAACGCGCCGATACTTTGCTGTTCGGCCGGGTGACCTACGAGATGATGGAGTCGGCGTGGCGGAAGCCTGCAACGGGCGCGTGGCCTGACTGGATGGACGAGTGGGAGATCCCGTTCGCCGAGGCAATGGACCGGGCGAAGAAGTACGTCGTGTCGAGCACGTTGAGCGGGGTCGATTGGAATGCCGACCTGGTGCTGGGCGACTTGGGGCCAGCAGTTCAGCGACTCAAGGAGCAGCCCGGCGAAGGCCTGTGGGTTGGCGGCGTGACACTCCCCCTGGCATTGGCAGACCAGGGACTGATCGACGAGTACGAGTTCCTTGTGCAACCGGTCCTCGCCGGACACGGACCGACGTTGTTTGCCGGTCTGCGCGAGCGCATCCAGCTTGAGCTCGTCGATCGCCACGAGTTCCAGTCGGGTGCAGTCGCCGTGCGATATCGGCCCACTCAAATACCGCCCCCGGGTCAGGTATCGGACGGGTAGTCGACGCATGGCTGGACATGGGCGGTTGAAACACATGTCGTCGCCTCAGTTCGGACGCGAGAAGAGTTTCCAGTCTTGTTCGGTGTTCGGTGTTCAGTATTGACCGGATACTCGGCACAGCAAGAGCATTAGCCACCGAAGTTCTCCGGACAATCCGCGACGAGATCGAAGCATCGAACTGGATCACGAACAAGTTCGTTCCGCCCGGCGGACCGTAAGGACCACTCGTCGCTATCGAACACTCTGGCCTCTTATTCCACGGGCACTGCACCTCGAGCTGTAAGCATTCCCGGTCGAGGGCCATGCTAGCGCGCACCCTCGCGCGCCTCAGCAAAAATGGCCTAGCTGGACGGCTACTAGCGAGCGAAGGATCGAAATCGCATCGGCGTCCGACACAGGCCGGACGCCGATACGTGTTCACGTCAGCTCACAGGAGCGCCACCGCTCCCGCCGAGGTGGCGGGCGAAGAACCGAGCCGAACTGTCGCGCTCGTAGTCGGGCACCGGATAGTGCCTGCCCGAGTAGGCGTGCAGCGTCTTCTCCTTCGAGCCGAAGGCATCGAACAACGCTATCCCCGACGTGCGGTCGTAATCCTTGTCGTCCCAAGGGATCCGGTACTCGACCGGGACCGTGAGCTTTCGCGCTGCCTCGATGAGGGAGTCGTCCACAAAAACTCCCCCGAAGCTCACGGCAGCGATCCTGGATTCGACCGGGGCCAACATCAGCCCGGTCACGACCCCTAGCGACACGCCGCCGAAGCCGATCGGAGCGTCGGCGTCGACGTCGGGCAGTGTTTGCAGAGCGTCGATGGTCGCCTGCCATTCCGGCACTGCACGCTCCGCCAACGATCGGTTGTACTCGACGACGATCGGGGCGATCGGCTCGTGGGCCGCCCTAGCCTGGTGGATCGCCTCGACCCACTGTTCGTCCTGTGTGTTCTGCGGGCGGTCGCCGTGTCCGGGCGCGTCGATCGCGGCGACTGTGAACCCGTGGGAGCTCACACTGTGGAGTGCGCTGGCAACCAGTCCTGGTGCCTTCTTGTGCATGCCGCCGGAGTGCCCGGACAGCAGAAGGGGTGATTCGACAGATCCGGACGCGGGTGACCAGAGCACACCGGTGATGTCGTCCAGAGTGAAATAGCGTTCGACGACACCGTTCAACGTCGTCTCGGAAGTGAATTCGATGGTCTGAGAATTGGATTGCATGGTGTTACCTTTCGGGATGCCTACTCGAGGCGCTCCCGGCGACACCTACGTCAATCGCCGATCCGTGAACACGAGTGGGAGCACCCACATGGTTACAGCGTTCATGGGTCTCACCTCCTGGCGTGTTGTCACGGTCTCGCACAAGCTATCAATCCGAACCGAAGCTAGTCCAATCATTTTCCGGACCACTGATCCGACAGACGGCCCTGCCAGTTCTACGATCGTGTGTAGTAGATTCCAAATGACAACCAACCGGTCGTTATGAGGAGCCTGATGTCGGTCGATCCAGTTCTCGCGCAGTACAGCGACTACGCCTTCGCGTCGTCTTTCGCGATTTACGTTCTCGCCCTGGTTCTTTCCGTCGTCGACTTCGCCAGCGCACCCCTCTCTGCCACAGTGCGACCGGCACTCGCACATGCCGGAAGTGCATCGAATCCGGCGTTGCCCGGCCGGATCGCATTGCCGCCGAATCGAACCCGCGCCCATCGTGCGGGTCGCGCTGCCATGTCTCTCATCGTCGTCGCCCTGGTGCTCAACGTCACCGCGCTTGCACTTCGCGGCATCTCGACGCACCGATGGCCTCTCGGAAACCTCTACGAGTACGCGCTTTTCCTCAGCGCGGCATTGGTGGCATGCTGGCTGGCCATTCTGCGGCGGTACCCGATTCGATCGTTGACCATCTTCGTTCTGTCACCCACCGTGGTGCTTCTGTTCGTCGCCGCCGCAAGCATGTATGCCGAGGCAGCGCCGGTCGTACCCGCTCTTCGTTCGTACTGGATCGGCGTGCACGTCACGATCATCGTCGCCGCCTCCGGCATCCTTACGTTCGCAAGTGCGGTCAGCGCACTTTTCATGATTGCCGAGGTGGGTCCGCAGTCGAAGAAACGCGCGTTGCGTTGGATTGCGGCACGACTGCCGTCATCCGAATTGCTTGACCGCGTGGCCTACCGAACAACGGTCGTCGGGTTCCCATTGTTCAGCATCGGGGTGATCTGCGGGGCGATCTGGGCGGAAGCCGCGTGGGGACGTTTCTGGGGCTGGGACCCCAAAGAGACGGTCTCGTTCATCTCCTGGGTTCTCTATGCCGCGTACCTCCATGCGCGCGCTACCGCAGGGTTGAAGAACATGCGTGCGGCATGGATCAATGTTGCTGCGCTCGCAACCATGCTTTTCAACATGTTTGCAATCAACTACGTCGTGTCGGGATTGCACTCGTACGCTGGATTGAATTGACGCCTACAACGGGTCAAACCCGCGATCGGTCGACGCTCGCGCGGACGGCACGGATGTAGCGGCGCGTCACAAACGCCTGAACTCGACGTCCGATCGGAGCGCCGAGACGCACCCACCACGTTCCAGGCTTGGAGAATGCGACGATCTCGATACGAACCGCTTGGCTGGTCTCGTCGAACTGGACGACAAACAACTCCTCCCCGCATTCGGGGTGGCCTGCGCGGGTTCCGTACGCGAAGCCCTTGCGATTGGGGTCGTCGACGACATAGACGATCCGAACCGGGATAGTCACCGGACCGAGTCCGAAAGTCGCATCCTGACCTGCCACCGCGGTCGGGGCTGCCGTACGGACGATCAGACCGGCTCCGCGGTGCATTCCCCATTCCAGGACGGTACGAGCTGCGACCTCGAAATCTTCACGTCCGGATCCGACGGTCGCGCTCTCGTGAACGTGGTGATAGCCAGCGGGGAGAACGCCTGCCGTCGCGCCCACCTCGAGGTACGTCAGTCCGCCCGGGCCGGACACCATCACTGCTCGCGTCGGTGGCTGAGGATGTTGATCACGTGACCGTCGGGGTCGGCAGCGAAGAACCTGCGCACACCCCACGGCTCCTCGGTGACGGGGTAGACGATCGTGTCGCCGCGCTGCACCGCGGCCTCGTACGCTGCGTCGAGATCGTCCACCTCGACGGAGACGTCCGGCACGACGGGGGCATGAGCGTCGTGCGTCATGACGCTGATCTGCAAGGACGGATCCGTCGGCGAAGCCAACGTCACGATCCACCCGTGATCCATGACAACTTCGAGGCCCAGCACTTCGGTGTAGAAGCGCTGCGCGGCCTCGAGTGAACTACTCGACAGATCCGAAACTATCCGCGTGACGGCCATGTCCCGCAGGCTACGCCGCCGCCGGAGTCCACCGCGACTTGACGAGGCGCTCGATGTCACCGGAAAGTTCGTCGCTGACGATTCCCGGAAGCAGGATCTGCCACATCTCGTCGACACGATCCGGAAGGTCCGAGCGTCGGGTGAGAACGTTCGAAACCAGCTGTACCCCGGTGAATGCCGAGGGCATGAACCTGCCGAACGATTCTGCGCTGACCGATTTTCGGATTTCACCTTCCGCCTGAGCTCTGGCGGTGAGATCCGTGATTGCCGAGATCCATTCGGCGTACGGTTCCACCGGCCCCTCGTACGTGCTCAGTTCCAGCGTCAGGCGAATGCCCGCGCGAACGATCGGCTCGTCGACAATCTGACGTGCCATTTCGTGCGTGAGCATGATCATCTGTTCCAACGGGTCCTTGCCCGTCGCGGAAATCGCCTGCACCGATTCGATCGAGAGCCGATGCTGTTCGGCAATGATGAATTGCGCGAGCTCGTCCTTCGACGCGAAATGGAAGTACAACGCGCCCTTGGTAGTACCGGCCCCCGAGACTATGTCGGCCATGCTGGTGCTGCCGTAACCAGTCTTCTCGAACTGCGCGGCCGCGCCGGCAACGATTTGCTGCCGAGTCAGCTCGGCGCGTGCTTGCTTGACCACTGAATCCCTCTCGTCCTCCAAAGGCCCCCGCCCAGCAAACCCCACGGTTCGCGCCACACTCCAGCTATACCCAAAAACTTCACAATTGCCCCACATTACCAGCGCTCCTTCCATTGCTTCAATTACGAATGCAACAAAGGCGCTGGTCAGACGTCCGATTTAGAGGGAATCTCCTCTCCCCAACGTGCTTTCGTCAACCCGCGCACGGTCCACCAAGTCTCCGACTAGGAGCGTCAACTCCATCATCTGGTCCGTGATTTCCTCACGCAACTGCGTTGCATCTGCCTCGGAAATCGCGCCGGACTTGGTATCGAAAGACATCAACAACTCGATATTGGTGCGAAGTGCAGTCAACGGAGCCAGAAGGTCCTGGCCCGCTTCGGTGATCAGACTTCTCTGGCGCGCCCGCGATTCCGACAACGTCCCGAGCATCCGATTGAAACTGACTGTCAACGACGCCAACTCGTCGTCGCCGGTCACCGGAATCGGCGCAAGATCATCCGTTTCGGCAACCCGCCGCGTTGCCGCAGTGAGTCGCGCAATTGGTCGTAATCCTGTGCGTGCCACAGCATCTCCGGCCGCATAGGCGAGTGCGATGCCGGCCGCCCCGAGTGCCGCCAACACCACTGCGAGTCGCTTGAGGACCGAACGGGTCGGCCCCAAGGATTGGGCGACAACCAAAGTTTGGCCCGCAACCGAGGGCTCGACAAGAATTCGATACGCATCGACGGTTGCGATCGTCTGCGACGAATTGCCGTCTGCGATCGACCTGATGGCGTCTGCGCTGGTGCTGAACGGCGGCAGACCGGGGGTCGCCGTCACCAAGGCGCCGTCGGCAGTGAGAAGCCCCACCGCCTGGATGACCGCTGTATCCGCGCCGGCCGTCAATCCCAGAACCGGTGTGACACCGCCGAAATTGACGGTGTCGGTGATCGCGTCACTCGTGCGCTCGAGTTGTCGATCGACGTTGCCTTGCAAATACGCGTTGAACACGATGTACACCGCCGACGCCGACACGATCACCGCGATCGCCACCAGCCCTGCAGTCAGCAATTTTACGCGCGCGTGGAGCGTCCGCACGTGAATTCCCGATGGTTTTCGACGGCTCATTCCGGGAACCGACACTCTCATGCGCGGTCCCGCAGTGCGGCGTCGAAAGATCCCAACATCCCTCCAGTATGGTCACGGAACCTTAGACGAACCTGAAGCGAACGCGATGTCGGCCTCACAGCGCCGTTCCACTACCGAAAGCCGTGAGCCAGTCCACCGCCCCGGCTTCGGTGTCGAATGCCGGAGCGGTCGCCGGGATCGGTGGTCGTTCGACGACGATCACCGGGATCGACAATTGCCTGGCGGCGGCGATCTTTGCGTACGTCTGCTCGCCGCCACTGTTCTTGGTGATCACGACGTCGATGCCGTGAGTTCTCATCAGATCGACTTCCGCTTCGACGTCGAATGGGCCACGTGCGAGCAGCAATTGCGAATGAGGCGGCAATGTCCCTGAAGGCGGATCGATGGAACGCACGAGAAACGAGACGTTCTTCACGCGGTCGAACGCCGAAACTCCTTGCCTCCCGATCGTCAGAAAAGCGCGTGAGCCGATCGTCGGCACCAATTCTGCGGCGTGATCGAGATCGCGTACCGGAAGCCAGGTGTCGCCGGGTTGCTCGCGCCACGGGGGGCGTCGGTACATGGCGTACGGAACGGAATTCGCGAGGCACGCGTCGAATGCATTTTTGGTGATGCGAGCGGCAAACGGATGTGTGGCGTCCAGCACTGCACGAATATCGTTGTTCGACAACCACTCCGAGAGGCCTTCGGCTCCCCCGAACCCACCGATGCGTACTTCCCCCTCCGGCCATCGAGGATCACGAACCCGGCCGGCCAGCGATGTGACAACTTCGAGGTCGGTTGAACCGGCCAACCGAGAAGCGATCACTCGACCTTCACCCGTGCCGCCGAGCAGGAGCACGCGATGACGAGTACCCGTCGGGGTCAGTGTGTGCTTCTCTCACGCGCCGCCGAGTAGAGATAGCTGTCCGGGAATCCTTCAGCAGTCAACACTCGGCCGACGATCACAACGGCCGTCTTCGTGATGCCGGCTGCATGAACAAGTTCGACGATCGTCTTCAAAGTGCCTCGAACAACGATCTCCTCGGGCCGCGAGGCGAAGGCGACGACCGCCACCGGGCAGTCCTCGCCGTAATTGTCGGCCAACTCGGATGCGATCTGTTCGATGCGATGAGCGCCGAGGTGAACCACCATCGTTGCGCCGCTGCGGCCCAGGGACCGCAGATCCTCGCCCTCCGGCATTGCCGTCGACAAGGTGGAGACTCGGGTGAGAACAATGGTCTGCGAGACGCCTGGGACGGTCAACTCACGCCCCAGTGCAGCTGCTGCCGCGGTAAATGCAGGAACACCGGGAATCATGTCGAAATCGACACCCGCGGCGTCCAGGCGACGAGCCTGCTCGGCCACCGCGCTGAAGATCGACGGATCACCGGAGTGCAGACGCGCGACGTCCAGCCCGGCGGAATCCGCTTCGACAAGGATTGCGGTGATCTCGTCCAGGCTCAGGCGAGCAGTGTCCACGACCTGCGCCCCGACCGGGCACCACTCGAGCAACTCCGCCGGGACAAGGCTGCCGGCGTACAAGCACACAGGGCTCGCAGCGATGATGCGTTGCGCGCGGACAGTGATCAGATCTGCCGCACCGGGACCCGCACCGATGAAATGAACGGTCATTGTGTGGATTCCTCCGGCGTATCTGTGTCTGCGCTTGCAGACGGCTGACTTTTTGTGACGGACCATTGGACCACCGGAAGTTGCGGTCGCCAAACGTTGAACGCGCCCAAAGGCTCGGCGCGCTGCACCTGAAAGCGTCGCAGCGTCCCACCATGGCGACTCATCCAGCCGAGCAGCAACGATTCGGACTCGGCGGTCACGGCGTTGGCAACCAGACGCCCGCCCACGCTCAACTGCTCCCAGCACGCTTCGAGCATTCCCGGTTGCGTGACGCCGCCGCCGACGAACACCGCATCGGGACGCCGAACCTCTTCCGCAAACGCCTCGGGCGCGGTCGCTTTCACTGCCAACGCAGGCACGCCGAGATTGATTGCATTGGCACCGATCTGCGATACCCGGCTCGCCACCTTCTCGAATGCTGTTGCAGTGCAACGCGGGTGGGTTCTCATCCACTCGATGGCGACGGTTCCCGACCCTCCGCCGACGTCCCAGAGGTGTTCTCCCGGCGCCGGTGCGAGTGCACACAACGTCAATGCGCGGATCTCCTGCTTGGTCATCTGACCGTCGCCGACAAAGGCAGCATCCGGTAGACCCGGGATTCGAGTCAGCCGCAACGGATGATCGACCGAGATGCACTCGACGGCCAGAACGTTCAACGCGTCCACGTCCTCGTCCGCGTGATCCCACTCGTCTGCCACCGTGACGGTCCGCGATTCCTCGGCCCCGCCCAGCTGGGCCAGCACGGTCACGATCGATCGTCCGAAGCCCGCGCCGGACAACAGACGAGCCACCTCCCCCGGTGTCGAGCGCCCGTTGCTCAGAACCAACAGGCGCGCGCCATCGACCACTGCCGCCAAGACGGTCGCCGAGTCTCGGTTCACCAGGCTCACGACGTCGACCTCGGCCGATGCCCATCCCATTCGCGCGCTCGCCAACGCCACCGACGACGGGTGCGAGATCACTCGCACGTTGTCCGCGCCGAGCAGCCGGACCAACGTGACGCCGAGGCCGTGGAACATCGGGTCACCGCTGGCGAGCACACATACTTTGCGGTCCGCGTTCTCGGCGAACATCGACGGCAACGCCGGAATCATCGGAGACGGCCAGGTGAGCCTGGTGGGCGCACGCCGTGCCCCGAGATGTGCCGCCGGGACCAAGTCCAGCTGGCGCGGCGACCCCATCAGGACCTCCGCACCGAGGATTGCACCCTGCGCGCTCTCGGACAGCCCTTCCCAGCCGTCGGCGCCGATGCCGACGATCACCACCGGGTGTGCGGTCATCGCGGCATCCGGCGCCAGATCGTCTGAGGCAGAAGCCGCATGACGAAGAACACCGGCTGCAGAATTCGCGGAACCCACACCCGAGTCGCCCCGGAGTTCAGTCCCCGTACGACGGCGTCGGCGACCTGCGACGGAGTGCTCGACATCGGGGCAGGCGACATTCCGTCGGTCATCTTCCCGATGACGAACCCTGGCCGTACCAACATCAACTGCACGCCCGAACCGTGCAGCGCGTCGCCCAGACCGCTGGCAAAACCTTCCAAGCCGGCCTTTGCGCTCCCGTAGACGTAGTTGGCGCGGCGAACCCGAACGCCGGCGACGGACGAGAACACCACGATCTTTCCGGTTCCCTGTCGGCGCATGATCTCCGCGAGGTGCGTGAGGATGCTGATCTGCGCCACGTAGTCGGTGTGCACCACCGCGACCGCATGCGCCGCGTCGGTTTCGGCACGCGCCTGATCGCCGAGAATTCCGAAGGCCAGTACTGCAACCGAAATCCGACCGTGCTCGGCGACTACGGCGTCCAGGAGGTCTCCGTGCGTGTCGACGGCGTCGGCGTCGAACTCGACGGTGGAGACGCCGACCGCTCCGGCGTTCCTGAGCATCTGCTCCTGCTCCGACAGCTCGCCGCTGCGTCTGGCAGCCAGAACGATGTTGCGGCCCGGCGCGAGCCTGACCGCGATCTCGAGGCCGATCTCACTTCGTCCGCCGAGGAGCAGTACCGTCTCGATGTCATTCACGTTCGCACCCGCAGTCACCGCTCCAGTGTCCTGGATTACCGTCGTGGCATGACGCTCACCCCCTCCACCACGCCATCGGCACAGCAGACTCTCACCGAAGACGGGCTGAAGTTCGTCGGTGAATACCACCTCGCGACACTCACGACGTTGCGTCCGAACGGCACCCCACACGTCGTGGCCGTCGGGTTCACCTGGGACCAGGAAGCCGGAAAGGCGCGCGTGATCACCAGCGGTGGTTCACAGAAGGCGATAAACGCAGCGCGTGGCGGATACGCCGCAGTCAGTTCGGTCGACGGTGGTCGCTGGCTCACGCTCGAAGGGCCGGCACGCGTGCTCGCCGACGAGGACTCCGTGGCCGACGCCGTTCGGCGCTATGCCGAGCGGTACCGCCAGCCACGGGTCAACCCAGCGCGCGTGGTCATCGAAATCGACGTCACCCGCATCCTCGGGTCCGCGGCGTTCAAGGAAAGCTGATCAGCCGAGGACAGTCAGGCCGTGCGGACGGTTGTTGAACGACTCGCAACCGTCCGCGGTCACGACGACGATGTCCTCGATACGGGCACCCCAACTGCCGCGGAAGTAGATTCCCGGTTCGATGCTGAAGGCCATACCTTCGACGAGTTCGATGGTGTTGCCCTCGACGATGTACGGCTCCTCGTGCACGGACAGCCCGATACCGTGACCGGTGCGGTGAACGAAGACCTCCGCAAGACCTTGTGCGGCAAGCACTTCGCGGGCGGCAACGTCGACGGATTCTGCGGATACTCCTGGCCGCACCGAATCGACGGCAGCCTGCTGTGCCGCTTCGAGTACCGCGAACTGCGCTGATACCTCGGCGGACGGCTGCCCCATGCTGTACGTGCGGGTGGAATCCGAGTTGTAGCCGGGCTCGACCGGTCCGCCGATGTCGATCACCACGATATCGCCGCTCTCGATCACCCGGTCCGAAACCTCGTGATGCGGATCGGCGCCGTGCGGGCCTGATCCGACGATCACAAACGCGGCCTCGGTGTGCCCCTCTTCGAGAATCGCCTCCGAAATTGCCTCGCCCACTTCGGCTTCCGTACGGCCGACGATCAAGAACTCGGCCATGCGGGCGTGAACACGGTCGATCGCCGCACCGGCCCGTCGCAACGCCTCGATCTCGGCGTCGTCCTTGACCATCCGCAATTCACGCAATACGCCGGTAGCGAGGATCGGCAACGCGCCCAAGGTGTCTGCGAGCGGGATCAGGTGCAATGCAGGCATCGCATCCGTCACCGCAACCTTGGCGCCGGTCGGGAGTTGCGCCGCCACAATCGCATACGGGTCGACACCGTCGACCCAGTCGAGGACGGTCAGCCCGAGATCGCCCACCGCCGATTCCTTCAACGACGCCAACTCCAAGCGAGGAAGCACGACAGACGCCTTCGCCGTGTCCGCAGCGATGACCAACGCGGTCAAGCGCTCGAACGAGTCGGCTCGAGAACCCGTCAGGTACCGCAGATCCGGGCCTGGAGTCACCACCAGACCGTCGAGTCCTGCTGATCGAGCCAACTCCGCGGCGCGAGCGATACGTGCGCCGTAGACGGCGCTGGAGAATCGGGAATCCTGTTCGGCTGGAGACGTCATGGCTTACAGGTTAGTGCCGACTGGCAGGATGGTGACCATGAGTGGGCCATTGCTTCTCCTCGACGGTGCCAGCCTGTGGTTTCGTGCGTTCTACGCGCTGCCCGAGTCATTCGTCGACCCCGACGGAAGACCTGTCAACGCCGTGCGCGGTTTCACTGACATGGTGGCTTCCCTGATCACCAAACACCAGCCGAGTCGTCTCGCGGTGTGCCTGGACTTGGATTGGCGACCGCAGTTCCGCGTCGATGCAGTCCCGACGTACAAAGCGCATCGCGTCGAAGAAGGCTCTGACGGTTCGTCCGAAGAAGTTCCGGACACGTTGACGCCTCAGGTCGACATGATCATGGACGTGCTCGCAGCAGCAGGAATCGCGACGGCGGGTGCCGTCGGACTCGAAGCCGACGACGTGCTGGGAACGCTTGCCGCCACCGAGCGCGAAGATCTCACCGTCGTCGTCAGTGGTGACCGAGACCTTCTGCAGGTCGTCACCGACGAGTACGTGCCCGTTCGTGTCCTCTACGTGGGCCGTGGCTTGTCCAAGGCCGAACTCTTCGGACCGGTCGAGGTTGCCGAGAAGTACGGAGTACCCGGTGATCGTGCGGGCGAGGCATACGCCGAACTCGCGGTACTGCGCGGAGACGCCTCCGACGGTCTACCCGGCATCAAGGGTGTCGGTGAGAAGACTGCGTCGACGCTGATGCTGCGCTACGGCTCGTTGGCCGGACTTCGCGCGGCCGCAGCTGATCCGGAATCCGACATGGCCAAGGGGATTCGCGCAAAACTCACCTCACCAGAGGCCATCGCTTACCTTGATGCTGCGTTGCCGGTAGTACGAGTGGTTCGCGACGCGGACGTTCAGTTCTCGAAGGACGACCAACTCCCGGCGACCCCCGCCGATCCCGCACGCTTCGAGGAAGTGGCGGCCTCGCTGAACATCGAGCGCTCTGCCGGACGGCTTGCCGCCGCGCTCGCGGCTGCGGCGGCAGGCCGTTCCGACCAGTAGAGCGTCAGCTCGGGCGGCTGACCTCGTACGTGCCGTTGTCGTCGACAAACGTCACAGTCACGTTCGACTTCACACCCGCGATCGAAAGCGTGCAGGTGAACTTGTTGCCTGACTTGACTTCCTGATCCGCGGGGCACTGAACATTGCTCACGTTCTTTGCCCCGTAGGACTCGGTGACGATCTTCTCGACGCCGGCCTGAGCCGCGCTCTGATCGAGTGTGTTCTTGCCGAAGACACCGAACACCAGGGCCACCACGACAGCAGCAAGAACGACGAGAACACCGATCGCACCGAAGATCAAGGGCTTCTTCGACTTACCCGACTGGTTTCCGGGCGCACCGGGACTCGGGAACGGCTGAGCCTGGTTCCACTGATTCTGCTGTCCCGGCGCTTGGCCGGGAGCGGCGGCGCCCCATGCCTGCTGAGGTGCGGCAGCAGGCGGCTGACCCCAGGCCTGGGTTGCGTCAGGTGCCTGCTGTTGCCCGGGCTGACCCCACGGCTGAGCGGGAGGCTGCTGCTGGGGTTGTCCCCACGGCTGTTGCTGGCCGGGTTGTCCTTGTCCAGGTTGCTGCGGCTGACCGTACGCAGGCTGACCACCAGGCTGCCCGGGCTGGCCGTAGGCAGGTTGTCCCCACGGCTGTTGCTGGCCGGGTTGTTGACCGGGCTGCGGTGTTTGACCAGGCTGACCCCACGGCTGCTGCTGGCCGGGCTGCTGACCAGGCTGCTGCTGACCGCCCGGCTGCTGAGGATTCTGCCCCCACTGCTGCTCGTTCGGCTGCTGCTGATCACCAGGACCCCATTGCCGATTCGGATCGTTCGGTCCGTAAGGCCCGCTCATGTTCGCCTCCCACTCGAAATACCAGTCTGCGAATCAAACCACATAGTTGCGGTCATGCTGCGTCGACAGCAACTACCCCGCGACGAATTGCAGCTACCGCCCGCGCCGCAGTCTTCGCGACGTCGGCATCCGTCGATGTCAGGCGGACCTGATCGAGGAGATCGATCACCTGACGACACCAACGTACAAAGTCACCCGCAGACAACGCACGGCCCTGCACTCCGGCCGCGATCAGTGCGTCGACAAGCGAGTTCTCACTCGCCCAGTGATAAACGGCGGTGACGAATCCGAGATCCGGTTCCCGCGTCGGCGGCAGCTTGTGACGAATCTCGTCCGACCGCAGTTCGCTCCACAATCGTTGAGTGTCGTTGAGGGCGTGACGAAGCGCCGCTGTCGGCACCCGATCAACGGTGTCGCCGTCCCGACGTGATTCGTAGACCGCCGAGGAGACGACGGCCGCCAACTCGGCCGGGCTGAGACCTGTCCACGCCCCGGTCCGCAGGCACTCGGCGACCAGAAGGTCGCTTTCGGAGTAGATGCGGCTGAGTCGTCGTCCGGATTCGGTGACTTCGGGCGCTGCTTCGGCAGTCATGTACTCACGTTCTTTGAGTAGCGCAATGATGCGGTCGAACGTCCGCGCCAACGAGTTGGTGGTGGCCGCTGCCTTTTCCCTCATCGACTGCGTTTCCCGGGCCAGCCGGTTGTAGCGCTCACCGATCCGGCTCAGATGTTCACGATCGGGCCAGCTGTGGCACGGATGCGAGCGAATAGCGCGTCGCAAAGTAGCGACCTCGGCGTCTTCGGACGCGCCCGCCTTGTGGCGCTTCTTCCGCCGGGGAGCACTGATCCCGGTACTACGCAATGCCGAGGCCAGATCGCGCCGGATCCTTGCGGTGTGGTGATCGACATGCTTGGGCAGGCGCATCTTTCCCAGAACGTCGGCTGCTTCCGGGAAATCACCCGAGGAGAGTCGGCCGGCCCACTGATCGGCAGTCAGAACCAGCGGACGCGGGTCCTTCGGATCGTTGTCCGGGACGAGGACCACTGCCACCCCGGAATGACGACCGATGGGAATTGCGATCACGTCACCGCGGGCGAGTGCACGGAGGGACTCCACCGCATCTCCGCGTCGATCTTCGCGGCCCTTACGTTCGAGCGCGCGCTCGCGCGCACTGAGCCGCTCACGCAACGACGCGTATTCGAAGTATTCGCCGTCCGCACCGCCGAGTTTCTCCTGCAAACCCTTCAGGGCTTCTTCGTTCCGCTCGATGCCACGCACCAGGCCGACCACCGAGCGATCCGCTTGGAATTGTGCGAAGGAACGCTCGAGCAGCTTCCGTGAATCGGCCGCGCCCATGCGTTCGACGAGGTTGATCGACATGTTGTACGAGGGGCGGAACGAACTGCGGAGCGGGAACGTCCGGGTCGACGCCAAGCCGGCGACATCCGTGGGCTCGACCCCGGGCTGCCACAGGACCACAGCGTGCCCTTCGACGTCGATGCCGCGTCGGCCTGCCCGACCGGTCAGCTGCGTGTACTCCCCCGGTGTCAGTTCGGCATGCGATTCACCGTTGTACTTGACCAGACGTTCGAGGACCACCGTGCGTGCCGGCATGTTGATGCCGAGGGCCAGCGTCTCGGTCGCGAAGACCGCACGCACGAGACCTTTGACGAACAGTTCCTCGACTGTCTGGCGAAATGCCGGCAACATGCCTGCATGGTGAGAGGCCAGTCCGCGTCGCAGTGCCTTGCACCAGTCCCGATATCCGAGAACTTCGAGATCCTCCTCGGGTAGTTCCCCGGTGTGTTTCTCGATGATGGTGTCGATCTCGCGAACCTGCTCCGGCGAAGTCAGATCCAGTCGGGACCGCAGGCACTGTGCAAGAGCCGCATCACAACCGGCGCGGCTGAAGATGAAGGTGATGGCCGGGAGCAGTCCGGACTGGTCCAGCTGCGCGATGACGTCAGGTCGTGGCAAGGGTCGGAAATCGTTGGAACTCTGGTAGCTGCCACGACGCCCGCGGCCACGCGGCTGCCAGCTCTCGACGCGTTCGAGAGCCTGACGCTGCTTGACGTGGCGAACCAGATCCTGATCGACGAGCACGGTCTTCGGCCCAGCGGCAGGATGACTGCGGCTGTCGAAGAGATCGAAGATCCGTCGACCGACCATGATGTGCTGCCACAGCGGGATCGGCCGCGTCTCGTCGACGACCACGGTGGTGTCGCCGCGGACGGTTTCCATCCAGGAGCCGAATTCTTCGGCATTGCTCACGGTCGCCGACAAACTCACCAGCCGAACATCCTCGGACAGGTGCAGGATCACTTCCTCCCACACCGCACCACGGAACCGGTCCGCCAGGTAGTGCACTTCGTCCATGACTACGTGCGAAAGCCCGCGCAGTGCCTCGGAATTTGCGTAGAGCATGTTCCGCAGGACTTCAGTGGTCATGACGACCACCGGTGCGTCGGAGTTGATACTCGAATCACCCGTCAGCAGGCCGACCTCGCTCGGGCCGTACCGCTCGACGAGTTCTGCGTACTTCTGATTACTCAACGCCTTGATCGGCGTCGTGTAGAAACACTTGCGGCCCGCCGCGAGAGCCAGGTGGACAGCGAACTCGCCGACCACGGTCTTGCCTGCGCCGGTCGGCGCGCAGACAAGGACTCCGTGGCCCGCTTCGAGCGCAACGCATGCCTTCACCTGGAATGGATCGAGTTCGAACTTCAGGCTGGACGCAAACGTGCTCAGTTCACTCTTGTTCATAACCACCTCGTCAGGGTTTCACACGCCGCCGACGTGGTGGCACGGCGCTCAGAGGGTGTCAGTGAAATCCTGACCGGGCGCGTTGTCGCCGCCGGTGTCGGATTTCTCCGCAACCGGAGCCTTGGACTTGGACTTACGTCCGAACAAACCACTCGATTCGGCCTTGGGTTTGGTCGGATTGTCGAAAGCCTCGTTCAGATCGGACGGAGACGAGATGGAGGACGCTTCCTCGTCGGACAGTGCGCCCCAGTCTTCACCGGCTCGCTTGGCCTTACGTTTGTCGTTGAGGCGAGCGATCTGAACAGCGACCTCGAAGAGAAGCGTCAGGGCCAGCGCGAGCGCCAGCATCGAGAACGGATCCGAACCCGGCGTGGCGACTGCAGCAAATACGAAAAGCCCGAAGATCAATCCTCGACGCCAGGCCTTCAAACGCTCGTACGTCAGAATGCCGGCAAAGTTCAGCACGACGACGAGCAGTGGAATTTCGAAGCTGACACCGAAGATGAGCAGCAGGTTGATGATGAAGCCGAAGTACTCCGAACCACTGAGCGCGGTGATCTGGACGTTGTCACCGATGGTCAGGAGGAAGTGCAAAGCCTTCGCCACGACGAGGTACGCCAGGATCGCGCCGAGAATGAAGAGAGCGGCACCAGCGGTGACGAATCCGACCGCGTATCGACGTTCTTTGGCGTAGAGCCCCGGGGTGATGAATGCCCACAATTGGTAAAGCCACACTGGGCAGGCAAGAACGATGCCGGCGGTGAGCGCCACTTTGAATCGCAGCATGAACTGCTCGAACGGCCCGGTCGCCAGCAATCGGCACGCGTCGTCGGTGCTGAGGTTGGCGCGACTCTCGGACGGAAGCTCGCAGTACGGTCCACGAAGCAGATCGCCCAGACTCTCGAGACCGAGTATCGAGTGTGAGTACCAGAAGAAGCCGAACGCCGTGGTGATGATCACGCCGAGGAATGCGAACAACAAACGAGTCCGCAATTCGTACAGGTGGTCGACCAACGACATGGTGCCGTCTGGGTTGACCTTCCGCTTGCGGTTACGCGGATCTAACGGAATACGCACTGTGCATCCTGGTCTTGGTCAGCAGACAACCGGGGTGAACGAATATTTCACCCCGGCTAGAACGCAGTGTGTACTAGAGCGGCTTGACTTCGGTCGGCTGCGCAACAGGTGCTGCTGCACCGTTTGCGACCACCGCGGTGTTGGCCGTCGGCAACTGTGCCGGAGCAGGCTGTGCGACCGGCGCGCTTGCGGGCGCCGCATCGTCGTTCTGCATTTCCTTGACTTCGCTCTTGAAGATGCGGAGTGAACGACCCAGACCGCGTGCTGCATCGGGAAGCTTCTTCGACCCGAACAGAATTACGACGACAACAGCGACAATCAGCCAATGCATCGGCTGCATTGCACCCATAACGACCTCCCATGATCAGATTCCTCGATGCTACCGGACACAACCGGCGCTCGGAGGTGTCAAAGCACTTACTTCAGCTACCTTTTACCTGTTTGTTTCCTGCGAACCCACTGAACGCGGAGTTTCCCCAACTTTTACGAACCGATTACGTCGTAGGCGTCGAGTGCCGCAACGGCCCGATCATGGACTTCGGAGACCAGTTCCGGCGGATGAAGGACCCGAACTCCCTCACCGAATCCCAACACCAGCCTTGCCATCCATTCGAGTGTTCCGAAACTCATCGTCGCCTCGACCGACCCGTCGTCGTTCACGTGCTCGACGTCCATCGGGTAGTAGTCGAGCATCCACACCCACTCTTTGGTGATGAACAACCGTGCTTCCGGAAGGGAACCGTCGCCGCTGAACAACTCGAGATTCGAATCTTCCTCGAGGGCCTGCGGCGGCGGGTCGGCGGGCTCGTCGAGTTGGACGGCGGCATCGATCCGATCGAATCGGAACAACCGCACACCCTCGGCCTGACGGCACCAGGCCTGGAGGTAGCTGTAGTTGTCGACCAACACGATACGAACGGGATCGACGATGCGCTCGGAGACCGCGTCACGCGAGGCCGAATAATACGTCAATCGCAGGGCGGTCTTGTCTGCGAGCGCGGCTCTGACCGTCGCGGCGATCGGGTCTTCGGCGATGTCCGGCGCCGGCGATGTATCCCGGTCCTGACCGATAGCTCGTGCCGCGGCCGAGCCTGCTGCGTCCTCGATCTTCGCGATAGCGCGCTGGGCCGACGACGGATCGACCATGCCCGGCATTTCCACCAACGACCGAAGGGCGATCAGCAATGCCGTCGCTTCGGTAGAGGTGAGGCGCAGCGGGCGATCGATCCCGGCCGAGAACGTGACCTCGATACTTTCCTCGGAGAAGGACAGGTCGATGAGATCGCCGGGACCGTACCCGGGCAGTCCGCACACCCACAGCTGATTCAGATCGGTCATCAGTTGAGTCGTGCTGACGCCGAGTTCCTCGGCCGCCTCGGCGGGACTGATGCCCGGATTCGCGATGAAGTACGGCACGAGGTTGAGCAGCCGTGCCAACCGCGATGACAGTCGATTGCTCATCAGTTGTCCCCCTGTCCGTCATTGCTGGTGGCCAGGCTCGCCGCGGCGGCGCGAAGCTTCGCGACGACCTCAGCACGCAAATCCGGTGGGTCCAACACCAGTGCATCCAAACCGTGACCGGCGATCAACCGAGCGGTCCATTCCCAGGATCGGACGGGAATGGCCAGCACGCTGCCATCACGATCGGTCAGCCGCCGATCGGACGACGACGTCGCAAGCCGCCGAAGCTCATGTGCGCGGCCGTCTGCGACCCAGACCGTGGCGGTTCCGGTGACGACTCCCGATCCGGTCACGCGGTCGACGACCTCGCGAAGATCAACACCTTCGGGTTTGTGAACCGAACCGGCCGGGCCGAACTCCCTGACATCGTCACCGATCCGGGAGAGCCGGAAGGTCCTCACCGCATCACGGTCGACGTCGTGCCCGACCAGATACCACTTGCCGTTGTGCGTGACTACGCCCCACGGCTCGACGGTGCGCTCGGTGAACGGTTCGTTCAACGCGCCGCGGTGCTGAAAATGAACTGCTCGTCCGGCGTCGACGGCTGCAAGCAGCTTGCCGAGCGCGGGCTCCGAACCGCGGGTGCGCGCGGGAATCGCCGTGACCGGCGCGGCACTGACTTCTGAGTCGACCTGGACGCCGGCCGCTCGGAGTTTGAGTAGTGCACTCTGGGCTGCCGAAATCAGTTCCGGCGACTCCCACAACTGCACGGCGACAGCAACCGCAGCAGATTCCTCGCTGGTGAGGTCCACGTCCGGAAGCTCATAAGCGTTGCGATTGATCCGATAACCCTCGACCGTCGAGAACCGTCCTGCCAGACCGGTTTCCAACGGGACACCCAGGTCACGAAGTTCGTTCTTGTCGCGTTCGAACATGCGACTGAACGCTTCGTAGTTCGCGGAATCGTTGTACCCGGCCACACTGTCGCGGATTTTCTCCGCCGTGAGGAACTGTCTGGTGGACAGCAATGCGATCACCAGGTTCATCAACCGCTCGATTTTTGATGTCGCCACGCCGAAATCCTAGTGGCTATCCGATAACCGAACGCGCGCCGGACACTTTCGTGCCCGGCGCGTCGCCGCAAAACAGACCTGCCGTGTTGTAAATCGTGAAAATGGGTGACCTACATCGAAGCGATCAAACGCTCGACGCGCTCGTCGACGGAACGGAACGGATCCTTGCACAGCACCGTTCTCTGCGCCTGGTCGTTGAGCTTGAGGTGAACCCAGTCGACCGTGAAGTCCCTGCCTGCGGCCTGGGCTGCAGTGATGAAGTCGCCTCGCAATTTGGCGCGCGTGGTCTGCGGCGGATTCTCGACGGCATCGTCGATCGTCTCGTCCTCGGTGACCCGCTTGACCAAGCCCTTGCGCTGCAGCACGTCGAAGACACCCCGGCCGCGTTTGATGTCGTGGTACGCCAAGTCGAGCTGCGCGATCTTGGGATCGGACAGGTCGAAACCGTGACGGTCCTGGTAGCGCTGGAACAGCTTGCGCTTGATGACCCAGTCGATTTCCGTGTCGACCTTCGCAAAATCCTGAGCTTCGACGGCATCGAGGGTGCGACCCCACAGGTCGACTACCTGCTCGACCTGCGGGTCCGGTTCGCGGTTACGCAGGTGTTCGACTGCCTTGGCGTGGTATTCGCGTTGAATGTCGAGGGCACTGGCCTGACGACCACCAGCTAGACGGACAGGCTTTTTACCCGTCACGTCGTGACTCACCTCGCGGATGGCACGAATCGGGTTGTCCAAAGCGAAATCGCGGAACGAAACCCCGGCTTCGATCATCTCGAGCACGAGTGCTGCAGAACCGACCTTGAGCATCGTCGTTGTTTCGGCCATGTTCGAATCGCCGACGATCACGTGCAGTCGGCGGTACTTCTCGGCGTCGGCATGCGGTTCGTCGCGGGTGTTGATGATCGGACGCGAGCGCGTGGTCGCCGACGAGACACCTTCCCAGATGTGTTCCGCACGCTGCGAGAGGCAGAACGTCGCGGCCTTCGGCGTCTGCAGCACCTTGCCGGCGCCGCAGATCAACTGGCGCGTGACGAGGAACGGCAACAAGACATCCGAAATGCGGGAGAACTCACCGGCGCGCGCGACGAGAAAGTTCTCGTGGCATCCGTACGAGTTTCCGGCCGAGTCGGTGTTGTTCTTGAAGAGGTAGATGTCGCCGCCGATCCCCTCCTCGGCGAGTCTCGCCTCGGCGTCGATCAGCAGTTCTTCGAGCACTCGCTCACCGGCACGGTCGTGATTGACCAACTGGATGAGGCTGTCGCACTCTGCGGTCGCGTACTCCGGGTGCGAACCCACATCCAGGTACAAGCGGGCTCCGTTACGGAGGAAGACATTGGAGCTGCGACCCCACGACACGACACGACGGAAGAGGTAACGAGCAACCTCGTCGGGGCTCAGTCGCCTGTGCCCGTGAAAGGTGCAGGTAACGCCGAATTCCGTCTCGATACCCATGATTCGTCTCTGCACACTTCGACACTACAACCAGAATGCGAGGTTCACCCGTGTACTTCGATCGCGTCGTAAGTCACGACTCGACAACGTCGGGCGGCGGCATAGTGTGACGGTGTGAGCCTTATTCGCCGAAAAGTTGTCCGAAGCGACGTCAAAGTCATGGAAAGCACTGGAGCACTGCGCCCTTCCGTGCTCGACCCGACCATGCGGTTTCTCTCCAGAGCTGCCGATCACGGCGTTTTGTGGATGGTTGTCGCGGCCTTGCTCGCGATGATCGGTGGCCGCCCCAGGAGGGCAGCGGCACGTGGGATGCTCGCGCTGGCAGGTTCGAGCGCGCTGGCCAACGGCATACTCAAGCCCCTCTTCCCCCGCCGGCGCCCACCGGCGCGTGTCTGGCTGAGCCCGAAGCGAGGCGTCGACATTCCGACGTCGTCCTCGTTCCCCTCCGGGCATTCGTCTTCGGCCGCGGCATTCACCGCGGCAGTGGCCATGGAGTCCCCGGCGGCGGGCGCCGCACTCGCGCCACTGGCCGCAGCAGTGGCGTACTCACGCGTTCACAACGGAGTGCACTGGCCGTCCGACGTCTTCGCAGGCCTCGCGGTCGGCGGCGCAATCGCTGCCGGCACACGTCGTTGGTGGGCGGTGCGAGACGAAGAACCCGCCGAACTCGGACCCGAGTGTGTGGTTCCCGCGCTCGCGCGCGGAGAAGGCTTGTTGGTCTTCACCAATCCTGGTTCAGGCTCCGAGGACGACGGGATCGTGGAATCGATTCGAGAACTGCTACCGGAGGCCATCGTCTACGAGTTCGACGCGGACATCGACTTCGACATGCAGATCGATGCCAAGATCCCCGAACTCTCGCCGAAAGCGTTAGGAGTATGCGGCGGCGACGGAACAGTGGTCACGGTCGCGACCGCGGCGACAAAGCACGAGCTACCACTTGCCGTCTTTCCCGGCGGAACGTTGAACCATTTCGCCCGCGACGTCGGGGCGGTGAATGTCGAGGAGACCGCACAGGCAGTCGAGTCCGGTCAGGCGGCATTTGTCGACCACGCGGTGGTGCGCACGGATTCCGGAGTGACTGCACGGTTTCTCAACACAGCCAGCCTGGGAGGATACCCGGACGCTGTGCGTCTGAGGGAAAAGTGGGAACCGCGTTTCGGTAAGTGGCCGGCCGCTGGTGCTGCAATGATCCGGGTTCTCGCAGCGGCAGAGCCGATGACTGTCACCATCGACGGGAAGCGGACCACCATCTGGATGCTGTTCGTCGGAAACGGGCGATACTCCCCCGCTGATCAGGTGCCGATGTCGCGTCCGGAGATGAACCGTGGACTGCTGGACGTCCGCTACTTGCGCGCGGACAAGAAGTTCTCGCGTTCACGCCTGCTGTTTGCTGCTGCCACAGGAACATTGGGCAGCTCGCGGGTCTACGTTCGCGAACTCGTGTCCTCGATGTCGGTTCGAGTGGCCGATTCACCGGTCGCCATCGCCACCGACGGTGAAGTGGTGGCAGACGCGCGCCGGTTCGATTTCGACACCGAACCGGGCGCGGTGGCCGTCTACAGAATCACTCAGTAACTCCAGACCTGCAGTAACTCCCAGACCGACGCAGCAACTACGAGGGTGCGTCGCCGTTTGCCGGCGGCGCGTCCTCAGTTGCTGCCGGAGTTGGAAGCATCTCTTCCAATGCCGAACCAGCGATTCTTTTGAACGCACGGCGTGGACGGTTGCTGTCGAGAACGGCAACCTCGAGTGCACTCACATCGAGTGTTCGCGGTTCCGCCTCAGTGGTTCCGGCCGGCGCCGGACCGCCCTTTTGAAGCGCCCCGACCGCGAGCCGCACCGCGGATTCGAGGTCGAGGTCTCGCTGGTAGGACTCGCGCATCGCCGTCACGATCGGTTCGGTTGTACCGCCCATGACCACGAATTCCTGCTCGTCCGCGATGGAACCGTCGTACGTGATCCGGTAGAGCTGAGCCGGCGTACTACTCCCGAAACGGCCGATCTCGGCAACGCAGATCTCGACCTCGTACGGCTTGGGCTGCTCGGTGAAGATCGTTCCCAAGGTCTGTGCGTACGCATTGGCGAGGGAACGCCCCGTGACGTCCCGACGGTCGTACGAGTACCCACGCATGTCGGCGTGGACGATGCCCGCGCGGCGCAGATTCTCGAACTCGTTGTACTTGCCCACTGCCGCAAATCCGAGACGGTCGTACAGTTCACTGACCTTGTGCAGCGCCCTCGACGGGTTCTCGGCGACAAAGAGCACTCCGTCGCGGTAGGTGAGAACGACGACGCTGCGTCCGCGGGCAATTCCCTTGCGCGCCAATTCCGAACGATCGCGCATGATCTGTTCGGCTGATGCGTAGTACGGCATCGTCATAGCGCAGACTCCCCTTCCGGACTCGCTGTCGCAGTACGAGCCGCGACGATCTCCCTTGCGATCTCGGCAGCCTTGGCCGTCGACAACTCCACGGCACCGGCCGAGGTGATGGTGACCGCTGTCGGATAGATCCCGCGTGTCAGATCAGGACCACCGGTAGCCGAATCGTCATCTGCCGCGTCGTACAGCGCCTCGACCGCGAACCGAAGCGCGGTGTCCTCGTCGATTCCCGGGGAATACAGCTTCTTGAGCGCCGATTTCGCGAACAGGGAACCGGATCCGACTGCGTGATAGCCCGCGCGCTCCTCGTACCGCCCACCGACGACGTCGTAGGAGACGATGCGACCGGCCCTCGACGGATCGACGGCGTCCAGGTCGTAACCCACGAGCAGTGGCACGACCGCCAAACCTTGCATCGCTGCTCCGAGATTTCCTCGAACCATCGACGAAAGTCGATTGGCCTTGCCGTCGAACGTGAGTGGGACGCCTTCGATCTTCTCGTAATGTTCGAGCTCGACCGCGAAGAGCCGGACCAGTTCGATTGCGATCCCGGCCGTACCGGCGATACCCGCAGCCGAGTAGTCGTCCGTGACGTACACCTTCTGCACGTCACGGCTGGCGATGAGGTTGCCCATCGTCGCTCGGCGATCACCCGCGAGCAGAACACCACCCGCATAGCTGATCGCGACGATGGTGGTGCCGTGCGGAGCTACGTCTCCCCCGCCCATGACAACACCTCCTGTGTCGGCGAAGCGGTTCTGCGGAAGATGCTCCGGTGCATGCACCCGAAGGTATTCCGAGAATGACGACAGATTCGAGCCGAAGCTCAACCGTGTGTCCCCGTCGGTGATCCGGGGCGCGCGATCCACCGTCACTGGCCGCCCTTCTGGACATAGGCACGGACGAAGTCCTCGGCGTTCTCTTCCAACACGTCGTCGATCTCGTCGAGCAGGTCGTCGGTTTCTGCAGCGAGCTTCTCACGACGTTCCTGGCCGGCACTGCCGTCGCCACCAGTGGTTTCGTCGTCTTCGCCGCCACCGGCACGCTGCGTCTGTTCTTGAGCCATCGCCGTCGACCTCCTTGTGTGAAGGGAGCTCTCGCGAGCATCCTGTTCGGCCCAGCAGAGTCGGTAACTGATCCCGCTCGGACCTTCACCCTACCGAGCGGCACCGTCAGGTGTGGAGAGACGCGACGGCGAGCCGCATCGGCTGTTTCAGTGAGTGAGCTGATCAACCAGTTCCGCGGCGCTGTCAACGGAGTCGAGCAACGCTCCGACGTGCGCTTTGGTACCTCGAAGCGGCTCGAGGGTGGGGATGCGGATCAACGACTCGCCGCCGAGATCGAAGATGACCGAATCCCAGCTCGCGGCCGCGATATCGGCACCGAATCGGCGTAAGCACTCGCCACGGAAGTATGCGCGAGTGTCGGTGGGAGGGTTCGTGACCGCGTCGAGAACCTGCTGTTCGGTGACAAGCCGCTCCATGGAGCCGCGAGCAACCAGACGGTTGTAGAGGCCCTTGTCGAGTCGCACGTCGGAGTACTGCAGATCCACCAGATGCAATCGCGGAGCCGACCACGCGAGTCCCTCACGATTGCGGAAACCTTCGAGCAGGCGCAGTTTGGCCGGCCAGTCGAGGATGTTCGCGCACTCCATGGGATCGCGCTCGAGGAGATCGAGAACCATCGCCCACTTGGCGACGATATCGTCCGCTCGCGGATCACGATCCGCCTCGCGATCGAGGAACTTGGAGACACGTTCGAGGTAAATACGTTGCAGCGCAAGCCCCGTCAGTTCACGACCGTCGGCCAGCGCAACGGTCTTGCGAAGAGTGGGGTCGTGGCTGATGTGGTGGACGGCGGTGACCGGACGCGCCAGTTGCAGATCGGTGAGGTCGACGCCCGCCTCGATCAGGTCGAGTACCAGCGCGGTTGTTCCCACCTTGAGGTAGGTCGACATCTCCGCGAGGTTCGCGTCACCGATGATGACGTGCAGCCGGCGGTATTTGTCCGCATCCGCGTGCGGTTCGTCGCGGGTGTTGATGATTCCGCGCTTGAGCGTGGTCTCGAGGCCTACTTCGACCTCGATGTAGTCGGATCGCTGCGAAAGCTGGAATCCGGCCTCGTCGCCGGACTGACCGAGACCCACACGACCGGAACCGCAGATCACCTGCCTGGACGCGAAGAACGGCGTCAAGCCGGTCACGATCGAGGCGAACGGGGTGTCACGCGAGCAGAGGTAGTTCTCGTGCGTGCCGTACGACGCACCCTTGCCGTCGACGTTGTTCTTGTACAACTGCAACCGTGGGGCACCCGGCACGCTGGAGGCGTGCCGCGCAGCTGCCTCCATCACTCGTTCGCCGGCTTTGTCCCAGATCACGGCATCGAGCGGGTCGGCGACCTCGGGGGCCGAATACTCCGGATGGGCGTGGTCGACGTACAACCGTGCCCCGTTGGTGAGAATCATGTTCGCGGCGCCGATCTCGTCAGCGTCGATGACCGGTGCGGGCCCGCTCATTCGCCCCAGATCGAAGCCTCGGGCATCTCGCAGCGGAGATTCGACCTCGTAATCCCAGCGTGTGCGCTTGGCCCGTGGCACGCCCGCTGCGGCGGCGTAGGCAAGCACCGCCTGGGTTGAAGTGAGAATCGGATTCGCCGACGGCTCACTGGGTGAAGATATTCCGTATTCGACCTCGACACCGATGATCCGCTGCATGACACAAGAGCCTATGTGATTGCGGCGCGGCACCCACAGGCGTGGCACAGTTGGAGGAATGCACCAACCTCTCACCGCAGACCTGAATCCCGCGGACGAGGTAGTCGCCGTGTACGACCGGACGGGTAATCCGATCGGCCGAGCACCACGTTCCGTCGTCTACTCGGGTGGGCTCTGGCACGCGAGTGCGGGCGTCCTGGTTCGCACCGGGGACGGCTCCCGCATCTACGTCCATCGCCGAACCGACACGAAAGCGGTGTTCGGGGGCTATCACGACTGTCTTGCCGGAGGTGTCGTTGATCCAGGTGAGACGCCGCAGGAAACCGCGATCCGTGAAGTCGGTGAAGAACTCGGAATCTTCGGAACAGCAGATCAGCCACTCCAACTGACGGAGATCGCTCGAATCTCCTGGGACGGCGAGTGGAACAACTCTCCGTTGCGCTGTCACCTGTTTGCGTTCGAACTCAGATACGACGGGCCGATGGCACATCAACCCAGCGAGATCGCCGAAGGTTGGTGGTGGACGCCGAAAGAACTCGGCGCCCACCTGCAGGACCCGTCGTGGCAGTTCGTTCCGGACTCACGCGCGCTGCTGGCCGACTATTGCTGGAGCTGAACACCGCTGGAGTTGAACACCGCTGGAGTTGAACACCGCTGGAGTTGAACACCGCTGGGACTGAACACTGCTGCGACCGTGATCAGCCCGGGGTGATGGCCGAGAGCCAAGCAGCAAACGCGCTGGGGTTGCGGGTCTGCGCGAGAACGCGTCCGGGGCCGGTGAAGTCGAAGACAAATCCTTCACCGGACTTCATCGACTGAATGGTGCGCCCCTGAACGGCGCGCCGCATGTTGAAGTTCATCCCGAGGTCGTAGGCGACCACGTGACCGGTATCGATCGTGACCGTCTCGCCTGGCTGCAAGTCGATGACGTCGATCGCGCCGTAGACGGCCAGCACTACTTCACCGTCGCCACTTGCCCGCAGACCGAATCCACCCTCACCGCCGAAGAGGTTGGACATGCCTCCCCACTTGGACTCGACGGTCACGCCGTAGGAGTTGGCCAACCAGGTTCCACGGTTGAGGAAGAACGGGCGATCGGAGGTGATGGTCAGTGGGATCAGATCGCCGGGAAGCACGCCGGTCACGTCAACCCAACCACCTTGCGGCGGAGCGGTATACGTCGTGACGAAAAACGACTCCCCACTGAGCATCGACCGCTTGAGTCCCTGCAGGACGCCGCCCTGCGCCTTCGCTTCGAGAACTACGCCGGCGGAATGCGCGAGCATTGCCCCGCTCTCCACGCGCAGCGGTTCGCCGGGCGCGAGGTAGCAGCGAGCGACAGTGGACGACGGATTGTGTCGAAGATGTATCTGCACGGCGGGACTCTAAACCAGCGCGACCGACCGGTCCAATCGCAACGGAGGGAACGGCAGCGACGCACAGATCGGGCCGACGACTCCCGAGGAGTGGCCGGCCCGATCGGTGTTCGTTTCGCTACAGGTACTGGCCCGTGTTCGACTCTGTGTCGATCGCGCGGCTGGCACTGGCGTTCTTACCGGTGACGAGTGTGCGGATGTAGACGATCCGCTCACCCTTCTTGCCCGAAATACGTGCCCAGTCATCAGGATTGGTGGTGTTGGGCAGATCCTCGTTCTCGGCGAACTCGTCGACGATGGAATCGAAGAGGTGCTGCACACGCAAGCCAGGAGCACCGGTGTCGAGTACCGACTTGATCGCGTACTTCTTGGCGCGGTCGACGATGTTCTGGATCATCGCACCCGAGTTGAAGTCCTTGAAGAACAGAACTTCCTTGTCGCCGTTGGCGTAGGTGACCTCGAGGAAACGATTCTCTTCGCTCTCCGCGTACATGCGATCGACGACGCGAACGATCATCGCCTTCAAGCATGCGGTGCGATCGCCACCGAACTCGGCAAGGTCGTCCGCATTGATCGGCAGACCGTCCACCAGGTACTTCGAGAAGATGTCCTGAGCGGATTCCGCGTCGGGGCGCTCGATCTTGATCTTCACGTCCAGTCGGCCCGGACGCAGGATGGCCGGGTCGATCATGTCCTCACGGTTGGAAGCGCCGATGACGATGACGTTCTCGAGCCCTTCCACACCGTCGATCTCGCTGAGCAGCTGCGGGACGACCGTTGTCTCCACGTCGGAAGAGACTCCCGAACCACGGGTACGGAAGATCGAGTCCATCTCGTCGAAGAAGACGATCACCGGCGTCCCCTCGGACGCCTTCTCACGAGCACGCTGGAAGATCATCCGGATGTGACGCTCGGTTTCGCCGACGAACTTGTTCAGAAGTTCCGGGCCCTTGATGTTCAGGAAGTAGGACTTGGCGTCCTTGCTGTCCTGACCGCGAGCTTCGGCGATCTTCTTGGCCAACGAGTTGGCGACGGCCTTGGCGATGAGCGTCTTACCGCAACCAGGCGGACCGTAGAGCAGTACACCCTTCGGCGGCCTCAGCGAGTACTCGTGGAACAGGTCCTTGTGGAGGAACGGGAGTTCGACGGCATCACGGATCTGTTCGATCTGACGCCCGAGACCACCGATGTCGTCGTAGTGAACATCCGGAACTTCCTCGAGAACCAGATCTTCGACCTCGGCCTTCGGGATGCGCTCGAAGGCGTACCCGGCCTTGGTGTCGACGAGCAACGAGTCGCCCGGACGCAGTTTCCTGGTCGGAGAATCGGCGTCGTACGCGATGATGTCGGCTTCGGGGTCGGCGAAGACGGCTGCCAACGGTGCTGCGAGCCAGACGATGCGCTCTTCGTCGGCATGACCGACCACCAGTGCGCGCAAGCCGTCGTCGAGTACCTCACGGAGCGTGCTGATCTCACCGACCTGCTCGTAGGTGCCGGCCTCGACGATGGTGAGTGCCTCGTTGAGGCGCACCGTCTGTCCGAGGGCAAGGGTGTCCGTGTCGATGTTCGGTGAGCACGTCAATCGCATCTTGCGACCCGACGTGAACACGTCGACGGTCTTGTCCTCGTGTACCGAGAGAAGGACTCCGTAACCGCTCGGCGGCTGACCGAGTCTGTCGACTTCTTCACGAAGTGCGATGAGCTGCTGACGGGCCTCCTTGAGGGTGTCCATCAACTTGCTGTTTCGGATGGACAGCGAGTCCACCTTCGACTCCAGCTCACGCACCTGCTCCGGCGATTGTGCAAGTTGTCGGCGCAGTACTTGTGCTTCCACTCGTAGCGCGTGGAGTTCTTCTGCTGCCGCAACCGAATCCGGGTTCTCTGTCGAGCTCATGTGCGTCTCCTCCCAGTGCGATCCATCAACGCTACCGGCATAAGGCCCCAAGTGTCGCCAGACACGGTGCGCGAGTGCGAATTCACACGTGAGTACGGACCGTGCCGACTGATCTCGAGCCAGGTTTTGGTCATGTTAGCCTTGCCTACAAGATGGAGACAGCGCCTGTCTCTCTTTACAACGAAAGGTAACGCTGTGATCATCCGCAAGACTCTCATCAGCGCTTGTGCCGTCGCTGCCGTCCTGACCATGGGCGCATGCAGCTCGGACGACAACAAGGATTCGACGGCTGCCAGCTCGACTTCGGTCGCCGCCTCGAGCACCACGGCCAAGGCCTCGGCTTCCGCTACGACGCCTGCTGCCGCTGCCGCAACGGCTCCGACGGCCGAGGAGCTCAACGCTTCGCTCGTCGCTCTGATCGATCCGGCCAAGCCGATCGAGGAGAAGACCGCTCTGGTGGTCGACGGAACCAAGCGTCAGGCCAACATCGAGACGATGAGTGCTGCGCTGGGCGGTAACCCGGCCTACGCGATCACGTTCAACGTGGACAACGTCAAGGTCGACGGTCAGACCGCAACCGCAGACGTCGCCGTCGTCAGCCCGCACGGCGCCGCACCCGCCACCCCGTGGACCTGGGAGCTCGAAGACGGCTCCTGGAAGCTGTCCGACACCTCGGCATGCGTGCTCCTGGAAATGGGCCGCGCTTCCTGCACCGCATAACTTCCAGCTACGACAAGAGCGGCGATCCGGAATCCGGATCGCCGCTCTTGTTGATTTCGTATGACTACTTGGCTGCCGTGTTCGAGCCCTTGCCCGCGCGCCGCTGCGGCTTCGGGGTGACCGTTCCTTCGGCCAGACGACGAGCGCTCACGAGGAACGCGGTGTGGCCCTGCATCCGATGCTCGGGACGCACCGCCAATCCGACGACGTGCCAACCGCGCACGATCGATTCCCACGACCGTGGCTCGGTCCAGCATTCCTGCTCACGCATCGCTTCGACGACCTTCGAGAGCTGAGTAACGGTCGCGACGTAGACGATCAACACGCCGCCTGGCACGAGCGCCTTCGAGACGGCGGGCAGGACGTCCCATGGAGCCAGCATGTCGAGTACGACGCGATCGACCTTGCCGCCGTGCGCTTCCGGATCGAACTCCGCCAGATCGGCGATGGTCAGTTCCCAGTTCGGCGGACGTTCACCGAAAAAGGTCTCGACGTTGCGAACCGCGTGTTCGGCATGATCGTCGCGGACCTCGTAGGAGATGACCTTGCCCTCGGGTCCGACGGCACGCAGCAGTGAACACGTCAGTGCGCCGGAGCCGGCTCCGGCTTCGAGCACGCGCGCTCCTGGAAACACGTCGCCTTCGTGGACGATCTGAGCTGCGTCCTTCGGGTAGATGACCTGTGCACCGCGCGGCATGGACAGCACGTAGTCGACCAGTAGCGGACGCAGGGCGAGATAGGGCGTGCCGTTGACCGACTTGACGACGCTGCCCTCGTCGGCGCCGATCAAATCGTTGTGAACGATTCCGCCCTTGTGGGTGTGGTACTCGCGGTTCGCCTCGAGCACGATCGTGTAGTGGCGTCCCTTGCCGTCGGTCAGCTGGACCCGGTCGCCGACGCGAAACGGCCCCGACGGCCGCTTGCCCGGCGCAGTGAGATCAGCTTCCGGAAGCTCTTGTTCGGGAATCTCGGCGACAGCGGACTGCACAACCTCATCCACTTCGGTCGTGCCTTCTTCTGGTTGCAGCTCGTTCGCCATGCGCAGATGATCCCTGTTCGCTTGTTTCCGGTGTCCTCGCCACCGGCTCCGACGGAGTTGTCGGACCAACCGCATAGCCTGCCAGGTGTGAGCTCTGTCGAATTGCCAACCCCCACTCCAACGGGTGCAACATCACAGGAGCGCCCGCGTAGTCGGCCGGCGCTCTCTCCTTCGCGTGCGGGTGACTACAAGCAATGCCCCCTGCTCTACCGGTTCCGAGCGGTCGACAGAATTCCGGAAACACCTACCAGAGCCCAGGTCAGAGGCACCGTCGTCCACGCGGCCCTGGAAGCGCTTTTTGCACTCCCGACCGGTCACCGGGTTCCCGATCGCGCAGCCGAACTCGTCCGTCCCGCGTGGGAACGTGTCAGTGCCGAGTCTCCCGAGGCAGCTGATCTGATTCCGGAAGACGAGCTGGACGCGTTTCTCGGCGAAGTCGGCAAGCTCGTCGCGACGTACTACACGCTCGAAGATCCCACTCGATTCGATGCCGAGGCGTGCGAGGTCTACGTCGAGACCGAGTTGGAGAACGGCGTTCGACTCCGCGGCTTCGTCGACCGGATAGACGTTGCACCGACCGGTGAGGTGCGGGTGGTCGACTACAAGACCGGAAAGGCACCCCGCGAGTTCACCGAGTCCAAAGCGCTCTTCCAGATGAAGTTCTACGCGCTCGTACTACTGCGCACTCGCGGAATCGTTCCCGCGCAACTGCGCCTGATCTATCTGGCCTCCGGCTCGATTCTGACGTACGCCCCGGATCACGACGAGCTCATTCGATTCGAGCGGACCCTCTCCGCCATTTGGAAGGCGATCCTCGCGGCAGGTGCGACCGGAGACTTCAGACCCAAGCCTGGCAAACTGTGCGACTGGTGCGATCACAAGTCACTGTGCCCCTCGTTCGGCGGAACACCACCGCCGTATCCAGGTTGGCCGGACCTGCTGAGCACCGAACCTGTTGCTGCAAAGGAGAATTCATAACATGACGGACAGTTCGTACTACCGCTACCTCGGGACCACGGAGGAAGGGCACGAGCGGTTCGCGAGCACGCAGGCGACTGTCAGCATCTGGGGCCCGACACTGCAGCACGGTGCTCCCCCGTCGGCGCTGTTGGTACGAGCCCTCGAGCGGTGCGGTGCGCGCGACGAAACCCGTCTGACGCGCGTCGTCGTCGAGATTCTCGGGCCCATTCCGATTGCCGACCTCGAAGTCCGGTCGTGGATCGAACGCCCCGGTCGCCGAATCGAATTGATCGTCGCCGAGCTGTGGGCAACCACCGCCGACGGATCTGCCCGCGCGGTTGCGCGCGGTACGGCATGGCGGATGGAGACCGTCGATACCGGCGAGGTCGTCCACGTAGTCGATCCCCCGCTCGAACCCCGTGACAGCGGCACCCCGGGCGTTCTCGAGGGTCTCTGGAGCGTCGGCTACCTCAAGACCCTCGACTGGTCCTGGATTGCTCCGATCGGGTGCGTGGGAACCGGGAAGGTCTGGGCGCGCCCCAAGCCCGAGCTGGTCGAGGGCGAGAAGATGTCTGCCCTCGAGCGTTTGTTCGCGGTGGCCGACATCTCCAACGGCGTCGGCGCCAAGCTCGACCCTGAGCACTGGACGTTCCTCAACACCGATCTCACGGTGCATATCTTCCGTGTGCCCGAGGGCGAGTGGGTCGGTGTCGCCGCCGAAACCACGACCGGTCCGGATGGCGTCGGCATGTGTGCGGGAGTGCTCTACGACGAGCAGGGCGCCGTCGGCCGTATCGCCCAGACTTTGCAGATTCGCGCCCGTTCCTGATTTCCAGGAACGGGCGCGAATGCGCGTAAATCTTTTCAGACAGTGATCAGAAAGCGCGTACCGAGCGGATGTTCGACGCGAGGATGGCCTTCGCGCCGAGTTCCGCCAAGGCATCCATCACCTGGTTGTGCCCCTTGATCGGAACCATCGCGCGAACCGCGACCCAGTCGGGGTCAGCCAACGGCGAGAGGGTCGGCGACTCCATACCCGGAGTCATCTTGATGGCGTCGTCGAGGATGGTGCGCGGGCAGTCGTAGTCGATCATCAGATTCTGCTGCGCGAAGACAATTCCGCGTACGCGTTCGATGAGCTGATTGCGTGCGGGATCGTCCTGCGGAGCGCCGGTGCGCTCGATCAGGACACCTTCGGAATCGCAGAGCGATTCACCGAAAGCAACGAGGTTGTGTTGGCGGAGAGTACGACCCGACCCGACCACGTCGGCGATCGCGTCGGCGACACCGAGCTGAATCGAAATCTCCACTGCTCCGTCGAGACGGATGACGGTTGCGTCGAGTCCGCGATCGGTGAGGTCCTTGCGGACAAGGTTCGGGTACGACGTCGCAATGCGCAGGCCGGACAGATCCTCAACGGCCCAGTCCTTGCCTGCCGGTGCTGCGTAGCGGAACGACGAACGGCCGAAGCCCAGTGACAGACGCTCGGATACGGGAGCGCCCGAGTCGCCGGCGAGATCACGACCAGTGATGCCGAGATCCAGCTCACCGGAGCCGACGTAGATCGCAATGTCCTTGGGACGCAAGAAGAAGAACTCGACCTGGTTGGCAGGATCGAGGACCGTCAGATCACGGGAATCGGTGCGTCGACGGTAGCCGGCCTCGCTGAGAATTTCGGCGGCGGACTCGGACAGTGAGCCTTTGTTGGGAACTGCTACGCGCAGCATGGTGGATGTCCTTTCGGAAGGTGTGGGTGACGTGAGACGACATGAATCGGAAGCCCTGGACGAGCGAGATGGCGAACATCTCGCTGGTCAGCTCCGATCACAGATGTCGGTACACGTCCTCGAGGGTCAGTCCGCGACCGACCATCAACACCTGCGTCCAGTACAGCAGCTGGGAAATTTCCTCGGCTAGCTGCTCATCGCTCTGGTATTCCGCAGCGATCCACACTTCACCGGCTTCCTCGATGACCTTTTTGCCCTGAGCATGCACACCGGCGTCGAGGGCGGCGACAGTGCCGGACCCCTCGGGGCGAGTAGCAGCACGCTCGGTCAATTCGGCGAACAAGGATTCGAAGGTCTTCACGGGTACACATTCTTTCACGAGGACGGAAGCGGTTTGCACACGCCCACGAACAGCGGTGTTCACAGGCCTGCGTCGAGGCTGCGCGAACTCACGAACCTGCGAGTCTGCCCGGTGATCGGATCCGGGTATTCCAACGCCCGCGCCAACAATCGCAACGGAGTCGAGAAGTCGCCGGGCACCGCGGGAAGGTACTCGGGGTAGTAATTGTCACCGACGATCGGGACGCCCAGCGAGTTGAGGTGCAGCCGAAGCTGATGGGTACGGCCGGTCCGTGGGAGCAACCTGTATCGACCGAGAGTCCGGCCGGCCGAGTCGGTGATCGTCTCGATCAGTTCGATCGAAGTCTCACTGTTCGGCTCGCCATCGATCTCGGTAGCCGTCATCTCGCCGTGAACTTTGTTGATGCGGCTACGCACCGTGCGAGGGAAAGTCAGTTCCGGATCGAACCCTGCAATCGCCTCGTATTCCTTGACGATCCGCTGCTCGGCAAAAAGTTCCTGGTACGGCCGTCGTAAGTCCGGTGTCACTGTGAACACGATGACACCCGCCGTCATCCGGTCGAGGCGATGAACGGGCGCAAGGTCCGGAAGATCCAGATCACGACGCAGTCGCACGACGGCGCTTTCGACGATGTGCGCTCCCCGTGGAATGGTCGCCAGGAAGTGCGGTTTGTCGATCACGAGAATGGAGTCGTCGCGGTACAAGATCTCGATCTCGTGCGGAACCGGAATCTCGGGGGCCGGCTCGCGGTAGAAGTACACGAAACGGGTCGGCTGATAGGGCGTTCGGCTCGTGATCTTCCGCCCGTGCTCGTCGACGACGTCTCCGGCATTCACGAGGTCCGCCCACAGGTCCCGCTCCCCCGGGTGCTCGCCGATCAGATGCTCGAGGACGGTATGCGCCGACGACTCCGCCGGCATCCGCAGCCGGTCGGGTCCGAGACCGTTTCGGATCGGCAACGGAGCCTTGGGCACTGCTCAGTCCTGCTCGAGGTCTGGTGAACAACTCTCGCAGAGCAATTCGAGGGTGCGGCCGTCGCCGTCGATCCGATTGCGGTACCGCGGTGTCGGAGTACCACAATCGACACACACGCCGAGTGTCTTGGCTTCGGATGAGAACTCGATGTTCATCCGCTTGTCGAACACGTACAGGGAGCCGTCCCAGAGGCCGCGGTCGCCGAAAGTCTCGCCGTAACGGACGATTCCGCCGTCCAACTGGTAAACCTCGCCGAAGCCGCGTGAGCGCATCAGCGAAGACAACACCTCACAGCGCACTCCGCCAGTACAGTACGTGACTACGGCTTTGCCCTTGAGATGGTCGTATTTTCCACTGTCGAGTTCGTCGACGAAATCGCGGGTGGTGGCGACGTCCGGAACTACCGCATCCCGGAAGCGGCCGATCTCGGCTTCGAATGCATTGCGGCCGTCGAAGAACACAACGTCGTCACCGCGACTGTCGACGAGTTCGTGTAGTTCCTTGGGCGCCAGATGAACTCCGCCACCGACAACACCGTTCTCGTCGACTTTCAGCTCGTCGGGGGCTCCGAACGTCACGATCTCCGAGCGAGCCTTGACGCTGAGGCGAGGGAAGTCGTTTCCGAGTCCGTCCGACCACTTGATGTCAGCGGTACGGAACGGCTCGTAGCCACGCGTTCCGCGGACGTATCGCTTGACATCCTCGATGTCTCCGCCGACCGTCGCATTGATTCCGTGAGGCGAGACGATGATTCGGCCCGTCAGGTTGTTGGACTCGGCCAGGCTGTGCTGCCACAGCTTGATAGCTTCCGGGTCCGCCAACGGCGTGAACTGGTAGAACAGAACAATTTTCGGAATAGCCACAGCAAATCCCGCCTAACGTGCCGCGCTCGAGTGAACGTCGTGAAGATCGTGAATGGACAAGTCCACCAGAGACTCTCGAAACACGCGTCCAGGGCCGGCCGGGACATCGACCTCACACGGAACGACGAGCACCGCGCAACCCGCGGCGCGTGCCGACGCAGTACCGGTCGGCGAGTCCTCGATGGCGAGGCACTGCGCCGGCTCGAGTCCGAGTAGATGCGCTCCGCGCAGGTACGGATCCGCCGCCGGTTTTCCGTTGGGAACCTCGTCGCCGCACACCGAGTGGTCGAAGAATTCACGGCCGAGCATGCCGAGTGCCCGATCGACCAGTACTCGCTCGGTGTTGGTGACCAGTGCAGAACGCAGACCACCGTCACGCACGGTCGCCAGTGCATCGCGAGCACCCGGCCGCCAGGTCACGCCGTCCTCGAACAGATCGCCGACGCGGGTGTACATCCAGTCCTTCGCCTCGGCGACGGCATCGGGATGCTTCTCCAAGCCGAGGGCGTCGAACACCGTCGCCAGGGCGAAGGGGCTCGACGCACCGATGACAGCGATGCGTGTCGCTTCCGTCATCGGTCCGCCCAGGCGTAGGGACAACTCACGAAGCGCGATGTCCCACAGCTTCTCCGAATCGAGCAGGGTGCCGTCCATGTCCCACAGGACACCACCGAGGGTCGATTCGGATACCTCGGTCAACAACTCAGACATTGAAATACTTTGCTTCCGGGTGGTGCAGGACAAAAGCGTCCGTGGACTGCTCGGGATGCAGCTGCAGTTCCTCGGACAATTCGACGCCGATTCGCTCGGGTTCGAGCAACGCCACCAACTTGGCACGATCCTCGAGGTCCGGGCACGCGCCGTATCCGAACGAGTAACGCGCTCCGCGGTACTCGAGATCGAAGTAGCCGGCAACCTCGGTCGGGTCCTGCTCCGCGACGGTATGCCCCTCGGGAAGCACAAGCTCTTCACGAACGCGTCGATGCCAGTACTCGGCCAGAGATTCCGTGAGCTGGACGCCGATTCCGTGAACTTCGAGGTAATCACGGTACGAGTTCGACGCGAACAATTCGTTGGCGAAGTCCGCGATCGGCTGACCCATCGTCACCAACTGGAACGGAAGAACGTCCACCTGGCCGGTCGCTTCTGCTTCCTTACGCGAGCGCACGAAGTCAGCGATGCACAGGAAACGGTCGCGATGCTGACGCGGGTAGGTGAACCGGAACCGTTCAGGTGCATCCGGTTTCGGTTCGGTGAGCACGATGACGTCGTCGCCCTCCGAGATCGCCGGGAAGTAGCCGTACACAACCGCGGCGTGCGCGAGGATGCCCTCGGACGTCAGCCGATCGAGCCAGTACCGGAGCCGCGGACGGCCTTCCGACTCGACCAGTTCCTCGTACGTCGGACCGTCGCCCTTGCGCTGACCGCGAAGGCCCCACTGGCCGAGGAAGAGAGCGCGCTCGTCGAGCAGCCCCGAGTACTCGGACAGAGAGATTCCCTTGACGATGCGCGAGCCCCAGAACGGCGGTGTCGGCACCGCAATGTCGGTAGCGACATCGGAACGCTCCGGCAGGACGACGGGAACCGCTGCAGCTTTACGCTTTTCGGCGATGCGCTTGGAACGCTCGTGACGAGCCTTACGCTCGGCAGCCTTCTCGCGAGCAGCGATGGCCTCCGGGCTGTCCGGCGCCGGGCCGCCGCCGCGCTTGGTCGTCATGATCTGGTCCATCAAGTTCAGACCCTCGAAAGCGTCGCGGGCATAGCTGACGTCGCCCTCGTACACCTCCTGCAGATCGTTCTCGACGTACGAACGCGTCAGCGCGGCACCACCCAGCAAAACCGGGAACTGTTCCGAGACACCGCGAGAGTTCAGTTCCTTGAGGTTGTCCTTCATGACCACTGTCGACTTCACGAGCAGTCCGGACATGCCGATGACATCGGCCTTGTGCTCGATCGCAGCATCGAGAATGGTCGCGATGGGCTGCTTGATGCCGAGGTTCACGACGTCGTAACCGTTGTTACTCAAGATGATGTCGACAAGGTTCTTGCCGATATCGTGGACGTCGCCCTTGACCGTCGCAATGACGAGGCGACCCTTGCCGTCGTCGTCCGTCGCTTCCATGTGCGGCTCGAGGAACGCAACTGCTGCCTTCATGACCTCGGCGGACTGCAGAACGAACGGCAACTGCATCTGTCCGGAACCGAACAGTTCACCGACGGTCTTCATGCCCGAAAGCAGTGTCTCGTTGATGATTTCGATCGGGGACTTGACCGTCATCGCTTCGGTGAGATCGTCGTCGAGGCCGTTGCGCTCGCCGTCGACGATGCGACGCTCGAGCCGGTCGAACAACGGAAGTCCGGCGAGTTCCTGCGCACGGGACTCGCGCGCCGACGCAGCCGAGACACCCTCGAACAGAGCCATCAGCTTCTGCAGCGGGTCGTAGCCCTCGCTACGACGGTCGTAGACCAGGTCGAGTGCGGTTTCACGCTGCTCGTCCGGAATTCGCGCCATCGGCAGAATCTTGGACGCGTGAACGATCGCCGTGTCTAGACCGGCCTCGGTGCACTCGTGCAGGAACACCGAGTTGAGGACCTGCCGTGCCGCCGGGTTCAAACCGAACGAAATGTTCGAGATACCCAGGGTGAAGTGCAGTTCCGGGTACGCAGCCTTGAGCTGACGGATCGCTTCGATGGTCTCGATGCCGTCGCGGCGCACCTCTTCCTGACCGGTGGAGATGGGGAAGGTCAAGGCGTCGACGATGATGTCGGACTCGGCGAGTCCCCAGTTTCCCTTGATGTCCTCGATCAGACGCTTGGCGATGGCGACCTTGGTCTCGGCTGTGCGAGCCTGGCCCTCTTCGTCGATGGTCAGGGCGACGACTGCCGCGCCGTGCTCCTTGACCAACGTCATGATCTTGTGAAAACGCGATTCGGGGCCGGCGCCGTCCTCGTAGTTGACGGAGTTGACAGCGCAGCGGCCACCGAGGTGTTCGAGACCGGCCTGCAACACGGCAGGCTCGGTGGAGTCGAGCATGATCGGCAGCGTCGAGGACGTCGCCAGACGGCTGGCCAGTTCCGACATGTCGGCGGCACCGTCGCGGCCCACGTAGTCGACGTTGAGGTCGAGCATGTGTGCGCCGTCGCGGGTCTGGTCCTTGGCGATGTCCAGGCACTTCTGGTAGTCCGCGGAGAGCATTGCCTCGCGGAAAGCCTTGGAGCCGTTGGAGTTCGTGCGTTCACCGATCATCAGGATGCTGGCGTCCTGCTCGAACGGCACCGCCGAGTACAGCGAAGAGGTACTCGGCTCGTGGATCGGGGTGCGCTGGGCCTTCTCGACCTGACGGACCGCGTCGGCGACCGCGCTGATGTGCTCGGGTGTCGTACCGCAGCAGCCGCCTACGAGGCCGAGTCCGAACTCGGAAACGAAACCACTGAGGGCTTCGGCCAATTCGTCGGCGGTCAGCGGGTACTCGGCGCCCTTGGGGCCGAGCTGCGGCAGACCGGCATTGGGCATGACCGACACCGGCAGCGTCGAGTACTTGGACAGGTGCCGGAGATGTTCGCTCATCTCGGCCGGCCCGGTGGCACAGTTCAGGCCGATCATGTCGATACCGAGTGGCTCGAGTGCCGTCAGCGCCGCACCGATCTCACTGCCCAGGAGCATCGTTCCAGTTGTCTCTACCGTCACGTGCGTGATGATCGGCAACCGCAGTCCGAGTTGCTCCATCGCGCGCTGACTGCCGAGAATGGCAGCCTTCACCTGAAGCAGGTCCTGGCAGGTTTCGACGAGGATGGCGTCGGCGCCACCGTCGATCATGCCGAGCGCAGCTTCGGTGTACGCGTCACGAAGGACTGCGTACGGTGCGTGTCCGAGGCTGGGGAGCTTGGTTCCCGGTCCCATCGAGCCGAGTACGAATCGGGCCATGCCGTCGCGGCCTGGTCCCATCTCGTCCGCTACTTCACGGGCGAGAGCAGTGCCTTTTTCCGCGAGTTCGCGGATCCGGTGAGAGATGTCGTAGTCGGCGAGGTTGGGCAGGTTGCAACCGAAGGTGTTGGTCTCGACGGCATCGGCACCAGCGGCGAAGTACGCACGGTGGATGTCTTTGAGCACGTCGGGACGGGTGTCGTTGAGGATCTCATTGCACCCCTCGAGGCCGAGGAAGTCGTCCAGGGTGAGGTCCGCGGCCTGCAACATGGTGCCCATCGCTCCGTCGCCGATGACAACGCGCTGTTTCAGCGCATCAAGCAGGGCAGAGTTAAATGGGGCAGACATGCCGTCCAGAGTAGTGGGCGCACCGACAAGCTCTGGCCGTAGGCTGGGTGGGTGAGTCCAAGTGAGTTCCCCGTCACTCCCGACGGCCCGGTCGATTTCGACGATTCCGCGGCCTTCGAGAGCCCTGACGGCTTTGCCGTCGACAGCAGTGACCGCCTCGAGGGCGATATCCCTGTCCTACGTGATCCCATCCTCGTTGCAGCTTTCGAGGGCTGGAACGACGCCGGTGACGCAGCCAGCGGTGCGGTCGAACATCTCGAGCTGATCTGGGATGCCCAGCCGCTCGCCGAACTCGATTCCGAGGACTACTACGACTACCAGGTCAACCGTCCCACGGTCCGTCAGGTCGACGGTGTCACTCGCGAAATCGTGTGGCCGGCAACACGTTTGTCGGTCTGTTCGCCTCCCGGCAGTGAGAGCGACATCGTCCTTCTTCGCGGGATCGAACCCAACATGCGGTGGCGCAGTTTCTGCGAGGATCTGCTCGAGTTGATCGACCAACTGAACGTCAAGACCGTGGTCATCCTCGGAGCCCTGCTCGCCGATACTCCGCACACCCGCCCGGTGCCGGTCACGGGCACGGCGTACAGCAGCGAATCCGCGGCACGATTCAACCTCGAACAGACCCGATACGAAGGCCCGACAGGCATCACCGGAGTTCTTCAGGATGAGTGCGTTCGTGCTGGTGTACCCGCTATTTCGTTCTGGGCAGCGGTTCCGCACTACGTCTCGCAGCCACCCAACCCGAAGGCCACAGTGGCCCTCCTTCAACGAGTCGAGGATGTTCTCGACATCGAGGTCCCCCTCGGTGAACTCCCAGCTCAGTCGGAGGATTGGGAGGAAGCGGTCAACGAAATGACCGCGGACGACGAGGAAATCGGCGAATACGTGCGCACCCTGGAAGAGCGGGGAGACGCCGAAACCGACATCAGCGAAGCAATCTCCAAGATCGACGGCGACGCCATCGCCGCGGAATTCGAGCGCTACCTCAGACGGCGAGGCCCCGGCAGCTTCGGACTGTGAGCAAGAACACTCCAGAAGAAGGTGGAAGTACACAGCGCCCACTGCGCCTCCGGCTTCAACTGATCGCGCTGTACGCCGGCGGGTTCCTCGGCCCGTTCGGCGGCGGTGTGGTTGCCTCGATCCTCCCCGAGATCGGTGACGATCTAGGGGTCGGCCCGTCGGCGGCCGCCTCCTCCCTCACCGCGTACCTGCTCCCCTTCGCCGCTCTGATGTTGGTGTCGGGGACGCTCGGGACGCGGTGGGGCAAGGTCCGGACGGTGCGGATCGCATACGGCGTCTACGTCTTCGCGTCGTTGGCATGCTTCCTCGCCCCGACACTCGAGATCTTCCTGGCCGCCCGGGTACTGCAGGGCTCCGCGAACGCATTCACCACGCCGCTGCTGCTTGCTTCGTTGGCGGCCGCAACTCCGCAGGCTCGATTGGGTCGAGCCCTTGGAGCCTTCGGCGCATTCCAGGCCGCAGGGCAGTCGTCGGCTCCGTTGATCGGCGGACTGGCGGCCGAATTCGACTGGCGTCTGGCCTTTCTCGTCATCGCAGTGGTCGCGGGCATCCTGGGAGCCGTCGGACTTCCGAAGTCCGAAGCACCGGCAGCGACCACTCCCGCCCGTCTCCGCGATGCATTACGCCCCGAAGTGCTCCGCATCGGTATCGCTGCATTGCTCGGCTGGGGCGCCCTCGGTGGACTGAGCTTCCTGCTCGCCTTCCGCTTCGAAGACGAGTTCGGGCTGTCCCCCACCGTCCGCGGCCTACTGCTCACCGTCTTCGGCGTGGCCGGCATCCTCTCGGCCCGGCGCATCGGAATCCTCATCGATCGCATCGGCGCACGCTCCTCCGTGATGATCGGCGCCCTGGGCGGAGCAGTTCTGGTCTCCGTCGTCGGCCTCGCCGGCTTGGTGCCGGTGATCGCGATCGCATGGTTTGTCGCAGGCGTCGCGAGCCAGTTCGTCCTTGTCGGCGTCAACGCGGCGGTCCTCGGATCCGCGGGGCCCAATCGCGGAGGCGCCGTGTCGGTCGTCCAAGCGATGCGCTTCGGCGGCGCCGCTCTTGCTCCCCTGGCCCTGACACCGATCTACGACTCTTCGCCTGCCGCGAGCTTCCTGATCCCCGCAGTATTGCTCGCCGTCGTCGCTCCCCTGATCATGCCGAAGCAACGCTGATCGGTCTCGGCAGTTTCGAATTTGAAGTTGTGTAGGTAGTGAGTTTGTCGGCGAAAGCGACCACCGTTGTCGCGAGGCTGACAGGGCGAATATTATTCGGAGAATCTTGTGTTTCCGTCGTCGACAGATATTGATACCATTGGAACATGAGCGAATCTGAGTCGGAACCGGAACGGCCGATCGACATTTTTCGGCGATCGGTTGCCGTCATCGAAGAAAATTTGCCTCCTACCTGGTCTTTGTCGACGCAGCGCTCCCCTGACCTGTCCGAGGCTCCACTCCGACTCGACCTCCGCTCCCCTGACGGCTCGGTGGCCAAATTCGGCGTCTACGCCGCTCACGGTGTCCTGAGCAGCGACGTTCCCGGTATCGCCGATCGCTTCCCCACCGGTCAGCCCGGCTTCGTGTGCGCAAAATATCTCTCCGAGCCGGTCCGCCGGCAGCTCGATTCCCACGCGATCTCGTACGCAGACGCCACGGGCAATGTGTCGTTGACCGCTGATCGACCCGCCGTCTGGGTGCGTGGACGCGGAGCCGACGCCGATCCGTGGCGAGGGCCCGGACGTCCTTCCGGACAGTTGACGGGCGATCCGTCAGCTCGCGTCGTGCGTGCGCTTGCCGATTTCGCGGCGCCACTGGCGATCACTGCCTTGGTGCGCCTGGCCGGTGCGTCGACGGGAGCAACCTATCGGGTGGTTCAGACACTGTCGGATCGTGAACTGGTGACCAGGCTCCCCCGCGGTGGGATCGGTGACGTCCGCTGGCCGAAGATGCTTCGTGAATGGGCGGCCGAAGCCGGCGCCAAAGCGCCGACGCCTCACGGCTTTCACGCGCCGGACGGGTTGGAAGCACTCTTCGATCAACTGCGTCAGCTCAGCGGTCACATCTACGCCGGTACCGCCTCGGTGGCCGCGGCACCCTTTGCTCGGTACGCGCCAACTCGTCGTGCCCACTTCCATGCCGACAACGTCGATCAGTTCGCCGACGCTCTCGGACTACGGCGGGTGGAATCCGGCGGTGACGTGTGGATCACCGCTCCCCTCTCACCGTCTGCCTTCGACCGATTGCTCACCCGCGACGGCATCCGCATCGTCGCCCCCAGTCAAGCGTTCGCCGATCTGCTGGTCGGCCCGGACTCCGACGAGGCGGCGGCCGAGCACCTGCTCACATGGATGATCGAGAACGAATCGCAGTGGCGACGCGCCGCATCCCCTGCTACGGATCGCCCGTAGGAAAAAGAGGGGGCGTCTCTCGCCTACCCTGTCATGGTGGAAGAAACGAGTGCGCCCGATTACGCCGCGTACGCCGACACCAATCGACTGAAGCTGTTTTCGTTCACGATCGCGGAAAAACGGGCCGAGTACCTCTGGGTACTTCGTGCCTTCGACCATGCTCGCGCCAACTACACCGTCCTGCTGCATGCCGGAGCCGTCGCGCAAATCCTCGAGAAGATCGGTGGATCAGATCCGGCGGCCGATCTGTCGGCAGCAGAGGTCACTCCCCTGTTGGATCAGCTCCATGTGTGGGAGATCCTCGAGCGCAGCTACGACGGCACCCGCGCGGCCACGCTGGCCGAGTACCGCAATCGCCACTTCGTCTACCAGTTCGGTCAGGCCGGATACCAGGTCTATCGATCAGTCGAGGACGTTCTCGCCGCACGCCTGGACTCGGCCTCGCTCTCGCGTCTCGCTCTGCCGGACCTGCTCGCAGACATGTCCGAACTCGCCGAGGCCAACCGAAGCTCCGACGGCGATCTGATCTTCCGCAAGCTCAAGCGCCTCGACTCGACACTCTCCGACATGGCCGATCGAGCCGCGCACTTCTATCTGACCCTCGGCGACCTCGTACGGACCACGGAGATCACTCCGCAGGCTTTCCTCACGCACAAGGACGCTCTGCTCACGCACATGCGGGAGTTCAGCTCCGATCTGGCGCGCTACGCCCCCAAGCTCAAGGAAGCGATCGAGCACGTCGAATCCACCGGGGTCGATCGCATGATCCGCCTCGCCGCCGCCAGTGACGAACGGGTGTTCGTCCCGATCACCGAACGCGAAGACGACTGGGCTGCGCGTTGGCGAGGATTGACCGCCTGGTTCGTCTCCGCGGAATCGGGGATCAGCGAGTCCGAGCGTCTACGTGAGGGCACGATGAGCGCGATCGCCGCGGTTCTGGCGCTCCTTCGCCGCGTCACGGAAACCCGTCGCGGCGGCGTCAGCCGCGAGAGCCAGCTCCGGCACCTCGCCGGCTGGTTCGCCGCCACGCCGTCCGAAGACGCAGCTCATGCTCTGTTCCAGGCAGTGTTCGACCTCGGCCGTCCACGCCACCTCTCGATGGTGCATCCGGACGCCGACATCATTTCTCACTCACGCTCGTGGTGGGAGGCACCGCCGGTCGAGATCGCGCGAACACTCGCCGAAACCGGCCGCCCGCCCTCACCAGGATTGCCGAGCAAGGTCGCCCGCAACGACGGCAGCATCCGCCGTCTGCGCGAAGAGCAATTGGCGGCGCAACGTACGCGCAGCGCCGCGGCGCAATCACTCGCGTCGAACGGCGTCTATCAGCGTGAACTCAACGAGCAGGAGACCGAAGTTTTGCTGAGTCTGCTCAATGCAGCACTGACCGCGCGTGTTCCGGTGGTGGGACGCGTCAAGAGTTCCACCGGTAGTGAGAACGGGGTGAAGCTGACGCTCAGTCCCTCGGACGGTTCGACCACCATCAAGACCGCCCGCGGGCGTATGCACCTCGACGGCATCGAGGTCAGTGTTCGATGAGAGCTCGCGAGATCACGCCCCTTGCCCTCGACTCGTATCAACGCGCGGCACGAGTGATCCTGTCCAACCACCTGATCACCTCGACGTACCCGGATCGAATTGCGTTGCCGCTCTTGCGCCGTTGGGCCACCGAGCTGCGTGACGACCTACTCGAACTGTTCGGCTACCGCCTCGAGGTGACGGAGACCACCGCGCGCCTGTTCACGGTGTCGGATCGACTCAACCCGTCGGCACCGGCCCGAACTGCCTCCGAGCGAACCTTCGATCGCACGCGTTACGCCTACCTGGCACTGTGCCTGGCCGCGTTGGGCCGCGCCGGGAACCAGATCACGTTGTCGGAGTTGGCCGATCACGTCGCGGCCGACGCTGCACAAGTCGACGGCGTCGAACTCTCCACCGATCGTGCGTCGGACCGCGACGCCTTCGTCGACGCAGTGGGCTGGCTCGGCGTCAGAGGCGCCATCGCACTCGCCGACGGTGACGCAAACGGCTGGGCGTCCAATCCCGAAGCGGGAGAAGCGCTCTACGACATCGACCGTTCCGTCGTCGTAGCCCTGTTCCGTCCGCCGCGCGCACTGCAGCACCTGCACTCCATCCGCGGACTCCTGGCCACGGAGACCTCGAGCGCTGCCGAGGACGACGGAATTCCTGTGGACGCGAAAGAGATCGGACGCCGAGTGCGTCGGGCTCTGGTCGAGCGGCCGGTCGTACTGGCGGGTGAACTCGATCAGCACGAATTGATCGCGTTGGCGCAGCCCAAGACCGCGTCGGAAGTCGAACTCCTGACGGGGTTGGTGGCCGAGCGTCGCGCCGAGGGAATCGCGATGATCGATCCCACCGGTCGCCTCTCCGACGTCCGCTTCCCGAGCACCGGAACGATCGCCCAGGTAGCGCTACTCCTCGCCGGCGAGATTGCCGACCGCGTGCTCGACGTCGACGCTCCGGAGCTGCCGAAACTTCCGATCCCGCACGTGTCGGACGATCACCTGATCGAACAACTCGATGCCGCCATCCCCGAGGCCGGGATCTTCGAGGACCTCGCCGACGAGGACGACGACTTCGTGGTGCCTGCCGGCGAACCGGCCGAGCCCCCGGAGCCCGTCACGTACCCGATGATCGACGACGACTGGCTCGCCGACAAGGTCACCGAGTTGGTGGACCAGTTCGGTCGCACGTTTGCAGCGCAATGGCAGGCCGATCACAACGGGCTGCGCAAGCAGGCGCTCGGGTTGCTGCAACGTCTGCGCCTGACGCGTGCGGTCGACGGCGGCGTACTGGTGTTGCCCGTCCTGGCCCGGTACCGCGACGTCGTGGTCTCCGTACGCGAACGCGACCCTCAGATCGACTTCGCGGTAGACAATTCCGCACCGGATCCGGTCGACGAATTCGGCCCCGAATCTTCCACCAACGGCGAACTATCAGAGGTAGAGAACGTATGAGCAACGCCCGCTTCCGACCTACTCGGGCTGGAATCATCAACCTCTGGGATTACCGAGACCAGGAGTTCTCGTTCGCCGACGGTCGACTGGTCCTACGAGGGCCAAACGGATCCGGTAAGACCAAGGCCCTCGAGGTCTTGTTCCCGTTCGTTTTCGACGGCCGCATCGAACCGCGGCGCCTCAACCCCTTCGCCGGTGAAGAGCGCACGATGAAGTCCAACCTGCTCTACCGGGGCCAGGACAGCGCGCACTCCTACGTGTGGATGGAGTTCTGCCGCGGCTCCCTCGAAGATCCCGAGTCGGTGACCGTGGGCATCGGCATGCGGGCAACCCGCACCAACGACAAGGTCACCCGCTGGTACTTCGTCGCCGACGGCCGCGTCGGAGTCGACTTCTCGCTGATCGGCAACGACGATCGTCCTCTCACCAAGAAGCAGTTGGCCGAACAACTCGGCAGCGATTCCATCACCGACCGTCCCCTCGACTACCGCACCGCGATCGACGCGCGGATGTTCGGTCTCGGAGTGCAGCGCTACGACCAGCTGATCAATCTCATTCTCACGCTTCGCCGTCCCCAGCTCGCGAAGAACCTAGATCCGAAGGGCCTTTCGCAAGCGCTCACCGACGGCCTCCGTCCACTCGACGACCAACTCGTCCTCGAAGCTGCACGTTCGTTCAGCGATATGGAAGAGGTCGGCCGCGCGCTCGAGGGGCTCGCAGCCGCCGATCAGGCAGCGCAGAGTTTCATCGGCGTCTACACCAAGTACCTGCGTCAGCAGTCGCGCGGAGAGATCGAACAGGTCAGCACCCGCCTCGCAGCAGTCACCAGAGGCGTTGCCGCCATGGACGAGTCGTCGCTCGCCCAGACCCGCAGCCGTGAAGCCCGGGCAACAGCCGAGGATCGCTTCAACCAGGCCGAGCAGGCACTCGAGAACGCGCGCGCCAATGTCGAGGCGTTGCAACGCTCGAGCGCCTACGAAGGCAAACAGCAACTCGACGATCTCGCTCAGGCCGTCTCGACGCTCAAGCTCTCGACCGAGCAACAGGCAGACAAGTCGAGGAAGGCGCAGGCTGCACTCGCGCAACGCGGCGACGAAGCCGACAAGGCTGCATCGTCGGTCAAGCGTGCAGCCGAGGCACTCTCACGTGCCGAGGACGAACTGCAGGCAGCCGCCGAGGACGCCGGCATCGTCTGGACTCCCCTGCCCGACGGCTCACGCAGCGACCAGATCACCGCAGCAGTGCGTGGCCATGCAGAGGAGCGTGACGGCGACGTACGCGTCGTCCGCACTGCGCTCGCGACCGTCGAGAAGGCCGCTACCGAACGAACCCGGGCCGAAAACAGCTCGCGCCGTGGACAAGAGCTGCTCGAAGCGTCCAAGGCCGCTGTGCTCGAGGGCGAAGCTGCCGTGGAACTCGCACGCAGTCAGTGCGCCAGTGGGCTGCGCGCGTGGTGGACCGATCACTCTTCGTTGTTCTCAGCTGTCGGCGCAGACACGTCGCTGTTCGAGGCTCTCGACGCGGCGCTCGCCGAAGTCGGCGACGAGGACGCTCCGGCGCTGTCCGCAGTTCTCACCGAGCACACCGAGGCAGGCACCGAGACGCTGCGCGAGCGACGTCGTGAGGCCGAAGCTGAAATATCTGCATCACACGCCTCCATCGCAGCTCTGAAATCCGAGCGCAAGGCCGTCTCGGCGGAACACGACGACGCTCCGCCGGCCTTCCACGCACGCACCGACAACCGCAGCGATCTGGGTGGGGCACCGCTGTGGCAGCTGGTGCGCTTCGCCGATTCCGTCGAACCAGACGTGGCCACGGGAATCGAATCCGCACTCCAGGCGGCAAATCTGCTGGACGGCTGGGTCTGCCCCGACGAAACGATTCCCGATCACGTCAGTGAGCAGTTCCTGACCGCTCTGCCGGTCAAGCAGCGCCCGAAGGGACGAACGCTGGCCGACGTCCTCGAGGTCGAAGGCAATGCCGACGTACCCGACGCTCGGGTACAGGACATTCTCGCGTCGATCAGTCTCGTCGAGGCACCGGGCGACTCCGATGCAAGCGTCGCGATCGGCGTCGACGGCCGCTTCTGGCAAGGTGTCGCGCGTGGCCGGCACGTCAAGGCCGACGCCGAGTACATCGGCACGACAGCGCGGGCGCGTCGACGCGAAGCTCGGATCACCGAGATCGACGCGGCTCTGGAAGAACTTGCCGCGGCAGTCGATGCAGCCAAGGCACTGGTGACGCAGACCAACGAGCAGCTGAGCCGAATCAACTCTGCGGCAAAGGAATTGCCGAAGACAGGATCGATCCTCCGCGCACTCAAAACCGTCACCGAATCCGCCGGTGCACTCCGCACTCGCTCGGAGGCCACGGAAACGGCACAACGCGAACTCGATGCGGCGATCGCCGATCTCGCGGCGAAGGAAAAGCAACTCCGGGCGACGGCGTCGCAGCACCGGACCCCGCATATCGGCCGTGAACTCGACTCCCTCGCGGCGGCGATCCGTCATTTCGAGAAGCAGGGCGAACTGGCGCTGCGCTGCCGACGCGAGCATGCCAAGGAAGTCGAACTCGAACGCGAGTCTCGCGACCGTCTCGACGAATCACGCGCCAATGCGGAGGAATTCGCCGAGGAAGCCGCCATCGCCGAGGAGAGTCTGCTTCAGCAGGTCCAGCGCCTCGAGACACTGCGCGACACCCTCGGGGCCAGCGCCGAGCAGATCGACCTCGACCTGGCAAAAGCCCGCGCGAAGATCGAAGAATGCAAGGTCGAACAGCGTGCTGCGCGAAAGGCGTACGACGCTGCCGTCCTCCAGATCGGCACGGCAGAGGGTGCGTACAACACCGCCGTCGAGACGCTTCGGCACACCCTGACCGAAACCCGCAGTGATGCGGAGCGACTCGCACCCTATGCGCGCCCGGACCTTCTCGAGTTGTTGGGCGTCAAGGAACATCTGAGCTGGCCGGCAAGTTCAGCGGCGTGGATGAGCCCCGATCAGTTGGTCTACCGCATCCAGAACGAAGATCGCAGCGAGGACGCGGCCCACCCGCCCGTCCTCCCCGAAGACGTCGACAAGTTGTACCGAGCGCTCGAGGCTGCGACCTCGGCGGTGCGTGTCACCGACGGTGCCCGCAAGGCAACCCGCACGGCACTGACCTCGGCGTTGCAGGACTTCGACGCCCAACTCGCAGCGGCCGGACAGGACTACCGCCTGCAATGGGATGCACCGGACGGACTGACCGTCGTACGAGTGCAGGACGATCAGGGCTATTCGTCGATCGGTGAATTCGCAACGCGGATCCACGATGCTCGCGGCGATCAGGAGCAGTTGCTCACCGAATCCGAGCGTCGCATTCTCGAAGATGCCCTGCTGACCGGATTGGCTCAGCAGATCCACGAGCGCACGGTCGATGCACGCGTGTTGATCGCACAGATGGGCACGGAGATGCGTGAGCGTCGGATGTCCTCGGGCAACACCATCGGCGTTCACTGGGTGCTCGCCGACAACCTCGACGACAGCTCGCGGGCGATCTCCAAGCTGCTGGATCGAGACGCGTCGGCCCTCGGCGTCGATGAACTAGCTACTCTGCGAGCTCATTTCGCGACCCAGATCCGTACCGCCCGCGCGGCGCACCCCGAACGCTCGTACCCGGAAATCCTGTCCTCGGCGCTCGACTACAGGCAGTGGCGCGTGTTCTCGTTCACCCTCATCAGCGGTGAGGGCAAGGAAGACCGCCTTACCGTCGCGCGGCACAGCGCGCTGTCCGGTGGCGAGCAGTCGGTTTCGCTGCACCTTCCTTTGTTCGCCGCGGCGCACGTCATGCTGGACTCGGCCGACCCGCACGCCCCGCGTCTGCTGGCACTGGACGAGGCCTTCGCCGGTGTCGACGACAACGGACGCAGCGAGCTGCTCGGCTTGAGCGTTCAGTTCGACCTGGATCTCTTCATGACCGGCTACGACCTGTGGATCACGTACGCAGACGTCCCCGGCTGTGCGCACTACGACCTCGCGCACTCCACGGCCGAACAAGCTGTCAGCGCCGCGCTGCTGGTGTGGTCGAACGGTGAGCTGCTCGCCGAGCACGACGGAACGGATCTGGCGCGGGCATTGGGCTCGCCGCTACGGCGCCGGGTGCCGACACCAGCCGAAGGTGCGTTGGACTACGCCTAGAAACCACTGTGCGCCTTTATTAACCGCCCGGGGTTAATAAAGGCGCACAGCAGGGATTCAGCGAAGCGAAATACCCAGCAGAGCGTCTACGGCATCGGCGAACTCGCCGGGTGCCTGCGTGTCGGATCCGCCGCCCTCGATGGCGCGGCGTGCCCAACCGTCGAGCGCGTCGAGCGCCTTCGGAGTGTCGAGATCGTCGGCCAAATGCTGACGCAAACGCGCAACAGTGTCGGTGGCTGACGGCGCGGAATCGAGAGCCGCTGCCTCGCGCCATACCTTCAGACGCGACTGAGCATCCTCGAGGACCTGATCGGTCCACGCGCGATCCTGGCGGTAGTGGCCGGAGAGCAATCCGAGACGAATTGCTGCGGGATCGACCCCTTCACCGCGCAGTTTCGAGACGAAGACGAGGTTTCCGCGACTCTTCGACATCTTCTCGCCGTCGAGGCCGATCATGCCGGTGTGCACGTAGTGCCGCGCAAAACGGCGATCACCCGTTGCAGATTCGGCATGTGCTGCCGAGAACTCGTGGTGCGGGAAGATCAGGTCGCTGCCACCGCCCTGGACGTCGAAGCCGGAGCCGATGCGGTTGAGCGCAATGGCCGCGCACTCGATGTGCCAACCGGGGCGCCCCGGCCCGAAGGGTGAGGGCCACGAAGGCTCGCCCGGACGCTCCGCCCGCCAGACGAGAGCGTCGAGCGGATTGCGCTTTCCGACGCGATCGGGATCTCCGCCGCGTTCGGCAAAGAACTTCTCCATCGTCGCGCGGTCGTAGCCCGACTCGTAGCCGAACTGCTCGGTCGCGTCGGCGCGGAAGTAGACGTCGGGGAACTCCGCGTCGTCGACGATGTACGCGGCGCCGGACGCCACGAATTTCTCCACCAACTCGACTACTTCGTTCACCGATTCGACGGCCCCGATGTAGTCCTTCGGCGGAAGCACGCGCAGCGCTTCCATGTCCTCCCGGAAGAGCGCGGTCTCACGCATGCCGAGGACGATCCAGTCCTCGCCGTCGCGATTGGCCCGCTCGAACAGCGGGTCGTCCACGTCGGTCACGTTCTGGACGTAATGGACGTCGTGTCCGGCGTCGCGCCAGATGCGGTTCACGAGGTCGAACGTGAGGTAGGTGGCGGCGTGACCGAGGTGGGTGGCGTCGTACGGGGTGATGCCGCAGACGTACATCGTCGCTTTCTTGCCCGGGGTGACGGGGCGAACCTGACGGTCGGCTGTGTCGTACAGCCGCAACGGCGGCCCCTGACCGGGAACGGACGGGAGTGCGGTATCGGACCAAGACTGCATGCTGCCGAGCCTAGTGGAGACTGCTCTGAGGCTGGGAAGGTGCTGGCTGATCCTGCTCCGGTTCGGGCGTCGACGCGAGCTTGCTCGGCCACCAGATCTTCTGACCGATGTCGTAGGTCAGGGCCGGGACCAGCAAGGATCGGACGATCAGAGCGTCGAGCAGGACACCGAACGCCACGATGAACGCGATCTGCGCGAGGAACAACAGCGGGATCACCGCCAACGCCGAGAAGGTTGCTGCCAGAACAACTCCGGCAGACGTGATCACCCCGCCGGTCACGGTGAGTCCCCGCAGCGCACCCGCCCGAGTGCCGATCTTCAGCGCTTCCTCACGCACCCTCGTCATGAGGAAGATGTTGTAGTCGATTCCCAGAGCCACCAGGAACACGAACGCAAACAGCGGGACCACCGGATCCGCGCCGGGGAACCCGAAGACGTGGTCGAACACCAGCGACGAAATGCCCAGTGTCGCAGCAAACGAGAGCACAACGGTGCCCATGAGAAGCAGCGGTGCGAGAAGCGAACGCAGCAACAGGGAGAGAATCACGAACACCACGATGATCACCACGGGAATGATGAGTGTCCGGTCCCGTGTCGAGGTGGTCTTCGTGTCGAGGTCGGTCGCAGTGACGCCACCGACCAACGCGTCGGCGCCGTCCACGGAGTGAACTGCATCACGTAGTCGCACGATGGTGTCTTCGGCCTCGAGTGAGTCGGCAGCGTCAGTCAACGTCGCCTGCAGTGAGACTCGTCCGTCGACAACCAGAGGGACTCCCCCGTTCTGTACGACGCTTACGTCGCTGACGCCCTCCACGCGACTGGCTGCCGCGACGGCGTCCACCTGATCCGCATTCGCGATGACCACGGCCGGGGAACCCGAACCCGCGTCGAAGTGCTCGCCGAGAATCTCCTGGCCTGCAACCGAATCGACGTCGAGCAAGAAGATGTCGGACGAAGAGACACCGCTGGCTTTGAACTGCGGCATCATCAGCGCGAAGATCACAAGCACCAGCGTCGACGCCACCCAGAAGCGGCGCGGGTGCCGTCCGATTCGAGCAGCGAGCCCGGCCCAGAACCGGTGATCGTTCGCCTCGTCGTGGTGCTCGCGGTCGGCGTCGAACTTCGGCTTGGTCGGCCAGTACGCAGTCCGCCCGAACAGAACGAGGACAGCGGGTAGGAACGTCATCGATGCGAGGAAGGACGCGGCGATACCGATGGCGGCCACCGGACCGAGTCCGCGGTTCGAGTTCAGGTCGGAGAGCAACAGGCACAGAACGCCCGCGATGACCGTTCCGGCAGACGCCGCGACAGGTTCGAGCGTCGCGCGCCACGCAGTCCGCATTGCTGCGTACTTGTCCTTCTCGATCCGCAATTCTTCCCGGTAGCGAGAGACCAGAAGCAGCGCGTAGTCGGTGGCGGCACCGAACACGAGGATGAACAGGATGCCCTGGCTCTGACCGTTCAGTGCGATGACGTCCGCGTCGGCGAGCAGATACACGAGCAAGCTCGACAATCCGAGTGCGAAGATCGCCGAAAAGATCACCACGAACGGCAGGATCGGACTCCGGTAGACGATGATCAGGATCAGGATCACGACGGATCCGGCTACCAACAACAGCAGTCCGTCGATACCGGCGAATGCTGCCGACAGATCCGCAACCTGCCCAGCAGGGCCGGTGACCTTGACTGTCAGTCCGTCAGGGCTCGACTCCAGCGCCGCGCGCAGCGCTTTCACGCTGTCCTTGACCTCGAGGGTGCTGTCGACCGGCAGGAACATCTGCAACGCCTGGCCGTCGGCCGACGGGATCGGCGGCGATGACGCGTCACCGAATCCCTCGGTACCGACAAACGAATCGACGGTCTGGGACAGGAAGGTGGAGTCGGTGGGCTCGAGGCCACCTGGTCGTTCCGCCACGACGATGGCCGGCACGAAGCGGGTGTCCGTGAAGCTCTCTTGAAGCTTTGCCACTTCGGTGGCTTCGGCCGACGCCGGCAGGAACGACGTGTTGTCGTTCTGCTGCACCGTGCTGAGCTTTCCGGCGAACGGGCCGCCGAATCCTCCGATTGCCAGCCAGCCGATGACGAGGAGAGCTGGCACAATCCATCGAAGGCGACGAACAGGACGATTTTGTACTGGTGTGCTCACTGGGTCTCCAGGGATCGGCAGCAGAGAGGACTTGCCGACTATTTTGTTCAGCATGCTGAGTAATTGCAAACGGAAGGCAAAAACATGAGCAGCGACGGCCTGGACGACTGGCCAACCGGCCGGCTGTTGTCCACCGCTGCGCGCCTGGTAGAGCACTCGTGGGAGAAGGTTCTGCGGTCTCAGGACATGACGCACGCGGGCCTGATCGTGCTCCACTCGATCGCCGGTGGGGCGGCATCTCAACGCGACATCGCGAAGAACGCCCGCGTCACCGATCAGACGATGAGCCGCACGATCGACCGTCTCGAACGAGCGGGTTACGTCACGCGTGACACCGATCCGCGGGACGAGCGTCGGCGCGTGATCGCGATAACCGACGCCGGAAGACTGACGTACGAGCGACTACTGACGCTCGAGAAGGAAGATGCGGCGTTGACCGTCGGCGTCGGGGACGTCGCCGCGCTGCGCGAACAACTACTGCGATTGGTTCGCTCACCCGGATTGAAGACGGCAACTCGCGAACAGCGGGAAACGTCTCGAGACTAGAAAGCCGGCCAGGGAATCGTTCGATGGCCGTTCGGTTCGGGCATCACGGCCGACTCTGCGAACTGCATCGCCCGGACCGCCAAGGCCACGATTTCCTCTTCCGTGATCAGTTCGGACAACTCGTCCCCGAGATCTCCATCGAGCGTTGTCGCGAATTCGGCGACGTCGGCGATCAAGGCACCGGGTACGGGCTGCCCCGCCCACCCCCACAACACGGTCCGTAGCTTGTTCTCCGAATGAAGACAGATTCCGTGATCAACGCCGTACACCGAGCCGTCGACGCCTTCGAGGGCGTGGCCACCTTTGCGGTCGGCGTTGTTGATGAGGACGTCCAGAACGGCCATTCGCTGCAGCCGTGGATCGTCCGCATGGATCAGAGAGACTGGTTCACCCTCCGAGTCGAAGGCCTGCAGGACCTCGAACCACCCTGGTGGAACATTGCCCGGACTGCACAGGTCGACCATCTCGAGTCCGCCGGATCCATCCGCGCGGCGATCGACGGTGTCAATCCAACGCTGCACCATGCCTGGCCCGAAAGGGCCGTCCCGCAACACTGTTCGCGGAATCACTCCCCAGCCCAGCGCCTCGGACACGCGGTACGACGCAACCTCACGCCCGGCCAGAGTGCCGTCCGGGAAATCCCACAGTGGGCGTTCACCCCGCACCGGTTTGTAGACCACACGGGTGGACTGCTCCCCCAGAGTCGACTCGCACACCAGCGTGGCGTTGCTTGCCGTGGTGATCTGGCCGATCAGGGTCAGATCACCCTCGAGCAGAACGTCCGGCACACCAGGTTCGGACACGACGTCAGACCTCGTCGTCGTCTGCGTCGTCGATCGCAAAACCGAAGGACTCGCCGCGCCGGTATCCGTTGGTTCGGATGCACACGTGCCCCTCGGGCGCCAGCGGCTCACCACACAGAGGGCATGGCGCGCGTCCCGCCGCGATGACGCGTTCGGACCGCAGCGAGAATTCGCGCGCTTGCTCCGGGGTCAGGAACACACGGACCGCGTCCGGACCGTCGTCGGCGTCGTCGAGGACAACCGATTCGTCGAACTCCGTCTCGCTGACGGCAAGCAACTCCACGACGACCGCACCGGCATCGGCGTCCCAACCGAGCCCCATCGTGCCGACCCGGAACTCCGCGTCGAGCGGTGTGACCAGCGGGCTGAGATCGGAGACATCGTCGGCCTGCGGCGGAACCTCGGTTCCGAAGCGTCGATGTACCTCTTCGAGGAGAAGGCCCATGCGATCGGCGAGGACCTGAACCTGCTGCTTCTCGAGCAGCACACTCACCACCCGTGAATCGTGCACGGCTTGGAGATAGAAAGACCTGTCACCGGGCTCGCCCACCGTTCCTGCGACAAATCGGTCAGGAGTGCGAAATACGTGAATCGCGCGCGACATTGCACCTCCTCGAGTTCGAGCAGAACATCACTGAATACCCATTATCCGTCACAGCTCACGCACCGACCTCTCCACCGGGGACGGACTCCTGCGCGGGAGCCGAACCGTTGGTCGCGGTCTTCGCTGCACTGATCGCTGCGAGCACGTCTCCGGTGTCGTTGACTCGAAGAACGAACGGCAGTGTGGCCGTGTAGCGAATCACGCTGACCGAGGCCGGCTCGGCGACGATCCGCTGGAACGAATCGAGGTGCATCGCAAACGCGTCGGCGAGAACCGATTTGATGACGTCACCGTGTGTGCAGGCGATCCAGACGACGTCTTTGCCGTGTTCTTCGGCCAGCCGTGCATCGTGCTCTCGGATCGCGGCAACGGCTCGCGCCTGTACCTGGGCCAGCCCTTCACCGCCGGGAAAGACCGCACCGGAAGCGTGGCGCTGCACCACTTTCCAGAGCGGTTCTTCCAAGAGTTCCTTCAGCGGGCGACCCGTCCAGTCGCCGTAATCGACCTCGATCAGGCGATCCTCGACCACCGGCGTCAGACCACGGTCGACGGCAATGGGGCCGACCGTCTGCTCGCACCGCAACAGCGGCGAGCGGACGATCTCCGCGATGTCCAGACCGACCAGCCGATCGACGACGCCTTCGGCCTGTTTCCGGCCGTGGTCGTCGAGTTCCACACCCGGCGTTCGACCGGCCAGGGTATGGGCAGTGTTGGACGTCGACCGCCCGTGCCGCAGTAGGACAACTGTCATTCCACAACCCTAATGGGGCGGTGGCCGCACGGACGGGTGGTCGACGTCGAAACGGGCTCTATGTCGCGGACACGACCCCTGTGGCCAGCAGCGCAAGGACGACTACGCCGAGAGCGATTCTGTATCCCACGAACCAGTACATGGAGTGATCGACAACAAATCGAAGCAGCCAGGCGATCGCTGCGTAACCGACCGCGAAGGCGATGACGGTTGCCACCAGCAACTGCGGACCGCTCGCGTTCAGACCCTCACCGGCCGGCTCGAAGGCATCCGGGAGGCTGAACAAACCGGAGGCGAGAACCGCCGGGATCGCCAGCAGGAACGAGTAACGAGCTGCGGCCTCACGGGTGAGTCCGAGGAAAAGACCGGCACTGATCGTGCCACCCGAACGTGAGACACCCGGGATGAGCGCTAGCGCCTGAGCCGAACCCATGATGATGCCGTCGCGCGCTGTGAGCGATTCGATCGGGCGCGTCTTGCGTCCGTAGTACTCGGCAGCGGCGATGACGAGCGCGAACACGATCAACATCGTGGCAATCAGCCACAGATTGCGTGCGCCGGTACGGATCTGGTCTTTGAACAGAAACCCGAGGATGCCGACCGGAATGGTACCGATGATGACGTACCAGCCCATCCGGTAATCGAGATCGCCCCGGTGCTCGGCATTGAACACACCCCGGAACCAGGCAGTGATGATCCTCACGATGTCGCGCGCGAAGTAGATCAACACAGCCAGTTCGGTGCCGAGCTGCGTCACCGCGGTGAACGACGCACCGGCGTCACTGCCGAAGAATATCTCCGACACGATTCGCAAATGTCCGGAAGACGAGATGGGCAAGAACTCGGTCAATCCCTGCACGAGGCCCAGGATCACGGCCTGGAGCCAGGTCATCGCTTCGCCCATCACTCACCGATCCCGGCTGATTCGAATGGGGTTACTGCACACAGGTTTCGTGTGTCGGGTTCACGTTTCACCGGCGCCACGCTACCGGGGCCCACGACGCCGCGCCGCGCCCGGCACGTCCGTGTCCGAATACCCCGACTCGAGGCGAGCGCCTACTAGTCTGCACGTGGTGAGATCTCTCGGGTGCCGCACTTGCGCACACGAGTCGGGCGCGAGATGCAGGCGGTTATGAAGCACAGATCTGTCGGAACGAGCGGACTTCGGGTCTCGCGACTTGGGCTCGGCACACTGACATGGGGACGCGACACGGACGGCGACGAGGCTGCGGCGCAGCTGCTCGCCTTCGCCGAGGCCGGCGGAACCTTGGTCGACACCTCGCCCGCATACGGCGCCGGTGCGGCGCAACGGATCCTCGCGGAGTTGCTCGACGACGTCGTTCCACGTGACGAACTCATCATCAGCTCGAGCGCCGGCATCGATCCCACTCCGATCGGCACCGACCGCGTCGACTGCTCGCGGCGCGGATTGCTCCGCCAGCTCGACGCGACTCTTCGTGAACTCGGAACCGACTTCCTCGACATGTGGCAGGTCGCAACCTGGGATCCGCTCACGCCCGTCGACGAGGTTGCAGCAACCCTCGACTACGCGGTCTCGAGCGGCAAGGTGCGGTATGTGGGCGTGCGCGGCTACCTCGGCTGGCAGCTCGCGACGGCCGTCGGAGCCGGTGGCGCAACAACACTCGCCGCGACGCAGGCCGAGTACTCGTTGCTCGCGCGCGGCGTCGAGGAAGAATTGTTCGCAGCGGCGGCCCACCACGGCGTCGGAGTGTTCGCCGCAGTACCCCTGGCGGGCGGTGTTCTGACCGGCAAGTACCGCGACGGCATTCCCGTCGATTCCCGCGGCGCCGACGAAGCACATTCGCAAGATGTACAGAGCTATCTGACCGATTCCTCGATCCGGGTGGTCGACGCCGTCGTTACCGCCGCCGACGGTCTGGGTACTTCCCCACTGGCGGTGGCACTGGCCTGGGCGCGCGATCGCGCCGGGGTGGCCAGCGCCGTCGTCGGCACGCGGGATCTCGCCCAGTTGACAGGAGTACTGGCAACCGAAGAATTGGAACTTCCGAAAGCGATTGCCGCGGCTCTCGACGATGTGAGCGCTTGATCTGTCCCGCTGATCGAAATACCGAAGGTATCGTGTTGGCGAGGGCAGGCTAACCTAGTAGGCAACGCTTGACTACAGCCTCAGGAGAATCAATGACCACGCTCGACGTAGACAGCCTTTCCGCAGACGCAGGCCCCGCCTTCTCCGAACGAATCAAGACCGAGACGGACGCAGCACACCGCGAGACGGAGCAGTCCCGATTCGTAGGCGCGCTTCTCGGCGGTGAGCTGACCACGGCTGGCTACGCCGCTCTTCTGGGACAGACGTACCTCGTCTACACGAGCCTCGAAGAGGCCGGCCGCACACACGCCGACAACGAGTTGGTCGCTCCGTTCCTGTCCGAGGATCTGTTGCGGGTGGCTTCGCTCGAAGCCGATCTCGAGTTCCTCGGCGGACCGAACTGGCGCGACGAACTCGTGGCCTTGCCGGCAACCGAGCGTTACATCGCCCGCCTGAAGGAAGTGGCGTTCGACTGGCCCGCCGGCTTCGTCGCACATCACTACCTGCGATACATGGGTGACCTCTCGGGCGGACAGATCATCCGCCGGATGCTCGAGCGCGCCTACGGATTCGAGACCGACGGACTTCGCTTCTACATCTTCGAAGGCATCCCCAAGCCGAAGCCTTTCAAGGACGACTACCGCTCGAATCTGGATGCGCTGCAGATTCCGGCCGAAGAACAGCAGCGTTTCATCGACGAGGTGAATCTGGCGTACCGCCTCAACGGTGACCTGTTCGCCGACCTCGAAGGCGACATCGAGAGCTACCTCGTCAAATGATGAAGCGCTTGGCCGCGGCGGCACTGGTCGCAGCAGCCGGTTTCGGTCTGGTGGCTTGCGGATCCAGCGACAACTCCACGACATCTCAGGGTGCCAGGACCGCAGTACTCGAAGATTCCAGCCCGGTTCCCGTGTCCGACAACCCGACCGCAACGCTGCCCGTGACGGTGAAGAGCTTCGACGGCGTCGACGTGACCATCACCGACAACAGCCGGATCGTTGCGGCCGACCGCTACGGGACGCTCGCAACGACAACGGTGGCGCTCGGCCTCGGTGACAACCTTGTCGGCCGCGACACCGCCGCCAAGTTCCCCGCGGTCGCGGACGTACCGGTTGTCACGGTCGGCGGCCAATCGCTCAATACCGAAGCCATCCTCGATTTGAATCCCACCGTGGTTCTCACTGACACGAGCATCGGGCCCAAGAGCGTCCAGGATCAGTTGCGCGCCGCCGGTGTTCCCGTGGTGTTCTTCGACCCGACCCGAACCCTCGAAGGTGTGCCGGGGCAGATCCAAGCAGTCGCCGACGCGCTCGGCGTTCCGGCCCAGGGCGCAGCGCTGATCGATCGAACCGAATCGGAGATCGCTGCTGCGCGCGATCTGGTTCCCAACGACGGCGATCCACTGAAGATCGCGTTCCTCTACATGCGCGGATCGGCCATCACCATGATCGGCGGTGAAGGTTCGGGTGCCGATTCCTTGATCGAGGCCCTCGGCGCCACAGATGCGGGTACCGCCTCGGGCATCACACAACAGTTCGTACCCATCACCAGCGAAGCGCTCATCGCCGCAGCGCCTGACGCCCTGCTGATGATGACGGACGGATTGGCATCGATCGGCGGAATCGACGGCCTCGAAAAGGTCCCTGGCATCGCTCAGACGCCGGCCGGAAAGAACAAACGAGTAGTCGACATGGAGGACGGTGTCCTGCTCAGCTTCGGGCCGAACACCGGACGCGTCATGGCGGCACTCGCCGAAGCGATCTACGAGCCCGGTGGATCGTGAGCAAAGATTTGTGAGTGCTGATTCGTGAGTACAGAAACAGGTAGTTCCGAAGCAGGTAAGTCTGTGTCCGCAGCCGAGGATTCACATGACGTCGGGGGCGCCGACAAGTCGGCGTCTGGCCCCGCGTCGCGGTCGCGGGTGAGTGCGGTTCTGGTCAGCTTGACTCTCGCCCTGGTGATCGTCGCAGTGCTGTCGGCGTGCATCGGTCAAGTTCCGACATCGCCTCTCGAGGTTTTGGGCAGCATCCTGCACCGCATCGGGATCGATCTCGGTCCGATGCCCGCCCATCCCAGCGGTGAAGTGACTTTGTGGGAGGTTCGCTTCCCCCGCGTCGTGCTCGCCATCTGTGTCGGCGCGGCGCTGGGATGTTCCGGTGCGCTCCTGCAGGGTGTGTTCTCCAATCCACTCGCGGAGCCCGGGGTGATCGGAGTGTCCGCGGGCGCTGCAGTTGGCGCGAGCGCTGTCATCGTCGTCGGCGGCACGTTCGTGGCCGGCTGGGCCGTTGCTGCGGCGGCGTTCGTCGCCGGGCTGTTCACCACCGCGGCGGTCTACCTGCTTGCGCGCCACGAAGGCCGAACCGAAGTAGTGACATTGGTGCTGACCGGCGTCGCGATCAATGCGTTCGCCGGCGGACTCATCGCGTTCTTCACCTTCGTCGCCAGCCCGTCCGCTCGCGATCAGATCGTGTTCTGGCAACTCGGCTCACTCAACGGAGCGTCGTGGAATGCCGTCATGATCGTGGCGCCGATGACCGTTGTCGGAATTGCCGCGACGGTCATGATCGCTCCGCGTCTGGACCTTCTCGCACTCGGTGAACATGCAGCTCGTCACCTGGGTGTCAACGTCGAACGGCTGCGCCAGTTCGCGGTTCTGATCGTCGCTCTCCTGGTCTCGGCGAGTGTTGCCTTCACCGGCATCATCCTCTTCGTCGGACTGATCGTTCCGCACCTGATGCGCATTCTTGTCGGCCCCGGCCACCGCGCGCTGATTCCGGCGAGCGCCCTTGCCGGCGCACTGGTTCTGCTTGTCGCAGATCTCGGCTCGCGGTCGCTGATCGACAACGCAGACCTGCCCCTCGGAATGCTGACCGCTCTGGTTGGCGGCCCCTTCTTCTTCTGGCTTCTCCGACGAACACGCGCGCAACAGGGCGGGTGGGCATGAGCAGCCTCGTAAGAAACTGGCGCGAACTGTTCGGCCACGTCACCCCCGAACCGGAAAGCCCTGGCGTCGGTGATGTCACCCTCGAAGCGCGCGACATCACCGTCGAACGCGGTGGTCGACACATTCTCGAAGGCGTATCCATCGAAGTCCGGGCAGGCGAGCTCGTCGTCCTCGTCGGACCGAACGGCGCCGGTAAGTCGACTCTTCTTGCGGCGTTGGCCGGTGATCAGCCCGTCATCGCTGGGCGGGTGGTCGTCGAAGGCACTGACCTCACTCAGTGGTCGCCGATCGACATGGCGCGCCGACGCGCGGTGCTCCCCCAGAAACACACCATCGGATTTTCGTTCAGCGCTCGCCAGGTCGTTCGCATGGGACGTGCGCCATGGGCCGGAACGCGCCGAGAAGACCGCGACGGCGCTGCTATCACCGCGGCGATGAAGACCTGCGATGTCGAGGGGTTCGCCAATCGGCCATTCGCCGTGCTGTCCGGTGGCGAGCAGGCGCGGGTCGCTCTTGCCCGGGTACTGGCACAGGAAACGTCGACCATCCTGCTGGACGAGCCGACTGCAGCACTCGATCTCGGACACCAGGAAGCGGTGATGTCCGTGGCGCGCGCTCGCGCTGCGGACGGCGATGCCGTCGTCGTCGTTTTGCACGATCTCGCGTTGGCAGCGGCGTATGCCGACCGAATCGTCGTACTCGAGAATGGACGCATCGCCGCCGACGGTCCCCCGGAATCGGTGCTGCACGAAGAGCTTCTGACCCGCGTCTACGGTTATCCGGTCGAGGTGTTCCCGCATCCGACAACCGGAGCAACGCTGGTTATCCCGCGCCGAGAATTCACCGAACAGAATCGATGATCGATCCCAGCCTGTTCAGGACTGCTCTCACCGTCGGCAGGCTGCGACCCTCGCCCTGACGAACGCCGTCACCGACGTCCGGATGTGACCAATCAGTCTCGGTCGAGAGAACTGCGTCGCGCACCACACCGGCGATGCTTCGCTCGTCGGTCAGATCGATGTCGGTGACCGATCGCTCCGCCGTGGCGACAACGTCCGAAGGGGTCGGCACACTGTGCTCGCAGTATTCGCCGTATACCTCGACGAACAGCACGCTCTTGCGTACGCGGAACGCGAAAGTTCGACCGTCGGACCTGCCGAAACCGTGTGCATGAGCGCCGACGGAGAGGTCCTCGATCTCGAAGCCCGGCCGCGCCGGTTCGGGCGGCTGTGCGCCGGAATCGGTGGGTTCTGTGGGAATCACAATGATCTCCTCGGTGATTGCAGCGTCAACCGCAACCGCTGTTCGTACGGTATCGCGTCAAGGGTGTGAGCGGAATGGTCGGTAGTTCCTCGACGCGATGAACGGCGCCCGACTGCGATCAGGGATGATCGATGACAGTCGCACTGCGTGAAGAACAGATGACAAGAAAAAGAGGAACTACACATGGCTCGCCTAGGGATCCGCACCACTGCAGCAGCAATGGGGGCGGCGGTTCTGCTGGTCACAGGATGTTCTTCCGGAGATGGCGGAGACGACCTCATCACGATCGATCCCGCTACGGCAGCGGTCTCACCGGCCACCACCAGCACCCCGGACGGCGTGGTTCACCCGTATTCAGGTCTGATCGATTCCATCACATTCGACCCGATCACGCGCAGCGCTGTTCTGGTTGCCAACGACCCACGATCGGTGCTGGTCGTTCCTTCGGACAGTTTGGCCGGCGCCGACCCCGCCTCCGCAGGTCGTCCGATAGCTCTGGATTCAGACGTACGCGACGTTTCGATCGGCTCCGACGGTAGCGCTCTGCTGGCGATGGATCGCCAGGTAGTGAAGCTGAATCTGACATCGGGCGAACAGACGTCCATACCGGTCGACGGCCAGGCGAACTCCGCGGTCGAGCTGACCGACGGCCGCATCGCGATCGGCACGGACAATGGTTCAGTTCACATCGTCGACCCGAAGACCGATCAGTCACAGACGGTTTCGGGGTTTGCATCCGTCGACGAACTTGCGGTTACCGGCGACAACCTGAGCGCCCTCGATCACCGTCAGACCTCGCTGACGGCGATCAATCTCGAAGACGGCAAACTCGGCGTCGCTCTTCGCGCCGGTGAGGGCGCAACTCATCTGGCCACCGATCGCTTCGGACGCATCCTTGTCACCGACACCACCGGCAACGAACTGCTCGTCTTCACTGCCGATCCGCTCCTGATGCACCAGCGCTACCCCGTCGGCGAATCGCCTTACGCCGTCGCCTACGACGAGACCGCGGATCGGGTGTGGGTGACACTGACGGCGACCAACGAAGTGGTCGGCTTCGATCTGTCGTCCGGCATCCCCGTGGAGACCGGGCGGTTCAAGACGGTGCGACAGCCGAATTCGTTGGCCGTAGACTCTTCCAACGGCAATCTGATCGTCGGATCGGCAACCGGTGACGGGCTGCAGGTCATCCCGTCACGGGAGAACTGATGGAAAAGCGTACGCGCGGGATCCCCGCGCAGTGGGAGACGTCGGACGACAAGTTCGACTACGTGCCGCTCCGGCTACCGCCGAACGTTTCGCGGGTCACGGCGTCGATGCGCCTGGCGATCTCGGCCGAGTTCGGCGGGTGGGAACTCTCCCGAGTCCGTCTCTACCCCGACGGCAGTCGTCGCGTGCTGCTCAAGCGAAAGAAGACGCCGCTGCACGTGACCGATCCGGACGGCATTCAGCACTGATCGTTCAACAGACGACCAGAACCCGCCGCCATCGAAACCGCTGACAAAATCACACCATCGAAGAGCTGGAGAATCGTGTACCAACTGCTGCTGAGCCTGATGTTCCGGGTCCCACCGGAACGCATCCACCACATTGCCTTCACCGCGATGAAACTGGTGACACGGTTCGCTCCCCTTCGCTGGTTGGTCGCAAAAGTCCTTGTCGTCGACGACCCGGTTCTGCGCAGTCAGGCTTTCGGTCTGACGTTCCCGGCACCTCTCGGCCTGGCCGCAGGATTCGACAAGGACGCCACCGGAGTCGACGCCTGGGGCCCGTTGGGATTCGGTTTCGCCGAGGTCGGAACAGTGACGGCCCAAGCTCAGCCCGGTAACCCCGCGCCGCGTCTCTTCCGACTTCCGGCCGACCGCGCTCTGATCAACCGAATGGGCTTCAACAACCACGGCGCTGGTCACGCGGCGAATTTCCTGCGACAGCGCCGCGTCACGGTGCCGATCGGTGCCAACATCGGCAAGACCAAGATCGTCGAAGCTGCCGACGCCGCTGCCGACTACACCGCCAGCGCACAGCTTCTGGGTCCGCTGGCCGACTTCATGGTCGTGAATGTCAGCTCGCCGAACACACCCGGACTCCGTGATCTGCAGGCCGTCGAATCTCTGCGCCCGATCCTGCAGGCCGTGCTCGACACCGTCAGCGTGCCGGTACTGGTGAAGATCGCGCCCGATCTCTCGGACGAGGACGTCGACGCTGTCGCCGATCTGGCAGTCGAACTCGGGCTTGCCGGAATCGTCGCGACCAACACCACGATCCGCCGCGACGGTTTGAAGACCCCGGATGCCGAGGTAGCTGCACTCGGCGCTGGCGGGCTGTCCGGTGCACCGGTTGCCGACCGCTCGCTCGAGGTGCTCCGGCGCCTGTACGCCCGAGTCGGCGACAAGATGACCATCATCTCGGTCGGCGGCATCGAAACAGCCGACCAGGCGTGGGAGCGCATCCTCGCCGGCGCGACGCTGGTGCAGGGGTACACCGGCTTCATCTACGGCGGACCGTTCTGGGCTCGCAGCATCCACAAGGGCATAGCCAAGCGCGTCCGCGCAGCCGGCTTCTCGTCGATCGCCCAGGCTGTGGGAGCTGAGAACCCTCGCTAGAAACTGCTGTGCGCCTTTATTAACCGCCCGCGGTTAATAAAGGCGCACAGCAAAGTGATTACTCGACCTCGAACGTCCCGGTCAGGGTTGCACGCGCGATCGCGTGATGGAACACGTTGAAACCGAGGAACGCCGGCGACGAGTCAGGGGTGACTCCGTCGAGCGTCTCCACGTCGAGGGCATGCACCGCCACGATGTAGCGATGCGGACCGTGCCCGGGAGGCGGGCCTGCACCGATGAAACCGAACCCGCCACCGTCGTGGCGGAGGGTGACGGTTCCGGCAGGCAGGACATCGCTGTCCGCCGCGCCGGCACCGGCCGGGAGTTCGGTGACGGAAGCGGGGATGTTCGCCACGGCCCAGTGCCAGAATCCTGACGCCGTCGGTGCGTCCGGATCGAACACCGTCACGACGAAGCTCTTCGTCTCGGCTGGAAAGCCGGACCACGAGAGCTGCGGTGAGATGTCTTCGCCACCGGGAACTCCGAAGGCTCCACTGGCCTGAGCAAGCTTCAGCGGCTGGCCCGCAGTGATGTCGTCACTGGTCAGCTCGAAACTCGGCAACTTCGGCAATGGTTCGTACGGATCGTGCGCCATGCGAATCCTTTCTGTGACAAGAGAGCTCGATGTGCGTCGAGCTCACGGATCTATCTACGTGCTCGTCAGGAATTGAGCAGGAAATGTTCCAGAACACGTGTCCCGAACAGTAGTGCGTCCACCGGAACTCGCTCGTCGACGCCGTGGAACAGCGCACTGAAATCGAGCTCGGGCGGCAACTGCAACGGCGCGAAGCCGAAGCAGCGAATGCCCAGTTTCGCGAATGCCTTCGCGTCGGTTCCGCCGGAGAGCATGTACGGAACTGTGCGAGCCTCCGGATCATGGGCGAGGATCGCCTCGTTCATGGCGTCTACGAGGTGGCCGTCGAACGTTGTTTCGTACGAATCGAGCTTGGTGATCCACTCGCGGGTCACGTCGGGGCCGATCAGCTGGTCCACCGTGCGCTCGAATTCAGCCTGCCGTCCCGGCAGCACGCGGCAGTCGAAGACTGCCTCGGCAGTCTGCGGAATGACGTTCGCCTTGTATCCGGCCTTGAGCATCGTCGGGTTCGCCGTGTCACGGAAGGTCGCCCCGATGATGTTGGCGATCGTCCCCAACTTCGCGAGAGTCCCGTCGATGTCGGGTGATCCTGGATCGAAGTCCAATCCGGTCTCTTCGCCGACGGCGGTGAGGAACTCGGCAACCGAATCCGAGATCACGATCGGGAACTGATGAGCAGCGAGTCTCGAGACCGCGCCGGCGAGTGTCGCGACTGCGTTGTCGTCGTGGAGGAAGGAGCCGTGCCCGGCGCGTCCCTTGGCCGTCAGACGCATCCAACCGAGGCCCTTTTCCGCAGTCTCCACGAGGTAGAGCCTGCGGTCGGTTCCGTCCGGCCGCGGAACCGTCAGCGAGAAACCGCCCACCTCACCGACGGCTTCGGTCACTCCCTCGAACAGATCCGGGCGGTGCTCGACCAGCCACTGGCATCCGTACTTGCCGCCCGCTTCCTCGTCCGCCACGAAGGCGAACACCAGATCACGCGGCGGTACGACGCCTTCCGCCTTGAACTGCCTGGCGAGGGCCAAGATCATCCCGACCATGTCCTTCATGTCCACGGCTCCGCGCCCCCAGACGTAACCGTCCTGGACGGTGCCGGCAAAGGGATGGACGCTCCAGTCGGCGGGCTCGGCCGGAACGACGTCGAGGTGACCGTGAAGCATCAATGCGCCTCGACCCGACTCAGCTCCCTTCAAGCGGGCAAAGACGTTCCCGCGTCCGGGTGCACCGGACTCGACGTATTCCGTCTCGTAGCCGACTTCTTGAAGCTGCGCGGCAACCCACTCCGCGCACGCACGCTCACCCTTGGTGGTTTCGAGTTCTCCCGTGTTCGAGGTGTCGAAGCGGATGAGAGAACTGACCAGTTCGACTACTTCTGCTTCGGCTCTGCTCGGATTCGGATTATTCGGGGTTGTGGTCATTCCACTTTCCTACCATCGAATCAAACGACGCGGGCGACCGGAATGCCCCGCAACCTGGCGATTTGGGGCAGCTCACCTAATCGGATACTCTTTCCCAGCACCGAGAAATCGGGGCCGAGTCCGAGTGGCGGAATGGCAGACGCGCTAGCTTGAGGTGCTAGTGTCCTATTAACGGACGTGGGGGTTCAAGTCCCCCCTCGGACACTCTGTGTTGAGACAGACAGGAAAAGCTCCGGTTCATCGAACCGGAGCTTTTCTCGTAATTGGCGAAGTTCCCGCACCAGGGAACAGTCCGCGCGAGCGGCGATCGAGATGGAACAGAAGTTCGAAGTGGATACAGACACCAAGAAGTCGGATGCACTGCAGGCAGATTCGCTGGAAACAGCCGATTCAGAATCTGCTCGAGCCGAACTCACCGGCCTCGACCCCGCAGAACTCGAAATCTGCCTGAAGGTCCTTTCCGAAGCCGCCGAACTCGACGACGAGCATCCCGATTCGATCACCATGCAGCGCGCTGTCGGCCATCTGTTCAAGCGACTCAAGAAGAAGCGCCGCCTCGCCTCGCGCGCAGCCGTCAACGAAGCGGACCGCCAAGTAGTCGCCGCGACTGCCACAGGTTCACCCGATCGCATCGACGACGAGACCGCAGGCATTCCGATCAAGTCGAACACCGCCGGCGCTTCCGCCGGCACGCTCATCAAGGCGCGACCGTGCTACATCTGCAAGCAGCGCTACACCGCAGTCGACGCCTTCTACCACCAACTGTGCCCCGAGTGCGCTGCCACCAGCCGCAGCAAACGTGATGCGAGCACTGATCTCACCGGCCGACGCGCACTTCTGACCGGCGGCCGCGCGAAGATCGGTATGTACATCGCGCTGCGCCTGCTGCGTGACGGCGCACATCTGACCATCACGACGCGATTCCCCAACGACGCGATCCGCCGATTCAAAGCGATGGAAGACAGCAACGACTGGATTCACCGTCTGCGCATCGTCGGCATCGACCTCCGCGACCCCGCCCAGGTTGTTGCACTCGCGGATTCCGTTGCCGCACAGGGTCCGCTCGACATCCTGATCAACAACGCCGCACAAACTGTTCGACGCTCCCCCGGCGCTTACGGCGCCTTGGTCGATGCCGAGTCCGGTGCCCTGCCCGCCGGTGAACTTCCTGATGTCCTGACCTTCGGCAAGACGAGCGACGCTCACCCCGCGGCTCTGGCCGGATCGCTGTCGGACGTCGCAAGCATCACCTCCGGAAATCTGTCCGCCGACGCGGTCAGTTCGCTCGCACTCGTCGCCAAGTCGGCTTCACCCGATCGCATCGAGCAAGGCATCGCCATCGACGCCGGCGGGCTGCTGCCGGACCTCGCGCACACCAACAGTTGGGTCCAGACCGTCGAGGAAGTCGATCCGATCGAGCTTCTCGAAGTCCAGCTCTGCAACTCGGTAGCGCCATTCATCCTCGTTTCACGCCTGCGCCCCTCGATGGCCGCGGCAGCTGCGCGACGCAAGTACGTCGTGAATGTCTCCGCCATGGAAGGCCAGTTCAGCCGCGCGTACAAGGGCCCTGGCCACCCGCACACCAACATGGCCAAGGCAGCACTGAACATGCTGACCCGCACCAGCTCCAAGGAAATGCTCGACGACGGCATCCTCATGACCGCCGTCGACACCGGCTGGATCACCGACGAACGCCCGCACTTCACCAAGATGCGGTTGGCCGACGAAGGTTTCCACGCACCACTCGACCTCGTCGACGGTGCAGCCCGCGTCTACGACCCCATCGTTCAGGGCGAACTGGGTATCGACCTGCACGGCTGCTTCCTCAAGGATTACAAACCCTCGCCGTGGTGATGGGCGGCACCCCGCAGTGGTGACAGGCAGCACCTAGGCGCCCCGATGTGGCGATCTCGTCACCGCCAAACCCCCGTGTCGAGTAGCTCAATTCAGGTAGGGCACAGCATTGCAGGCGATAATGGACTGCGAACCTGCTCACCGACTCGGAGGAACCATGACGATCGCCGTCGTACACAAGGACAGCCCGGAAGGCCGCGCCGCAATCGTGGCCGCCGCACGGGAATCCGTGGGTCGAAGCGAGGAACTGCTGGTTCTGCACGTCCTGGACGATGTCAACATCGGGGACACGGCCGACACCGGAGACACCGAGGACGATCGGGCCGCTCTTCGCGGCGAGATTCAGTCAGCGCTCGACGCCGGTGGATTCTCGGAGACGAAGTGGGATCTGCGCACCACCGAGCACGACGGCGATCCGGTGACCGCGCTCGTGAACCTGGTCCACGGCGCGGGTGTCGATCTCCTGATCGTCGGAACACGCCGGATGTCCCCCATCGGCAAGTTCCTCCTCGAACGCCCGCTGCAGCGTCTCCTGCTCGAAGTGGAGGCTCCGATCCTCGTCGTCAAGGAACCCCTCCCTGCTGAGTGACCACGGTCACATCACTTTCGAGTGCGCGTTTGTAGGCTGGCTCCATGACTGGAACCTCGCCCGCCCGAGAACTCGACATCATCGTCTACGGAGCGAGCGGCTTCGTCGGAAAGCTACTCGCCGACTACCTCGTCAAACATGCTCCCGAAGGCACGAAGATCGGCCTCGGTGGCCGCTCCCTCGAGAAGTTGGCAGCCACTCGCGCCGATCTGGGTACCGCCGCTGCCGATCTCCCCCTGATCATCGCCGACGCCGACGACGCCACCGCATTGAAGGCGCTCGCGCAGCGAACTCGGGTCGTCGCCACCACGGTCGGCCCGTACGCCAAGTACGGTCACACCCTTGTTCACGAATGCGCCTCCGCCGGAACTCATTACGTCGACCTCACCGGTGAGGTGCTGTTCCACCGCGAGAGCATCGACGCCAACCATGAGCTGGCGGTCTCGACCGGCGCAAAGATCGTCCATTCCTGCGGATTCGATTCCATCCCTTCCGATCTCGGAGTTCACGTCCTCCACGAGAAGGTCACTGCCGACGGCGCCGGTGAGCTCACCGACACAACGCTGGTGGTCACGGCGCTGCGCGGCGGCGTGAGCGGTGGCACGATCGATTCGCTTCGCAATCAGATCGACGTGTCGAAAGACGATGCGCGCCTACGGAAACTCGCTGCCTCGCCGTATTCACTGAGCCCCGATCGTGACCGGGAGCCGGACCTCGGACGACAGAGCGACGTGAGCGTGGTCGACGGCAAGAAGATCGATCCGTCGTTGAAGGGATGGAAGGCACCGTTCGTGATGGCGTCGTACAACACACGAGTCGTCCGTCGCAGCAATGCGCTCCGAGAGTGGGCGTACGGCAAGAAGTTCAAGTACAGCGAGGTGATGAGCGTCGGCTCCTCGGTGGTGTCACCGGTAATCGCGGGCGGTGTCGCAGTCGGCCTCGGCGCGCTGGTCGCCGGACTCGCCCTTCCTCCGACACGTTTCCTTCTCGACAAGGTATTGCCTGCACCCGGCGAGGGCCCGAGCGAGAGCACCCAGAAGAAGGGGCACTTCACGCTCGATGTGTTCACCACGACCACGACCGGCGCTCGATACACCTCACGAGTGAAGGCGAAGGGCGACCCGGGATACAGCGCGACGGCGGTAATGCTCGGCGAATCTGCGTTGTCATTGGCGAAGGACCACAAGGATCTCCCCCCGGCTACCGGCGTTTTGACTCCAGCGACGGCGCTCGGCGACGTCCTGGCCGAGCGTCTACGCAAGGCCGGTTTCGAGATTTCCGCGCGCAAACTCTAGACAGAACGAATTTCACTTGATCGTTTCAGCTCTTCGCGCCCGATTATCGCAGCTCAGGGCGCGGACAGCGGTGGGAATACTCCCAGGTAACATTGATGTTGGTTCATGGCATCCATATGTGGTGCTCCGCTTTCGGAAAAGTGAGGCTATTCATGACTGAGCGCGTTCAGGTCGGCAGTCTTCAGGTTGCCAAGGTTCTCTACGACTTCGTGGTCGAGGAGGCTCTTCCCGGCACCGGTGTAGACGCCGAGACGTTCTGGGCCGGCGCCGACAAGGTCATCACCGAGCTCGCACCGAAGAACCGCGATTTGCTTGCCAAGCGTGACGATCTGCAGGCTCAGATCGATCAGTGGCATCGCGATCATGCCGGCGCTCCCATCGACGCTGCCGCATACAAGGCGTTCCTGCAGGAGATCGGCTACCTCTTGCCGACGCCTGCCGAGTTCTCGGTCACCACCGCAAACGTCGACACTGAGATCACCTCGACGGCCGGCCCGCAGTTGGTCGTGCCGATCCTCAACGCGCGCTTCGCTCTCAACGCGTCCAACGCCCGCTGGGGTTCGTTGTACGACGCGCTGTACGGCACCAACGCCATCTCGGAGGAGAACGGCGCCGAGAAGGGTTCCGGCTACAACAAGGTCCGCGGCGACAAGGTCATCGCCTGGGCGCGTGAATTCCTCGACGCGGCAGCACCTCTCGCGTCGGGGTCGCATGCAGATTCGACCAAGTACGTGATCGACGGCAGCGAACTGAAGATCACGTTGGCAGACGGTACGGTCACCACCCTCGCCCAGCCGGAGAAGTTCGTCGGCTACCTCGGCGAGAAGGACGCACCGACGAGCATCCTGCTGCTCAACAACGGATTGCACGCCGAGATCCAGATCGACGCGTCCTCCCCGATCGGCAGCACCGACGCCGCCGGTGTCAAGGACGTCGTTCTCGAATCGGCCGTCACCACGATCATGGACTTCGAGGACTCGGTCGCCGCTGTCGACGCCGACGACAAGGTTGTCGGTTACCGGAACTGGTTGGGCCTCAATCGCGGTGATCTGTCCGAGGAGATCAAGAAGGGCGCCAAGTCCTTCACTCGTACGCTCAACGGCGACCGTAAGTACACCGCCGTCGACGGCAGCGAACTCAGCCTGCACGGTCGTTCGCTCCTGTTCGTCCGCAACGTCGGTCACCTCATGACCAACCCCGCGATCCTCGATGCCGACGGCAACGAGGTCCCCGAGGGCATTCTCGACGCTTTGATCACGAGCACCTGTGCAGTGCACGGCCTCTCGATCAGTGACGCCAACGGCCCGCTCGACAACAGCCGCACCGGCTCGATCTACATCGTCAAGCCCAAGCAGCACGGCCCCGAGGAAGTTGCCTTCACCACCGAACTGTTCGGCCGCGTCGAGCAGGTCCTCGGGCTTCCCGAGAACACGCTCAAGGTCGGCATCATGGACGAGGAGCGTCGCACGACAGTCAACCTCGCTGCCTGCATCAAGGAAGCCGTCGACCGCGTCGTGTTCATCAACACCGGCTTCCTCGACCGCACCGGCGACGAGATCCACACCTCCATGGAAGCCGGCGCGATGGTGCGCAAGGCCGAGATGAAGAAGCAGAAGTGGATCGGTGCGTACGAGGACTGGAACGTCGACACCGGACTGGCCTGCGGCCTGCAGGGCAAGGCGCAGATCGGCAAGGGCATGTGGGCCATGACCGAGCTGATGGCAGACATGCTCGAGCAGAAGATCGGCCACCCCAAGGCCGGCGCCAACACCGCGTGGGTTCCTTCGCCGACCGGCGCAACGCTGCACGCGACGCACTACCACCGCGTCGACGTGTTCGCTGTTCAGGACAGCCTGAAGGGCAAGCCGCGTGCGAGCGTCGACGACATCCTGACCATCCCGCTCGCTCCCAGCACCGACTGGACGGACGCGGAGAAGAAGGAAGAGCTCGACAACAACTGCCAGTCCATCCTCGGCTACGTCGTCCGCTGGATCGACGCGGGTGTCGGCTGCTCCAAGGTTCCCGACATCCACGATGTCGCGCTCATGGAGGACCGCGCCACCCTGCGCATCTCGAGCCAGCTGCTCGCCAACTGGCTGCGTCACGGCATCGTCAGCGAGCGCGACGTTGTCAGTGCACTCGAGCGCATGGCCCCGGTTGTCGACCGTCAGAACGAGGGCGACGCCGAGTACCGCAACATGGCACCTGATTTCGATTCCAACATCGCGTTCCAGGCTGCCAAGGAACTCATCCTCGAAGGCGCGAAGCAGCCCAGCGGATACACGGAGCCGATCCTGCATCGCCGCCGCCGCGAGTACAAGGCTGCCAACGCCTGATTTCACCCTCTTCGAACTCGAAGCTGAACCCGAACAGCCTCGGCACCGCTAACCGGTGTCGAGGCTGTTCGCGTAGGCCCCGAAGATTCGTCACTAGACTGGCTGAGGACACAGTCCGTTCAGCAGACATTCTTCGAGTGACCAAGGTAGGGCAAGGTACGTGGGCGAACATCGCGGCGGGTCAGGCGCCAGAGGTATCAGCAAGGGGCCGATTCTCGTCGTCGTGCTGATCGTCTTGATCGTTGCAGGCTTCTTCGGGTGGAAGGCCCTCAGCAACCGGATCGACGATCAGGGCCAGCAGGCAGCAGGTACGTGCGTCGAAGGCAACAAGACACTCGACGTCACCGCGGATCCGTCCATCGCCCCACAGATCGAGGAACTGGCCAAGCGGTACACCCAGACCTCTCCGGTCGTGCGCGATCACTGCATCACCGTCGTGGTGCACGGTGCGCCGTCCGCGTCGGTCTCGACGGCACTCGAAGCCGGTCCGGCGGCATCCTGGGACGACGCAGCATTGGGACCGCGTCCCTCCCTGTGGATCCCGACGAGCTCGTTCGAACTCGCGCCGCTGGCGGGCAAGGCCGTGATCAACGGTGATCCTCGCTCGCTCGCGAGTTCCCCGATCGTTCTGGCAACCGGCCCCGAGACCGCGGCAGCATTGGCCGGCGCAGCATCGAGTTGGAAGTCATTGCCTTCCGATCTGACGGTCGCCCTGCCGGTCGGAAGTACCGAAACCTCGATGGCCGCACAGGCAATCGCTGCCGACGTCGCCGATGCGGGTGCCGGTCCGGTCACGACGGATCAGGCGAAGTCCGCGCAGGTCAACGCTGCGCTCAGTGCGCGGGCATTGCAGTTCCAATCCTTGCCGACTCCCCCGACGTCCACCGCCGAAGCCCTCGGAGCACTGAGCGCCGGAACACCGGATTCGGTGAAAGCCGTTCCGGCCACGGAACAGTCGATAGCGCAGAGCGCGAACGCGGCGATGACGACGTACTCCCCCGCCGGCGCAACGCCAGTCGCGGACTATCCGGCGGTCATCGTCTCGGGCAGCGGGATCGACGAAACCGCCTCGCGCGCAGCGGCGCAGTTTGCCGATTTCATGCGTGAGCCGAATCAGTCACAGTTGTTCGTCGGCGCCGGTTTCCGGGTCGAGGGTCAAGATCTTCCCGATCTCGGTGCGGTGTCTCCGGCCAAGATATCGACCACGTTGAAACCGGCTTCGGCCGAAACCGCAGCTGCGCTCGGTGACATCGTCGCCAATCCGGTCTCTCCGCGTAGTGCCACCATCCTGATGGACACGTCAGCGTCGATGGGGACCGACGACGGTGGCACTACCCGCTTGGCGAACATTGCCGCGGCAGTGAACACCCAATTGGGTCGCAGCCCTGACGCTTCGGACATCGGCCTTCGCGAGTTCAGCACGGGCACCGACGGAAAACCGTCCGAGCGCATCCTGGTTCCGGGCGGTTCACTGTCCGAGCCGAATCGGCGCGCCACCATCACCGATTTCCTCAACGGGCTTCGAGCCGGCGGAAAGACCTCCAAGTACCCGGCGCTTGCCAGTTCGTACAAAGCCGCGGTTGACGGTTTCGACGCGGGACGAGTCAACTCGGTGCTGCTGATCACCTCGAGTACACCTGACGAATCCACCACGACGCGAGCCGAACTGCTCAGCGCGATCGCCGCTGCGGGCAATCCGTCGCGTCCGGTACAGGTCGACGTGATCGTCGTCGGTGCGGGCGACGACGTCTCCACACTCCAAGACGTCTCGGATCGGACCGGCGGAACCTTGGTTCGCGTCGATTCGACGTCCGACCCCGCTCTCGCGGCCACAGTGACCAAGATGCTGTCCTGATGGGGCGCGTCGCGGTTTTTGCAGTCCTTCTCGCCCTTCTGACCTGGTTCCTGCACCGCCGACTCGTTCGCGCCACCGGCATCCCGAGGCGATGGGCTCGTCTTGCCGACACTGCGCTTGTCGTCTTGGCGGTCTCGACGCTCATCGGGGTCGGCAGCGGCGAAATCTTCCCGACGTCCTGGGCGCGACCGATCGGATTTCTCGGATGGGTCTGGCTGGCTTCGTGGCTGTACCTGATTCCCGGACTGCTCGTGATCGGCCTGTTTGCCGGGATCAGTCGACTACGTGCACGCCGGACGGATACCACGACCGAAGTCGACCCGGCCAAGCGTCGTACGTTGCAGTTGGCTACAGCAGCAGTCACTCTCGCGGCGATCGGCACCGCCGGCTACGGCGTCTACGAGGCGTCGGGCCCCAAGATTTCACGCGTCCGCGTGCCGCTCGCTCGCCTGCCCGAGGGCTTCAACGGATACCGGATCGCCTTGATCACCGACCTGCACGTTGGACCGGCCCGCGGGGTCGACTTCACCCGCAAGGTGGTCGAGATCGTGAACTCGCAGAATGTCGATCTGATCGCGATCGGCGGCGATCTCGTGGACGGCACCGTCGCAAAAGTTGCTCCCGATCTTGCTCCGCTCGCCGATCTTCAGGCGCCGGACGGAATCTTCGGAGTCAGCGGAAACCACGAGTTCTACGCGGACGACGGTGGCAAATGGCTCGACGTGTGGGAAACATTGGGGATCACCACACTTCGCAACAGCCGCGCCTCGATCCAGCATGACGGCGACACCATCGACATCGTGGGCATCCACGACTACACGTCGCCGGCCCCGTACGAGCCGAACCTTACTGCCGCGCTCGCAGGTCGCGATCCAAATACTTTCGCCTTGCTTCTCGCGCACGAACCGCGTCAAGCGATCGAGGCGTCCGAGATGGGTATCGATCTGCAACTGTCCGGGCACACTCACGGCGGTCAGATGTGGCCGCTGAGGTATCTCGTTCCGCTGCAGCAGCCCTCGGTGCAAGGCTTGGACAAGGTCGGAAACACAGTGCTCTACACGACGCGTGGCGCCGGGGCTTGGGGCCCGCCGGTACGCGTCGGCGCACCGCCGGAGATCACCGTTCTCGAACTCGTACGCGAGAGGTGATGATCTCCGGCGGGCACACGCCTTAGTTGCCTGCGAACGCTTCGATCGGCGGGCACGAGCAGACCAGGTTGCGGTCGCCATGTGCACCGTCGATACGACGCACGGACGGCCACACCTTCGGGCGAGCCTTGCCTCGCGGGAAGACGGCGATCTCACGCGAGTACGGGTGATCCCACTGCGCTGCAATGCTTCCGGCAGTGTGGGGAGCACCGCGTAGCGGGTTGTCCTCCACCGTCCACTCGCCGGCGCCGACGCGATCGATTTCGCCGCGAATAGCGATCATCGCCTCGCAGAACTCGTCGATCTCTTCGAGGTTTTCGCTCTCGGTGGGCTCGACCATCAGTGTGCCGACCACGGGGAAGCTCATGGTCGGTGCATGGAAACCGTAGTCGGCCAGACGCTTTGCCACGTCGTCGACGGTGACGCCAGTGTCCTTGGTCAACCCACGGAGGTCGAGGATGCACTCGTGCGCGACCATGCCGTTCTCGCCGGTGTAGAGAACCGGGAAGTACTCGTCGAGTCGACGCGCGATGTAGTTGGCCGACGCGATGGCGGTCAGGCTGGCGCGGCGCAGGCCCTGAGCACCCATCATCCGGATGTAGGTCCAGGTGATGGGGAGGATGGACGCACTGCCGTACGGCGCTGCCGAGATCGTGCCTCTACCACCGAGTTCGGGGGCCATCGGATGTCCGGGCAAGAACGGCGTCAAGTGTGAGCGCACACCGATCGGGCCGACGCCGGGTCCGCCGCCGCCGTGCGGGATGCAGAAGGTCTTGTGCAGATTCAGGTGGCTGACGTCGCCGCCGAATCGGCCCGGACGGGCAAGGCCGACAAGCGCATTGAGGTTGGCCCCGTCGACGTACACCTGGCCACCGGCGTCGTGTACCGCTGCGCAGATGTCGGAGATCTCGTGCTCGTAAACACCGTGCGTTGAAGGATAGGTGATCATGATCGCGGCGAGACGCTCGGCGTGATCGGCGATCTTCGCGCGCAGATCGTCCACGTCGACGTCACCGTTGGGACGGCAGGCGACAACCTCGACGCGCATCCCGGCCATGACGGCAGACGCCGCGTTGGTGCCGTGAGCGCTCGACGGGATGAGGCAGGTGTCGCGATGGTCGTCGCCCCGGCTGAGGTGGTAGTTGCGGATCGCGAGCAGGCCCGCGTACTCCCCCTGGCTGCCGGCGTTGGGTTGCAGGCTGACGTTGGCATAGCCGGTGACCGCGACCAGCCAGTCTTCGAGATCCTTGATGATCTTCAGCAGACCGGGTGCATCCGACGTGGGCGCGAACGGATGGATCGCGTTGAACGCCGGCCAGGTGATGGATTCCATCTCGGCGGTCGCATTGAGCTTCATGGTGCACGAACCCAGCGGGATCATGCTGCGATCGAGGGCGATGTCCTTGTCGGAGAGCGCGCGCAGGTAGCGAAGCATTGCCGTTTCCGTACGGTAACGGGTGAAGGCTTCGTGCTGCAGGTAGTCGGACGTGCGCTCCTGAGCAGCCGGAACCGAGTTGCCCTCGGCTTCGATGGCAACAACAGCATCCTCGATCCCGAACGCGTCGAGCACGGCAAGGACGTGGTCGGCGGTGGTGGCCTCGTCGCAGGAGATACCGACATGATCGGCATCGACCAGACGCAGGTTGATCCCGGATTCCTTGGCCGCAGCGACAACGCTGGCCGCCTTACCCGGAACCTGAGCCAGCACGGTGTCGAAGAACGAATCGTGGACTACGGTCACGCCGCCCTCGCGCAGGCCGTTTGCCAACGCGTGTGCGCGGGCAGCGACGCGCAACGCAATCGCCTTGAGCCCCTCGGCGCCGTGGTAACTCGCGTACATCGCAGCGAGGATCGCGAGGAGCACCTGCGCGGTACAGATGTTGGACGTCGCCTTCTCACGGCGAATGTGCTGCTCACGTGTCTGCAGCGCGAGGCGGTATGCCTTGTCTCCGTCGGCGTCGATGGAGACGCCGACCAAACGGCCGGGCAGCTGACGCGCGTGCTTGGAGTGCACGGCCAGGTAACCGGCGTGCGGTCCGCCGTACCCCATGGGAACACCGAAGCGCTGGGTGGTGCCGAAGCACGCGTCCGCACCCAGTTCACCCGGCGAGGTGATGAGCGTCATCGCAAGAAGGTCGGCGCCGACGGCAACCAGTGCGCCGCGCTCGTGAGCCTGCGCGATGATCGAGGTGTAGTCCACGACGCGTCCCGAAGCGCCCGGGATCTGGGCGATGACACCGAAGAAATCACCCTCGGGCAGTCCGGCAGTGAGATCTGCGGAGACGATCTCGATGCCGAGCGGCTCGGCGCGTGTCTCGATGACGGCGAGGGTCTGCGGATACAGGTCCGTGTCGACGACAAAGCGTGGGGACTTGCTGCGGTTCGCGCGGCGCAGGAGCGTCATGGCTTCGGCAGCGGCGGTGGCCTCGTCGAGCATCGACGAGTTGGCCAGTTCCATGCCGGAGAGATCGGCGACCATGGTCTGGAAGTTGAGGAGGGCTTCGAGGCGGCCCTGGCTGATCTCCGGCTGATACGGGGTGTACGCGGTGTACCAGGCCGGGTTCTCGATGATGTTGCGCAACAACACCGGCGGCGTCAACGTGTCGAAGTAGCCGAGGCCGATCATCGACGTCGCGACAGTGTTCTGGGCTGCGAGTGCAGTCAGTTCGGCAAGTGCCTCGTGCTCTCCGACCGGAAGCGGCAGAGCGTCGAGTCCGGCCGCGATGCCGTTCGGGGCAGCGTCGAGGATGACGGAGGGAACGGCCTTGGTTGCCAGTTCGTCGAGTGAATCGACCCCGACGAGTTCGAGGATGCGCGCGAGTTCCGCGGCGTTCGGACCGACATGGCGGTCGGCAAATATACGGCTTGCAGCGTCGATCACGACAACTCCCAGACAGATCGGAGGATCAGGACACACACCGAACTGCGGTGCGTTCCTCCCCCTCTGTCGCATGCTCGATTCCCGAGCGCCTGAGAGATTCGGTAGTGATCCGACGATAGACGGAAGCCACAGCCTTTCCCCGTCGGCGGGTGGGTTGTCCCACCGCTTTCCAGAGGCGTCGGAGCCCGTACGGTCCTTGGTGCCTGAGAGATTGACGGGGAGGTATTGCTCCTTCGGCGCCCTGATCCCGCTCACGACTGGCCTTTGAGACAAAGACTGAAACAAAGACAAGTTCGGTGAATCGGTATCCGAGGCTCTCCCGTACGCCGGCGACGCAGGCCCAGTCTAGTTGACCGAAACGCCTACCTGCACCGTGGCATCCTCCAAAGAGATGTGACGTACGTTATCCGGTTTTGCGGCTGGCGCGATTCTTGCGTCGCGAAGCCAACTCGTCTTCCGGGTTGGGATCGCTCTCGCCGCCGTCAGCCCGCTCGGCTGGGAAGTCGGCGATCGTTCCGGTGAGCTCACGCATCGCTCCACTGACTGCGATGCCGAATACACCCTGCCCACCCTGGAGGAGGTCGACGACCTCTTCGGGAGACGTGCATTCGTACACGGTGGTGCCGTCGGAGAACAGGGTGATGTTGGCAAGATCGCGGACGCCGCGCTTACGGAGGTGATCGACGGCAACGCGAATGTTCTGCAGTGAGATGCCGGTGTCGAGCAGACGCTTCACGATCTTCAGAACGAGGATGTCCTTGAAGGAGTACAGACGTTGGCTACCGGATCCGGCAGCGCCACGGATTGACGGAACAACCAACGACGTCCGTGCCCAGTAGTCGAGTTGGCGGTACGTGATCCCGGCGATCTGGCACGCACTGGGTACTCGATATCCGACGAGGTCGTCGGGGATGGAATCGTCCGGGAACAGGCCTGGCTGCAGCTCTTCGGAAGACATTTCTGCAGTCGGCTCGGCACTATCGGCTATGCCCGTTCCGCCCTCATTCGACTGTTCTTCCACTGCCGTCTCCCTCTCGCTTCGCCATCATGTAACCAACCTGTGCTATCAGCAGTCACGAGAATCCCGTGCCGACCGAACTTTCAGATGTGAATCCAAGGCAGGTAATTCCATGAGTGGACTTACCCAGAGTACGCCTCGATCGACAAGGCGAGAAGATCTCCACCGCACGCAACGGTAAGACCACGAGGGTGCTCGGTCAACGCAACACGCCGACCGAGACTCAACCTCTACTTGAGAGTTGAAGACTAAAGCCTGATTACGGACAACCAGGACTAACCGTCAGTGGCTTTGAAGTCGTCCGGCGAGATGGTGTCAAGGAATTCCTTGAACTTCTCGACCTCGTCTTCACGCTCGTCGGGAATGACCAGACCGGCCTCGGCGAGAACAGCCTCCGACGCGAAGATCGGAACGCCGATGCGCAGGGCCAATGCAATCGAGTCCGACGGACGTGCCGAGACGGTGGTCTGCTCGTCGAAGACGAGATCCGCGTAGAAGGTGCCCTCTTGCAGGTCCACGATCCGCACTTCCTTGAGGCTCCGACCGAATGATTCGATCAAGATCTTGATCAGGTCGTGAGTCAGCGGCCGCGCCGGCTCGACTCCCTGTTGTTCGAGAACAATCGCGGTAGCTTCGGTTTGCCCGATCCAGATCGGCAGGTACCGATCACCGTCGGACTCTCGCAGCAACAGGACCGGCTGATTCTGAGGCTGCTCGACACGAACTCCGATCACACGCATTTCGCCCATCGAGCTTGCCTCCAACCTGACGTGATCCAGCCGACCGACTCCGATGCGGTCGTACTGAAATTCTATTCGAGTGTGCCCCGCTGATCGAGGAACTCAGCGATCGAGACTTCCCCGAACCGCCGACTTGACCAGACATGTGTGCAAAGTCAGCGACAGCGCAGCCAGTTCCCGGACCATTTCCTCGGCACGATCACGTGCTCCGGCGTCACGACCCTTGGCAACCGGTCCGGCGATCTGGGTCACGAGTCCCGCTTCACGATCAGCAGCCAACTTGAACGCCCGCAGATGACGAACCTCCAAGCCGTACTCGGACATCGCCTTCGCGGTGCGCGCCAGCGTCACGGCGTCCTCGTCGAAGAAGCCCGCTGCGCCGGGAACGACCAAACCGGTGCGGATCAGATCGGTCAGAAACCGATCGTCGATGTCGGCGCGAGCGAGAAGGTCCTGACGACCGACTCGAACTTCGCGATCGACCCGGAACGCCTCGGGTGAGACATCGCCCGTAGCGATCGACAGGACGCGAGCACGACGAGGCGCAGGAACTTCTGCACTCACCGTCGCTGCGCCGCTGTCGATCGCTTCGAGTTGTTCTTTGATCACTTTGAGCGGCAGGTACTGATCGCGTTGAGCGGTCAGCACGAAGCGAAGACGCTCGCAGTCCTCGACAGAGAACCTGCGGTATCCCGACGGTGTCCGTTGTGGGCTGATCAAGCCCTCGGACTCGAGGAAACGGATCTTCGAAATCGTCACGTCGGGAAAATCTGGACGCAACCGATCCAGCACGGAACCAATCGACATTCCGGGCTGGCTCTGCTGCCGCACTGCCGTCATTAGCTACCCGCACCTGCTGACGACTCGCCGACCTGCGAACCGCCGGCACGAGGGCCGGTGAGGAACACCAGACGGAACTTGCCGATCTGAACCTCGTCACCGTTCGCGAGAACTGCCGAATCGACAGGCTCACGGTTGACGTAGGTGCCGTTGAGGCTTCCGACGTCGACGACGTGGAAATCTGCATCTTCCTGACGGAACTCGGCGTGACGACGGCTGACGGTCACGTCGTCGAGGAAGATGTCGCTGTCCGGGTGTCGACCTGCCGACGTCGTCGGCTGATCGAGCAAGAAGCGGGATCCTGCATTCGGTCCCCGCTTGACCACCAGAAGGGCGGCTCCGGCGGGAAGGCCTTCCACGCCCGAAACCGGCTGCTCGGCGGCCGGCGCTGCAGAGGAGGTGTTGTCGAGCTCATTGAGGAAGTCCGCACGGAAAACCGAAGTGGTCTCCGCCGGCGACTCCCCATAGCCCGCGTCGTTACCGTTCTCGCTCACTGTTTCTCCTCCTGGGTCAATCATCCAGATCATGAATCACTGGACTACGCAGTGCACTTTCTTCACGAGCATCTTTCACAGTCACGTTCGATACGGCCCTGCGCCCCGACTCGGCACATGCGTACCTAACGACCGTACCCTGCGCAGACCGCCGCGTGCAGCGAGACAGGCCGCGACACAACACGAGTTGGCCGGTCCACGCGCAGGTTTTCTACTCGGACGTGAGTCCCTTGTATGCCTCCGCGTCCAGCGTTGCCGCGAGTGCGGCGTCGAGTGTGGCCTCGTCGGCGACCTCGAGCTCGACCAACCAACCCGTGTTGTACGGATCGGTGTTGACGAGGTCAGGCTGTCCGTCCAATTCACCGTTGGCTGCAAGAACTTTCGCAGTGAACGGAGCAAAGATGTCGGAGACGCTCTTGGTCGACTCGACCTCACCGAGCGATTCACCGGCGGTCACGTCTTCGTCGACAGCGGGAAGCTGGACGAACACGACGTCACCGAGCTGCGACTGAGCAAAGTCGGTGATACCGACTCGAACTGAGGTCGGGCCGGTCCGCTTCACCCACTCGTGCTCCGCGGTGTAGCGCAGATCGGTAGGTGTATCGAGCTCACTCACAGTGGCTTCCTTTCACAGGCCGTCCGAAAGTCGGACGCAAAAGATCAATTTCCGGGTTGAGCGTATTGGCGCGGATTCAATTGTCGCAAGACGGAGATCGTGACCTGCTGCGATTGGTCGACTGAGGAAGTTCCGCCGTTGCGTGCGACGTTGTCGAAAACGCCTCCGGGAATGTTCAACGCTGCTGCCAACGTCGGTGGATCCCCGATCGCGGTCACAGTGTACGGCTGCTCGATCCGGGTTCCGTCCAATTCGATCTCGCCGCCGCGCCCGCTCACCCACGAGTTCACGCCGATACGAATGGGTTCGCCGTTCGCACCTGCGATCGAGATGGCTTCGGCACCGGCAGCGCGTAGTTCCTGGATGAGATCGAGAATCACTTCGGAGCCGACGCCCCCTGCTGGATCCGTCAGGGTCATCGTCACACCCGGTCCGGTAGCAGGAGCGGTCCCCACCTGAATGGAAAGCGAGGTCAGCCGCGCCCGCGCCTCGTCGAGCGCTGCTCCCGTGTTGCCGCCGGCTTCCAAAGTGGCAAGCGATTCCTGAAGATTCGCGACTTCCTGCCTCAGCGCGGCTTCACGCCGATTCAAGTTGTCGAGAACCACCAGGAGGTCGGCAGGGCGCGCGGCGTCGAGTGAATCTCCGGCCACGGTGCTGCGTACCTGTGTGGCAATCGCGACACCGAGCACACCCAGGAGCACGGCGGCGAGGATCGCGAACACGACGTTCGTGCGATGTTTCGACGGCGAACGCAACTCGTGACGACCTTCACCCGTAGTCGTCACCGGTGGTTCTTCGGGGTCAGTCGTGGCGTGGTCGGACATGGCTCACGCTCCGAACAGTCGTCGTCGCAATGCCGCTGCGTTGCCGAAGATCCGGATACCCAACACGACGACGATTGCCGTCGAGAGTTGAGTACCCACACCCAACTGATCGCCGAGCCAGACGATCAACGACGCGACGAGCACGTTGAAGACGAAGGAGACCACGAACACCTTTGCGTCGAAGATCTCGTCCAGATACGCGCGTAGTCCGCCGAAGACGGCGTCGAGTGCCGCAACGACAGCGATCGGAAGATAGGGCTGGATGACGTCGGGGACCTGCGGGCTGAAAACGACGCCCAAGACGATGCCGACGACCAGTGCTGCGAGTCCGTACAGGGCGGAACCGGCCTTCATCGAACTCCTTCTGTCACTTGGGTTCTGTGGGTTCTGTTGCCACCCGGACCGCACGAGGCGTCGCGGGTGGCAGTGTCAACGAGTCGTCCTCGGCCACTGCGAAACCGACTCCGTACAGTTGCGAGACGCTCGACATTCTCACGTAGGCGTCGCTGACGACGAACTCTCGCTGCAGCGCGCGCGTGTCGCCGATCGCCTCGACGCGGTACGGCGAGAAGACAGGTTGGTTGTCGACGAGCATCGCGCCGCCCGCCTGACGGATGGTCACCGTCGGCCCGATTCGCACGCCGCCGACGGCGATTGCCTCCGCTCCCCCAGCCCACAGGGCGTTGACGACGGTCTGCAGATCACGATCGAGGACAACTGTCTTACCGCCGACGCTGCGCTGGGACGCATCCGAGAGGTTCGGGCGCCCGGCCGGGTCAGTCAACGTCACCACCAGCCCCTCCCCGTGAACGGCTTCGGCTCCTGCGCCGGATTCGACCGCTCGCAATTGATCGAGGACCGCGCTGCCTCTGGCATCGCCTTCGAGCGCCACGCCACGGGCGGCGTCGACGTCGCCGCCGAGTGAATCGCGGGACGCGGCCAGCGAATCGATTCGATCCTCCGCGTCACGGACCTTGGCGACCAACTCGCTTCGAACCTCCTCGGTGCCGGTCACCTGCTTGGTGGCCTGAACTGCAGAGACCGTGACGATGAACCCGATCAACAGTGCACCGAGGGCCAGCCACGGCCCCGTCTTCGAGGATCTGTTCGTCGTGTGCTCGTGTTGGCGTTCGAATGCCGTCGCTTCGTAGCCCGGATCGAGATGTTCGGTCATGAGCGACCGAAGCAGCGACGGTACCGGGTTACGACGGACGTCCTCCCCGGTCGACTTCATCGGCGCACGACCTCGTGCGTTCGCGCAACGTCAACGGCCTTGAGCACGTAGATCGCGGCAGTCCACACGTACAGGACGGTTCCCCAGATCAGGAAAGCGAAACCGAAGGCATGGGTGAACGGTCCGATGGCCCAGTCTCCATGCCCGGCAAGAATCAACGGCAGAGCGAACATCAGCAGGAAGGTCGCGGCCTTGCCGAGGTAGATGACCTCGGGCGGCGGCAGTCCACGCCGGCGGTAGATCGGCAACGTCAACGCGAGTAGAAGATCACGGCCGATCAAAATCGCCGCGACCCACCAGGGAATGAAATCGCGGGCAACGAAGGTGACCAGTGTCGTCACGACGTACAGGCGATCGACCAACGGGTCGAGAAGCGCTCCCAGACGCGAGGTCTGCCCGAGCACCCTGGCCAACTTGCCGTCGAGCCAGTCGGTGAACCCGCTGAGCATCAGCAGCGCCAATGCCCAGCCGTCCGAGTGCGTGACGAGCAGCAGGTAGGCGAACAGCGGCAGAGCGAGTAGACGCACGATACTGAGCACGTTGGGAACAGTGAGAATCCGATCCGTGGGGACCAGTTCTTGTTCGCCAGAGTTCACTGCACACACCTCGCGTCTTTCGATTGCCGTGCGGCCAGCTTTCCACAGCACGACGGACTATTCGCCGAGGCGCCGTAGCCCGAACTGTCCCGAGCGTGTCGAGCCGACCTTATCGCCAGGCGAACACCGGCTGCTCGAGGTTGTCGATGCGCGTGTTCCGTCCGTTCAGCACTTCGCGGAACTGATAGATGACGGCTCCGGTCGGCGCATGGATCAGGCTCGTTCGGAAAGGCCATTGGATCACCGGGTTCGGTGATTCCTCGATGGTGACGAATCGCGAGTCCACGTCGAGTTCCTCCGACGTCACGGCATACACCTGGGCCACCTCGTCGGGATTGGGTACCAGTCCCCCGATGTCCTCACCGGACCAGACGACGAACGGTCGGATCACAAATCCCGAACGGGTGACGTAGTCGTCGAGCCGGCCGATGATGTTCGACTCAGGGACGTCGACGCCCAACTCTTCGGACAGCTCCCGAACCGCTGCTTGTTCGGAAGACTCACCCGGGTCGACGCTTCCGCCTGGCAACGCGAACTGACCGGGGTGAGCGCGCATCTTGCTCGGCCGCTTCGTCACCGGGAACACGGGTGTTCCGTCCGCAGTCCGCATGACGACGATGACCACCGACGCCGAGCGCCTTCCGTCCAATTCGACCGACCGAGGTTCGAAAGCGGCAAGTGAGGCGACCAGGTGGTCCCGATTCAGTAAATCTCCGTTCACCATGGCTCGACAGTAGCGCCACGAGACTGAGACCCCCAGCCAGTCTCGTCCATTTTGACCGCTTCGCCTGATTATCGGTCTGTATTCCTGTCATGCTGAACAGGCAGAATCCACCGTGCGGCATGGCGAGAAGAGAACCTCGATGGCTGAGCAGTCCCAGACCCCCACCCCGCAGACCGACCAGAGCGCGCCAGGCGCGCCGAATCGGGCCTCTCGCTTTGCCTCCGACGCGCTGAGCGTCCTGCGGCGCGTGCCGTTCACCTCGATCGTCGTGCTCACCATCACCGTCGTCGGGATCGCGACCGGCGCCTTGTGGAATCACGTCCGTACCTACTCGTGGTTCGACGACATCGCCTACGGAGTCCCTGCCTTGCAGGAAGGTAAGTGGTGGACTCTCGTCACGGGTTGGTTCTTCGGCTTGACGCCGGGTCAGTATGTTTCGATCATCGTCGTTTTTGCCTTCGCGGTCGGCTGGTGCGAGTGGCGCCTGGGAACCAAGAACGCGGCCATCGTCACGATCAGCGGTCAGTTGGCGGGCGAACTGGGTGCATCGCTCCTCCTCTGGGCGGGCAGCCACACCGATTGGGATTGGGCTCGCAACCTCGCCACCCACCGCGACGTCGGTGTCACCACCGCCATCATCGCCGCACTCGCCGCGACCACCGCAACTCTGCGCTCGCCCTGGCGAATGCGAGTGCGCGCCATCCTGTGCGCGTACATCGCGATCGCCTTTCTCTTCGAAGGTCGCCTCGCCGACGTACAGCACCTCATCGCGGTTGCGATCTTCCTTCCGGTCGGCGAAAAGTTCTTCGGCGACGGAGAGCGCGGGTTCATCCCCCGAACGCGACGCGAGATCCGTCTGCTCGGATTCATCGGCCTGCTCCTGATCGGAGTGGTCGAGATCGCCGTGTGGTTGTTCCCCGGCAGTGGACCCTTCGGGCCGACGGAAGCCGAAACCGGTTCGGGCTGGACCGCATTGGTCGACGTGATCATCGTTGCACTGATCGCGGATCAGTTGCGACGAGGTCGCCGCTGGGCCTTGTGGGTTGCCGTGGTGTTCGGCTCTCTGACGGTCTTGGCCACCGCCCTCGTCCTCGGTTCGGTCATCTTCTTCGACTACGAAAGCGCCGGAGCCGTCACGGTCGGTACCGCGCTGCTCTGGCTTCTCGAACTCATCTTGCTGATCAAGGGCCGTCACGCTTTTCACGTGCCGATGCGGCGCAAGATTCGAGGCGGACCGCTGTCCGGGAACGATCCTCGCGCCACTGCTCGGGAACTGCTCAAACAGCACGGCGGCGGAACCATGTCGTGGATGACGACGTGGGACGGCAACAGTTACTACTTCGGCGAGTCGGGTGAGAGCGTCGTTGCATTCCAACGGCATGTCGGTGTCGTCGTAGTGCTGGCCGATCCGATAGCGAGCCCCGACCGACTTGCCGCGGCGGTCGACGAATTCACGACGATGTCCGAAGCCAACGGCCTCACTCCCTGCTTGTTCTCCGTAGGGAAGGAAACAGCCGATGCCGCCACACGGCGCGGGTGGCGCACCGTTCAGGTCGCCGAGGACACGATCGTCGACCTGCCGGAATTGCAGTTCACCGGAAAGTCCTGGCAGGACATCCGCTCGGCGCTCAACAAGGCCAAGAAGGACGACATCACCTTCCGGATGACAACACTGGCAGACGAGCCGTTTTCCGTCTTGGCTCAAGTGCGCGCTATATCCGAGGAATGGGTGGGCGACAAGGGACTCCCCGAGATGGGGTTCACCCTCGGCAGCGTCGAGGAGGCGCTCGATCGCGACGTCCGGGTCGGTTTGGCCGTCGACCCGACGGGAAGTATTCACGGCGTCACCTCGTGGTTGCCGGTGTACGGCGAAGGCGGCGTGGTCCGGGGTTGGACGCTCGACGTCATGCGTCGACGCCCGGACGGCTTCCGGCCGGTGGTCGAGTTCCTCATCGCATCGTCGGCCCTCGAATTCAAAGAACAAGGTGCCCAATTCGTCTCACTGTCCGGCGCGCCGCTGGCCCGCAGCGACGACGGCGCCGACGCCGCATCGATGGACCGCCTGCTCGACATGCTCGGAGCCGCGATGGAACCGCTCTACGGCTTCCGGTCTCTTCACGCATTCAAGAAGAAGTTCAAGCCGAGATACGAACCCGTTTTCCTGTGTTTCCGCGACGAGGCCGACCTGCCTCGAATCGGAATCGCGCTCACGCGTGCTTACCTTCCGGACGCGACAGCTCCTCAGCTGATCAAGCTCGCCACCAGCAAGAGCTGACGCCGTGCGGTCCTGGTTCGAGCACACGGTCGTCGACACCGGCAGACTCCCACTGTTCTTCCTTCTGCTCGCCTTTGTCCTGACGTTCCTGTTCATTCGGTTCAGCGTTCGAATGATCCGAGCTGAGGTCTCGTGGTGGCCAGGCAATGTCACGCCCGGTGGAATGCACATCCACCACATGGTTTTCGGTTTGATGATGATGCTCGTGTCCGGCTTTGCCTTCATCGCTCTGGCCGACTATCACACCCCGATCGCCAACTGTGTTCTTGCGTCGGTGTTCGGTATCGGCAGCGCGCTGGTCCTCGACGAGTACGCACTCGTGCTACATCTGCGCGACGTCTACTGGGCCGAAGAGGGTCGCTCGTCCATCGACGCGGTGTTCGTTGCCATCGCGATCTCGTTCCTTTTCCTTCTCGGAGTCCACCCGATCGGGTTCGCGGGAGAGTTCGACCCGTATGAGCAGGACCGTAGCCTGGCGACGTTGATCGGCGTTGTCGTCGCGATCGTGATCCAACTCGGACTCGCCGTGATCACGTTGATGAAGGGCAAACTCTGGACCGGCTTGATCGGACTGTTCTTCACCCCGCTTCTGTTGGTCGGAGCAATTCGGTTGAGTCGCCCGGGTGCGCCGTGGGCGCGTTCGCGTTACCGCGACAAGCCCGCGAAGATGAGCCGGGCAGTCGCCCGTGAGCAGCGGTATCGCGAGCCGATGATCCACGCGAAGATCTACGTTCAGGAAACGGTGTCAGGAAGTTTCGGTTCCACTCCTCCGACCCCACCACCACTCCCAGTCGTCGACACCACGACGCCTACGACGAAAGTCGGACTATCACGGCGGCTTTCGGACAGAATTCGCTGGCGCCGAACTCGCCGACGATTACGAACAGTCCCGGTCTGGCGCCTCCCCGTGATCCTCGTCGTGCTGTCCGTCGTCACCGCGAACATCCTCGTCGGGATCGACGGAGACCTGGTGAGCGACGGCGACGTCGGTACCATTTCCGAGGGCGTGGACGCCGGGGCCACCGCAACGCTGCTCAGCGTCATCGCCGGCGGGATGATCACTCTCACCGGTCTGGTGTTCACCGCCATCACCCTCGCAATGCAGTTCGGCGCCTCGCAGATTTCGGTGCGGGTGGTCCCGATGCTTGCGCAACAGCGAGTGATGCGGTGGTCGATCGGCATGTTTCTGGCCACGTTCGTCTTCTCCTTGATCATTGCGCTCGATCTGGCGCTCGATTCGGAGAATTCCTCACCGACCATCTCCACGGCGATCGCACTCCTTCTGGCATTGGCCAGTGCGATCCTGTTCATCGCGTTGGTGGCGAAGGTCGGGTCGATCCTCAATTCCAGTCGGTTGCTGCGTTGGATAGCGGCCCAGGGTCGCAGCGCGACGATTCGTGCCTATCCGCTGTACGAGGACTTACCTTCCGGCGCACCGAAACCCAGTCAGCCGCTCCCCCTCCCACAACCGCGCGAGTCCGAAACCTCCGAGAGCGCCGACGCACTGGTGATTCGCCTGCGCCACCTCTCACCCGACGGCCGGATTCTGCTGGCGATCGATCTCGCACGACTGCAGCGGTTGGCGAGCCGCTGGGACGTCTCAGTCGAGGTCGTCCCCAGCATCGGCGAGTTCGTCGCCCAGAACGCGCCCCTCTTCGAGGTACGCGGACCGTCGCTGAAGGTACGTCCTGACACCTTGATGTCGTGCTTGATCTTCGGTGACACGCACAGCCCGGTCGTCAGCCCCGGTGCAGCGCTTCAGTCGATCGTGGACATCGCACTCAAGGCACTGTCACCCGCCATCAACGACCCTGGCCGAGCGGTGCAGGCTCTCGACCACATCGAAGATCTTCTGGTACTTCTCGCCCCGCGGGTCCGCTTCGACACGTCAACCTCGGATCTCACGCTGATCCGAGGGCAGCAACGCACCTGGACCGATTACGTGTCCGTCGCCACCGACGAGATCCGGCACTTCAGTACCAATTCCGCGCAGGTCCAGCGTCGTCTACGCGCGGTATTCGCGACCTTGCTCGAAGCCTGCCCGCCGGACCAGCACCCTCCGCTTCTCGAGCGCGTCGACGCACTCGATGCGCAATTGACCCGAGAATGGACCGGCGCACTCGACCTTCGGCTCGCGAGTGTGGCAGATCCGCAGGGATTGGGCTCCGAAGCCGGGGCGACCGGACGGATTCACCCGCTGATCATCGGGTCTTCGGAACTTCCAGACGATCGTTCATCCGGGCAGACCGAGTCGCGTTCCCAGCCAACCTAATTGACTCGCCAATCCAGCCGACCACACCTGGAAGCTGTGTCCTCCGTCGACCTCGGCGTACTGGACGTCCATTCCTGCGGCTTTTGCGGCTTCGTAGAGCGTTTGAAGACCTGGGCGGTAGTCGTTGTCCTGCTTGCCGACCACGAACACTCCGGCGCTGTCGGGGAACTTCTTCTCCCGGAGCAGATCCTGCGGATTCACTGCCACGAACGCGGCTTCATTGCCGCCGAACGCTGCATCGACCGTCTGCTTCCGATCGCCGAGGGTGGGTTCGATCTGACCGGACAGATCCAGGAACGTCGGATATACCGCGGGGAAGTTCGTTGCCATCTGGAACGCGCAGGTACCGCCGTAGGAAAGTCCCCCGATCGCCCACTTCCTCGGGTCGGGATCCACCTGGAGGTTCCCGCGCACCCAGTCGGGAACATCGCGCGAAAGGTACGTTGCGACGTTCCCGAGTTGGGAATCGACGCAGAGCGGATTCGCCAGTTCCGACCCGGTCCCGTCAGCAACGACGACAACGGGAGCCAAGCCCGAATGCGCAGCGGCGTAGGCGTCCATGGTCTGGACGAGACGTCCGCCCTGTAGCCAGTCCTCGGGCGCGCCTGGTTGGCCGGCAAGCAGTACCAACACCGGCAACTCCGGTCGTGGGTTGGTGAAATACGCGGGCGGTAGGTAGATCTCGGCGTCGCGGGCGCTGAATCCGGAGACCGTCCCCGCAATCGTGACCGTGCTGACCTTGCCGGTCGACGGCATGTCCGCTGGAGCCTTCCATTGCGAAACCGGTACCGCGCCGTCCTTGCCGTCGTCCAGGTCGGCGAGTGAAACCTTCTCCGCGTCCGAGAGTCCCAGCGCTGTTCCCAACGTCGGATACGACTGGAACTGCAGATTCACGTGAGCCGCGCTCGACACGACCACCAGGAGCACGGAGACCACGGTGAGCACGCGGCCGTCGATCCGCGTCGCCGCAAATACCCGCGAAACGCCCAGCAGCACGCCGAGAATGCCCAACCCGATCCACACGTAGACCGGACGGGCAATCGGATCGGGGAACGGGTGCCACACCTTCTCGATCAGCCAGTACAGCACGAGAGTGATCGCAATTGCCGCGACGATGCAGACCGGAATCGAGATCAGCACGTGACGCCTCGATCTCGAGAAGATCAGCCACAGAAGTGCCAGAATTCCGAGCACCGTCACCACGGGCGGAACCGGGCCCGTGACCAGCGACAGATCCGTGATCGTGTGCACGTCGTCTCCCGTCGCAGCCCTGTTTAGACAATATCCAAGAACAGGACATTTCGGAGCTGATGGCGTCAGATCACTGCGTTCGACGCCTGGGCACGTAGGTCTCGGGCCAGGTGATCCCGACGCTCGAGAACAAGCCTCCGCAGCGACGCGGGAGCCTCCGCATTGGCCTGGATCCAGGAATCGACAGCAGAGGTGTCTTCAGCTGCCGGGAAGAGTCCGTTCACCAACCGTCGCGCGATCTCGATGCTGCGTTCGGACCACCACTTCCCCAGTGACGAGAAGTACTCGACCGCATATCCCTCGATCAACGACGGGTCCGTGCCCGAACGGAATCCGGCGATCGTCGCATCCAGGCGGTCGTTCGAGAGTGAGGCATCGGTGGTCGCCGACGCCCAGGCAGCCGCCTTGGTCTCGGCATCGGGAATCGACGCCGCGGCGCGGACGTACGCCGATCGACCCGCTGACGTGCTGTCCTTGCTCAGCTCACCGTCGAAGTCGCTCACACTCGCATGCCCGGTCGCGGACAGGGCGATCCACAATGCCCACCGCAGATCAGGATCGAGAGCCAGTCCGACCGGTCCCGGGCACGTGCCGTCGAGTATCGACCGCAACTCGCCGGCGCGAGCATCGTTGACCGCTGCGGCGGCCGACAGAGCCCGTGCCCATGCCAGCTGTCTTCCGGACTCCGGTTCGGCTTCGAACAACGCCTTCCAGGTCGTTTCCAACCAGCCCGCACTGACATTGGGCCGCAAGCTTTTCGGAACGTAGTGAAGAACCGCGTATTGGGCATCGGTCAGGATCGCGCTGAGAATCGCAAGATCTGTCTCTGCGGGAGCGAATCGTTCCACCATGTCGAGGTATCGGAACACCGAGAGCTGCGCATCGCGCACCGAGTTCCACAGCGACGACCAGATCACACCGCGCGCAAGCGGATCGCTCACGCGGTCCAGGGATGCCTCGACCGTGGACAGAGATTCCGCGTCCAGTCGCACCTTCGCGTAGGTGAGGTCTTCGTCGTTGAGCAGTGTGAGCGCTCCGGGCGGAAGGTCGACCGGCGTGCGGGATTCGGTGATGTCGAGTTCGACGCGTTCGGTGCGAACAAGATCTCCGGACTCGTTGTAGTCGTAGATTCCGACTGCGAGCCGATGCGGCCTCGGGTCCGTCTGGACCAGGTCTGTTCCGTCGAGCGACAGCGTGGACACTCCGGTGGTCTGCAACCAGATTCGGGCCCATTCGCGCACATCACGTCCGGAAGTCTCCGCGAGCACGTCGAGCAGATCAACAAGCGTGGTGTTCCCGAATGCGTGGGCCTTGAAGTACCGTCGTGCCGCTTCGAAGAACGCGTCACGGCCGACGAACGCCACGAGTTGCTTGAGGACACTGGCGCCCTTGGCGTAGGTGATTCCGTCGAAGTTCAGCTTTGCAGCTTCGAGATCGACGATGTCGGCGACGATGGGATGCGTGGTCGGCAGCTGATCTTGGAGGTACGCCCACGCCTTCCGCTTGATGGCAAATGCTACCCAGGCATCGGTGAAGCGAGTGGCTTCGGCGCTGACCAGCGATCCCATGAAGTCGGCGAAGGATTCCTTGAGCCACAAGTCATCCCACCAGACCATGGTCACGAGATCGCCGAACCACATGTGCGCCATTTCGTGCAGGATCGTGTTGGCGCGACGCTGATGCTGCTCGTCGGTTGCGGTGCCGCGGAACACATACGCCTCGGTGAAGGTCACCAGTCCCGGGTTCTCCATGGCGCCGAGGTTGTACTCGGGGACGAAGATCTGGTCGTACTTGCCGAACGGATACGGATAGTCGAAGTGCTCGGCGTAGAAGTCCAACCCCTGACGGGTGATGTCGAAAACGTTGTCCGCATCGAGATGAGGAGCCAACGACGCCCGGCACAAAGCGCCCAACTCGACCGTGAGTTCGCCGCGACTCCACGACGAGGCCACGCGGTGATACGGCCCGGCCGCGATCGCGGTGATGTAGGTCGAGATCGGCAGGGTCGGGGCGAAAGTGACGCGTTGTGCACCGTCCACGGAGCGAGTCTGGGTCGCGGGCTGATTCGACAGGACTTCCCAGCCGTCAGGTGCTGTCACCTCGAATGTGAAGGGCGCCTTGAGGTCCGGCTGCTCGAAGCAGGCGAAAACACGCCTGGCATCGGCAGGCTCGTATTGCGTGTACAGATACGTCTGATCGTCAGCGTCGTCGACAAATCGGTGCAGCCCTTCACCGGAACGGCTGTAGTTGCCGTGAGCTGCCACCCGAACGACGTTCGATCCGCCGAGTCCGCGCAGCACAATCCGGGACCCGTCGTACTCCACCGGAATGGACGCACCGTCGACCTCTACGGAATCGACTGCAGCACCGATGAAGTCGAGCCACGTGGACTCCGCCGACGACGTCAGATCAATTGTCGTGACGGTCGAAAAGGTCTTCGAGGCCGAGTCCGCCGCCGATCGCAGATCCAACTCCACCCGGTACCCGGTGACGTCGATGGTTCGAGATCGTTCGGCGACTTCGCTTCGATTCAGGTTCGCAGTACTCACGCACTCGATCCTGCCAGGCCGCGCGCGGCGATGTGAGCCGCAGTGCGCCTATCCCTTGAAAGCGCCCTGCCAGACGGTGTCGAACGGCGTGTGTGCCGAGACGCGGCCTTCGATGCCCGCCGTGACGAACTTCTTGGCCAGAGCGACGGCTTCTCCCACGTCGGCGCCCTTTGCCAGTTCCGCGGTCACTGCGGCGGCCAGCGTGCAACCAGCACCCGAGACGCGTTCTTCGCCGACCTTGGGGGCGGAGAGAACCGTCACGTCGGTGCCGTCGAACAACACGTCGACGGCGTCGCCACCGGCGAGTTCGACACCACCCTTTGCGAGCACGTACTTGGGTCCGAGGTCGTGGATACGACGTGCGGCCTCGATGAGGTCGTCCACGCTTTCGATGCTGTCCATTCCGGCGAGGGTGCGTGCCTCGAACAGGTTGGGTGTGATGACGGTGGCGAGCGGGAGGATCGAATCACGAAGTGCTGTATCGGTATCGAGAGCCGCGCCGGGCTCCTGGCCTTTGCAGATCAGGACCGGGTCGAGGACGACGTGGCGCCAGGACTGCCGACGCAGACCCTCTGCCACAACCTCGATCGTGGCGGGAGTGCCCAACATGCCGATCTTGACGACGTCCAGATCGTGAGCCGCAGTGGCAGCCTCGATCTGATCAGCGATCACGTCAGGAGCGATCGGCACGAAGCGATGACCCCAGTTGTTCTTGGGATCGAACGAGACGATGCACGTGGTGGTCGCTACGCCGTAGACGTCCAATGCCTGGAACGTCTTCAGGTCGACCTGCAGGCCGGCACCGCCAGTCGCTTCGGACCCAGCGATGACATAGGCGAGGTCAACCACAGCACAATCTCCTTCTTCGGACTTTCGAAACGTGCGTGGATGGCCACGAACGCGGGGCCCAGTTTATCAACCGATCCGACGTCTGGTTTTCGGCTATGCGGGCACCGGAGTTCCCCACGCGACGTCGTTGTCCTCGTAACCGAAGGGTGGACCGACGAACACGCCGCCGCAGGTGATCAGCGCGAGGGTTTCCGGTCCGTCGAGGCTGTTCAATCGCTCGACCGGCAGCTCGCCGTCCTTGCCGTAGTGATCGACCGCGTCGATACGGTAGTTCCAGGTCTGTCCCCCGGCGCCCGCCACGGTCACGATCGAGCCGATTTCCAGTGTCGAGAACTTCTTTCCGAAACCGTCACCCTGATAGATGTCGTTGATGTGTCCGGTGATCACCACGGTGCCCGCGCCCGAGCCCGGGAATGCCGAATCTGCCCACCATCCGATCTCACTGACGTCCTCGGGCGGAATGAGCGAGCCGTCTGTCGTCGTCTTGATCGACAGAACGTCAGCGGTGCTGTCGACTATGCGAAGCGTGGTCGGGACATCCGGACCGTCGACCACAGCGCGAATCTCTGGCGGCAAATCTTGTTGGCCGGTCGCGAGGACGCGAGTCGGCGAGTCACCGTCGTCGGAACATCCGCCGATCAAGAGCATTGTCGCCACTACTACAGCGGCCCATGTTCGACGGACCGTGAATCCAGGTGCCGCTGTCACGGGCGAGAAGTCGGGCCGGACGGAATCTGGGAAATTGGTACTCGGCTTCCGACGTCACGACCGGGAAGTGCGTCACCGGAATCCCCACCGTTCCCACCGGAACCGTCACCACCGCCATTCCCGCCGCCGCTCCCATTCCCACCGCCGGGGCCCGGGCCGGGGCCGGGGCATTCACCTCCCGGATCGGTGGTGTCGCCTGCCAAGACAATCTTGACTGCCGAGAGGTTGACCGTCTGGTTCTGTGCCACTTGTCCAGGAGTTGTGACGTCGAATGCAAGCTTGGCACGAACCGGAATGACCGAGCCGTCGTCGGCATCGGTGACCGTTGATCCTGAGCGACCGAGATCTTGGGTCAACGTCATTCTGGAGATCAGATCCTGATCTCCGGTCAAGCCGGCGCCGTCGATCCGAAGGGTCCCTCGGACGGGACTTCCGTGGGCTCTGATCGTCACCGCTGCGCGAAACTCGAGAATGTCTCCCGGCACTGTCCGCCAAGCCTCGATCGAGTTGATCTTCGTTCCCGGCGAACCAGTCGAGATGTCGTACCAACCGTCGATCACTGCCGGATCAAGTGACATCGAATTGTCGTTGATCTCGGGAGTGCACGCGTGGGTGAGTGCGACTGGTGCTGCCGATCCCACCGCGGGAAGTGCCGTCGATACAACAGCTGCCAAGACGAAGGCCGTCGCGGAGATGCCCGCGGAACGCCTGCCGAAGATCGTCATTCTCTCGCTACTCTTTTCCGCGGACCGTAGCTTCCGGTCAATTCAGTCAAAATACCAGTACAGCTGGACAAATAGGTCGAATTCCGTGCCGAATTCTTCTTGTTTTCTGTGAACTTCGGTTACGAGCAATTCCTCCGCACACGCGTTCCGGCAAGGGGTACATCGCATCAACAGGGGCCAGAAGTTACATTTCGCCCGCACATCGGAGCAGAACGCACTGATTTCTCACCGAACCGGACCGGCATTTCCGTTTCACGACAGTCGGCCGGTGGAACAACGATCGGTACAACGTGCCGGGCACGTGTCCGGTCACCCCTCCGAATCAAGGGAAACCGCCATGTCGGATACAACGTCAGTCAAGCAGGGTTTCGCGGTAGGAACATCGATCGGGGCAGCCGTCATCTTGGTGACGGTCGGCATCGTGCAGTTCTTTCAAGGACTCGCTGCCGTCGCCGAAAACGAAGTGTTCGTAGTCGGGATCGACTACGTCTATCAATTCGACCTGACGACGTGGGGTTGGATCCATCTCGTGCTGGGCGCGCTCGTCGCTCTCGTCGGTCTCGCACTGTTCACCGGAACGGCGTGGGCGCGGGTATCGGCAGTCGTGATCTGTGCGATCTCGATCATCGCGAACTTCTTGTGGCTGCCGTATTACCCCTGGTGGTCGACTCTCATCATCGCGCTGAACATCGTCGTGATCTGGGCTGTGTCGACATGGAAGCCCACCCAGACGACGCACGCCGCTGCGCATGCACCGACAACGCCGACTCAATCTGTTTGAGTTGAAAGCATGTGTAGGTGGATGGCGTATTCGGGAGAACCGATACTCGCCCATGACTTGCTGTTCCGACCACAGCACTCGCTGATCGACCAGAGCCTGCATTCTCAACTCGGGGCAACGACGACGAATGGCGACGGCTTCGGAATCGGTTGGTACGGGGAGGGGCCCCAACCAGCAGTGTTCAAGAGCATCGAACCCGCGTGGAACGACTCGAACCTGCGCGAGGTCACCTCTCAACTGCGCACCCCTCTCATGTTCGCCCACGTGCGCGCTTCGACGGGAACTGCGGTGCAGCGCAGCAACTGCCACCCATTTCGGCACGGCAATTGGTTGTGGATGCACAACGGTTCACTACGCGGATTCCACGACATGAAAAGGGAATTGGTGACTGCCATTGATCCGTCGCTCTTTCCGGATCTCGAAGGATCGACGGACTCGGAAACCTTGTTCTTCCTCGCGCTGACGTTCGGCCTGACCGACGATCCGTTCGAAGGTGTCGCGAGGGCCGTTGGATTTGTCGAGCACACGGCTCGCTCGCAGGGTATCGACGATCCGGTCCAGATGACCGTTGCTACGTCGGATGGCGTCTCCACCTGGATCTTTCGCTATTCGAGCGAGCACCAGTCGAGATCGTTGTACTTCTCCACCGAGATTTCCACGCTGCGCAAGCTCCATCCAGAGGTGGAAGCCCTGCACCATCTGAGCGAGGAGACCCGAATCGTTGTATCCGAGCCTCTGCGCGACCTTCCCGGCGCCTGGAACGAGGTTCCCGAATCCGCCGCAGGCGTCATCCGGCCCGGACGGGACGAGATGCGGAACTTCGCGCCGATCCCACCCGCCTGAGTTTGTCACACAACCAGCATAGCTGTGAAATAGCTTGCATTCGAAGCGCTTTCACGAAAATTTAGAAAACGAAAACTCGGCGCGCTAGTCACGCGAGAGGATGAGCCGGAACGCCAGGCGAGCCTTCTCTGCGTCCGGAGTGCCACCGGTGAGCAAATCGTTGTAGATGAACGACTCACCCACGCGAACCAGCAGATATGCCATGTCCTCGACGGGCAGGTCGGGCCGAATCTGCTCCGGTATTTCGGCTTCGATCAGCCTCCGCACGGATTCGACCATCGTCCCCTGAATCGGCCCGAGTCCAGTAGTGAGTATGCATAGCGCCTTTTGCGGCTCGCGAGTCAAATATGCCCGGAAGAATTCGGTCTCGATCGTCGCCCGCGCATGGTAAGTGAGGACGTCGACAACCCTTGACGCTCCGCTTCCGCCGCACTCCGCGAGGCCCATTCGCCACGTTCGACGCGCCAGAGAATCGAGCACGTCCCCGGTAATCGTGTCGCGATTCCCTGCGCGCCGGAACAACGTAGTCCGATCCACGCCCAACTCGGCAGCCAAAGCATTCACATCGAGCGGTTTTCCGGCTGCGAACTGTCGGCGGGCAGCACTCAACGCCTCCGCGCGAACGTCACGTGTCTCGGCCATGCAGTGAATGTATCCCTGACGACGTGCTGGTCGGTAGCCGGAGACAGCGAACGAGAGCCATCAACGACAATCGTTGCAACATTCATTGACTTTGTTGCAGGTGAGTGTTTATGGTTCCCCGGTACGTGATTCCAGTCACAACAATTCAGTTGTTTACGGAGGAATGCGATGAACGATCACCAGTGGACGACTCGACGATGAGCCCACTTCTGCAAGTCCGAGATCTCACGGTTGACATTGGGACAGAAACGATTTCGAACAGGCTCCTCGACGGAGTGAGCTTCGAGTTGGGAGCCGGCGAGGTCACCGGCCTCGTGGGCGAGAGTGGGAGCGGAAAGACACTGACCGGACTCGCTCTGCTCGGGCTCTTGCCACGCACGGCGACAGTCAACGGAAGTATCCGCTTCGAGGAACGGGAACTTGTCGGCCTGCCCGCCGCCGAGTTGAGGAAAATACGCGGTCGCGACGTCAGTATGGTGTTCCAGGACCCGAGTTCGGCGCTCAATCCCTCCGTCAGCATCGGTCGCCAGATCGTCGATGTGTTGAAGGCCCACCGCGACATCACGAAGGCCGACGCGGAGGACGTAGCTACAGATCTTCTCCACCAGGTCGGTCTGGCCGACCCGAACAGAACCTTGAAGTCGTACGGATACGAGCTTTCCGGTGGGATGTGTCAGCGGGTGATGATCGCGATGGCCCTGGCGTGCGGTCCGAAGTTGCTGATCGCAGACGAACCGACAACAGCGCTCGACGTGACGATCCAAGCTCAGATTGTCGATCTCCTTCGAGAACTGGCCGAACAACGCGATCTTGCCGTGTTGTTGATCAGTCACGACCTAGCGGTTGTCGCCGAGGTCGCGGATCGAGTAGTCACGATGTTTCGCGGCGAGATCGTCGACGTCGCGCCGCGGGACGCGCTGCTTCGCCGGCCCGCGCATCCGTACACGTTCAGCCTTCTCGAGGCGGCACGATCGACCTTCGAAGACATCTCCTACCGATCACCCAAGTTTCGAGGCGATTTCACCACCAGCGCCCGTGCTGACGGCGTGGGTTGCCGATACGTCGCCCGGTGCAACTACTCCGAGGAGCGTTGCGCATCCGATCATCCACTTCTGATCGGATCACCGGAATCGGCAACGAGATGTCATCGCAGTTCCGAACTCCAGTTGCTCGGACTGGTGAGCTGATGCGTAACACCGACATCATCGTCGATGTTCGGAATCTGGCCGTCGAGTACGGACGAGGGCGCAAAACTCTTCGAGCGGTCGACGACGTCAGCTTCTCCGTGCACAGAGGTGAAACCCTGGCGATCATCGGTGAATCAGGGTCGGGAAAATCTTCGACGGCCCACGCTCTGGCCGGCCTGGTCGGTACAGCCGCAGGCTCCATCACGACGAACCTCGACAGCCCGGCTTTCGGCAAGGGCGGATCGTCCCATCTCATCTTTCAAAATCCCACGTCTGCATTGAACACACGGATGGCCTCTTGGGCTTGCGTGGCCGAGCCGATGGCGCCAGGACGCGTACGCATCCCGCAGTCGTTGCGGCCGAAAGCCGTCGAGCTGTTGCGTCGAGTCGGTCTCGGCGCCGAGCTTGCCGACCGTCTCCCGACCCAGCTCTCCGGCGGCCAACGCCAACGCGTGACCATCGCTCGCGCACTTGCCTCCAAGGCACCCTTGATTCTCTGCGACGAACCTGTTGCTTCCCTCGATGTTTCACTGCAGGAAGAGGTGTTGCAACTTCTTGCCGAGCTCCGGGATGAGCACGACCTCACGTACATCTTCATTTCGCACGATTTGGGTTCGGTGGCACGGATCGCCGATCGCGTCGCGGTGATGTACCTCGGGCGAATCGTCGAGATCGGACCGGTTGCCACGGTCCTGAGGACTCCGTCGCACCCCTACACGCAGGCACTTCTCGCCGCGGCCCCGCACATCGAACTCGAGCGCCGCAGTCGTCGAAAAGCATTGGTGCGCGGGGAGTTACCCGACCCGCGTAATCCACCCTCGGGCTGTCGATTCCGCACCCGCTGTCCGTTTGCGATGGATCGCTGCGCGTCGGAATCGCCGGCACTTCGCGCGGCCTCGAATTCCGCACACAGCTCCGCGTGCCATCTATCGTCCCCGGCCACATCGACCGGCATCTCGAACCTGCCGCAGTAAATGCGTGCCGCGTCAGTCTCCCCATTCCGAGAAGACCAAAGCGAAAGTCCACCATATGAATCCACGTCTGTCTTTGCGATCCCGATATCCGATCACACGCTTCCAGAATCATGGGAAGCGTGGACCCCATATCCTCGTGGCTGCGTTCGCACTTTCTGCCCTCGTGCTCAGCGGCTGTTCGAGCAGCGCCACCGGTACCGCCGGCGGTACCGGACCTGCTGATCCGAACGCCGAACTGAAGGTCGCGACTTCACACGTCCCAGCTTCGCTCGACCCGTGTGCGGGAAACATCGGATACGACATCGACTACCTACAGTTGATGTATGCACCACTGATCGATGCTGAACCTGCCACCCAGAAACTGCGGCCCGGAATCGCCAGCGAGTGGGGTTTCTCCGGACCGGACAACCTCACGTTCGAGATGACGTTGCAGAACGGCTTGACCTTCCACGACGGAACAACTCTCGATGCAGCAGCAGTCAAGGCAAGCATGGAACACTGCTTGAGTCTCGGAATCGTTTCCGTCCCGACGATCAAGAGCGTCGAAGCAACGTCCCCGGATCAGATAAAGATCTCGTTGAGCGCACCTACCTCCGGCTTACCAGGGTGGCTCAACGGCAGACTGGGAATGATTGTCTCCCCCACTGCACTGACAGCGGCCGGGACGGACTTCGCCAACAAGCCTGTAGGCGCCGGGCCGTACACGTTCACCAGCGCAGTCCCGAACAGTTCGTACACATTCAGTCGATTCGACGACTACAAACCGGCAGGTCCTCCAAACCCCCAGCTCGCCAAGATCCAGATCCAGGTGATCTCCAACCCCACAGCGCTGACAAATGCCCTTACATCGAACGCCGCGGATTTTGCATACGGGCTCACACCGTCGAGTGCTCCGATCCTCGAACGGAATCCCAACCTGAACGTCAGTCACGACCCGAGACTCGGAGTTGCGCTCGTAGTGATCAACAACAAGAACCCCGTGGTTAACGACGTCCGGGTTCGTCTGGCGATGCAGTATGCGCTCGACCGCAAAGCAATTGCGCGAGCCGCACTGGACAGCGCGGAAGGTACTGCGGCCTTCGGTCAATATCCTCCCGGTTCGCAGTTCTACGACGAGGAAACCGAAGATGCATGGCCGTACGACCCGGAGAAGGCCAAATCGCTGCTAGCGGAGGCTGGGTATCCGAACGGGGTCACCGTGCGCGGATTAGCAGGCAATCTACCGCCGTACTCGACCAACGCGGTCCTTGTCGGAGAACAGTGGGAGAAGGTCGGCATCAAGGTCGACTTCGTCGAAATGAGTGGACCTCAGGCGATTACGGAGTTCGTCGCACACAACAGCGCGGACGTCTTCAGCGTGGGATGGCCCACGCGAGCATCCGCACCGCTCAATTTCGAAGCCTCGCTGGGTTCGCGGTCGTACTTCCGGCAGAATTCCGTTCCCAACGAGGAGTTGGAGAAGTTGATCGCACTGTTGAACAACACGTATGACGAAAGCGCTCAGCTCGACATCGTCAAACAGATCAATCAAGTCGTGATCAAGTCCGCTGAGTACGTACCGTTGTACTTCACTCCCGACGTGGTCGCTTACACGAAGAACGTCCACGGGGCCGTTCCCGCACTGAACGGCTCCCCCAATCTGACGTACCTCTCGAAGTCATGACGACGACCGTTGTATCGCAAGAGAATTCGTTGGCCCCCGAGCCTGAGAGCGTTCCGACCCGAAACCCTCACCGATCGCCGGTGAATCCTTACATACGGATGATCGGCGTCCGGTTCGCACAGATAATTCCTACCGCGATTATCGCTAGTTTCATAACCTTTGCCCTTATCCGGATAATCCCCGGTGGACCAGCCGAGGCACTTCTCGGTCCGAACGGCAGCGATGAAGCGATCGCGGCACTCAACGAGCGCCTCGGATTGAATCAACCTCTGCTGGTCCAGTACTGGAACTGGGTGGTGTCGGCTCTGCACGGAGATCTGGGAACGTCGCTACAGAACAGCGCCCCCGTCGGCCCACAGATCCTTGCGCGCCTGCCGGCGAGCGCCGAGCTCGTTGTACTCGCACTGTTACTGTCCGCCGTCGTCGCCATACCGCTCGGTGTGTGGACCGCGACGCGGCAGGGACGACGCAGCGATGGTCTGACTCGCACGGTTTCGGGGATCGGACTCGCGGTACCGGACTTCTTCCTCGCTATCGTGCTGGTCGATGTCTTCGCCCTCGGTTTGGGAGTTCTACCGGTGCTCGGCTGGGTTCCTCTCGAGAACAGTGTGATCGACAACCTGAGCCATTTGGTCCTACCAGCAACGGCGCTCGCTGCCGGCGCAGCATCGATTGCGGTTCGGCAGACCAGGGCTGCGATGATCGAGACACTGTCAAGTGACTACGTACGAACTGCGCGTGCGATGGGCATCGACGAGCGGAAGATCGTGTGGCGCTACGCGCTACGAAACATCGTTCCCACGATTGTCACTGTCTATGGATTGCTCGCCGTGGCGATGCTGGGTGCGACGGTCATTCTCGAGCAGATCTTCGTGCTGCCGGGCCTCGGGAGCGCTCTCGTCATTGCGATCGACACGCGAGATTATCCGATGCTTCAAGGCATTGTGTTGTTGTTCGTCGTGATCGTGCTTCTCGTGAACATCCTGGTCGACGTCGCCAACAACATGATCAGCCCACAATTAAGGAAGGGAACGATCTCGTGAGCCAACTCGCGCTGACCACCGCAGGCGAGACCCGCGCCAAGTGGGCTCTCCCTCGACTGCACCCCGGATTATGGCTCAGCTACTGCTTTCTCGGAACGCTGATAGCGGCGTCCGTCTTGGCCTCGTTCGTGGCTCCGCACAGTCCGACCGATCAGAACCTGACCAACACGTTCGCCGGTCCGAGTGCACAGCACCTGCTTGGCACTGACGGCTTCGGTCGTGACGTGCTCAGTCGATTGATCTGGGGAGGACGCTCCGCCTTCTTCGGCGTCGCGATCGCTGTCGCCGTCAGTCTGCTGTTGGGAATTCCGTGGGGGTTGATCGCCGGATATTGGCCACGCTGGATCGGCGCGTCACTCCTCCGGGTGGCGGATGCATTGCTGGCATTCCCAGGTTTGGTTCTCGCAGTGGCTATTACCGGTGTTCTGGGGCCGAGCCTGATCACGTCGATGTCCGCGCTCGGAGTCGTCTATGCACCCACAATTGCAAGAATTCTGGCTGCCGGGGTCAGCGAAACGAGGAACCGAGACTTCGTTCTGAGCGCGCGACTCTCAGGATGCCCTCCGCACGTAGTGCTCCTGCGTCATCTTCTTCCGCACGCAATCGGGCCGGTTGTCGTTCAGGTGACCGTGCTCACCGGCCTGACTTTTCTCGCGCAGGCGGCACTCTCATTCCTGGGGTTGGGAATACAGCCCCCCACTCCGAGTTGGGGCGGTGACTTATCCGATGCGTACCTGCACATCTTGAGTGCACCACAACAGATTCTCCCCTCCGGCATTCTGATTTCATTGGTCGTCCTGGCCGTCTACCGAGTGGGTGATGCCGTCCGGGACCGCATGTATGTCAGAGGGAGATAGCTGGCGTAGAACAACCATCCGACTCGACTGTTCGAAGACCACACCACCAGCATGAAGGAATATCGATGACCTCGATCGCACCAGAAACCGCGCGCCGCGTCTTCCGTGGAGCCGAACCGATACACGGCATGATCTACTTCACCCCTTTCGGCGCGGAAGCATATGCCGCACTGGGCTTTACACACCCTCGAATGGGTTACTTCGCTTCGCGGTCTGCGCCCATGGGCGCAGTAGCGGCTGAAGTCACCATCGCTACGTTCTTCAACTTCAACCCAGCACTGGTATACGCGGTGCTGCCGGAAGCCTGGACAATCGCCACCCCCGAACAGATCCTCACCGCTCGACTCGACGCTGTCGACCGTTCGCTGCGCAAGGCCTGGGGAGAACATGTCGACGGCACCGAAGTTCGCGAAGCTGCCGAACTCGCACGTCGAGCCGCGGAACGCGCCTGCAACAGACCACAAGGGCGACCCCTGTTCGGTGGGCACGCATCATTGCCGTGGCCTGATGAGCCTCATCTCGTGTTGTGGCATGCCCAATCCTTGCTCCGGGAGTTTCGCGGAGATTCTCATGTCGCACTTCTTCACACCGAAGGACTCAACGGTGTCGAAGCGTTGGTAGTCCACGCCGCAACCGGTGATGTTCCTGCTGCTGCTCTGCAAATGAGCCGGGCATGGGACAACGATCAGTGGGCGGAAGGCGTCGCCAGTGTGCGGGCGCGTGGATGGCTCGAAGACGGTCCCGAGCTTCACCTGAACGAGGTGGGTCGTGATCGCCGGCAGAGGGTTGAGCATCAGACTGATGTGCTGGGGTCGTACCCGTACGAAGCGATCGGTGAAACCGGATGCAGTCGACTCCTCGAAATCTCGGAACGTCTCTCCGGTGAAGTGATCGATGCAGATCTCGGATTCCCGGCAGCTCTGGCAGCGCGTCGCCGATTGCGTGCGTGACAGCAAGAGGTGAGTGTCGAACGTGGCTGGTGGTGATACGACGAGGGCATCACCACCAGCCCGTTCACCGAAATTCGACTGAGCCCCGAACCTGCGCAGCGGGTCGTCATCCGAATGAGACTGCCGTTGTGCCGAATCCTCGCGCAGGATGGGTCAAGATGGCTTGATGTGGAAACAGGCACTCGGGTTTGCTTTGTTCGGTGCGACCGTTGCCATCGTCACGGCGGCGCTGACACAAGGATCGTCACAGGCGTCGGCCACGATCACCCTCTTTTCGGGTGGCACGACAATCTCGGGCTTCGCGGGTGAATCGCAATGGGCCTGGCCCATCGAGGCTGCGGTGATCGGCGCCGTTCTGGGCGCGCTGACCGGGCTCGTACTCCACCTCGCGGGTGTGCGAATCTCCGGAGGTCAGGACAATCGAATGCTTCGAACTGTGGTGGCAGGCCTCGTGGGAGTCACGCTTGGGTTGACGCCCCTGTTGGTCTTGATCAGCATGGCATTCACCAGGTCGGTTGACATCGGATGGTCCCCGCTCCTGGTTTATGCCGTCAGCGGTTTCCTGGCCTACGGTCTGGCGGTCGCCGCCGTGTTCGGAGTTCTTCGCGCTGCCGGGGATCGACTTACTACGCGCACGGCGCAGGCGGTGGCGGCGATGCTTCCGGTCGGGGCGTTGGCGGCGACGACTGTAGGTGTCGGTACTGCGTGGAGGCTGGGCTTTTCCACCGCCGCTCCCACCTGGATCGCGGTCGTACTGCTGGTGGTTCTCGTATTGGCCATGACGTTCGTTGCGGCCCGGGCGTGGGCTCTACGGATTCAGCCTCGTGACTTACCAGAAGTCGCATAGGCAGTGGGACGATTGATTCGGACGGGTGCGTTGAGATGAGGGGCGAACGAATCTTCGCGGGACTCGTCGTCGGCCTCCTACTGGGGCTGTTCGGCTACCTGCCATTGGTACTCCTGTGGCAACACTTCGCGGATGTCCCGCAGCCGCAGCTGTATCCGAACCGTTCGTTCACGTCGTTCGGGCCCAACCCACCACCGCTCACCTACTGGATAAGTTGGGCGGCGCCTGCCGCCGTGTTCGTCTTGCTCGGACTTATGACTATTCCCAGTCGCACCGGCCGGCAATTCGCGATGCCATTGGTGTTTGCGTTCCTTCCGGTCGCTGCAATGGTGGCGTGGTTCTGGATCTCGATGGAACTGTTCTTCAGCCCCGACTGAAAAAGCCGCAACGAGGCATGCGCCAGTGGGATGTTCGGACTCGAACGACACGTCACACCGGTCATTCACTACCTGATCCTTCGCTGCCACAACTCCAAAGACGAGGACGAAGTTGTCGACGGTGGTCGCCCGCAGCCCGCGGAGCTCACCCATTACTTTCCGGCGAGCACAAGGGGCGAACGGGAGCAAACGAAGCGTGAGGTGTACCTGAGCTGTGCTGACAACTGGGTCGCCGAGCGCGATTCCGAAGTGGTTAGACTTCTGGGAAGTCCGATTCGGAAATCTGCTGCGCTTCGTTAGTGTCACCAGCATCCCACAGACTCGGAGTTGGAAGTGCTTTGGTCTGTCATGACGCATGTACTACGAGGCGACACTCGAAGCGACCAAGCATTGACTTGATAAGCGACCGATCATAAATTGATCACACTGCGCCGCATTCGAAACACGCGTTCATCACCGCTCACCGACAGTTGACCAACATCCGCGAGTGCACGTCCAAAGTACTTCAAAGCGTCGCAGTCCGAGTTCGGAGATCGACGGCTTTAGCCTGAGTGGTTTCTGAGCGAGAAACATTACCGACCGTTGCGGCGATAAAGTACTCAACTGAAGCATCAGCCACTCAACGGCATTCAGCCCTTGACGAAGGAACATACTTTGGCACCCCAACACGCCCCAAGCTGAAGGAAAAAGTTGCCGAGAAGTGGGCGACAAGCATTCGAGGACAACTCTTTCCAGGCGAAGAGATTTGGGCCTTGGCCAAGACGAATCAAGTCAGGCCTACGCTGGAGGGATTGGCAATTACGAATGCCCGCGTCATGGCTTTCAGCAGCATCGATGTCGCCACGGCCGGACCTCGAGTGTCCGTGGAGGCAGACAACATCGCCCGCTTCGAAATCGTCAAGAAGATGACCGGCAAACACCTTCACGTCACAGATCTCGGACAGCAAACGCTTCAGTTTGGCGCAATCAATGACGCGGACGTCGACTTCGTCTGTCACTATGTCCATCATCTCGCGTCAGCGGGTTTTCCTCCCGGAATGCGTGAGATCCTCATAACGCGAAGCATGGCCACAACCGAATCTGCGCGCGCACGTGACGTCGGCCGATCCGAAGTGGAAATCATTGGAGCACCGCTCAAGGAAGTCGCGTGGCGAACCATCGACGAACACACAACCCCAGACGAATTGCCCTGGTTCGTAATCAACGCTGGTTCCGCTGGATTCCTTGCTGCGTTCGAAGACCGTCTCATCGTCGCGAAAGTCGGTGGTATGGCCGGCTTTATGACGGGGTCGATGGGTGGTGGTCGAGTTACGTCCTTCCCATACTCCGACATCACCAACATCGAATACAACAGCGGGATGATGACTGGCGTTCTCGAAGTACTGACGCCGAGCTATCAGGGAACTTCGAACCACGACTACTGGAGGTCTGCTGGCGCGGGCCCAAACAAGGCCGGTGCCAGTCCATTCACTCTTTCAAACTGCCTCCCCCTCCCCAAAGCGCAACACAGAATAGCCCTTCCGCGCCTAACCGACCTGCAGAAGAAGATCATCGACTACAAGCGTCCTACGATCAATGTGCAGCACACTCCGAGTTCGATCACCACCGCACCGCCAATAGGTCTAGCGGGAGAACTCCAAAACCTCGCCAACCTCCACCATCAGGGAATACTCGACGAAGCGGAATTCGCCGCAGCGAAACAAGCAACAATTTCGCGCCACTCTACCTAACAACGTATTGCGCATGTGGACTCAGCACCACAGCCTCGTGTCAGAATCAATTGCACTTGAAGGGCACCTCCGCCGACTGAACCCCACCGCGCATAGATCTACCAATGCGGAGTTGAGTGGCGACGGGTAGTAGCGCTCGAGCTTAACGGGAGATGGAGGCGCGGCCACATGTCTTCGCCAAGACCTTCCAATATCAAAGATCTCGCTCGAGCAACGCAAAATTCCTGGCCCGCGGACATTGAATCCCGAGTTCCGACCTATTGCGTCACTCCGCGCCTAGCCCGCACCGAAGCCCGCCCTTGTTGCGCAATGCGATCCCCTGATGCACTGCGGCAAGTACCAATGCCAGCACTGCCGCAGGGAGGCTCCCCACCATCGAGAGCAGAGAAGGCATATCCGAGCTGAAAGCGGTAAAGAAACCCACTACTGCAGCGCAGAGCATTGTCGCCGAGACGATCCAGGAAACTAATGGTCGCGGAATCACGGCTGGAATGACGCACAGAGCCACCGGCAACGCCAGCACCAAGAAGAGCTCCCGCCCGAAATAGTCGTGAATCGAGCGGTAACAATCGGCAGAACTGAGCGGGCCGAGGCCTATTTCACAATCGGTGATCTCGTACAGCGGCCACTGTGCCGTCGCGGATCCTAGAATCCCGGTGGCAACCGCCAATACAACCCACGCGATCCGAATCCCCGTCATACGAAGAGATCATGCCAGTAGGGAAAATTGTGCGCCGGCGCAGAAAGCGGTTGCAACCCAAAATGCACGAAGGAGCGATAACGTCGACGGTAATCGAAGAAGGGACCAACGACGTTGATCGCATTGGGCGCACTGATTCTTGCTACTGCTGCCCATGTCTACGGCGCTCGCCTCGCAGCTCACGGAAACTACGGGTGGAGAATACCTCTCGCGGTGGGACCGTCCTCATCGCGAGCGGCACAGCGGGTTCGGCGTGCTCAACTCGCAGGTTAGGTTTTGAGCCTGATCGGGACATTCCGCGTCGTTGACAACTATTGGGAGACAGCACCTCTTTTGAGGGCGGGTATCGCAGTCGCTGTACTCGGAATAGTTAACTGCCTGCCGAGTTTGACTGTCACTCTGATGCACAATCGACGGCCGCAACAGGCTTCAAGTTTTCGCGCATGTTTTGTGGAAGGGTGCTTGCATGGCAACACAACCGCATGGCCAGTCCATAACCCCGGCGTGGAAAGTATTCACGGCCATCGGTTTTGCAGGTGTTGTGGGCGCTGCCGTGACGTACTTCCGAGACGGGTCCACTTTGGCGATCATTGGCGGGATGGTCATCCTCGCGATTGGCCTGCCGCTTACTGTCTGGTCCTTCCTGCGAATGCTGCGTGAGAATCGAGGACATCGCCTTCATTGGTGGAGAACACCGCCGGTCAATCCGAGGAACGTCGACCTGTCTCGTGCTGTCGGCATTCCGACTACAATTTTCGGTGCATTGATCATTTGGCTGAATACAGCAGGTTCGGCGCCGTGGTGGTTGGCAGCAATCTTTACCGCCATTCTGATCGCGCTCTTCGGAGCAACCGTTGCCGTCCACAATATTCGCCTCAGTCAGCGAAACTGAGCTAGCCTTCCGCGCATGCCGGTTTCTGCGGATGCTCGCGAGCGCCTTCGGTCTTACCTGGATCCAGAGAACGAGATCCGGTACGTATTTCCAGCAGACGTTCTGATGAGCGCGAAACCGAGTGTGTTTGTCGTGGTGAGCCGAAAGGCGATCACCGTGTTGTCGACGAGCTTTCGGTCCAGAAAAGTGCCGAGGTCGATCCTCACCCAGTTTCCGAGAATGACCGTTCTCAGCCCGGTCGATACTGCATCCACACCGCACTTCACTGCGGCGGGCATTACGTACGAGATCGACGAAGAATATGTTGCAGTCGTGAATGCTGCCGACGCGGAGCTCACGTCACCGCAGGACTTCCCACGAGATCCGTTGCCGAACCTGTGAGGCACATACAAAAAAGGCAGTTTCTCATTTCTGAGAAACTGCCTTTTTGATCTAACTTCGGTCGGGCTGACAGGATTTGAACCTGCGACCACTTGACCCCCAGTCAAGTGCGCTACCAAGCTGCGCCACAGCCCGTCCCACGCCCTTGTTTCGGGCGCTTGAAAAGATTACATCAGGGACGGGCCGAAGTACCAATCGGCTGGTCAGAGCCTTTTCCGTACCGATTTGGACGCAGAATCAGCGGCCCTTACGGTCACGCTTCTCGCGCACTCGGACGGATACGCGGATCGGGCTGCCGTCGAAGTTGAACTCTTCACGCAGACGCCGCTCGATGAAGCGGCGGTAGCCGGCCTCGAGGAAGCCCGTGGTGAAGAGAACGAATGTCGGCGGGCGCGTGCTTGCCTGAGTCGCGAACATGATGCGAGGCAGGCGACCACCACGCATCGGAGGCGGCGTGGCCGCCACAACTTCCTTGAGCCAGGTGTTCAGGCGACCCGTGGGGATGCGCTTGTCCCAGGACTCCAGAGCCGTGTCGAGAGCCGGCACGAGCTTCGCCACAGCGCGACCGGTGTGGGCGGAGATGTTGACTCGCTGAGCCCACGGAACGCGGACCAGATCGCGGTCCACTTCCTTGTCCAGCATGAGTCGACGGTCCTCGTCCACGAGGTCCCACTTGTTGAATGCGATCACCAATGCACGACCCGTGTCGGCCACCATGCTCAGAACACGGAGGTCCTGCTCGGTGATCGGCTCGTGTGCGTCGATGAGCAGGATCGCGACCTCAGCGGCCTCGATCGCACTCTTCGTACGCAGCGACGCATAGAACTCCGCGCCGCTGGCATGGCTGACACGCTTGCGCAGACCAGCCGTGTCGACGAAACGCCAAGGGCGCCCGCCGAGTTCGACGATGGAGTCGACGGGGTCGACGGTGGTGCCGGCAACATTGTGCACGACGGACCGCTCGTCACCGGACAGCTTGTTGAGCAAGCTGGACTTTCCGACGTTCGGCTTTCCGACGAGAGCAACACGACGCGGGCCGCCGCCGGGGATACCTTCACGCGGGGTTTCCGGTAGCTTCTCGAGAACCTCGTCGAGCAGGTCGCCGGTACCGCGTCCGTGCGTCGCACTCACGGAGTACGGCTGACCGAGGCCCAAGGACCACAGCGCTGCAACCTCGGACTCGGTGCGTCCGTCGTCCACCTTGTTGGCAACGAGGATGACCGGAGTCTTCGAGCGGCGAAGCACTCGAGCGACAGCTTCGTCCGTCGTCGTAGCGCCGACAACGGCGTCGACGACCAGGAGAATGGCGTCAGCCGTTCCCATGGCCAATTCGGCCTGGCGGGCAACGGCCTGCTGAAGACCCTTTGCGTCGGGTTCCCATCCGCCGGTGTCCTGGACGAGGAAGCGCCGTCCGGCCCAGTTCGCCTCGTACGAGACGCGGTCACGGGTAACGCCGGGGATATCCTCGACTACCGCTTCACGACGGCCGATGATGCGGTTGACGAGCGTCGACTTGCCGACGTTCGGTCGACCGACAACAGCCAAGGTCGGGACGGCAATGTGCGCTTCGCCTTCGCCGTCCGCTTCGAGATCGGCGTAATCCCACTCCGATTCCTCGGACCAAGTTCCGTCACCGGCATATTCGGTTACCAGATCGTCGCTCACTGCACTGCTCCAGTTCTGTCGCTGACCACCAACAGCAACTTGGCGATCACATCTTCAATTCCCAATTCGCTCGTATCCACCAGGATGGAATCCTCGGCAGGGCGCAACGGCGACACTGCCCGAGTCGAATCGAGATGGTCACGGCGCTGCACATCAGCCAGCACCGCTTCGTAATTGTCTTCACGGCCTTGGCCGACGTTCTGCGTATTGCGCCGTGCTGCACGGGTTTCCGCCGATGCGGTCAAGAAGATCTTGACATCTGCATCGGGGAGTACGACGGTTCCGATGTCGCGACCTTCCACTACGATCCGCTCCGCACCGGCCGCCAACTCACGCTGAGTGGCGACCAGCAGGTCGCGAACCTCGGGCACAGCCGAGACCGCGGAGACAGCCTTGGTGACCGCGTCGCCGCGGATCTCCTCACTGACGTCCGCGCCGTCGAGATGCACCTGCTCACTGCTTGGATCGGTACCGATGGACCACGGCAATGCCGCAACGGCAGCGGTGATCGCGGCGGAATCAGCCAGATCGATTCCCTGACGAAGCACGTGCAGGGTCGCGATCCGGTAAATGGCTCCGGTGTCGAGGTAGCGAGCACCCAAACGCTGCGCCAACGCGCGAGAGACGCTGGACTTGCCGGTTCCGGACGGTCCGTCCATAGCGACTACCAGCGGCATGGACGAATCGGTCACAGGCCGACCGCCTCGTACAGTCCACCGACCTCGCTACGTCCGAGGACGCGCTGCGTTCCCGGACGCTGATCGCCGAGAGCGACAACTCCGACGTTGGTGCGAACCAGACGGACAACGGGGTGACCGACGGCATCGAGGAGACGACGCACGATGTGCTTGCGACCCTCGTGCAGAACGAGCTTGACGAGCGTCTTGCCCTCGTTGATCTCGAGCACGGTGAACGCGTCCACCTTGGCCGGACCGTCATCGAGAGTGACACCGTCACGAAGCTGCTTGCCGGTGCTGCGCTCGACAACGCCGTGAACCGTGGCGAGGTACGTCTTCGGAACCTCGAACGACGGGTGCATCAGGCGGTGAGCCAAGTCGCCGTCGTTGGTGAAGAGAAGCAAGCCTTCAGTGTCGGCGTCGAGACGGCCGACGTGGAAGAGCCGCTGACCCGACTGAACGCGCTCGGAGACGATGTCACCGACGCACGGACGACCGAGATCGTCGGACATGGTGCACTGCCAGCCACGCGGCTTGTTCATCGCAAGGTAGACGAGGTCCTTCTGCACGACGACGCGGACGCCGTCGACACGAACCACTGCGTTCTCGGGGTCGACACGCAGACCCTGCTCGACCACGATGCGGCCGTCGACCTCGACGCGACCCTGGTCGATCAGTTCTTCAGCTGCACGGCGTGATGCGACGCCGGCCTGAGCCAGTACCTTCTGCAAGCGGACGCCGTCGCCCTTCGGCGGGCCGTCGTGCTTGGTGATCTCGGCGTGCTGATGACGTGCCGGCTTGGCGTTGGACACCAACGGGTTCTGAGAGACCACGCGCTGCGGCTTCTCGGTCTTCGGCTTGCCACGCTTGTTGGTCGCCGGCGGTGTGGGAGCTGCCGGGCGCTTGCGCGGAGGTCCGTCGAACTTGGATCCACGAGGTGCGTTCGACCATGCGCCGCCGCGAGGAGCGTCGGGGCGTGCGCCGCGCTGATCGTCACTACGACGGTCGGCGCCACCGCGTGGTGCGCGACGGGCGTCGACGTGGGGGGTACGGCGGTCGTCGCTGCGCGGTCCGCGGCGATCGTCGTTGTAACCGCCGCGACGGTCATCCGTACGTGCGGGGCGACGGTCGTCGCTGCGCGGAGGGCGACGGTCGTCGCTGCGCGGAGGGCGACGGTCATCGCTGCGCGGCGGGCGACGGTCATCATTGAATCCACCGCGACGGTCGTCCGTGCGGGGACGGTCGGATCCGGCGTTGCGGTCGTATCCGGAGGTACTGCGGGAAGTGTTGCTGCGTCCACCACGGGGCGCTTCGCTACGTGCGCCGCGGGGGGCGTCGCTGCGACCACCACGGGGTGCATCGCTGCGTGCGCCGCGGTTGTCGCGGGAGTTGTTACGGTCCGGTGTGCCATCTCGGCGAGCGGGATTGTTCACTTTTTTCCTGTCAGTTTTCTACTGTTTCCCGAGCGTGGTCGGGTCTTTCTCGGTGCTGACGACGGCCGGTATTCCGGTCAGTCGTCGACTTCGGTGTCCACTACGTCAGCGGGCACGTCTGCCTTGTTCATTCTCGCAAATCGCGGATCGGATTCCAGGCTTTCGCTGATGTCGTCGATGAGATCGACATCAGGCAAGAGCGGGGCCAACTCCGGGAGCTCGCTGAGCGAGGCCAGGCCGAGCCGTTCGAGGAACAGTTCGGTCGTGGAGTACCGTGTCGCGTTGGTGTCCGGGTCAGGCCCGGCTTCCGCGATCAGTCCGCGGGCAAGGAGGGTGCGTACCACCCCGTCCACGTTGACGCCTCGTACCGCACTGATCCGCGCACGAGTCAACGGTTGACGGTATGCGACTACGGCCAAAGTTTCCAATGCCGCCCTGGTCAATTTGGTGCGTGCGCCGTCCAATAGCAGCTTTTCCACGTACGGGGCAAACTCTTGTCGCGTGTACAGACGCCATCCGTCGCCCGCGTAGCGAAGGTCCATTCCGCTGCCGCGAGCGGTCAATGCGGCCGACATCGACGTCAGGCGTTCTTCGACGCGCTCCGGCGCGGTTCCGGTGACAGATGCGAGTTGGTTCACTTCCGCCGGCGAATCCACGACAAGCAGAAGCGACTCCAGCACTGCGTCGAGTTGATCGTCGTCGAGGTCGAAATCGGGTGCAGACTCTTCGGACTCCGAGGCGTCGTCGGTAGGCTCGATAATCTCGTCTAGCTGCGAAGACTCTGATTCCGTCGGTTCGGCGTTCATCCGTAGTCCTCCTCTGTGACCGGCGCGGCCGGGTCGTCTCCGGTCCAACTCACCATCAGCGGTCCGAGGGCCTCGGGTTGCTCGAATACGATGACCTGCCGGCGATACAGCTCGAGCAATGCGAGAAACCTTGCCACTATCTCGACGGTGATTTCGCACTCGGCAACGAGGTCCCCGAATGGTGTCCACTCCCCGATGCCTCGCTCGCGCAGCAACTCGAGAATTCGCTCGGCCTGTTCGGGTATCGAGATATTGGACACATGGAGGTGATCGAGGCCCACTGTCGGCACTGGACGCGGTGTGAACACCGTCGCCGCGATCTCCGCAAAACGCTGAGGGTCGACGCCCAACAACACCTCGGGCAGGAGTTCGGTGAACTGATCCTCGACGGCAACCGAGCGCGGATAGCGCCGCATCGCTGCTTCCTCCAACTCACCGAACAGCGCCGCAACCTGTTTGTACGCCCGGTACTGCAGCAGTCTCGCGAAGAGAAGATCACGTGCTTCGAGAAGCGCCAGATCCTCCGCGTCCTCGACCTGACCGGCGGGCAACAACCTGGCCGCTTTCAGATCCAGAAGCGTAGCTGCGACGACCAGGAATTCCGTCGTCTGATCAAGGCCCATCGCACTGCCGAGTTCCTTGGTGTACGCGATGAAATCGTCCGTGACGGTGTGAAGGGCGACTTCGGTGACGTCGAGCTGCCGTTGATTGATCAGGTTCAACAGCAGATCGAACGGGCCTTCGAAGTTTCGGAGAGTGACTCGGAAACCGGCAGCCTTGGCTGCGGTCTGAGCGTCGGTCGGCACGTTCGGATCGATCGAATCCGGCTCGACTTCGACCGGATCTTCTTGCGATGCAATCAGTTCCACTAACGACCAGACCGGTGAATGACCTCGCGGGCCAAGGCTCGATATGCCTCGGCGCCAGCCGATTTCGGCGCCCACGTCGTGATCGGCTCACCGGCGACGCTGGTTTCGGGGAATCGAACGGTGCGGTTGATCACCGTGTCGTAGACGACGTCGCCGAACACCTCGACCACTCGCGCCATCACCTCACGAGCGTGCAGGGTCCGGGCGTCGAACATCGTGACGACGATGCCGGCCAACTCGAGCTTCGGATTGAGACGGTCGTGCACCTTTTCGACGGTGTCGTTGAGAAGTGCCAGGCCGCGCAGGCTGAAGTACTCGCATTCCATCGGAATGATGACCGAATCGGCGCACGCCAGCGCATTCACCGTGAGCAGGCCAAGCGACGGCTGGCAGTCGATGAGCACGTAGTCGTACCGATCGAGAACCGGGTGCAACACGCGTCCCAAAGTCTGCTCACGCCCGACCTCGGTGACCAATTGAATCTCGGCGGCCGAAAGGTCGATGTTGCTGGGGAGCAGGTCCAGACCGTCCACCCGAGTGCGCATCAACACGTCGTCAATGGACACACGCGGTTCGACCAGGAGATTGTGGACGGTCAGTTCCAGGTCGTGATGCTGAACGCCCAGACCAGCAGACAACGCTCCTTGGGGATCGAGATCCACCAGGAGCACTCGGCGACCGTATTCGGCCAACGACGCACCCAGGTTGATGGTCGACGTCGTCTTGCCGACGCCGCCCTTCTGGTTGCACATCGCGATGATCATCGCGGGTCCGTGATGCGCCAACGGTGTCGGTTGGGGTACCTCGCGGACCGGCCGGCCCGTCGGACCGAGTTCTTCCGTGGAAACAGCAGGGGTTTCCGCAGGTGGAGAGGCTACTGGCGTCGTATCTATTTCGAACATCGCCTCTGGTTCGGAGGGTACAGCTGGTGCTGATTCGTTCACGCGCTCGAAGAGTTGGGCATTGACATGCGGCGGCGCGGACTCCGCCGCTGGTGGCTGCGATGTCGACACGGTCCGATGCTCCCCTACTCTTTCGGCGGTTGCTCTCGGCGCCGGCAAACCTCCGAAACTGCGGTGGAGGCCGCTCGCGCTCCTTGAACGCTACCGCTTACATCACCGAATGGTCTCGCAGACACGCATGAGCCAACCAACGCCTAACGGGCGCGTGGGTGTGCCTGAGCCCACACTTCGCGCAGCGCTGTGACGGTGACCAGTGTGTAGATCTGCGTCGTGGTTACCGAAGCGTGACCGAGAAGTTCCTGCACGACGCGTACGTCCGCGCCACCGTCGAGCAGGTGTGTGGCAAACGAGTGCCTGAGCGTATGGGGTGAGACGTCCGCCTTGATCCCGGCCGACGCGGCGGCGTCCTGAAGAATCTGCCATGCACTCTGACGCGAGAGGCGTCCCCCGCGAGCGTTGAGAAAGAGGGCAGGAACACCACGCGTCGCGAGGCTGGGGCGCCCGCGGACGAGATACGCGTCGACGGCGGCGATCGCCGGCCTGCCGACGGGGACGATCCGCTGCTTGCCGCCCTTGCCCTTGAGCAGCACGGAACGGGTTTCGGTGTCGATGTCGTCGACGTCCAGATCGATCGCCTCGGTGATGCGTGCTCCGGTCGAGTACAGAAGCTCTAAGAGAGCGCGATCCCTCAGGTCGCGGGGCCCGTCACCGGCCGCACCGCCACCCGAAGCGTCGAGTAGGGCGATCACGTCGTCGAGCGGCAGAGCTTTGGGCAACTTGCGTCCGGGCGTCGGCGGCTTGACCGTCCGAGCCACATCGACACCGACCAGGCCCTCGGCGGCGGAAAACTTGTGGAATCCGCGGACCGCGATCAGGGTCCTCGCTGCCGAACTGGCTGCCAACGGTACGACTCCGGCATCTTTGTCACCCAGGCGCAGATGTGTCACGAATTCGGTGACGTCGTTCTCCGTCACGCCCGCGACGTCGTCGATGCCGCGCCCGTTCAGGTACTCCGCATACCGATTCAGGTCGCGGCGATACGAAAGCAGAGTGTTGCGCGCAGATCCTCGCTCGACCGCTAGATGGTCGAGATACGAGTCCACCTGTCGGGCAAGCACTTCAGGCTCGCGACTTGCGTTCTCCGAATGCGCGAGGACGATCGGGCCACGGTGCGTCGGCGGGGCGTAGCGGCTTTCCCGTCGAGCGTGCGGTAGCGATCGCGAGAATGCCCGATACCGCGGTGGCATTGACGATGTCACCGCGCAGCGCCATGTCGACGGCGTCGGCGAGCGGAACTCGCGAAATCTCGAGATCGGCTTCTTCGTGTTCGGGATCGTCGCGCTCCACCTCGTGCAGCCCCTCGGCGAGGAAGACGCGAACCGCCTCGTCCGTGAACCCGGGTGAGAGAGCTACATCGACCAGCACCGACCATCGATCGGCGCCGAGTCCGGTTTCTTCGCCCAGCTCACGCGCCGCCGCCTCGACCGGGCTCTCCCCCGCAGCGTCGAGCAGACCGGCAGGGATTTCCCACAACCGGTGCCCGAGCGGGTGACGGTACTGGTGAATCAGCACCAGGTTGTCGTGCTCGTCCAGTGCCACGACGGCAACGGCGCCGTGGTGTTCGACGACTTCCCGATCGGCACGCTGACCACCAGGCATCGTAACGGTGTCGACGCGCAACGCGATGATCGCGCCGGTGTAGACCGTCTTGGAGCCGAGGGTGTCGAATTCGTGCCGACCGGGATCGCTCATGTGTGGCTAGACCTTTTCCACGTTCTCGACTGCAGCGTCGAGCGCCGTCTCGGTGGCAGCGGTGTCGATCTTCTCGTCACCGTGGACGTCGACGGGCAGGCGCTCTTCGAGCTTGTACGTCAACGCTGCTTCGACGAAGGCGGCGAACAGCGGGTGCGGGCGCGTCGGGCGGCTCTTGAGCTCCGGGTGTGCCTGGGTGGCAACGAAGAACGGATGCTGCTCACGCGGGTACTCGACGAACTCGACCAGGTGACCGTCCGGCGAGGTTCCGCTGAACTGCAAGCCGGACTTGGTAATCCGGTCGCGGTACGTGTTGTTGACCTCGTAGCGGTGACGGTGACGCTCGGAGACGTCCTCGGTTCCGTAGGCCTGAGCGACGACGGAACCCTTGGTCAGCACGGCCGGGTAAGCACCCAGACGCATTGTGCCACCGAGGTCGGCGTCACCGGCGATGACGTCTTCCTGATCAGCCATCGTGGAGATGACCGGGTGCTTGGTGTCCGGCTCGAACTCGGCCGAGTTGGCATCGTCGAGGCCGACGCTGCGAGCAGCTTCGATGACGACGCACTGCAGACCCAGGCACAGACCCAGCAGCGGCAGCTTGCGTGAACGTGCGAAACGGATCGCGCCGAGCTTGCCCTCGATGCCGCGGATGCCGAAGCCGCCCGGGATCAGAACACCGTCGACGTCACCGAGAGCGGCCTGCGCTCCGGCTTCGGTCTCACAGGCGTCCGACGGAACCCAGGAGATCTCGACCTTGGACCGGTTCGCGAATCCACCGGCGCGCAGAGCCTCGGTGACGGAGAGGTATGCGTCGGGCAGGTCGACGTACTTGCCGACCAACGCGACCCGCACGGTCTCACGCGGCTGGTGAACACGATCGAGGAGGTTGCCCCACACGGTCCAGTCGACGTCGCGGAACGGGAGACCGAGCTGGCGAACGACGTAGGCGTCGAGGCCCTCACGGTGCAGAACCTTCGGGATGTCGTAGATCGAGGGAGCGTCGGGCGTCGAGATGCAGGCGTCGACGTCCACGTCGCACATCAGGGCGATCTTGTTCTTGAGGCCCTGCGGAACGTCACGATCGCAACGAAGGATCAGCGCGTCGGGCTGAATGCCGATGCTGCGCAAGGACGCAACCGAGTGCTGCGTGGGCTTGGTCTTGAGTTCTCCGGAGGGGCCGAGGTACGGCACGAGGGAGACGTGCAGGAAGAAGACGTTGTCGCGGCCGACGTCGTGGCGGACCTGGCGAGCGGCTTCGAGGAAGGGCTGCGATTCGATGTCGCCGACGGTTCCACCGATTTCGGTGATCACGACATCCGGGCGGTGTCCCTGCAGATCCGGGCCGCTCATCTCGAGGATGCGACGCTTGATCTCATCGGTGATGTGCGGGATGACCTGAACGGTGTCACCGAGGTACTCGCCACGACGTTCCTTGGCGATGACCGTCGAGTACACCTGGCCGGTGGTGACGTTCGCCTGACCGGATAGGTCACGGTCGAGGAACCGCTCGTAGTGCCCGACGTCGAGGTCGGTCTCGGCACCGTCTTCGGTGACGAAGACCTCGCCGTGCTGGAAGGGGTTCATGGTGCCCGGATCCACATTGAGATAGGGATCGAGCTTCTGCATGGTCACGCGCATTCCCCGCGCGGTCAACAACTGTCCCAGGCTCGAGGCGGTCAAACCTTTGCCGAGCGAGGAAGCTACACCTCCGCTGACGAAGATGTGCTTGGTGGCGGTACGCGTGTTAGTGCGTGACTGTGGCAAAGGGGCTCCCGTGACGACTGTGCAGGGCTTGGTCTGATGAAGCATGCTGGGGCCTGCCGACCCACGGGATTTCACGGTAACACCTATCGGGGGTCGGTGCCTACAACGCGCCGACTTTCCGCCCCCGATGTGACCGGCGTATCAATACCGGGGTGTTCAGTTGGTGGGTGCGCCGACGGTAACCGCCGCCGCTCCCGGTCCCGTGCCGTAGCGGCCGGCGCCGCCGTTCAACTGTTCCTGAAGTGCCAACGGCGTCGTGATCTTGCCCGATTCCCGGTCGATGTTGTCGATGGTCGTCAAGCCCGCTGAGAGCGCCGCGTCCGCACGCGCGACGGCAACCGGACCACTGCCCTCGGCCGAGCCAGGCCGGCCCGCGAGAATCGTTCCTGCGCCGCGTCCGTCGAGAGCACCGGCAAACCGGGCGATGACGGCGCCGCGGTTACCCGTGGCTGCGTCGGATTCACTCTTGTTGTCGCCGGTGAGAACCACCGCGAGCTGAGCCGGCTTGACCGCTCCGTCGTCGTAGCTGATGAAACCGGCGCTACGCAGCGAGTCGAGCGCGAGATTCATCTCGTCCGGAGTGCTCTGCGGTTCGCTGTTCTGCCCGTTGAGAAGCAGAACCGAACCGAGCAGATCACCCGCGAGACTGCCCTGATCGACCGCACCGGTCTTGAGAGTGATCCCCGCAGGGATGACATTGGTGACGACGGTCCGCAAGCGGTCACCACCGGTGGCGTCGACAAACGAATCGGTGAGCGAGACGCGTCCGGTCACGGCACCGCCGGCGGCAGTGACGAGTCGGTTGACACCGTCGAGATCACTGGGATCCGCGTCCGGTGCCGTGATGACGACGACGGTGCGACCAGCGAGACTGTCACGCACGACGCGACCGCCGACAGCGGCATCGAAGCCGTCCGCGGAATTGAGTTGCTGCTGAAGCTGATTGGACTGTTGATTGAGGTCTTCGATCTCGTTCTGCAGGTCCGCCTTGTCGTCACGCAGACCGGACAGCAATCCACTCGACAGCATTCCGGAACCGAGCACCACGCCGATCGCGAGTGCCAGAAAGATTGCCGCTATGGAAATTGCATGTTGACGCATCGAAATCACTTGAAGAGCCCCTGAACCCACAGCGCGAAGCTGTTCCACGTTGCGATTGCCCAGTCGAGAACTTCACTACCGGCATTGGACACGACCAGGGCGACGATCACTGCCACCAGGGCGGCGAGCACCAGGAGCGCGATCGCGCCGCCGGACACTCGACTTCGATACAGCGTTGCCACAGCCTTGGCGTCGACCAGTTTCGGTCCAACCTTGAGCCGTGTCATGAACGCCGACGGATTGCTTTCACGACGCCCACGGTCGAAGAACTCGTCCAAGGACACCACGTTGCCGACCGTCACGATCAGTGAAGCTCCGTGGTGATCGGCAAGCAGCAGGGCAAGGTCGGTCGGTGAGCAGGTCGCCGGGAACGTCATCGCCCCGATACCGAGATCCTGGATTCGGGAAAGCCCCGCCGCATGACCGTCCTGGTCTGCAGGCAGAACAACTTCCGCGCCGGACTTGAGCGTGGAACTGGTGATTTCCTCCGGGTCGCCCACGATCAGATCGGGGCGGTATCCGGCCTTGCTCAACACGTCCGCACCTGCGCCGACACCGATCAAGATCGGCGAATACTCCTTGATGAAGGGCTTGAGGTTCTTCAGATCGGTCTCGCGTTCGGGGCCGTCGGAGACGACCACGACATGGCGGTCCTTCAAGTCGATATCGATGTCCGGAACACCGATTCCGTCGATGAGCAACGGGCTTTCGGTGCGGATGAACTCGATGGTGTTACCCGAGAACGCTTCCAAGTGATCGACCAGGCCGGTCTTGGCCTCGATCATCCGGTCGGATATTTCGGCCTCGGTCTGCTCTTCACCCTTGACGAGGCTCTTCTCGCCGTTGAAGATCTCGCCCTCGTGCAGGCGGATCTTGCTTCCGTCCTTGATGTTCTTGAAGACATCACCGTCGACAGCATCGACGAGAACGATGTCGTTGGCGACGATCACTTCCGGTCCGAGGTTGGGGTACCGCCCCGAAATCGACGGCGACGCGTTGACCACGGCCATGACTCCGGCTTTCACCAGAGCATCGGCGGTCCGGCGATCGATGTCGACTTCGTCGAGGATCACGATGTCTCCAGGACCGACACGGCGTAGAAGCTTCGCCGTGTTCCGATCGGCCCTGGCGATGCCACTGATCCCAGGCAAGGATTCGGTGTTACGTGAGAGCAATCCGGGCATCTTCATGGCTTCGATGATGAACCTGAAACCGCGTTGACCGGTGGAGGCGCGCCGACAACTACCACATCAGTCACACCAACACCACAGAACCTTCAATCTGTGACGCGGGCCGCATTCGCGATCTCGAGCAGTTCTTCGGCGTGCGCACGACCGGTTTCGGTGTCGTCCAGCCCTGCCAACATACGGGCCAATTCGACCACCCGATCCGAATCCGACAAGGTCCGCACGCCACTGCTCACCACTCCGCCTTTGTCGTCGACCTTGTCCACCACGAGGTGGGTGTCGGCAAACGCAGCAACCTGCGGAAGGTGGGTGACGACGATAACCTGATGCGTGCGAGCAAGTTTCGCCAATCGGCGGCCGATCTCGACAGCAGCGCGGCCACCGACCCCCGCGTCCACCTCGTCGAAAACCATCGTCGCACCGGTGTCGCTACCAGCGAGAACAACCTCGAGCGCCAGCATGACGCGTGACAGCTCACCACCGGAAGCGCTCTTGCTGATCGGAAGTGACGGTGCCCCACTGTGCGCGGACAGGCGAAATTCCACCTCGTCGACGCCGGCAGACCCGGCATGAAGGTCTACTCCCCCGACACTGAGCGGCGCCGAGTCCTGCGGGCCGGCAGGCTGCGAACGCACAGTCACCTCGAGGCCCGCACGTCCCATCGCCAGACCGGCGAGTTCCGCGCTGACGGCTTTGGCGAGCTTTGCCGCCGCCTTGACTCGCGCGGCGCTCAGCTTGGTAGCGGCTTCCGCGGTCAGGCCAGCCGTCTCCTCGACCTGCTTGGCCAACAGTGACAACGCATCCGAGGACACGTCGAGTTTGGATAGACGAGCGCGAGCAGTATCTGCCCATTCGAGAACACCGTCGACATCGGCGGCGTACTTGCGAGTCAGAGTCTTCAGTTCCGATTGCCGCGACAACAAAGAGTCCAGAGCACCCGGGTCTGCGGGCAGCCCGGACAGGTAGGTGTTCAGGTCACCGGCAACGTCGGTGACGACGGCAATAGCGTCGGCCAACCGGGAACCGAGGCCATCCAGATCGGCGTCGGTGACCGACTCGATGCGCGCCCTCGCTTCGGACATCAGGTCTAGCGCCGGCATGACACCGACGTCGCCGCTTGCCATGTCGTCACTACCGGCGAGCGCAGCGTGCGCCTCTTCCGCAGCCGAGCGGAGCGAATCGAGTTCACTGAGTCGACGAACTTCGGCAACGATCGCCGTGTCCTCGCCGGGCTCGGGTGCCACGCCGTCGATTTCGTTGAGCGCGAAGGTCAACTGATCTGCTTCTTGTGCCAGTTCACGAGCCTTCGACGTGCGCTCGATCAACTCCGAACGAGCATCGAGCCATTCACGACGGTGTTTGCGGTACCTCGTCAGCAGCGTTCCGATTGCCTTGTCCCCGAAGCGGTCCAGCGCGTTGCGTTGCTGGTCGGGACGAAGCAATCGCAGCTGATCGTTCTGTCCGTGGACAGTCAGAAGTGGGTCCGTGAATTCGGAGAGAACTCCCGCCGGCACGCTTCGTCCGCCGAGATGAGCCCGTGACCGCCCATCGCTGCCGACTGTCCGAACAGCGATGATGGTCCCGTCCTCGTCGCGCTCGGCGCCGGACGATTCCAGGATTCGGACGATCTCACGCTCGGTGGCCGGTGAGACGTCGTCGGCGATGAATCGTCCTTCGACAACGGCTCGCGACGCGCCCAACCGCACTCGACCGGCATCCGCTCGCGCTCCGCTGAGGAGGTGCAAGCTGGTGACGACCATCGTTTTACCTGCGCCGGTTTCACCGGTCAGGACGGTCAGGCCCTCGTGAAACTGGGCGCTGGCCTCGGAGATCACACCAAGACTGTCGATACGGATCTCTGCGAGCACGATTAAGGCTTCCTTCCTCGCCATCCGGTAACCGGAAGCTCGAACTTGCGAACCATCCGATCAGCGAAAGGCGCAGAGTCCAACCGGACCCACTTGACGGGAGTGGCGCCGCGAACGATCTCGACGCGAGCGCCGGCAGGCAGTTCCAACGTGCGACGGCCGTCGCAGAAGACCAGGCCGTCGTGGCTGCCTGCGACGGTCTCCACCGCGATAATCGAATTCGGGCTGGTGACCAACGGCCGCGCGAACAGCGCGTGCGCGTTGCTGGGTACGACGAGCAATGCTTCGAGTTCGGGCCACACGACGGGGCCGCCTGCGGAAAATGCATAAGCGGTCGAGCCTGTGGGAGTGGACACGAGAACACCGTCGCAACCGAACGCGGACACCGGTCTGCCATCGACTTCGAGGACAACTTCGAGAACTCCCAGACGCGAACGGTTCTCGATACTGGCCTCGTTGAGCGCCCACCCGCGGTCGATGATCTCGTCGTCCACCCGAATCACGACGTCGAGTGTCATACGGGACTCGACGCGATATTCCTTGCGAACTACCTGTGCGAGAGCCTCGTCGAGATGCTCGGCCTCGGTCTCTGCCAGAAATCCGATCCGTCCGAGGTTGATGCCCAGTACAGGAATGGACGCTTCTTGAGCGAGTTCGGCGGCGCGCAGAAACGTGCCGTCGCCACCGAGAACAAGTACCAACTCGCATCCAACGGCAGCATCAGGGCCGGGATGAACAACCGTGACGTCGAGACCCGGCGCAGAGAAACCCTCTGGTTCCGTCATTGCTTCGATGCGCGAGCTGTCTGCTTCGTCGACGAGGACTCGCAGTCCAATTCCCGCGCGCTCGAAGATCTTCCCGACCCGCTTGGCAGTTTCCGTGATGTCGCGTCGACCAGGGTGTGCGACAAGAAGGATCTCGCGCGACTCGCCGTTCGTGACCGCGTTCACTGGGGCCCTTCCTCTACAGCCTTGCGAATCATGTCCTCCACCGTAGGAATTCCCTCGGTGTTCGTCTCGGCGTCGGTATCCGTCTCTTCGTCGCCGGATGTACCCGTCTTTCGAAGCCACAGGAAATACTCGACATTTCCCGACGGACCGGGCAATGGGCTGGCCACGACACCTAACGTCCGCAGACCTACCTTTGCAGCAGCCTCCGACACGTCGAGCACAGCGGAGATTCGCAATTCCGGATCTCGTACGACGCCACCGGCACCGACGCGGTCCTTGCCCACCTCGAACTGAGGCTTGACCATCGGAACCAGGTCCGCGCCGTCAGCGGTACAGGCGACAAACGCCCCGAGTACCAGTTTGAGAGAGATGAACGACAGGTCCGCGACAACGAGATCGACAGTTCCGCCGATCGTCTCGGCATCGATAGCGCGAACATTGGTTCGGTCGATGACATGCACTCGGTCGTCGGACTGCAGGCGCCACACCAATTGGCCGTAACCGACGTCGACGGCGACAACTTCCTTCGCACCGCGTGTCAGCAGAACGTCCGTGAACCCGCCGGTGGAAGCGCCGGCGTCGAGGCACCGGCGACCTTCGACCGTCAATCCTTCGGCACCGAAGGCGTCAAGGGCACCGATCAGTTTGTGAGCACCGCGCGACGCCCACGAGACTTCCTGCTCCACCTCGACGACCCGAAGCGGCGTTCCGGCTTCGATCGCCGTCGCGGGCTTGGTCGCAACGGCTCCGGAAATGAGAACTCGGCCCGCGGAGATCAGTTCTTGCGCATGATCTCTCGATCGTGCCAGACCGCGACGAACCAATTCGGCGTCCACCCGTGCTCTACGTGCCACGTCAAGCCCTGTCCACAGAGGCGAGTGCCTGGACTAGCACCTCGTGTGCCTGTTCCAAAATATGTGCCTTCTGCGGAATCACACCTGCTCCGTGATGATCGTTCGGATCGTGTTCGATGCCGCCGAGGCGTGCCAGCAAACCGTCGACGTCAGAACGTATTCGTTCCGGATCGACGGTAGGGCGTGACCCGGGCAGCGGTGATCCGTTGCTCGAGTTTCCGGGGTGCGGTGTCGGCGTGCTCATCGGGCACAACGTTAGTGCATGACTCTCGGTTGCGCATACACCCACACCCCCGCGAGTCGAACACATTTGCGAGAAATCAGACGAGCCAGGAAGCAAACAGATCCGCCACGCCGGCATCCGACGCTTCCAGGGTCTGGAACGACGGATTAGCCCATGCGACAGGCGCAACCGCACGTAGAAGCGACATCTCGTCCCCGACAACCGGGCCGTCGACAACCAGCGCCGACCCGTTCACGGAGACAGACCACTTGGAGTCCGCACCGACCAGCGATTCGACGGCCGGCTGATTGAGCGAATCCAGAGTTGCTGCAATGTAGGTGGGGCGCTGCTCAATCGGCGCCCGCAGTACGTCGCCCGGCGTGCTCACACCGGTCAGTACCAACAGTGAGTCGATCGAAACAGCATGTGCGCCTTCGATATCAGTGTCCAAGCGATCACCGACGACCAGTGGACGCGAGCACCCACTGCGTGCAAGCGCATCCTCCATCAGCGGTGCAGCAGGCTTGCCTGCCACCAAGGGTTCCTGCCTCGTGGCGGCGCGCAGAGCCGCCACCATCGAGCCGTTGCCGAGCACCAAACCCCGTTCCGACGGCAGTGTGGTGTCCAGGTTCGCAGCCACCCACAACGCCCCGGCCCTGATCGCCAAGCATGCCTCGGCGAGGATCGACCAGTTGGTCTCCGTCGAATGTCCTTGGACGACTGCAACCGGGGAATGCGCGAATTCGCGCACCGGAAGCAAACCGACGCGCGTCACCTCGTCGGCCAATGCATCTGTACCGACGACGAGTACAGCGGCACCGGGTTCGAGACGCTCAGCCAACAGGCGCACCGCCGTCTGAGAACTGGTGACCACGCGATCGTCTTCGGAATCGAAACCGAGTTCGGTCAGATGCGCGGACACTGCCGAAGGCGAGCGACTCGCATTGTTGGTCACGTAGTACAGAGCCTGCGTACCCTGACCCAACGCGGCCTGGGTGCCGGGAATCGCATGAGCTCCGGCGTACAGCGTGCCGTCGAGATCGAGCAAAAGTACGTCGTACTGAGTACGAAGCACGGTCACTGATCTTCTCCGGTCAACTCGGCCACCCGTTCTTCAGCATCCGTGTCACCCTCGAGGTCTGCAGCTGCAGCATTGAGGAACCACTTCAATCCGTCTTCGACACGACCTGCTGCAACGAGGGCATCAGCGTACGCATAGAAAAGCCGAGCCGCCGCTTCACCGGTACGCGCTGCGTCAAGATCCTTGGTCTGCAGTGTGACAACTGCCTGATCGAACTGACCGAGATCCATGCGGGCGCCGGCGACCACGATCCTCAACTCCGAAGCCTCGTCGCCCGAAAGCAGGGCAGCCTCGTCGCTACGACCGAGCTCGATTGCGCGTTCGGGTCGACCCAAACCGCGTTCACAGTCGGCCATGACAGCGATCAGACCCGGTCCACCAGCCATTCGACGGGCAGCGCGAAGCTCGGAGAGAGCTTCAGCCCATTCACCGGCGTGGTACGCGGTGATTCCAGCAGCTTCACGAACGACCGCAATTCGGCCGGCGCGCTGACGAGCAGCGCGCGCGTGGAGCAGTGCAAGTTCCGGGTCTTCGTCGACAAGCTTGCCTGCCATGACGAGGTGACGCGCAACTGTGTTGGCGTTGTCCTTGTCGAGGCTGAGCAGATCTCGACGCACGGCCGGGTCCAACTCGGTGGGCTCTACGTTGTCGGGCAAATCCGGTTCGTCAGGTCGTGCTTGCTGACGGTTGCGGTCGCCGTCGCGTCCACGAGGGGTGAACCCACCCTCGCCGCCGCGACGCTGTCCGCCGTTGAATCCGCCGCCACGGTTGTTGTCTCCGGCACCACCGCGGCGGTCTCCGCCTGCAGCGCCGCGTGATCCACGCCCGTCGTTGTCACGACGGGGGCCACCTGATCGAGGCGCTCCTCCCCCACGGAAGGACCGACGCTCGTCGCCATTCTCCGACACAGTCATTCCTCTCATACAACGCACGAAAGGGGACCCAATATGTTGGGTCCCCTTTCGGTTAACGGGTGTTCGGCGGTGTCCTACTCTCCCACACCCTGTCGAGTGCAGTACCATCGGCGCTGAAGGGCTTAGCTTCCGGGTT